>CAWFZA010000001.1:0-39072 GCA_963820095.1 uncultured Alphaproteobacteria bacterium
GCGTTTCGCAAGCTCGCCAAGAAGTATCACCCCGATCAGAGCAAAGAGCCAAAGGCGAAAGAGTGCTTCGCGGAAGTGGGCTCCGCCTACGAAATTCTTGGCGATGAGACGAAGCGCAAAGCATTCGATCGCGGCGAGATCGACGGTGGACGGGTAAGCCGCGCGCGCCGCAGTTCGCAGTTTCGGCCAGCACGCCGGGGCCGGGGGTCGCGGGGACTTTCGCAATTTCGGCTTCGATTTCGGCGCCGGCGGCTTCGACCGAAAGCGGTTCAATCGACCCGGACATCCTGGCCGAATTGTTCGCCCGGCGCACCCGCGCGCGCGCCCAGTCCGCCAAGGGGGAAGATATCGGCGTCTCCGTCGCGGTTCCCTTGGCGACGATCGCGCAGGGTGGGTCGATGCGGGTCGCCTTGCCGACAGGAAAGACGCTGGACGTCGCAGTCCCCGCTGGCATCGAAGAGGGGAAATCCATTCGGTTGCGCGGTCAGGGCCATCCCGGCCGTCGCGGCGGAACGCCCGGCGATGTCATCGTGACCATTCGATACGCTGCTCATCCCCTGTTCAAGGTGGAGGGACGCGATCTGCGGCTCGACCTGCCGATCACCCTGTACGAGGCCATTTTGGGCGCGCGCGTGAGGGCGCCAACGTTAGGCGGCGAGGTCGAAGTCTCGATCGCTCCGGGCGCTAACGGCGGTCGCGTGCTGCGGTTGCGGGGCAAAGGTCTTCCTGGCGGCGCCGAACAAGTCGCCGGCGATTTGCTGGCGACGCTTCGCATCGTCCTGCCCAGCGAGCCAGACCCGGAACTCATCGCCTTGATGCAGAAGATGCGGGATAAAAAGCCGTATCAGCCTCGCTCCGGCGCGATCTGAGGGGCCTCGGCCGGCGGATCGAAAAAATCGATCGCAATCTTCAGCAATGAGACAGCGCCCAGGTCGCCAACCAGGGCGAATCCTTGGGTACCCCACGTCCATACCGCTGCCATGCGGCCATCGGCGGCTGCGAGAAGTTGGGGCGCAACGGTCGCAGGCGCATCAAATGACTGGATCAACAAACCGACAGGCCGGTCCTGCGATTTGTAGACCAGAAAGGCCGCCGGGCTGCCCGGATAAGGAGCGATCCGCGCTCCCACGAGCCTGATGGCGGAAGGCGTCGCGGGAAGATGGACGGGGCGCGCGAGCCGCGCCATCAGCCAGGCTTCAGCAGCGGTCGTGTCGCTCGTCGCGAATTCGACTGGCTCGACCCCTGGGCGAGCGAAGGCCTGGAAAGCCGCAACGCCGGCCTCTCCAAGGCCTTGGCGGGGACGACGGTCGCGGCCGGCGTCCAAGCGAAGGCAAGGCAGACGGCCAACGCGGCCAGCTCCCAGGCGCCACGCGGGCGAGGGTCGCACGGCGACGGACGCAGCGGCCTCAGCCGAAAACCGCGAGGCGTCCACAATTCTAGTTGATGAGGGTTGCGTCGGCTCGTCGTAAAGCGGCCTGCCGCTGACCGCAGCCGACCGTCGAGCCCTGCCGAACGTCTCGTTCTGATGCCGAACGGCGCTGATCGAAAAGGCTTTCGCGCCCTCGACGTCGAAGGCCGAGCGAATTGCGCTGTTATGGGCGCGCCATAGCGCGGCGCGACGCGCCAAGGCTGGATCCTGCGCCATCTGCTGCTCGAACATCACGCGCTCGTCAGGTTCGAGGCACTCGTCCACGTAGGCGTGCAGATCCGCGATGCGCCAAGCCTCCATCACTTGACCACGCGCAAGTGCGGAGCTGTCCTCGGCGCCGCCGCGGCAAGCGGGCGGATCAAGGCCGCAATCCGCTCGCGGGCCTTGGTCAGCCGGACGATCAAGGTGGCCAGCGAGATATCAAGAGCCGAAGCCGCTTCCTTGTGGGTGAAACCGGCAAGCACCACGATCAGCAGCGCCTCTCTGAGCTCCAAGGGCAGCGCGCGGACGGCGGCCGCCATGCCGATTTCGCTCGTGGGCGTTTTGCCGCGGACGCTTTCCGCATGCTCGTCCCAGACCGGCTCCCCATCGTCCAGGGCAAGGCGGCGAACATGTCGGCGATGAAGGCGAACAAATTGGCCAAACGCGCGCACGCGCGCGTCGTCGCGAGCCGCCCCGCCCGCGTCGTATCGAACGCCCGCGCCCACCGCTTCGAGGGAGGCCTGTCTGAACAGTCGATCAACCAGGGCGGCCGCGGAAGCCTGGTCGAGCAGCAGCCTGTCGTCGCGCGTCAGCGCAATCGCCGAACTGGCGCAGGTCAGACTGGTCGGCCAAACTGTCGCTTAACGGCGGCACTGCGTCACCGAGAATTTGCTTGGGCCTCAACAAACGTTAACGCCAAGTAAGAATTCTACCCTTAAGACGCCGAGGTTCCAAGCACGTGTGCGAGCAAACCCACACATTTTGTGAGAATTGACGAAAGCCTTCTCCTTCCAATGCCTGTTCCGCAAGGCTAAACCCAGCGCGGCGCGGGCGTAGTCGAATTGCCAGCCAGGACGCATGAGGCCTTGATGGAACAGACCCTCCCAGTCGGCGCGAGCGCGGGGGTCATGCGCGGCATGCGCGGGGTCGTCCTGGGCGTGGCGAACAATCGTTCGATCGCCTGGGGCATCGCCAAGGCCGCTCATTCGGCGGGCGCGGAACTCGCGTTTTCGTTTCAGGGCGACGCGCTGGAAAAGCGCGTTCGACCGCTGGCGCAGGAACTGGGCGCCCCGCTGCTCGGCCATTGCGACGTCACCGACGGGGCCACGATCGACAAGGTGTTCGCGGAAGCGGAGAAATTGTGGGGCGCGATCGACTTCGTCGTCCATTGCATCGCGTTTTCCGACAAGGATCAGCTCACGGGTCGTTACGTCGACACTACGGAAGACAATTTCACCAGATCGCTCGCCATCTCCTGCTATTCGTTCACGGCGGTCGCCCAAAGGGCCGAGAAGCTGATGCCCAAGGGCGGCGCCATGCTCACCCTGACCTATTACGGCGCCGAGAAGTGGATGCCGCACTATAACGTGATGGGCGTCGCCAAGGCGGCGCTCGAGGCCAGCGTTCGCTATCTCGCGGCCGATCTGGGCGAGAAGGCCATTCGCGTCAATGCGATCTCTGCCGGCCCGATCAAGACGCTCGCCGCCTCCGGAATTGGCGACTTTCGCTACATATTGCGTTGGAACGAGTACAACTCGCCTCTGCGCCGCACGGTCACGATCGACGAGGTCGGCGAGAGCGCGGTCTACCTCTTGTCGCCGATGTCGCGCGGCGTAACCGGCGAAATCCTCCATGTCGACGCGGGTTATCACGTCGTGGGCATGAAGAATCCGGCCGCGCCCGACATCAGTGTGGCCAAGGAATGAGGGTTGTGGGCGCGAAGCAGGACGGGCTCGGCCGCGCTTAGGCGCTGGTCCACGCCGTAGACGTTCGACAAAAACGCAGGCCTGCCTCGAAAATCGGCATATTGGCCTTAAGCGTCGCACTGTATATAGAGCGCTGTCTTTCAATCAGCGGCTGCGCTGCCGCTTCTTCGGTTGCCTGGACCATGCTGAACCAACGATGGACCCCGGATAGTTGGCGGATGAAGCCTGTCGCGCAAGCGCCGGTCTATGCCGACCCCGCGGCGCTGGCCGAGGCCGAGCGCCAGCTTGCGGGCTATCCTCCGTTGGTCTTTGCCGGCGAAGCGCGCAAGCTCAAGAAGGCGCTTGGCAAAGCGGCCGCGGGCGAGTTGTTCCTGTTGCAGGGTGGCGATTGCGCCGAGAGTTTCGGCGAACATTCGGCCGACAACATCCGCGATTTCTTTCGGGTGTTCCTGCAGATGGCGGTGGTCATGACCTTCGCCGCCGCGTCGCCCATCGTGAAAGTCGGCCGCGTCGCCGGCCAGTTCGCGAAGCCCCGGTCGTCCGACCTGGAGACGATCGACGACGTCAGCTTGCCGGCTTATCGCGGCGACATCGTCAACGACATCGAGTTCACAGCCGCGGCGCGGGAGCCCGACCCGCGCCGGCAGCTCGAAGCGTATCGCCAGTCCGCGGCGACGCTTAACCTTTTGCGCGCCTTCGCGAATGGCGGCTACGCCAACCTCGAAAACGTCCACCGCTGGATGCTGGGTTTCGTCAAGGATAGCCCGCAATCCGGACGCTATCAGGAACTCGCTGACCGGATCACCGAGACGCTCGGATTTATGCGCGCGATCGGCCTCGACGCCGAAGCGCACCAGGAGCTGCGGTCTACCGACTTCTACACCTCGCACGAGGCTCTGTTGCTGGGGTACGAGCAAGCGATGACGCGGCTCGATTCGACCTCTGGCGACTATTACGCGACCTCAGGCCACATGATCTGGATCGGCGACCGGACGCGCCAGCTCGGCGGCGCCCATGTCGAATTTGGCCGGGGCGTGAAGAACCCGATCGGACTCAAATGCGGCCCTTCGCTCAGTCCGGACGAGCTCGTGCGTTTGATCGAGATCCTCGATCCCCAGGAGGAACCGGGCCGGCTCACGCTGATCTGCCGTTTCGGCGCGGACAAACTTGAGGCCGCCCTGCCGCCGCTCTTGCGCGCGGTCAAACGCGAGGGCCGCAAGCTGTTGTGGGTCTCAGACCCCATGCATGGCAATACGATCAAGACCTCGAGCGGCTACAAAACGAGGCCGCTCGAGCGCATCGCCCAGGAAGTGCGCAACTTCTTCGCCGCCTGCCGCGCCGAGGGCGTCTACGCCGGGGGCGTCCATCTCGAAATGACGGGCAAGAACGTCACTGAGTGCACCGGCGGAGCCCGCGCGATCTCGGAAGCGGATCTGCACGATCGCTATCACACCTATTGCGATCCGCGCCTCAATGCGGAGCAGGCGATCGAAATGGCCTTCATGGTCGCCGATCTTCTGAAGGCGGAGAGGCTCGCGGCGCCTGAGCGGCCGGTCCGAGCGGCCGAGTGACGGCTCGCGTCGACCCGGGTCGCCGGATGGGGGCCTGATGCGCCTCTCGGACTACGCACGCTCCCGCGACAACAATTTTTCGCTTCTCCGGTTGATGGCTGCGCTGACCGTCGTTCTCGCACATAGCGGGCCTATGCTGGGCCTCGGCCCATCCGAGCAGGATTTCCTTCTAGCCCATATCGGGCGCGCCTTCGGGCCAATCGCGCTCGACTGGTTGTTCGTGACGAGCGGTTTTCTCGTGACCGCAAGCTTGTTCCAGCGCGGCGACCTCAACCATTTTCTCTGGGCGCGCGCGCTTCGGCTCTATCCCGCCTTATGGCTCTGCCTGCCCCTGACCGTGTTTGTCCTCGCGCCGCTGCTCTCGACGATGCCGGCGAAGGATTACTACGCATCGAAAGAGACCTGGACCTATTTTTGGCGTGGGGCGACGCTGTTCAACGGCATCCGCTACACGCTGCCCGGCGTCTTCGAAAGCAATCCGCTGAAAGGAGCGTTCAACGGCTCGCTCTGGACGCTGCCAGTCGAACTGAAAATGTATGTGTTGTGCGCCGCCGGCTGGCTCGCCTTCTCTTGGCGGCCAGCCTTGCGCGTGCCGGCGCTCAAGATCGTCGCGCCGATTGTCGCGCTCTTTCTCTACGTGCCGATCGTGCGCCACTTTTCGCAAGGGGTTGAGATCAACAACGTCGACGTCGCAGTCTTCATGTTCTTCATGGGGGCCACCCTTTATTTCTGGCGGGACAAGGCGTCGTTGAGCTGGGCGAGCTTCGTCGCGCTGCCACTTCTGGTCTTTGGCGCCGCCCTCATCGACCGGGACCTCGCTTTCGCGGTCTATCTGTTATGCTCCGCCCCATTCCTTCTGCATCTCGCCTATCTGCCGCGCGGGAAGATCCGCAAAGTGAACGCCTGGGGCGACTATTCCTACGGAATTTACATCTACGCCTTCCCTGTTCAGCAGACGCTGGCGCTTCTATTCCCCAACATGCCGCTGGCCGCGATGGTCCTTGCCGCGGGCGGGATCTCGTTCGCGCTCGCTTGGTGCTCGTGGCGGCTCGTCGAGAAGCGGGCGATGGAGATGAAGAGTTTTTGCGCCGACGCAACGCAGCGCCTCCTCGACTGGGTCGGCGCGCGGGTCGAGGCCTGGGTGGGCGGGCGTTCTCACGGCGGCGTCGAAGCAGAACGCTTCCCTCGCGAGGAACGCCCGGCGCCCGCTCGGGTCGAGGGGTGACTCCCCGCCGATTGCGCCTCCTCTCTCGGTAAGGCAAACATTCCGGCATGCCCGCTCCCATCAGCGACCGCCTCGTCATTGCGCTCGCCCAGATCGCCGCGATCGTCGGCGATATCGCGGGCAACCGCGATCGCCTGCGCAAAGCGCGAAAGGAGGCGGCCGCCTTCGGCGCGGATATCGTGATGGCGCCGGAGCTCTATCTCTCGGGCTATCCGCCCGAGGACCTGGTGCTCAAGCCAGCATTCCAGGAGGCCTGCCGTGCGGCCTGCGAGGAGCTGGCGCGCGACACCGCCGACGGCGGGCCGGCGACCCTGGTCGGCCTGCCCTGGGTCGAGGACGGCAACCTCTACAACGCCGTGGCGCTCCTCGACGGCGGGCGGATCGAATCGGTGCGGTTCAAGGTTGACCTGCCCAATTACGGCGTTTTCGACGAGAAGCGCGTCTTCGCAGCCGGACCGTCGCCAGGACCGATCGTCTTTCGTGGCGCGCGCGTCGGCGTCCCCATCTGCGAGGACATCTGGGGCCCCGACCCCGTCGAATGCATCCTCGAAACGGGGGGCGAGATTTTGCTCGTTCCCAACGCCTCGCCTTACGAACGCGACAAGCTCATGATCCGCCAGACCATCGCGGTCGCGCGCGTCGTCGAAAGCGGGCTGCCGCTCATCTATCTCAACATGGTCGGGGGTCAGGACGAGCTCGCGTTCGATGGCGGCTCGTTCGCGCTCAACGCCGACCGCAGCCTTGGCGCGCAATTGCCGGCCTTCCGGCGCGTGGTGGCGCGCACGGTCTGGGAAAAGAGCGAGGCCGGCTGGCGCTGTGTGGAGGGTCCGCGCGAAACGGTCGAGGAGGGAGACGAAGCGGATTACGCCGCCTGCGTCATGGGTCTGCGCGACTATGTCGAGAACAACCGCTTCCCGGGCGTCGTGCTCGGCCTTTCCGGCGGCGTCGATTCGGCTTTATGCGCGGCGATGGCGGTCGATGCGCTCGGCGCCGAGCGCGTGCACGCGGTGATGCTGCCTTACCGCTTCACCTCGAACGAATCGCTTTCGGACGCGGCCGCATGCGCGAAGGCGCTCGGCCTCCGCTACGACATTGTGCCGATCGCCGAGCCGGTCGAGGGCGTGGAGCATGCGCTCGCGCGGATATTCGAGGGCCGAGCGCGCGACATCACCGAAGAGAACATCCAGAGCCGCGCGCGCGGCCTCATCCTGATGGCCATCTCCAACAAGACCGGCGCGATGGTGGTGACGACCGGCAACAAGTCGGAAATGTCCGTCGGCTACGCCACGCTCTACGGCGACATGAACGGCGGCTTCAACCCGATCAAGGACCTCTACAAGATGGAGGTCTTTCGTCTCGCCGCGTTGCGCAATCGCTGGAAACCGGAGGGCGCGCTCGGGCCGGACGGCGAGGTGATCCCCGAGAACATCATCGTGAAGCCCCCGAGCGCGGAACTGCGCGAGAACCAGAAGGACGAGGATTCGCTGCCGCCCTATCCGGTGCTTGACGGCATTCTGCGGGGCCTCGTCGAAAGAGAGATGCGCGTCGCCGACATCGTGGCCGAAGGTTACGATCTGGAGACGGTGCGCCGAGTTGAGCGCCTGCTCTATCTCGCCGAATACAAGCGCCGCCAGTCGGCGCCGGGGGTCAAGGTGGGGCCGAAGAACTTCGGCCGCGACCGGCGCTATCCGATCGTCAACCGCTTTCGCGATCTCGGCTCGGACGCGCAGAAGCCGGATGCGTCGATCGCGCCGGCCAAGCCAGCAGGGACGAGCGAACGGTTCGAGGAATAGGCGAGTGGCGCCCGCCGTTTGCGCACTCGCCCCGCCGCAGTCGTGCTAAGGACCTGATACAATCGAGGTCGCCGAGCTCGAAGCGCCTGTGGAGGCTCCATGCAAAAGGTTGCGTTCAAGGCCGGAGAGACGATCATCCGCGAGGGCGAGGAGGGCGACACCGCGTTCTTCATCGTGAGCGGGATGGTCCATGTCGCCGTCGGCCGGGGTGACAAAGCCCAGACTGTCGGCAAGCTTGAGACCGGCGAGGTATTTGGCGAAATGAGCCTGATCGATCCAGGCCCGCGATCCGCGACCGTCACTGCGGCCTGTGACACGGAATGCCTCGCCGCCTCCTATCAGGACTTCGTCTCCGCGATCGAGGAGAACCCGGAACGTGCCGTCGGGTTCATGAAGACGCTCGTGCGGCGCCTGCGCAAGATGAACGAATTGCTCGAGCGCGGCAGCCCGGATGGGCACGGGCTACGCGAGGTGCTTCTGGATTGCCAGCCGTCCGCCGATTCCCCCGAAGCCAGCGCCCTGCCCTGGACGATGCTGTGGTGACTTGCCGGTGCGATGATCGGACAAGCCTGACTGCTCGGCTCCACTTTGAGGGCAGACACGCCTGCATTTGGGAAGAGGACGCGCTCTTTGCATGCAAACCACGCAATTTGCCGTGAAATGCTCACTCAAACCGAGGAAGGCGATCCTCAGATTGATTTTCCTAGCGATTTCGGGGCGTCAGCGCTTCTGCCAGTTCGCCGGGCCGTTCGCGCCGGGGACTGGATTACCGGCGTCAGTCAGTATATGCTGGACCCGGATGTCCCGTGACCTAGGCTACCGACTTTAGGTCCACGGCCGCGCACGAGGGAGGCAATTTGAGCGCTTAGCGCGGTTCGCGCGGCTCAATTGATGCAAAAATGGCGAAGAAACACCGACTTCACGATCTTTTGTCGGCTCCCAAATCCAATTTTAAACGTTCTGCCTCAAGGTTGGCTTAACGATGGATTTCGACATCTTGGCGCCCAGGACGCGGGCGGGAGGACAAACGGTCGTGCAACCGACGGACGTCTCGGATCCCAGTTACTTCCACAAGGTGGTCGATTGTCAGTGGGCGTGCCCCGCGCACACTCCGGTCCCCGAATACATCCGCAAGATCGCCGAGGGCGATTACGACAGCGCGTACATGATCAATTGGAAGTCGAATGTGTTCCCGGGCATCTTGGGGCGGACATGCGACCGTCCTTGCGAGCCTGCCTGCCGCAGGGGGCGTCTCGAGGAGCAGCCGGTCGCGATTTGCCGGCTGAAGCGGGTCGCCGCCGATCACAAGCACGACATTGCCGCGCACCTCCCAGGCGCGCCGGTCAGGCGGAACGGCAAGCGCGTCGCCTGCGTCGGCGCTGGCCCAGCGTCGTTGACAGTCGCGCGCGATCTGGCCGCGGTCGGCTATGAAGTGATCGTGTTCGATTCCGACGCACGCGCCGGCGGCATGATGCGCAGTCAAATTCCGAAGTTTCGGCTGCCTGACGAAGTGATTGACGAGGAGGTTGGCTACGCTTTGTCGACCGGAGGCCAGTTCATCGCCGAACGACGCATCGATAGCCTCAAGGGGCTGATGAACGAAGGCTACGACGCGATCTTCGTCGGCTGCGGTGCGCCGCGCGGGCGCAACCTCGATATTCCCGGCCGCGGCGAAGCAGTGAGATACATCCATATCGGCATCGACTGGCTGGCGAGCGTTTCGTTTGGCCATATCTCGTCGATCGGCCGCCGCGTGGTCGTGCTGGGCGGCGGCAACACGGCCATGGACTGCTGCCGGACGGCGCGCCGTCTCGGCGGCGCCGAGGTCACGGTCGTCGTGCGCTCCGGCTTCGCCGAGATGAAGGCTTCGCCGTGGGAAAAGGAAGACGCCATGCGCGAAGGCGTCGAGATCCTGAACTTCCTCGCGCCCAAGACGTTCACACAGGATTTCGGTCGCCTCACCGGCGTCGTCTTTGAGACGATGGCGGCGAAAAAGACGAGCGCGGACGTCGCGCGCTTGCGCCTACGGGCGAGCCGGATGTCGTCATTGAATGCGACGACGTCCTGATTGCGGTTGGCCAGGAAAACGCGTTTCCCTGGATCGAAAGCGACATTGGCCTCGCCTTCGGCCGCGACGGCCTGCCCGCCGTCGACCCTGTGACGTTTCAGTCGAGCTTGCCCAAAGTCTTCTTCGGCGGCGACTCCGCTTTTGGCCCCAAGAATATTATCACGGCGGTCGCGCACGGCCATGAGGCCGCGATCTCGATCGACGCTTTCTGCCGTGACGACGATCCGCGTGCGCGGCCTCACCCTTTGACCAATCTCGTGAGCCAGAAGATGGGCATCCACGAATGGTCATACGACAACGCGATCACGCTCGACCGCCGGTTTCAGGTTCCCCATGTCGGGAACGCGGTGGCGCTCAAGAACATTCAGACCGAGGTCGAGCTCGGGTTCGACTTGAAGCAGGCTCTGGGTGAAGCGCAGCGCTGTCTCAACTGCGATGTGCAGACCGTCTTCTCCACTCCGCTGTGCATCGAGTGCGACGCCTGCGTTGACGTATGCCCGATCGATTGCATCTCTTTCGTGCCCAACGCGCCTGAAGATGAGCTGCGCGGTTCGCTGATCGCGCCGGCGCTCAACCTTTCCCAGGCGATTTATGTCTCGGAGCCGGTCAAGACCCGGCGGGTGATGGTCAAGGACGAGGATCTCTGCCTGCATTGCGGCCTCTGCGCTGAACGTTGCCCGACCGGCGCCTGGGACATGATGAAGTTCACACTCGAGATGGCCCAAGCCGGACAAACATGCCGATCGCAGCAGTAAACGACTTCGTTATTCGCTTCGCCAACGTCAACGGCTCGGGATCGGCAAGCGCCAATCTCCTGTTCGCGCGTTCGATCCTGCGAATGGGCGTACCGATCGCGCCGCGTAACATCTTTCCTTCGAACATCCAGGGGCTGCCGACCTGGTACGAAGTGCGGGTGAGCGAAGCCGCTTTCCTGGGCGCGCGCGGCGGCGCCGACATCCTGGTCGCGATGAACCCGCAGACCTTCGTGCAGGATCTAGCCTCGATCGACCCCGGCGGTTATCTCTTCTACGATTCGACTCGACCGATTGCGCATCTTTTGGCCCGCGATGACATCGTGGCCCTGGGCATGCCTCTGACCGAGATCTGCACCGCGCAATATTCTGACCCCAAACAGCGCCAGCTTTACAAGAACATCGTCTATGTCGGTGCGCTCGCTGCGCTGCTCGACATCGAGCTCGGCGTCATCGAGACGCTGCTGCGCGAGCGGTTCAAGGGCAAGGACAAGCTGATCGACGCCAACTTGAAGGCGCTGAAAATCGGCCACGACGACGCGCAGTCGCGCTTCCAATGTCCGCTTAGCGTCCGCGTCCGCCGGAGCGACGCCGCAGGCGACCGCATTCTGGTTGAGGGCAATTTCGCCGCAGGTTTGGGCGCCGTTTATGGCGGCGCGACGGTCTGCGCCTGGTATCCGATCACGCCCTCAACCTCGCTGGCCGAAGCCTTCGAGAGCAATTGCGCGCGCTATCGCGTCGATCCAACGACGAAAAAGAAGAATTACGCCATCGTCCAGGCCGAGGATGAGATCGCCGCGATCGGCGTCGCGGTCGGCGCCGGCTGGAACGGCGCGCGCGCCTTTACGACGACCTCGGGTCCCGGCATTTCGCTGATGCAGGAGTTTTTCGGCCTCGCTTATTTCGCCGAGATTCCGGTTGTGCTGTTCGACGTTCAGCGCGGCGGCCCGTCGACCGGCATGCCGACGCGTACTCAGCAGTCGGATCTTCTCGCTGCCGCTTTTGCATCGCACGGCGACACCAAACATGTGCTCCTGATCCCCGACGGACCAGGGGAGGCGTTCGAATTTGGCGCGTCAGCGTTTGATTTCGCCGAGCGGCTTCAGACGCTGGTGTTCGTCATGCTCGATCTCGATATCGGGATGAATTCCCATCTCACCGCGCCGCTCCGCTGGGACGATGCGCGCGTCTACGACCGCGGCAAGCTGCTGAGCGGCGAGGAGCTCGAAACGGCGCGTGAATTCGGCCGCTACAATGACATCGACGGCGACGGAATCGCTTACCGCACCTTGCCTGGCGCGCATCCGACGCGCGGCGCCTATTTCACCCGGGGCACCAGCCGCGACCGCCTCGCCCGTTATACCGAGGAATCGGCTCCTTACATCGACAATATGGAGCGCCTGCTGCGCAAGTTTGAGACCGCGCGCAGCCTCCTGCCGCGTCCGGTGCTGAAGCGAGCGGCGAAGCCCAGCCGTGTCGGCGTGATTCACTACGGATCGACCGCGCCCGCGATGGACGAGGCTCAGGCGCTTCTCGCACGCGATGGCCTTCATCTCGACACGCTGCGCATTCGCGCCTTCCCGCTCGCGCCTGAGATCGCCCAATTCGTCCGCGAGCATGAGCAGGTGTTCGTCGTCGAGCAGAACCGCGACGCGCAGATGCGCACCCTCATGACCACCGATCTCGGACTCGCGCCGGCGGACCTCATTTCGATCCCTCATTTTGGCGGAATGCCGATTACCGCCCGCTTCATTGTCGGGGAGATCGCCGGCCGATTGCATCGCCCAGCTTCCGCGAAAACACTGGAGCGTGTTTCGTGACTTATCTCGGCAAGCCGAAGTTTCATCACCCCTCGATCGCGGTCAACGCGCTTGGCTACACGCGCCGCGACTACGAAGGTTCGATGTCGACGCTCTGCGCCGGCTGCGGACACGACGCCATCAGCGCCGCGATCATCCACGCCTGCTTCGAATTGAGTCTGCCGCCGCACAGAATCGCCAAATTGAGCGGCATCGGCTGTTCCTCCAAGACGCCGACCTACATGCTCGGCCAAAGCCACGGTTTCAACTCGGTGCACGGGCGTATGCCCTCGGTGCTCACCGGCGCCAATCTGGCCAACCGCGACCTTATCTATCTCGGCGTCTCCGGCGACGGCGATACGGCGTCGATCGGACTTGGCCAGTTCGCCCACGCCATGCGGCGGGCCGTCAACATGGTCTATATCGTCGAGAACAACGGGGTGTATGGACTTACCAAGGGACAATTCTCGGCCACTGCCGACCGCGGTTCAAAAAGCAAGAAGGGCGCAGACGCCCTCGAGCAACCGGTCGATCTCGTCGGCCTGGCGATCCAGCTCGGGGCCTCGTTCGTCGGGCGCAGCTTTTCCGGCGACAAGGCCCAGCTCGTGCCGCTGATCAAGTCCGCGTTTGAGCACAAGGGGGCCGCCTTCATCGACGTCATTTCGCCTTGTGTCACGTTCAATAATCACGCCGGCTCAACCAAGAGCTTCGACTACGTGCGCGAGCACAATATCGCCGTCAACACGCTCGACTTCATCACCGGACGGGAGCCGATCGAGGCGGACTATGCCGAGGGCGGCAGCCAGACCGTGACGATGCACGACGGCTCAATGATTACGTTGCGCAAACTCGACGCCGGTCACGATTGCCGCGACCGGTCAGCGGCGCTCGCCACGCTGGAGCGCGCGCGCGTGGCTGGCGAGATCGCGACCGGCCTCATGTATATCGACGATGACGCGAGCGAACTGCACGAAGTTCTCGGCACCACCGCCCGCCCGCTCAATGAGCTCCTGGAGCGGGAACTGTGTCCGGGGTCAAAGACGCTGGATGCGATCAACGCGTCGCTGAGATAGAGTCGCCGGGCGCGTGTCGTGCGCGGTCTCTTTGAACCTGATGCGCGGAGCGCCGCTACCCGCTGGTTTGCCTTCGCCGCCCAAATTCGATCGCTCCGTGTGTCTGCAGCCCAGCCCTCGATCGATCGAGGGAGAAAGCGGCCTGGCCGTTCGCCGCGGGCGAGAAGCGCGGCGCGAGGTACGACGCTTGCGCCGGGTGACCAGCGCCCCTATAAGACCGGCGTGCCGGCCGAAAGGGGGCGCCATGTCGGAGTGTAGCGCAGCCTGGTAGCGCACATCGTTCGGGACGATGGGGTCGGAGGTTCGAATCCTCTCACTCCGACCAATCAAAACAAGCACTTACTCGAAATGATCAAAATTTAGTGGGCAAGATCGAGGGCAGGTTCGCGTTGATCGCGTTCATCGGTGTTGCCTTATCGGAGCCTTGCAAAACGGAGGCCCCCTCTAGACCGACAGGCCACCTTAGCGTCGAAGAGGCAAATCCACCGCGCTTTCCCCCGTTCACGGCGAAAATACGGGTGCGATTCCCCTGGGGCGCACCATAAAATCAAGAACTTATTGCCTGATACGGATGTGGGTAAGTTAGTCTAGTCTAGTCTCTTATGTTCGCGGTCAAGGGCTCGGGGCGCAATCGAGCGACCGTTCGGCGAGAAGGCCGTCGGCAGGAATAGGCCGGAGCTGCGCAGAGCTGGGAGCGGAGCGAGAGACGACGGTTGATCAAGCTCTTATCCGCGGGTTGGTTACCGCCTTCCGTGTCTACGTCTCGGGGCTTTCGTCGGTCTAGAGGACGGGCGTCGGGCGCAAGGCCCGGCCACATAACTAGCGACGGGAGTTCCCCACCTTTCGTGCTCCGCTCCCGGGTCTGCGCAGCGGGAGAGCATCCTGTTTACGCTGGCGCGACCACCTGTCCGATCGCCCACAGGAAAGCGGCCATTTCGCGGGCGATCGCGGCCACGACGACGGGCGGCTTTTTGCCCGCGGCGCTGAGGCGGCGATAGCGGGCGCACAGACGGACCTGCGCCTTCCAGGCGATGTCACGCACGGGCTTGGGCAGCCCTTCGAGCCGCGCTCTCAGGGTCTCGCTGACCCTCGCCGGGTAACGATAGGTCCAGGCCGCCTCGACGAGCGCGCGCCGCGCTCGCCGATTGCCGGCCAGAGTGAGGCCCTTCCGTCGGATTGTGTCGCCTGTTGAGCTTTCCGCCGGGACAAGTCCAAGGAAAGATGTCAGTTGCCTCGGCGTATCGAACCGGCGCACGTCGCCGATCTCAGCGGCAAAGGTCACGGCGACGAGAAAAGAAGCGCCACGCATGGCTTGATAGGCTTTCACCACCGGCGCCATCGACCACTCCGGCACGACGAGGCCGAGTTGCTTCTCAACGCGGCGCAGGCGCTGAAGAAAATCTTCGATCGCGTCGATCCCTTCCTGAAAGACGATCTGCTGCGCGGCATGGTCGAACTTCTGACCGGCGAGCCAACGCCGATGCGCCAGCGTCCAGTGGCCGCCGCCACTGTAAATTCGGCTATGCCGGAGGAGGAAAGAAAGAAGCTGCTGACGCTTTCGCCGAAGATCGTCCCCCGCCGCCTCCCGGGCGCGCGCAAGATCCCGGACCGCCTCATGGGCCGGGTCGGGCGCCCACACTCCCGTAAGCTCACCCGCCCGATGAAGACGCGCCAGCGTAACCGCATCCCGACGGTTCGTCTTGATCCGCTCGCCCGCTCGTTTCGGGATCAGCGCCGGAGCAACCACCATGCAGTCATGCCCGAGCGCCTGCACCTGGCGATAGAGTCCGTATCCCGTAGGCCCGGCTTCGAAGCAGACATGCAGCCGGTCGTATCGGTTAGCCAGTCTTTTGATCGTCCGCTCGATCGGCGCAGGATTGTTCTCGACATCGCCCATAAACCGGACTTCCCCGGTTCGGCCACCCTCCGCGATCGCCACCGCGTGCTTCTTCTTGGCGACGTCGAAAGCAACAAAAACTTCGCTATACTTTCCCATGGTCCGCCCTCCGTGCATGAGGCTAGGCTCGGTCCGCCCGAGCAACCCTCGTTCTTACCTGCACGAAAGGGCGAGCCACCGGCTCAGCCCGCGAACATGACGTCTAGAGCTTCTGCTTTTAGGTTTACGCGGATCATCCCGCCGCGCCTGCTCCCCCTTAGAGACGGGCTTTCTTCCGAACACCCTGTGGCGGGGAGGATCGAGGAGGGGTCGCGCTGACCCACGCCATAAGATAATGGCGGGCGCATTCGCTAATCTCCTCGGTCTGCGCGACCCCCACCCCTGCCCGCGGGATGCCATTTCGGGAGGTGTCGGCGGTGGATCAGAAGCGCGAGTTTGTGGGGTTTGCGGGGGCTGAAGGGGCGAATGTTCGCGAGCTGTGCCGTCGCTTCGGCGTTAGCCCGACGACCGGCTACAAGTGGCTCGAGCGTTAATCGACGGGAGGGCGTGGCCGGCCTTAGCGAGCGGTCGCCGCGATCGTCTCCGTTTCGCACCTCGCCGGCGATCGAGGCGAAAGTGATCGACTCCGCGAGCTGAGCAACAACGCCTGGGGCGGACGGAAGATCAGGAAGGCTCTGAGGGTGAGCGGGGCGGCCGACGTCCCGGCGGCGAGCACGATCACTACGATCCTGCGCCGGGGCGGCCGTCTGACGGAGGCGGGGTCGGCCGAGCATCCGGGCCCGTGGGCCCGCTTTGAGCGCGCGAGCCCGAACGAATTGTGGCAGATGGACTTCAAGGGCCACTTCGCCACGCATGCGGGGCGCGCTGCCATCCGCTGACTGCGCTCGACGACAATTCGCGCTACAATTTGATCTTGGCGGCCTGCGGCGACGAGCAAGGCGCGACGGTGCGCCGGCATGTGGAAGAGGCCTTTCGCCGGTATGGCTTGCCGCTCGCCATGCTGATGGACGGCGGTTCACCGTGGAGGGCGATCAGGTCCGCAAGGTCGACCACGACGGCTTCATCAGCTTCAAGAGCCGGCCCTGGCGGATCAGCAAGGCCTTGCGCGGGGAGGCGATCGCGCTTCGCCCCACCGACGAAGACGGCGTCTATGGGGCGCATTATTGCGCCCACCGGGTCCAAACCATCGACCTCAGAGAGGCCGACCAAGACGCCTGTGGACTTGTGGACAACGCTGGGCGTCGCCCACAGGGTCCACAGGCGCAGCAGCAACAGCAACCCGCCTCCGCGTAATGGAAAATCTGTCCACCATTGCCGGGGATTGACCTTGACGAAGGGAACGCCCGCCGCGCCCAAGGCCCGCTCGAAGGCGCGGTGATAGGGGCCGGTCGGCTCGAAGACCACGCGCTCAACAGGCGTCTGCGCGAACCACTTCACGAACGCCTTACGCCCGCACTTGTCGTTGGCGAAGCGATGGCTCGCGCCGTCGGCCAGGCGCTGGGCGTCGAGATGGTCTTTCGACACATCGACGCCATGGTATAGTTGTTCATCTTTTCCGAGCCTCTGCTTGTCATTCGGGGCTCTCCCCCGGGTATCCGTTCAGGCCAAAGGAAAAGACGAGGGCGATCCAACTCTAGCTCGACCCGTCAAACGGTCAGCCTGCTCCCGATCCCTCCCTCGCCGCTGACGAGAGGGCAGCCACCCTCTCCCAGCGGTTCCTTCTCGCCTCCGTGGCGCGAAAAGTCATAAGACAAGCCTGCTGCTTTTAGGTGGAACCGAGAGCGTTAGCGCACCCGCCCCCCTTGTGGGGGCGGTGTTTGGACCGGACAGAAGGTGGACGGGCGTTCGGTGACAAGGCCGCCGCTTCGCCGAGGCGATCGGCAAGCTGGCCAAGACCGATCGGATAGATGCGGCGATGCTGGCGCGCATGGGCGCAGTGTTGGAGCTTGAGACACGCCCGCCTCGAAGCGAAGCCCTGCTCGAGCTCAAGGAGCTTCACCTGGCTCGCGAGGTCCTGGTGAAAGACCGAACCGCCGCCAAGAACCGCGGCAAGATGCTTGCCGCGCCGTTGTTGAAGCGCCACAATGCGCAGCGCCTCGAACAGATCAAACGCCAGATTGCGGCGATCGAGGCGGCGATCCTCGAGCAGGTTCAGGACGATCCAGATCTCGCCCAGCGGTTCGCAATTCTGACCAGCATTCCGGGGGTCTCGGCCATAACCGCCTTCGCCTTGCTCATCGAAATGCCCGAACTCGGCGCCCTCGAACCGGGACAGGCGGCAAGTCTCGCAGGCCTTGCGCCTGTGGCGCGACAGTCGGGCCGTTGGACCGATCGCGCCTTCATCCGCGGCGGCCGAGCCAGCGTCCGCCAAGCCATCTACATGCCTGCGCTCGTCGCAACCCGATTTAAATCCCATGAAGGCCAAGTACGAGCAACTGATCAACGCCGGCAAACCCGCCAAGGTCGCCCTCACCGCTGTCATGCGAAAGCTAATCCTCCTGGCAAACGCCCTCCTCAAGGCCAACAGGAACTGGACCCCAAATCCCGCTTGATCAAAACGGATACTCTAGTGTCTGGTACAAAGGATGTCGGCGCTCGACGCCGGTCCCTCGTCTCTTTAGGGCGAGTTTATGTAAGACTGCCGACCCCGCTTTAAGTGGAAGGGGTCATTGAATTGGCCTTACGGACTATGGCTATGCCGCACTTAACGGACACTCGCCATTATTGTGGCAATAGGTCATCATCCACCTTATACCGAATCTCTGAAGGCGTGACTCGGTTGGGGCTTCCCGAATTGGCTGAGTTCTGATTCACGGTGTCGAACGAAGGAGGTTCGGCATGCCCATTCCGCTTCGGGCTGATTTTGATGCACAGATGGTGAGGTCGTCGGCGAGGCGATCGAAGGACGGGCCGCAGGCGCGGCGGCTTTTGGCTTTGGCGGCGATTTACGAAGGCGCGACGCGCACGCAAGCGGCCAGGATCGGCGGGGTGACGCTCCAGATCGTTCGCGACTGGGTGCTGAAGTTCAACGCCCAGGGGCCGGAGGGCCTGATCGACCGCAAGCCGCCTGGACAGCCATCCCGGCTTAACGACACGCATCGGGCGGCGCTCGCCGCGATCATCGAGAGCGGCCCGATTCCGGCGGTTCATGGGGTCGTGCGCTGGCGGGTCGTCGATCTCTGCCAATGGGTTTTCGAAGAATTCCGCGTCGTCGTCGCCAAGCAGACGTTGAGCCGCCAATTGCGCGCCATGGGTTATCGCAAGCTATCGGCCCGGCCTCGCCATTACGCTCAGGCCACAGGCGCGATCGAGGATTTTAAAAAAGCTTTTCCGCGCGCCTGAAAGCAATCGGGCGCGAGAAGAACGTCGAGACCAGCGCCATAGAGGTCTGGTTCGCCGACGAGGCGCGCGTCGGCCAGAAGAACAAGATCACCCGCCGCTGGGCCAAGCGCGGCGCGCGTCCAAGCGCTCCCAAAGATCAGCGAACCGCCTCGGCTTATATCTTCGGCGCGATCTGTCCCAAGGACGGCAAGGGCGCGGCCCTGGTCATGCCACGCTGCAACACGGAGGCGATGAACCTCCATCTCGCCGAAATCGCCACCCAGATCGCGTCGGGAGCGCACGCCGTGCTGTTGGTCGATCAGGCCGGCTGGCATCTGTCGGGCAGGCTCATCGTGCCATCCAACATCACGCTGATCCCGTTCCCGGCAAAGTGTCCGGAGCTGAACCCGCAGGAAAACATCTGGCAATTCTTGCGCGACAACTGGCTGTCAAATCGGATCTTCAAATCCTTCGACGACATCGTCGACCATTGTTGCGACGCTTGGAACACGCTCATCAACCAGCCCCTGGCGGATCATGTCGATCGGCCTTCGGGATTGGGCCTACCGGTCATGATCACCGAGTCTTGGTATAATACCAAAGGTTCTGCTGTGTGACTCACGGGGATTCCCAAATCGGGGCGATGCTGATTCAAGACGGCATGGAGGATTCGCGCCATGCCATCAGCGGTCAGATTGCGAGAGGACTATTCAGCGCAGGACCTTCGGGCGCTCGCTCGCCGGTCGAAGGACGTCAACCAGAGCCGACGGCTTCTGTCGTTGGCAGGGGTTCGGGACGGGATGGACCGAGGCGCAGCGGCGAAGATCGGCGGCATGGATCGCCAGACGCTGCGCGACTGGGTCCATCGTTTCAACGCCTTCGGGCCTGAAGGTCTGTTCGACAATTGGACGGAAGGTCCCAAGCCTCGCCTGTCGGAAACGCAACTGGCTCAGTTGGCGCAGGTCGTCGAGGCCGGTCCGGAGCGTGAGAAGGACGGCGTCGTGCGCTGGCGGCGGGTCGACCTCAAGCGCGTCATCGCCGAGCGGTTCGGCGTCGACTTTCATCCCCGCTATGTCGGCAAGCTTTTGCAGAAGCTCGGCTTCTCGCACATCAGCGCCAGGCCGCGTCATCCACTGCAGGACGAGCGGATCGTCGAGGGATTTAAAAAAACTTCCCGCATGCGCTGAAAGCCCATCTCGAGGGACTGCCCGAGACGGCGCCCGTGGAAATCTGGTTCCAGGATGAAGCCCGGATCGGCCAGAAGAACGGTCTTGTCCGGCAATGGGCCAAGCGTGGAACGCGGCCGAGGCAACCCGCCGATCAGCGCTACGACAGCGCCTATCTGTTCGGCGCGATCTGTCCCGCCCGCGGCGTCGGAGCAGCTTTGGCGTTGCCCTACGCGGACACTGACATGATGCAACTTCACCTCGACGAGATCTCACGCAATGTCGCTGAGGGCGCCCACGCCGTCCTGCTGCTCGATCGCGCTGGATGGCACACGACGAGCAAGCTCGACGTGCCTGACAACATCACGCCGATCTTCCTGCCCTCGCGCGCCCCGGAGCTGAACCCGGTCGAAAACGTCTGGCAGTATCTGCGTCAGACTTGGCTCTCGAACACCGTCTTCGACAACTACAACGCCATCATCGACGCCGCATGCGCAGCGTGGCGAAAGCTAACCGCACAGCCAAACAGGATCACATCCATCGGCATGCGCGACTGGGCCCATATCGGTCAGATCGGTCAGCCGTCATGACCTTTGGTATAAATATTCGCAATACTGCGCCCACGGGACACCAGGCCGGACGGCCCCAATCTCTCGTTGAATCTCGTCGTAATGATCGAACAACCAACGAAACAACGTTGATCGCTGTCCCAACTGGCCGAGGACCCTAATCGCCTCGGCGCTATCGACCGAGCCGCCGCCCTGCCGACGGCGGGCGCTTCCACCAGTTCCCATCCGCACGCTCTCCTTTCGACCTCTCCATCGAAAGGCCGAGCGGCGCGAACGGGAAATTCGATTTTGCAGCGCCCGCCTGAACGCGCGCCCATACGGGCGCTGCGCTTAGATTGTGCGGCCGGCTCGCCGCCAATCTAGGCTCAGGACTCATTGATCACAGCCAGAAGATGACAGCTGCGGCGAAGCAGATTGCCGAGAAGTAGGCGTGGGCGCAACGGTCGTATCGGGTGTGGACGCGTCTCCAGTCCTTGAGCCTGCCGAACATGTTCTCAATTCTGTGGCGCTGTTTGTAGAGGACGGCGTCGTGGGGGATCGGGGCTTTGCGGTTGGATTTTGAGGGGATGCAGGCGGCGATCTTGCGGTTCGCGAGCGCCTCGCGGAACCAATCGGCGTCATAGCCCTTGTCGGCGAGAAGCTCCTTGGCTCCAGGCATGGCGGGCAGCATCAACGCCGCGCCCTTGAAGTCGCTCATCGGGCCTTCGCTGAGCAACATCACGAGCGGTCGACCTTTGCCGTCGCAAACCGCGTGAAGTTTGGAGTTCAAGCCTCCTTTGGTGCGTCCGATACGTCGGGGAACAGGCCCTTTTTTAAAAGGCTGGCGGCGGTGCGATGCGCCTTCAGATGCGTGGCGTCGATCATGATCCGCTCGGGCTTGGCGCCCTTGCGCGCCAGCTCGGCGAAGATCTTGTTGAACACCCCCAGTCGGCTCCAGCGGATGAACCGATTATAGATCGTCTTGTGCGGGCCATACTCCCCCGGGGCGTCACGCCAGCGAAGCCCATTCCTGATCACGAATACGATGGCGCTCACAATCCGCCGGTCGTCCACCCGTGCGATGCCGTGCGACAGCGGAAAAAACCCCTCGATCCGGCGCATCTGCGCTTCAGAAAGCAAAAACAAATCAGACATGGCGAAGCCTCCTCGCCTCGCCTAGGAATCAGCCCATCCAACCCAATGCAAGAAATTTAATAGGTCCTGAGCCTAAGACTGTCGGGGTGCGCGCACCGGCGGCGCAGGCACCCGTCCTGTAGTCAAGCTGTCGTCAACCTAACGTCATGCTGACGCCATTTGATCGTCATGCCATCGTCGGGTTGTAGTCATTGAAAATCGACGAAAACGACCGACATGGCCAATGCACCTTTGGTGCAGGTCCGCCCGCGCGGGGGGCGGGAAGCGCCTGACGGCCGCGATCCCAAAATTGGCGCGCTAAGCCGGAGATCGAGCCCTCCGAGTCGAATGCGGCTGATATGGGCGTCAGGTAGGCCGTAGACCGGCTTCTAGCCTGTCGCCGCCATCCTCCAAGCAGAGCGCAAGATGGACCGCCCTTGACACTCTCTCCGGCCTCGTTTCCTCGCGCACCGCCCTTCTTGTTCCCGGTCAGCCCAAGCTGCCCGTCTTTTTGGAGACTCCTCTTTTCGATTTCCTGTTCGCGCGGCTGGCGCTGACTCTCGGATCACCGCCGCAGCAATCCCGCCTCAACGCATCCTGACCCAGCAATCCGGAATGGCTGCTTTGCTCCGTCAGATCAACGACGCCCTGACGCGGCTCACGCCTGCCGAAGCCGCCACAGCCCACGCCAACACTCCCGCCAATGTCGCCGGTCGCGCCTGATTCCCGTGCTCAACTTCAGGAAAATCTCCGCCGCAAGCGACGGCGCGGCGATCCGCGCCTACATGATCCAGGACCAGCCGGAACCTGAGTCTCTCGAGGTGCGTGGCGTCGCTCTCGACGGTCGCGACCTCGAGACCGGTGAGCGCCTCACTGCCTACTACACAGGCCGAGGCGAGCGGGCGAACTGGCGGCCCGACATGGACCCACGTGTCGCGGCGGCGCTCGGCATCGCAAGCGCCCGTGCCGCTCCCCGCGACGACCAGCTCGATGCCCTGTTCGAAGCGCGCCGCGCCGACACCGGCGAGGACTGGAGCCAGCATGTCCGTAAGAACTCGGGGTTCGACTTCGTCTTCGCGCCGCACAAATCCGTGTCTCTGGCGGCCGAGTTCGCGCCCACCGAGGCCGAGCGGCAGATGATCCGCAACGCCATTCACGCCGCGAGCGACGACGCGTTGCGCTACGCCGCCCACGACCTCGGCTTCGCCCGGAAAGGGCACGCGGGAGAGAAAGGGGCGGAGGCAGGCGAGATCGGCTGGGTGACGTTCGCTCATGACGCGGCGCGGCCGACCGTCGCCGTCCAGAACGGACCGGACGGGGCGACCTATCTCCTCGACGCGCCGATCGTCGGCGACCCGCATTACCATCTGCATAATTTCATTCCGAACCTCGTCGTCACCGACGATGGCCGGGTCGGCTCGATCGACTCGAAGGCGCTGACTGCCCACAAGGTCCCTGAATACGGGGCCTTCTTTCAGGCCCGCCTCGCCGACCGCCTGCGCTCGCTGGGACTGAGCATCGGCCTCGACGCCGGCGGCGAGGCGGCCGTCGCTCTCGACATCCCCGAGAGCGCAGTTGCGACCTTCTCGAAACGCGACCGGCAGGTGGTCGGCGACGCACAGCGCTACGCCCGTGAACATTCAATTGACTGGGACGAGCTCTCGCTCGAGCGCAAGAAACACATGCTGCATGAGGCGAGCGCCGCGGGGCGGCTCGGCAAGACCAAGGAGGAAGCGCACGTGGTCTGGCGCAAGCAGGTCGCGGAGCTCAGATGGACGCCAACCTCCGTTCTCGGCGCGATGCCGCCAGTTGAGCGTACGTCCGACCAGCGGCGCGAGGCGGCTTACGCCTCCGCCTCCGCATCGCTCTCGGCGGAATTCCAGTTGAAAGCCGTCCTCGACTCTGAGCGCCTGCGGGTTCATGCGGCGCGCGGCTTAATCGAGGCCGGAGCCGCGGGCGGACGAGACGACGTCGACGCGGTCGTAAGCCTGATCGAGGCGCGTGGCTTCGTCCACGACGGCAAGGCGGCCGCGCTCATCTTCGGCCTGCACGAACGCAAGGAGCGGATCAGTCACACCGAGCAACTTCGGATCGAGCAGAGCGTCGCCGAAATGTCGCGCGCGGCCGCCCGCGACCGCTCGGCGACCTGTCCGACGCGGCGATCCGCGCGGCGATCGGACGGGTCGAAGCCGACGACGCCGGTGTTCGGTTTTCGAAAGAGCAAGTCGCCGCCATCCATGTTCTGGGCGCCGGCGGAAAACTGTCGCTGATGACCGGCGTCGCCGGCTCCGGCAAGACCACGCTTCTGAAGCCGCTGGTCGACGCTTGGCGCGACGACGGCCGAACGGTAATCGGCATGTCGACAGCCTGGCGGCAGGCCGACGCCCTCCAGGAGGCTGGCGCCGACGAGACGATCGCGCTCCAACCGCTCCTCAACGCGATCGACACGGGGGAATTTTCGGCGGACGAGAAGACCGTCCTCATCGTTGATGAAATCAGCCAGATCGGTCCCCGGCCCATGCTGAAGCTCCTCGAGCTGCAGGCCAAACCCGGCATGACCATCAAGATGCTCGGCGACCGGGAACAGGTGCAGTCGATCGAGGCGGGCGACACGATCGCGCTCCTGAAACGCGTTCTGCCGAAGTCCGCCATGCCCGAGGTGATGACCGCTGTCCGCCAGAAGAACGACCGCGACCGCAAGATTGCCGCCCTCTTCCGCGAAGGCAAAGCGGAAGCAGCTCTCGCGATGAAGCGCGAGGACGGAACGGCGAGAACTTCCTCGAGGGCGATACCGACCAAGTGGTGCGGCAGATCGCCGACCTTTACATCGAGCGCAATGACGCGCTCAAATCCCAAGACCCGAGCTACGGAGTGACGATCACCACGCTCACCAACGCCGAGGCGGCCGACATTAGCAAGGCAATCCGTGAGCGCCTGAAAACCCGCGGCGAGATCGGAACGGACGAGGCGACCTACAAGGCGGTCGTCTATCGGTCCGAGAAGCGAGAATTCTTCGACCTGCCCATCGGGACCGGAGATCGGCTGCGCATGTACCGGAAAACCATTGCCGAGATCGACGGTAAGCGCGCCACGATCGGCAACAACGGCGACATCGTCGAGGTGGTCCGAAAGACGGCCGCCGGCCTCGTCCTGCGCAACGCGCGCGGCCAGACGGCCGAGATCGACTGGAAGCGGCTCTCGGACCCGAAGACCGGGAGGCTCCTGCTCGGCTTCGGCCACGCCTTCACAATCGACGCCGCGCAGGGCATGAGCACCAAGGGCGAACACATCAACGCGCTGCCGCATGGGACCGGGGCGACTTCGGCCTTCAAGACCTATACCGCCGAAAGCCGCGCCACCGGCCGGACGCATACCTCATCTCGAAGGCGGCCGTCCACGCCGCCGTGCAGCGGTCCCGGGCGCTCGGCGATGTCACGCCCGTGACCGAGGACGATCTTTGGAAGGAGGTGGCCAAGAACGCGTCGGAGAAGCCGTACAAGGCGCTCGCTCTCGACATCGCCGGCAAAGCGCGCCGGCAGCACGACCGAGCCGTCGAGATTGGGCTCACCAACCACAATCGTATCGAGAAGGTCGCCGAGGAGCGTCCGCATCTCCGCGGCGAGATGAAGGCCTCCTACCAGGCGGGTCTTCTGCGCCAGGCTTTCGAGCAGCAGCGCGACGCCCTCATCGCGTTGATCCAGACGATCGACGAGCAATTGAAAGGCGCCACCGGTGTCCTGGTCGACCATGCCAAGGCGATGACGGCGGCGATCAAGGGCGCGCCTTTCGCTGGGACGAAGGCTCCGCAATCCTCCCGACCCCCCCGCGCCAGCCCCCTCGGCGCGCGGCCCAAGCCTCTAAGGGTCACAACTCGATCAGTTGGACTGATATCGACTTAAAAGGATGTCTCGAGTTGCGATTGGATGGCGGCTTCCCTCACTATGGTCTGCTTCGCGCAAATAGCGGACGGTCGATGTACGCAAAAATTCCTCCTGTTGCCCTCAAGTTGAAACTCACAGCGCGGAGCGCACAAGCGCGACAATGCGCCAATGATCGACCATTAGCGGTGAGATTGCGAGAGGACTATTCGGCGGAAGAGCTTCGCACGCTCGCTCGCCGGTCAAAGGACGTCAGCCAGAGCCGTCGTCTTCTGTCGCTGGCTGCGGTTCGAGATGGAATGGACCGGGCGGCGGCGGCGAAGATCGGCGGCATGGATCGCCAGACGCTGCGCGACTGGGTTCATCGCTTCAACGCTTCGGGGCCGGAGGGTCTCATCGACCACCGGACGGAAGGTCCCAAGCCTCGCCTGTCCGAAGAACAGTTGGCGCAGTTTGCGAAGATCGTGGAGGCTGGCCCCGACCGTGAGAAAGATGGCGTCGTCCGGTGGCGGCGCATCGATCTTAAGCATGTCATCGCCGAGAGGTTCGGCGTCGACTTCCACGAGCGCTATGTCGGAAAGCTCCTCAAGAAGCTTGGCTTCTCGCACATCAGCGCCCGGCCGCGTCATCCGGCTCAGGACCAGCGGATCGTCGAGGCGTTTAAAAAAACTTCCCGCGCGCGCTGAGGGCCCATCTGGAAGGCGTCGACGAGGCGACGCCGGTCGAAATCTGGTTCCAGGACGAAGCCCGGATCGGCCAGAAGAACGGCCTGGTTCGTCAGTGGGCCAGGCGTGGAACGCGACCAAGACAGCCCGCCGATCAGCGCTACGACAACGCTTATCTGTTCGGCGCGATCTGTCCTGCTCGCGGTGTTGGAGCGGCTCTGGCGCTGCCCTACGCGGACACCGACATGATGCAGCTTCACCTCGACGAAATCTCACGCAATGTCGCTGAGGGGGCCCACGCCGTCCTGCTGCTCGATCGCGCCGGATGGCATACGACAGGCAAGCTCGACGTGCCCAAAAACATCACGCCGATCTTCCTGCCTTCGCGCGCCCCGGAGTTGAACCCGGTCGAGAACGTCTGGCAGTATCTCCGCCAGAACTGGCTCTCAAACACCGTTTTCGAAAACTACGACGCCATTGTCGACGCCGCCTGCGACGCATGGCGGAAGCTGACCGCCAAGCCCGAAACCATCACATCCATCGGGATGCGCAACTGGGCCCACATCAGTCAGCTTAAGCACACGGGGTAGCCCAAGTGCGCAGACCGGCTGGCCGCCCGAGACAGAGCGGTCGTCACTCCGCCGCCATTTCGGATGGCGAACCTGGATGGCTGCCCGCACGTTGCGGGAGAATAAGAATGAGGGCGACCATCGCCACTGCGAGGATCGCAGTCGCAGCCGTGCGGCTGACCTCGAACCCCCCGTGGGACATCGGCTTGTCGAATAAGTCGCCGAGCGTCGCCCCGAGCGGGCGGGTGAGGATGAAAGCGGCCCAGAATAGAAACACCCGCGACACGTTCGTAAAGTAATAGACCGCAGCAAGGAGCAAAAGGCCGGCTCCGAACACGATAGCCGCGTTCCCATAGCCGAGGTTATTCGTGTCGGCCATCCAATCGCCGAGCGCTGTACCCAAAGTCTGCGAGAAAAGGATCGTAGTCCAGTAGAAAACTTCTGCCCGCGGCGTTACGATCGAGTTCACCGAGACAGTGCCCTCCGAAAATCGCCAGAGAAAAAGCGACATGATCAAGAGCGCAAACAGAAGCGATGATCCCCCGAGATAACCGATGCCCAACGAGCGGTCTGCGAAATCCGCCATGGCAGTACCGACCATGGTCGTGGCCACGATTGTCACCCAGTAAACAAAGGGATGAAACCGCTTCATTGTGATCTGTACCACGACGGTCGCAATGAATACGGCCATGAAGACGCAGGTCCCGATCAAATACCCACCGTTGTGGGCGTCCTTATCGGCATGGAATAGGGACATCGTCACGGCGTCGCCGCCCGTCTCGCCAATCGTGGTCGCCAGGATCTTGATGGTCCAGAAACCAAGGGTGACCTCAGGAACTTTGCTCAATGCTGTCTTTGCGCCTTCGTACATGATTGCTCCATCTGCGAGGGAATCGTCGCTCGCGCCTGTGAGGCAGCGAGCGACGAATCGAACTCTTTTCAATCGGGACTGTTCTCAAGCACCTGGCCTGTCATGGCGTCGACGCCGAGTTCTCGGGCGGTCGAACCGCCATCGACGCTGAACGTGTAGCGAAGCCCGCTTCCGCCATCTTCGCGTTCGAGTTCTTCGTCTGTAATTCGGCCCGGATGGGCTTTCAGCGCAATCGTGGCGCCTGATCGATCGTGATCTTTGCGTCGCCGGCCAATTCCTGCCCAGTGAAGGCCGCAGCGGGCCCATCGGCCATGGGGATCATGACCGTCAGAAGGAGCAGCCCGACGGCGCGGGGCGTCGTCGCCTTCATTGTCTCTCTCCATTGTATGTGAGCGGCGCAGGGTTCCGCTGTCGTGGACGCGGTGCGCTTCTTCCCGCATTGTGCGGCCAGACACTTAGGCAAGCCTTAGGGCTTTGGTCGGGCGCTTCCTTGGCGGAGTCGGCGCATCATGCGAGCGATTCCACGGCGCGCTCGGCGCCTCGCCTTCCATGCGAGTGCGCTTCAGTCGGCGAGCGGGCTTCTGCCGGCGCAGGGCATGATGTCCGATCACCCTGACAGCCATGTCTCTGCCCCGCCGCTTCGGCATTTCCCCACCAGAGCGCCGTCCTAAGGGCCGCCTAAGTCAGGTCGGCTAGCTCCTCCGCGAGATCAACGTAGGAGCCGCCCATGGACACGACGCTCTTCAACGGAACCGACTGGCTCAACAAGGTGCCCGCTATCACGTTCGCGTTCTGGGTCATCAAAATCATGTCCACGACGGTCGGCGAGACCGGCGCGGACTTTCTCGCGGTGAACGCAGGCTGGGGACAAGCGGTTACGGCCTGGTTATGGCTGGGCTCCTGGTGGCCGCCCTCGTCACTCAGCTATGGACGCGGCGCTACACCCCGTGGATCTATTGGCTGACCGTCGTCCTTGTCAGCGTTGTCGGCACCCAAATCACGGACCTGCTTACGGATGGCCTAGGCGTCAGCCTCTACGTGAGCACATGCGTCTTCGCTGTAGCGCTCGCGGCGATATTTCTCGTCTGGTATTGGGTCGAACGCAGCCTCTCCATCCACCATATCGTCACGCTCCGCCGCGAGCTGTTCTATTGGGCCGCGGTCCTCTGCACTTTCGCGCTCGGCACCGCCGCCGGCGATTTGGCGACCGAGGCGCTGGGACTTGGCTTCACCTATGGCGCGTTGGCTTTCGGCGCGCTCATTGGCGTGACCTACGCCGCCTGGCGGTTGGGAGCGAATTCGGTCCTGACCTTCTGGATCGCCTACATCCTGACTCGGCCGTTAGGCGCAGCTCTCGGTGACCAGCTTACCCAAGCTAAGGCCTACGGAGGCCTTGGCATGGGCGCCTCCGCAACCAGCGCGCTGTTCCTGACCGTGATCGTCATCCTTGTAGCTGCGGCGCAATTTGGCGCGGACAACCGCCGTAATCTTCAAATCGCCGATTGACCGACTTTCGTGTGTCTCAAAGGAGAAAATCATGCGTCTTTCAAAACCATTTCCTCTTCCCGTCGCAGTCGTTGCCGCAGCCATCATTCTGGCTGCGCCGGTCTACTTTCGCCGCGGCGATACAGTGTCCGGCGTGTATGCGAACGCGATTATGTC
Source organism: uncultured Alphaproteobacteria bacterium (assembly GCA_963820095.1). Taxonomy (GTDB): domain Bacteria; phylum Pseudomonadota; class Alphaproteobacteria; order Rhizobiales; family Beijerinckiaceae; genus Roseiarcus. The sequence continues at coordinate 29,329 of CAWFZA010000001.1, forward strand.
CGCTCAAGCCGCGACCCCTGCATCGAAGCTCGGTGATCTCTCCGAGTTTCGCGATATTGCTGCGGATGTCGCTGCTCTGGTGGACAAGAATGATCTGCCTGCTGCGAAGACGCGCGTCAAAGACCTGGAAGTTGCGTGGGATTCCGCCGAGGCTGGACTGAAGCCCCGCGCCGCCGCCGACTGGCACGTTCTCGACAAGGCGATCGACCGTTCGCTGTCGGCGCTTCGGGCAAGCGCGCCCAACCAGGGCGATTGCAAGGCGGCGATGACGGACTTGATTAAAACCTTCGATTCCATGATGGGCAAGGCTTGAGGGCTGACGGGCGCGCTGTACCGCGTTCGACAATCTCTCGTAGCTATGAGTGAGGGGTCCGACGCCCAATGCGTGTGTTGATCGTCGAAGATGACCCTATGATCGGGCAAGCCATCGAGGTGGCATTAAAAAATGCCTCCTACGCGGCTGATTGGGTCAAGGACGGTTCAACAGCCCTCGACATCCTCAACACCCAAAACTACGATTTCATCCTTCTAGACCTCGGCTTGCCGGGCGAGGACGGGCTGGACGTCCTGACTCGCATCCGCGCCAGAGGAAACTCCGTCCCGCTGCTCATCATCACGGCCCGCGATAACCTCGATGACCGAGTGAGCGGGCTGGACGGCGGCGCGGATGATTACGTGCTCAAGCCCTTCGAGATCGCGGAGCTCCTGGCGCGCATGCGCGCCGTTTTACGACGCAAAAGCGGGAACGCGTTTCCCATTCTCAGCAACGGAATGGTCTCGCTCGATCCGGCGACACGCGAGGCAACCGTGAACGGCGGTGCGCCGGTTCAGCTCTCCAACCGGGAGTTCGCCCTCTTCCAAGCCCTGATGGCGCGCCCGGGCGCAATCCTGTCGCGCAGCGACCTTGAGGACCGCGTCTACGGGTGGGGAGAAGAGGTCGAGAGCAATGCTATAGAGTTCTTGATCCACAGCTTGAGGCGCAAACTGGCCAGCGACGTCATCCGGAACGTCAGGGGAGCGGGATGGATGGTTTCAAAAACTTCCTGAATGTTTCGCTTCAGCGCAAGCTCTCGGTCACACTGTCGTTGGCGATTCTCAGCGTGGCGCTTATCGCCGGCGTTTTCTCCTTCCTCTCCGCCTACGACGAAGCCTACGAATTGCAGGACGATGTTTTGCGTCAAGTCGCGGCGCTGATGGATCGAGAGCATGTGTCACCGGACATCCTGGCCGGCAGGGGGTCAAGAGAGGGCAATGAAGAAGCGCGAGTTATCGTTCAGCGCCTGGGCAATGCTAGGCAGGGGTCGCCTGGCGTTGATGAGGGCGGCCCGCTGTCTCTGCCCAACAGCCTGCCGAATGGCCTGCAAACGTTACGCGTCAGGGGAGAGACCTTCCGCGTAATGGTCAGAACAACGACCACTGGCGAACAGATCTCTGTGGCACAGGAGACCGGATTTCGGAACCAAATCGCTCGTGCAAGCGCCCTCCGGACCGTCTTGCCGTTTCTTGTCCTCGTCCCAATCTTGCTGATCGCCATCCCCGATCTCGTCCGCAAAATGTTTCGACGCGTCGCGTTATTGGCGCAAGAAATCGATCAGCGCGCCGAACGGGAACTCCACCCAGTAGAGGACCGTCACATCCCCGCTGAAGTGCGTCCCTTTGTCGCCGCGATCAATCGGCTGTTGGCGCGCGTCGCACGGTCGATGGAGATCCAACGTCGATTTGTCGCCGACGCAGCGCATGAACTGCGTACACCGCTCACGGCCTTGTCTCTTCAAGCCGACCTGATGTCCGAAACGGAGATGTCGAACGCCGCGCGGGAAAGATTGGGTGTGCTTCGCACCGGCATCGAGCGCGGCCGGAATTTGCTCAATCAGCTTTTGACATTTGCCAGGACGCAGTCCGTGGCCGAGTTGCCGAAATCACCGATCTCCGTTCAGGGGATTTATCGCCGTGTCCTCGAAGACCTTTTGCCGTTGGCTGCCGCAAAACGGATCGACATCGGCGTGGAAGGCCAGCAAGACGCATCGGTTTGGGTGAGCGAGATGGATCTGACCACCGTTGTTAGGAATCTGGTCGAGAACGCCATTCGCTACACGCCAGAAGACGGAAGAATTGACCTTGCCTCGCCGATCAGCGGCGACACGGTCGTCGTTACAATCAAAGACACAGGGCCTGGCATTCCCGAGGCTGAGTACGACCGTGTTTTCGATCCATTCTATCGCGCTCTGGGCAGCGACCAGCTGGGATCAGGATTGGGTCTTTCCATCGTCAAAGCCATTTCGGATCGGATTGGCGCGGAGGTTCGACTGGCCTTCTCCGACAGCAACACACAATCTGGGTTGTGCGTCTCCGTACTCATTCCAATGGGTCGCGCTCCTCCTGACATTGAAGCAACCCAGTCCGATTCAGCGCATCACCCACAGCTCGCAGAGAACCGATCATGAATTCAGAACGGACATGGACGTGGGGTCCGGCGAACACCTTCGGCTTCAAAACACGCGCGCTCAACCCCTCGCCGACCTTCTGGCTCGCGATGTTTGTTGCGAGCGCCTTTGGCACGGTGCTCGGCGATTTCTGGGCCCAAGGGTTGCATCTTGGGCTCGTGCTTTCTTTCGGGACGCTTGTCGTGATCACCGGGCTGTTGATCTGGGGCGACACCCTGAAGGGGCAAGGGACGGAGGTCTTTTATTGGCTCGCGATTATCTTTCTTCGAGCCGGCGCGACCAACGTCGGAGATGGGCTCATTCACATCGTCGGGCTCAGCTTCATCGTTGCGAGCCTCTTGGCGGCCGTGGCGACGCGGGCAGCCGGGTTCGTTACGCTCTCGCCTTCTGCTGGAGCGACCTCGCCGTTGATCGATCTGCGCTACTGGCTTTGCGATGGGGATTGGCGGCGTGTTCGGCACTGTCTTCGGCGATCTTGCATCGCATACGATCGGGATGTTTCCGGCCCTGATCGCACTCGGCATCTGTCTTATTGCGGTAACCCTTGTCCGAGGCGCTTTGGCTCCGACCTCGATGGTCGGCTACTGGTGCATCGTCCTCGCCGAACGTGCGGCGGGGACCCCCCCGGTGACTGGTTCGCATCCCGCCGAGGGCTAGGGTTGGGTCTGCCAGTTGCGCTTCTATGCGTTGGCGCGGGACTAATTGCGGCTCTGTGGCTCTACCAGCGAACCAAGAGACTACTTTGAGGCCGGGTTTCCTTCCGAGAAAAATGAACCTGACTGTCAGCTCTGGTGCCGGTTGTGGCCTTCGGTCGCGCTCAACTCTATCCGTGGCTGAAGTGCGGGGTGCGGGACTCGCACCCATTGATCAAGATCCTGCGCATCGCGAGCGCGATACGCAGCAGCGCCGGGACAGGGCGTCGATCTTCTACTGGATCACCATGACTTTTTCTCAGACACTCGACATGGCCATCGACGATATCGGCAGCGACTGAGAAGTCGGTTGGCTCAGCGTAGTTAGGCAGAGATCGCAATGTTTTCTCTGTCGTCTTGGGTTTCGTGGGCCTTTCTCTCCGCGGTGTTTGCCGCGCTCACAGCGATCTGTGCTAAGGTCGGGGTCGAGAATGTCGGCTCCGACTTCGCGACTTTTGTGCGAACCATCGTCATCCTGTGCGTGACAGCCGGCGTGCTGACAATCACGAGACAGTGGCAGCCGTTCGGCTCAGTGTCCAACCGAACTTATCTGTTTCTCCTGCTTTCGGGCGCGGCCACAGGGGCATCTTGGCTTTGCTATTTTCGTGCTCTCAAACTTGGACAAGGTGAAATGGACCCGCGCAGCGGGACCGCTTGATGCGGTTATTAGTTGGAAGCGCGACCGCTCAGGATTCCTTTCTATCACGCGGCGAGAGGCTGCGTCTGCTGTTGCGGCTGTGGGCATGTGGGCAACGCGGATGCGTTGTCCATCATGTCCACAGGCCCGGCGCCGGCGATTGCCTCTCGCCAGACCGCCATCGGCGTGCGGTCGGCCAGCGCCTGGTGCGGGCGTCGATCATTGTAGAAGGCGATCCACTCGGCGATGCCGCGCGCCGCTTCCCGGCCGTCGGCGTAGCCCTTGAGATAGACATCCTCGTACTTGAGCGACCGCCACAGCCGCTCGATGAACACGTTGTCCATCCAGCGGCCGCGGCCGTCCATGGAGATCGCGGCGCCGGCTTCGGCAAGCGCGCCGGTGAACGCAGCCGAGGTGAACTGCGAGCCCTGGTCGGTGTTGAAAATCTCCGGTTTGCCGAACTTCGCCAGAGCCTCCTCGAGCGCCGCCAGACAGAACGAAACGTCCATCGTGTTCGACAGCCGCCACGCGAGCACTGCGCGCGACGCCCAGTCGATGATCGCCACCAGATAGAGAAAGCCCCGCCCTATCGGAATATAGGTGGTGTCGGCCGCCCAGACGTGGTTCGCGCGCTCGATCGTCAGATTGCGCAGGAGGTAGGGATAGATCTTGTGTCCCGGCGCTGGCTTGGTTGTTCTCGGCTTCGGCCCGAGCGCGGCGATCCCCATCAGGCGCATCAGTCGCTGCACGCGCTTGCGGTTAACGCTCGCGCCCTCGGCGCGCAGCATCGCCGTCATCCGGCGCGAGCCGAGAAACGGCCAGGCGGTGAACAATTCGTCGATCCGGCGCATCAGCGCGGCGTCGTTGTCGTTGGCCGGCCTGCGCGGCCGGTAGACGCCCGAGCGCGCCACCCCGAGAAGCGCGCATTGCCGTCGCAGCGACAGCGCCCTATCGGCGCGCTCGAGCATCGCTCTGCGGTCCGCTGCGCTCATCTTCCGGACCTCCTGGATAAAAAATCGCGCTCCACCGTGAGCTGTCCGATCTTGGCGTGCAGCCGCTCGATCTCCCGCTCATGCGTCGTTTCCGCGTCCCGCCCCACGCCAGGATCGAAGGCCCGCGCCGCCTGATCCTGCAGTTGCTTCTTCCAGGCGTAGATCTGGTTCGGATGGACCTCGTAGCGCTGAGCAAGGTCTACGACCGTCGCCTGCTCCCGCAGCGCCTCCAGCGCGATCTTTGCCTTCAGCCCGGCGTCAATCCGCCGCCTCGTCTTCTTCGTCATCGTTCGCTCCGTCTATCAAACGAAGCGGCCGTCCTCCAACTTAACCCATGGTCCCAAAAGCGGGGTCCACTTCAAGGCGGCCCAGGTCGCTCCCATCGATAAGCTGAGCGTCGTGTTGGTGGCGGTTTTCGGCGTTCTGTTTCTCGGCGAGAGCCTTTCAAGCCGCAACTGGTTTGGGGTCGCCCTTATCCCGGCTGGCGCCATTCTGGTCGCGTGGCGCGGTTAGGATAAGGGCGTCGACCGGAGCGCCGGGCAATGATGTGGATAGCCGCGGAGGGATAGCTACTAATCCGTTTCTGGCGCCCCTTTGCTCCTTGGCACCGACCAAAGCAGACCGCCGCCGTCGTGCAGGAATCCCAACCGCCAAGATGCAAGAGATCGAAAGCGTAATAGACGAGGTGCACGCCGCGTTCGCCATCGGTCGCCGCCTGCGTCCGGGCGAAGCTGGGCAAACCGGCCTCGTCGACACCGCAGAGTTCGCCGTCGATATAAGCGGTTTTCACCCTCACATTGGCCAGCGCTGCGATGGCGCTCGGATATCTGTTGGTCCAGTCGAGGCCAGTTCGGGTGAGCAGCTGAACCCGACCATTGTCGATGCGCCCGGCCATGCGGAATCCGTCCAGCTTGATTTCATGCACCCACTGAGGCCCTGACGGTGGCTTCTCGACGGGCTGCGAAAGCTGAGGAGGAACAAACTGCGGGAGAGGAGCGTCCCGGCCGGATGGGCCGGCCTTAGTGCCCTGAGGGGCAGGACGCTTAACAACGTGGGACATGCCTCGTCCTCCTTTACCCCCCGTAGAAGGCAGAGCCTTCTAAACTTCGGCTCTGGCGGTGGTAGCATGAAGCGCACCATCCAACCCCCAACGGCAGTCGCTGCCGCGATCAAGAAACCCTCGCCGCCTGATAGTGTTTTCTCTTCGCCGGGCTAAAGATCGCTTTTCGAGGCGTCCGCGGGAGGCTGGACCGGCCGTCTATAGGTCGGCGGGTCCTTCCTCGCGACCGCCGAACTCGTCTCGGCGATCGAGAGCCGATAACCGACCCGTCTCACCAACGATGATGAGCAAACATGTTGTGCGCAACCTCGCGCCCAATCCCCCAGCCAAACCCATGGACGACCGAGCGCATGAGCCTGGCGCCCTGATTGGGCGCGAAGACCGCGACCGCGCCAGCGGCAAGGCCCACAATGACGAGGGTTCTCATAAGTTCGCTCCTTCCATTCGGGGGGGCATGGTGAAGAACCCGGCGTGGGCACACATGACGCGCAGCTCATCGACGGAATAGGCGCGCCTCGCCTTCACCCGAATGAGTGGTAGCCCGATCTCAAGGAACAATGCATTGACGAAGGCGTCCCGTTGCTGGCGCTCGGGCAGGAGGTGGCTCTTGTCGTCGACCTCGATCGCGGCGACCGGATCGAGGGTCAAGACGTCGCAGATCACAAAATCGACGCTCTTCGCCATGACGCCGTTCAGCGCCTGGCGGCGGGAGGCCGGGTTGGCGCCAGGCGTCGGGTTGGCAAGCTCGGCAAGGCGCACCTGAGCGAAGGCGCGGTAGTTCGATCCAAGCGCGGCGTCGAGCGTCATCAGGAAAGACTTTTCGTTGGTGGTCAGGAACCGGCCGCGCTGATAGCCGGAGCGGCCGCCGCGTGGACCTCCGATCATGAAGACGATGAATGTGGCGAAGGCCGCGAGATAGAAGAGCTCCGCCGGCCGCTCGAGAAGCGCTTCGAGACCTCTCCCCCAAACCCGCTTCGAACGCTTGACCCACAGAGGTCAGCGTCTCAGTCATCTGCGTAGACGCGTCGGACAGCGCGTCGAGGAAGATGCTCATAGACGGCGTGCCCCAATCACAGTGTCGCTCCGATGAGGCGCGGCGACGCCGCTTCCCTAGCCTCCGCGGCGGCGGCCTCACGCGCCGCGCTCACCATGTCGCCCGTCAGGGCCTCGATCGCTCGGATTGCCTCCTCTTCCGCCGCACCTCTAATACCAAAGGTCATGACGGCTGACCGATCTGACCGATATGGGCCCAGTCGCGCATGCCGATGGATGTGATCCTGTTTGGCTGTGCGGTTAGCTTTCGCCACGCTGCGCATGCGGCGTTGATGATGGCGTCGTAGTTGTCGAAGACGGTGTTCGAGAGCCAAGTCTGACGCAGATACTGCCAGACGTTTTCGACCGGGTTCAGCTCCGGGGCGCGCGAGGGCAGGAAGATCGGCGTGATGTTGTCAGGCACGTCGAGCTTGCTCGTCGTGTGCCATCCAGCGCGATCGAGCAGCAGGACGGCGTGGGCGCCCTCAGCGACATTGCGTGAGATCTCGTCGAGGTGAAGTTGCATCATGTCAGTGTCCGCGTAGGGCAACGCCAAAGCTGCTCCGACGCCGCGGGCGGGACAGATCGCGCCGAACAGATAGGCGCTGTCGTAGCGCTGATCGGCGGGTTGCCTCGGCCGCGTTCCACGCTTGGCCCATTGCCGGACAAGACCGTTCTTCTGGCCGATCCGGGCTTCATCCTGGAACCAGATTTCCACGGGCGCCGTCTCGGGCAGTCCCTCGCCCGAGGATCTGATCTATCCGCTGCAAGCCTATCTCGGCGAACTGCCGTCTTACGACATGAGCCTCGACTGGAACCGGCAGAAGATCCCCTCGATCATCGCCTCATCGGCTTTCGCCGGAACGCTAACGTTAAGCCCGATCGCCAACGCCGCGAGCGCCGGTGCTGCTCGTGAGCGCGCCGCGCGTATTGCGGACATGAGAGGCGCCGAACCAGCCCGCCAGTTTCGCCAAGCGCTCGAGGCAGGAACTCGAACGACCGTGCCAGAGCAACCACTTGGCGCCCTCGAGATCGCGAACCGCATAGCCGCGAAGCTGGCCAGCCGGCGTATTCGCGCCCAGGCCGCGGGCCGCTTGCAGAGCGTGCTCAAAGCGCATCGCGACGTGCCACCAGTCGAGGACCAGTGTGGCCTCGGGCATGACCTGGCGCTGAAGCTTCCACAGCCCGGCATCACCATCGGACAGCACCGTCGCTGGCGTTCCGGTGCGGACTCCGGCGGTCACGAGCGCCTCGGCGAACTCGTTCGCTGAATCGCCATTGCGAGCAAAGGCAAAGCGGTGCTGCGACCCATCGAGATTGAGCACCTTGCCAGCGACCACTTCGAAATTGCGCTCGGGGCGCCGATGTCGGCTGCGCAGGTAGCCGCCGTCGAGGCCGATCACGACCGCGGGCGTCACCGCGTCGATGTCCGGATCAGGAGCTCCGCCAGGATGCAGCCGCGCCATCCGCTCACCGACGCGGCGGGTTCGATTGCGCACCGTGCCGGCGTTGACGGCGCCGCCGACAGGCAGCAACTCGGCGAGAAGACCTGCCGCTCTTGCGAATGGTGCAAGGGCGGCGAACTTCGCGGTCAAATAGGCAAGTTCCGGCGCTACGCCGCCGTCAAGAGCCAACGCCGAGAAGCTTTTTGGCTCCTCCTGTCGGTCCTGACATGGGCAACCGACGAATCGCCGAACTCTGAGCGGCACGTCGCCGAACAGCGATCGAAAGGTCATGCTCCGATATCCCTTGCTGGACAAATTCAACCCGCAATGCCCACAAGATCTGAAATGCTCACTCATCGTCGATGCTTGCGCGCGGACCATCTCAGCCTGGATAGCCGCGGCAATTCTTTTGCCCTCATCCAGCGACAGGCCGAGCGTCTCAGGAACCGCCCAATCCTCCCTTTCTATTCGAGCCACCTCGATCTCGGTCGCTGGTTCGCCTGTCTCGGCAACAAGTTTCACCCGCCAAACCAGCTTCCCCACAGCGCCGTCTCCTTGCCAAAGGCCTGGAGCTTAGCGTTCAAAAATTTACTGGCCCCACGACTTTGCATGCTCCCTGACACTGCCATCGTCGAAGCGATGAGCGCCATCCGCGACGCGTTCGAACACTATGGTTGGCGACGCGTCCAGGCAGCCCTCCGCCAGCAAGGCCTCGTGGTCAATCACAAGAAGGTCAAGCGTCTCATGCGCGAGCACGATCTCCAGCCACGGATGCGTCGGCGACATGTGGCGACAACGGACAGCGACCACGACCATCCGACCTTCCGAAATCTGGCAAAGGACAAAGTCATCGACGGCGCCAATCAGCTCTGGGTCGCCGACATCACCTACGTCGCAGTCGCGTCGGGCTTCGTTTACGTCGCGGTGATTCTCGACGCCTGGTCGCGCCGCGTCGTCGGCTACGCCATCAGCCGATCCATCGATGTCCGGCTGACGCTCGCGGCTCTGAACGCCGCAATCGAGGACCGCAAACCGCCGGCCGGCTGCCTTCATCACTCGGACCGCGGCTCGCAATATGCCGCGCAAGCCTATCGGCATGCCCTCGACAGGCATGGCCTCGTTGGCTCGATGGGCCGGCGTGGCAATCCCTACGATAACGCCAAAGCGGAGAGCTTCATGAAGACGCTGAAGGTCGAAGCGGTCTATCCGATGGCCTACGAGACCGTCAGCGACGTCGCCGAAGACCTTCCACGCTTCATCGACCAAGTCTACAACAGCCGTAGGCTCCACTGAGCCCTCGGCTATCTGAGCCCCAAACAGTTCGAGGACCCCACGCCCGGCACGGGGTCAAATCAGCGGCCTGATCTCCGTCCGCCCCAAGGGGCCCACTCCAATCGAGGGTCAAAATTGCACGCCGAAACACATCGAACTTTCAATCGCGA
>CAWFZA010000002.1:0-55745 GCA_963820095.1 uncultured Alphaproteobacteria bacterium
ATCATCGCGAGCCCGATGACGGTTCCCCAGATCGTGCCCGAGCCGCCGAAAATGCTGGTGCCTCCCAGCACGACGGCGGCGATGACGTCAAGCTCGTAGCCGATCCCCATGTCCATCCGGGTGGTCGTCACCCGCGAGACGAGGACCCAAGCCGCGAGCCCCGAGGCGAGGCCGGACAACGTGTAGACGATGAGCTTCACCCGATCGACCGGAAGCGCGGAGAACCGCGCCGCCGTCTCGTTCGCGCCGATCGCGTAGAGCGCGCGGCCGAAGGTCGTGCGGTCGAGCACGATGCCCGCGACGACGATGAGAATGAGCAGCACAAGCAGTTGGGTCGGCACGCCGAACACGTCGCCCTGTCCGAGGAAATAGAACCATTCCGGATAGCCGCGCACCGAATGAGCCTGGCTCACCCCCTCCGCCAGGCCCCGATAGAGGGCGAGCGTCGCGATCGTCATGATGAGCGGCGGCACTTTCACCCGGGTGATGATGAAGCCGTTGACGAAGCCCGCGAGCGCGCCGACGAAGAGGGCGAAGACGATCGCGAGGGGCAGAGGAAAGCCGAAAGTCTTCCAGGAATAGCCCAGCATGATCGAGCACAAGCCCACGATCGCGCCAACCGAGAGATCGATGCCGCCGGTGATGATGACGAAAGTCATCGGCAGCGCGATGAGGCCGATCTCGGTCATGAGCCGGCCCTGATTGAGCAGATTGTCGAGCGTCAGAAAGCGATCGTTCAGAAAGCCAAGGCCGACGAGCGCGATGATGAGAATGATCGCGAGCAGCGTCTCGTGGCGCTTGAGCCAGGCGGGCACGCGAAAAGACTTCCCTTCGATCGCGAGGCTCATCGCTTCCACCCCTGCGCGGCGCGGCGCTGGCGGCGCAGGATATCCGCGATGACGGTCACAAGAATGAGCGCGCCGCGCAACGCGTCCGTCCAGTAGGGCGAAACATTGATGAAGACGAGCGCGCTCGTGATCTCGGCGATGAGGATGGCGGCCAGCGTCGAGCCGACGACCGTGCCGACGCCGCCGAGAATGCTGACGCCGCCGACCACCGCGGCGGTGATGATGGTGAGCTCGAGGCCCTGCGGGGTTGTCGACTGGATCACGCGGAGCTGCGTCGCATAGACGAGCGAAGCAAGGCCAGTAAAGAAGCCATGCAACGCAAACACCATCAGCACGACGCGCCGCGGGTTGACGCCGCAGAGGCGCGCGGCCTCGGCATTGCCGCCGGTCGCGTAAATCGCACGGCCCGTAGGCGAATTGCGCATCCAAAGCGCAGCCAGAACGGTGGCGAGGACCATGATGACGACGGGCATCGGCACGCCGAACAAGGCGAGGTCGGCGAGGTGGAAGTTCTGCGGCAGGTCGGTGATCCATTTTCCGCCGGTGATGCTGATGAGGCCGCCTTTGAGGATCGACAGCATGCCGAGGGTGACGACGATCGACGGGATCCGGAGATAGGCGATGACCGCGCCCTGCGCCGCCATCACGGCGACGCCGATGACGAGCGCCGCAAGCCAGGCGATGACCACGGGGACGCCGGCGACGGCGAGCGAACCGCTGACCGTCGCCAGGACGCCGATGAGGGCGCCGACGGAAATATCGATGTTGCCCGAAATGATGACCATGGACATGCCGACCGCCGCGATCGCGATGTAGGCGTTGCCCAACAGAATGTCGGAGAGATTGCGCGTGGCGAGGAATCGCGGATTGATCAGCCCAACGACAATCGCCAGGCCGACGATCGCGACCGCTAGCAGAAGCTCCTGGCCGGCCAACCGGCGAAACACCCCGCCTCGCGCGCTCGCCGAACCTGCGACTGCGGCCACGCTCACGCCGCCTCCTCGGCGCTCGGCGTCCCGCCCATCATCGCCGCGCCCACGGCCTCGGACGTCGCTTCGGCGCGATCGAACTCGGCCACCAGCCGGCCCTCGCGCATCACCAGCACGCGGTCGCTCATGCCCAAAACCTCGGGCAATTCACTCGAGATCATCAGGATGGCGACGCCTTGGCCAGCGAGCTGACTCATGAGCCGATGGATCTCGGCCTTGGCGCCGACATCAATGCCGCGCGTCGGTTCATCGAGGATCAAAAGCTTGGGATTGTTCGCCAGCCACTTGCCGAGCACGATTTTTTGTTGATTGCCGCCGGAAAGCCGGCCCGCGATCTCATCGACCGAACTGGTCTTGACGCTGAATCTCGCAACGCCCTCAAGCGCCATCCGCCGCTCCGCGGCGCGGTCGATGAATCCTGCGCGAGACAGAGACCCAAGCGCTGCGAGAGAAAAGTTGTGCAGGACGCTCATTCCCCTGACCAGGCCCTGCGTGCCGCGATCTTCCGGGACGTAAGCGATGCCCTTGGCGCGCGCGGTCTCAGCCGAGTCGATTCGGACGCTTTCGCCGTTGAGCAGAATCTCGCCCGAACTCGCTCGGCGTCATGCCAAACAGCGTCTGCGCGAGCTCGCTGCGGCCTGAACCCACAAGCCCCGCAAGGCCAACGATCTCGCCCGACCTCACGATGAGGCTGACGCCTCTGGTGAGAGGCCGCCGCACAAGATCGCGCGCTTCAAGAACCGGCGCGCCGATCGGCGCAGGCGTCTTTGGAAAGAGACTCTCGATCCGCCGCCCGACCATCATCGTCACGAGCTCAGCGACGCTGGTGTCGGCAACGTCCCGCGAACCGACATAGGCGCCGTCGCGCAACACGGTGACGCGGTCGGCGATGGCAAAGATCTCATCGAGACGGTGACTGATATAGACGATTCCGACGCCCCGCTTCTTGAGACGGCGCACAACGTCGAACAGACGCGTTACGTCCGCCTCGGTCAGCGCCGCGGTCGGCTCATCCATGATGAGGATGCGCGCGTCTTGCGACAAAGCGCGCAAAATCTCGACGCGCTGACGGTTTCCCACGGTCAACGCGCCGACAATCTGATCAGGCGCAAGATCGTCGATCTCGAGCGATTCCAGCAGCCGCGCGGCCTCGGCGCGCATCGCCCGCCAATCGATGCGGCCCACTCCCGCCAGCGGGGCGTGGCCGAGAAAGATGTTTTCGGCGACGCTGAGCTCGGGAAACAGCAGCAGTTCTTGATAGATCGTCGCGACGCCAGCGCGCCGCGCGTCATCGGGCGTGGAAAACTCAACCTGTTTGCCGTTGACGAGAATCGAACCGATGTCGGGTTGGTAGACCCCGGATACGATTTTGATCAGGGTCGATTTGCCCGCGCCATTCTCGCCGAGCAGCGCATGAACCTCGCCGGCGCGAACATCGAAAGAAACTCCGGAAAGCGCCCGCACGCCGGGGAAGCTCTTCTCGATTCCGCGCACTTCAAGCAGCGGCGGCGATTTGCCCGGCGGCGCGTCAGTTTCCTGCGCCGTGCTCACGCCGCCTCCGCAACGCGGGTCTCGGCATCGACGACGATCGCCACTAGGGGATTGGCAATTGAGAGGAAACCGTACGCGCTGAGCCGATCGCGGAGGATTTCGACGCGCTGTCGCTCGCGCATAACCTTTGCGTTCCTCCGAATGGTCTTACGGCTTTCAGTGCCACGCGCCCATAGGCCTGTCAATCGATCAAACTCGCTTCTCAAAGCTACGCAAACGCTCGGAAACATTGACCATCTGCGGCCATTTGCCTAAGGACGCACGAAAATCGAACAGCACTTGCGAGGAATAGCCCATGAGCGGCGATCAGGTTCGTTTTGACGCTCCATTGCCCAATCTGTGGGATGACGAGCATGCGGCGTCCCTCGACGATCCGGGGCTGCTGCTTTATCGATCCAACCTCTTAGGCAGCGACCTGCGCATCACCAATTTCGGCGGCGGCAACACATCGGCCAAATTGAGCACGGCTGATCCGCTGACCGGCGCGCCAACTGAAGTCCTTTGGGTCAAGGGCTCCGGCGGCGACATCGGTTCGATGAAGCTCGACGGCTTCTCGACGCTCTATCTCGACAAGCTCCTCGGCCTCAAGTCGATCTATCGCGGCCTCGCGCACGAGGACGAGATGGTTGGGCTCTACAACCATTGCACCTTCAACCTCAATCCGCGCGCCACCTCGATCGACACCACCCTGCACGGTTTCGTTCCTCATCGGCACGTCGATCACGTTCACGCCGACGCGGTCATTGCGATCGCCGCGAGCGAGAACGCCGAAGCGCTCACCCGCGAGATTTATGGCGGGGAGCTTGGTTTCCTGCCCTGGCAGCGGCCGGGCTTTGATCTCGGGCTCAAGCTCGGCGCGATGGCTGAGGCCAATCCCGACATGAAGGGCGTGGTGCTCGGCGGCCATGGGCTGTTCACCTGGGGGCCGAGCTCGAAGGCGTGCTATCGAATCACGATCGAGATGATCAACAAAGCCGCCGAATGGCTCGCGGCAAGGGCGCCCAAAGCCGCCTTCGGAGGGGCTCGTGTGGAGGCCCTGGCGCGCGCGGATCGGCGCAACGCAGCCGCGACGCTGCTGCCGGCCATTCGCAAGCACATTTCCGCGAGCGAGCGCAAGATTGGGCATTTCACCGACGCGCCCGCCGTGTTGGAGTTCGTCAATTCGCGCGATCTCAGACCCTTGGCCGCGCTTGGCACGTCGTGCCCGGATCACTTCCTGCGCACGAAGATCCGCCCGCTCGTGCTGCCTTACGACCCGGAAGCGCGCAATCTCGACGCGGTGATCGCGTCACTGGACAAGACGCTTGCCGATTACCGCGCGGACTACACGGCCTATTATGAGCGCTGCAAGCATCCCGACTCGCCAGCGATGCGCGACCCGAACGCGGTCGTCTATCTCGTTCCGGGCGTCGGCATGCTGTCCTTCGCCAAGGACAAATCGACCGCCCGCATCGCCTCGGAATATTACGTCAACGCGATCAACGTGATGCGCGGCGCGTCCAGCGTCAGCCGCTATGTCGGGCTTTCGGAGCAGGAAGCGTTCAACATCGAATATTGGCGGCTGGAAGAGGCCAAGCTTCAGCGCCTTCCGAAGCCGAAATCGCTCGCCGGCCGCATCGCGCTGGTGACCGGGGGCGCGGGCGGCATTGGAAAGGCGATCGCGGCCCGGCTCATGGGCGAGGGGGCGTGCGTCGTGCTCGCCGACATCGACGCCCAGAGCCTCGACGCGGCCGTCGCCGATTTCGGCAAGACGTTCAGCAAGGATGTCGTGAGCAGCGTTCACGTCGATGTGACGAACGAGGCCAAAGTCGAGGCCGCGTTCCAAGAGGCGCTGCTTGGCTTTGGCGGCTTGGACATTCTGGTCGCCAACGCCGGCATCGCCTCTGCGGCGGCGTTCGAAGACACCTCGCTCGAACTTTGGAACCGCAACATTTCAATCCTGGCGACCGGATATTTCCTCTCTGCGCGCGGGGGCTATCGGATCATGAAGGATCAGGGCCTCGGCGGCGCCATCGTCTTCATCGCCTCGAAGAACGCGCTCGCCGCGTCGCCGGGCGCGTCAGCCTATTGCGCCGCCAAGGCGACGGAAGTCCACCTCGCGCGCTGTCTGGCGCTCGAGGGCGCGCCGTTCGGCATTCGCGCCAACACGGTCAATCCGGACGCCGTGCTGCGCGGCTCGAAGATCTGGCAGGGCGAATGGCGGACGCAACGCGCGGCGTCAAACAAGGTGAGCGAAGATGAACTCGAAGAGGTGTACCGCCAGCGCTCGCTGCTGAAGCGATCCGTCTATCCGGAGGATATCGCGGAAGCGGTCTATTATTTCGCCTCCGATCTGTCTTCGAAGAGCACCGGCAATATCCTCAACGTCGACGCGGGCAATGCGGTCAGCTTCACACGCTGAGGCAGTCCCGCTCGCCATCCTCGAGCGGCGGGTTCATTTCGAACGCACGAATTCAAGTCCGCGCTTCCCTGCGCGGGCGCGCGGACTTAAGACGCCTGACGCTGGCTATTCCGCGGGCGTGGCTGAAGGAAGCACGTCGGCGGGAATCGTGACCGGGGCCTCGTGACGGCGGAAGCGGCGCCAGGCCATACGGATGTCGCGGAACAACTTCACCCAGGCGTTCGGCTCGGCGAAGTGGGACGCGAACTCGCGGTTCGTCTCCAGCGGCGTCCAGTACTCCTGCCGCCAGACCTTGAACATTGAATGCAGTTCATCCGCCTGCTCGGGTTTTACCGACAGAGCCGCGCATCCACACAAGGCGTCAATCGTCACCCGACCCTTCCGGTCGAACTGAAAGCGATGGCGGCTCGGAACATGGTGGAGCCAACCATGCGCGTATTCGAAATCGGAAGGCTGGAAACGAAGCGCGGTGATCATGGGCGCAACGTCCAGATTGCGCAGGGAATGAGACGACGCTACCGCATATTCCACGTTTGGCATTTTACTCTCCCTAACCAAGGCGCCCCACTGCCCTGAACGTCTCGGCAGGTGTCGCGTTCCGCGTTGCGAGCCAGCCTCGACTTTTTTTATTGGGCGCGAACCTGTGCGGAGAGATGGAGCACGGGAAAGACGGCGCGCGCCGATTGCGTCAGCGTTCATCTTAACGCCGTTTGCCGCCGGGCCGCAATCAACTCGTGAGCCTCGCCGCGCGGCGCGCGATCACGATATCGCGCGCCGATCGCCGACAGGATTTCTGCTCGGGAAGCGAGCCTTTTCCCGAAGGGCCCGGCGCTCGACAACGGGCAGCTTGAAATCCGCGAATAGCTGACTAAAGTCAGAGAAATGGACGGGAGCCCGCTGCAAAGCGTTCGCCGCTTCAATCGCCTTGTGACTCAACGCGTTGGCGCGCTCGAAGTCGATTATCTCCGACGCGGGCGCCCGCTGGCGGAGGCGCGGCTCATCTTTGAGATCAGCGCCGATGGCGCTGACGTCCGCGCGCTTCGCAGCAAGCTCGGCCTCGATTCGGGCTATCTGAGCCGCCTGCTGCAATCCCTGAAGAAGCAGGGATTGATCGCGATGGCGACGGAGGCCGGGGACGGTCGTCGCCGCCGCGTCAGCCTGACGCGCGCCGGAGCGGCTGAACGGGCGTCCTATGACAAGCTCTCGGACAATCTCGCGGCGTCGATGCTCGATCCCCTCAGCGCGTCCGAGCAGAGCCGCTTGCTGGCGGCCATGGACGAAGTTGAGCGGCTGATCCGCGCCGGCTCGGTCAAGATCGCCCATGAATCGCCGGACGGCGCCGACTCGCGGCGGTGCCTGGAGGCGTATTTCCGGGAGCTCGCTCTGCGTTTCGAAACCGGCTTCGACGCTGGCGGCGAGGGCTACCCCCGCGTCGACGAGATGACGCCTCCGTCCGGGCTTTTTCTGATCGCGCGGCTCGATGGCGAGGCGGTCGGCTGCGGCGGGTTCAAGCGCGTCGACGAGACGACGGGCGAAATCAAGCGAGTCTGGACCGCGCCGTCCGCTCGGGGGGTCGGCGTGGCGCGCCGGATCTTGCGGGCTCTCGAAGCCGCGGCGCGGGAAGCGGGCGTAAGGACGCTGCGCCTGGACACCAATCGGGCGCTGACCGAAGCGCAGGCGCTTTACCGGAGCGAGGGCTACAGGGAAGTGAGGCGGTTCAATGACAATCCATACGCCCATCACTGGTTCAAGAAGCGGCTTTAAGTCTCCAGCCATGGGTTTCGGACGAGAGAATCCACCGAAACCGAAGGAAGTCCAAGCGCCGTTTTAGGGGTCTTTCACAGCCAAACTGCTAGGAAACAAGCAAATCCAAACGGGCCCCTCGCGAACACACAGTCACATCATCATCGCTCGTACGTTCGACTATCGGGGCGCCATGCGCAGCGCGCCGTCGATGCGGATCGTCTCGCCGTTGATATAGCCGTTCTCGATGATGTGGACGGCGAGCGCGGCGTATTCGGCCGGCTGGCCGAGGCGGGCGGGGAACGGCACCGAGGCGCCGAGCGAATCCTGCGCCGGCTGCGGCAGGCCGGCCATCATCGGCGTCAGGAAGACGCCGGGCGCGATTGCGTTGACCCGCACGCCGAACTGCGCGAGCTCGCGCGCGATCGGCAGCGTCATCGCCACCACCCCTCCCTTGGAGGCGGAATAGGCGGCCTGCCCGATCTGGCCCTCATAGGCCGCGACCGAGGCCGTTGAAATGACGACCCCGCGCTCGCCCTCTATCGGATCGAGCTTGGCCATCTCCGCCGCCGCGAGGCGGATCATGTTGAAGGTCCCGATGAGGTTGACCCGGATCACTTTCTCGAAATCGGCCAGGGGCTGGGGCCCTTCCCGGCCGAGGACCCGTTTGGCGACGCCGATGCCGGCGCAATTGACGAGCACCCGCGCGGCCCCATGCGCCGCAGCGGCCTTGGCGATCGCCGCGCCGGCGGAGGTTTCGTCCGCGACATCGCCAGCGACCGCAAGGCCGCCGATGGACTTGGCCGCCTCCTCGGCCGCCGCGGGATTGAGGTCGAAGACCGCAACTTGGGCGCCCCTGGCGGCGAGCGCCTCCGCCGTCGCGCGGCCAAGTCCCGAGCCGCCGCCGGTCACGATCGCCGCAACTCCGGTGAGTTTCATTGCGCTTCCTCCTCGGCTCGCGTGAGGGGCCTGCCCTCCGTATCGGCGGCGGGCAATTCGCGCGGCCGCGCGGCGCGGACTGCAGATCCCCGCGACTCTCGTTGCGCTCAGTTCAGCTTGATGAACAGCCTGCCGCCCTCGACCCTCACCGGATAAGTCGCGAGGTTGATGCAGGCCGGCGCGCCCTTGGCTTCGCCGGTGGTGAAGTCGAACCTGCCGTTGTGCATCGGGCATTCGATGATCGTGCCCTGAACGAAACCGTCCGCGAGTTCGACCAATTCGTGCGTGCACAGGCCATCGGTCGCGAAATAGCGGTCGTCCGCCGTCCGGTAGAGCGCGTATTGCTTGCCTTCGTGTTCGAACGGCGCGACGTCCTCGGGCGAAATCCGGTCGATAGGGCCGGTGTCGATCCATGTCTCACTCAATTGAGCCGCTCCCGCTCAACCTTGACCCCTCTCGCCGCGGTCACCTCAGGCTGCGCCGACGGCGGCAGCTCGCGCCGCACGAAATGGGTCGGATCCTTCAATTGGCGAAAAAGCGTTGGAACGATCTCGCGATAGGCGGCGATCGAGCTCGGATAGGGCGGCGGACAGTCCGCCTTGATCGCTTCGTGCAGCTTCGGCAGCGCGTGATAGGGGACCGTTGGAAAGATGTGGTGCTCCACGTGGTAGTTCATGTTCCAATAGAGGAACCGGAAGATCGGGTTCATGTACACAGTGCGCGAATTCAGCCGATGGTCGAGCACGTCCTCGGCGAGCCCGAGATGCTGCGTCATGCCGCAATAGAGCGCGAACCACCCGCCGTACAAGGTCGGCAGGCCGATATACATCGCGGGCAGGATCGATCGGAAATAGACGCAAGCGACGATCACCGCGGCGTAGATCGCAAGATAGATGCGTGCGGTCCGATAGACCTTCGATCGCTCGCTCTCTGGAACGAAGGTCGCCTCCGCCTCCGTGAGCCGGCCGGTTGCGTGCAGAAAGACCTTCTGAAAGAAAGCGAAGGTGCTCTTCAACGCGAAAATGTTGAGCGCCAAAGACAGAACGTCCGGCGGACGCGGGGTGATGATTTCGGGATCGCGTCCGACGATGATCGTATCGGTGTGGTGGCGCGTGTGGCTCCAACGCCATATCTCCGGCTCGCGCATGATCATGAAGCAGGCGATCTGATAGATCGCGTCGTTCATCCATTGCGTCTTGAACGCGGTGCGATGGCCGCACTCGTGCCAGCGGCTGTCGGTCGAAGAGCCGTAGAGCACGCCGTAAACGATAAAGAACGGAACGGCGGCCCAGGTCCCCCAAAAATAGTAGCCGAGGCCGCCCGACACGATGAACGCTGCAAACCAGATGAGCGTATCCCGGATTGCCGGGCCGTCCTCGCGGCGCATGAGGTCCTTGAGCTCGGCGCGGGTGATCGGCGGCACGTACCATTTCGCCGACGCGAGTCCGGCGGCGACAGCCTTATCGGCCTCCGGACCGACAAGACTGTAATTGCGGGTGATCGTCGTGGCTGACATCTGTTTCCGAACCCTACAAACCGGCTTCTGCTCCGCTAACCTTAACGACAACGCACCTTCGGCTCAATCTCCTGTCCGAGAGGTCGGGGCGGTTGGGCGGCAGGACGACGAGTTCGAGGCCGTTTGCGCGGCAAGGGTCTTCGAAGGCGGCCGTGAACTCGGATCCGCCATCGCCATCGTCCCGGCGACGAACTGAGGATCAACCGGCGTCCGGGGCGGTTCGGCCCGCGGCGCGGTCGACCAACGCGGGCGCGTCCGACGCGACGCCGGCAACCACGATTTGAACCCCGGCTTTCGCCGCGGCGGCCGCGACAGAGGCGGGCGGCGGCGCGTCGGTGAAAAGCCTGTGCATGTCGGAGAGCGAGCCGAGCCGTTGGGTTGCGACACGGCCGAACTTGCGATTGTCGGCGACCAGAATGCGGCGCCGGGCGTTCGCCATCATCGCGAGCATGACGGCGATCTCCGCTTCATAGAAGTCGAGCAAGGTGCCGTCGGCTTCGATTCCGCCAATCCCGCAAATCATATAGTCGCATCGATAGTCGCCAATCATCTCCACCGCGCGCCGGCCGACCAGGCCGCCGTTGCGATGCTGAACAACGCCGCCTGTCAGCACCGTTTCGAAACTCGTGCGCGTCCAGCAAATGCGCGCGACTTCCGTGCTGTTGGTTATGATCGTCAACGTCTTCGAGGCGCCCGCGAGCGCCTCGGCGACAGCCTCGACCGTCGTCCCGAGCGGCATGAAAAGCGACGCCCGGTCCGGGAGGTAGGCCGCCACCGCCCTCGCGATCGCGGCCTTTTCAGCGGCGACCTCCAGGTGGCGCCCCGGGTAGCTGGAGTTCAGCAGCGGGAGGCTTGCGCCGCCATGCTGCCTGACCAGCACGCCCGCTTCGCACAGCTCATTGACGTCGCGGCGGATGGTTTGCTGCGTGAGCGCGAAATGGGCCGCGAGCGAGTTCGATCGACATGTACCCCCGTCGCTCGATCAGCCCGAGAATCTGGCCCTTTCGTGTGCTCTCGTTCAAGCTGCGTAGCTCTGCGGAAAATCGCGGCCCTGATGAGCGAAGGACAACGATCCGGCAAAGCTCGGATGCGCATGCCACGGCGTGGCCATCCGATCCGACAGCTCGTTCAGCCCGTCGAGATAAGGCACGGCGTCGTCCTTCAGCACGCGCTGCATGGCTTCGCGATCGGGAAACTGGTCGAAGGCGCTCTGCCAGATGGCGCGGCCGCACAGATACCCGCTCGCGCCGGCGCGATAGGCGTAGGTCAGCGACCGCCGGAAATCCTCGGCGCCGGCCCCCGCGCTGAGCAGCACCCAAGGCCGCGGAAGCCGGGCGGCGAGCCGATCGAACTCGGCCTGCACCCCGGCGGCTTCGGATCCGTCCGGGTCGGGCACGCCAGTCAGCGCGGCCGGCGGCTCGAGCTTGTAGATGTCGATGTTGAAGGAAGGATCGAGAAAATCTGCTAGCGCCTCTTGCACCAGCCGCGAGCGATTGGCCCGCACGTAGGCGGGATCCTCGCCGGGCAACGGGTACACCAGGATTTCGGTGAGGTTGACGATGTCGGCCCGGCGGCAGGCTTCGCCGGCCTTGCGGACGAATTCCCGCTGATGCTCGCGGACGGCCGCCGGCGCGTCCGCCCGATGCCACACCAGCACTTTCACGGCGTCGGCGCCGGCCTGCCGCGCCTTGTCGACGCTCCAACCCGGAATCGGCGAAGATTTCGACCCTTCAGGCGTCTGCTCGAGAACCGAATTCTCGTAGGCGAGGATCAGCCCCGGCTCGGCCCCTATCAGCGGCAGAGCGACTGGAAACGAATAGATGGGATCGAGCAGCATCGCGGACGCCTTCGGTGACAGAAAGCGTGCGAGCAATTCCTTGACCTCGACCACGTCCGTGTAGGGCGCCTCCGGCAGACCGCGCTTGCGGCGGATCGGCTCGAGGATCGGGTTGCGCTGGTCGATCGCAACCATCTTGAGGACGCCATTCGAGTTGCCGAGGCGTTGAAAGCCGCGATATTTACCTGGTGATATGTGCATGGTGTTCGCTCTTCATGAGATCCTCGACATCGGACCGGGCAGGCATGCCGCTCCAACCTGCGCCGCGGGCGCATTTCACGGCGGCGGCGGCGCTGGCGAAGCGCATCGCGCCCGGAGGATCGACGCCCTCCGCGATGGCGACCGCGTAGGCGCCATGAAAGACGTCTCCCGCTCCGTTCGTGTCGACGACGGGCACGGCGTACGCCGGAATGCGCGACACCACGCCATCGCGGTAGAGCAGGGAACCGTGCGCGCCCAAGGTGACGCCGAGCTGGGCCTCTGTGTCGCGAGCCGCCGCTGCGAGCGCGCCGGCAGGATCGTCGAGGCCGGTGAATTCGCGCAGCGCGCGCTCGGAGAAGATTGCATGGTCGGCAAGACGGCAGAGCTCGAGGAGCGTCTCGGGCTGAGCAAGCTCCGCGTCGAGCACGCTCGGCACGCCGCAGCGTCGCGCCGCGGCCAAGGCCGCCATCGCGCCTTGAGGCCAACGGACATCGACCAGCACCGCTTGCGCCCCGGCGATCAGATCGAGAGGCAGCCAGGAGGGATCGTCCCCCAATCCGCAGCCCGGATAGGCGGCGAGCAGGCGCTCTCCGGCGGGGTCGATCAGAATTCCCGAGATTGCGGTTCGTCCGCCGGGCGCCCGGCGAAGAGACGAGACGTCGACGCCGGCCTCGGCGATCATCCTTCGCAAGGCCTCGCCCTCGACATCCGCTCCGACCCGTCCCCAAAACCTGACCGACGCGCCGAGCGCCCTCGCGGCGATCGCCGCCGTCACCGCCATGCCGCCGCCCGAGGTGCGATGGGCGCTCGCCAGGACCTTTTCGGGCCGGGCCGGGATGGCGGGCACGACGAAGACCTGATCGTAGACGACGGCCCCGAGGCAAATGATCTGGGGCTTACCCCCTCGCGGGTCGGCCTCGCGCGTGCTCCCAAGCCTCACCGGAAGCTCCCAATGTTCGTAAACGAACATTAGAGCCAGGTTCCTGAGAAATCAACCTTGCGATGCCCCCAGGATATGGCTCCTCCTCAGCGCCTTCGCTTTCGTAAATGAAAATTGCTGTTGCCAAATGAAAATCAAGCGCTAGGCTGGGGACGCGCAATGAAAGTCGTCGCCGCCCTTTCGCTCTTGGGCCCGACAGCGTATAAAAACGTTTTTAGAAGTTTCGAATAGGGAGACGCCACGAGTGGACGACGGCCGCGAGACGACGCAGAGATCGACCACTTTCGACGTTCCGCTCGCCCTGCTGCGTCGCCCCACTCAGGGCAAGGCCTACGACCTCTCATCGGGATGGTGGCCGGGAATGCCTCTGGCGAACGGCCATCCCCCGTTTCAGGTGTTGACCTACCGTTCGCCGGCCGGGCAGCGGAATCAGCGTGATTTGCGGTTCCTCGACCACAATCCGAAGAACTTCGGCTTCATCTCGGAATTGGTGATGGGCACCACCCACACGGGCACTCATATCGACGCCCTGTGCCATATCACCTGCGGACCCGATTCCTGCTGGCACGGCGGCTACAGCGCGCGAGACTTTCTCGGCGACTTCGGTCCCCTGAGAAGCGACGCCTCCGAACTCCCGCCGCTCATCAAGCGCGGCCTCATGCTCGACATTCCGGCCGCTCGCGGAATGAAGCGGCTTCCCCGAGGGGAGCCGGTGGGCTCCGCCGACCTCGAAGCCGCCTGCGGTCGCCAAGGCGTAACGGTTGAAGAAGGCGACTTCGTCTTGATCCGAACCGGCACGATGCTCGGCTGGCCCGACGAGGACGCCCTCGCTGCGTCGGAAGGTTCCGGACTTTCGCTCGCCGGGGCGCAATGGCTGGTCGAGCGGAAGATCGCGGCGGTCGGCGGCGACAATGCGGCGCTCGAGGTCAACCCTTCCGGCGTGCCGGATGAGTTCCAGCCGGTTCACCGGTTCCTGATCCAGGAACGCGGCCTCTTGATCCTCGAATGGGTCAACCCGGAAGAGCTCGCGCGCGATGGCGTGTTCGAGTTTCTGTTCGTTTGCCTGCCTCTTCCCGTGCGCGGAGCGACAGGTTCGATGGTGCGGCCGCTGGCGATCGTCTGAAACGGCGCGGCCTGGACGCAAATGACTACCAAGTGGAGGAAAGCGATGAATAGAAAACTTATCGGGATCGCGGGGTTCGCGCTCGCCGCGGCTCTTGCGGCAGGGCCGTCGAACGCCCAACAGACGCCGGCCGACTATAGCGGCCCGACGGAACCCGCGAAGGCGCCGCCCAAGATCAAGGTGACCGCCATCACCTGCCTCTCGATTCTGCACGGCTGCGTGTCGCCGGCGGAGGGGATGCAGCATGCGGGCAAGGAGATCGGCTGGGACGTGACGATCTCGGACGGGGGCGGCAATCCCCGGCAGCAGAACACCGCCATGCTCGACGCGATCTCGGCGGGCTCCAAGGTGATCGCGCTGATCGCGGTCGACCCGGCCGCCGTTCAGCTCGGGCTCAAGGCCGCCAAGGATGCAGGCGTCCTCGTGATTTCCGGCTCCTCCGGCATCGACTCGCCCAATCCCATCGCCAAGCCGCCGACCGAGGGCGCCCCTTGGGTCGCGTTCGACGTGGGTCCCGACTACGCCTCGCTTGGCCGGGCCGCCGCCGAATGGATCATCAAGGATTCAAACGGCAAGGCCAACATCGCGGTGTTCTCGGACAAGGAGTTCCCCTCGGTGCTCGCGTTCGAGGTTGGCCTCCTCGAAGGGCTCAAGAAATGCACCGGCTGCGTGATCTCGCCTCAGCAATATTTCACCGGCAACCAGGTCGGCACGACGCTGGCGCAGCAGACTGTCGGCTATCTGAGATCGCATCCGGAAACGACCTATCTGTTCGCACCCTATGACCCGGCCGCCGGAGCGATGGTGCCAGCCATTGCGCAGGCCGGGATGAAGGACAAGGTGAAGCTCGTCGGCGTGCTCGGCGATCAGCAGAATCTCGACTTCATCCGAAAGGGCGTCGTTCAGGTGGCCGACGCCGCTTACGAAAACGAGTATATGGGCTGGGCGATGGTGGACCAGGCGATTCGGGCGCTGAACAAGCAGCCGTTGTTCGAGCCCCACGGCGAGAATCTGCCCTTCACCGTGCTCGACAAGACGAACCTGCCGAAGCCCGGCTCCGATTGGACGGCCAACTTTGACTACAAGTCCAAATTCCTGAAGCTTTGGAAGTAAGGCCGGATCCGCGGCGGCTCGCCGAGAGGAGAGCCGTCGCGCCCGCCCGCGGAACCCTGAGGCATGTCGGTCGAGGCTCGGAACATACAGAAGGCGTTCGCCGGCGTCCGCGTCCTTGACGACGTCAATCTGCTGGCCGGCGACGGCGACGTCCACGCCCTGCTCGGCGCCAACGGCAGCGGCAAATCCACGCTGGTGAAGATCCTCTCCGGGGTCTACCAGCCCGAGGCCGGCTCGATCCGGATCGGCCGGGACGTCCGCGGCGCGATCCTGACGCCCTTCGACGCGAACGAGCTTGGGATCGCGGTCGTTCATCAGGAGGCGCCGCTGATCGACACGATGTCGGTCGCGGAGTGCATCGCTCTGATCCGTGGATATCCAAGCACGCCGGCTGGGCGGGTGCGCTGGCGCGCCGTCGAGGAGAACGCGTCGGCCCTGCTTCGCAAATTCGACATTCGCGTCTCGCCGCGCGCGCTCGCGGGCAAGCTCGCTCCGGCGGATCGGGCGCTCGTGGCGCTGGCGATCGCGCTCGACCGGGTCGACGCCGGAGTGCAGCTGTTGATCCTTGACGAGGTCACCGCCTCGCTGCCGGAAGACGACGCCAAGGTCTATCTCGAGCGGGTGCGCGAGATCGCCCGCTCGGGCGTCGCGGTGCTGATGGTGACGCACAGGCTCGCGGAGCTGGCCGGCCTCGCCACGACGGTGACTGTGCTGCGCGACGGCAAGCTGGTTTATTCCGCCCCGTTCGGCGAAGTCGACGACGCCGCTCTCGTCGCGCATATGGTGGGCGTGAAGCCGGGCGCGACGGCCAAGGCAAGCGCCAGGACCACCGGGATCGTCCGCCGGTTATGGGACAGCAGCGCCATTCCTGCGCGCCCGGGCGGCGAGGGTCCCGCGCTCGACGTCCGCGGCCTCTCCGGCGACCTGCTCGAGGATGTGTCTTTCACCGTGGAGCGCGGCGAGATCGTTGGAATCGCGGGGCTCGCGGACAGCGGTCTGGCCGAGCTTCCGGAGCTTCTCGCCGGCGTGAGGCGCCCTCGGGGCGGCGAGATCCGCGTCAACGGCCGCCCTTTCGACACGGCGAGCGGCCCCAGCGGGGCGATCGACGCCGGACTCGCGCTTCTGCCGGCCGATCGGCTGCGCAATGGCGGCGTGGCGACCCTCACGCTCGCCGAGAACGCTCTCTTGCCTCTGGCCGACCGCTTCTGGCGCCAGCGCCGGCGCGAGATCGCGGTCCTCGACCGCATCGTCTCCGATTTCGACGTTCGGCCGCCCCGTCCCAGGACGCTGTTCGGCAAGCTCAGCGGCGGCAATCAGCAGAAAGTCATCCTGGCGAAGTGGCTTCTCACCCGGCCCTCGGTCCTCATCCTCGACGATCCGACCTCCGGCGTCGATCCAGGCGCCAGGGAGACGATCTTTGAACGTCTGCACGACGTCGCCAGCGAAGGCGTCGGCATTGTGCTCTTCTCCACCGAACCCGAGCAACTCGCCGCGATGTGCGGGCGAATCCTCGTCATCAGGCGCGGGTCCATTGTCACCGAACTGACCGGGAGGGACCTCAACCGCGAGACGATCAGCCAATGGTGTTACGCATGAGCGACAACGATAGTGCGCTTTCGGCCCCGGCGCGCGGCGCGGCGCTGCAGCCCGCGGGCAATCCGGTGAGGCAGTTCCTCGTCCTCGTCCTCGAGAAATACGCCACGCTTCTGCTTCTCATCCTTCTCGGGATCGGCTTTTCGGTCGCGACCGACCGTTTCCTCACCCTCGACAATCTCAGGAACCTGCTCGTCGTTCAGGCGGTGATCGCCTGCGTGGCCTTCGCGGCGATCATCCCGCTGATCGCGGGCGAGTTCGACCTCTCGCTGGGCAACATGATCGGCTTCATCACCATGCTGGGCGCGGTCCTGGGCGACGCCGGCCACGATGCGGCCGTCGTCATTCCGACCATGCTCGCCGCCGGGATCCTGATCGGCTTCCTGAACGGTTTCCTCACCGTCTATTTCGAAATCAGCTCGTTCATCGCCACCTTGGGCACCGGCATTCTGCTCAGCGGCTTCACCTTCGCGCTCAGCGGCGGACAGGTGATCTATTCCGGCGTCCCCCCACTCGTCACTTACATCGGGCAGGAGCATTTTCTCGGGCTCGGCATCACGGTCTGGCTGACTGTCGTTCTGGCGCTGATCCTCCTCTACGTGACGGAGCACACGCCGTTCGGGCGAAAGCTCTACGCCATCGGCGGCTCCGAAAGGGTGGCGTTTCTGGCCGGCATCCGCACAGGCCGGATGAAGATCATCGCCTTCACGGCGGCGGGCCTCATGATCGCGATCGGGGCGATCTTCAATCTCGGCCAGAGCGGCGCGGCCAATCCGGGCTTCGGGCCGGACCTCCTGCTGCCGGCCTACGCCGCGGCGTTCCTTGGAGTGACCGCCTACCGTCCCGGCTATTACAACGTGCCCGGCTCGATCATCGCGATCCTGCTTCTGGCGGTGGGTTTCAACGGACTGAACCTGCTCGGCGCGCCTTTCTGGGTGCAGCCGATCTTCAACGGCGCGGTTCTCATCCTGGCCGTCATCACGGCGCGGGCGGAAGCGCGTCACATCAAGAAGTGACGGTCGCCCTGAGCCTCGCTTGCGCGCCCGTCCTTCTCCCTCCGGGAGAAGGTGGTCGGCGAAGGCGACCGGATGAGGGACCCTCACCCCAGGCGTTCTCCCGTAGGAGAGGGGAGGCGCGAGCCGGCCCCCGGCTCTCTTAAGGATTGGCTTCGCTATAATAGCCCTTGGCGCCGCCGTCCGCGTAAGCGGGCGCAAGCGCGACGGTCACGGTCGCCGCCGCCCCGCAAGCCATGGTCAGGGCGACAAGAAGAATCAGAAGATATTGCATCGTCCCCAACCGGCCATCCCCTGCCGAATTTGCGCCCGCCAAAAGCGCCGGACCCGCGTCCCTGTCAAGGCGCAATCATGGCGCACGCCATAGAAATGCGCAGTGAGCGCGGTCACAGTCGCGTGCGCGGACCCTGCCGCCCCAAATGGTTATTGGGCTGCCCCTAACGATTGGTTAACGAATGCCGCAGGCCGATTCGGTCAGAACAGGACGGTGAAATAGGGTTAACGACGCGAGGGGTCGAGGAGCGGGACTGGTCCTTCCAGCCTAGTGGACAGCCGCGACAAGTCCCGTCAGGGCGCTGGACAATCCGCAGCTTCAAACGCAGATTGGGGCCGGGAGGCAGGCGCTGGGGCATGGCCGGGCCGGACATCAAGAACACTGACGCGCCGCCCACTCCGATTTGGGGCATCGGTCCGCCCTCGCCTGAGCCGGACACCAAGAAGCTCGACGCGCTGCTCGCTTCGCTGAACGGCTCGGCCGAGCGGTTTCAGACCCTGTGGTTCTCGTTCCTCGGCCTCACGCTCTATCTCGCCATCGCGGCGCTGGCGACGACCCATCGCAATCTGCTGCTGGGCGAGCCGCAGACGCTGCCGATCCTCAACATCAAGGTCGAGCTGCTGCCGTTCTATGTGATCGCGCCGCTGCTCTATCTCGTCTTCCATTTCTATCTCTTGATGATGCTGGCGCTGCTCGCGCGCACCGCCGCCGAGTTCGACAAGCAGTTGCGGACGACGCTGCCGGACGAACCCGAACGTGAGCGCTACCGGGCGCAAGTCGAGAATGCTCTGTTCCTGCAATTGCTGGTCGGCATGAAAGGCGAGCGCACGGGCGTCAACGCGTTCCTGCTGGGCCTCATCGCGCTCATCACCATCGTGCTCGCGCCGCTCGCGACGCTTGTCCTCATGCAGATGATGTTCCTGCCCTACCACCATTTGCGCATCACCTGGTGGCATCGCGGAGTCGTCGTCGCCGATCTCGTGCTGATCGTGGTGATGACCTACCGGTGCTTCTTCCCTCGCGGCGTGAGGAAGGCGCCGCTGGTGCTCGGCGCGCTCAGCCGCAAGCCGCGCTGGGCGACGGCGATGGCGTTTTGCGTTCTGCTGGCCGTGGTCCTCGCGCCGCTGGTCGACTGGCTGTCGTTCCAGCAAGGGCGCTGGGCGGGCGAGCCCCGGCCGTCCTCGTCAGGATGGGGGCGTGGATGGCGGGCGAACCGCCCGTAGTTCCCGAAGTCAATCCAGACTACGCCGCGACCGAGAATGGCATCGTATTCGGGCTGTTTCCGGACCGGCTGAAGCTTGCGAAGCGAAACGATCGTCGGCAAGGAGAGGCTGGAAAAGACCAAGGAGGAGATCGCCTCGCGAAAGGGCCGAAAAGATACTCCGGACGAGGACGATTTCAGCCCGACGATTAACCTTGACGGACGCGACCTTCAGGGCGCGGATCTTAGCGGCGCGGATCTGCGGGGGGTTTAACCGGCGCGACAATGCGCGGGGCGAAGATGTCGAAGGGGCGGCTAGAGGGGGCTCGCATCTCCTGCGACACGCAACGAATTATTATTGGCCAGCTACCATTTATTACTGGGAGATGCCCGCTGTTGCAGGTCGCTGATTTCCGGGAGGCGCGGTTGCAACGCGCTAACCTCACGGGCGTTGTGTTGCAGGGCAACGAGCTCATGGGCGCGCAGTTACAGCGGGCGCAACTCATTGAGGCGCAGTTGCAGCGCGCCGATCTCGGGGATGCGCATTTGCAGAGCGCTGACCTGTCCGGGGCGCAGTTGCAGCACGCCTACCTCGAACGCACAGCTGCAGGACGCCAATGTCCAGTTCGCGCGTTTGCAGGGAGCGGAACTCACGGGCGCTCAGTCGCAAAGCGCGGACCTCAGCGACGCGCAGTTGCAGGGCGCTGACCTCAAAGGCGCTCAGCTCCCGGGCGCCGACCTTAGGTACGCACAATTGCAAGGCGCCAACCTTACCGACGCTCAGTTGCAAGGCGCCGACCTCAGGGACGCTCAGTTGCAAGGCGCTGACCTCGCGCAAGCTGCACTGGCGGACGCCGAACTCAACTCTGCTTTTTTCTGGAGGTCGAATGTCGCGGACGCGCATCTGTCGACTGCCGCTGTCCGCTTCATCCGAGCCGATCAGGTCTACAAAGACGACAACTGGAACGTTAGGCCGCTGACACCGTCCGATGTCGAAGCCTGGATCAGCACAGCAACCAAGTTCGCGCCCGAAAGCAACAATGCTGACATCCGTGCGCGGTTCGCCAGGCTGAGATCGGATTTCCGGGAAAACGAGCAAGAGCCGACGTGGTCCGGAATAGAAGAAGCTTCCGTCGCGCTCGATCCCGATCGCGAGAATCATCGCCAGCGGCTCGGCGGGCTGCTCGGCCAGCTCGCCTGCGCCCCCGACGGCGCTCCCGATGTCGCGCGCTCTTTAATGGGACGAGGAGAGGCTGGTGGCGACGCTCGCCTTGCGTCGCTCGGCGACCAGCTGGAAAGCGTACGCAAGCTAATGAAAGAGGGGCGCACGAACCCAAACGCCTGCAAAGGCGTCGTCGGTTTCAGCGACGAGGATTGGCGACGGCTCGACGCGCTCGCGCCCAGCCTGCTCTTGCCACGCTAATCCAGACCTCTCCGATCCTCAGGCAACCCTTTGAGCTGTCGCTGGCAGGCTTGAGGCAGAGTGCCTCGGCTCCTTGCGCCGGACACCGCGCCGAGGCAGGAAACGATGAAGTTCTCAAAGCGACGCCACGCCAGAAGTTCACGAACCGAAATAGGGGTAGAAAGAAGAGCGCTAGGTCGCCAATTTTTGCTGCAACTTCTTTGCTTAGACCGAAGAGCGTGCTATCTTGTCGAGATTGTCGAAATGACAGCCGCCGTCCGACGGACCGAAGCAAGGCGGAGGGATAAAGGGAAAAAACTACAGCAGGAAGCCGTTCAGGTTCCTTCCGCCCACAACCCGAGACGCGAGTTGAGGCGCGCGGCAAATTTTTTTATTTTTTCCGCCGTAACCCATTGAAAAGGCCCGAATTCGGCCAAAGGAAACCAACGAAATCCAAGCCTTTTTCCTTGGAATTCCTTGGTTTTCCTTGACAGGAACTCGCCTCCAGGTTGCGCTAGCCCCGGCCGACATAGGGCATCTTGGTCGCCATGATGGTCATGGTGAGGATGTTGGTCGAGAGCGGCAGGTTGGCCATGGTGGCGACCGCCTCGCCCACCTCGTTCACGTCCATCGTCGGCTCGGGCGCGATCCGGCCGTCGGCCTGGCGCACCCCTAAGGTCTGCTTGCGGGCCATTTCGGTCAGCGCATTGCCGACGTCGATCTGGCCGCAGGCGATGTCGTGGGCGCGCCCGTCCAGCGCGATCGACTTGGTCATCCCGCTGACCGCGTGCTTGGTCGCGTTATAGGGGATCGACAGCGGCCGGGGCGTATGCGCCGAGATCGAGCCGTTGTTGATGATCCGCCCGCCTTGCGGCTTCTGGCGCTTCATCAGGCCGAAGGCCCCCTGGGCGCAGAGGAACATGCCGTTCAGATTGACGTCGACCACCGCCTTCCACTGGTCGAAGCTGAGTTCGTCGATCGGAACCGGCGGCGCGTTCTGGCCGGCATTGTTGAACAGGAGATCGAGGCGGCCGAACTCGCGCTCGATTTTGGCGAACAGACGCCTTGACCGCGTCGGGGTCGGCGACGTTGGTCGGCAACGCGAGGGCGCGGCGGCCGAGCGCTTTGATCTCGCCGGCCGTCTCCTCGAGCGGCTCGGGCCGCCGGCCGGCGAGCGCCACATGCCAGCCCGTGCGCGCCAAGGCCAGAGCCGACGCTTTTCCGATCCCCGAACCCGCGCCCGTCACCAGGGCAAAACGCTCGCCGTCCATGAGTCCTCCCTCAAGTCTGCGGAACCCGCTCCCGCCTCAGATCCGGCGCCATGCGCCAGACCGCGGCGCCAAGCACGATCGCGCCGCCGATCAAGGTCGCCAGGCCCGGGTTCTCGCCGAAAGCGATAAACACCCAGAAGGGCCCGAGCACAACATCCAGGAGACTGATGAGGCCGGCTTCGGCGGACGGAATGAGCTTGGCCCCCTCCATGAAGAGGACGAAGGCAAGCCCGATCGTCGTCAAGCCGAAGGCGAACAGGATCGCGAAATCATAGAGGCTGATCGCCTGAAGCGGCGAATTGGCGAGGCCGAAAATCCCCGAGCCGAGGGCGCCGAGGCAGTTGACGACAATCACCGAGGCGCCAGGGCGGCGCCGCTGCAGGACGATCATCCCGGCGAAGGCGAGCGTCATCAGCATCGACAAAGCCTGCCCCAGGAGACGCCCGGAGCCGAGTCCGCTCGCGACCATGATGACGATGCCGATGAGCGCCGCGGTCGAGGCCGCGAGGGTGCGGGTCGAGACGCGCTCGCCATTGACGAGGAAGCCGATCGCCGCCGCGACGAAAGGCAAAGTGGCGTAGATCACCATGACGTCGGCGATGGTCGTCGTCATCACCGAGGCGGCATAGGCGGAGATGGCGATCATCGCGAGCAGCGTCACGAGCGGCGAGAGCGCCCCGAAGCCGAGCGGGTTCTCGAGGCGGCCGCTCCGCCATTCGATCAGGCCGACAATTGCGATCGAGACCGCGCCGAGGAGCGCCCGCCAGCCCATCACCGTCCACACGTCGAGATGGGCGAGAAGGCGGGCGAACAAGCCCGCAAGGCTCCACAAGACCGAGGCGACGAGAACCAAGAGCACGCCGCGCCGGCGCGCGGACTTGTCGCCCGGCACGGGAAACCTCTCCTCATCGATCAGGGTCGGCGGGAGAATAGGAGGATTTGCGACCGAGGGAAACCGCCCGTCAAGGCGGGGTCTGAGGGGCGCTGCCGAGACCGCGCGGGCCCGCTCTCTGGATGAGCCTCAGCGCATGGCCCGGAAGCCGCGTGCAGGGCGCGACAAGGGCGGAAAGGGTTGAACGGAACCGCGCCCCCTCGTCGCCCACGCCAAAGACGATCCGTTCAGGCGTCTTGGCGGGAATTGCGAGCGTGCCGAACGCCCAATCCCAAATGGCGAGCGCAAAGCCCAGATTCTTGTCGAAATGCGCGGGATTGGCGGAATGATGCAGCTGGTGATGGGCCGGGCTCTGCAGGATGCGGCCCGCGACGCCGGTGAAGGGTATCCACAGATTGCTGTGCCGGAGATGTCCGTAGGTCAGGAGGAACATCATCGTGAGGATGTTGCCGCTCAGCAGCGTGAACGGGCGCACGCCGGGGCCGAAGCTGTAGGTCATGACGCCGAACACGATTCCGGTCGCGAGCCCGATCCAGTTCATGAAGGCGATGATCTCGACCGGGTGCTGGCGCAATTCGGTGAGCGTCGTCATCACCTCGGCGGAATGGTGCACCTTGTGGAACTCCCACAAAGCCGGGATCTTGTGGAAGGCGTAGTGGGCGGACCAATAGGCGAGCTCGTAGGCCAGGATCTGGAGCACGGTCGCGAGCGCAAGGATCGTCCAGGCCGGCCAGGCGACGGGCGCGCGCGGCCCGAATTCGTGGGTCAGCCAGCCGGCGATCGTGTCGCGCCAGAAGAACAGGCCGAAGCCCAGCATGCCGTAGGCGGAGGCGAAGACGATCGCGTTCAAGGCCCAGAGACGCATGTCGATCAGCGACGAGGGATGGAGGAGAACGCGCCTCGGGAAGATCGAGCGCAGGAAAGCCCGCACGTTGACGCGCCGGCCGCGCGCCCGGCGGCGGCTGATATAATAGAGCGCGCAAAAGGCGAGCGCGCCAAGGAGCGCAGGGCCGCCATAGGCGGAGGCCGGGCCGAAGGTTGCCATAACCGCGTCCTGCACCGCGGCGCCTATGGTGATGAGGCTCGACACCGCGAGAGTCTAGCGCTCGCCGCTTCTGGAAGGGTTAAGGCGGGCGCGCGAAATGGCGCGATTGTTTAATGCCGCGGCCCGCGCTCTTGGGCCAAAACTCGGCCGGCGCCGGGTGCGACCGACTCCTCCGAGAACCGCCCCGCGGCCATCGCAGGCGGCAGCATCGGATTTGTGCTGTGCCAAGTCGGGGGCCAATATTCCGGCCGGTTTCCCCAAGAGTTGAGCTGTCCGAGAGCATCGAACAGCCCCAAATACTGGTGGTAGCTGACGCCTTCGACATTTTCCTGGACCGAGCAGCCGAGCGTCACGACGCGGAGCCCGTGGGTCCGCTCGGGCGCCAGGGATTGGATCCCGTTCGCGATCTGCAGGGCGCCTTTGCTGTGCCCGATCAGCAGCTTGAACGGCGGGTCACGATACTCAAGCAGGGCGTGCAGGACGTCAGACGACCCCGAACCGAAACGAAAAACTGGCTCGCCATTGACGGTGTGCGAGTCAGGCGCCGATGCGGAAAGTTTGCGGCCAATGCGCGCCGCCTGCGGCGCCGCGCTCGCGAGGCTTGTCTGTATCAGGCTCTTCGCATTGACGAAGTTATAAAGGCCAAATCCAAACCAGCCTCCGAGCGCCTGAAGAACGACGTCGGCGACGCCATAGCCGGGTACGATGGCCAGCACCGGCTCGCCAAGCGCGACCGAAACGTCCCAGGCGAGCGCGGCGCTTCCGAGCGCCGAACTCCCGACGCCGGTGATCGTCACAACCGCGACATCGCGCGTCTCCTGATGTGGAGAATCGAGGTAAAGCTGGACATTCTTGAACTTGTGCACATACGGCGCAGTGCTTGCGTCTATGAGAAGAAGCGAACCTTCCGGGTCGCTCAAGGCGTCAAAATCGACGATACGCGACGGCGGTTTCGCAGTGGGAGCAACATGCCTGTCGAGGAGCTCGCGGTTCAGTTTCGGGACATCATAGAAGATCGCGTCCAGCGTCGTATTGAACAGGCGGCAGGCGCGGACCGCGCTCTCGACGAATGGCTTTGGCAGCTCGAATAGGCCGAGTGGATCATTCTCGGATGGCAGATTGCGTTCGATCGGCATGACCTACCTCCACACGTGTCCGCCAAGACTACCATCATTCTCGTTGCATCGCAGCATGCGCTCCCGATCCGTGAGATTCGGGAAGCGCCGCATGGCTCTTACCCCGGCCGGGCTCTTAGCTTTAGAAGGAGCTCTCTTGTCTCAAGCTCGGCGGCGCAATGGAACAAGCCTTAAGCGTGGCGGACTGGCGCAGCTTCGCCGCGACGGCGAATTCCGCCTTTCTCCTCGCTTTCTCCTCCCTGTTCTCGATCATCAACCCGATCGGCGGGGCGCTCATCTTCTATGGCTTCACCAAGGACTTCAGCTCCTTGGACCGGCTCAAGGTCGCGGCGCGCGTCGGCTTCTATTCGCTCCTCATCATGTTCGGGGCGTTGTGGTTCGGGACCTATATCCTGTCCTTCTTCGGCGTCTCGATCGACGCCCTGCGCATCGCGGGCGGAATGGTGATCGCGCTCAGCGGTTTCCAGCTCCTGACCACGAGCGATTCGCATCCGGACCAGAAGCGCCACGAGCGGGAGGCGGCGCCGTCCCGCGACGACGATCCGATGCAGCTCGCGTTCTTCCCGCTGACCTTGCCGTTCACCGCCGGGCCGGGCACGATCGCCGTCGCGATCACGATCGGAGCCGAGCGGCCGTCGAACGGCGTTGGCTTCGTTGCGTTCTTCCTCGGCGCGAGCCTCGCCGGGCTCGCCAACGCCGCGATCGTGTGGGTCGCTTATCGTTTCGCCGATCGCCTGACCGGGCTGATCGGACCCACGGCCCGGCAGGTCATCGTGAGACTGACGGCGTTCCTTCTCATGTGCATCGGCGTGCAGATCCTGGTGACCGCAATCGGCGACCTGGTGACGGGCTGGCGCGTCGCTTAGAGGCGCGCCGCCTTTTCGGCCTTGTAGAGCGCGCGATAGCGCTTGAGGCGCGGGGCGTGAGCTGCGGCCCGGCCGGGGTCGGGCTTGAACTCGCGCTCAGCGGGCGGGCGCGGGCAGATCGCCTCGACGCTCCCTGCGCCCGCGGCCAGCATGCCGAGCCTCGCCGCGCCGAGCGCCGCGCCTGCTTCCGCGCCGGCAGCGAGATCGATCGTGAGGCCCGTCACGTCGGCGATCATCTGCCCCCAGAATTCCGAGCGCGCGCCGCCGCCGACCAGGAGCGGCCGGACGGGACGCGCGCCGACCGCGTCGAGAACGTCGACGCCGTCGGCGAACGAGAAGGCGACGCCCTCCATGACCGCGAAGATGAGCGCGTCAGGCCCGTGCGCGGCCCGGAGGCCTGCGAACATGCCTGTCGCCTCGGCGTCGTTGTGCGGCGTGCGCTCCCCGCTGAGGTAGGGCAGGAAGACCGGCGCGGAAGCGACGGCGCTGGCGGAGCGGCTGAAGGACTCCGCCGCCGCGATCAATCCGCCGATCTCGCCTTCGCGTCCAAGGATGGCGGCGATCCAGGCGAGCGAGGACGCGGCCGACAGCGTCACCGCCATGCCGTGCCAGCGATGCGGCAGGGCGTGGCAGAAGGCGTGCAACGTGCGCTCGGGCAGGCTGACAAAGCGGTCGGTGACCGAAAAGATGACGCCCGACGTGCCGAGCGAAAGGAAGCCCGCGCCTGGCGCCGTCGCGCCGACGCCGATTGCGGAAGCGGCGTTGTCGCCGCCCCCGCCGGCGATCGGAACTTTTCGCCCTGGAAGACCCCACGCGGCGGCGACGTCCGGCTTAAGATGAGCCGAGACATCCGACCCCTCAACCAGGCTCGGCATGGCCTTCCCCGTCAAGCCGGTCGCCTGAAGCAGCGCATCGTCCCACCGCCGCCGCCCGACATCGAGCCACAGCGTGCCCGAGGCGTCGGACATCTCGGACACCGCCTCGCCCGAGAGGCGCAGGCGCACATAGTCCTTCGGCAGCAGCACGCGCTTCGTCGCCTTGGCGACCTCGGGCTCGTGCGCGGCGACCCACAGCATTTTCGGCGCCGTGAAGCCGGGCATGGCGAGATTGCCGGTGCGCTGTTCGAGATCGGGAACGCGCCGCTTGAGCTCCGCGCATTCGGCGAAAGACCGCCCGTCGTTCCAAAGGATCGCGGGTCTGAGCGGCTTGTCCTTCGCGTCGAGCAAAGTCGCGCCATGCATCTGGCCCGAGAGGCCGATGCCGGACAAGGCCGCGAAGTCGGACGGGGCGTGGGCGCGGATCGCGGCGACCGCCGCCTCGACGCCCTCGATCCAATGATCAGGGTTCTGCTCGCTCCACAATGGGTGCGGACGCGAGACCTCAAGCGCGGCCGAACCTTCGGCGAGCACCCTCTGCTCGACATCGACAAGCAGCGCCTTCACCGAGGAAGTGCCGATGTCGAGCCCCAGAAAGGTCTCTTTTGCCCGCTCAGCCATCGCCGCCTCCCTTGAGGCGGGCACCCTAAACGGAAGTTCCGCAATTGTCGCGGCGGGAGGATTTGAAGCGCCTATGGGCGCTGGCGAGCGGAGCGATCGTCTCCAGCTTCGAGGGATCGCGAGCGATCTAGGTAAAGCTACGCATTGATCCGCATAGTACGACCTCGTAGGGCTCGATCACATTCGGGTTTTTAGAGTGATTTCTTAGAGGGCGGCGTTTCGGGACGACAAGAGATCCCGCTTCAGGCCGCCGCGTTGATCGAGACATAACAAGGGGGGAAGGTCGACATGGCCTGTCTCAATTTAAGCAACGGCAATTTCGCGCCTAAAAATTTTTCGAACGCCAACGCCAACGCCGGCCAGATCACGATCACCCGGGTTGCACCAAATCCCGGCATGGGAATCGCCGGGTCGATCACGGTCGCCCACAGCGCCTTCGCCAACCCCCTCTTCCTCAATGGCGACATCAGGAGCGTGCTGTTCGGCGGCAATCGCTATGTCGCCCTCCTGAAAGTCGACGACAACGCCGGCATCCAGGACCGGCACGTGCTCATTGTCGACTTCACGGTCGGCGGCGCAACGCCCGGCGTCAACGAGGTCCACACCCAGGCTCTCGTGAACTCGGGAGTTGCACTCCCGCAGTTTCTCACAAGCCCCGGCTCCGAGGACCTGTTCCTGGTCTTCAGCTCGACCGGACAGCCCAATGAGGCCCAGCGTCTCAGCATTGATCGAAGCGACACCGGCGATGTCGTCCTTGCCGGCCCGCTCACCGTCTCGAACCTGACGGGCCCATTGGCGCGCAAGTCACGGCCGCGAACCTCATCATCAACCATCCCAACAGCGGATTCAGCCAGAGCACGAGCGGCCCGCGGCCCGCGGGCTTGTGCGCCATCATGGGGCCGCCCGCCTTCGGCGAGGCGGTCCTGGGCGCCTCCAACCCGGCGCTGGCGACGATCACGGAAACAGCCACGATCCGGAACAACGGCAATGATTGCCTGCAGATCACAGCCATCGCCGACAATGCGCCCTTCGCTCTGACTGTCGCGTCGCGCGCGGCGCTGCCCGTCACGCTTGGCCCTAGCGAGACGTTCAACGTCGACATTGTGTTCGCTCCCGCGGCGACCGGGAATTTCAGCCGTCAGCTCGCGGTGACGACCGTCCCCGCCGCGGGCGCGAACCAGATCAGTTGCAGCGGCTCGGCGCGCAACGCCAAGGCCAGCATCGCCACTTCGGCCAATACGCTCGCCTTCGGCAAGGTCGTGCTTCCAAATTCGGACACGAAAACCTTCACCGTCACCAACAATGGCGAGATCAATCTCTCGATCACCATCGCGGCGGCTCCTCTATCGGACTTCGCCTGGACGCCCATTCCCGCGCCTGGCCTGGCGCTCGCGGTGGGCGCGACCACCCCCGCGCGCACGGTCACGTTCACGCCCTCGGCGGACGGGCCGTCGGCGCCCCAGACCATTACCATTACGCCGACCCAGGGCGCCGTCGCCCGGACCATCAACTGCACCGGCGCCGGCTGCATCCCGAACGCGCTCATCGCCTTTCAGGCGGCGCAGCCGTCCGACTTCGGGCAGATCGAGCGCGGCTTCCGCACCGTGCGCGTGGTCGAGATCACCAACAACGGCGACGTCGACCTCACCTTCACCGCGCGGATCACGCCCGGCGCCGATCCGGCCCAGGCGGCGAATTTCGGCCTTGTGCTGCCCGAGAGCGACATCACCGACGCGCCGGCGCAGCGCAACTACAGCGTCCTGCCGGCCGACCGCTGCGGCCCCGGACCGACCGGGAATAATGTCATGCCCGTCGCCGTCAGCTTCTTCGCGGACGGCGCGTCGGGGCCGTTCGCCGCGAATCTGGTCATCGACAAC
Organism: uncultured Alphaproteobacteria bacterium; assembly: GCA_963820095.1. Taxonomy (GTDB): domain Bacteria; phylum Pseudomonadota; class Alphaproteobacteria; order Rhizobiales; family Beijerinckiaceae; genus Roseiarcus. The sequence goes on from CAWFZA010000002.1 coordinate 29,268, forward strand.
CATAACGCGACCAACGGCCCGGCGAGCAAGACCTATCAGCTCACGGCGGAGATCATTGACCCCGTTCCCGTCGATGTCGCGCTCGTGCTCGACCGTTCGGGCAGCATGGCCGATCCTTTGGGCGGCCGGAACAAGATGGAGGCTGCTCTCGCGGGCGGAAAGCTGCTTGTCCAAATGTTGCGCGCCGACGCGCAGGACCGCTGCGCCATCGTCGGCTTTTCGACCAGTCCTCAGACCGATCAGGCCATTAAGCTTGTGGGGCCCAATCGCGCCGCTCTGAGCGCGAGCCTGGCGCCGCCCGCCTTCACGCCCGACGGGTGGACCAACATCGCGGGCGGCGCGATTCTCGGCGCGGTGGAGCTGGCGACGCCCCATCCCGCCGCCCCGCCTGTCCTCAAGAAGTCGATGATCGTGCTGACGGACGGCATCGAGAACCGCTGCTTCCAGGAAGGGGGGACTGGGCCCTGGCTCTCGATCACCGGCCGGGATCCGCCAATGGATATGGCGCGCCCCGACGGCACGCCGCAGAGCACCGAAGCCTGGAGTCCTCCCGCCGGCGTCAAGGTCTATGCGATCGGGCTCGGCGCGCCGGGCGACATCGATTCCGCTGCGCTCACCCAACTCGCGAGCGCGACCGGCGCGAGCTACCAGGGCGCCGAGGACCTGACCGGCAAATCCTGGTTCCTGCTGGAGAAGTATTTCACCCAGATCTTCATGGAGTCGGCCGGGCTCGCGCAGATCAGCGACCCCTTCTACACAATCGTCCCCGGCGCGACGCATATCGCACGAGTTCGACATCCTGCCTGGCGACGTGAACTGCATGGTCGTCATCTACGACGTGGCTGGCGAGCGGCTGCCGTTCCATATTCTGACGCCGAAAGGCGAAATCATCGGCGGCGCCTCGCTGCCGCCGGGCTTCGCCTTGCAGATCCGATCGAGCCCGACGGCGCGCATGGTGGAAGTCAAGTTCCCGGCCAAGGAACCCGATCGATACGTCGGGCGGTGGCAGGCCGTCATCGCTCACCAGGGCTTTGTCTGCTCGGGCGATGTGAGCAAGGAGGCTGCGGACGGCTTCCTGCCGCGAAGATGCGGGAAGACCAAGTCGCCGATCGATTACGGCATCGCCATCGGCGCCGGCTCCAATCTCCGTCTGCAGCCCTTTGTCGATCCCGCCACGACCTATGTCGGCGACAGCTTCCGGCTAAACGCTGACGTCGCGGAGGCGGGCCTGCCGGTGCTCGACGCCAACGTTCGGGTCGTGGTCAAAGGACCGACCGGGGCGACTTGGACTGTGCCTTTGCGCGACGACGGAGCCAGCCAGGATGGGTCCGCCCAGGATGGCGACTATGGCGGGCTTTTCAACCAGACGTACGCGGCTGGAAACTATCAATTGACCTTCATGGCGGACGGGGTGAGGCGCGGCCTGCCCTATCACCGCGAGGCTCATCGGACGAAGCCGGTCTTCGACAAGCGCAAGCCGCCTCCGAACGGCGGTGGGAAGGACGACTGCTGCCGCTTGCTGCTGCGCTTCATCGAGCAGACCCCGCTCGGCAAGCGGCTCCTCGAGGAAGCAGCCGTCGCCGCACCCGCCGATCCGAACGACGCGCCGAGAAAAGGCGGCGCGACGAAACCGGCAAAGCCGATCACGTCCAGGCGCAAGTGATGCGGGTTGCAGACGGTTTGTCAGGAACCGTCGGCGCCGGGCGAAGGGCGACGCAAAGCCCCAAAACAAAAAGCCCCGGCCTTGTCGCCGGGGCTCGATTGACTCGCGCGTGGACGTGAGAAATCAGGCGACCTTCAAATTGCCTGCTGACGAGCGTCCGGTGCGCTTGTCGGCGACAATCTCGTAGGCGACCTTCTGTCCTTCGTTGAGGTCGCGCATTCCCGCGCGCTCGACGGCGCTGATATGGACAAACACGTCCTTGCCGCCGTCGTCAGGCTGGATGAAACCAAAGCCTTTCGTTGCGTTGAACCATTTAACGGTTCCCGTAGCCATAGAAGAAGTCCTGTAGATCAAGTTGAAGGAGCGGCCTGCTGTCGCCAGTCCGCTATCGGTGCGGAAGGCTTCCTCGTCACGCGCCGCAAGACGCGACGTCGAGTCGTCAGTCGAACATCGATGGCCGCCAATAGCTTCGCAAGGTGTTTAAATCAAGACAATTGCTCCCTTTGGACCGGCAGTCCGATCGACCGGCCAACCCTCCGGCATGGACTCAATCGCGCTAAAGCCACCCGTCGACAGCGTGAGCAATTTGGGCTCCGGCTTCGTAATAGGCCTCCCTTATGGCCGGGAGGGCGGGCGCGTCCGGCTCGGTGACCGGCAGCGGCAGGTCTTGTCGGCTGAGCTTGCCCAGGACGTGATCGGCGAGCACGCGCCCGAACACCGTGCCGGTGCCGATGCCCCGGCCGTTATAGCCGCAGAAGCTGACCACGTTCTCGGCGAAGCGATGGAAGCGCGGCAATGCGTTCGAGGTCATGCCCATCATTCCGTACCATTGCGCCTCGAACTCGACCGGGCCGAGTTGGGGAAAGGTTTTTTTCAGGGCGCGCTTCGCCCAGGCGCCGTGGACTTCGAGGCCAGCCAGGCGCAGGGCGCCGATGCTGCCGAACAGAAGCCGGCCGGCCTTGTCGAAGCGGAACGAGTTCATGATGAACTGCGTGTCCCAGCAGCCCTCGCGTCCCGGCAGGATCAAGGCCGCGAGGTCGGGTTCCAGAGGGCGGGTGGCGAAGTTGAAATAGGGCACGCGGATCTGCTCCCGCTTCCCTTGCGCCCATTGCGCGCCCTCGGCATAGGCGTCGGTGGCGACGACGATCCAGTCCGCCGCCACCGCTCCCCCGTCGGTGTTGAGGCGCCAGGTCTTGCCTGTCCGTTCCGCCGAACGCACAAGGCTTTGCGTGTGAACGACCGCGCCCGCGGCGAGCGCCGCGCGCGCCAAGCCGCGCGCGTAAGCCAACGGCTGGATCGTGCCGGCGCGCATGTCCAGGAGAGACCCCGCGTAGATGTCGACGCCGATCCGCCGCGCGGTCTCGTCGCGGCTGAGAAGTTTCACCGGCGCTCCGCGGCCGCCCCATTGCGCGTGGCGGTCTTGGATCTTGGCGAGGCCCGACGGCCCGCTCGCGCAATGCAGAGTGCCGTTGCGCACGAATTCGCATTCGATTTTGTGCTTATTGACGAGCGCCTCGACTTCGGCGGGCCCTTCGCCGAGCCGCTCGAGCAGCCGCTCGCCATAGTCGGCGCCGAGCCGCTTCACGATCTCGTCGGGGGCAAGCCACATGCCGGCATTGACGAGGCCGACATTGCGCCCCGCGCCGCCGAAACCGATCTCGACCGCCTCGAGCGCGACGACCTTCGCCCCCGCTTCCGCGAGATGGAGCGCTGTCGAAAGGCCGGTATAGCCGCAGCCGATAATCGCCACGTCCGCCCGAACCTCGCCCTTGAGCGGCGAAGTCTGCGGCGCCGGAGGGGCGGTCAGTTCCCAAAGGCCGTGCGAGAGCGGGTCGTTTCTCATGAGTTCATGACGACCGTGGAAGCGGGTGTTTTGAACCTCCGTCGTCGATTCGTCATGCCGTAGACCCAGCCGCCGCGCCTCTCGCCATGGTATGCCGGGCGGCGGCTTGCCGCAAAGACGCGGATGGCCGGACGAGCCCGGCCAGGACACGGGGCTGCGGCTGAGAGGGAATTTGCGAACCTGACGGCCCTCCATTGACAAAAACGCATGCTATGATCGTTCCTGATGAGCGCGGAGCAGCCGCAAAAGCAGCTTGGCGCGGAGAAGGAGCAATAACGCCATCCAAGGCCGGCCGAGCGGGTTCGCATCGCACTGGGGATTGAAGGGATGAGTTTCCTCATTTCGTCCGCGCGCAATCCATCGAAAAGGCTCGATTTGGAAAAATAAACGCTGGTAAACGCCAGCGGCTTACTAGCGTTCAGGCATTTAGCCCCGTTTTAGCGGTTCTTATTGCGATTCTTTGCGGGATTCCTCGCTGTCAGGTTGCAGCCAGGCGGGGTCCAACCCTCGACGCCCGGTCCGTCGGCCAATATAGGATCGAGATCCGCCGGATTGACCCATCGGAGGGAACCCGGTCGAGGCGCGTCACGGAAGCGGTGGCGAGAACCCTGAGGGCGTTGGAATGAGCTCCTTTCACGGGCCGGATCTCGGGCCCTTCCAATGGGACGATCCGCTCCTCATCGAAGGCCAGCTCACCGAAGACGAGCGGATGATCCGCGACACGGCGCGAGACTTCGCCGCGAAGGAGCTCGCGCCCCGCGTACAAGAGGCCTATCTCGAGGAAAAGACCGACCCGGAACTGTTCCGGCTCATGGGCGAAGCGGGGCTGCTCGGGGTGACGCTGCCGGCCGAATACGGCTGCGCTGGCGCGGGCTACGTCGCTTATGGCCTCGTTGCGCGCGAGGTGGAGCGGGTCGACTCCGGCTTCCGTTCGATGATGAGCGTGCAGTCCTCGCTCGTCATGTACCCGATCCACGCCTATGGCGACGCTGACCAGAAACGCAAGTACCTGCCCCGGCTTGCGCGCGGCGAGCTGATCGGCTGCTTCGGCCTCACCGAGCCCAACGCCGGCTCCGATCCGGGCGGCATGACCACGCGAGCCGAGAAGACCGACGGCGGCTACAGGCTGATCGGCGCCAAGACCTGGATCAGCAACGCCCCGATTGCCGATGTGTTCGTCGTGTGGGCGAAATCGCGCGCGCATAACGATCAGATTCGCGGCTTCATCCTCGAAAAGGGGATGAAGGGGCTGTCCGCGCCCAAGATAGAAGGCAAGCTCAGCTTGCGCGCCTCGGTCACCGGCGAGATCGTGCTCGACAACGTCGAAGCGCCGGAGAGTGCGCTCCTGCCGAACGTTGCCGGCCTGAAGGGACCGTTCGGCTGCCTGAACCGCGCCCGCTACGGCATATCCTGGGGGGCGATGGGCGCGGCCGAGGACTGCTGGCTCGCCGCCCGCCAATACGGCCTTGACCGCAAACAGTTCGGCCGGCCGCTCGCCCAGACCCAGCTCTTCCAGAAGAAACTTGCCGACATGCAGACCCGGATCGCGCTCGGGCTCCAGGGGTCGCTGAGGGTCGGACGGCTGATGGACGAGGGTCGCGCGGCGCCTGAGATGATCTCGCTTGTCAAGCGCTCGAATTGCGGCGATGCGCTCGATGTCGCGCGGGCCGCGCGCGACATGCACGGCGGCAACGGCATCCAGATCGAGTTCAAGGTGATGCGCCATCTCGCCAACCTCGAGACGGTTAACACCTACGAAGGCACGCACGATGTTCACGCGCTGATCCTGGGGCGCGCGCAAACCGGTCTGCAGGCGTTCTTTTGAGTGGGGCCGCGCTCGCCGGCGTGCGCGTGCTCGAGCTTGCGCGGGTGCTCGCGGGCCCGACGATCGGCCAGACGCTCGCGGATCTTGGCGCGGACGTCATCAAGGTCGAGAGTCCGGAGGGCGACGAGACGCGCGCTTGGGGACCGCCGTTCATCGACACCGAAGGCGAACAATCGGCCGCCTATTTCCATTCGTGCAACCGCGGCAAACGGTCTGTCGTCGCCGATTTCGCCACCGCGCGTGGGCGCGAAATCGTGCACCGCCTTGCGGCGCGATCCGATGTGTTGATCGAGAATTTCAAGGTCGGCGGCTTGCGGAAATTCGGCCTCGACTACGAGAGTTTGAAAGCGCTCAATCCGCGGCTCATCTATTGCTCGGTCACGGGCTTCGGGCAGACGGGCCCTTACGCGAAGCGCGCCGGCTATGACTTCCTCATCCAGGGCATGTCGGGTATCATGAGCATCACCGGCGAGCCGGAGGGGTCGCCGCAAAAGGCTGGTGTCGCGATCAGCGACCTGTTCACCGGGCTTTACGGCGTCGTGGCGATCGAAGCGGCTTTGATCGCGCGCGAGCGGACCGGGCGCGGGCAACATATCGATCTTGCCTTGTTCGAACTCGATGAGCGCGATGCTCGCCAATCAGGCGATGAATTTCTTGGCGTCCGGCCGGTCGCCGAGGCGGATGGGCAACGCTCACGTCAATCTTGCACCCTACCAGACGCTTCCGGTCGCCGACGGATGGTTGATCATCGCGGTGGGCAATGACGGACAGTTCGCCCGGCTCTGCGGAGTGCTGGGCCTGGAGGCAATGGCGCGCGATCCGCTTTTCGCGACTAACCCTGCGCGGGTGACGAACCGCGTCGAGATGGAGCGCGCGCTTGTGGAAAAAACCGCTTCATGGAAACGCGACGATCTTCTCGCCGCGTTGGAAAGCGTGGTCGTGCCCGCGGGACCGATCAATACGATCTCGGACTTGTTTGCAGATCCTCAATTCGAGGCGCGCGGAATGCGAATCGAGCCGCAGGGAACGCCCGGCCTTCGCACTCCGATCCTGATGAGCGACAACCCGCTTGTGCTTGAGCGCCGTTCGCCGAGGCTCGGCGAGCATCAGGCAGAGATACTTGCGCGAGATCGGACTTGAGGAGGACTGAGTGCGCGGCTTGACGACGCTCGAGCGCGGGCGGCAAATCGGCCCATGAGCGCGATTCGAAACGTCTGCGTCTATTGCGGATCGAGTAACGGCGACGACGCGCGGTTCGGCGACGCGGCGGAAGAGCTTGGGCGGGCGCTCGCGGCCGATGGAATCGGCCTCGTCTACGGCGGCGGCGGCGAAGGGCTGATGGGTCGCCTGGCGCGGGCGACGCTCGACGCCGGCGGTTATGTGACCGGGATCATCCCGACCTTCCTCGTTCGCAAGGAGCATCCACTCACCGCCGTCCAGGAGATGCTGGTCGTCGACAACATGCATGAGCGCAAGCAGGCGATGTTCGATCGCGCAGACGCTTTCGTCGCCTTGCCGGGCGGGATCGGCACGCTGGAGGAACTGGTCGAGCAACTGACCTGGGCGCAGCTCAATCGCCATAGGAAGCCGATTCTGATCGCCGATATCGGCGGCTTCTGGCGACCATTGCTCGCGCTCATCGCCCACATGCGCATCGAAGGCTTTATTCGCGAGGGCTTCGAGGCGCGCTATCTGGTGGCCGAGAGAATAGAGGACGTGTTGCCGATGCTGCGCGCCGCTGCGGAGCGCCGGATCGCCGAGCTCGAACCGCAGGCCGTCGGCTCTCCTGACAAGATGTGACGGCGATGACCCGCAAAGACGTCTTGTCGCCATCGGCATGGACAAACTTGCGCGCAAGCGGGAGACGATCAATGATGAAACTGATCTTGGCCGTGGCGCTATGCGGCTTTATTGTCGCGCCGGCGCTGGCGCAGAACGCGGCTCCTCCCACGAAGCTCAGGCCCAAGACGCCATCGGGCGAAGCTACGGTCACCGTGATGGTGACCAATTCGCGCAAGGCCGATCTCGTCCAGCTCCAGGCGGCCGAGGGCGCCTCTGTCAATTGGAGGAAAGTCTTGGGCGGGGTGAAATCCGGCAAGCAGGCGACGGCGATATTGCCGCGACCCTTCAACTGCCGCGTCAACCTGCACGGAACCTTCAGCGACGGCCAGTCGATGGACGCTTCCGACGTCGACGTCTGCGAGCAAAAGACGCTGAATTTGACCGATTGAAGCGGACGCCTCCGGTTCGAGGCCGGAGGCGGCGTTAAACGGGTTTACTTCTGGCCGAAGAGCTCCGCCACATATTCCCAATTGATGAGATGATCGACCCATGCCTTGAGATAGTCGGGCCTGCGATTGCGGTAGTCGATGTAGTAGGAATGCTCCCACACATCGACGCCGAGGATCGGCTTGCGCGCCGTGCACGAGCGGGTTTTCGCCGTTCTGGGTTTTGGTCGCCGAGATCTTGCCGTCCTTCACGGTGAGCCATGCCCAGCCCGAGCCGAATTGGGTCACGCCCGCCTGGACGAGGTCCTCCTTGGCCTTGTCGATCGACCCGAACAAATCCTTGAGCGCCTTTTCGACTTCGCCCGGGATCTTGTCGCTCGCGTTCGGCTTCATCCATTTCCAGAAATGGATGTGGTTATAGTGCTGGCCAGCATTGTTGAACACGGCGGGGTTCTTGCCGAACGAGCCCTTGACGATCTCCTCGAGCGGCTTGCCCTCCCACTCGGTTCCTTTCAGCGCATTGTTGCCGTTGTTGACATAAGCGAGATGATGCTTGTCGTGGTGGAATTCCAGGGTTTCCGCCGACATGTAGGGTTTCAGCGCGTCATGCGGATAAGGCAGATCGGGCAGCGTAAAGGCCATGTTCGGCTCCTTGGGAAGTTGGGGAAATTTGCAACCCGGCGAGGAATGTGTCTGTCGGGAGGTCGGTTTTTAGCCTCCCCCCGCCCAGGCCGCAACTGTGCGACGCCGCTGTCGCCCTGCGGCTTAGCCATCCGTTAACTGACATGGTTTGAGTTAGGTTCCTTGGGAGGCGATCTCAGTGCATTTTTCCAATGAGCGCATGATTGTTATTCTGGTTGTCGGCGCCGTTGTTGGATGGCTGATTGGCAAGATCCTGCGCGGCAATGGCTTCGGGCTTGTCGGCGATGCCGCGATCGGCGTCGTCGGAGCGTTGATTGGCGAATGGATCTTGCCGCGTTTCAACTTCCATTTTTGGAGCGGCGTGACGGGAATGATCATCGAGGCGGCGATCGGGGCGATTGTGCTGCTCGTTGTCCTTCGCTCGGTTGGCGCGAGCGGATGGGGTGGCGCCCGATAGGGACGGAGGAGCTATGTTCAAGCACATTCTAATTCCGACGGACGGTTCGGACCTGTCACGCAAGGCGATTCTTTACGGCGTGCAGCTCGCCAAGGCGTCCGGAGCGAAGGTGACGGGACTGACGGTCGCCGAGCCCTACCATGCCGCCAGCATGGATGCGGTCCTCATTCCTGTGGACGAGGGAGATTACGAGGAGCAATCGCGTCTGCTTTCGGAGAAGGCGATGGAGCAAGTGAAGATGGCGGCCGACGCTGCCGGCGTGCCGTGCGAAGCGATCCGCGAGGTTCACGACCAGCCCTATCGCGCCATTATCGACGCCGCGCATGCGCTCGGATGCGATCTCATCGTCATGGCCTCGCACGGACGGCGCGGAATCTCTGCCCTGCTGCTCGGCAGCGAGACGGTCAAAGTGCTGACCCATTCAACCATTCCGGTGCTGGTCTATCGGTGACCCACGTGCGGCCCGGCCTGGCTCTTGCTATCTCGCGAGCGGGGCTGTCGCGCGGAGATTGTCCTTCGCCCGGTCGGCGCGGCCCTGCCTCAGCCGCACCAATTGTTGGTCGGCCAGCACGCCGATCAGGATGACCGTCCCCATGACGGCGAAATTGAGCGAGCTCGGGATGCCCAGCAGATTGACCAGGTTCTGCAGAACCTGCAGCAGAATGGCGCCGAGCACGATGCCCAGGATCGAGCCCTCGCCGCCGCGCAGCGAGCAGCCGCCGAGAACCGCAGCCGCAATTCCGTAAAGCTCGTAGAAATTGCCGTGCGACGCCGGAGAGATCGAGCGGGTGTACATCGTGAGGAAAATTGACGAAACGCCGGCGAGCGCGCCGCAGATGACATAGGCGGCGACGATGATCTTCTTGGTCGCGATGCCGGAGAAGCGCGCCGCCTCTTCGTTCTTGCCGATGGCGAACAGGTAGCGCCCGAACACCGAACGATGCAGCAGCACCCCCATGATCGCGGCGACGACAAGGAAGATGACGAAGGTGTGCGGGATGCCGTAGGTGCGCCCGGTGGTGATCCATTCGAGCGCCGGAAAGCTCTGACCGAACTCAAATCCGGCCGTCCCGTCGTCGGTGTACCAGCGCGCGATCCCGCGATAGATCAGGAGGCCGCAGAGGGTGACGACAAAGGGCTGAAGATTCATGCGCGTGACGAGAAACCCATGCACGAACCCAAGGATCACGCCGAAACCGATGATGATGAGAACGGCGAGGATCCATGGGACGTGATAGTTCACGAGCAGGTCAACGAAGACGACGCCAAACAGGGCGAATTCCGAGCCGATCGAAAGGTCGATGCCGCCAGTGATGATGACGAAGCCTTCGCCGATGGAGAACAGGCCGAATAGCCCGACGAGATTGGCGGTGTTCTCCAGATTGATCGGCGAGATGAAGCGCGGGTTGAGAAACGCCACCACCGCGCCAACGACGACGATGAGCAGGAAAAGTCCGAGATCCTTCTTCAGCATCAAGCCGCACTCTGCTCCGCTGCGCGAGCGACGGCGAGCCGCATCACGTTCTCCTCGCTGAACTGGTCGCGATTCAGCGTCCCGCTGATCGCGCCTTCCTGCATCACCACAATGCGGTCGCTGACCCCGATCACTTCCTCCATGTCCGAGGAAATCATCAAGATCGCGACGCCCGCGTCCGCCAGGCCCCGCATCAGCGAATAGATTTCGGACTTCGATCCGACGTCAATACCCCGCGTCGGCTCGTCGAAGATCATCACCTTGGGCTTCATCGACAGCCATTTGGCGAGGACAACCTTCTGCTGGTTGCCGCCCGAGAGCGTGCCGACCCGCGTCTCGACGTCAGCCGTCTTGATGTTGAGGGATTGGCGTTGCCGCTCGGCATTCTTGCGCTCCGCTCTGGAGTCGACCAGAAAATACCGCGCGAAAGAGAGGATGTTCGGCAGTGAAATGTTCTCGTTGACCGAATCCTCGAGCACAAGACCGCTGCGCTTGCGATCCTCCGGCGCGAGGTAGATTCCGTGCGCGATTGCGTCCTTGGCCGAACGGATGGAGACGGGCGCGCCGTTCAGCCGAATCTCACCTCCCAGTACGGGATCAATGCCGAACACAGCTCGAGCCAGCTCGGTCCGCCCCGCCCCGATCAATCCAGCCATTCCCAAGATCTCGCCCGCCCTGAGCGAGAGGCTCGTAGCGTGCGCGGGATGCGAAACAGTTCGTAATGCCGCAACCTCGAGCACATTCGCGCCGGGCGGCGATTTGGGCGGGATATAGAGCGACTTCAGGTCTCGTCCGATCATCAGGCGGATCATGGCGTCGCGATGGATCTGGTCGCGATCGAGCTCACCGACGACCGAGCCGTCGCGGAGGACGACCACGCGGTCGGCGCAGGTTTCCACCTCGTTCAGCCGGTGGGTGATAAAGATGATCGACACGCCATCGGCCTTGAGCTCGCCGATGACCCGCATCAGCCTGTCGGTCTCGGTGGACGTCAGGCTGGAGGTCGGTTCATCCATGATGACGATGCGGGCGTTGAGCGAAAGCGCCTTGGCGATCTCCAAAAGCTGGCGCTGCGCAAGGGAGAGGTCGGAAACCAGATCGTCGACTTCGAAGTCGACATTCAATCGTTTCAGCAGAGGCGCGACGACGCGCCGCATGGTCTTTCGGTCGACAAGCCTCAACGGACCAGCAAACAAGGGCTCCCGCCCGATCAGCACATTCGCGCTAACATCGAGATTGTCGAAGAGGTTCAGTTCCTGGTGAACGAAGGCGATTCCGGAATTCAGCGACTCGGAGACGGTGAGCTCGCCATGCGCAGCGCCGTCGATCTCGATTGTTCCCTGGTCGGGTTTCACCACCCCGCCGAGAATTTTCATCAAGGTCGACTTGCCGGCGCCGTTCTCGCCGATCAGCGCGAGAACCTCGCTCCGGTTCACGGTCAGGCTGACACGGGAAAGGGCGCGGACGCCGGGATAGCTCTTGCTGATGTCGATCAGCCGGAGGAGGGGATCGGCCAAAGGCGGTCCTTGAGGAAAAGATGGCGCCGCGCGTTAGCGCGACGCCTTGGAGTGCAAGCTTAAGCGAACGCTGCGTTTGCGTCCGCCTGCCTTATTTCTTGCCCTGACGCTCTTTCAGCTCCGCCCAGAAGGCGTCGACGTTGTCCTTGCTGATGATCTTGGTCGGGATGATGATGAGGCCGTTCGCGGGGATGAACGATTTATCTCCTTCGAGATACTTCGCCATGTCCTTCATGCCCTGATAGCCCCACTCGTAGGGCTGCTGGACGACAGTTGAGGCGATGGTGCCTTCCTTGACGCCGCCGAGCGTGATCGCATCCTCGTCGAAGCCGACGATCGTAATCTTTCCGAGTTTGCCGGCTTCCTTGAGCGCCTCGTAGATGCGGGGCGTGTTGTAGGAATAGTAGCCGACCATGCAGTCGATCTCGGGATGCGCTGTCAGCGTATCCTCGACATTGCGCTTGGCGCGGGTCTGGTCGCCGTCGTCGGCGCGCACGTCGACTTGCACGATCTTCGAGCCCTTGATCGTCTCGTTGAAGCCCTCGATGCGCTCGCGCGCGTTGTCGGCGCCGGGCAGACCGACGAAGCCCATGCATTTGCCGCCGTTCGGCATCGCCTTGAGCGCGATCTCGCCGGCCTGCTTGCCCGCATCGGTGTTGCTCGAGCCGATATAGGCGACGCGGTTGCTTTTGGGCGCGTCGCTGTCGGTGGTGAACAACGCCACCTGTTTGCCGACACGGTCGAGGGCGTCCGTCATCGTCTTGGGATCGACCGCGCTCACCATGATGGCGGAGACGCCGGCCGCGACGAGGTCATCCATCACGCGCGTCTGAATCGCGGCGGTCCCCTGCTCGGGATATTTGAAGTCGAGCTTATAATTCGGCAGCTCGCTCTGCGCCTTCTTGACGCCGGCCTCGGCGGCCTTCCAGAAGTCCGACGGGACGTTCACGACGAACACCATCGTCTTCTTGTCGGCGGCTTGCGCCGATCCCGCGACGGCCAGCATCGCGCCGACCATTGCAGCAGATAGCAAAAATTTCTTCATTCCATTCCTCCCGATGAGATCAGCGCAGCGATACCGCGCTGGAGGCGCTTAGCAAAATTGAGCCGTTTGCCAGCCCTTAGCCACAAGGTTTCCTAAAGACAGGCTCGGAAGCGGTCAAGCGAACAAAGGGAGCCGGCCGCAAAGCCCGCCCTTGCGAAAGCCGCCGGCGCCCCATAGCGTGCAGCACCGGCCTCTATGCCGGATATAGAACGGGGGAGGTTTTCATGAACGCTTTGCTTGTTCGTTTTTTTGCCATGGCCGCAATCGTGGCCCCGACCATCGCCGACGCGGCGACGCTTTTGCCGGCCTATACGTTCCCGGACGGCTCAGCTGGCTTCGAGTTCCTCACATCTGGAGGGGTCATCAATCCAGGCGTGCTGGTGGGGTTCAATCCGCAGCCGGACCCTCCTGGCCTCCCGACGGCGACGGGCGATCTCCGTGATCCGGGGAGCCCGATCTTCGACCAGACAAGCCAGGCCACCACCTATCTTGTGACGGTCTCGCTGCTGCTCCCGGGCACCCCGGGCTTGCTTCTCCCTGCGGTAAACCCGCCCGACCGGGATGGGCGTGTCCAAGTCACCTGCGACGGCAGTGTCGCCCAGGCTTGTGACGGCAGCGTTTTTCAGATTTCGCTTGCCTTCCCGGCCGGCGGCGTCACGAGTTGGTCCTCGTTCAATCCGCAGCCAGATCCGCCAGGGATCTATTTCAGCTATCTCGCCACTTTCAGCGAACCGCCGACATTCGCGCTGTCGATCACTGAGAACAACAGCCCCTTGTCCTTCGTCGCCGCGTCTGTGCCCGAGCCGGCGACGTGGGGTCTGATGGCGATCGGCTTCGTTTCGCTGGGCGCTCTCGCGATGCGGCGGCAGAAAACCGAAGCGGCCTAGAAGCCGGACGCGGGGCGCTCACTCGGCAAGCGCGAGCGTGACGCCGCCCGCGCTCAAAATGCGGCCCGCCGCCTTCGCCTCTTCGGCGCGGTCAATTCTAAGCAGCGCGAGCGCCTCGCGTCCCGAGGAGGAGCCGAGCGCGCCGACCGTAAGCTCGCGATCCACGACCGGTGTGCCGGGCGCCGGCGCAGGTCCGTCCAGTTTGACTCGCGTCACGCGCCTGCGCGCGGTTCCGCGATGCTTCATCCGCGAAACGACCTCCTGGCCGACATAGCAGCCCTTGTCGAAATCGACCCCGTGGAGCAGATCGAAATTGGCGTCGTGCGGGAAAGCATCAGCATAGGCGAAATCAACGCCGCCCTTGGGCGCCCCGACTGCGATACGGAGACCCTCGTATTCGTTCACGTGTTCCAACCCCACCGCCGCGGCGAGCGGGCGCGGCAGGATCGCGCGCCACCCCAGGCGCGAATCGCGCGGGTCGGCGTAGAGAACGCCGTCGACGGCGGCCGGCTCGGCGCCCCAGAAGGCGGCGACCGCGCGATCGGCGCTCACGTCGGCGACCGCGACCTTGGCGCGCAACTTGTAGAAGCCAAGTCGCTTCATGAGATCGGCGGCCTGCGTCGCCCCGCAATCGATGAGATAGAATGGCTCCTCCCCCGGCGCGCGGACGACGATCATGTCGAACAGGATCTTGCCTTGCGGCGTCAGCAGCGCCGCATAGCGCGCCTCGCCAGGCTCCAGGCCCTCGACATCGTTGGTCAGCAGCCCCTGCAGAAAGGCGGTCGCGTCCGCGCCGCTCACGGAAACGACGCCCCGGTCCTCAAGCATGGCAGCTTTCTTGTGCATGGACGCCTCCGGTCGTGCTTGCAAGGGCCGAGACTGTCAAATAGGCCGCATTCGCGCCACTACAAGAAAGAACCGATATGCCGCTGAGTTTCGATCGCGTCCTGCTCAACGGAACCGTCGTCAACCACGACGGGATCGGCGCGCGCGACATTGGCGTTCGCGAGGGGCGGATCACCGAGATCGGCTCCTTGAGCCAAGCGGCGGCCGGCGAGCGCATTGACTGCCGCGGCCTTCATATTCTTCCCGGAATCATCGATACCCAGGTCCATTTTCGCGAGCCGGGGCTCGTTCACAAGGAGGACCTGGAGACCGGCTCGCGGGCCGCCGTTCTCGGCGGGGTGACGGCGGTGTTCGAAATGCCCAATACGGACCCGCTGACGGTGAGCGCGGACGCGCTGGCCGACAAGCTCGCCCGAGCGAAGGGCCGCATGCATTGCGACTTCGCCTTCTGGGTCGGCGGCACGCACGACAACGTCGCCGACATTCCCGAACTCGAGCGGCTGCCGGGCGCGGCGGGGATCAAGGTGTTCATGGGCTCCTCGACCGGGCGCCTTCTGGTCGCCGACGACGAGGGCGTGCTCAGCGATCCTAAAGGCTGATCCGTCGACGCGCGGCGTTCCACAGCGAGGACGAGGCGCGCCTGAATGAGCGCAAACCTCTGCGCGTCGCCGGCGATCCGTCCTCGCATCCGGTCTGGCGCGACGAGATCGCGGCTCTGCGTTCGACCGAGCGGCTCATTCGCCTCGCGCGACAAGCGCGCGCGCAAGTGCATGTCCTCCACATCTCGACGCGCGAGGAAATGGAGTTTCTGGCTGCCGCGAAAGACGTCGCGAGCTGCGAGGCGACGCCGCATCATCTGACGCTGAGCGCCGAGGACTACCCGCGCTTAGCCACGAAGATGCAGATGAACCCGCCGGTCCGCGGCCCCGGCCATCGCCAGGCGATCTGGCGCGGACTCGAGCAGGGCGTCGTCGACGTGCTCGGGTCCGATCACGCGCCCCACACGCTCGAAGAGAAAGCCAGGCCCTATCCCGAAAGCCCGTCCGGCATGACCGGCGTGCAGACGCTCGTTCCGATCATGCTCGACCACGTGAACGCCGGGCGGCTCAGTCTCGAACGCTTCGTCGATCTGACCAGCGCCGGGCCGCAGCGGCTGTTTGGAATTGTCGGCAAGGGACGGATCGCGGTCGGTTACGACGCCGACTTCACCCTGGTCGATTTGAAGCGCCGGGAGACGATCCGCAATTCGTGGATCGCCTCGCGCTCGCAATGGACTCCCTATGACGGCAAGACGGTCACGGGTTGGCCGGTCGGGACGATCGTGCGCGGGCGCCGGGTGATGTGGGAGGGCGAACTCACGGCGCCATCGACGGGCGAGGCGGTTCGGTTCTGGGGCTGAACGGCGCGCGCTCCGGATGCGAGGAGGCAGGCCCCGATTAGCGAGTCCGTTTCAAGCGATTCCAACGACTTGCGGCCCAATTCACAAGTCACCCTGAGCCGGGGGGCCGGAAGATAATTAAACGTTATATTATTGTTAATTAACGATCTCCGCTTAACACCGGCGACGAGCCTCCGGGTCTTCAAACGGGCCGTTCTCAGTGCTCGATGGCAAGCTTCGCGATATAGCCCGATCGCGTCTCGCCTGCAGCGCGCGCTTCATCGTCCAGGCGCCGCAGCACCCGGCGCGGTAGCGTGATGTTGACGCGTTCGACAGTGTCGTCGAGAACGGCCGGATCGACGGTGACAAGCGAGAGGATCCAGCCTGTAAATTCTGGCTTCACGCGGATTGCTTCGAGCGAGGAGGGGCGCGGGATCGGCTCGCCAGCGTCAAGCGCGGCCTCAATCCAGGCCAACGCCGCCTCTTCCGCGCCTGCGATTGCCTCCTCCAGTGTATCTCCGGCTGAGAAACAACCGGGCAGATCGGGAACGACAACGCCATACGCGGTTTGGTCAGTCTCAGAACTCGATCGCGATGGGGTAATGCATGATCAAAGGCCAGCTTGCTTGCGGATTGCGGCGACCAGCCCGACGCCCAACTCGTGCTTGGGGTGTGGCACAACCACAATTCCGCGCCGTAGACGATGAGTGAATACGTGGTGCGAGCCTCGAACGCGCTTTAAGACCCAGCCGGCCTCTTTCAACTCGCGGATGAGGTCGGCGCTCCGCATCGTGTGTATTATACACACCAAAATCCGTCGGTCAAGACATCCAACGGTTTCTGGTCGCTTCAAATCGCTAACCCATCACCTGCATCGTGAGCCAGGTTGCCGCCAGCGCGGGTTTCTCCGCGCCTTCGATCTCGACGCTGACGTCGTAGCTCATTTGCCATTCGTTTGCCGAGCGAGGCGTGGCCCCACGCAGCGTGAAATGCCCACGCACCCGGCTTCCCGCGGGGACAGGCCGAACGAAGCGCACCCGGTCGAAGCCGTAATTCACGCCGTGCGCGGCCCCCTCGACTTTGGGCAGCGCGCTATAGGCCATGGCCGACAGCAACGAGAGCGTGAGAAAGCCATGAGCGACAGCGCCGCCAAACACCGTCTTGCTCGCTCGCTCGGGATCGACGTGGATGAACAGCTCGTCCTCGGTGACCTTGGCGAAGGCGTCGATTCGCGGCTGGTCCACGATCATCCAGCGCGATGTGAAGCTGCGCCCGACGAGCGCGGCGAGCTCGGCGGCAGGAACCGTCGTGACCTCCGCCCGATCGTTCATTCGTGTTGTCCGAACAACGCGGGCGGCGTCGTGACGCTGACGCCGCCGTCCACAGGCAGAATGGCCCCGGTCGTGTACGCGCCGCCACGCCCCGCGAGAAAAAGGAGCGGGCCGGCGATGTCTTCCGGCCGTCCGAGGCGGCCCATCGGCACCGACTTGGCGCCGCGGGCCTGTCCTTCTTCGTCGCCAAGGGCGAATTTCGTCATGTTGGTGGGAAACGGCCCCGGCGCGAGCGCATTCACCGTCACCTGCTTTCCCGCAAGCTCCGCGGCGAGGATGCGGGTCAGGTGATGCACTGCCGCCTTTGAGGCTGAATAGGCCCAGGCGGTTTCCGATTGCGTCACGGTCCCCATGACCGAACCCATGTTAATGATGGTCGAAGGCCAGTCGCGCGTCGCCGACGCGGTCAGCATCGGAGCGAGATCGCGCGTAAGGGTGAAAAGCCCCGTCACATTGACGCTGAGCACGCGGTCCCATGCCTTCCAAGGGAAAGTTTCGAACGATTCGCCCCAGTTCGCCCCGGCATTGTTGACCAGGATATGCAGGGCGTCGGTGCGCTTTCGCGTCTCGGCGGCCAGGGCGGCGACGCCCGCTTCGTTAGCGACCGTGCCCCCGAAGCCCTCACATTGGCCTAGCTCGGAAAGCTCTCTCGCCGCCGCTTGACAAGCCTCCGCCTTGCGCGAGGCGATCAGCACGCGCGCCCCGGCGCTGAGCAGCGCCTCGGCGCAGACCCGGCCAAGACCCGTCGCCCCGCCGGTCACCAGCGCCGTGCGGCCCCGGACGGAAAAAAGCTCGTTTGCAACGATCATGGCTCCCCGCGCTGCTCCCGATTTGTTAGGGACCATAGCAATTCCGCGATAAACGCCAAAACGGCGGGCCTGCTCGCCGGAGCGATGGCGCTTCGGCTTTCCGAGGAATAGTCGATGGCTCAAGAACGGCCGCTGCACTTCGTCGTCATGGTGGGGAGCCTCCGCAAGGGCTCGTTCAACGCGGCGATCGCCCGCGCCCTTCCCGCGCTTGCGCCGGAAGGGGTGACGATCGAGTCTCTGCCATCGGTCGGCGATTTTCCGCTCTATAATCATGATGTGCAGGAAAAAGGATTCCCGCCTGTCGTAACCAGGACAGCCGACGCGATCCGCAAGGCCGACGGTATCCTCATCGTCACGCCTGAATACAATCACTCCATTCCGGGGGTGTTGAAGAACGCCATCGACTGGATCTCCCGCTTGCCCAATCAGCCCTTCGCCGGAAAACCTGTCGCGCTCGAGAGCGCTTCGCCGAGCCTGTTCGGGGGTGTGAGAGCGCAACTGCATCTGCGTCATGTCTTCGTCTATCTCGACGGGCGCATGCTCAATAAGCCGGAGGTCATCATCCCCCAGGTCAACACGAAGATCGACGCCGCGACCGGCGAGCTGACCGATCCGGCGACGCGCGGCTTCATCGCCGACCAGCTCAAGGCTTTCGCCGACTTTGCGCGGAGTTTGAGATAGGGTTCGGCATATGTAGGAATGACCGAGATGTGGAGTCTTGAGGGACGCACGGTCCTCGTCACGGGCGCTAGCGGCGGAATCGGCGGGGCGACGGTTCGTCAGCTGGTCGACGCGGGAGCGGACGTCATCGCGAGCGGCCGCGCTGTCGCGGCTTTGGACGAGCTGGCCGCGAAAACCGGATGCCGCACCTTGGCGTTCGACCTCGCGTCAGAGGAGAGTGTCCAGCAGGCTCTCGAAAACCTCGACCTCTGGGGAGTGGTCAATTGCGGCGGGTTCGGTGGCGAGATCGCGACGCCGATGACCACGGACATCTCAGTTTTCGACAAGGTGATCAGCGTCAACGCGAGAGGCGCGTTGCTGGTCATCAAATACGCTTCACAGTCCATGATTCGTCTAGGCAACGGGGGATCGATCGTCAACGTGTCGAGCCAAGCGGCGCTGATCGGCCTTGTTGGCCATATTTCCTACGGGTCTTCGAAGGCTGCGCTGGACAACATCACCCGGGTTTCCGCGCTCGAACTGGGCAAGTACAATATCCGCGTGAATAGCGTAAACCCGACCGTCGTGATGACGGAGATGTCGGCGTTCTACTGGGGCAGGCCCGAAATCGGCGAACCCTTCCTAAGGCGGATGCCGCTCGGCCGCTGGGCGACGGAGGCTGAGATCGCCGCGCCGATCGTATTTCTCTTAGGCGACGGGGCTTCGATGATCACAGGCGTCTCGCTTCCGATCGATGGCGGCGCGACATGTTGTTGACCGGCTGCGAGAGCTCTGCTGAGGAAGCCTAATGAAAGTCTCGCTCATTCAGATGAATTCGATCAACGACAAGGCCGCTAATATCGCGGCGGCTGAAGCTCTGATCGCGCGCGCCGTGGCCGAAGAGAGTCCCGATTGGGTGCTGCTGCCGGAACAGTTCGATTGGGCCGGCGGCTCGCGGGCTGAGAAACTCGCCGCCGCCGAGCGGTTCCCAGGCGGCCCGGCCTATGAAATGGCGCGGGGACAATCGATCAAGCACCGCATCTTCGTCCACGCCGGCTCGATCATGGAAAAGATCGACGGCGAGGACCGCTACCATAATACCTCAGTCGTTTTTAATCGCGAGGGCGAGGAGATCGCCCGCTACCGCAAGATCCATCTGTTCGACGTCATGACGCCGGACGGGACGGCCTACAAGGAGAGCGCGACGGTGAAGGCGGGCGAAAAGGTCGTCACCTACGATTGCGAAGGCGTCACCGTCGGCTGCTCGATCTGCTACGACCTGCGCTTTCCCGACCTCTTCCAGGCGCTCATGGAAAAGGGCGCGGAGATGATCGCGATGCCGGCCGCCTTCACGATGCAGACCGGCAAGGACCATTGGGAGGTGCTCCTGCGCGCCCGCGCGATCGAAACCCAGACCTACGTCTGCGCCAGCGCCCAGACCGGATCGTTCACCGTCGGCAATGAGCAGCGGCATACTTACGGCCATTCCCTCGTCGCCGACCCCTGGGGGCATGTGGTCGCCAAGGCGTCGGACGGCGTCGGGATCGTCTCCGCCCGGATCGACCCGGCGAGGGTCAAGAAGGTGCGCGGAATGATTCCCGTGGCGGAGCACCGGAGGCGCCTGTCTCAGGCATGAGGAGCGCAGGCTCTGCGCCCTCAGTCTTCGATCGCCAACCGCCGCCAATCCTCAGCGGTGATCCGCGCGATGGCGCCGTTGTAGGCGTCCGCCCGGAAACGCTCGACCTCCTTGTCGTTGGCGACCGCGACGATCATTTCGGTCAGTACCGAACCCAGGGCATGAACGGCTTCATGCCGCGTCAGGCCTTCCGCCATGAGCCGTTCTAGCGCACCCTGCGCCGGCGTCTCATCGCCCGTGGCAATCTGATTCTCGATCACGACATGAACGGCGGCGTGAATTTCCGGCTCGGCCTGCAAGGTGTCGTGGCGCTGGTGGTAGTCCTTCGCCTGACGCAGGCGCTCCGCCTCCTCGAGCGCAAGCCAATGCACGGGATCGGGGCCGACGTCGGGATCATAGCCGGTCCCGCCGTCCTCCAACTCGTCGGGCTGATCGAACGCCGCTTCCGCGATGCCGAAGTCGAAACCGTCGTCGCCGAGGTGTCGCCGCAGGCGGTCGAATTCGCCGCCGGATCTGTGTGGGAGATTCGGTCGGTCCGGGAACGTAAAGCGGCCGGCCTTCGCAACCGAACTGGAACTCGACGTCGCAGGCGTCCGCCGCGACGTCGCCGAACATGAGCTCCACCGATGCATAGTCAGGGTGAGGCGGCAGTCCGAGCGACCGCGCGTAGGCGGTAGCGTCACGCAGCAGTTTGCGCGCATAGGACGGATCGACTGGGGCGAGAGGGGCAGTGGCCCCGGCTCCCTCGAGCAGCTCTTCCATCTCGCTTTCATCCAATTCACGGTACATCGCGTCCTTGACGCCGAGACAATAGGCGTCCACGAGAAAGCCGCCCAGCGCCAGGTCGCGCGCGCCGGTCTTGCGGCTCAGGAACACCATCCCCACGCCGGACTGGAACACGCTATCCTGCATCAGACAGGCGTGCAGGGGCGCGGCCGCGGCTCGACGGACCTCACGCGCCAATTCGCCGCCAGCGTCCTGGACCTCGAGCCGGCGGCGCTGGTCCAGGGTTTTCTTTCTCCTGGTAGCCTTCGCATGTCTGCGTTGAGCATTTGTCGACGACACCGGCGACCTCTTGTGGACTGAGACGCAATCCTGAGCCTTCCGCGGCAGGAGTGGCGATCCCTGAGGGACGAGCGGTTGCCAATCGCGGTCGGCGCGGACCAAGCATAAAGCGCGCCGCGGGGTTAAGCCAAGCGCGGCCCCGTGTTGTGGCGCGGCGAAGATCCGTGTCCTCAGTGGAAGTTCCGGTTCGTGCGGCTCAACGGACGACGGGCGATTTCTCCTTCCGATCGTCCCGGGCGCGATTTCAGGCTGCGGCCCGCAAATACAAACTCGTAAAGCTGGCGGGGAAGCCTCAGGCTGAAGGCAGCCCTCGGACTTCGGTCGATGATCCGGGCTCCGGAACATAAGGTGCGCATTTTGGCGGCTAAAGCGACCGCGCCCGCCGGTCACTCAATCCTCCAGGGATTGATCAGCGAGACCGCGATATCCTCGAAATCCTTGACGTTACGCGTGACCAGGATCAGGTCATGCACGATTGCTGTCGCGGCCATCAGCCCGTCGATGTCGCCGCGCGGTCTGAGCGCGGCGATGCGGCCCCATTCCAATGCGATGCGGTCGGTGACGGGCAGGATTCGATCGGCGTGATCCTGCCGCAACTGCTCGAGCCATTCCGTTAGGCGCGTCGCGGTCTGCGGGTCGGACTTTCGTCTCAGCGTCACGCCACGCATGATCTCTCCCAAGGTGAGCGCGCTCAGATAGATCTTGTCCGGACGAACGGATCGCAGCCAAGTCAAAGCATGAGGGCTGCCGCGGCGAGCCTCGGAAACGACATTCGTATCGACGAGATACAATTAAATGGCCGGATCGCGACTTGGGGATTTGGCGCGCGCTCCGACCGCCTCGGCGAGCTCGCGATCCCATGTCGGGCCTGAGAGAAGATCATCCACCAACGAGGGGCGATCGCGCACGAGCGCGTCGTAGTCGGGTGCGGACAGGACCACCGCGGCTCGCTCGCCCCGCAGCGTGACCGTCTGCGGTCCTTCGCGCCGGGCGCGCTGCACCACTTCGCTGAAACAATTCTTCGCGTCTTGAAGGGGCCAGTCCATGTGCTCTCCCATATAGCTAGACAGTCTAGATAGAACGGAGATAGACCGTCGTCAATGAGCGCCCAGGGTTGCGCTCACGTGCCGTCCGAGCGGCGCCGGCCCGCGCCACAAAATTGGCCATCGGCGACCGATAATTGTGTTTGGCTGCGAAGCGGCTGCGCGAGATGATGCAGACGCTTCAAGGGACTGCGTGGCAGGCGCTTTCCTTTAACCTTAAAGAGGCTAAGAGGGTTGACGGGCGCGTAGAGCCGCGTGCGAACGGACGTTTAGCGGGAACAGCGCCGATGGCGGAAGACGAACTCGACCTTAAAACCCTCGACGACGACGAGCTCGTCAAGCAGATGCACGATGACCTCTACGACGGCCTCAAGGAGGAGATCGAGGACGGCGTGCGCATTCTGCTCGACCGCGGCTGGGCGCCCTACAAGGTCCTGACCGAAGCTCTGGTCGAGGGCATGCGGATCGTCGGCATCGACTTTCGCGACGGCATTTTGTTCGTGCCGGAAGTGCTGATGTCCGCCAATGCGATGAAGGCCGGCATGGCGATCCTGCGCCCCCTTCTCGCGGCGACCGGCGCGCCGAAAATGGGCAAGATGGTGATCGGCACCGTCAAAGGCGACATCCACGACATCGGCAAGAACCTCGTCTGCATGATGATGGAGGGCGCGGGCTTCGAAGTGTTCGACCTCGGCGTCAACAACGGCGTCGACAAATATCTCGAGGCGATCGAGAAGCATCAGCCGGAGATCGTCGGCATGTCGGCGCTTTTGACCACGACCATGCCCTACATGAAAGTCATCATCGACACGCTGAAGGAGAAGGGCATCCGCAACGACCACATTGTGCTCGTCGGCGGCGCGCCGCTCGACGAATCCTTCGCCGAGGCGATCGGCGCGGACGCCTATTGCCGCGATGCGGCCGTCACCGTCGAGACGGCCAGAGCCCTGCTCGCACGCCGGCAAGGCACCGTGCAGGCGCGCGAGCAAGTCTGAGGGCCCCGTGACCTTGGCGCCTGCAATCCGGAGGGTGTCACCCCCGCGCAAGCGGGGGTCCAGAAAGGCGCCGCGGGCGGCCGATGCGGCGTCATTGCGACAAACGTCCGCGCCTCATGATCTGGATCCCCGCGTTTGCGGGGATGACAGTCGCGGGGAGCGCGCCGAAGTCTTCGCCGAAGCAAGCTATCCGCGTCGCAGCGAGGGCGCGCGCCAGATCTTTGTCATTGCTTGCGGCGCCTTGGCGCGCGAGGTGCTTGCACTCAAGCTCGACCACATCGACCTCGTTTGCCTGCCGGCGCAGCTTCACAATCATCCCAAGAAGATCCCGGATGCGATGCGGGCGAAGATCCGCGCCAATCGCGAAGCCTACGACGAGATCCTCTGCCTCTACGGCGATTGCGGAACCGGCGGCGAGCTCGATCGCGTGCTGCAGGAAGAGGGGGTAAGCCGGATCGAGGGCGCGCATTGCTACGCGTTCTACGCCGGCGAGGAGACCTTCGCCGCGCTCGCCGAGGAAGAGCCCGGTACGTTCTACCTCACCGATTTTCTCGCCCGCCATTTTGACGCGCTCGTCATTCGCGGCCTCGGCCTGGACCGGTTTCCTCAGCTGCGCGACGACTACTTCGGCAACTATAGCCGGCTCGTCCATCTCGCGCAGTTCGACGATCCCGATTTGGAGGCGAAGGCCAGGGTGGCGGCCGAAAGGCTTGGCCTCGCCTACGAGCGCCGCTTCACCGGCCTCGACGGGATCCGCTCGTTTCTCGCGGGCGCGACGCGAGAAAAGGAGACGTCGTGGCCAGCCTGACCATTCTTTACTGGCGCGACATCCCGAGCCAGGTCATCGTGAAAGCCGGGCGGTCCTCCGCCAAGCGTCAATTGTCGGAGCGTTTCATTCGCGCGATCGATGCGGCGGCGATGCACGCTGGCGCCAAGAGCGACGATGCCTATCTCGCCGAGTGGCGGCGCGGCGAGCCCATTCCTTGCGGCGACGATCTCGAGGCGGAGGCTGACTCTTCCGCCGCACGGCTGGAAGCCGAATACGATACGCATCGGCTGGCGGTTCTCGCGAAGCACGACGGGCGCGAAGCGCCTTGACCATACTCCCGCGAGGAGCGCCGGTGCGCCAGGGTCCGGGCCTTTAGCGTTGACCCCCCATCGCGTCGTCTTCACGCCTTCCGGCAAGCGGGGCGAGTTCGCGGAAGGCGCAAGTCTGCTTGAGGCCGCGCGCGCGCTCGGCGTCGATCTCGATTCCGTCTGCGGCGGACGCGGCATTTGCGGGCGCTGCCAGGTTGACGTCACGCAAGGCGAGTTCCCCAAGCACGCCATTCATTCCGGCGCCGATCACGTGACGCCATCGGGCACGGTCGAGGCCCGCTATGTCTCAAAGCGGGGAGCGCTTCCAGCCGGCCGGAGGCTTGGATGTCAGGCGAGGATCTGTGGCGATTTGGTCATCGACGTGCCGCCCGAAAGCCAGGTCCATCGGCAGGTCGTCCGCAAGCGCGCGGAGACGCATCCGATCGAGATCGACCCAGTCGTCCGCCTCTATTATGTCGAAGTCGCCGAACCGGATATGCACGAGCCGTCGAGCGATCTGAGGCGTCTGCAACAGGCTTTGCGCGAGCAGTGGGCGCTTGAGGAAACGACTGCTGATCTCGCGACGCTCGCCGGCCTGCAAAAGGCGTTGCGGGCGGGGGCTTGGAAGGTCACCGTCGCGGTGCGCAAAGGCCACGACATTGTGGCGGTCATGCCGGGCTTCGCCGAGCGCGCCTTCGGCGTCGCAATCGATGTCGGCTCGACCACCATCGCCGCCCACCTCACCGATCTCGTGAGCGGCGAGGTCGTCGCCGCAGTCGGGGCGATGAATCCGCAGATCCGCTTCGGCGAGGATCTGATGAGCCGCGTCTCCTACGTCATGATGAACCCGGGCGGCGACAAGGAGCTGACGCGCGTGGTGCGCGAGGCGATGGATGCTCTCATTGGCGAAGCCGCGCGCGAGGCTGGCGTCAAGCGCGGCGAGATCCTGGAAGCCACGCTGGTCGGCAACCCGATCATGCATCACCTTGTGCTTGGCCTCGACCCGACCGAGCTTGGCGGAGCGCCGTTCGCGCTGACCATAGACGCGGCTTACGAGGCGCGCGCTCGCGAGCTCGGCCTCGACGTTGCGCCGGCCGCGTTTGTCTACGCGCTGCCTTGCATCGCCGGCCATGTCGGCGCCGACACGGCCGGGGTCGTGCTCGCCGAGGGCCCGCACCTCAAGGACGAGCTGACCCTGCTGGTCGATGTCGGCACCAACGCCGAGATCGTGTTCGGCAATCGGGCGCGGCTGTTCGCCTGCTCGTCGCCGACCGGCCCCGCCTTCGAGGGCGCGCAGATCTCCTGTGGTCAGCGCGCGGCGCCCGGCGCAATCGAGCGAGTGCGGATCGACCGCATGACGCTCGAGCCCAAGTTCAAGGTGATCGGCTGCGATCTGTGGTCGGACGAGCCGGGCTTCGCCGAGGCGATCGCGACGACCGGGGTCACAGGCGTGTGCGGGTCGGGCATCATCGAGGTGATTGCCGAGATGTTCATGGCCGGCATAGTCTCAGAGGACGGCGTGATCGACGGAGAGCTCACGAGCCGAACCAGCCGGATCGAACAGGTCGGCCGCACGTTCGCTTACGTGCTGCATGAAGGCGCGCCCCGGCTCCTTATCTATCAGACCGACGTGCGCGCGATCCAGCTCGCCAAGGCCGCGCTCTACGCCGGCGCGAAGCTGCTCATGGAGCGCGCCGGCGCGAGCGCCCGATCGCGTGACGCTTGCAGGCGCTTTCGGCAGCCACATCGATCCTCTCTATGCGATGACGCTCGGCCTCATTCCCGACTGCGATCTTTCCAAAGTCGCGAGCGCCGGCAATGCGGCTGGAACCGGCGCCCGGATCGCGCTCCTCAATCTTGCGGCGCGGGCGGAGATCGAGAGCGTCGTCCGGCGGATCGACAAGATCGAGACCGCGATCGAGCCTGACTTCCAGCGCCATTTCGTCGCCGCAATGGCGTTTCCCAACAAGGAGGACGCCTTTCCGAACCTGGCCCAGCGGGTCGAATTGCCCGCCCGCAAGGAGCCGAGCGGAGAAGGCGGGCGAAGGCGACGGCGC
>CAWFZA010000003.1:0-28905 GCA_963820095.1 uncultured Alphaproteobacteria bacterium
TCGAGCAGCAAGGGATAGAAATAGACGCCGTCGTCATGGCTCTGGCGTTCGCGGATGATCGGGATTTCGTTGTCGACGATATAGTCCGACCCGGTCGAACGGGTGGACACAAGCAGGACGAAAATGTCGCACGATCTGATCTTCGCCTCGATTTCCGGATTCCAGTCGGCGCCCCCCGGCATCAGCCGGTCCATCCACACTTCGTATTTGCGCCCCTTCACTGCGGGACGCAAAAACTTCATCACGAAGGTGAGCCACTGGATTTCCTCACCGCGCGGCGGGTCAGGCTCATCGAGATGCGCGTAGCTGATGAAGATGAGCGGCTTGATCGAATTGGGAAGACATGCGAACGCTCCCGCGTTCAGCGAAATTTGCCCGGCGCGTTCTGTCAAAGGCGACAACGCGCGGGAGGTTCCCCCGTGCGGCGTCCGCCCCATCGCCCTTCAGGGAAAATCGGACTTTGTCACGCCGTCGTCGCGGATCCAGGGATGCAGCGCCATCGTGACCGAATAGGTCGGATCGTGGAAGATCGCATCCCCCAATCGCCGCATCGACTCCGGGGTGGGCGATGCGCCAGGCTTGTCGGCAAGCGCCCGGGCGATTTCGACCGCAATGCTTTCGATCGCATCGTTCGGATCAGGCTTGCTGATCAAGCGATCCCGGTTGGGCGACGCATGGATGACGAAGAGCCATTCGGCGATGTAAGCGGTCGCCTCGTCATCAAGTCTCCACACCCACTCCCCACTCAATTGGTCGTCCTGAACGGCGTGGGTCGCCTCGTGCACGATGGCCCGTTGATCGAAGGCTGTGTGGGGATCGAGGTAGTGGACGAATGATGATGCTCTCGGGATTGCCGATGTATGAGGCCTCCGCGCCGGGATCGAGGATGTGGTCGGCGCCGTCGGCCTCGAAGATGTCGATTTGCGATTTGTCGAGGGCGGAAACAACGGCGCGGTAGGCCTTGGCCGTGACCTGCAGCTTTCCCCAACGGAAATTGATCCGCTGGCACGCTTGGGAAAGCAGAACCTGCGACAGCTTCGCCACAAGAGCGGGCTCATTGACATGGTCGTGGCCGTCGTCGCCGGCCATTCCATCCTCCTTAACTCAAGGCGCCGGCGGACAGGCGACAGAATTGGAGATCACGAGGTTGTTTGCGACGGGGCTCGATCGGGCGCTGTGATCCCGCTCACTCGTCGAAAGTCGGGCGCGAGACAAGGATCGGGAGGGGCGAGGCCCGCAGGATCAATGGCGCCGTTCGCAAGCGGAGCTTGCGCGAATCTCGTCTCCCCGTGAGCGTGCATCGGCCGCCAGGCGATGCGCCGCCCAGTGGCTATCTTAAGGGAAACGTGGCTTCGCAACTCCGTCTCCTCGCACCCAGGGGTGGAGCAACATGCGGACCGAATAGGTCGGATCGGCGTAGATCGCGTCTCCCAAACGCCGCATCGCGGCCGGGTCGGGAGACGCGCCAGGCCTATCCGCCAGCGATCGTGCGATTTCGACCGCAGTGACTTCGATCGGGTCGTCCGGGTCCGGCTTGTTCCTCAGATTGTTGCGGTCCGGCGACGAATAGATGTCGTACAGCCATTCCGCGACAAAGCCGATCGCCTCCTTGTCAAGCCTCCATATCCACTCGCCGGCCAATTGCGCGTCCTGAACGGCGTGGGTCGACTTATGCACGACGGTCATTCGGTTGTAGACTCTTGTGCATATTGAGATGCGGACGAAGGATCATCGTCTCGCTTGCTTCGCGGTACACGGCTTCGACGCCGGGGTCGAGCTTGTGCGCGGCGTCGGCCTCGTAGAGGTGGATGCGCGAGTTCAGAAGCGCGAAGACCACCGCGCGGTACGCCTTCGCGTTGATATGCTGCTTTCCCCAACGGAAATTGATTCGCTGACACTCGGGAAAGCAGAACGCCCGACACCTTCGCCACGAGGTCGGCGTCGTTAATCTCCTCGTCGGCCACGCGGTTCTCCGTTAGGCACGGGTCCGGTTCGTCCCGATGCAGTCGCGACCGAGCCTGCAGCGGGAGTTCAGCGGCCGCTGTGATCCCGCTCACAGCCGAAGCGGGGTCGAGGACGGGCGTCCTTCAAGCCGCGTGGTCCCGCTGGCGCCGGCGCATGCGGCGCCGGCGTCGCTCCAGGCGCCTCGGGGGTCGATTTGGACGCCAGCGCCGGCAGCGTGTCCATCACCCGCTCGGGCGGGAAAATGACGATCACTTCGGTGCCGATCCGCAGGGTCGAGTTCAAGCGGAATTCCCCGCCGTGCAGCTCCACCAGTCCCTTGACGATCGGCAGCCCAAGGCCCGTGCCCTCTTCCGCATTTTTCTGCGCCAGCGCTCCGCGGCCGAAAGACGACAGCACGATCGGGATCTCCTCCGGCGGGATGCCGGGCCCGGTGTCGGCGATGGCGAGATATTGTCCGCCCTTCCGGGTCCAGCCGACCTTGATGGTGATCGCGCCGCCTTGCGGGGTGAACTTGATCGCGTTGCTGAGCAGGTTGAGCGTCACCTGACGCACCGCCCGCTCGTCCGCCCAGATGCGCGGCAATCCGGGCTCCATCGCTTCGGTGATGACGAGATGGCGCCGCTCGATCCTGAGCCACAGGAGACGAAGGCATTCCTCGACCACCCCGGTCAGCGAGACCGGCTCCTCCTTGAGGTCATACCGCCCGGCCTCGACCCGCGAGAGATCGAGGATTTCGTTGATCAGCATCAAGAGGTGCTGGCCGCTCGCGTGGATGTCGTTGGAATATTCCTTGTAAGCCGGCAGCGAGTGGGGGCCGAACAATTCGCCTTTCATCACTTCCGAGAATCCAAGGATCGCGTTGAGCGGCGTGCGCAGTTCGTGGCTCATGGTCGCAAGAAACCGAGATTTGGCGAGGTTCGCGCCCTCGGCGCGGCGCCGCGCCTCGTCCGAATTGAGCTTCGCCTGCTCGAGCTCGGCGATGAGCGAGTCCTTCTCCGCCTGAAACGAGATGTTCTCAGAGGCGGTCGCGTGCAGGCGCCGCGCAACGATGAGGAAATAGCCGACGACCCCGATCGCCAGCGCCGCCGTCGGCACGGCCGCGCCATGCAGGCGCGGGGCGTAGAGGAGGATCACGCCGACGATCATCGGCAGCATGCCGGCGACGAAAGCCGCTGGAATGGCCGCGGCCAGGAGCGACATCACCGTGGAGACGAGCAGCATCACGATAATCGCGAACGCGTGCGCGTTCGGATCGTGTTTTCCGAGCAGCGTGACGATGAGATAGGCCCAGGCCGACCCGCTGAGCGCGGTGGAAAAAACGAACTTGCGCCGCCAGGCGCCGGCCGTCTTTTCCTTGTCGCTCGAGTTGAGAAAGGCGATTGGCAGCGAATAGCCAATCGCGATGGCGCAGGAGATGAAGGCGATCCACGTCGTGAGCGGCCCGGCGTCGATGAACGCCAGCGCCATCGCGCACACGCCAAGCGCGATGATCCCGAGCATCGGCGTGGCGCTGCGATTGATTTCCGCGAACAGCCGCACCATCGCCGTCGAATGGCTGGGGATGGCGTCGGGTTCGGAGAGGGACCGCCGGGCCTCCCGGAGCTGGATGGTCATCTTGCGCCGGCGCGTTGCGGCTTCGGAAGCGGACTTGTCGCCGCTCCCGCTCCCGCCCAGGTCCGCCCCGACATCACGCATAGCCGCCCGACACGCACGCTCTTACTCGCGTCAATCATGCGGCTCAATTGATTAACGAGCTGCTGATGCAATGGTTTGGAATTGAGAGATTTTTGCGGATAATTTGATTAAGGTTGCTCGTTTTGCCCCGTCAGTTCGCGGCTCACGGGCGTCGAGGTTTACGATGCCTCAACCCGCGGACGATGGTCGCGAAGCCGCATGGGGAGGGCGGCCATGAAGCTGTACAATTCCAACCAGGCGCCGAGCCCGCGCCGTGTGCGCATTTTTCTCGCCGAGAAGGGCCTGACGATCCCGCGGGTCGAGGTTGACCTTGCGAAGCTCGAGCACAAGACGCCGGAATTCTCAGGCCTCAATCCCTTCGAGACAATTCCGGTTCTCGAGCTCGACGACGGGACGAGAATCGCCGAATCCATTGCGATCTGTCGTTATATCGAGGCGATTTGGCCGGCGCCGAACCTGTTCGGCTTGACCCCGGTCGAACAGGCGATGATCGAGATGTGGCAGCGCCAGCTCGAATTGCGCCTCCTCTTTCCGATCGCCCAGGTGGTGCGCCACAGCCACCCGAAAATGGCGGAAATGGAGAATCCGCAGGTCCCGGACTGGGCGGAGGTCAATCGGCCAAGGGCGCTTCACGCAATGACGATCGTCGACGAACGCTTGCGCCGCCGGCCGTTCATCGCGGGCGACCGGTTCACGGTCGCCGACATCACCGGGTTGGTGGCGCTGGATTTCGCGAAGTCGGCGCGGATCGCGATCCCGCCCGAGCTCGTTCACCTCAACCGCTGGCGCGAGGCGTTGAAGGCGAGGCCCAGCTCGGCTGCGTGAGGCGCTGGCCCTTGGAGAGCCAGCGCCAGTGCTTGGTCTTCCCGCTCAGTTGCAGACGCGCACGCCGTGGCGCCACCAGCAGTGGCGGTGGGCGTAAGGGTGGGCGTACGGGTGGTAGCCGTAGGCCGGCCGGGGCGGGAGATGGCCCATCGGGTGGCAGTGGCCATACGGTCCACGCGTGAAGCCGGCGCCACAACCGTAGGCGACGAGCGTGAACGCCGGTGCGCGCTTTGTCGGGCGGACGCGAACGGCATCGCCTGAGACGGCGCCGCGGCCGCGAGGCCGGCGAGGGCAAAGGCAGAAGCAATCAGGATGTTTCGCATGGAGTTCGCCTTTCGATTAGCAGCGGCCACGCCTTAGCGAGGGGTGGTTGAACGCTCGCTGAATAGATTGAGGCTGCCGGCGCCTCATTGGTTAAGGGACGCCTGCCGGGGAAGGCTCGAAGCCGCTTGACGAAGCCTCTCGACAGGCCAAGGCAAACCTGCGAGTTCGACGAAATGGCCAAGTTCCGTTCTTCTTATGTCTGCCAGAACTGCGGCGCCATCACCCAACGCTGGCAGGGCAAGTGCGAATCCTGCGGCGAGTGGAACACGATCATCGAGGAAGCGGCGGCGCTCGGCGTTGGAGCCGCCGCCCTGCGGCGGGGCGCCGCCGGTCGGCCGTTTCCCCTCGAGGACCTGTCGGGCGCGACGAAGTCCGAGCCCCGCCTCGTCACCGGCATCGGCGAACTCGATCGGGTCGCCGGCGGCGGGTTCGTTCCCGGCTCGGCCACGCTGATCGGCGGCGAGCCAGGCATCGGCAAGTCGACCCTGTTGATCCAGGCCTGCGCGGCCGTCGCCCGGGCGGGGGGGCGGGTGGTCTACGTCTCGGGCGAGGAATCGACCGCCCAGGTGCGTCTGCGCGCCGCCCGGCTCGGGCTCGCCGAGGCGCCCGTCCAGCTCGCGGCGCAAACCTTCGTCGAGGATATCGTGGCGACGCTCGGCTCGGGCGACGCGCCGAAATTCGTGGTGATCGATTCGATCCAGACCATGTGGAGCGACGCGATCGAATTGGCGCCCGGAACGGTGAGCCAGGTGCGCGGCTCGGCGCAGGCGTTGATCCGCTTCGCCAAGGCGAGCGGCGCGGCTTTGCTGCTGGTCGGGCACGTGACCAAGGACGGGCAGATCGCGGGCCCGCGCGTGGTCGAGCATATGGTCGACGCGGTCTTCTCCTTCGAGGGCGACGGCGCGCATGCCTTCCGGCTCATGCGGGCGGCCAAAAACCGGTTCGGCGCGACCGACGAGGTTGGCGTGTTCGAAATGACCGGCGGCGGCCTTGCCGAAGTGCCGAACCCTTCGGCTTTGTTCCTCGCGGAGCGCGATGGGGCCGCCCATCCGGGCGCCGCCGTCTTCGCCGGGGTCGAGGGCGCGCGTCCGCTTCTGGTCGAGATCCAGGCTTTGGTCGCCCCGACGACGTTCGGCACCCCGCGACGGGCGGTTGTCGGCTGGGAGCAGAGCCGCCTCGCCATGGTGCTTGCCGTGCTCGAGGCCCACGCGGGCATGAAGCTTGGCCAATATGACGTCTATCTCAACGTCGCCGGGGGCTTGAGGATCATGGAGCCTGCGGCCGATCTCGCCGCCGCCGCGGCGCTCGTTTCCTCGCTCACCGGCGCAAGCCTGCCGCGCGACGCCGTCTATTTCGGCGAAATCGGATTGTCGGGCTCGGTGCGCGGCGTGGCGCATGCGGGTCTCAGGCTCAAGGAGGCCGCCAAGCTTGGCTTTACCCGCGCCTTCGCGCCGCAGTCGCCGCGCGCCGGCGCCGAGCCGGTCCATATCGCGGCTCAGCCGATCGACAATGTGGCCGCGCTGGTCGCGCTGATCGCCGCAAGCGCAGTGGACAGGAAGGCCGGATCGGCCCGGGCGGCGGCCTTGAGTGGGGTGACGAACTGAGACGGCTTGGTTATAAGGCGCCCGCGTCAGCCGTTAAACGGCGCATGAGGTCTAGGCCGTCGCGGACGAGGTTGTCTCCCAAATGCCATCCTATCTCGATCTAGCGGTTCTCGGCATCGTTCTTGTTTCCGCCCTCCTGTCGATGATGCGGGGGTTCACCCGCGAGGTGCTCGCCATCGCCTCGTGGGCGGCGGCGGCGGCGGCCGCCTATTATTTCTACCCCATGGTCATGCCTTACCTCACTCCCTATATCCATAAGGAGGTCATCGCCCAGGCGGCCGCGGCGGCGCTGGTGTTCTTCGTCACGCTGATCGTCGTGTCGCTGTTCACGGTTCGACTGTCCGATGCGATCCTCGACAGCAAGATTGGCGCCCTCGACCGGTCGCTCGGCTTCGTGTTCGGCGTCGCCAGGGGGTTTCTCCTCGCCGTGGTCGCTTTCGCCATCTTCAACTGGCTGGTCTCGGAGAAGCAGCAACCGGAATGGGTCAAGAACGCCAGGACGCGGCCGGTCCTCACCGAGACGGCCGATCGAATCGTCGCCATGCTGCCGACCGATGCGGCCCAGACGATCAACGGCTGGATCGAGTCGCACGCCAACGCGGCGACCAACGAACTGACGAACAACCCAGCCGCCTCGCGCGCCAAGACCGAAGACGATCAGCCGATCGCCGTGCCTTCAACTCCGGCTCCGAAAAAGGCCGATTCGAGTTCGGGAGCGAGCGGCGGGTCCTCGCTGGACAAGCAGAAGCTCGACGCCTTGATCAACAAGAACGCCCCCTTCGCTCCGGCCCCCAGGCAGTGACGCCAACCTCGCCAGAAGCCATTCCGGACGCGCCGGCCGAGGCCGGCTTCGACCCTGACGGCGACCGCCTGCGCGAAGAGTGCGGCGTCTTCGGCATCTTCGGCCATCCCGACGCCGCGGCCATCACCGCGCTCGGGCTGCACGCGCTCCAGCATCGCGGCCAGGAGGCGGCCGGCATCGTCGCTTACGACGGCGTGCGCTTTCACTCCGAGCGCAGGCAAGGGCTGGTCGGCGACCATTTCTCCAACGCCGCGACCATCGACCGCCTGCCGGGCCGATCGGCGATCGGCCATGTGCGCTATTCGACGACCGGCGAGACCGTGCTGCGCAACGTCCAGCCTCTGTTCGCCGAGCTCGAGGCCGGCGGCCTCGCGGTCGCTCACAACGGCAATCTGACCAATGGGCTGACACTCAGGCGCGAGCTCATTCGCGGCGGCGCGATCTGCCAGTCGACCACCGATACGGAAGTGGTGCTCTTGCTCGCCGCCCGCTCGCGCCGGCCCAGAAAATCGTCGACCGCTTCGTCGAGGCCCTGGCCGAGATCGAGGGCGCCTATGCGCTCGTGGCCCTGACCAACAAGAAGCTCATCGGCGCGCGCGATCCGCTCGGCATCCGCCCGCTGGTGCTCGGCGAGTTCGAGGGCAGCCCGATCCTCTGCTCGGAGACCTGCGCGCTCGACATCATCGGGGCGAAATTCGTCCGCGACGTCGAGAACGGCGAGGTGGTGGTCATCGACGGCGACGGGGTCAAGAGCTTCTTCCCGCTGGCCAGGCTGCCAGCCCGGCCCTGCATCTTCGAATACATTTATTTCGCGCGGCCGAACTCGATCGTTCATGGGCGAAGCGTCTACGACGCCCGCAAGGCGATGGGCGCTGAGCTCGCGCGCGAGGCGCCCGCCGACGCCGACGTGGTGGTGCCGGTTCCCGACTCCGGCGTACCCGCCGCGATCGGCTATGCGCAAGCCTCGAGCCTGCCGTTCGAGCTTGGCATCATCCGCAACCATTATGTCGGCCGCACCTTCATCCAGCCGACCCAGTCGATTCGCGAGCTTGGCGTTCGCATGAAGCACAACGCCAACCGCGCGGTGGTCGAGGGCAAGCGCGTCGTGCTCATCGACGATTCGATCGTGCGCGGCACGACCAGCGTCAAGATCACGCAAATGCTGCGGGAGGCGGGCGCGCGCGAGATTCACTTCCGCATTTCGTCGCCGCCGATCGCCTACCCCGATTTCTACGGCATCGACACGCCCGAGCGCGACAAGCTGCTTGCCGCCCGCATGGACCTCGAGGAGATGCGCCGGTTCGTCGGCGCCGACTCGCTCGCCTTCCTGTCGGTCGACGGAATCTATCGCGCCATGGGCTATCCCGGCCGCAACCCGAGACAGCCGCAATTCACCGACCATTGCTTCACCGGCGACTATCCGACCCGCCTCGTCGACCAGTTCGGCGATCCCGGACGCCAGCAATTGTCGCTGTTGGCGGAGGCGAGTTAGTCCGAGCGGCGGTCCAAGTGACTAGGGCCGGCGCTGCCAGATTTGACCTTATTGGATTCGCTGTTAAGATCGTCGGGTTTATTTAATTCGTAAGCATGCATCCGCGCGGCGGCGGGACGCTATGATTCGAAGAAGAATATTTTGGGCGAGACGAGCGGCGATATCCGCGGCCTCAATTCTGATTGCCTTTGCGGGTCTGGCGCCGGGCCTCGCCGCGGGCCTCGATCCGGCGAAGATGAACGCGGACGAGATCAAGGCGCTCGAGCAGCGCCTCACCGACGCCGGCTGCTACAAGGGCGCGATCGACGGGGCAGCGAGCGGCGCGCTCGACGATGCGATCAAGGCTTGCCCCGACCAGCGGCCGTTCCTGCGCATCGAGACTGGCATGCACACGGCGCCAATTCGGCGCATGGGCGTCGACGCCGCCTGCCGGCTGCTGGCGACGGCGTCCGACGACAAGACCGTGCGGCTGTGGTCGCTACCCGACGGCAAAGCTCAAGAGGGTAGTGCGCTTGCCGATCGGCGACGGGAATGCCGGCAAGGTCTATGCGACGGCTTTGTCGCCCGACGGGCGTCTGCTCGCTGCCGGTGGAGAGGACGCCGCTTACGACCAGATGGGAAAGGAAGCCTCACGATCGTCGACCTGTCGAACGGCGCCATCCGCCGCTTCGGCACGTTCGAGAATGTCATCGACCACATCGCCTTTCTCCGCCGACGGGCGACGCGTCGCCGTCGGGCTCGGAAGGAATGGAGTGCGCGTGCTCGACAGCGCGTCGGGCGCGGAGCTGCTCGCGGATCGCGACTATGGCGATCAGGTTTATGGCCTCGTCTTTTCGCCCGGACGACGCGCTGATCAGCGTCGAGCTTTGACGGCCAATTGCGTCGCTACGGACCCGACCTCAAATTGACCGCCAAACGCGCCGCGCCCGACGGCAAGAACCCCTTTGGCGTCGCGATCGATCCCTCCGGCCGGCAGGTTGCGATCGGCTACGACGGTGAGCCGCCGAGGGTGTCGATCCTCGACGCGAGGACGTTGGCGCCGTAGCTAAAGCGCAAACGAGCGATGTCGGCAACGGCGATTTTGCTGTCGCAGCCTGGTCGCGCGATGGTGCGACGCTAGTAGCCGGTGGAAGCGCGCCGCTCAGCGCGCCGCGCGCCGTCTTGCGCCGGTTCGACGCAAGCGGTCGGCGCAGCAGCGCAGATATCGCCGCGAGCAGCGACACAATCGTGGACATTCAGCCCTGCGGCAAAGGCTTTGCTTTTGGAGCGCAAGACCCGTCGTTTGGCCTTCTCTCCCCGCAGGGCGCCGTGACGACCCTACAAGTCTCCTCGGACCGCGGACATGCGCGACAAGCTCGGATCGGCGCTCGCGGTCTCGCCCGACGCCGCCTCCGTGCGCTTTGGACTCGCCGACAGAGAGGAGAAGCCAGTTGTATTCGATCTCGCTGCCGCGTCACTGATCGATTCGGCAAATCTTCCGGCAGGATTCGCGTCGGCGCGAGTTCGACGGCCTTCCCATCACGGATTGGGAGAACGACTATGCGCCGAAGTTCAACGGCGCGAACCTTGCCCTCGACAACTACGAAAGGTCCCGCGCCTTGGCGATCCGGCCGGACGCGTCGCGGTTTCGCCCTCGGAACCGAATGGGCTGTGCGCACTTACGACGCGAAGGGGTAAGGAGCGGTGGAACCATGCAGGCCCAGGCATCGCCTGGGGCGTCGATTTCTCGGCCGACGGCGAAATCGTAGTGGTCGCCTATGGCGACGGCACGATCCGCTGGCTGCGCTGGAGCGACGGCGAGGAGCTGCTCGCGTTGTTCGTCGA
The DNA here is from genome assembly GCA_963820095.1 of uncultured Alphaproteobacteria bacterium. Lineage (GTDB taxonomy): Bacteria > Pseudomonadota > Alphaproteobacteria > Rhizobiales > Beijerinckiaceae > Roseiarcus. Next base: position 10,532 of record CAWFZA010000003.1, read on the forward strand.
GCCGCAAACGCGCAAATGGGTCGCCTGGACGCCGAGTGGCTATTACATGGCCTCGGCCGGAGGTGAGGACCTGATCGGCTGGCACGTCAATCGCGGCTGGGAGCAAGAAGCCGACTTCTTCCCCGCGTCCCAGTTCCGCGCCCAGTACAACCGCCCCGACATCGTGAAGCCTAGTGCTGAAGACGAAGGACGAAGCGGAGGCCGTTCGGCAAGCCAATCTCGCGTCCGAGCAGACCACTAAGGCGGTCCCCGTCGCGGCGGCGCTGCCTCCGGTCGTTACAATCGCGTCGCCAAAGGACGGAGCGCATTTTTCGAACAATTCGATCGAGATCGCCTACTCGCTGCGTGCCCCTTCGGGTCTGCCAATCGACCGCCTCGACGTGCTCGCCGACGGACAGCCAGTCCGAACAACGGGATTTGAAAAGACCGACGCTCGTGAAGCCGAGGGTCGCGCCGTCGTCACGTTGCCGCAAAAGGACGTGGTCGTCGCCCTCATCGCCCATTCGGGCGATCTGCCGAGCGCCCCGGTGACGGTGAGCCTCAAATACGACGGACCAAGCGCGAGCCCAAGCCTAAGCTCAAGCGCGGGCGAGCTTTTAAAACCGAAGCTCTACGCACTTTTGGTCGGCGTCACCGGCTACCAAAATCCCGACTACGACACCCTCAAGTTTCCAGCCCGCGATGCCGAAAGTCTGGCCGCCGCGCTGGAGGCGCAGAAGGGCGGTCTGTACAACGATGTGCAGATTAAGATTGTTGACGTTCCCACCCGCCAGGACCTGGGGGAAAAAGTCGTTGGCCCTCCCACCCGTGACAATGTGCTCGATGGGCTCTATTGGCTCAAGCACGCGGCGACGAGCCGCGACATCTCGATCGTTTTTTTGTCTGGTCACGGCATAAGAGACGCCAAGCAGAATTTTTGGTTTCTGACCCGCGATGCCGACATCGAGCGGCTGCGAACAACGGCGATTTCGAACGATGATCTTTTAGATCTCGTCAGCTCGATCCCAGGGAAGAAGGTCTTGTTCATCGACGCCTGCCACTCGGGGGTTGCGATGGTGGCGATCAAGGCGCCGTTGTCCGACGCGAAGCCCGACATGAACAAGGTTGTCAATGATTTCTCGGTCGCCGGATCGGGTCTCGTCGTCTATGGCGCCTCGATGGGGACCGAAACTGCGCTTGAAGACGCCAAGTGGGATCGCCACGGCGCCTTCGCCGAGGCGCTCATCGAGGCGATCGGTCAGGGGAAAGCCTCGACTCGACTCGACCCGGCGGATAACGACCGACATGCTGGATTTCTATATCGAGGAGCATGTGAAGGAGATGACGGGCGGCGCGCAGCATCCGGTCATGAACCGCTAACCTTATCCCGGATTTTCCGGTTGCGCTCGCTAAACCGTAACACCGCTTCCAGCTTGATGAGCAGGAAGGCAGGAATTGGAAGACCGCTACGAGGGAGAGGCGAGGATTATGAAAATTGCCGCTTTGGTCGGGGCGGTGTGGTTGTTGGTGCCGCCGGCGGCGGCGCAAACGAGCCTCGGTTGGCCGGCCATGATCGACCTGCTCGCGCAACAGCGCACACAGGCCGAAACCTGCGCCGCCACGCTCAAGTCCAGCAGCGACAAAGGGGCGATCGCGACCGGCCGGCTCACCTACGGCGCCGCCAAGTCGCAAGCCGACGGCGTCATCGCCGGACTGACGGTCGCCGTGGTCGAGGGCGGCAAGCCAGACGCCTTACCCGGGGTCCTGACTAGCCTCAAGAAAGCGGGAGCAGGCCTGCAAGAGGTCTGCGATGCGGCACTGAAGACGGCTTCCGCAGCTGGGACAAAGGGCTTGGTCGAGGATATTCTGAAAGCCCCGATCGAGCCGATCGTGAACGCCATCTCGTCGGGCGTGAGCGCGCTCTGGACGAGGCACGTCGAGAAGGACAAGTTCGAATTGGAGACGATCAAGGGCCAGCTTGACGCTGCAAAGTGGCCGGAGTTTTAGCCGGCGTTGCGCCGCGAGAAGCACGTGCGAAAAAATGAGCCTGGGCGCGTGTCGCGATTGGTGAGGCGGCCGAGGCGGAACGGCTTACGACAATTCTATTGCTGGAAATCGGAAAACCAGTTAAGCTTGCCTCCATGAACAATCCGTGCCCTCGCCAATCGTGGGCTAGCCATTTTGACCGCGTCCTTCGGGACGACAACGGGGCAACCGCAAAAATTATTCTCGGTTTTGTCCGCGTAAACCATTGAAAAGTCTCGATTTCGGACGAGAGAATCTAAGCAAATCCAAGCTTTTCCAAAGCCCTAAAATCGAGGGTTTTCGCGGCGAAACGCGATCCAGCCAAGAAAACCCAAATTGGGTCGACCGGACTTGAACGTCGCGGGCCGCCAAAGCGGCTCGATACCGTTGCAGGCGCCTCAAGCCGCCGCGGACGGCGCCGTCTGGCGCGCCGCCTCCGCCCATCGCGGCCAGATCCGCCTCCGCCCGCGCCGAGAGCGCGCGCTTGCGGGCGAGGCCGCGTTCGGGCCCCGGCAGACGCTTTCCCTTTTCGTCGACGCGCGGCTCCACGATCGGGGGAAACAAGCCGAAATTGACGTTCATCGGCTGAAAGGAGCGCGGGCCAGCGTCGGCCGCCTCAAGGTGGCCGCCGGTGATGTGGTTCAAAAGCGCCCCGATCGCGGTCGTCACGGGCGGAGCCTCAAGCTCGAGCCCCAGCCTCTCGGCGGCGGCGAGGCGGCCGGCGATGAGGCCGATTGCGGCGCTTTCGACATAGCCCTCGCAGCCGGTGATCTGGCCGGCGAAGCGCAGACGGGGCGCAACCTTCAGGCGCAAGCGCGGGTCGAGCAGGCGTGGCGAATTGAGATAGGTGTTGCGGTGCATGCCGCCTAGCCTAGCGAATTCCGCCGCTTCCAGTCCCGGAATCCTGCGGAAAACGCGGCTCTGCTCGCCATATTTGAGCTTGGTCTGGAAGCCGACGATGTTGAACAGCGTGCCCAGCGCATTGTCCTGCCTGAGCTGCACCACGGCGTAGGGCTTCACCTGCGGCTCATGCGCGTTGGTGAGCCCGACCGGCTTCATCGGCCCGTAGCGCAAGGTCTCGCGGCCGCGTTCGGCCATGACTTCGATCGGCAGGCAGCCGTCGAAATAGGGCGTGCCCTCGAATTCGCGGAACTCGGTCTTTTCGGCTGCGAGAAGCGCGTCGATGAAGCCTTCGTATTGCTCGCGGCTCATCGGGCAATTGACATAAGCCTCGGCGTCTCCGCCCGGCCCGACCTTGTCGTAGCGCGACTGCCTCCACGCCACGTCCATATTGATCGAAGCCGCATGCACGATCGGAGCGATCGCGTCGAAAAAGGCGAGCGCGCCTTCGCCGGTCAATTGCCCGATCGCCTGGGCGAGCGCAGGAGAGGTGAGCGGCCCGGTCGCGACGATCACATTGTCCCAGTCCTCCGGCGGCAGGCCGGCGATCTCGCCGCGGTCGAGGGTCAGGAGAGGATGGTTGAGCAGCGCGGCTTCGACGGCTTGCGAGAAGCCGTCGCGATCGACGGCGAGGGCGCCCCCGGCCGGCACCTGATGGGCGTCGGCGCTTTGCAGGATGATCGAGCCGAGCACGCGCATCTCGCGATGCAGGATCCCGACCGCGTTGGTCGAGGCATCGTCGGATCTAAAGGAGTTCGAGCACACGAGCTCGGCGAGATGGGAGGTCTGGTGCGCAGCCGTTGTCCGGGTCGGCCGCATTTCGTGCAGAACCACTGGAACGCCGGAATTCGCCGCCTGCCACGCGGCTTCCGCGCCAGCCAGTCCTCCGCCGATGATGTGGATGGGACGCATGGACGCGCTTGTCACAAAGCTTAACGCCACCGTCAACGCGTTTTGTTCGCTTTATCGAGGGGATTGCCGCCTCGAACCCCTTTCGGGGGGCCGACGCGCCGCCTTGCGCGGCGCGTCCCGGCTTGTCAGGATTTCGGAATCAGGCCGAAGCCTTGTCCATCACCGTGCGGCGCACCGTGAATTCGATATCGCCGCGGCGAATGCCGATATCCTCCAGCTCGCGATCCGAGAGCAGGGACAATTCACGCACCGCGTCGCGATAACGGCGCCATGCGGCGAGCTTCTCCGAAATCATCTTGAGAGGGGTCATAGTTTTACTCCTTATTCTGGCAGGCAGGGCCTACCGCAGCGCAACATAATCGCCCTGTTGGGTTTGCAGTAGGGTCACAATGGGAAGCGCAGCCATGCTGTATTTGCATATCGTGTTTTTGTTCCATTGCCAGATATGGGTTCAGACTGCCTGGTTTTCCCTTATTTCTGCCCATAATGAGGCCATAATGCTCAAAATACCGAAAAGATGATTATTAACTGGCGTTTACATATGTGACTGTCTCATGACTGGACGAGCGTGCGCTGCAACCAAGGCGGAGAGGATTGTGGGCCTTCTTTCGGCGAGATACGCCGCGGTTCCTTCCATTTTGACGCCAAAGGTCGAAGGAGTGCTAAGGTTGAAAAGTCGCTTGATTCAGGTCACGCAACCACCAGACAACCGACGCCGCGGGCCTTTTCCAGGCGGCCAAGGAGCATGAAATGGACAACCTGATAGCCCGTGTTGCGAGTGCGGCGGACTTGAGCCCGGAGGTCGCCCGCAAGGCCGTCGCTCTGATCGGCGATTTCATCCAGCGCGAAGCGCCAGAGGAAGCCGTCAAGGAGCTGTTCGAAAAGGCCCCGGAGTTTCCCTCCATTATCGCCTCGAGCTCACACACAGGCGGGGAAGGCATGGGTGTAGGTCTCAAGGGCCTGATGGGGGTGGCGAGCGGAGCGATGGGCGGGGGCGGACTGATGGCGCTGGGCTCGGAATTGTTGGCTCTCGGCCTCGGCATGGAGCAGATCCAGACGGTTGGAAAGGAGGTCTTCGCCTACGCGCGCGAAACCGCGGGCGACCAGGTGGTGGGCGAAATCTCCGCCTCGATTCCCGGGCTTTCCCAATTCATCTAGCGAGAGGCGGCGTTGGGCGCGGTCGCGAACCTCTTTCCCGCCACTACCGAAGCCGATTGGCGCAAGGCCGCCGAAGCCGCGCTCAAGGGCGCAAGCCTCGAAACGCTGGTGTCGAAGACCGCGGACGGCGTACGGATCGAGCCCGTCACTCCGCCAGCGGAAGGCCCCCGGGCTATTCGACCCGGCGGTCCTTGGCGGGTCATCACGCGCCTCGATCATCCCGGCGCCGCCGAGGCCAACACGCAGGCGCTCGATGACCTCGCCAATGGCGCGGACGGCCTACAGGTCGTGCTCTCCGGCGCGCTGGGCGCTTACGGTTTTGGCCTCAGGCGGTTCGATTCCGCCGCCCTTCACGAGACCTTCGAGGGCGTGCATTTCGATGCAGGAGCGCATTTCGAACTCGATCTTGGACCCGACGCCCCCGATCAGGCGCTTCGTTTTGGCGCTCTGATCGAGCGCTCCGGGGCAAGTCCGCCGGACTGTCGGGTCGCGTTTGGGCTCGACCCTTTCGCGGCCTCGGCCCGCGGACCGTTTCCAGCCGATTGGGGCGCTCGAGCGAGGCCCTATGTCGAGACCGCGCTCGCGTTGCGAGCCAAAGGTTTTTCGGGCCCCTTCCTGGTCGCTGACGCGCGCGCCGTTCATGCGGCTGGCGGAACCCCTGCGCAGGAACTCGCTTATGCGCTCGCGGCCGCCGTCAGCCTACTGCGGCTGCTTGAAGAGAAAGGACTCCGCCCTGGCGACGCTCGCGCGCTGATCGCGTTCCGGCTGGCGGCCGACGCTGACGAGTTGGCGACAATCTCGAAATTCCGCGCGCTGCGGATCGCCTGGTCGGGTGTCGAGGAAGCCTGCGGCCTCGAGCCCCGCGCGGCTTATGTGCAGGCGGAGAGCGCGTGGCGCATGATGACGGCTCGTGACGTGCACGTAAATGTCATGCGCGGCGCGGCGGCGGCGTTCTCCGCCGGCCTCGGCGGCGCCGATAGCATCAGCGTTCTGCCGCACACTCTGGCCGCCGGCTTTCCTGACAGCCTCGCGCGCCGTCTCGCCCGCAACGCGCAGCTCATTCTCCTGCGCGAATCCAACCTCGGATTTGTCGCCGATCCCGCCGCCGGCGCCGGGGCGTTCGAGGCGATGACACACGCGCTTTGCGAGAAGGCTTGGCGGCTCTTTCAGGAGATCGAGGCACAGGGCGGCCTGCCGTCGGCCCTCGCGAATGGCGGGTTTCAACAACGTGTGGCCGTCTGCGCGGCGACGCTGGCTCGAAACGTCGCTTGCCTTAGGGCGCCGATCACCGGCGTGAGCGTGCACGCCGATCTCGCGGAGCCGCCGGTCGAGCGTTGCGGTTGGCGAGCCGGAACGCGATAGGATTGCATCGGCCGAAGGCGCGCTCGCGCCAATTCGGCTCGCCGAGCCGTTCGAGCGTTTGCGCGATCTTTCCGACGCTTTGCTTCGAAGCACAGGCGCGCGGCCGAAAGTTTACCTCGCTGCGCTGGGACCTGAGAGCAAGCATCGCCGTCGGGTTCAGTTCATCCGCGAGTGGCTTGAAGCTGGCGGTTTCGAAGCCATCTACCAAGGCGAGACCGCAACGGCCGACGAGGCGGTGGCGCAGCTTAAAGCAAGCGGCGCGCAGCTCGTCTGCCTGTGCGGGACTGACGAAACCTATGTCGAGCAGGCGCAAGCCTTCGCGAAAGCGTGCAAGGCTTCGGGCGCGAAGGGCGTTGCGCTTGCGGGCCGGCCCGGCGAGTTCGAGTCTGCATGGCGCGCCGCGGGAATCGACGAGTTCATTTTCGCCGGCGGGGACGCCGTTGCGACGCTGCAGGGGCTTTATCAGCGCATCGGAGTCACGACGGCAGCTCTGGGAGCTATGGCTTCATGAGCCAAATTCCTGACTTCTCTGCGGTTTCCTACGCGACTCCATCGAAGCTCGATCGACTTGGGAGCAGAGCAAATCTGGACGACGCCCGAGGGCCTTGACGTCAAGTCGCTCTACGGGCCGGAGGATCGCAACGGCATTGACCTCTCCGGTGATTGGCCCGGCCTCCCGCCCTATTTGCGGGGACCGTATCCGACCATGTATCTCACCCAGCCCTGGACGCTGCGACAATACGCCGGCTTCTCGACCGCCGAAGAATCGAACGCTTTTTACCGCGCCAATCTCGCCGGAGGGCAGAAGGGACTCTCTGTCGCGTTCGATCTGGCGACGCACCGAGGCTACGACTCGGATCATCCGCGCGTCACTGGCGATGTCGGCATGGCGGGGGTCGCCATCGATTCCATCTATGACATGCGCACGCTCTTTTCCGGCATCCCGCTCGATTCGATGAGCGTGTCGATGACGATGAACGGCGCCGTGCTGCCGGTGATGGCGCTATTCATTGTCGCCGCCGAGGAGCGGGGCGTGCCGATGGCCGCCCTCTCAGGGACCATTCAGAACGATATTCTGAAAGAGTTCATGGTCCGCAACACTTATATCTATCCGCCCGCCGCCTCGATGCGGATCGTCGCCGATATCTTCGCCTTCACTTCCGCCAACATGCCGAAGTTCAACTCGATTTCGATCTCCGGCTACCACATGCAGGAGGCGGGCGCGACGCAGGATCTCGAGCTCGCCTACACACTGGCCGACGGCCTCGACTATGTGCGCGCCGGCATAGCCGCAGGTCTGGGAATTGACGCATTTGCTCCGCGGCTGTCGTTCTTCTGGGCGATCGGCATGAATTTTTTCATGGAGGTCGCGAAGCTCAGGGCCGCGCGCAAGCTCTGGGCGGGAATCGTCAAGAGCTTCGGACCGAAATCGGACAAGTCGCTCGCGCTGCGGGCGCATTGCCAGACCTCCGGCTGGTCGCTGACCGCACAAGACCCCTTCAACAATATCGTGCGCACGCAAATCGAAGCGATGGCTGCGACGCAGGGGCATACCCAGTCGCTCCACACCAATGCGCTCGATGAGGCGTTGGCGCTCCCGACGCCTTTCTCGGCTCGCATCGCCCGCAATACCCAGCTTTTCCTGATCGAGGAGACCGGGACCACAAAGGTCATCGACGCGTGGGGCGGCTCCTATTACGTCGAGCGCTTGACCGCCGAATTGGCCGCACGGGCGCAAGGTCATATCGACGAGGTCGAGCGCCTCGGCGGAATGGCGCGCGCGATCGAAACCGGCCTGCCCAAGCGGCGCATCGAGGAGGCGGCGGCGCGAACCCAAGCGCGCATCGATTCCGGCCGCCAGACGATGATCGGGGTCAACGCCTTCGCGCCGACCGTCGAGCGCGAGCTCAACGTGCTGAAGGTCGACGCCGCCGCGGTGCGCGCGCGCCAAGTCGAAAAGCTCAAGCGTTTGCGGGTCGAGCGGGATGAAGGGGCGACGCAGGCGGCGCTGGCGGCGCTGACCGAGGGCGCAAGGGGACGAGCCAACCTCATGAAACTGTCGGTCGAGGCGGCGAGGGCCAAGGCGACGGTCGGGGAGATCTCCCTCGCGCTGGAGAAAGCGTTCGGCCGTCATGTGGCGGAAGCCCGAGCCATTTCTGGCGTCTATCTATCGGAGTCCGGGCAGGACGCCGAGGCCAATGAGCGGGCGATCGCAATGACCCGCGCGTTCGCAGAGAACGAAGGCCGCGCTCCGAAGATTCTGGTCGCCAAGATGGGACAGGACGGGCACGATCGGGGGCAGAAGATCATTGCCTCGGCGTTCGCGGATCTGGGATTTGACGTCGAAATCGGACCTTTGTTCGCGACGCCGGAGGAGGTGGCTGCGCTTGCGGCCAGGGGGCAGGTTCACATCGTTGGCGTGTCGTCGTTGGCCGCCGGGCATCTCGCGCTCGTGCCGGCTTTGAAGAGAGCGCTCGGCGAGCTCGGGATGGACCGGACCTTGATCGTCGTTGGCGGCGTCATCCCGGCCCAAGACTTCGCCTCCCTCCGCGAGGCAGGCGCGGACGCGATCTTCCCCCCCGGAACAATCATCGCCGAGGCCGCGCAAGACCTGCTTGAGCGGCTCAACCAACGACTTGGTTATAGCCAGCGCGTTCCTGCCTGAGGCGAACGAGCTCGTCGATCGACGCTCCTGCTTGAGGACGCCCGCCCGATCCCAAATTGACGCGCGCCATTCGTGCGCGGCCACCCGTCGACCTTCGGCGCCGTTACGTCGCTCTGCTCCAAATTGGGACGTTCAGGCATGACGTCAACGGCGCCGCAATTGCCACTCTCCGTTTTAGGTTGTTGTCGCCGACGGAGAGGCAGCGGGCGTCCCCATGGACCGCTTCATTGATCAAATCGTGCGCCGGTCGATGCGCCACGCGCAACTCATGTTGAAGCAAGGCTCTTACAATTGGCCGCTGGCGCGCCTCGCCTTGCGGAAGATTTTGAGCGATCTGGAGGCGAAGGCGCCAGACGATCCCAGCCTTGCCCGGCTTCGCGCCTTCATCGTCTCGAAAGATCGCGCATGGGTGCGTCAGAACCGCGGCGTCTGTTGATGGTCCTCTGAGATGTCCCGAGGCTCAGAAGATCGCGAGAGTTCGGGGATCGCTTGACTTGTCCTGGCGAGTGCTGAAAGTTTATGCCTTTGTACGGGAAACGGCTTTCATCACGCTGCCCTGACTCCGCTCGCCAACGTGGCGTCGACTGTGAGGGGAGCGACTCGAGCGCAGGCGGCCAGCGTCCTGCGTTCCACGCCCAAACCGACGCCACGTGTTCTCGCGCTTGCCAGGGAGGGGAGAATTGAAGCCGGCGGCCGCGAATGGGCGTAGCGCGCGGGTGCGAAAGTTCATGACGCGCGGCGGCGCGGAGCTGCAATTCACCGAACTCGGTTTCGGCGGAGCGCCGCTCGGCAATCTGTATCGACCCCTGACAGAGAAGGAAGCGCGTGTGATGCTGGACGCCGTCTGGGCGGCCGGCTGTCGATATTTCGACACCGCGCCGCTCTACGGGCTCGGACTTTCTGAGACCAGGCTGAACGGATTCCTGCGTCCGAAGCCGCGCGGCGCCTATTTGATTTCCACCAAGGTCGGACGGCTGCTCGATCTGTGTGAGCCGCAGAAACGCTCGGGACAGGGCGCATTCTTTGAAACGCCGTCGCGGCGGGAGCGCTTCGACTATTCCTATGACGGCGTGATGCGCTCGCTCGAATTCTCTCTTGAGCGTCTCGGTCTCGACCAGGTGGATATCGTCTACTGCCACGATGTCGACGTCTACACCCACGGCAGCAAGGAGGCCGCCGAGGCGCGCATCAAGGAATTCATGGCCGGCGGCTATCGCGCTCTGGACCGGTTGCGCGCCTCAGGCGCCGTCAAGGCCATCGGGGCCGGGATCAATGAATGGGAGATCGCCGAGAGGCTGGCGCGCGCCGCCGACTTCGACGTGTTCCTGCTGGCGGGCCGCTACACCCTTCTCGAGCAGGACGCGCTGACGAGTTTCTTGCCGCTCTGCCAGGAGAAGAAAATCGCCGTCGTGGTTGGCGGCCCATTCAATTCCGGCATTCTGGCGACGGGGGTCAAGGCCGACGCTCACTACAATTATCGTCCGGCGCCGGATGAGGTGAAGGACCGGGTGCGTCGAATCCAGCATATATGCAAGAGCTTCAAAGTCGGGCTGCCGGAAGCGGCGCTCCGCTTTCCGCTTGGTCATCCAGCCGTGGTCAGCGTCGTGGCCGGCGCGCAACGCGCGAGCGAAGTCAGACGGAACGCGGCGATGATGGGAGCAAAGCTGCCGGCTGGGCTGTGGCGCGCGCTAAAGGCGGAGAACCTGTTGCGCCAGGACGCGCCGACGCCGCATTGAGCGTCCTTGTCCGTTCTTTTACGAAAGGCCGTCGATCTCGCCCTTGACCACGCGAATCCTTTCGGCGGCGGGCGTGCGCGGCAGTCCTGGCATCGTTTGGATGTCTCCCATCAGCACGACGACAAACCCTGCGCCTGCGCGCAGTCGAATGTCGCGGATCCGTGGAACGTGTCCGCTCGGAGCGCCCATGAGAGAGGGATCGTCCGAGAACGAATATTGGGTCTTGGCGACGCATATCGGCAGATGGCCCCAGCCCGCGGCCTCGAGCTCGTCAAATTTCTTTCGCACGGACGCTTCGGCCGCAATGTCGGCGGCGCCGTAGATCTCTCGCGCGATTGTCCGCGTCTTCTCCCACAAGCTTATCCCATCGGAGTAAAGGAGTTGAAACTTGGCTTCGCCAGCATCGGCGACGGCGGCGACCACCCGGGCGAGATCCTCGGCTCCGGCGCCGCCTCGGGCCCAGTGATCGCACACGACCGTCTTGACTGCGAATTCGCGCGCCACCTTGTCCTCGACAAAGGCGAGCTCGGCCGCAGTGTCGCTCTCAAATCGATTGACGGCGACGACGACAGGCAAGCCGAATTTCCGCAGATTGACGAGGTGTCGAGCGAGGTTCGCGAGGCCTGCTTCAAGGGCTGAAAGGTTCTCCGCGCCCAGGGCGTCCTTGGGAACTCCGCCATGCATCTTGAGCGCGCGGACGGTCGCCACGAGCACAGTCGCCGCTGGCGTCAATCCGGCCTTGCGGCATTTGATGTCGAAGAATTTCTCCGCCCCGAGATCCGCGCCGAAGCCCGCTTCGGTGACCACATAATCGGCAAGCTTGAGCGCCGCCCGAGTCGCCATCACGGAATTGCAGCCGTGCGCGATGTTGGCGAATGGACCGCCATGCACCAAGGCGGGCGAAGCTTCCAGCGTTTGCGCCAGATTGGGCTTAAGCGCCTCTTTGAGCAGCGCGGTCATCGCGCCGGAGGCTTTAAGATCGGAGGCGGCGACCGGCCGCCTGTCCCTGGCCCAGCCGATCACCATGCGGCCGAGCTGCTCCTCGAGCTCCTCGAGGCTCGTGGCGAGGCAGAACACCGCCATGACTTCCGACGCGACGGTAATGTCGAAACCATCCTCGCGCGGAAACCCGTTGCCCGGACCGAGCCCGACAATGGTCTCGCGAAGCGCGCGGTCGTTCATATCCAGCGCGCGCCGCCAGGTGACGCGCCGCTGGTCGAGATTGAGCGCGTTGCCCCAATACATGTGATTGTCGACCATCGCCGCGAGCAGATTGTGCGCCGATGTGATGGCGTGAAAATCCCCGGTGAAATGGAGGTTGATCTCGTCCATCGGCGCAACCTGGGCGTAGCCCCCGCCGGTCGCGCCGCCCTTCATGCCGAAGCAGGGCCCAACCGATGGCTCGCGCAGGCAAAGCATTGCCTTCCTGCCGATGCGGTTCAAGGCGTCGCCGAGGCCGATGGTGGTCGTCGTCTTGCCCTCGCCCGCCGGGGTCGGGCTGATCGCCGTGACCAGAATGAGCTTTCCGTCCGGGCGGTTCGACAGACCGTCAAGAAAATCGTACTCGAGCTTGGCGATGAAGCGGCCGTACGGACGCAAGGCGGATTCGGGCGCGCCGATCTTCGCCGCGATCTCTGCGATGGGCCTCAAGCGCGCAGCGCGGGCAATTTCGATGTCGGATCTCATCACGAACGCCTTCCCCTCGGGCCTGCCGCCTGGCCGCCGCAAACGTCGGGCAAGGAATCGTCTGCTCCGCTTGTTTTGGCAAGCGTGAATCCTGGCGATGGACAGCGCATGCGGTAGAGGCAGGCCCGTCGCCGGCGCGCCAAGGCGAGCCAGGCGCGAGGGATGAGCCATGACGAAGCCGCGGCTGGCCGTGTTCACGATTTTGAGTTTCGCCGCCTATTTGGGGCTGGCTATCGTCGGCGCAGGCGGCCCGGGCCGGTTCTTTTCCTATCCGCCGCTGATCGCGGTCACAATTGTCACGGCCGCGCTCGGGTTTGCATCGTTGTTCAGCGAGGGCCATGTCGGCTCTGGCGTCAAGGAGGACCGGTCCAATCGCTGGGTGATCGCAGCGCTTGGCGTCCTCGGCCTCCTTGACGCTTATCTGCCGGCCTATACGGACCGGATTGATTTCCTCACTTTCGGCGGCGAAGCGGTCCGCTGGCTCGGCGCTCTGCTTTATGCGCTCGGCGGCGTTCTTCGGCTTGCGCCGGTCTTCGTGCTCGGCCGGCGCTTCAGCGGCCTGGTTGCGATCCAGCCCGGACACCGACTGGTCACCAGCGGGCTTTACGAAATCATTCGCCACCCGAGCTATCTCGGACTTTTTGTCTTCATGCTCGGCTGGGCGCTCGCGTTCCGTTCCGGCGTCGGCGTCATCATCGCCGTCCTGATGCTTTGCGTCCTGCTTGCACGCATCAAGGCCGAGGAGCGGCTGCTCAGCGAGACTTTCCGCGCCGAATACGACGCCTATCGGGCCCGCACCTGGCGTCTCCTGCCGTACATCTACTGAGGCGCTGCATTTGCCTCCACGCGGGGCCTTCCCTAAACCTCCCTCCGCTCCCTGCCGCCGTAATGGACGAACTCTCATGATCCGCTCCGCCTTGATGACCGTGATGACCAATGCCGCGATCAAGGCCGGGCGCGGTCTCAAGCGCGATTTCGGCGAGGTCAGCGAATTGCAAGTGTCGATGAAAGGGCCGGGCGATTTCGTCAGTCTTGCGGACAAGCGCGCGGAGAAGAGCCTCTATGACGAGCTCGCCAAGGCGCGTCCGGGCTACGGCTTCGTGCTCGAGGAGGGCGGACGGGTCGAGGGGACCGACAAGAGTCACACCTGGCACATCGATCCCTTGGATGCGACCACCAATTTCCTGCACGCGATCCCGCTGTTTGCGATCTCGATCGCGCTCGAGCGTGAAGGGCAGATCGTCGCTGGCGTCATCTACAATCCCGCCAACGACGACATGTACGTGACGGAGAAGGGCCAGGGCGCGTTTGGCGGCAATCGCCGGCTGCGCGTGGCGGGGCGCAGCGACTTGTCGCAGGCGATCTTCGGCTGCGGCATTCCCCATCTCGGCAAGGCCGCGCAGCATCCCCGCTTCAAGGCGGAGCTCGCGGCGGTGATGGCGCAAATCGTGAATGTGCGACGGATGGGCTGCGCGGCGCTCGATCTGGCCTATGTGGCCGCCGGCCGGTTCGACGCGTTCTGGGAGCGGGGCCTGAATTCCTGGGACATCGCCGCGGGCTCGCTCCTGATTCGAGAAGCCGGCGGCTTCGTGACGGACGCCGACGGCGAAGACAACTACCTCGAGACCGGCTCGATTTGCTGCGGCAACGAGATCATGCATCGCGAGCTGCTTCAACTTTTGCGCGGGGTCCTCTAGCCGCGCTCGACTGAAAGCGCGGCGGCGCGATCCAAAGGGCGTCCGGAAGGACGCCCGTCTTTCGACCAGCTAAGGACCGCGCCACAGACTATAGGGGCGGCGGCTGTCCTTCCGAATGTCTGCTAGACTGCGGACGCACCAAGGCGACCTCATAACCATGTCTCTTCCACGCCCATCGGGCCCGCTCCGGACCATCTTCTGGTCGACCGTGCTGGCCGCTGCGGTCGGCGCCGTATATTCGCAGGTAAACCTCGTGGAGCACGGCGGCCGGTTATTCGGCGATCATAGCCTCGCACGGGGCGTGCTAACCGGCGCGTTGATCGGAGGCGTTCTGACGTCGATCGAAACCCTCGCTTTGAATCTGCCCCTCACGGCGCCGCTTCGCCGCGCGCCGTTCCCGGTGCACGTCGCCCTCAAGACATGCATCTTTCTCGTTGTCATCCTGTTCGGTCTCAAGCTCGGAGGTTGGGTGTTCCCTGTGCCCGGCGAAAACCGCATCGAGGGCGCGGACGTGCTGTTCTCGCTCGCCGCGGCGTTCGTGTTCGTCTTCATGCTCGACGTCAACACCCTGCTCGGGCAGAACGTGCTGCTCAACTTCATCTTTGGCCGCTACTATGCGCCACGGCTTGAATCGCGGGTGTTCCTGTTCATCGACATGGAGGGCTCGACGGGATTGGCTGAGCGGCTTGGTCCGCTCGGCTTCCATCGCCTGGTCAACCGCTTCGTCGACGACCTCACGCAGCCGATCGTCGCGGCGCGGGGCGAAATCCACCGCTATGTCGGCGACGAACTGATCGCGACCTGGAAGCTCGAGCAAGGAAATCACGGATGGCCGCTGCATCGCGGCCTGCTTTGGCGCCATCGACCGGCTGGCTAGACGCGCGTCCGACTACCGGCGAGAGTTCGGCGCAGCCGTCGCGGTAAGGGCCGGGCTCCATTGCGGTCCGGTGGTCACAGGCGAGATGGGGTCGGTGAAGCGGGAGATCGTTTTTCTCGGCGACACAGTCAACACCACGGCGCGCATCCAGGACCTTTGCCGTCAGACCGGCGATCGTGTGATCGCCTCGGCTGAGTTGATCGATCAGTTCGAACTTCCCCCCAAGATCGTCAAGCGCTCGCTGGGCGATCTTCGGCTGCGCGGCAAGGGCGCCGACCTCGCGCTCTACGCGCTGGCGGAGGCGCCGCCGCGCGCCGGCGGTTCCCCCGCCCGGGCCGTCGCGACCAAGAATTCCGAACGAATTCAGCGAGGGCCGATCTTCCGTTTGACGTTATAGATTTGTCGCAATGGCCGCCCGGCGCTATATGTCAGGCGAGAGTGAGTAAGCATGCCGTCGCGGAATACGCTGATTTGGGTCGGAGCAGCCGCCGCTTTGGCGGTCGTGGCCGCCGGAGCGGGGGCCGTGGTATGGACTTATCCGGACCTTCTCGAGCCGAATCCCGCCGATATTCCGCTTGCGGCCAGCGCGCCCGTCGAGAAGACCCAGACCGTTCCTCCGGCCCCGCCCGCCGTCACCGCAGAGCCGCCAGCGAAGGCCCCGGCTCAAACTGCGGCGATTGAGCCCGCCTTCGACGTGGTGAACGTCGATCCCTCGGGCGAGGCGGTCATCGCCGGCAGGGCGGCCCCGAACGAGAAGGTCGAGCTCCGTGATGGCGGCAAAACCGTCGCCGAGGCGACGACCGACGCCGCCGGCCAGTTTGTCATCATCCCGCCGGCGCTCGCGCCGGGGGACCATAGCCTCTCCTTGGCCGCGAATAGCGGCAAGGCTCAGCTGGCAATATCCAGTCCCGTCGCAGTCTCGGTTCCCGCGCAGGAGGCGAAAGCGGGCGTCCCGGCGGGCCCGCCTGAAGCAAAAGCCACGATGGCCGCCGCTACGCCGACAAACCCCAACGCAGAATCCTCGGCCTTGGGGATGCGGACCCTGGCGACGCCGGCGCCCGCCAGCGGCTCGCGCGTCGCCATCCAATCGGTGGAGGCTGACGCACCAGGCGGTCTAATCGCCAAAGGGTCGGCCGAGCCGAACAGCAGCCTCCGTCTCTATCTCAATCAGGCCGACATCGCCGAGGCCAAGACACAATCGGACGGCCGATGGTCCTTGACGATCAAAGGCGGCTTGACCCCTGGCGGCTACGTCATACAGGCCGACGAGATCAATCCGGGCGGCGCGACCGTCATCGCGAGCGCCAATACGCCGTTCGAATATCCGGATATGCCAGCCGCCACGCCTCCGCAGGCGGTTGCGCCTCCAATCAGCGCCGCGCCGACGTCGGCGCCGTCGCCCGCTAATCCGGTTGTCGAATCGGTTCAAACCAAGCGCGTCGCCACCGGCCATACCTTGTGGGCGTTGAGCAAGAGCTACTACGGCGATCCGACGCACTACCCGGTGATCTACGAGGCCAATCGCGCGCAGATCCACAACCCCAACATCATCTATCCCGGCCAGGTGTTCGTCGTCCCGAAGTCGGACGCAAAACCATAGCCGGCGCGATGCCCCCAAGCCGTCGCGACGAGACGCTCCCCGAGCTTCGGCATCGGACGTTCGATGACGCGCTCGGCCGTCGCATCGTCGACACGCATATCTGGGCGGTGCGGGAGGGATTGCGCGGCGCCGACGCCTACCGCCTGTTTGACGGCTATTGCCAACGTCTGGTGATCGATGGAGCGCCACTGTGGCGGGCGCACACGTCAATGGAGACGCTTCATCCGCAATGGGCCGGCTACGGCTACACCTGGAAGCGTGAGCTCAACGCCATTGCGCCCCAACAGTACCCGCACGGCGACCAAGGGGAGCTGATGTGGGTGACGAGCCCGTTCTACGCCCTCATGGAGCGGGCGCGCGCCGGCGAGGACAACCCGACCTTGCGCCGGCGCCTCGAGGCGGGGGCGGAGGAGCGCGACTTTCCTATCCTGGAAGAGTTCTTCGCCGATGGCGCGACGGACTATATGGCGCAGCTGTTCATCTATGGCGAGAAAGGCGACCGCTCCCAGGGAACCGGAATCGTCTATTCGTTCACCACGGACCGGAAAGGCGGATTCAGCGACGACGACACGAGTCTCGTGGAGGCGACGTTGCCGGCTTTGTCGCTCGCGATGAAGGCCCACGCCGGCCATGTCATCGCCGCTGGCCTGCTTGGCGCATATCTGGGTGAGGACGCGGGACGCCGGGTTCATGCCGGCTCGATCATGCGCGGCTCGGTCGACGATTTGCGCGCGGTGATCTGGTACGCCGATATCCGCGGCTTCACGCCACTGAGCGACACGGCGCCGGGCTCCGTCGTGGTCGCGCTCTTGAACGACGTGTTCGAGATCCTCGCCGCCTCGCTGCGCGAGCGTGGCGGCCAAGTGCTCAAGTTCATCGGCGACGCCATGCTCGCCATCTTCCCGTTCGAAGATGCGGGCCGGGCCGAGACCTGCCGGCGGGCGCTCGACGCCGCAATCGAGGCGATGCGCAACCTGGAGGCGCTGAACGCGACGCGCGCGACGGCCGGGGCGCCGCTCGCATCGGTCGATCTCGCGCTTCACCTTGGGCATGTGCTGTACGGCAACGTGGGCGCGACCGACCGGCTCGATTTCACGGTCATTGGCCCTGCGATCAACGAGGCTGCGCGCATCGAAGCTCTGTGCCGGCCGCTCGGCCGCGCGGCGCTGGTTTCCGCCGAGTTCGTGGATGGAATGAAAGCCGCCGATAGCCGGCTCAAGTCGCTTGGCCGCCACGCGTTGCGCGGCGTCAAAGAGACGAAGGAGATCTTCGCGCTGGATTTGGCCGCCGGGGAGGCCCGGGGGTGACCGGCGGCGACGAAACGCTGGTCCGGACGAGCCGTCCGGACGCGGCGCCTCAAGTCTTGCCGAAAGTTTCGTCGAAGGCGTAGCCGGTTCCGCGGACGGTTCGGATGGGGTCGCGCTCGCGGCCGCGGGAGAGCGCCTTGCGCAAACGCCCGACATGGACGTCGACCGTGCGCTCGTCGATCTCGGCCGCCTGCCCCCAAACCCCGTCGAGCAGTTGCGCCCGCGAGAACACCCCGGCCCGGCTTTTCCAGGAGATATTCGAGGAGCCTGAACTCGGTCGGTCCGAGATGAATGTCGCGCGCCCCGCGCCGCACCCGCCGCGTCTCCCGGTCGAGATCGAGGTCGCCGGCATTGAGACGCTCGGCGATCCGCTCGGGCCGGCTGCGGCGCAGGAGCGCCCGCACCCGCGCCATGAGCTCTGGCACCGAAAAAGGTTTGACCACATAATCGTCCGCGCCGACCGACAAGCC
>CAWFZA010000004.1:0-66431 GCA_963820095.1 uncultured Alphaproteobacteria bacterium
CCGTTTAAGCTTGCCTCTCGTTGTGTATATCGACAGCCGCTCGTCATTATATTTCCCGATTTGCTGATAATAAGCGAAGTCCTCGTCGAGAAGCGCGAGCTTGTCTTTCGGCGCGCTCTGCCTGAGCGACTCGATGATCGCCGCGCGGGACCGGGCGCCGGCGCCCATGCGGTCCATCATGGTCATCAGATAGGCTCTTTTGGCGCTATAGGCCTCCGCCTTGCCCATCCAGCGTGAAGCATTGATCCGGAATGTGCCGGCGATGTTGGATCTCGGATAGGGGTCGGGATTGTACCCGAAAACGTTCTGCCCGTGCTGTCGATAATAAATGAGAGCGTCTTTGACCGTCACGACCTTTCCCATCAGTGAATTGATGAACAGGGTCCATTGATCGTGGGTCATCCGACCGGTTCCGACGCAGTGATCGACAGAGATTTCTCTCAGCGGCGCAAAGGACAGCATCGAGCGCTTGAACACCTGCGTCATTCCGTACCCTATGGTCCAGCGACCTTCCCCCACCGCGCCCCAGTGATCCAATTCTCCGGAAACTGAAATTACGTTTCCGGCGCCATCGATCAGCCGAAAGCCATGCTGAAAGAGGGTGCACTCCGTGTCGCGAATGTAGTGTTGCGTCACGGCGAGCTTCTCGGGCAGCCACATGTCGTCCTGGTCGCAGAAGGCGATGTATTCCGCCGTGCAGAGGCCTGCCGCTTTCATGAAGTTGTCATGGTATCCCAGACGCCGCTCGTTGCGGACAAATCGAACAGGGAAAGGCGCTGTCGCCGCGAACCGCCTGACAATGTCGGGCGTCGAATCCTTCGAGGAATCGTCGCAAATCACCACCTCGCTGGGGGGCAGGGTTTGCTCGGCGAGGCTCTTCAACTGCTGGGGCAGATACTTTTCGCCGTTGTAGGTCGCCATCGCGATCGAAAACACAGCGCCTCCTCGTTCAGCCTGCCTTTGGGCGGCGGGGCGTCCCTCCCCTGCCGCCGCAAGGCCAGCCGATCAGTTCTTCGGCTGCTCTTTCTGGGTTTCGCCGGGAGTCTCGGTCGTGGACGTCGCGCCTTCGGTCCCAGGCGTGGCTCCGGCCGCCGCCGCGCCTTCGGTCCCAGGCGCCGGGGTGGCTCCGGGCGTCGCCGCCCCTTCGGTCCCAGCCGCCGGCGCTGCCCCACCCTCAGCGGCAGGCGCCGGGGCTGCCGGCGTTGTGGTCTTCATGATACGGGCATAGTCGCCTTCGAACTTCGCGTCCGCCAACGCCGCCTTGGAGATCTCCTCGGCGCTCTTCTTGCCGATATCGACCCGGACCTCGCGTTTCGCGAACTCGTTGGCCTGATCGGTGGTCAGCGGCTTCTTATCGACCGACGTCACCTTGAAAAAGCTCGCGTTCCCTCGTGAACGGATGAAGTAGATGTCATCGGGCTTGCGGGCGTCCAGCACCTTCAGCATCTCGGGCGGCATGGTTGCGCTGTCCAGGGTCCCCGTGCCGCGGTTGAATTTGATCTTCATGTCGTTCAGCTTCGTTTCGACCTGATCGAGCGACTTGAAATCCTTCGTCGCCGCCGCCAGGGCTTCCACGTCCTTTGGCGTCGGGAAAGAAATCTGTTCGATCTGGAACAGTTCCCGCTGGTCGAACTGCTTTGGATGGCCTTGGATATAGCTGTCGATTTCGTTCTTCGAAACCGAGCTCATCTTGGACGATAGATCCCGCTGAACGAAGGCGCCTGCCAGGATCTGCTCGCGGGCGCGCAAAAGATCGAGATGCACCGTCGGTTCGCGGTCGAGCTTCGCGGCCATCGCCTGCTGCACCAGATACTTGCGTTCGACGATGCGCGACAGCCCGGCTTTGAGGACCGGGTCGCTACGCTTGTCGGCCGGCACGTTGGCGAGGCGAAGCTCATTATCCAGTTCCTGCTGCGTCACATCGTCCGGACCGACATGAGCGATGACCTGGCCGACCACGGCAGGCTCTGCTTGCTTCTTGCCGCATCCAGCGAGCAGCATCGCCGCCGGCAGCGCGCACGCGATTGCAGCGATGCGCCACCGGCGCCGAGACATTGGCGTTATGTGCAGCAAAACTCTTCTCCTGAGTTACAGCGAGACGAAGCCCGGACGGGACTATCGCGAAATCATGACGAAAGCCTTGGCGGACGAGAAGCTGAGCCGCGTCCGCCAAGCCCGAGCCTACGCCCGAACCTGCTACCACATCTCTTCCGCCATTAGCACCGGCGAATGTGGCGAGCGGCGTCATACATAATCTAGGTGATATTAACAATCGCTGCAACGGGCTTGCGGATTTCCCCCTCCTGCAACCCCGGCCGGCCGCTGCGCTTGTCCAGGCCCGATCCGATCCTTTGCGCCGTCGGCCAACCCAAATCCGGCGCGGCTCCGGCCATTGCGCGCCTGAAACTTACGAGATCCTTACAGCCGACCGCCCACTTCCCAATCGAACGCTTATGCCGGTTGGCGTTAAGACCGCTCCGCAAAGGAGGCGATCATGCTCGACATCGCATTCATGACGCTGGGTTGCGCGGTCTTGGCGCTGACGGGCGTCTACGCGCATGCCCTGCGTGAACTTTAGGGGCGGGAGATGGGTGAACCGATCATCGGACTGGCCGTCGCCATCGGGCTCGGCCTCTACCTCCTCTACACATTGATCCATCCGGAAAAATTCTAAGTCGAAAAGGTGATGCGATGACGCTCGTCGGCTGGGCGCAGATCGCGCTTGTCCTCGTTCTGGTTCTTGCCTGCGCGATACCGCTCAGCCGGTTGATCGCGGAGGTTTACGCAGGCGAGAGAAACTTCCTGAGCCCCGTCCTCGGACCGGTCGAGCGCGGCTTTTATCGCCTGGCCGGCGTGGACCCCGCGCACGAGCAGGATTGGTTCACCTATACAATCGCGATGCTCGCGTTTTCGATCGCGGGGTTTCTGGTTCTCTACGGTGTCCAAAGGCTGCAAGGCCTGCTGCCTTTCAACCCTCGCGGCTTCGACGGCGTGCCGGCGGATCTGGCCTTCAACACATCGATCAGCTTCGTCACCAACACCAACTGGCAGAACTATGCCGGCGAGACGACGATGAGCCATCTGACCCAGATGCTCGGCCTCACCGTGCACAACTTTGTCTCCGCCGCGACCGGCCTCGCGATGGCCTTCGCGCTGGTGAGGGGATTCGCGCGCTCCTCAGCCTCGACGCTGGGCAATTTCTGGGCCGATCTCACCCGCATCGTCCTCTACCTTCTGCTGCCGATCTCGGTCGTCGGCGCGCTCGTCTTCGTCGCTTTGGGCATGCCGCAGACGCTCGCCGGCGCCGTCGACGCGACGACGCTCGAAGGCGCCAAGCAGACCATTTCGATCGGGCCGGTCGCGAGCCAGGAGATCATCAAGGAGCTCGGGACCAACGGCGGCGGCTTCTTCAACGCCAATGCAGCGCATCCATTTGAAAACCCCAACGCCTGGACCAACCTCCTGGAGATCTGGGCGCTGCTGTTGATCCCGGTCGCCTCCGTTCTCGCCTTCGGCCGCGCGGTCAGCGACATCCGGCAGGGACGCGCGATCCTGGCGGCCATGGCGGTTTTTTTCATCGTCGGCGTTGGCGTCGCCTACTGGGCCGAGACCGCGGGCAACCCAATTCTGACCACCCTCGGCGTGGACCCGTCGGCGGGCAATCTCGAAGGCAAGGAGGTTCGCAACGGTCAGGCGATGTCCGTTCTCTACGTGACCGCCACCTCCGGCACCAGCACCGGGTCGGTCAACACGATGCACGATTCGATGACGCCGCTGGGCGGCATTGTCCCGATGTTCAATCTGCTCGCCGGCTGCATCTGGCCGGGCGGCGTCGGAGCGGGCCTCTATGGCTTCCTGGTCGTGGCGATCATCGCGGTCTTCGTCGCCGGTCTCATGGTTGGACGCACGCCCGAATATCTCGGCAAGAAGATCGAGACGCGCGAAATGAAGCTCGCGATGCTGGCGGTGCTGATCTATCCGCTCGTGCGTGCTCGGCTTCCCAGGCGCTTCGGTGCTGCTGCAGACCGCGCTCGACAGCCTGAACAACAGCGGGCCGCACGGCCTCTCCGAGATCCTCTACGCCTACGCGTCGGCCAACGCGAACAACGGCTCGGCCTTCGCCGGCTTGAACGGCAATACGCTCTGGTTCAACACGACGCTCGGCATCGCGATGCTGCTCGGCCGCTTCGCCTATGTCGTGCCCGTGCTGGCGCTGGCCGGATCGCTGGCGGCGAAGAAGAAGACTCCGGCGACATCGGGAACCTTTCCGACCGACGGACCGCTGTTCGTCGGCCTCCTGGTCGGCGTGATCGTCATTCTCTACCTCCTGCAATATTTCCCGGCGCTGTCGCTGGCGCCGATCGTCGAGCACTTCCTGATGCTCGGCGGCAAGACCTTCTGATCGGAGAGAAGACAATGGCTACGAAAGCCAAGCCGCAAGGCCTGTTCGACGGCAAGATCGTCGCCGCCGCGTCGGCCGACGCGCTGCGCAAGCTCAACCCTCGCGCGCTCATGAAGAACCCCGTGATCTTCGTCACCGAAGTGGTGTCGATGCTGGTGACCTTGTTCTTCATCCGCGACCTTGTCGCTCACAACGGGACGGCGTCCTTCTCCGGGCAGATCGCCGCCTGGCTGTGGTTCACGGTTCTGTTCGCCAATTTCGCCGAGGCCGTCGCCGAAGGCCGCGGCAAGGCGCAGGCCGACACGTTGCGGCGCACGCGCAGCGACACCCACGCCAAGCGCTATATCGATCCCGAGAACTTGAGCGAAGTCGTCGAAGGGGTAAACGCGCTCGATCTTCGTTTGGGCGATCTGGTGCTCGTCGAGGCCGGCGACATCATTCCCGGGGACGGCGACATCGTCGAGGGGGTCGCGGCGGTCAACGAATCGGCGATCACCGGGGAGTCCGCGCCGGTGATCCGCGAAGCGGGCGGCGACCGTTCGGCCGTCACCGGCGGAACGACGGTCTTGTCCGATTTTATCAAGGTCAGGATCACCGCCGCGCCGGGCTCGACCTTCATCGACCGGATGATCGCTCTGGTCGAGGGCGCGGAACGGCAGAAGACGCCGAACGAATTGGCGCTGTCCATTCTCTTGGCCGGGCTCACCATCATCTTTCTGATTGTCTGCGTCACGCTGTGGCCGCTCGCCAAATATTCCGGGACCGTGCTCTCCGCGACCGTCCTGATCGCGCTGCTCGTCTGCCTCATCCCGACGACCATCGGCGGGCTTCTGTCGGCGATTGGCATCGCCGGCATGGATCGGCTGGTGCGTTTCAACGTCATTGCGACCTCCGGCCGCGCGGTCGAGGCGGCGGGCGATGTCGACACGCTGCTCCTCGACAAGACCGGCACGATCACGTTCGGCAATCGCATGGCGACGGAGTTCTTGGCCGTCAATGGCGTGCGGTCTCAGGATCTCGCCGCCGCGGCGCTGGCCTCGAGCCTCGCCGACGATACCCCCGAGGGCCGCTCGATCGTCGCCCTCGCCAAGGGTGACTTCGGCCTCGCCGAGCCGAAGCTCGATCCGGCAACGACGGTCGTCGTTCCGTTCACGGCGCAAACCCGCATTTCGGGCGTGGACGTCGGCGGCCGCTGGATCCGCAAGGGCGCGATCAACTCGATCCTTCGCTATCTGAAAGTTCCGATCGAGAAGACCCCGGCCGAATTTCGCCAGGCGGTCGAGCGGGTCGCGATGTCCGGCGGCACCCCGCTCGCGGTCGTCGAGGAGGGACAGCTGTTGGGCGTCATCCACCTCAAGGACATCGTCAAACCAGGCATCAAGGAGCGGTTCGCGGCGATGCGCGCGATGGGCATCCGAACCGTCATGGTCACCGGCGACAATCCCGTGACCGCGGCGGCGATCGCTTCCGAAGCGGGCGTCGACGACTTCCTCGCCGAGGCGACGCCGGAGGACAAGCTCGCCTATATCCGCAAGGAGCAGTCCGGCGGCCGGCTGATCGCCATGTGCGGCGACGGCACCAATGACGCGCCGGCGCTCGCCCAGGCCGACGTCGGCGTCGCGATGCAGACCGGCACGCAGGCGGCGCGCGAAGCGGGCAACATGGTCGATCTCGACTCCAATCCGACCAAGCTGATCGAGATCGTCGAGATCGGCAAGCAGCTTTTGATGACCCGCGGCTCGCTCACCACGTTCTCGATCGCCAATGACGTGGCCAAATATTTCGCCATCCTGCCGGCGATGTTCGCGGCGACCTATCCGGTTCTCGGGACGCTCAATCTCATGCGCCTGACGTCGTCCCACTCGGCGATCCTGTCGGCGGTCATCTTCAACGCGCTCATCATCATCGCGCTCATTCCCTTGGCGCTGAAGGGCGTCACCTACCGGCCGGTCGGCGCGGCGGCCCTGCTCAGGCGCAATCTTCTCATCTATGGCCTCGGCGGCCTGATCCTGCCTTTCATCGGCATCAAGGCGATCGACGTCGTCGTGGCCGCCCTCCACCTCGCTTAAAGTTTAAGGTTCGATCATGCTCCAGCACATCCGCCCCGCGCTCGTTTTGATCCTTCTGTTCAGCGTCCTCACCGGCCTTGTCTATCCGTTGGCGGTGACCGGCGTCGCGCAGATCGCCCTGCCCTATCAGGCCAACGGAAGCCTGATCCGAAAGGATGGCGTCGTCGTCGGCTCGGCGCTGATCGGGCAGTGGTTCAAGAGCGACCGCTATTTCCACCCGCGTCCCTCCGCCACCACCGGCGCCGACCCGAACAATTCGACCAAGACGATCGACGCGCCCTACAACGCCGCCAATTCATCGGGCTCGAACCTCGGCCCGACCTCGCAAAAGCTCGTCGATCGGGTAAAGGGCGGGGTCGAGGCTTGGCGCGCGCTTGCCGGAAATGGCCCCGTCCCCGCTGACGCCGTCACGACCTCAGCCTCGGGGCTCGATCCCGATGTCTCGCCGGAGACCGCCTTGGGCCAGGTCGCCTCGGTGGCGAAGGCGCGGGGCTTGCCCGAGGAGAAGGTGCGGGGATTGGTCGAGAGCGCGGTCGAGAGGCGATTTCTGGGATTGATCGGCGAGCCCAGGGTCAATGTTTTGCGGCTGAATTTCGCGCTGGATGGGATAAAATCGTCGTGACGACCCACGAGCGCCAATGGCCCCAACCCACCGATCCGACGCCGCACGCCCTGATCCCGACGCCCTTCTCGCGGCGTTCCGCCGGGAGACCGTTGGCCGACTGAAGGTCTTCCTCGGCGCCGCGCCCGGCGTCGGCAAGACCTACGCCATGTTGCAGAACGCGCGGCGCTTGAAGGACCAAGGCGTCGATGTCGTGATCGGGCTCGTCGAGACGCATGGCCGCGCCGAAACGAGCGCGCTCGTCGAAGGGCTCGAAATCCTACCCAGGCGCAAGATCGAATATCACGGGCGCACGCTCGAGGAATTTGACATCGACGCGGCGCTCGCCCGTAAGCCGAAGCTGATCGTGGTCGACGAGCTTGCCCATAGCAACGCCCCCGACAGCCGGCATCCGAAGCGCTGGCAGGATGTCCAGGAACTCCTTCACGCCGGCATCAGCGTCTGGACGGCGCTCAACATCCAGCATCTCGAGAGCCTCGCCGACGTCGTTTCCCGCATCACCGGCGTCGCGGTGCGCGAGACCGTGCCCGACCGGGTCTTGCAGGAGGCCGCCGACGTCGTCCTCGTCGACCTCACGCCCGAGGAGCTCATTCAACGCCTGAACGATGGCAAGGTCTATGTGCCGGAGACAGCGCGGCGGGCGACGCAGAATTTCTTCACCCCCGGCAATTTGACCGCCTTGCGCGAATTGGCGCTGCGCCGCACCGCCGATCGGGTCGACGATCAGATGGTCGACTATCTGCGCCAGAAGGCGATCGAGGGTCCGTGGGCCGCCTCCGAGCGGCTGCTCGCCTGCGTCGGCCCGGACGAAGTGTCGGAGCGGGTCTTGCGACGCGCGAGCCAACTCGCGACCGGCCTCAACGCGGACTGGACGGCCGTCACCGTCGAGACGATCGGTCAGGCCGCTGACGCCAAGCGCGCCAATCGGCTCGCCAAAGTGTTTTCCCTCGCCGAGCGCCTGGGCGGGCAGACGACGCGCCTCCAGGGGAGCGACTATCCGACCGAAATCCTGAAGCTCGCCGCGCGCGAGAACTTCACTCAGATCGTGCTCGGCCAATCGCGGGCCGGACCCTTGCGTCGCCTTGTCGGACGGTCGCTGCCGGAGGCGCTGATGCAGGGCGCGCGGGAATAGAGATTCATATTGTTCCGGGCGAAACGCCGCGACGGTCGTTTTGGCCAGACCTCAGGCCGCTTCTGGGCCGCCGGGGGCTTGGACTCGAAATTGCAGCCGCGCTCGTTTCCGTCGCCGCCGCCGTCGCGGTCGCCGAGGCGCTCGCCGAGTTTCTCAAGCTTCCCAATCTTTCGATGATCTTCCTCACCGCGGTTCTGTTCTGCGGCGTCCGGTTTGGAACTCGCGCCGCGGTGATCGCCTCGCTCGCGTCGTTCGCCGCCTACAATTTCTTCTTCATCGCGCCAATCGCCACGTTCACGGTGGCGCAGCCCCAAGAGCTGTTCGCCCTGCTCATCTTTCTTGCCGTCGCCGTGCTGACCGGATCGCTGACTGGGCGCATCCGCGACCAGCGGGAGACGGTGATCACGAACGCCGAGGTTACGCAGTCGCTCTACGATTACTCGCGCAAGCTTTCAGGCGCCTCAAGCGCCGATGACGTGCTTTGGGCGGCCGCGGCGCATTTGCACGAGACGTTCGGCGGACGGATTGTGCTGCTGGACGCCGATGACGACGAACTGCAGATCCGCGCCGCCTGGCCGCCGGACGCGCAGCTCGACGCGGCCGCGCTGGGCGCGGCGAACTGGGCCCGGCAGAAGAGAGAGCCCGCGGGGTGGGGAACGGGGACGCTGCCGCGCGTCGCTTATCAGTTTCGGCCGCTCACCGCCGCGCGCGGAACGATCGCGGTCTGCGGATTCGAGCCCCATTCGGCCGACGAGCCGATCACCGCGGAGGATGAGCGGGCGCTGACCGCGATCCTGGACTTGACGGCGATCGCGCTCGACCGGGCGCTTCTGGCGCGGGAGGCGGTGAACGCCGCGACGATGCAGGAAAACGAGAAGGTGCGGGACACGCTGCTCGACTCGCTCTCGCACGACCTGCGCACGCCATTGTCGGCGATCGCCGGTTCGGCGAGTTCGCTGCGCGCGCTGGGCGACAAGATGAGCCCGGCCGAACGGCTCGAACTCCTGTCGTCGATCGAAGAGGAGACGGGCCGCCTCGCGCGCTTTGTCGCCAATTTGCTGGACATGTCGCGGATCGAAGCGGGCGGCCTCAAGGTCAATCGCGATCTGGTCTCCATCGCGGATGTGGTGCAGGGCGCGGTCGAGCGCAGCCGCAAGGCGTTTCCGGGCCAGCCGATGCGCGTCAGCCTCGCGCCCGACCTGCCGTTCGTGCGGGGCGACGACAAGCTGCTCGAGCAGGTCTTGTTCAACCTGATCGACAACGCGCACAAATACGCGGGCGATGCGGGCGCCACCGTTCACGCGCGGCGGGAGGGCGACGAGATCGTGCTCACCGTCACGGACGAGGGCCCGGGAATCAAGCCCGCGGAGCTCGAACGCATCTTCGAGAAATTCTATCGCGGCGGGCGCTCCGACGGGCGCAAGGCGGGGACAGGGCTCGGGCTTTCGATCTCGCGGCGCCTC
The DNA here is from genome assembly GCA_963820095.1 of uncultured Alphaproteobacteria bacterium. Lineage (GTDB taxonomy): Bacteria > Pseudomonadota > Alphaproteobacteria > Rhizobiales > Beijerinckiaceae > Roseiarcus. The sequence continues at coordinate 9,689 of CAWFZA010000004.1, forward strand.
GTCGAAGCGATGGGCGGCGCGATCAGCGCGCAGAGCCCGGCCGTGCGCCGGCGTGGAACCCGATTTGTCGTGCGCCTTCCCGTCGCCCCGGCGACGCCGATCGCCCCGAGTCCGGCCGCATGACAGGCCCACGCGTTCTGGTGGTCGACGACGAGCCGCAGATTCAACGGTTTCTCACGGTCGCGCTCGCCGCCGCCGGCTTTCAGGTGCAAACCGCCGAGACCGGCGCGCAGGCCTTGCGACTCGCGGCGACGGCTGCGCCCGATCTCATCGTCCTCGACCTCGGCCTGCCTGACCGCGACGGCAAGGAGGTGCTGCGCGATATCCGGCAATTCTCCACGACGCCGGTGATCGTGCTTTCCGCCCGCGATCGCGAGGCGGAGAAGATCGAGGCGCTCGATCTCGGCGCTGACGATTATGTCGAGAAGCCCTTCGGCATCGGCGAACTGACCGCGCGGCTCAGGGCCGCGCTGCGGCACGCCGCGCACGCGGCCCTGCCCGTTCAGCGCGTCGAGATCGAGGGCGTCGTCATGGACTTCGACAAGCGTCTGGTCACCCGCGACGGCGTGCAGATCAAGCTCACGCCGAAAGAATACGACCTGCTCGCCGTCCTCTTTCGCAACGCCGGCCGAGTGGTGACGCATCGCCAGATTCTGGCGTCGGTCTGGGGTCCGGCGCATCGCGAGGACACCCAGTACCTCAGGGTCTTCATCGGCCAGCTCAGGGCGAAGATCGAACGGGACCCGACGACGCCGAGGATCGTCAAGACCGAAACAGGGGTCGGCTACCGCGCGGCGGAGGCCTGAAGCGCTCGCGCGCCTTCAGTGCGCGGCCTGCGCCGGAACCTTCGGAGCCGTCACGTTGCGCAGGAAGGGAACCAGCATGGTGGCGAAGATGAACGCGACCATGATGGCGAGAAAAGCGTCGGCGTAAGCGAGGGTCGACGCCTCACGGTAAGTGAGCAGCCACAGCTGTTTCAGCGCCGCCTCATGTCCGGCCAGCGGGCTGCCCGGGATCGCGGCGTAGCGCCGAGCGACCTCGTCCACGAGCCGTGTCATCGCGCCGTTGGCCGGCGTCAGGTTCGACGCGATCGCATGGAAGTGGAAATTGGTGCGGTTGTTGAGGACCGCGCCGCAGACCGCGATGCCGACGGCGCCGCCGAGATTGCGCATCATGTTGAACAGGCCGCTCGCATATTTGAGCCGTTCCGGCGGCAGGCTGCCGAGACCGAGGTTGACCGCCGGCGCGACCGCAAACACCTGGGGAAAGCCGCGCAAGACCTGGGGGATGAGCAGCTCCCCCGCGCCCCAGTCATGGGTGATGAAGCTGAAGCTCCACATCGAGGCGCCGAAGGATGCGAGGCCAATCATCATGAGCCAGCGGGTGTCGACCTTTTTCGCCAGCATCACATAGACCGGCACGCCGGCGAGCGACGCCATTCCCGTCGAGAAAATGGCCATGCCCGTCTGCCAGGCGCTGAATCCGCGCACGTAGCCGAGGAACAGCGGCGTGAGATAGATGGTCGAGAAGATGCCGATGCCGGTGATGAAAGAGAGGATGCATCCCAGGGCGAAGTTCCTGTTTCCGAGCGCGCGCAGGTCGACCACGGGCCGCGGAAAGGTGAGGCTGCGGACGACGAACAGGAAGCCGGCCACGGCGGCGATCATCGCGCAATCGCGGATCGTGGCGTCGTCGAACCAGTTCCAGCGCGATCCTTCCTCGAGCACATATTCCAACGTCCCAAGCGTCATCGCCATGAGGATGATCCCGGGATAGTCGGCGCCCTTGAGCAACGAGAGATCCGGCTTATCGATCTTCACCAGAAGCGGCACCAGGATCGATATGGCTATGCCGGGCACGACGTTGATGTAGAAAAGCCAGCGCCAGTCGAGCGTGTCGGTGATCAAGCCGCCAATCACGGGTCCAAGCGTCGGCGCGACCGATGCGATGGCGCCGACCACGGCGGCGGAATAGACGCGCCGCGGTCCCTGGAAATAATGGAAGGTCGAGGTGAAGACGATCGGGATCATCGACGCGCCCAACATGCCCTGAAGCGCGCGGAAGACGATCATGCTCTCGATGTTCCAGGCGAGCCCGCACAACATGCTGGCGAGGGTGAAGCCGACGGAAGAGGCGGTGAACAGCCAGCGGGTCGAGAAGACGCGCGTCAGCCAGCCCGACAGCGGGATCATGATGATCTCGGCGATGAGATAGGCGGTCTGCACCCAGCTGATCTGATCCTGCGCGGCGCTGAGACCGCCCCCGATATCCTGGAGGGACGACGCCACGATCTGGATGTCGAGGAGCGCGATGAACATGCCGACGCACATCACGACAAAGGGCCCGAGGCTCCAGATCCAGCTCGCGTCGGAAGCGCTCGCGGTCGACGGGCGGCCGTGAGGCGGATGGCGGCGGCGGTCATTTCGGTTCCCCCGAGCCTGAGCGCGTGTCCACCTCGACGGTCGTCGAGAGCCCCGGCCGCAACGCGCGCAGCATGGAATCGTCGTCGAGTTTGATGCGGACGGGAACGCGCTGAACGATCTTGGTGAAGTTGCCGGTCGCGTTCTCAGGCGGAATGACGCTGAAGACGGCGCCGGTCGCGGGGGCCACGGTGAGCACGCGGCCGCGAAAGACGTGGTCCGGCAGGACATCGGCGACGACCGTCGCCGCCTGTCCCGGAACCATATGCTCAAGCTGGCTTTCCTTGAAGTTGGCGTCGACCCAAAGGTCATGCGCGGGGATGATTGTGACGAGATAGGCGCCGCCGGCGACATAGGCGCCGACTTGAGCGGCGCGATTGCCGACATAGCCGTCGATCGGCGAGCGTATCTCGGTGTAGCCGAGGTTGAGCTCGGCTGTGTGAAGATCGGCCTCGGCCTGAGCGACGTCGGCCTGGGCGACCGCGGTCTCGGCGTCCAAAACCGTGAGCTGCTGCTTGGCTGCGTCCAGTCCGGCCTCGGATGAGACGACATTCGCCTCGGCCGCCAAGTTCAGCGAGGAGGCGCGCTCGGCGTTTTGGCGTGAGCCGGCTGCCGTCTGCGCAAGGTCCCGATACCTTTGGTCGTCTTGCCTGGCGAACGCCGCCTGCGCATTCTTGGCGTCGAGATCCGCCTTCGCCTGGCGGATGGCGGTTTGCTGGAGCGTTTGCTTCCGCTCGAGGCTGTCGAGGGTCGCCTCGCGCGCCTTGACGATCGCGGCGGCGCGGTCGGCGGCGGCGCGAAAGTCGCGATCGTCGAGCCGGATCAGGAGCTGTCCCGCGCGCACATATTCGTTGTCGCCGACCAGGATCTGCGTGACGAAGCCGGCAACGTGAGGGGAGATCGGGGTGACATTGCCGCCGGCATAGGCGTCGTCGGTGCTCTCGATGAAGCGCCCAACGGTCCAATAGTCGTGCCCGTATCGCACCCCGGCGAGCGCGATGACGCCGCCGAGCGTCGCAAACGCCAGCCATTTGAGCCGCGCTTTCGTCAGCGTCCTGGTTGGGATCGTCTCGGCATGTCCGCCCGCGATGGCGCTCATTGTTGTCTCCTGTTCGCATCGGTTTTGCTGAACGGCGATAAAGGAGTATATACGCCTATATCGCACTCGATCGTTTTGGATTGCCTGGCTCAGGAGGATCCGACGGGAAGATCGGTCGCCGTCACCTCGCGCAGCAAGGCGCGCAAGCCCGCGGCGCGCTCATCGCCGAAGGCGGCGGCGAATTCCTTTTGCGCCTTCTTCCAGCCGTCGGTCCCGGCCCTGACCCGTTCGGCGCCCGCCTCCGTCAGGCTGAGCTCCTTGCTGCGGCGGTCCTTGAGCCCCGGCGCGACGCTGATGAGGCCGTCACGCTCGAGCGGCAGGATGTTCCGGCCGAGCGTCGTTCGATCCATCACCATGGCGTCGGCCAACCCGTTGATGGTCATTGGCCCCAATCGCTTGAGCTTGACGAGGATCGAATATTGGGTGGTGCGCAGGCCCGCTGCAGCCAAGTGCTGGTCGTACAATTGGGTGATGTGGCGCGCCGCCTGGCGGACGGCCAGGCAGGTGCATTCCTCAGGTCTTGGCAATCCATCGGACATCACAAGTCTCCCTCCTCGATAATAAGCGCATGTACGCGTGCTTGACAATGGGAGTACATGCGCCTAGTTATGCGCATATACGCTCAATGTCAAGGCGTAATCAGGAGTTCCTCGGATGACCAATTCCCTCGGCGCGGCCCTCATCACCGGCGCTTCGTCCGGCATCGGCGCCGTCTACGCCGACCGGCTCGCCAAGCGCGGCTATGACCTTATCCTCGTCGCGCGCAACGGCGAGAAACTGAAATCCTTGGCCGCGCGGCTGACCGCGGAGACGGGCCGTTCCGTCAAAGTGATCCCCGCCGACCTCGGCGACAAAATGCAGCTGGCCAAGGTCGAGGCCGTGCTTCGCGACGACAAGAGCATCACCCTGCTCGTCAACAACGCCGGCACCGCCGCCCTCACGCCGCTCTTGGACTCAAATGTCGATCAGATGGAAGTCGATGATCACGCTGAACGTCACCGCGCTCACGCGCCTGACCTATGCCGCGGCGCCCGCCTTCGTCGCGCGCGGCGGGGGAACGATCATCAACATCGGATCGGTGGTCGGCATCGTGCCTGAGCGGCTCAATGGCGTGTACGGCGCGACCAAGGCCTTTGTCCTGGCGCTCAGCCAATCGCTGCAACACGAGCTGGCGGAGAAGGGCGTCCGCATCCAGGCGGTCGTGCCCGCAGCGACGGCGACGGACATTTGGGAAAAGAGCGGCCTTCATCACTCGAAATTGCCCGCCGGCAGCGTTATGTCGACCGAGGCCATGGTCGACGCGGCCTTGGCGGGATTCGACCAGGGAGAAGTGGTGACGATCCCCCCGCTTCAGGATGGGGAAGACTGGACCCGCTTCGACGCGGCGCGGCGCGCGTTCGCGCCGAAGTTCGCCAATTCCGCGCCGGCGCCGAGATATCGAACCGCGCGCGCCCGTTCGGCAGACCGCATAACCGGTGGCCTGCCCGCTTTGTGATTGGCGGCGGCCAGGGCGTCGCGCTCGCGATCCTTCCAGCAAATTGCGACGCTGTCAGTGCCATAAGCGCGCGATATGGACCTGATGGGTGTCAACTTTTCGAGACAATCGCTCGTTCAACTCCGCGCGAGTTTTGGAACCAACAAGAAGGCCAATGGTTGGTCCGCCAAGGGGTGAGACCCCATAATGGAGGACATACAATGTCACGTTTAGCACTTCTTGCGACCGCGGTTTCGCTAACTCTCGGCGCGACCCCAGTCCTGGCCCAGACCTTCAATGGGTATGACAATAACGACCCTGCGGTCACACGTGGCTACGCGCCGTTCGAGCACCCCGGCTATAACAACAATGGCTGGAACAACGGCTGGAACAACGGCCCTCCGGTCATCGGCCCCGTGTTTGGCGTCGTGACGGCGCCTTTCGCGATGGCGACGGGTGGATGGGGCCAGCCTAGCGCCGGCTGCCATCTCGACCGAGACTTCAACGGCCGATACACCTCCGTGTGCGGCCTGTAAGACCAGTCCAACTTGATCCGATAAAATAGGCGCGCCGCCCTCGCATCCGCGGGGGTGGCCGCCTACGGGGCCTTGAGACGCGTGTCCCTACCGCTGACCGCCCGAAGCCGAGATGCGCTCGCCGGTCAGCCATGAGGACGCGTCGGAGGCAAGGAAAAGCGCCACGCGGGCGATGTCGTCGGGCTGGCCCATGCGGCCCATCGGCATCACCATGCCCATTGCCTTTGCGGTCTCCATGTTCAGTCCCATGGTCTTCGTGCCCTCGGTTTCCGTCGCGCCCGGCGCGATCGCGTTGACGCGAATCTTCTTCGGCGCAAGTTCGACAGCGAGCGCGCGCGTGATCGTGTCCACCGCCGCCTTGGACGAGGAATAGACGACCGAGTTCGCCACTGGATTGACGCTCGCGATCGTGCTGAGATTGATGATGCTGCCGCCCGCGCCGTCGAAAGCTGCGACGGCTTCCTTGCTGGCGAGCAGCGTTCCGAGCACATTGGTCCCGAACTGGCGCTCCACGTCTTCCTCCGTGACGGCTTCGATGGGCGCAAAGGTGAATACGCCGGCGTTATTGACGAGCACGCTGGGCGCCCCGAGTTTCTCCTTCGTCTCGGCGAACAGGCGCTTCACCTCGGCGCTCTTGGAAACGTTCGCCTGGATTGCGACCGCCTTGCCGCCCTTGCGCTTGATTTCTTCCACGAGCCGGTCGGCGCCGGCCTTGTCCGATGCATAGTTGACCGCGACCGCAGCGCCCGCCTCGCCGAAGCGGCGCGCGATCGCCGCGCCAATGCCCTTCGACGCTCCGGTCACGATCGCCACTTTTCCGCTGAGTTCGCCCATTTGTCGTGCTCCTTGCTCCTCTCGCCAGAATGGAGAGCGGAGAGTTGATGGCGTTGAGGTAGGCGATGCGCGCTGTCATAGGTATTGCGGCTTCTTGGCTATGATATATGCAATTGCCGTATGACTGACCGGTTGCAGCAGCTCGCCTTGTTCGTGCGCACGGTCGAGAGCGGAAGCTTCTCCAAGGCCGCTCGCGAATCCGGCCTCACCCAGCCCTCGGTGTCGCGGGCGATCGCGGCGCTCGAACGCCGGCTGGGGGTCAAGCTTCTCGTTCGCACCACCCGGCAGGTCTCCGCCACAGAGGCAGGCGAAGCGCTGCTCGCCCGCGCGCGCGACGCGCTGCTGGCGGTTGATGAAGCCGAGGGCGCGGCGCGCGGCGCGGACCACCTGTCCGGCGTGCTGCGCATCGCCCTGCCGCCCGGCTACGGCGCCTGGCGCATCGCGCCGTTGCTTCCAGGCTTCATCGCCCGGCACCCGCAGCTCAAGATCGATCTCATGATGTCGGACCGCTTCGAGAACCTGATCGCCGAAGGGGCCGACCTTGCGCTCAGGATTGGCGACTTGCCGGATTCAACCTTCATCGCCCGGAAGATCGAGAGCGCGCGGCGCCTGATCATTGCGGCGCCCTCCTACCTCGCCCGCCGCGGGTCGCCCATCAACTTTGCCGACCTCGCAAGGCATGACCTTATCAGCGGTCCGGGAGACGCCGGCGAGCAGACCTGGATCGCGCGCCGCAACGGACGAATTCAGCGTCAGGCCGTGAGCCCGCGCATCCATTCGCGCTCGGCGACCGGCATCATCGCCTGCGTGGTGGCGGGACTTGGCGTCGCTACGGGATCGAGCTGGATGTGCGCGGACGCGCTCGCCTCGGGCGAGGCGGTCGAAGTTCTCGCCGACTATGCGCTCGATCCGGTCACGGCCTATGTCGTTTTCCCCGCTGGCCGGAAACCATCGCAGAGAGCGCGCGCGTTCAGCGATTATCTGGAGCAGGCCCTGGCGCAATCTCACCCGTTGCGGAAGGCGTAGGCGTAGCCGTTGAGCGCGGGCGCGCCGCCAAGATGCGCGTAGAGCACCTTCGATCCTTTGGGGAAGAATCCCTTTCTCACCAGGTCGATCATGCCCTGCATCGATTTCCCCTCGTAGACGGGATCGGTGATCATGCCCTCGAGCCGGCCGACGAGCCGGATGGCCTCTTTGGTCTCCGCGGACGGCACGCCGTAGAGCGGATAGGCGTAGTCTTCGATCAGCACGACGTCGTCTTCGGCGATGTCCTGGCCAAGGTCGACCAGCGCCGCAGTCTTGCGGGCGATATCGAGCACCTGCGCCTTGGTCTGCTGCGGCGTCGCCGACGCATCGATGCCGATGACCTTGCGCTGCCGGCCGTCCTTGGCGAAGCCGACGGCCATGCCGGCGTGAGTGGAGCCGGTCACCGTGCAGACGACGATAAAGTCGAAGGCGAGCCCGAGCTCGCGCTCCTGCGCGCGCACTTCCTCGGCGAAGCCGACGTAGCCCAACCCGCCATATTTGTGCACCGAGGCGCCCGCCGGGATCGCATAGGGCCGGCCGCCTTGCGCCTCGACATCATGAAGCGCGTCCTCCCAGCTCTTGCGGATGCCGATGTCGAAGCCGTCATCGACGAGCCTGACGTCAGCGCCCATGATGCGGCTCAGCATGATGTTGCCGACCCGGTCGTAGACCGCATCCTCGTGCGGGACCCAGGCCTCCTGCACGAGCCGGCACTTCATCCCGATCTTGGCCGCGACCGCGGCGACTTGGCGCGTGTGGTTCGACTGCACGCCGCCGATCGTGACCAGCGTATCGGCATTCGAACGAAGCGCGTCGGGGATGATGTATTCAAGCTTGCGCAGCTTGTTGCCCCCGTATGCAAGGCCGGAATTGCAATCCTCGCGCTTGGCGTAGAGCTCGACCATGATCGCCCAGATGCGCGCTCAAGCGCTTGAGCCTCTCGATCGGCGTCGGACCGAAGGTCAGCGGATAGCGTTCGAATTTTTCCAGCATGGCTCGGCGCATAGGTGAGGGCGAGGCTTGCAATGCTAGACGAAGACGCGTTCGGCTGGAATCCTCGAATGGCCATTGTTCACGACTATCAGGCCAAATCCCGTATCCCCAACCCCTGGACGCCAAGATCGAGGGAGCGTTTCATGAGCTTGCCCGCGCACAAATCCGCCGTTGAGGCTCAGCCGCTGATCGCCGTGCGCGATGTTCGGGGGAGCAGCCGCTGGTACGCAGCGTTGCTCGGAGCGGATGCGCTGCCCGATCACCCGCACCGCGACGTCTATGATCGCATCTGGCGCGCTGGCCGATTGCTTCTTCAGTTGCACGCCTGGGACGCGGAAGAGCATCCCAATCTCGTCAACGCGGACGCGGCGCCGCCCGGCCACGGGGTCGTGCTGTGGTTTGAGGTCGACGATTTCGACGCGGCCGTCGAGCGCGCTCGCCGGCTCGAGGCGGAGATCATCGACGGGCCTCATTTCAACCCCGCGCCCAAGCACCGGGAGATCTGGCTGCGCGACAAGGACGGGTACGTGGTGGTGGTCGCCAGTCCGGACGGCGAAAGCGGTTCCTGATCCCTCGCAACTGGCTCACGATCTCGGTCAATCCAAATCGATTTGGATTTGTCGTCAGTATTTCGCGAAAGGATCCTCGTTGTTCGCTCCGCTCGGCAGGGTCGGGATCTTGATAAGCCTCGGCGTTATGACTCGCCTATCGGAGCTTTGGGAGTTGTTGCAGTTCTCTTTTCAGACTATCTTCAAGCGTTTTAATTGAACTATATCGTAGGCATTTGTGTCCGCGCACATCGAATTTAAGTTCGTCCAACTCGCGCACGATTAGTACAGTCGGAATATTGCAACCCCATGCGTATCCAACTTCAAGATAAACATTGGGATTCGCTGTTGATAGATCCGCAACAACAAGCGTCGAGCCAGAGATCTTGCTCTTCACCCAATGTAATATATCGCCCGTAAACGCCGATAAGTCCGCTCTTTCGCAAAGATAACCGGCCGAATTTATAGCACCCCTTATACCATAATGAAATACATCATCCATTTCTTTCGTAAATGGCATTGCAACAAAAATGAATGGCTTAGAGGAAGAATCAGATCCCGCTGTACGGAGTGCGTCGCCCGCCCGCGGGCGTGCTCCCCCGACCGATCCTTGGTCATCTATCTTAATGATACCCGTGGGAAAGAGGGCATCTAGCTCGTTTTCCAATCGTCTCGCTCGCCGTTCATCCTTTTCAACAAATGTTATTGATTCAAGTTCGGTAGGAAATTGATCGTTGGACACAGCATCAAGAATACCTGCAATCTCCGAGTTGAATGATTCAACTTCATCAAGGCCATAGTTCGCGCCATGAATCGTTAGCGCGAGACTTCTTACATTTCGAGCTTTTCGAGCAAGGAAACTCAGAGCTCCCCATGAGAAATCTCGGATGTCTTCGTATGAAAATTGAACTAGCGGCTTCACACCCACAAATAGTATATAGTTTGGATTCGCCCCGCCAAGAGTATTTTCCAATAAGTATCTACCCGGCCTCGGTAGGGCCAGGGTTAATTTTAAGCCAAGTTTAGTAAGTAGATTGACTGCTGCCTTATCAACACCATAAAGGTCTTGCGCATACTTGAGAATTAGCACATCCGCCTCAAATTCCAAGGCGTCTTTGCAGGCGACGCTTATTTTCAGCGATCGCGATACCGGTGTTTGCGGAGGGTTCTCCAAGGACCCTGTTGCTCTTGACGGTGATCGGCTCCCGCGCGCCGCGATCTCCTCCGCGATAGCAGCAATCTCGTCCGCCGCCTCGGACATCAGCACAGAGCGGTCCTTCATTGAGTAGTCGGAGAAAGGTCTTGCGTCCCGGGGACGAAGATTCTTGTCGCGCACAAGATCTAAGTAACTTTTTGGCGTCGGCGTGAGCAGCAAGGGATAAAAGCGAACACCCTCTCCGATCGCCTGCCTCTCGCGGATGATTGCGATTTCCCTATCCACAATGTACACGGACGACATTGAGTTGCTCGAGACAAGCAACACGAAAACATCGCACGCGCGTAGCCTGCGCTCGTTTTCCCAGTCCCAATCAGCGTCGACCGGCTTCATCCGGTCGATCCAGATCTCGACCGCGCCCTGTTTAACTGCTGGCCTAAGAAATCCAGTTACAAATGAAAGCCATTTCGTTTCACCTTCTGCAGGCTTTTCCGGCTCGTCCGCGTGGGAGTAGCTGATGAAGATCGTCGGCTTCGCTACAAGTGCTGGCATAGGACGCGGCATCCGAGAGATGGTGGGCTTGCACGGGACAACTCCGAAGTCTTATCGCGATCGCCGATTGAACGGTATCGTGCGCCGAGTTCGAAAGCCGCGACGCCTGTCGTTACCCGCGCAACTCTGGAAGTTCGATCGCGACCCCTCCGCTATCTTCCCGATCTAGAGCGTGCATCTGGCCTTGTCGAGGCCCGGATAAATCCACCGTTCCATCGGGCAAGCCGGAGATCGCAGGACGTGCCGCGTCGCGGCTCTGGATCGCTTCGCATTCGCTCGCGATGACATTCCCGGTTGAGCGCACGATCTGACAGTTGACAAGGAAACTGTTGTCATATAGTTTCCTTGGAAACCAAGGGGGCCGCGTGCCGCGCCGGACGGAACTGAGCTCGCTCGAAACGCATCTCGGCTACTGGCTTCGCTATGTGTCGAACCACGTGTCGCACGCCTTCGCTCTCAAGCTCTCGGCGGCCGGAGTGACGGTCGCCGAATGGGTGGTTCTGCGCGAGCTTTACGATTGCGAGAGCGCGCCGAGCGCGCTTGCCGACCGGCTAGGGATGACTCGCGGGGCGATCTCGAAGCTCGCCGACCGCCTGATCGCCAAGGCGATGATCGTCCGGCGCGCCAACACCGGCGACCGCCGGTTCCAGTCGCTGGCGCTCACCCGACATGGACGCGCGATCACGCCCAAGCTCGCGGCTTTGGCGGATGAGAACGACGCGGAGTTTTTCGCCGATCTCGACGTCGAGACCCGCGAGAGGATCATGGGCGCGATGAAGGACATCGTGCGCCGCAAAGGGCTGCGGGCCGCGCCGGTCGATTGACCGGCGGCGGAACGCCGCCCGAAAACGAGAGGAGAAACGATATGGACGGCCAAGTGAAGGAAGTCGTGCGCGACATGAGCCAGGCTTCGGACGAAGAGCGGATCACGTTTCCGGAGGTCGTCAAGGCGCTGATGCAGGTCGGGATCGAGCGCTATCACGCCGATCTCGTCGCCGGCAGAAAGACCTATTATCTCGCCGATGGCGATTTCGAGGAGGTGGAGGTCCACGAAGTGGGCGGCGCGGCGATGAAGTTCTCGGCCGAAGGCGTGGAAAAGGCGGTCCGCGCCATCCAGCGGCAGGAGATCGGTTATCGCGAGTTCTGCCGTCGGATCGCCGACGCGGGCTGCGTCGGCTATTTCGTCAGTCTCGCCGGGCGCCGCGCCGTCTATTACGGCCGCACCGGCGACGAGCATGTCGAATGGTTTCCCGGCGCCAAGCCATGACCGCGCCGGCTTAGCCCCTTCAAGTCATGCGCTGGAGAACCCGGTCGCCTTTGATCAGCCAATGGTAGAGCGCGCCCGCGACATGAAGCACGAGGATCGCGCCGATCAGAATCCCGCAAATGAGATGCCAGACGAAAATCTTGTCCGACAGCGGCTGGTCCTTGCCGAGAATGGCGGGAAAGTTGAAGAGACCGAAGACGCTGACCGGATCGCCATAAGCGTTGGTCCCCGCCCAGCCGAGCACGGTCGTGATGATGATCAGGGCGTAGAGCAGGTACTGCGCCCAGAGCGACGCGCTCTGCTCGATCGCCGGCATGGACGCATCCGGCGCCGGCACGCCGAAGGCCAGGCGCCTCGCGAGTTTGACGATCATGGCAATCAGGACAAGCGCGCCCAGAGCCTCGTGGAAGTTATAGAGGTTGTCCCTGAGCGAGCCCTCGGGAACGAGCCTCTTCATCACCGGGCCCAAGGCGAGGAGAACGATGACCGCGGCCGCGACAAACCAGTGCAGGAATTTGGCTGACACGGAATAGGCGGCCGGCGACGCGTGTGAATTCCATGCCGACTCCATGAGGCCCTCCCGTCGAGGCGACAAACGTCGTCAAGCTAGCAGATCGCCGCCCCTCAAGGACAGGCTTCGGCGACGAGTTCTTTCGCGCCACCCATCGCGGCAAGTTCAACCGGCGCGAAGCCCTCCGGCCCGCGCATGGCGGCGGCGGTGATGGTCGCGCCGGCATGAGCGAGCGCGCAGAAGCGATCGCGCGCGATCAGCGCGCGAGCCGAAGTCGTTCCGGTGGCCGGCAATGAGACGGCTGCCCCGCCGTTGGCGATCGAGGCCAGGCTCAGGCGCAGAGACAGCGGCGCCTCCGGCGGCTTGAGGCCGCGCTCGTTCGCTTCCCACTCGACCGCGCCGCCGCCGCGGCGATAACGGAAGACGATTGCGATCGTCTCGTCGCTTCCATCGACCGGTTGCGCGACGCTCGCCTGGATGAGATCGGCGCCCGGCGGATCGCCCTCGAACGCCTTGGCGTTGAGGCCGTTCGCGCCGCTCATGAGCATCGGCTCGGCCGGGTCGAGCGCCAGCGTCGCAAGGCGCGAGGCCCTGAGCTCGGCAAGGCTCAGCCAGCGAATGCTGGCCGCAGGGGTCTTGCGCATGAGCGTCATCACCGGTTCGCCCACGCCCATTGCGGCGAGATAAGCCTCGACCGCGGAGTCGACCCCCCGCTGCTCATAGATTTTGCGTACCGACTTGAGATGCGCCAGGCCTTCGACCTCGCTGATCAGCGTGGTGATCTGGTGCACTCCGATCAGCGGAACGGGACCGGCGAGGCGTTCAACCCCGCCCGCGAGCACGAGAACGCAGGCCGACGCGCAGGTCGCGCCGCCGGTGATCGCGCTGCCGGGGCCGTCCGGACATTTCGGCGAGGTTTCCGGACAATTGGCGATCAAGGTCCTGGCCACGGCGACCGCGAGGCCCTTTTTTCGAATGAGTTCCCCCATGCGCGCCGCGTCGACGACCGACCCGCCGGGAGAATGGATGAGGATCGGCAGCCGGCGGCCTTTGAGGTTCGCAATCGCATCGGCGAAGGCCTTCGCCGAGCCGGGGACGATCTGGCCCTCGGCCGACAACCATTCCGGACAATTCGGCTTGCATTCCGCCTCAGCGCTCATGACGCGCACGAAACGCATCGCATGCGTCGGGCGGGGCCGGGCGCGCGCAAGCGCCCTCAGGTCGGCGTAGGACGGCAGAGCGAGCAAGCCCGAAAGCGCCACGGCCAGCGCTTTGGCGGCCAGCCGGAGATGTCGCTTGGGCCGAGACGGCCGGTTCTCGGCCATTTTGCGTCAAGTCCAGTTTCCGAGCGCGCGCGACGCTCTGCTTACGACGCCGCTCTTCGGCTTTCCGTGTAGCCGCCGCCCCGCTCGCCCTGCAAGCGCTGATATTCGAACGCGACGACGCTCGCGCCGTGCCGGCGCTCGAGACGCCGTACGATGAAATGCCCGCGAGCCAGGGTCTGAAAATGATCGGCGAAGGCGGCGTTGACCGCCGCGCCGCCGATCGCGCCCAGGACCGGCGCGGCCTGGGCCGCCAGCTTCTCGCTCACCACGACGCCGAAGCGCGCGGCGATCTGCGAAATCAGCCGCGCCACCACCGGCGCGGGAAGGGCGGCGGCCCCCTGAGCGGCGACAAAGCGCGCGCTGTCGGTCACCGACTTGGCGAGCGCGGCCCGGACGGCGAAATAGCCGCTCTCGAAGGCGCTCTCCCCGTTTCCTGCTCCCCCGAGGGCAAACACTTCGACGCAGGCGAAAGCCGCTTCGGGCGCGGCGAGGTCCTCTCCTTCCTCGCGCGCGATCTCGGCGATCGAGCGCAGAAGGATCGTGGTCGAGATCGGCAGTTCGAGCGGCAAGGCCGCCAAGCCCAGCGCGCCTCCGACCGCCCCGGAGGCGGCGAGGGCGAGCTTGTGGGCGCGGTTGGCGGGCTTTGTCGCCGACGCGTTCAGGTCGAGGGTGCGCAAAGCGAGCTTGAGCGCGCTTCTCAGCGCGGTCTCGCTCACATGCGCAATGACCCGCCGGGCTGGTTGCGGCAGCGTGCGGCTCAGCATCCCGACCGGCCGACCGATCGCGTCGGTCAGCCGCTGGGCGAAGCTCGCCCCCTCGAGACAGGCAACCGCCCGCCTCAAGTCCTCGCTCTCCTCTGGCGTCAGCCGCGCCGGCATATATTCGATGGTCGCCATGATCGCCCCCAAGCCATATGGGCCATTCCGCGTCAACAAAGTGATATGGGAAGCCGAGCCTCGAGGCCAAGGGCCCGCTGTCAAACGAAGGCGATAATCCCCAAGCTGATGACGCCGGCCGCCCAGCAATAATAGGCGAACGGGCTCATCGCCTCGAATTCGTGCCTTTTGAAATAACGCATGAGCAGCGTCAGGCTCAGATAGGCGAAGATTCCGGCGACAATTCCCGACAAAATCGCCATTCCCCCGAGCGTCGCCCCCTCCTTCATCAGTTTCGGAGCTTCATAGACGTTGGCGGCGAGGATGATCGGCGCGCCCATGAGGAACGAGAAGCGCGCCGCCTCCGCATGCTTGAGCCCGGCCACGACGCCGGCGACGATCGTCGCGCCCGAGCGCGAGATCCCTGGAATCAGGGCAAAACATTGGGCGACGCCGACCGCCAGCGCGCCCTTCCAGTTGAGCTGGCCGAGCGAACCGACCAATTCCTCGCCGATCCGGTCGCCGAAATAGAGGATGAAACCATTGACGATCAGGAAGACCGCGGCGATCGCCGGCGCGCCGAACGCCTCGCCCAAGAGCTTACGGAATACGGATCCGACCAGCACGGCCGGGATCGTGGCCAGGACGACGAAAAAGAACGTCCGTCTGTCCGTCTTCGCGCGGGCGTCCGGCGCGCTGATGAGAGAGCGCAGAAAGCTCAGCCAGTCGCGCCAGAAGAAGGCGAAGAGGGCGATCGAGGTGCCGAAATGCATGACCACCAGATAGGCGAGCCAATCCCGGGCCTTCTCATCAACTCCCCAATTCAGGAGCCGCGGCAGGATGACCGCATGGCCGAGGCTCGAGACCGGAAAAAGCTCGGTCACGCCCTGCAGCACGGCCATGATAATCGCTTGCAGTGCAGTCAAGACGGCCCCCCGCCGAGTCAGTGGAAATCACGCCCGGCGGGCGCGCTTATGGATCGGATCGCAGAGCGCCCGGCCGTCAGCAGGTCGCGTGGCCGCACTTGTGCACGGCGTCGACCTTGTCCTTGAGCTGTTCGTAGCCGACCGCGCCGACGACGACGTCCTGGCCGACGACGAAGGTCGGCGTGCCGTTGATTTGCAGCGCGTCGGCGAGCTGCATGACTTCGCTCAAGCCGGACTTGACCTCCGGGCTTTCCATGTCCTTGGCGAGCCTGTCCATGTCGAGGCCAAGCTCGCGGGCGACCGCGAGCGCCTCCGTCTTGCCGACGGGCCCATGGGTCGCCAGCAGCTTCGCGTGGAAGGCCCAGAACTTGTCGCCCGGCAATTGATTGCGCGCGGCGCTCGCGACCTTCGCCGCCTCGACCGAGCCTGGCCCCAGAACCGGATAATCCTTGAGCACGAGCTTGAGGTTCGGATCGTCCTTCATGAGCTTGGTGACGTCCGGCAGCGCCCCTTTGCAGAAGTGGCAATTGTAGTCGAAGAATTCGACGAGCGTCGCGCTGCCTTTCGGGTTGCCGATCGTCGCCTGATATTTCGAGCTGAACAGAGCGCTCGACTGGGTGTCGACCACTTTCTGGCGCTCCGCGTCGGCCGCTTCCTTATCGTGCTTGTCGAGCGCCTCGATGGCCTCGCGCAAGACTTCGGGGTTGTGGACGAGATAATCCTTGATGAAGGCGCCGAGTTCCTGCTTCTGCGCCGGGGTGAACTCATCGGCGCTGACGGGCGCGGCCATGCAAGCCGTCCCGAGGAAGGCGGCCGCGAGGCCAAAGGCGGTGGCGAGCTTCATTTAAGAATTCTCCAGACTGCGGCCATGGCTCAGCATGGACCGCGCACGTTCATCGGCGGCGGCCATTGAGGCCACAATTGCAACTTTGTTGTGGCCATTTGAAGCAGAGCCTAGCGGATTTCCGGGATCGTGTCTTCCCGGGCCATATTGCCGAACCGGGTCACCTCGGCGTCGAACTGCAGCTCCACCGTGCCGGTCGGCCCATGGCGCTGCTTGCCGATGATGACTTCCGCCCGGCCGTGCGCGTTCTCCATCTGGGCCATCCAGGCGATATGCTCCTCCGTGCCGGGCCGAGGCTCACGGTTCTTGAGGTAATATTCCTCGCGATAGACGAAGAGGACGACGTCGGCGTCCTGCTCGATCGAGCCCGATTCGCGCAAGTCCGAGAGCTGCGGGCGCTTGTCGTCGCGCTGCTCAACCTGGCGCGAAAGCTGGGAGCAGGCCAGGATCGGGATGTTGAGCTCCTTGGCCAGCGCCTTGAGGCCGGTCGTGATCTCGGTCAGTTCCTGCACGCGGTTCTCGGACCGCGTTCTCGAGCCCGCCGAGCAGCTGGAGATAGTCGACGACCAGGAGGCCGAGCCCCCGCTGGCGCTTGAGCCGCCGCGCCCGGGCCGTGAGCTGGGCGATCGAGACGCCGCCGGTCTGGTCGATGTAGAAGGGAATCTGCTGCATCTCGCGGACCGCGTCCGCGACGTGATGGAAGTCGGCTTCGGTAATGTCGCCGCGGCGGATCTTGTACGAGGCGACCCCGGATTGCTCGGCGATGATGCGGGTCGCGAGCTGCTCGGCCGACATTTCGAGCGAAAAGAAGCCGACAATGCCGCCGTTGGCGGCCTCGACCGAACCGTCGGCGCGCGTCCGCCCCTCGTAGGCCTTGGCGATGTTGAAGGCGATGTTGGTGGCGAGCGCCGTCTTGCCCATGCCGGGACGGCCGGCCAGGATGACGAGATCGGACGCCTGCAGGCCGCCCATGTAGCGGTCGAGATCGGTCAAGCCGGTGGCGACGCCGCTCAGCGAGCCGTCGCGCTCGTAAGCGCGGGCGGCCATGTCGACCGCGGTCTTGAGCGCGTCCGAAAACCGCTGGAAGCCGCCCTCGTATCGCCCCGCCTCGGCGATCTGATAGAGGCGCCGCTCCGCCTCCTCGATCTGCTCGCGCGGGCTCGAATCGACCGGAGCGTCATAGGCGACGTTGACCACGTCCTCGCCGATCGAAATGAGCTCGCGCCGCATCGAGAGGTCGTAGACGCTGCGGCCGTAATCATAAGCGTTGATGATGGTGGTCGCTTCGCTCGCCAGGCGAGCGAGATATTGCGGCACGGTGATGCCGCCGAGGTCGTGGTCGCCAAGGAAGGTTTTGAGCGTGATCGGCGTCGCGAGCTTGCCGGCGCGGATCAGCGACCCGGCGATCTCGAAGATGCGACGGTGGATCTCCTCGACGAAATGCTCGCTCCTGAGGAAATCGGAGACGCGATCGAACGCGTCGTTGTTGATGAGGATTGCGCCGAGCAGGGCCTGCTCGGCCTCGAGATTATGCGGCGGCGTCCGATAGGCGCGCTCCTGAGATTGCGCCGGGCGCTGGGCGAATTGTTCGATGGTCGCCATGATCGCGGGCGCGTCCTCTCTGGTGTTTGAAGGTGAAGCGAACGCGACGGAAACGCGAACGAGCGACACGCCCGAGCCTACGCCGGGACTGCGGCGACAGGGCGTCATCCTTGCTCCCGAACGCGCGAGACCGCCAGAGCGAAGCCGCAAAGGGCGACGAAAAAAAGAACAGTGGGGAGAATCGCGATTGCCGTCTTGACGGCGCGCCTAAAGCGCGGACGCGCTTCTTCGCCTCCCGCATCTTCGGGCTCGAGCCGCGCGAAGAGCCCGCTACGCCGGAATGATCATGCGACCTTCCGCAGGCGGACCGGCAAGGACTTGTAGGACGGCGTGCCGCTCTCAGGGTCCTGATAATCCAGGGGGCAGAGATTGTTGGCCTCCGGGTAATAGGCGCCGATCGAGCCCGGGGCGATGTCGTGCGCGATCGCGGTCAAGCGGATGCGTCTGTGTTCCTGGCCCGGGATGGCGGAAAAGACCTCGACCACGTCGCCATGCGCGAGGTTGTGGGCGCCGAGATCGCGCTCGCTGACGAACAGCACGTCGCGCCGCCCGAACACGCCGCGGTAGCGGTCATCGAGCCCATAGACCGTCGTGTTGTACTGGTCGTGGCTGCGCAGCGTGGTCAGCTTCATCACGTCCGGCCCCGTCAGCGCGGGGTCCTCCTCCAACCCGTTGAAGGGGATGAATTCCGCTCTTCCCGATTTCGTGGGCCAGACCCGTTCGGTCGGGGGCAGCGGCAGGCGGAAGCCGCCGGGGTGACGGATGCGCGCGTTGTAATCCTTGAAGTCCGGATAGACGGCTTCGATCTTGTCGCGGATGCAGGTCGTAGTCGGCGACCAGGCCCCGCCAATCGACCTTGGTCGCCGGCAACGTCGCCATGGCGATCCCAGCGATGATCGCAGGCTCGGAACGCAGGCTTTCCGAGGCCGGCTCCAGCTTGCCGCGCGAGGCGTGGACCATAGACATCGAATCCTCGACGGTCACCGACTGCGCGCCGTTCGCCTGCATGTCGCGCTCCGTGCGCCCGAGGACGGGCAGGATGATCGATTCCTTGCCAATGAGCAGGTGCGAGCGGTTGAGCTTGGTGTTCATGTGCACCGCGAGGTCAAGATTGCGCATGCCTTGGCGGCTGAGATCGGTGTCGGGCAACGCGACTGAGAAGTTGCCGCCGAGGCACACCAGCACCTTGGCCTTTCCCGCCACCATCGCTTGCATCGCCTTGACCGCGTCATGGCCATGGCGCGGCGGCGGACGAAAACCGAACGCCTTTTCCACGTTGGCGAACATCACGGGATTGGGCTTTTCGGTGATGCCGACGGTGCGGTTGCCCTGCACGTTGGAATGGCCGCGCAAGGGGCAGATGCCGGCGCCGGCCTTGCCGAAATTGCCGCGCATCAGCAACAGGGCCGCGACCTGCTGCACGTTCTGCGTGCCCTTCTCATGCTGGGTGAGGCCCATGCCGTAGCTGACGATCGTGGCCTTCGAGCGGATATAGGCGCACGCCACCGCGTCGAGCGCAGCGCGGCTCAAGCCGGTGGCGGTCTCGATCCCTTCCCAAGGGGTCTGCCGCAGATCCTCTGCGAAGGCCTCGAACCCGTTGGTGTGGGCGGCGATGAAATCGCGATCCAGCGCGTCCTCGCCGGCGTCAGCGTGGGCGATCACGGCCTTCATGACGCCCTTCAGCGCCGCGGCGTCGGCGCCGACCTTGACCTGGTGATAGGTCGAGGCGATCGGGGTCGAGCTGAAGCTCACCATCTCGATTGGGTTCTGCGGATCGGCGAACCGCTCGAGCGCCCGCTCCTTCAGCGGATTGAACACGATGATCGGCACGCCGCGGCGCGCGCATTGATGCAGCGTGCCCATCATGCGCGGGTGATTGGTGCCGGGATTGTGCCCCATCGCGATAATGAGGTCGCAATGGTCGAAATCCTCCAGCGACACGGTGCCCTTGCCGATGCCGATCGCCTGCGGCAGGCCGACGCTGGTGGCCTCGTGGCACATGTTCGAGCAGTCTGGGAAATTGTTGGTGCCGAATTCGCGGCCAAAAATGTTGAACAGGAACGCCGCCTCGTTTGACGCGCGGCCGGAGGTGTAGAACTCGGCCATGTCGGGATCGGGCAGGCCGCGAAGCGCTTCGCCGATGCGGGCGAAGGCGGCGTCCCACTCGACCGGCTTATAGGTGTCGCTCGCCGGATCGTAGGCCATGGGGTGGGTCAGGCGGCCGTGGTTCTCGAGCTCGTAGTCACTCTGCTGGAGCAATTCCGTCACAGTACGTTCGGCGAAAAACTCGGGGGTGACGCGCTTCTTCGTCGCCTCCCAGGTGACCGCCTTGGCGCCGTTCTCGCAGAACTGGAAGGTGGAGGTGTGCTCTTTATCGGGCCAGGCGCAGCCGGGGCAGTCGAAGCCGTCCGGCTTGTTCGTGCGCAGCAGCAATTCGGGCGCTTCGGCGACGTGCATCTGCTCGGCGACCGCTCGGGCCGTCGCCCATAGCGCGCCCCAGCCGCCGGCGGGAGCGTCATAGCGGTGGACGCCAGGAACGTTGCGTTCTTCCATGGCTCAAACCACCTTTCTTTCAGGAGGGGCGGCGTTATAGTTGGATCGGAATAACGATAACTTCGCCTCTATCTTGGCAGACGCTTCATGGATTGGACAGTGGCGCCAAAGCCGGCCTCCAATCCTACCACAAGCGAGGCCAACTGTTCGGCAAGATCGCCGGTCTTCTGATCATCATGGCGCGAGAGCAACGCAATCCGACCGCCGAGCTTGTGTCATGCGAAAGCGGGCATTCAGGCCCTGACCGGACGCTTCAGGCGCGACGGCGGACGCCGTCAATCGCAAGCGTCCGCGCGGGCGAGAAGAAAAGCCCTTTCCCGCGCGTTGCGGGTGAGCTTGGCGGCCGTCTCAAATTCCGAGCGCGCCTCGGCCGCTCGGCCCGCCCGAAACAGAAAGTCGCCCCGCGCCGCCGGCAAGGGCGCGTAATTGCGCAAAGCCGCGGCGCCGGCGATCTCGTCGATGAGCCTCAGGCCCGCTTCAGGCCCGAAGGCCATGCTGTGAGCGACCGCTCGATTAAGATCGACCACCGGCGAGGGCATGACGGCTCGCAGCCGATCGTAAAGCGCCGCGATGCGGGGCCAGTCGGTCTCCGCCATGGCGCCCGCGCGCGCATGGCAGGCTGCGAGCGCGGCTTGCAAGGCATAAGGGCCATCGGGCCCAAGCGCCTCGGCGCGCGCCAGGGCGTCGAGGCCTCGGCGGATCATGAGCTGGTCCCAGCGCGCGCGATTCTGCTCGTTCAGGGTCAAGAGGGCGCCGTCCGGCCCGACGCGCGCCTGGAGCCGCGACGCCTGGATTTCCATCAAGGCCAAGAGGCCGAAGACTTCCGCGTCCTCCGGCATCAACCCCGCCAGGATGCGGCCGAGCCGCTGCGCCTCGAGACACAGGCTCGGCCGGACAAGGTCATCGCCGGCGGTGGCGGCGTAGCCCTCATTGAAGATGAGATAGATCACCTCCAGCACCGAGGGGAGCCTGGCCGCCCGTTCAGGCCCGCGCGGCGCCTCGAACGTGAGGCCCGCCTTTCCGATCGTCTTCTTCGCCCGAACGATGCGCTGGGCGATCGTCGCCTCGCTCGTGAGGAAGGCGCGCGCGATCTCGTCGGTCGTCAGGCCGCCGATGACGCGCAGCGTGAGCGCGGCGCGGGCGTCGGGGGAAAGGATGGGATGGCAGGCGGTGAAGACGAGGCCCAAGAGCTCATCGCCAAGGTCGTCGTCCATGGCCGCTTCGATCGCCCAGAGTTCCGATCCCCGCGCACGGTCATGCGCGCCGTCAAGCTCCCGCGCGATCTCCTCATGCTTGCGCTCGCGCATCCTGTCGCGCCGGAGAGCGTCGATGGCGCGCCGTTTGGCGGCCGCCATCAGCCACGCGCCCGGATTGGCCGGAACGCCGGTCCTCGGCCATTCGGAGAGCGCGATGACCAGGGCGTCCTGCGCCAGTTCCTCGGCGCGGTCGATATTGCCCGCCAGCCGGGCGAGGCCCGCGATGAGCCTCGCCCGTTCAATGCGAAAAGTCGCTTCGATCGCCTGGTGGGTTTCGCCTGCGGTCATGCCGCCTTGTCCGCCAAAGGCGTGAGGCAGGCAAGCGGGCCGCGGCCGGCAGGCTCAGGTTCCGAGACCGCCGAAGGCGCCGGCCGGGCCAAGTTTGCCGCTGAGCTTCTCACTGACCCGGCCACGCCTTTCCTTAAACTCCGGGCTCAGGCTTTCCGCGACCTTCGCCATATCGAACAGCGGCCGGATTTCGAGCTCGCCGTGTCCCCAGCAATTGGGGCAGCGCTTCACCCAGGCGACCGCCTCGTCCATGTCCTTGACCTCCCAGATCCAGAACCCTGCGATGATCTCGCGGGTCTCGGCGAACGGCCCGTCGATGACGGTGCGGCGGTCGTCATCGAATGCGACACGCTTGCCGTTCGAGGACGGCGTAAGCCCGTCGGCGGCGAGCACGAGGCCGGCGTTGACCAATTCTTCGTTGAACTTGCCCATCGCCTCGAACGTCTCGGGCTTGGGAGGACCGCCCTTTTCGCTGTCCTCGGTCGCCTTCACGATCACCATCACGCGCATCGTCTCGTCTCCTTCATTCGAGGCCTCGATCGGCCTGTCCTCGAAGCGACGAACGGAGGCTTTCGGAATTGACCTGGCCGTGCAAATTTTTTTTGGCGATGATCCCGCATTCGAGCGCGGGATCGTCGCCGCCGACGCCAACAATCTCAGGCGCGGCTGAGCTTTCCCGCGCGTCCGATTGTGGGTTTACGAGGCCTCGGGCGTCAGGAACTCCTGCAAATCCGCCAGTTCGTACAGCGGCCGGATCTCGATCTCGCTCGGCCCCAGCATGGGATTGGGGCAGCGCTTCACCCAGGCGACCGCCTCATCCATGTCCTTCACCTCCCACAGCCAATAGCCCGCGACCAGTTCGCGGGTTTCGGCGAAAGGCCCATCGATGACCGTGCGGGCTGGACCGTTGAACGCGACACGCTTGCCTTTCGAGGAGGGTTTCAGGCCGTCGGCCGCCGAGCAGGACGCCAGCCTTGCTCAGCTCCTCGTTGAATTTGCCCATCGCCTCGAACAACTTGGCCGTCTCGGGCGTGGGGGAAATCCCCTTTTCACTGTCCTCGGTCGCCTTCACAAACACCATCACGCGCATTGTCCCGTCTCCTTGCTCGGAGGCCTCAATCGGCCTGACCTCGAAGCGACGAACGGAGTTCTTCGGAATCGACATCCCGCTTGCAGTTTTTTTGTCGCTGGCGCCAGGGCGATCTTTCACGGACGCCCGACCCCAGCCTTGGCTGTTGGTTGGCGGGAAAGGCGACTGGGCGGCCAAGACGACGGAGGAAACTCGCGCCGAGGTTGCATCCCGGCCTCGCAGGGAAGGCGCGCCGACGACCAACTCGCGGCGGTCGCTCGCTGTCTGAGCTCGTCTGGAGTATTCAAGCGGCCATGCTGGAAGGCCTGCCGCCGAACAACGCCGCGCACAAAGTGCGCCTGGTCAGCGACGAGCGCCGCGCCCGCGCCGTCGCCGACCTCATCTTCGAGAGCTTCGAGCCGGCCGAGGCCGCTTCGACCGCGTTCGAGACGGACGAGCTTTTGCCAGGCGGCGGCAAGGCCTGGCTCATGGAGGCCTATTTCGCTGAAGAGCCGGAGAAGGCGGCCCTCCGGGCGCTGATCGCCGCCGCCTCCGACGAGACGACCGCCAACGCCGCGACCTTCGGCTTGACCGAGAAGCGCGACTGGGTCGCCAATTCGCTCGCCGGCCTCAAGCCCGTTCGGGCCGGGCGCTTTCTCGTTCACGGGAGCCACGACCGGACGCGGGTCAAGGCGAATGACGTCGCGATCGAGATCGAGGCCGGGCTCGCCTTCGGCACCGGCCATCACGGCACGACGCGCGGCTGTCTCCTGCACTTCGACCGCCTGCTCAAGCGCCGCCGGCCCGCCCATGTGCTCGACGTCGGCTGCGGCGCGGGGGTGCTGGCCATCGCCGCCGCCAAGGTCCTGCGCCGCAAAGTCTGGCTCGGCGACATCGATCCCGTGGCGGTCGAGGTCGCCAACGCCAATGCCCGGCTGAACGGCGTCGGCGCTTTCTGCCGGGCCATCGTCTCGCGGGGGGTCGAGAACGCCGCCTTGCGCGAGGGCGCGCCTTACGATCTCGTGTTCGCCAATATCCTGGCGAAGCCCCTGCGGCTGCTTGCGCCGTCGCTCGCGGCGGTCGTGGGCGCGGATGGGGAGGCGATCGTCTCCGGCCTGCTTCTTCATGACGTCGCGGGCGTGCTAGCGTCGTGGCGGGCGCAGGGGTTCCATCTTGTGGAGCGGATCGAGCTTGAGGGCTGGGCGAGCCTCAGACTGCGGCGGTGAAATCGCCGGCGGGCCGCTCTTGGCCTGTCGCCTTTCTGTCAAGCGGGCGTCACAGAGTGGCGGTTAAGCCTGCGGGCTCAAGGGCGACAGCGGAGAGAACGTGATGGCGAGAACACCTGCCGGGGTCGGCCCGAAACTTCCTCAGATCGTCATCCTGTACGGCGCGACCGGCGATCTCGCCCGCAGGAAGCTCCTGCCCGGTCTCTATCATCTGGTGTCCGCCGGCTTCATTTCTCAATGCCGGATCATCGGCGCTTCGCTCGACGAGATCGACCCGGAGCAGTTCCGGGCGCTCGCGCGCGAGGCCGTGTTCGAGCATCCGGACCATCATCCGCAGAAGGAGGCCTGGCCGGCCTTCGCGGCGACCCTCGACTACGTGCCGATCTCAGCCGGTCCGCTGGCGCTGAAGGATGCCGTCGAAAGGGCGGAGAAGGCCTGCGTCGAGCACGGCCAGATCGTTCATTACCTGAGCGTCCCGCCGAAGGCGGCGCTTTCGGCAATCAAGATGTTGAGCGAGGCCGGGCTCGCCGGCGGATCGCGTGTCATCATGGAAAAGCCGTTCGGCACCGACCTCGAGAGCGCGATTGCGCTCAACGACGCGCTGCACAAGGTGTTCGCCGAGGAACAGATCTTCCGCATCGACCACTTCCTCGGCAAGGAGGCGGCGCAGAACATTCTCGCTTTCCGTTTCGGCAACGGCCTGTTCGAGCCGATCTGGAACCGCAATTTCATCGATCACGTGCAAATCGACGTGCCGGAGACCCTCGATATCGGCACTCGCGCCGCGTTTTACGAGCAGACCGGCGCCTACCGCGACATGGTGGTCACGCATCTCTTCCAGATTCTCGCGTTCACCGCGATGGAGCCGCCGACCTCCCTTGCGCCGGGACCCATCAGCGAAGAGAAGAACAAAGTCTTTCGCTCGCTGATGCCGATCGATCCGGCCCAGGTCGTTCGCGGTCAGTTCATAGGCTACCGAAAGGAGCCGGGCGTCGATCCGGAATCGGACACCGAGACCTTCATCGCGCTCAAAGCGCAGATCGACAATTGGCGCTGGGCCGGCGTCCCTTTCTACCTGCGCACGGGAAAGCGCATGGCCGAAGGCCAGCGGATCATCTCGATCGCCTTCCGCGAGCCGCCAAAGAGCATGTTTCCGAAGGATTCCGGGGTCGGCTTGCAGGGACCGGATCATCTGACCTTCGATCTCGCCGACCAGTCGAAGGTGTCGCTGTCGTTCTACGGCAAGCGGCCGGGTCCAGGGATGCGGCTCGACAAGCAGAGCATGCAATTCACCATTGGCGAGACCTCCCACCGCGCCGACGTGCTCGAGGCCTACGAGCGGCTCATTCTTGACGCGATGCGCGGCGACCATACGCTGTTCTGCACCGCGGAGGGCATCGAGCGGCTGTGGGAAATCTCGCAGCCGCTGCTCGAAGCGCCCCCGCCGGTCAAGGTCTACGCGCCTGGCACCTGGGGGCCGCAGGCGATCTATCAGCTGATCGCGCCGCATACCTGGCGGCTGCCGTTCGAGCGCCCCTGGCGCGACCCCAATCTGGTCGGCGGCTGAGGCCCGTGCCGGCTGCGGCGCTGTTCACGCCGCGCCGACGTGCTAAAGGCGTGCGGTGGACGACCTGCCCCTCACTCTGGAGCCGGCGACGGACGACGACGCCGAGCCGATCGAACGCCTCAACGAGCGCGTGTTCGGCCCCGGCCGATTTGCGCGCACCGCCTATCGCATTCGCGAGACGACGCCGGCCGATCCGATGCTGAGCTTCGTCGCCCGGGTCGGCACGCTTCTGGTCGGCGCCTCGGCCATGACGCCGATCGTCATCGGGGAGGCGCCGGCGCTTCTGCTTGGGCCCTTGATCGTCGAGCCCGTTTTCCGCAGCCAGGGAATTGGCGAAGCTCTCGTCAAGAGCTCGCTTCGAGGCCGCGAAAGCCGTCGGCTGCAAGCTTGTCATCCTGGTCGGCGATGAGCCCTACTACGCGCGGATGGGGTTTCAGCGCGCGCCCGAAGGTCACATATCTCTGCCTGGCCCTGTCGATCCTGAACGCCTCCTTTACTGCGAGCTCGAGCCCGGCGCGCTCGCGGCCGCGAAGGGCGCGACGCGTGGGGCCTGACGGCCCGCTCGCGCTCCAATTCGCCGTACGACCCATCCGCTCAGATCGAAAGCCGATCACCGGCGATGCCATTGTTAGATATCTCTATCGATTTAATATATATTATTAATGCTGTTGCGATCGCCGAGGCTTACCCTTATTCTCCGATTCAAAAGGTGATTCTTGCGCCGCGTCAGTTGGGGGACGCAACTCGTGGAGATCGTGGAACTTCCGGCCTTGAAGCGTGGCGTCGAATGGCCGACGGCCGCGCTCGCGGCCGCCATTTACGGCCTCTGGCTTTTGACCACCTATTGGTATCGCAATCTGCCGTGGTGGGTTCTGCCCGCACTCGGCGCCTGGGTCGTCGCCTGGCAATTGAACCTGCAGCACGAAACCATCCACGGCCACCCGACTCGCAATCGCCGCGTCAACGAATTGATCGGTTGCTGGCCGCTGTCGCTCTGGCTTCCCTATTCGATCTACCGCTCGACCCACCTCGCCCATCATAGAGACGAGAATCTCACAGATCCGCTCGAGGACCCCGAAAGCTATTACTGGACGTCGTCCGGCTGGGGAGGCTTAGGCCCGGTCTGGCGCGCAATCGCCCATATGCGGACAACGTTGCTCGGCCGCATCACGCTCGGCCCGGCCTTTTTGATCGGCGGTTTCATCCGCGATCTCTTGCGCGACGCATGGCAGGGCAAACGCGCCACGCGCCGCATCCTCGCGCGCCACCTCGCTCTCTGCGCGCCCGTGCTGATCTGGCTGATCGCGATCTGCGACATGCCGCTCTGGGTTTACGTCGCCTGCTTCGTTTATCCCGGCGCGAGCCTTGCGATGGTGCGATCCTTCGCCGAACATCGCGCCGTGCCGGAAGCGGAGCGGCGAACGGCGATCGTCGAGAACGCCCCGATCCTGGGGCCGCTCTTCCTGTTCAACAATCTGCACGCCGCGCATCACCTGCGCCACCGGCTGCCCTGGTATCAGCTGCCGACATTCTATCGGCTCAATCGGGCCGCGCTGATCGAGCGCAATGGCGGGCTCGTCTATCACGGCTATTTCGACGTCGCGCGGCGCTATCTCCTAAGGCCGCATGACACCCCGATTCATCCGGGCTGGGATCAAGGGGCGGCGTGAGCGGCGATAGGCCGATTGCGGTCCTGCCGATGTACGATTTTCCGTGGACCACGGCCGCCAACGACGCGCTCTGGGCCTCGATATCCGCCCGGCTCAACAGCGCCGGCGTTCGAGCGCCGGCGCGGTTGACGCGAGGCGGGGATCTCGCGGCGCTGTGGCGAGACCCCGGCCTCATCTTCGGTCAGACGTGCGGCTATCCCTACATGACGGACCTCAGGGATTCTGTGACCTTGCTCGCGGCGCCGGACTATTCATTTCCCGGCTGCGAAGGCGCTTGCCATCGAAGCTTCATCGTTGGCCGCATGGACGAGCCGCGCCGAACGCTTGACGAGTTTCGCGGCGCTTTCGCCGCTATCAACGCTCATGACAGCAACACGGGCATGAATCTATTTCGCGCAACCATCGCGCCGCGCGCCAGGGGCGCGCCCTTCTTCTCCTCGATCGTCGTCACGGGCTCGCATGAAGGGAGCGTGACGGCGATCGCCGAAGGCGGGGCGGATCTCGCCTCGATCGATTGCGTGAGCTTCGCGCTTCTCGAGCGCGGCCGCCCCGAACTCATCGAGCGGGTCGCCATCGTGGCCGAGAGCCCGCTCTCGCCGTGCTTGCCGTTCATCGCGTCGGCCAGCCTTCCGGCGGCGACGATCGACGCGGTGCGCGGAGCGCTGTTCGCCGCGCTCGACGATCCGAAGTCTCACGAAGGCGCGCGAAGCGCTCGGCCTGAAGGGCGCGCGCATCGCGGCGCCGGCCGACTACGATCGGGTGATCGAGATCGAGCGCGAGGCGGCGGCGGCTGGCTACGCGCGTCTCGCGTGAGATCGGGCGATGTTATCGGCGCCGCAACCCCTACCGTGCTTCGGATGCTCCCCGCTTTGCGGGGGAGGAAAACGCCAGCTCCGAGGCGACGACGCCTTCGATCAGGGGAGGCTCGCTTCCCGCGGGCATGACGGCGGACCCTTCGCCCGCGGCCCACGCCCTCTTACGTCTCAGCGATGCCGCCGAGATCGCCGGCCTGCGCGCCGCCCTCGCGCCCGTGCGGCAGCGCGAGATACTCGGCAGAGCGCATCTCGAAGAGCCGCGACGCGGTGCGCGCGAATTCGAACGCCTCCGCGCCTTCAGCGGACGAGTAGAGAGTGTCCGGTTCGCCGGCCGCCGAAACGATCAGCTTGACGCGCATGTCATAGAGGGCGTCGATCAGAATGATGAAGCGCTTCGCCTCGTTGCGCTCGCTGGCGCCGATCACGGGGATGCGGTCGACGATGATTGTGTGAAAGCGCTGAGCGAGCTTGAGATAGTCGGCGGCGCCGAGCGGGCGGCGACAGAGCGCGTCGAAATCGAACCGCGCCACGCCGTCGATCGCCTGCGGCGCTTCGAGATGGCGCCCCAATAGCTCAATGCGCGTCGGCTCGCCGCGCTCATGCCCGGTCAGCGTCAGGAACGCCGCGTCGAGCGCCGCGTCCGCCTTCGGGCTGAGCGGCGTATAGTAAACCGGCGCGCGCTTGAGCTTCTCGAGCCTGTAGTCGGTCCGGGCGTCGAGTTCGACCACGTCGAGCCGCTCATGCAAGAGCCCGATGAAGGGAAGGAACAAAGCCCGATTGAGCCCGTCCTTGTAGAGATCGTCGGGCGCGACGTTCGAGGTGGCGACCACCACCACGCCCGCGGCGAACAGCGCCGTGAACAAGCGGCTCAGGATCATCGCATCCGCGATGTCGCGGACCGAAAACTCGTCGAAGCAAAGAAGCGAGGCGTCGTGCGCGAGATCAATCGCGACCGGCCCAACCGGATCCTCGCCCACGACCTCGCCCCGCCTCCGCGCCTGCCGCCATTGATTGAGGCGAGCATGGACATCGGCCATGAAGGCGTGGAAGTGCGCGCGGCGCTTGCGCGGCGCGTCGACCGCATCGAAAAACATGTCCATGAGCATCGTTTTGCCGCGGCCCACGGGCCCATGGATATAAAGGCCGCGCGGCGGCTCGGGCGGCTTCGCGCCGAACAGCCGCGAGAGGCTGCTCGGCTTTCCCTCGGCCTTGTAGCCCTGCAGTTTGTTGGCGAGCGCGTCGAGCTTGCGGACAAGGTCGGCTTGCGCCGGGTCGGACTCGAACCCGCGCCCGGCGACGAGCGCGCGGTAGTGATCGGCGATGGGGGTCACGTGGACGGAGGCCCCCGGTCGATCCGCGCCATCGCGACCGTGTCGTGAAATTCGCCGTCCACGAACACCGCGTCCCGAAGCACGCCTTCTCTGACAAAGCCGACTTTCTCATAGAGCCGCACGGCTCGCCAATTGTCGGCGCGGACGCTGAGCTCGACACGAACGAAACCGGTCGCGAACGCTCGGCTCAGCGTTTGATCGATCAGCCGCGCGCCGATGCCGCGGCCGCGGTGTTCAGGAACAACGCCCATGCCGAGCGCTCCCCGATGGGAATGGGCAGGGAAGGGATGCCGTTGGATGTCGCACCAGCCGACCACTTGACCCTTCGCGAGCGCGACGAACATTGGATCGCCCTTCTGCACGAGGCTAAGCACGAACTCACGTGTTTGGGGCAGCGGGAACGCCTCGAGGAGGGTCAGATATCTTCGCTCCCGCGCCACGATGTCCACGGCGCGGCGATAACTCTCGATGTGTTCCGGCGCGATCGGAACGACATCGGCTGTCGTCGGCGAAGAGGTCATCGGCTTGAGTCCTGGGAAGGCGGGCTAATGCGCCTCCTCCCAGTTTTGCGCCGCGCGCGCGTCGACCCTCAGTGGCGCGTGAAGCTTGACCGCAGGCTCCGGCGCTTCGACCATCACCTTCGCGACGACCGGCAGCGTCGCCTCGACCTCTTCGTCCGGCGCTTCGAACACCAGTTCGTCGTGGACGGTCAGCAGCATCTGCGCGCTCAAGCCCGCTGTGGTCAGCGCTTCGTCCATGCGGACCATGGCGCGGCGAATGATGTCGGCCGCCGAGCCCTGGAGCGGCGCGTTGATGGCGGCGCGCTCGTTGAACGCGCGCTCGGAAGGATTGGAGGCGTTGATGCGCGGATAATGGCACTTGCGGCCGAAGAGCGTGGTCACATAGCCGTTGGCGCGCGCGATCTTCTTCGTCGCTTCCATGTAATCGCGGATGCCAGGGAAGCGCTCGAAATATTTCTTGATGTAGTCGCCGGCCTCGTTGCGCGCGATGCTCAGCTGGTTGGCGAGGCCGAAGGCCGAAATGCCGTAGATGATGCCGAAGTTGATCGCTTTCGCGCGCCGCCGCACCTCGCTCGGCATGCCCTCGATCGGCACGCCGAACATTTCTGATGCCGTCATCGCGTGAATGTCGAGTTCGTCTGCGAAGGCGCGCTTGAGCGCTGGGATGTCGGCGAGATGGGCGAGCAACCTCAGCTCGATCTGGCTGTAGTCGGCCGAGATGAGCTTGCGGCCTTGCGGAGCGACGAACGCGCGCCGGATCTTGCGCCCCTCCTCGGTGCGGATGGGAATGTTCTGCAGGTTGGGCTCCGACGACGACAGGCGCCCGGTCGTGGTCGAGGCGAGCGCGTAAGCCGTGTGGACGCGGCCGGTTCGCGGATTGACGAAGCCCGGCAGCGCGTCGGTGTAGGTCGATTTGAGCTTCGAGATCTGCCGCCATTCGAGCACGCGCGCCGGCAATTGATGACCCTCGGCGGCGAGGTCCTCGAGCACGCTCGCGGTCGTCGACCAGGCGCCGGTCGCGGTCTTCTTGCCGCCGGGCAGGCCCATCTGGCCGAACAGAATGTCGCCAAGCTGTTTCGGCGAACCGGGGTTGAAGGGCGCGCCGACAATTTCGTTGATCTCGGCCTCGAGCCCGGCCATCCGCTGGGAAAACTCGCCACTCATGCGCGACAGGATGTTGCGGTCGATCGCGATTCCGCGCCGCTCCATCCGCGCCAGAACCTCGACCAGCGGACGCTCGAGCCGCTCGTAGACCGTCGACATGCGCTCGGCGACGAGCCGCGGCTGCAGCACGCGCCTGAGGCGGAGCGCAATGTCCGCCCTCTCCGCCCCGTATTCGCACGCCTTTTCGATCGTCGCGCGCGCGAACCCCTGAAAGTTGCGGCCCGAGCCCGCGACTTCGCTGAGCGGAATGGGCTTGTGCCCGAGAAAGCGTTCGGAAAGCGTGACGAGGCTGTGGTCGTCGCCGGTTGCGCCCGCGTCGAGGGTGTAGGACAGCAGCATCGCGTCGTCGATCGGCGCGATGCTGACGCCGCGCAAGGCGAACACGTGCAGGTCGAACTTGATGTCGTGGCCGATCTTGAGGACGCCCGGCTGCTCGAGCAGCGGCTTCAGGAGCGCGAGCGCGTCCGCTTCCGTCATCTGACCGGGAGCGAGGCCGCCGCCGTCGAAAAGATCGTCGGCGCCGGTCCGATGGCCTACGGGAATGTAGCAGGCTTCTCCGGGCTTCACGGCCAGCGACAGGCCGATGAGATCGCCTTGCAGCGGGTCGGGCGACGAGGTCTCGGCGTCGATGGCGACGACGCCTTCGTCCTCAGCGCGGTCGATCCATGCGCTCAGTTCAGCCGCCGTCCGCACAATCTTGTACGCCGCGCGGTCGATCGGAGCGCGCGCCTCTTTTGCGCGCGCGGCCGCAAGGTCAGCGGGCGTGGCGCCGTGCGGCGCGGCCTTGGCCGTGGGTGGCGCAGGCGCAGGAGCGGGAGCCGCCGCACCCGCGGGCGCGCCCTCGACCGCCGCTTCTCCCTCGCGTTCCAAGAGCGCCACGCCCTGGCCTCCCGGCCAGGCCGCAGGCCCGACGAAGCGCGGGTCCGGCTCGATCGACGCCATCTCGACGCCGCAGATCTCGGCGACGCGGCGGGTCAGCGTCGTGAGCTCCATCGCCTTGCAAAAGGAGACGAGCCGCTTGCCGTCGAGCTCAGGCGTCGCGAGCGCCTCGAGCGGCGTCTCGACAGGCACGTTGCGATCCAAGGTGACGAGCTCTTTCGAGATTCTGATGCGCTTGACGATCTCGGGATCGGTCAGCGCTTCGCGCCGCTTCGGCTGCTTGATTTCGCCCGCCCGGACGAGGAGCGTGTCGAGGTCGCCATATTCGAGAATGAGCTGCGCCGCGGTTTTGAGACCGATGCCGGGCGCCCCCGGCACGTTGTCGGTCGAGTCGCCCGCGAGCGCCTGGACGTCGATCACCTTGTCCGGGCCGACGCCGAAATACTCGACCACCTCGGCCGGCGCCGAAGCGCCGCTCCTCGCGAGAGCCGGCGACCCCCGCTTGGCCCGAAGCCGGGTCGTACATCGATACGCCCGGCTCGACGAGCTGCATCAGGTCCTTGTCGGCCGACACGATGAGAACATCGGCGCCGGCCTCGCGCGCCTGGCGCGCATAAGTCGCGATGATGTCGTCGGCCTCATAGCGGCCCTGCTCGATCGGAACCATGCCGAAAGCCGACACCGTGGCGCGCATCAGCGGGAACTGCGGCTTGAGTTCGTCCGGAGGGTCCTTCCGGTGCGCCTTGTAGGCCGGGTAGATGTCCCGCCGGAACGAGTTCTCCGTCTTGTCGAAGATGATGGCGAGATGGGTCGGCTTGAAACCTGCCGCGCCGTCGCGGATGAATTGCAGCACTTTGGTGGCGAACAGCCGCACGGCGCCATTTGGTAAGCGGTCGATGCGATAGTTGTATTTCTGATCCTGCCGGATCGACTGGTAATAGGCGCGGAAGACGAAGGACGAGCCGTCGACAAGGAAAACGTGGTCGCCGGGGCCGACCGGACGATGGGGCTGGGTCATGGGCCTTCACATAAGCGATGCGGCCTAGAAGCGCCATCGGAGGCCGCCGAAGGGCGACGGGTGAATGGCGAAATCCACGGATAGCAAACAGAAGCGGAGGCGACGGCGATGGCGACGGATAATTCTGGAACCCTGGCGCTTTTGATCGATGGCGACAACGCCTCACCCAGGATCGTCGTTGGCCTCATGGCCGAGATCGCCAATTATGGCGTGGCGAGCGTCAAGCGCGTCTATGGCGACTGGACCGGCCCCAACCTGAAGGGCTGGAAGGAATGCCTGCTCGAACATTCGATTCAGCCGGTCCAGCAGTTCGCCTACACGACCGGCAAGAACGCGACCGATGGCGCAATGATCATCGACGCCATGGACCTGCTCTATACCGGCCGCTTCTGCGGCTTCTGCATCGTCTCGAGCGACAGTGACTTTGCTCGCCTTGCCGCCCGCATCCGCGAGCAGGGCGTCACCGTCTATGGTTTTGGGGAACGCAAGACGCCCCGCCCCTTCATCACCGCTTGCGACAGGTTCGTCTATTTCGATGTGCTCAATGCGGCCGGCGGACAGAAGGAAGCGGAAGCCGCCGCCGCGCCAAAGGCGCCGGCAGCCAAACCCACCCCGACGAAAACCCAATTGGATCGCGCGGCGCTCGATATGCTCGCCAAGGCGGTCACGGCCACGGCCGACGAAGACGGCCGCGCCAATCTCTCCCTCGTCGGCGGGCATCTGGCGAAACAGTCTCCAGACTTCGACCCGCGCAACTACGGCTTTCCACGCCTGTCCGATCTGGTCCGGGCGTCCGGTATCCTCGAGGTCGAGCGGCTCGGTGAAAATCCGAAAACCATCCTGGTCCGCCTCAAAGGCGCGACACCCGCTCGTCCCGCGAAATAGGCGCCGATGGCAGGATTGTCCTCCTCGCCGACCTCCTAGGCGGCGGCGTCATCGGATCGACGGCGATTCGTTCGGGCGCGTCGATGTCATCAAGTTCGGCCTCGGCGCCTTCGTTCATCGAACAGTCATTGTCGCGGTTGCAGTTTCCGCTTCCCGAGTTGGGCCGAATCGTGGTTCGGCGGGCGAACCCAACGGGGAAGGGCGAAATGGCTTCTCGCATCGGCTTGGTGACCGCCGGGGTGATCGCGATCGCAGTCGGCGCCGGCTTCGAACTGCGCAGCGCGCGGTCCTTCACGGTTCCCGACGCCTGCGTGCTCGGCGCCGCGGATTGCGCCGACGTTTGCCGCAGCCTCGACGATCAGCGCCGCTCCCCCGCCGCCTTCATCGCGCTCGCTGCTTACCAGCTCGGTCCCGAGCGGCCGATTCTCCTGCCGCCCGCGAACCTCACGATGCCGGCCCCCGTCGATCCGCACAACGTCTACGCCAGCGCCGCGACGGGCATGTTCAGCCCCGCGGTCGCCGGCCAGCCGTCGCGCGTCTATTCGCCGAACCTGGTGACCGGCAAGGTCGACGTGATCGATCCGGAGACGTTCAAAGTTATCGACTCTCTCGCCGCGATGCCGAGTCCCGAGCATATCGTTCCGTCCTGGGACCTCCAGACGCTCTGGGTTTCGGCGGACGTGAGCGCTCGCGGCGGTCACGGCGGCGTCGCGCCGATCGATCCGAAGACGGGCAAGGTCGGCAAGGTGATCGCCGTGCCGGATTCCTACAACATCTATTTCACACCGGACGGCAAGTCGGCGATCGTCGTCGCCGAGGCGATGCGGCGCCTCGAGTTCCGCGATCCGCACACCATGGCGCTGCAGGGCTATATCGCAACGCCGCAATGCGCGGGGATCAACCACGCCGACTTTGCGCCGGACGGCTCGTACGCAATCTTCACCTGCGAATTCAACGACTCGCTCGCCAAGATCGATCTCGTCCATCACAAGCTCGTCGAGACGCTGCCGCTGACGCCCGGCCATATGCCCCAGGACATCCGGGTGGCGCCGGACGGCAAAATCTTCTTCATCGCCGACCTCATCGGCGACGGCGTCATGGTGATCGACGGCGATACGTTCGGGCAGCTCGATTTCATCAAGACCGGTATCGGCGCGCATGGGCTTTATCCGAGCCGCGACGGGACGAAGCTCTATGTGACCAACCGCGGAACGCACAGTCTGGGCGGCGCGCGAAAGGGGCCTGGCAGCGTCTCGGTGGTCGATTTCGCCACGCGCAAGGTCGTCGCCAACTGGACGGTTCCCGGCGGCGGCAGCCCGGACATGGGCAATTTGAGCGCCGACGGCAAATGGCTCTGGCTCTCAGGCCGCTATGACGGCGCGATCTACGCCTTCAACACCGGCGACGGCTCGGTGAAGACGATTCCCGTAGGCGGCATGCCGCACGGGCTCACCGTCTGGCCGCAGCCCGGGCGCTATTCGCTCGGGCACACGGGGAATATGCGGTAAGAGCGCCCGCTTTCCCGCCGCTCCTGCGAGCCAACCCGACGCCGCTCACACCCGAATGGATCCGGCGCTTCAGAGGCGGGTAGGAACGGTCCTCCGTGGAGAGGTGGGAACAGACCAAAACTCGGGCTATACAAGCCATGCGACGCCTCCGCGACAGGCAGGGATCGCAAGACGGAGAAGCGTCCGATGCGAGCGGTCGTCATCACTGCCCCCGGCGTCGAGGACAATCTCAAGATCGGCTCGGCGCCAATGCCGAATCCGGGTCCGGGGCATGTGCTGGTCGACGTCGCCTATGGCGGCTGCAACTTCGCCGACACGATGATCGCGAAAGGCACTTATCCCCACCCAAAGGGATACCCGCTTGTTGGCGGCCTTGAGATTTCAGGCCATGTCGCCGCGGTCGGGCCGGGGGTCGACGGCGTCAGGGCGGGCGACCGCGTCGCGGCGTTTTTGGAGGAGGCGGGCGGCTTCGCGGATCAGTGCGTCGTCCCCGTGGAACGGCTGATTCCGATCCCTCCGGACATGGGTCTCGACGTCGCGGCCGCCTTTCCCATCCAGGCGCTCACCACGTGGCATCTCCTGCATACCGTGAGCACGACCCGGCCGGGCGACGTGATCCTCATCCACGCGATCGGCGGAGGAGCGGGTCTTTTCGCAACCCAGATCGCCGTTCGGGCGGGAGCGACCGTGATCGGAACCGTAGGCACCAAGGGCAAGGAGAGGCGCGCGCTCGAATTCGGCGCGGCAAGGGTCATCAATCGCGGAGAGGAGGATTTCGTCAGCGCGGTCATGGATTTCACCAAGGGCAAGGGCGTCGACAAGATCGTGGATTCGACCGGCGCCAGCATCCTCGACCGCAGCTTCGCCGTCATCCGCCGGCTCGGCCATGTGGTGAGCTTCGGTGAGGCGGAAGGGACGCCCTTCTCCAATCTATGGGAAAGGCTGGTGACCAAATCGCTCACCTTCACCCGCTTTCATCTCGGCCACATGGACCTTGCCTCCGAGGCCTGGCGCAAGGGAATCGACGAGGTCGTTGGCGGGATCATGAGCGGGGCGCTGAAAGTTCCGATCGAGGAGATCTTCCCGTTCGAACAGGCTGGCGCGATGCTCGACCGGCTCGCCTCGCGACAAGTGGCCGGCAAGCTCGTTCTCGCCGTCAATCCGTCCTATCAGGGCTCGCGGGACCTCTGGCCGCCGACCCCCCGTCCATAGCGCCGGTATCCGATATGGTCCTTCCCTCAACCCCATTGATCGTCACACGCCTCGGCGAAGCCCCGAGGATCGCGGAGGCGGGAGAGACCGGACGCAGCCTCTCCCGGACGTTCCAGCTCCCTGAGTTACGTCTAAGACTCATAGAATATGAAGCAGGCTACCTCGCCGATCATTGGTGCGACCGCGGGCATGTCCTGCATGTCGTGGATGGCGAACTGACGCTCGAATTGCGGGACGGCCGGTCGATCGCCCTACGGAAGGGTGACTGCTTCGTCGTGTCGGACCACGGCGATGCGTCGCATCGCATTCGGACCGCCGCGGGCGGGACGGCCTTTATCGCGGACTGATTTCAATGAGGCGCACAGCATCGGATCCTTCTCCCTCGACTCCGCGAGCGTTGCCGACGCAACCCCTGTCGAGTCGCGCATTCGAACCGTTCGGCGAGGTGCTCGACGCATCCGGATCCTACGACGATTTGGCGAACGAGGGCGCGGCGCAGGTCTTTCGGGACCGCGCGCGCATCGATGTCGCCGCGCACGGCGGCCGCGTCCGCATCAACATCGTCCGCACGTCGCCGAGCCGGTTGCCGCTGAAGATCGAGATCATGGAGCGCCACTCTCTGGGCAGCCAGGCCTTCGCGCCGCTTGGCGGCGCCGACTGGATCGTCGTGGCGGCGCCGCCGGGCGCGCTCGATCCCAGCGCGATCGTCGCTTTTCGCGCCAGGGGAAACCAGGGGATCAACTATCGGCGCGGCGTCTGGCATCATCCCTTGATCGCGCTCGATCGGACCAGCGATTTCCTCGTCGTCGACCGCGCTGGCGAAGGAACGAACCTCGATATCGAACGACTTGCCGAGCCCCTCTTGATCGAATTGCTCACGACGGGATGATCGCTCTCAGGCGAGGCGCTCCTCACGTCCACGCACGATCTGCGAAAGCGTGACGGCGATCACCAAGGCGCCGCCATAGAAAAGGTCCTGAACGAATGTGCTTACGCCGAGGATTGAAAGTCCGGTAATGCCGGTCACGAGGAAATAGACGCTGACCATCGCTCCCCAGGGATTGAAGCGGCCAGGATTGATGGTGGTCGCGCCGAGAAACGCCGCCGCGAAGGCGGGCAGCAGAAACGTCAGCCCGGAGCTCGGATCGGCTGCGCCCGTCGTTCCGACGTAGAGCACGCCGGCGATCGCGCCCATCAACCCCGCGGCGACAAAGCCGCCGAGGCGAACCCGGTCGACCGCGATCCCGCTGAGCCGCGCGACTTCCCGGCCCCGGCCGACGAAGAGCAGCCTGCGCCCGACTGTCGAATACGAGAGAACATACCAGAGAACCGCGCACAGGATCAGCGCATAGTAGAATCCGAGCGGCACGCCGAGAAAGCGATGAACGATCACCGCGTCGACGAGAGCTTCCGAGACGCCGCTAATGGTCTGCTGATCGCCGAGCCACAGCGTGAGGCCATGCGCGAACGTGCCGACGCCCATCGTGACGATCAGCGAATTCATCCGGAAATAGAGGACAAAAAAGCCGTTGACCAAGCCGATCGCCAGACCCGCCGCCAGGGCCGCGGCGATCGACACGCCGACTGACAGGCCATGATTGACGTTGAGGACGGCGAGCACAGTGCCCGCGAAGGTCAGATTGCTTGCGATCGAAAGGTCGTAGTCGCCGGCGGTCAGGGGAACGATGAGGCCGAGCGCGATCACGACGATGACGGATTGCGATCCGAGGATCGTGGCGAAGTTCGACCATGTCAGGAAACTGTCTGGCCTGAGATAGCCGAAAAGAGCGATCGTCGCGGCCCATACGAGCAAGAGCGCGAGTCGTTCGAACCAGTCGGCGAACGCGCCTCGTCCCGCCCCCTCCGCTCCGGAGTTCCGCCTCTTTGCTATTGCGCTCAACCTACGCCCTCTGGGCTGCTCATTGGATCGTGTAGCACGCCTCGGCGATCGCGGATTTGTTGATCTGCGCGCCCACGAGCTGCTTTACCACACGCCCTCGGTTGAAGATGAAGACCCGGTCGCAGATCGCCGTCAGCTGCTCATGATCCGAGCTTGCGCAGAGCGCCGCAGCGCCCTCTTTCGCCGCTTCCGCTATCGCGGAGAACACCTGCGCCCGCGCGCCGACGTCGACGCCCTGGGTGGGCTCGTCGAGCAGGATCAGCCGCGGCCGGGTCTGAAGCCATTTCGCCAGAAGCACCTTTTGCTGGTTGCCGCCGCTCAGCGATCCAAACAGGATCTTTGGGTCGCGCGGACGAACGTCGAAACGATCGACGAGGCCGGCCGCGTTGCGCGACAGCGCGGCGTCCGACAACGCCCAGGCGCGGCTTACCCGTCCCAGCACCGGCTGGCTGATATTCTCCGTGACGCTCAAGCCGGCGACCGCGCCGGAACCGAGACGGTCGCCCGGAATGAGCACGCAGCCCCGCGCGATCGAGCGCTCGGGGGTCTGGCTTGCAATGTCCGTGCGCGCGCCATCGATCTCCAGCGCGCCGCCCTCCGCCGGCGCGGCGCCGTAGAGCCGATAGATGACTTCATCGTAGCCGGAGCCGATGAGGCCGGTCAGGCCCACCACTTCGCCGGTAGAAAGGGAAGCGGAGAACGGCTCGAGGATTCCGCCCTTCAACTCCGAAATGACG
Organism: uncultured Alphaproteobacteria bacterium; assembly: GCA_963820095.1. Lineage (GTDB taxonomy): Bacteria > Pseudomonadota > Alphaproteobacteria > Rhizobiales > Beijerinckiaceae > Roseiarcus. The sequence goes on from CAWFZA010000004.1 coordinate 49,276, forward strand.
ATCGAAGGCGCGCCTAGGAGTCTTCGAGCGGGCCGAAGCGTCTCAAGGTCGACGTGCTGGCCGACAATCAGCCGAATGATGTCGGCTTTCGACATCGCACGGGTCTCAAACGACCCCGCGACGCGGCCGTCGCGAAGCACGGTGGCCCGATCGGTGATTTCGAGCACTTCGTCGATGTCGTGCGAGACGAAGATCACGCTCGCTCCGTCCGCGACGATTTCGCGGATCAACCGGAAAAGACTCGCTACGTCACGCGCCGGCAGAAACGGCGTCGGCTCGTCGAGCACGAGCAAGCCGCGAGCGTCGGTCTCCCGCTTCTCGCGCCTGAGCTCGTCAAAGGCGCGGACGATCGCCAGCTGCGCTCGCTCGACCGGCGTTAGACTGGACAGCGACTTCAGCGGGTCGAGCTCGATCTCGTATCGCTCGAATAGGCCGCGGGCGCGCTTCGCCTCCGCTCGCCAGTCGATAAACCAGCGAATCTCGGCTGCGAAGTCGGACAGCAGCAGGTTCTCAAGCACCGTCAGCGACGGGAGGAGGCCGAGATGCTGGTGCACGAAGCTCACGCCGTGCGCGCGCAGCGCGTTGACGCTCACCGGCAGCGGCAGGGCGCGTCCGTCGATTTCGATCGTCGGCGTTCCGTCGGGTTCGTGGAAGCCCGACAGGATCTTGATCAGCGTGGATTTGCCCGAGCCGTTCTGCCCGAGTAGGCCGTGGACTTCTCCGTGGCGCACCGTGAGACTCACCTCGTCGAGCGCTCGCGCGCCGCCGAAGCTCTTCGACAGCCGCTCGACGCGAAGAACCGGGAACTCCGCCGGAGCGGCGTCTCCCGGCTCCGCCTCGCTGGCGCGGCCTAGTGCAACTGCCACAGCTTGCGGTATCCCTCGATATAGGCGTCGCCGTAGCCGGTGTTCACCTGGGGCGGCTTGCCGGCGGTGTCGGCGTTGCTCTTGTCGAAGATCAAGAGCGGGATCTTCGGGTCTTTCACGGTGGGCAGGCCACAAAGCATCCGCATTTCGGCGTCGACCACCGCATGGCCGATCCAGTCCAGATTCTCGCCGATGTCCACGTCGACCTTGCCCTGCTGAACCAGGCCGATCGCAAAGGGAGTTCCGTTGAACGTCGCGATCTTCACCTTGTCGGTGCGGCCGGTGATCGTCACCGCGGGCGCCACCCACTGCGTCAGCACGTCGTAGATCGGAATCACGAAGTTGACCGTCGGGTCCGCGGTCAGCGCCCCTGCACATTGGTTTGCGTCTTCGTCGCCATCTCCGGAATGGTGACGTTGACGTAGCTCCACTTGCAATTCGGGCACTTGGCGAATTCTTCCTTGATGCCGCTCAGCATCGAGTCGGTCGAAAGCACATCGTTGATGCCGACCACGATCGCGTTGGCCTTGCCGTCCGTCTTCCAGATCGCCCAGTCAGCAAGAAGCGCGCCGGCACGCTTGTAGTCGATCGGCACGACGCCGCTGACGCCCGCCGGCGCGGGCTGCTCATAGCCTGTGAGATGCGCTGCGACGACCTTGAGTCCCGCGGCTTCCGCCGCTTTCACCTGCGGCTCCAGGAAACGCGGATCGGCGCCCGCCAGGAGGTCGATCAGATTGAACTTATTGTTGATCGCGTAGTCGAAGCCCTGCACCCATTGCGTCGGCTGGCCCTGATTCTCCCAGATCTTCAGGGTGAAGCCGACATCCTTGGCGACCTGGCTCATCGAGGTCTGGATCGTCTTGATGAACGGTACGGCGCTCGAGGCGGGGATGCTGAGAATGGACTTGCCCTTCATGCAGGCGGCGGCGTCGAAAGCTTCGCCCGGGGCCTGAAACGTCGGAAGCTTTCGATAGGGCTCGAGCTGTTCCTGCGCGCGCGCGGCCTCCGGACTCTCCGCCAGCGCGGCGCCGGCAAGAAATTGAATAGCGGCCAAGACGCCCGCAAGCGCAATGTTTGTTTTCATGAGTGCCTCCCTCGGGATCGCTGGGGCGAGCGTGCGCCCTTTCGCGGCGATCAACCGCAGAGACTTGCCGGACCCCTAGACAGAAAAATATCGTTTCTGTATTCGAAACGCAATCTTTCGACGCCGTTGTGCTTGACCAATTCGCTGGAAAGAGAAGCGCCGGAGCGATGCAATGAACGGACTGGACGAGGATCGTGCGATTGCCGATCTTCGCTCGCTTGCCCAGTTCGGGAAGGTCGGAACCGGCGTCAATCGTCCCGCCTTGTCGGACGCCGACGTCGCCGCGCGAGAATGGCTGCGCGACCGAATGGCGGAAGCGGGACTCATTGCGACGATCGACGGAATCGGCAATGTGTTCGGGCGCTCGCCTTCCGCGCGGGTCGCCCTCTTGGCCGGGTCGCATTCCGACAGCGTGCCCAATGGCGGCTGGCTGGACGGCGCGCTCGGCGTCGTCTTCGCGCTCGAGGTCGCGCGAGCCAATCTGGCGACTCACCCGCGCGCGCCTGTCGGCGTCGATGCGATCTCCTTCTCCGACGAGGAGGGCACCTTCCTCGCTTGCGCCGGAAGCCGCTCGTTCTGCGGCGCTCTCACGCCCTCGGATCTGCAGGGCGCGCGCAACGCCGCGGGCGAATCGCTGGGCGACCGGCTGGACAGCCTTGGCTGGTCGGCAAGGGCGCTGGCGCACCTCGAGCCGGAACGCCACCGCGCATTCCTCGAGGCGCATATCGAGCAGGGTCCGCGGCTGATCGAAAGCGGGCGTCGCATCGGCGTCGTGACCGGGATCGTTGGCGTGCGCCGCCGCCGCGTGCGTTTCGAGGGCCAGGCGGATCACGCCGGCACGACGCCGATGGCGATGCGGCGCGACGCCGGCATGGCGATGTATTCCTTCGCGCTTTCGGCGGCTAAGACGCTGCGCGACGCGGGCTCCTCAGCTTCCGTCTGGAATCTCGGCGTCGTGCGCGTGAAGCCCGGCGCGGCGAACGTGGTGGCGACGAAGCGGAGATCGTGGTCGAGTTCCGCGACCTGTCGACCGCAGTGTTGGACCGCATGGACGAAGCGCTCAGCGCGTTGTCCGCCCGAATGGACGGAGCCGACGGCGTGCGCTTGACGTCGGCCGCGATTGGCCGGATCGAGCCGACCGATATGGACGCGCGTCTCGCGGCTCACATCGAGGACGCCGCCGCGCACGAGGACGCGCGCAGCGAGCGCATGCAGAGCGGCGCCGGCCACGACGCGATGATCGTCGGTCGGCGATCCCCGCCGCGATGCTGTTCGTCCCGAGCATCGGCGGCCGAAGTCACGACGTCTCCGAGGACACGGACGAAGCGGACATTCGTCGTGGCCTGCGGGTCTACGCGCGGGCGGCGCACTCGATGCTCGAGGCGCTCAGGCCCGACGGACGCGGCGCGCTCTGACAGGACAGACTGAGAGACTGAGACAATGAGAGTGATCGGCGTGGATGTCGGCGGCACTTTCACCGACATCGTCTATTGCGACATGAGCACGGGCGAGGTCGCGATCCACAAAGTCTCGACGACGCCGGACGATCCGTCGCGCGCGATCCTGGAGGGCGTCGCCGAGATCTGCGCCGCGAACGGCGTGTCGCCCGGCTCGATCGATTATGTCCTGCACGGCACAACGACGGCGACCAACGCGGTGCTCGAACACAAGGGCGCGCGCACCGGGATGGTGACCAACCAGGGCTTTCGCGACATCGTGCATATCGCCCGTCACCAGCGCGTCGAGCATTATTCGATCTGCAGGAGCTGCCCTGGCAGAAGCCGCCCGCTCGCGCCGCGCCGCCATCGCAAGGTCGTCCGGGGACGCCTGATCCCGCCGCATGGCGACGAACTCGAGCCGCTGAACGAGGACGGATGTCGTCGCAGCCGCGCGCGCGCTGAAGGCCGAGGGAGTCGAGGCGGTCGCGGTCTGCTTCCTGTTCTCGTATTTCAATCCGGCGCATGAGGACGAAGGCCAAGCGCATCCTGACGCGCGAATTGCCGGGCGTCTTCATCACGACGTCTTCGTCCGTGTCGCCGCAGTTCCGCGAATTCGAGCGCTTCACGACGGCGGCGTTGTGCGCCTTCGTCGGTCCGAAGATGCGGACCTATATCGGCAGGCTCGACGCGTCTCTGCGAAGAGCGCCGGGCTACGCGGCCGATCTGCGCATCATGGCCTCGAACGGCGGCGTGGCGACGCCGGCGATGGTGGAGGAGAAACCGGTCGCGACCTTGCTCTCCGGCCTGGCGGCGGGCGTTCTCGGCGGCGCCTGGGTCGGCGAACTGAGCGGACGGCGCAAGCTGATCACCTTCGACATCGGCGGCACGAGCGCCGACATCGGCCTCGTCGTCGACGGACGCTACGCCGAGACCGATCCGCGCAGCACCTCGATCGCCGGGTTTCCGCTGCTGCTGCCGATGATCGACATCCACACGATCGGCGCGGGCGGCGGATCGATCGCCTACGTCGACCAGGGCGGCGCGTTTCGCGTCGGACCGCGCAGCGCCGGCGCCGTTCCCGGACCCGCGGCCTACGGACGCGGCGGACGCCAGCCGACCGTTACGGACGCCAATGTCGTGCTCGGCCGACTCGACAAGGACGACTTCCTTGGCGGGCGCGATGAAGCTCGACGAGGCGGCGTCGCATCGCGTGATCGACGAACTGGCCGGGCGACCTCGGACTCGGCAAGCTCGAAGCGGCCGAGGGCGTGCTGACCGTCATCAACAGCAACATGGCCAACGCAATCCGCTCGCGCACGGTGCAGAAAGGCGTCGACCCCCGCGAGTTCGCGCTTGTCGCCTTCGGCGGCGCAGGTCCGCTGCACGGCGCGGAGGTGGCGCAGAATGCTCAGCATTCCCGAGGTGATCGTGCCGCCTTATCCGGGCATCACGTCGGCCATGGGCCTGCTCACGACGGATCTCAAGTACGACGCCATTCGAACGCAGTTTCAGGTCAGCAGCAAGATCGATCTGAAGCGGCTCAACGCCGACCTTGCCGAGATGGAGCGGCGGCTGGCGGCGCAGTTCGCGGCGGACCATCTCGATGCCGACGGCGTCCGCTTCGTTCGCGACGGCGACCTTCGTTATGTCGGCCAGGGCTACGAATTGAAGATCCCCTTCCCCGAAGGCGATCGTCGGAGGGCGATCTGGGGAAGGTCTGGGAGCTTTTCCATCGGGCGCATCAACGCGAATACGGCCATTTTTTTGCGCAGAACCCAATCGAGATCGTCAACGTCCGCGTGACCGGCATCGGCGCGATGCCGAAGATTCGGAAGCTGCGGACGCCCGAAGGCGGTTCGCTGGACAAGGCGCGCACGCGGGTTGGCCAGTGCGTGTTCCGCGTCGGCGGCGAGCTCAATTCGTTCGAGACGACCTTCTATCGTCGCGCTCTTCTGTCAGCCGGACAGTCCTTCGCCGGACCCGCCATCGTGCTGCAGAAGGACAGCACGACCGTCGTCCCGCCGGGCTGGTCGGCGATCAACGACCGCGCGGGCAACCTGATCCTCACATTCCACGGAGACGTCTGATGACAACTTCACGAAGGCTCGAACACTCCCGCTCAATTCGCGACGCGCGTCGATCCGATCACCGGCGCCGTGATCCAGGGCGCTCTCGAGAATATCGCCATCGAGATGGGTCACAAGCTGATGCGGATGAGCTACTCGAGCATCATCCGCGAGTCCGAGGACTTCGGCGCCGCGCTGACCGACGCGGACGGCAATCAGCTCTGCGAATGCAAGATGAGCACGCCACTGCAGTCCGGACCGATTCCCGGGCTATGTCCGAGGCGATCAAGGCACAGGTTCGCCGCGAGCGGCGACGTGTTCCGGCCCGGCGACGTCATCATGCACAACGATCCCTACGGCGGCGCGTCGCACGGTCCCGACGTCGCCTTCTGCGTGCCGGTGTTCGACGGCGAGACGCTGCTCGGCTTCTCGGTCACGACGGCGCATCACCTCGATATCGGCGCGCACACGCCAGGCAGTTGCGGCATCGTCGACGCCGTCGACACCTATGCCGAGGGCCTGCAGTTCAAGGCGATCAAGGTAGTCGACCAGGGCAAGCGAAACGAGATGGTCTGGAACATCGATCCGTGACAACATCCGAATTTCAGATCTCGTCGTCGGCGATATGGAGGCGCAGATCGCCGCCGCGCAGATCGGCGCGCAGCGTTACGTCGATCTTGTGCGCTGCTACGGCCGCGCTACGGTCGAGGGGGCGAGCGAGGATCTCATGGACTATTCCGAGCGTCTGATGCGCGCCGCGATCCGCGAACATTCCCGACGGCGTCTACAGCGCCTACGACGCACATCGACGGCTATCTCGACGATCCCGAACCCTCACGGCGGGACTTGCACGATCGTCGTGACGATCACGGTGGAAGGCGACGAGCTGACGGTTGATCTGGCCGGAACGGCGCCGCAGGTTCCCGATCGGCCGATCAACATGCCGTTCGAGGGCACCGTCGACTGCGCGATCTGGCTGACCTTGCGCTCGATCCTTGCTCGACAGCGTCGTCTACGGACCAATTCCGCAGAACAGCGGGCTGACGCGGCCGATCAAGATCGTCGCTCCGAAGGGCTGCCTCGCCAACCCGATCTTCCCGGCCCCGGTGATCGCCCGCTTCTGCCCCGGCAACGCGCTCGCCGATACGGTGATGAAGGCGTTGGCGCCCGCCGTGCCGAGGCAGGTCAGCGCCGGCATCGGCAATCTGACCGTGATCGCCTTCAGCGGGATGGCGAACGATCAGCAATGGGTCCACATGGAGATCCTCGAGGGCAGCTACGGCGGCCGCTACGGCATGGACGGTATGGACACCGTCGACACGCTCTACGCCAACACGCGCAACAACCCGATCGAGGACATCGAATTGCATCTGCCGCTCGGGTCAATCGCTACGAGTTGCGCGAGGACACGGTGGCGGCAGGCGAGTGGCGCGGCGGAATTGGCTCGGTCCGCGAGTTCACCTATCTGACGGACGGCGGCTTTTCGGTTGAGGGCGACGGCCACAAATTCAAGCCATGGGGGTTTCAGGGCGGCGCGGATGGGCGCCCGAGCGCGCTCATGCAGGTCGTCCTCGGCCGGAGAAACGATCGAGCTGCCCTCGAAAGTACCCTACCGAAAGGCGAAGAGCGGGCGATCGCCTCATTTCCTACGGGCCGAGCGGCGGCGGCTATGGCGATCCGCTCTTGCGCGCTCCGGGAGCCGTCCTCGATAACGTCGTCGATGGCATCGTGTCCCCGGCTCAGGCGCGTGAGCACTACGGCGTCGTCATCGGGGCCGAGAGCGTTGACTTCGTCGCCACGGCGACGCTTCGCGCTGAGCTGCGGCGCGCCCGGAGCGGCTGAACGGAACGGCGCTTACCCGTTCAGGAAGCTCGACCCAGCGCCGTACGAGATAATTGTGGTCTGGCGCTCCGGTTTGACTTGGTTCATACGGCCGACAGCATGCTGAACAATCGCGCGGCGAACTCAATTCTGTTGCGCGCGCAATTCGGAACGACAACGCACAGCGTCTCTCACAAATCCCGACTTGGGCCCACGAACTTGTCCGTCGGCCTTTTCACCGTCGAGCGGCTCACCCCGTCGACGTTCCACTCTCGCCGCCGATCATCGGGTGAAAATGCTCACGATGTCGGGTGACTGTTCGACGCCGTCATGGATGTCGAGAGCGCTCTCGATATGGCGCAAGTGATGCTCCATGGCTTCCGCGGCGCGATGAGCGTCTCGCCGCTCCAGCGCGTCGGTAAGGTTCTTATGTTCAGCTTCGGAGCAGGAGCGCGCGCTGTGCGAGCCGTGAAGCCCGATGATCAATGACGTCCGCGCGACAAGCTCTCCGAGAAACTTTGTCAGGACCGAATTGTCCACGACCTCCGCCAGACGGAGATGAAATTCTCCGGAAAGCCGAATCGACTGGCTACGGTCGCCGCGCGCCTCGGCGGCCGCCCCCGCGCGAACGTTGGCGCGCAGCCCTTCCAGCGCGCTCTCTTCGATGCGTTCCGCAGCCAGCAGGACGATCGACCTCTCGACCGCGCGGCGCGCCTCGAACACCTCATGCGCGGCCGTCGAGTCAGGGCTGCTGACGAAGGCGCCGCGATTGGCGCGGAGCGTCACCACCCCGCGTTCCGCGAGCACCACGAGAATGCGACGGATCTGTGTACGGTTGGACTGGAAAGCGTCGCATAGGCCGCTCTCGGCCAGTTTTGTGCCGGCCCGGATTCGCTGCTCCATGACGGCGTTGACGATCCGCTCAACGATCGCGTCGTCCGACATCGAGCTTCGCGCTTGATCCGTCATTAGCGCCATCGCCTCGCCCATCCCCCTGATCGAAGGCCAATCGAATTGTCCCGATGTTTTCGCTTCTGCATCGAAACACCGGCAAATTGTCGACGATCGTCTTACGTATTGTTGACAAGCAGATCAAGCCATGCCACGCAGGGCTCAAGACTCGCCGCAAGTCCCGGTGTGCCGGGCAGTTGAAGCAAGGAGGAAACATGAGACATCGCGCCAATTCGTTCCGCGCCGTGTTGCTCGGTCTGGCTTCGGTCGCGGCGCTGGCCGCGCTCGCGCTGCCGGTCGAGGCGGCGAACAAGCCGCTCAAGATCGGTTTTGTCGGCGTGACAAGCGGTCCCGCGGCCGCTTGGGGCACATCGAACGTACGGTCGATGCAAACCCTTGCCGACTGGTGGAATTCCAAGGGTGGCGTCAAGATTGGCGACGAGACTTATGACATCGACATCGTGACCTTCGACGACCAGAAGGACCCGAAGCGCTCCATCGAGGGGATGGAGAAGATGGCCCAGGAAGGCATTCACTATGTCGTCGGGCCGAACGTTGACGACGGCGCCGAGGCGGTTCGTCCCGTCGCGGAAAAGTCAGGGATCATCTATTTCCCCTACGCCTTCCCGAAAGAGCTCTACACGAAGCCCGCCTCCAATGCGGTGCTCGGCATGGTCGCGAGCTATCAGTCCGGCCCGGCGATCTACAAGTACTTGAAAGAGAAGAGGGGCGTGAAGACGGTTGCGTTCGTCGCCGCCAACGAATCCGATCCTTTGACCCAGCGTGACAGCGGCGTCGCGGCGGCGAAGGCGCTCGGTCTCGACGTGGTTGCTGACAAGGACACCTATCAGAACGACACGACCGACTTCACTCCAGTCCTGACGCCGGTCGTCAAGCTCAAGCCGGACCTTCTCGTGCTGTCCGGAGTCGCGCCAGCGAATGCGCCGCTCCTGATCCGATCGGCGCGCGAACTTGGCTACAAGGGTCTCATCTCGACCGAGACGGCGCAAGACGCCAAAGTGCTGGCGGAAGGCGCTGGCGACCTCGCCAACGGCTTCATCTCGGTTGGCGGCGCATCGACCCCGGAGATCCGCTCAAGCGCGATGGACGAATTCATCGATCGCTACACAAAGAAGTTCGGCGAATACAATGACGAATTGAACACCAAGGTCTACGCGCTCGAATATATCGTCGACACCCTGAAGGCCAACCCGAAGGCCATCAACGACGTTGAGGAATTCAAGAAGACGATAGACGCCTTCTCGGCGCCGAACCCGTTTCTCAAGGATTCCTCGGCGGCCCTGCACTATGTCGGGACGACGTCGTTTGGACAAAAGCGGCAGCTCGCAGTGCCGCTTGTCGTCAATGAATACGAGGACGGGAAGTTCAAGACGCTTTTCGTCGCTAACGTCGACTGAGCAATCATCATCACGGGCGAGGCGGCGGCGGTCTCGGATGATCGCCGCGTCGCCGAGACGCAGCCGTGAGAAGGGGTTGCGAGCGCCAAGGCGAAAGGCAGGCCTCTCTCGGCGCTTTTGGGTGTGACTGCAACGCTACGAGGTCGGACGCTCGTCGAGACGGGATAGACGTCTCTCGCCATCGGGACATCGCCGCATGGAGCAGGTCATCGCCAACGGGCTTTATCTCGGCGCGCAATACGCGCTGATCGCGCTCGGCCTGACGCTGATCTTCGCCCTGATGAACGTGCTCAACTTCGCGCACGGGCAGATGTACGTGATTGGCGGCTTTGTCACCTACGAAATCTATGGGCTTCTGCATTTGCCGTTTGTCGTGGCGCTGCTCGCATCCGCGGTGACGCTCGCCGTGATCGGCGGGCTCATCGAGCGCTTCCTGTTTCGAACCGTCATCAAGCGCAGCGAACGCGAGGAGAGCACCATGCTGCTCGCCGCCGGCATCGCTTATTTTCTCGACGCCGTGATCTTGCTCGTGTTTGGCGAAAAGCAGCGCGGCGTCCACAAGATCGTGAACGGCGTCCTGATCTTGGACAACCTCATTCTGCCCTGGGATCGCATCGTTGTCGCAGGGCTCGCCATCATCTTCATCGTCACCTTCGTCCTGATGATGCAGTTCACCAAGCCGGGCCGCGCGATGCGCGCGCTGGCGCAGGATCGCGTCGCCGCGCAACTGATGGGCGTGCCGGTCCAGTTCTATGGGCTGGTCGGATTTGCGCTCGGCGCGATGCTGGCGGGCCTCGTCGGCGGCCTTCTGGTGACGATTACGGGGGTTAATTCCGGCATGGGCGGACCGATCTCGATCAAAGCCTTCATGATGGTGATGATCGGCGGCGCGGGCGTCGTCGGAGGCGCGATCGCAGGCGGATTCATTCTCGGCATGTTGGAATCGGTCGGCCTCACCGTCTTGCACGCCTACGGCGATATCACCTACCTCGCCATCTTCGTCGCGCTGATGATCTTCCTCGCCGTCCGCCCCAACGGGCTGATGGGTAAACCCTGGGGATGAGCCTATGACGGGGATGCAGCGGGCCGCGCGCGGCGCGTCAGTCGCGGTGTTCCTCATTCTTGTATTTGTCGTCGCGCCGTTGGCCATCGCCGAAGGGCATCGGGCCGACCTCTACTACACCCTGAGTTCAGTCGCGCTTCTGTCGATCGCGAGCGCAGGCGTCTGGCTCACCTTCTACATTGGTCGCATCAACATCGGTCAGGGCGCTTTCTCGCTCGTCGGCGGCTATGTGTCGGCGATTCTCGTCACGACCTACGGGTTCTCGTTCTGGCTCAGCCTGCCGATCGCGGGACTGTTCTGCGCCGCCGCCAGCGTCCTTGTCGGTCTGCCGATCCTGAGATTGCGCGGGGTCTATTTCGCTATGGTGACGCTGGTGCTGACCGAGGTCGCCCGGCTCTCCGCCCTGGCGCTGTCGGTCACGCACGGCGCCAAGGGCATCACCGGCATCCCGGCGCCGGGCGCAATCAGGCTCTTCGGCCTCACGATCATACCGGCTTTCGACACATTCGCCGAGCGCAACGCCGCGTACTATTTCCTGTCGGTCACATTGATGGTCCTGTGCTTTGCGGGGCTCTGGCGTCTGGTCAATTCACGGATCGGCCGGCTGTTCGCGGCGCTCAGGCAAAATGAGGACCTCGCATCGTCCATGGGCCTCAACGTGCCGGCGCTCCGCGTCCTCGCCTATGCGATCTCGTCATTTCTTGGCGGCGTCGGCGGCGCGATCTTCGCCGCCATCGCCCAGTCCATCTATCCGTCAAGCTTCACCGTCACCGATAGCGTCAATTTCATGCTGAACTGCTTCCTTGGCGGGCTCAGCTACGTATTCGGTCCGATGCTCGGCACACTTGTGCTCTACTTCGGCTGGGATCTCCTGTTCTCCACCGGCCAGTATCAACTTTTGATCTATTCCGGCGTGATGATTCTCCTGATCCTCCTGCTGCCGAACGGCCTCCTCAGCGTGCGTCTGCCCGCCCGGCGCGGGAAATAGGCGATGTCGCCTATCCTGCAAGTCAAGAATGTAACGAAGCGCTATGGCGGCCTCACCGCCGTCAACGATGTCTCGTTCGACGTCGAGCCGAATGAAATCCTCTCGGTCATCGGCCCTAACGGCGCCGGCAAGTCGACCATCTTCAAGCTCATCTCTTCCTTCGTGCCGCCGACGCGGGGCGAGGTGACGTTCAACGGCGAAGTGATTTCCGGACTTGCGCCCCACACCGTCGCGCGCATGGGCGTCGTGCGCACGTTTCAGGAGACGACGATCTTCAAGGGCATGACGGCGCGCGACAGCGTCATCGTCGCTCACCATCTGCGCTCGCGCGCGACCTTGTTCGGCTTCTATCTCGGCTCCCCGAGGGCGCGGCGCGACGAAGAGGAATTCGGCCGGTCGAGCGACGAGATCCTCGACTTTCTCGGCCTGGGAGCGGTGAAGCATGAGACGGCGAGCAACCTACCGCAAGGCCATTTGCGCGCGCTCGGCATCGCCGTCGGCCTCGCCGCCAACCCTAAGGTGCTGCTGCTCGACGAACCCTTCGCCGGCATGAACGCCGACGAGACGAGCCGCGCCGTCCAGATGGTTCGCGCGGTGCGCGAGCGGGGCGTCACGCTCCTGCTCGTCGAACACGACATGGCGGCGGTGATGAAGATTTCCGACCGCATCGTCGTCATCAATTTCGGGGTGAAGATCGCCGAGGGAACGCCGGCGGAAATTCGCGCCAACGAGAAGGTCATCGAAGCCTACCTCGGCGTCGAAGACGAAACGATCGGGCTCTAGGCGATGGCGGCGATGCTCTCCCTCGATCGCGTCGAGCTTTATTACGATCATGTCTACGCCTTGAAAGGCGTCTCGATCGAGCTCAATCAGGGCGAGACGGTCGCGCTCATCGGCGCGAACGGGGCCGGTAAGTCTTCGGTCCTGCGGGCGATCACCGGCCTCCAAAGGGTGCGCAAGGGCGCCATCACCTTCGAAGGCCAGCGCATCGATGGGCTCGACCCCGCCGCGATCGTCAAGCTCGGCATCGCGATGGTTCCTGAGGGGCGCCGCGTGTTCCCGTATATGAGCGTGCGCGACAACCTGATGATGGGCGCGTTTTCGCGCTCCGAGACGGCCGCCGTGCGCGCATCGTTCGACGATGTGCTCGTGCGGTTTCCACGGCTGAAAGACCGGCTACGGCAGGCCGCCGGCACGATGAGCGGCGGCGAGCAGCAGATGCTGGTGATCGGTCGCGCGCTGATGGCGAAGCCCCGGCTCCTCTTGCTCGACGAGCCCTCGCTCGGCGTCGCGCCCAAGATCGTGCAGGACATCGCCCGCTCGATCGTGGCGATCAACCGCGACGAGAAGGTCAGCGTGCTGCTCGTTGAGCAGAATTCCCGCATGGCGCTGCGCATCTCGAACCGAGCCTATGCGCTGACGACGGGCTCGATCGCGCTCTCCGGCGCTTCCGCCGATCTTGCCAGGGATGAGCGCATCCAGCATCTCTATCTCGGCGGCGATCTCTAGGTCCAGCAAATGCGAATCCATGTCATCAATCCGAACACGACCGTGTCGATGACGCGGAAGATCGGCGCGGCGGCAAAGGCCGCGGCTTCCGCCGGCGTCGAGGTCAGCGCCGCCAATCCCGATTTCGGCCCTCCCAGCATCGAAGGCTATTTCGACGAGGCGTTCGCGGTTCCCGGGCTCATTGCCGAGATGGCCAAGGTCAAGCAAGCTGACGCCTTCGTCATCGCCTGCTTCGACGACACCGGCCTCGAGGCGGCGCGCTGCGCGACGCTGGCTCCGGTCGTGGGCATCGGCGAAGCCGCGTTCCACATCGCGAGTTTGGTCGCGGAGAAGTTCAGCGTGGTCACCACGCTCTCGCGTTCGATCGCGCCGATCGAGCGCAACCTCGCGAAATACGGCCTCGCCGCGCGCTGCGCGCGGGTCCGCGCCGCCGACGTGCCTGTCCTCGCGCTGGAAGAGCCGGGCTCCCTGGCGCGCAAGGCGGTCGAGCGGCAAATCGAACGCGCGCTGGCCGAAGACGGGGCCGAAGCGATCGTGCTCGGCTGCGCCGGCATGACCGATCTCGCGCGCGACCTCGAGCAGGCCGCAGGCGTCCCGGTGCTCGATGGCGTGGCCTGCGCGGTCAGCCTCGCTGAGAGTCTCGCGCGGCTCGGCGTCAAGACCTCGAAGCGCAACACTTATGCGCCTCCGCTGGCCAAGGCCTATACGGGGGAATTTGGGCGCTTCTCGCCTGCGCCGGCAGCCAACGCCAAAGGCTCCGCCGGCTGATTCATCGGGGTTCCAAGGGCCAAGATTTCTCACTCTCCCGGCGCGGGAGATTTGCGCCATGCCGTCAGCGGTCGGATCGCGAGAGGGCTATTCGGCTAAAGCTTTGCGACGCTCCGCCGCCGGTTGAGCCACATGCATTGGAGCCGGCGGCTGGCTGCGCATCGCTTCAACGCGCGGGGCCTGATCGACGACTGGACCGAGGCTCGCATACCAGTTTCCGTTGACGCGCCGAGGCGAGCCTTCAAGGAGAGTTGATTCATGGCGGACCAGGTTTTCGTCGGAACCGTCGTCCTCGCCGATCGGACGATCGAGAACGGATATGTGCTTGTTGCGGACGGGGTCGTGCGTCGCGTAGGCGAAGGTTCCCCGCCGGCTGGCGAACGCCACGGAGGCCCAGCCTCTCTCGTGCTGCCCGGGGCAATCGACGGGCAGGTGCATAGCCGTAGCCAGGCGGGTCAGGAGGACTTCATCTGGTCGACCCGCAGCGCCGCGTCGGGCGGCGTGACCACGATCGTCGACATGCCCTATGACGACAATTCTCTGATCGCTTCCGCCGAACGCTTCCGCGACAAGGTCGAAAGCGCCGGAAGACAGGCGCGGGTCGATTTCGCGCTCTACGCCACGGTCGATCCAAGCGAGGGCGCCGCGCGGGTGAACGAACTGGTCGACGCGGGCGCGGCCGCCTTCAAATTCTCCACCTTCGGCACGCACCCGAAGCGGTTTCCCCGCATTCCCCCGCAGGTCCTCTACGCCGCTTTTGGCGTCGTCGGGCGGCGCGGCCTCGCCGCCGGCATCCACAACGAGAACGACGAAATGGTGCGCGCCTTCGTGGCGGAGGTCGAGGCCGCGGGCGTCACCGACTATACCGCGCACGGCCTGTCGCGGCCGCCAATCACCGAGGCGCTCGCCATCGCGGAGGTCTATGAGCTTGGCGCCGGCGCCGGCTGCCCGGTCCACATCGTGCATTGCTCGATCGGCCGCGGCTATGAGCTTATGGCGGCTTACCGCGCGCAAGGCTTCGAGGTGACCATGGAGGCCTGCATCCATTACCTCACCCTGGACGAGGAGACCGATGTCAGGCGGCTCGGGGGGAAGGCCAAGATCAATCCGCCGATCCGGTCCCGGGCGGAGGTGGAGTCGCTCTGGCGCCATCTCGCCTCCGGCAATGTAACGATCGTTTCGACGGACCACGTGAGCTGGTCCGAGGACCGCAAGACGGACCCGAACATGTTGAAGAACGCCTCAGGCGTCCCCGGCCTGGAGGCGCTTTATCCGCTGCTTCTAAAGGGACTGGATGCGCGCCGGCTCCCGTTCACTCACGCCGCGCGGCTGCTCGCGCACAATCCGGCGGCGCTCTTCCGCATTGCGCACGCAAAGGGCGCCCTGGCCATTGGGCGCGACGCGGACATCGTGCTCATGCGTCGCGATCCCTATCGCTACGACGCCGCGGCGAGCGGAAACAATTTCGTGTCCTGGAGTCCGTATCAGGGCGTCGAGCTTCCCTATCGCGTGATTGAGACCTGGCTGCGCGGCAAATGTGTCGCCTCGGAAGGCCGCGTGCTGGCGGCGCCGGGGAGCGGCCGCTTTGTGCGGCCGCAGATCGCTCACTGAAGCGCGGGCGCATCGCCCTCCCGGTCGACGCCGGTTGCTTGTGGGACGACATCAGTCCGGTGACGTGACGGGATGCGCCACTCGTTCGCGCCCAGTCCGAAAGGCCTTCCTCTCGATCCCAAAGAGCCTCAGTCGCGCATTCAGCAATGCTGAACGACGCGCCGCGTCCGCAGGCGGTCACGATAGGGAACCTCAACGCCGGACGCTCTATCGCCGCGCGCCGAGGGCCGCATAGACCGCGAGCGCGGCGCTGGCGAGGACATTCCAGCCGGCGAGCGACAGTCCGGCGATGCGCAACTGCACTTGGTCGCAGCGCACGACCTTGACCGAATCGAGCGCCTTCACGAGGTCGTTGACGTCCAGAGATCCCGCCCCCCCGGTGCAGGCGGTCGGTCCCTGCCACCAATGGTGCTCGACCCCGACATGGTAGGCGGCGAGCACCGCGTTGGCCGCGAACACGAGAGCGAGAAGCGCGAAGCCGGCTCGCGCCAGGCCGAGCGCGGAGCGGCTTGCAAGCGCGGTCAGAAACGCCAGCGGAACCGCTGCGTAGAAGGCATAGCGTTGCGTGAGGCAGAGCTCGCAAGGCGCGTAGCCGAAGCTCTGAAAGATCCAGACAGCCGCGAGGATGGCGGCGGACGCGGCGGCGATCCACAACGCCTTCGCCATCTGCGAGGGGGCCATGACGATCTCGGCAGCCACCATCAGAACACCTTGATCGCGATCACGAAGCCCGCGACGACGAGCGCGACGAATGCGCCTAGAACTGCGGCGAAATTGCGCTCCATCGCATTGCGCAAGGGTTCGCCGAACCAACGCAGAGCGCCGGCGACGAGAAAGAACCGCACCCCGCGGGTCAAGACCGACAAGGCGACAAACAGGGGAAAGCTGTAGCCCAGCAGGCCGCTGACGATCGTCACCAGCTTGTAGGGAATTGGCGTTGCGCCCTTGATCAGGATCACCAGCCAACCCCACTGGGCGTAAGTCTGCTTCAAGGCGTCCACTTTTGCGCCATAGCCGTAGAGATTGATGAGCCACTGGCCGACGGTGCTGTAAAGCAAAGCGCCGATGGCGTAGCCGAGCATGCCGCCAAGCACCGAAGCGATGGTCGCGACGAGCGCATAGCGCCAGGCGCGCTTCGGATTGGCGAGCGCCATCGGCGCGAGCAGCACGTCGGGCGGAAGGGGAAAGAACGAGCTCTCCGCGAAGGCGACCGCAGCCAGCGCGCGCTCTGCATACGGACCCTCGGCCAGCGCCCGGATTTTGGGGTAGAGCGAGTTGAACATGCAGATCCTTCGCAGTGCAGCGGCGTTTTAAGCGGTTGCGGCGCCCGCGTCCACGTACAGGCTTTGGGGAAGGTTGACGCATTGACCCTGTCCTGCCCTGCGTTCTATATCGGCCAGTCCGCCCTGGCGCGGGCCCCTATGGCGGAACTGGTAGACGCGTCCGACTCAAAATCGGATTCCGCAAGGAGTGCTGGTTCGATTCCGGCTAGGGGCACCACCTAAGATTCAATGACTTAAGGATAATTAGTGGACGTGAGCCTCAGGCCCACGGACACCCTGTCGTCACCCT
>CAWFZA010000005.1:0-23555 GCA_963820095.1 uncultured Alphaproteobacteria bacterium
AATGTCGATTTTTCTTGGGAAGGATCCGCTCGTGCGATGCTCGCCCATGAAAGCGCCGCGCACATTGCGCCTCCCGCTGGCCTCGCGCTAAATCCCCTCCATGCCCTCCTCCGCCAACCGCCTCGTCATTGCGCTCGCCCAGATCCCTGCGATCGTCGGCGACATCGCGGGCAACCGCGATCGCTTGCGCGAGGCGCGCAAGGAGGCTGCGGCCTTCGACGCCGACATCGTGATGGCGCCGGAGCTTTATCTCTCGGGCTATCCGCCCGAGGATCTGGTGCTGAAGCCGGCGTTTCAAGAGGCGTGCCGAGCCGCCTGCGAGGAACTGGCGCGCTTGACGGCCGACGGCGGGCCGGCGGCGCTGGTCGGCCTGCCCTGGGTTGGCGAGGACGGCAAGCTCTACAACGCCATGGCGCTCCTCGATCGCGGACGGATAGAAGCGGTGCGGTTCAAGGTCGATCTGCCCAATTACGGGGTCTTCGACGAGAAGCGGGTGTTCGCAGCCGGCCCCTCGCCGGGACCGATCGTCTTTCGCGGCGCGCGGGTCGGCGTCCCGATCTGTGAGGACATCTGGGGCCGCGATCCGGTCGAGTGCATCCTCGAAACCGGGGGCGAGATCCTGCTGGTGGGCAACGCGTCGCCTTACGAGCGCGACAAGCTGACGATGCGTCAGAACGTCGCGGTCGAGCGCGTCGTCGAAAGCGGGCTGCCGCTCGTCTATCTCAACATGGTCGGCGGCCAGGACGAGCTCGTGTTTGACGGCGGCTCGTTCGCGCTCAACGCCGACCGCAGCCTCGGCGCGCAACTGCCGGCCTTCCGGCGCATGGTGGCGCGAACCGTATGGGAGCGTGGCGACGCCGGCTGGGCTTGCGTCGAGGGCCCGCGCGAG
The DNA here is from genome assembly GCA_963820095.1 of uncultured Alphaproteobacteria bacterium. Classification (GTDB taxonomy): domain Bacteria; phylum Pseudomonadota; class Alphaproteobacteria; order Rhizobiales; family Beijerinckiaceae; genus Roseiarcus. The sequence continues at coordinate 890 of CAWFZA010000005.1, forward strand.
GTGATCGAGGAGGGGGACGAGGCCGACTACGCCGCCTGCGTCATGGGCCTGCGCGACTATGTCGAGAACAACCGCTTTCCCGGAATTGTGCTTGGCCTCTCCGGCGGCGTCGATTCGGCGTTGTGCGCGGCGATGGCGGTCGACGCGCTCGGTCCCGCGCGCGTGCACGCGGTGATGCTCCCCTACCGCTTCACCTCGAACGAATTGCTTTCCGACGCTGCGGGATGCGCGAAGGCGCTCGGCATCCGCTACGACATCGTGCCGATCGCCGAGCCGGTCGAGGGGGTGGAGCGCGCGCTCAAACAGATGTTCGCCGGCAAGCCTCGCGACATCACCGAAGAGAACATCCAGAGCCGCGCGCGAGGCCTCATCCTCATGGCCATCTCCAACAAGACGGGCGCGATGGTGGTGACGACCGGCAACAAGTCGGAAATGTCGGTCGGCTACGCCACGCTCTATGGCGACATGAATGGCGGCTTCAACCCGATCAAGGATCTCTACAAGATGGAGGTCTTTCGCTTGTCCGCCTTGCGCAACCGCTGGAAGCCTAAGGGCGCGCTCGGACCGGATGGCGAGGTGATCCCCGAAAACATCATCGTCAAGCCGCCGAGCGCCGAATTGCGCGAGAACCAGAAGGACGAGGATTCGTTGCCGCCCTATCCGGTGCTGGATGGCGTTCTGCGCGGCCTTGTCGAAAAGGAGATGCGCGTCGCCGACATCGTGGCCGAGGGTTACGATCCCGAGATCGTGCGCAAGGTTGAGCGGCTGCTCTATCTCGCCGAATACAAGCGCCGGCAGTCGGCGCCGGGGGTCAAGGTCGGGCCGAAGAATTTCGGCCGCGACCGGCGCTATCCGATCGTCAACCGCTTCCGCGACCCAGGCCTTGAGGCGCAGAAGCCGGACGAGTCGATCGCACCGCTAAAGTCGACAGGCATGAGCGAGCGGTTCGAGGAATAGGGGCGAAGCCCGGCGCGCGGCCGGAAACGCCAATCCCTCGCGCGCCGCGCTCATGCTAGACCTGATATAGAAGGGGCCGCCGGGCTCGAAGGCCCAGGGAGGCGTTTCGATGCAAAAGGTTGCGTTCAAGGCCGGAGACACGATCATCCGCGAAGGCGACGAGGGCGACACGGCCTTCTTCATCGTCAGCGGGGCGGTCGACGTCGCTGTCGGGCGCGGCGCGAACCCGAGGATCGTCGGCAGACTCCAGACGGGCGAAGTGTTTGGCGAAATGTCGCTGATCGAACCGGGGCCGCGTTCCGCGACCGTCACGGCGGCCTGCGACACGGACTGCCTCGCCGCCTCCTATCAAGACTTCATCGCCGCGATCGAGGAGAACCCGGAACGGGCCGTAGGGTTCATGAAGACGCTGGTCAGGCGCCTCCGCAAGATGAACGAATTGCTCGAATCCGCGAGCCCGGAGGGCCACGGGTTTCGCGCCATGCTTCTCGAATGCCAGCCGTCCCCCGGCTCTCCCGAAGCGACCGCCCTGCCCTGGACGATGCTGTGGTGACTGGCCGGCGTGAGGACCGGCTCACTGTCGTCTTTTGTTCATAAAGCGCCGCTAATCCAAGCCAAGGCAGGGGGAACCCATGGCGGACGTTTCATCGGATCTTCAGCAGGAACTGGATCAATTGCAGGCCGACTACAAAGTGGCCGTGGACGAATGGGTGGCGGCGATCCGCGCGGAAGAGGCGCTTGCCTCCGGCAATCATAACGTCGCGGAACTCGACAACTGGGAACAGGCGCATTTCCGAGAGCACAAGCTGCATAAGGAAGTCGACTACAGGAAGCGCCTCTACGAAAACGCGCTGCGTCGCGAATTCTTCGGCTTCTGATCCCCGCCGGCCACGCCGCCAGCCTGGCTGCGGGCGGCTACCGGGTCGTATTTGGGCGCGACCACCCTCTGTCCTACCCGGCGCCCGGCGGTTCGCAGACGGCGCTTCCGTTCGGGTCCAGGCGGCGACACATCCGTCTTCAGGCGGGATGGGTTGTCGCCTCGATCCGGCCCTCGCAGGGTGTCGAATAGGCCTTCGTCGTTGCCTGGATAGATCGGCGCGAGGACCTTCTTTCGTGAGCAGGCCTACAGGCAGCGCTCCAGCAATCGTTCCATCATGCGGTCACAGGCTTCCAATTGGTCGAGCGCGATGAACTCGTCCGGCTTGTGGCCCTAATTCATCGATCCCGGTCCGCACACCACGACTGGAACGCCGAGGCGCTTCCAGAACAGGCCCCCCTCGGTTCCGAAGTCGACCTTGGAGAAATCTTGGGATGCGACGAGGCTGCCGACGAAGCGCACCACCTCAGCGTCTGCTGGCGTGGCCAATCCCGGATAGTCGTTGAACACCTCGATCGCGATATCGGCTCGCGGAAAGGCGTCCCGATGAGGCCCCGCGATTGCGGCGGCCTCGTTCATCAGGCGGTCAAGGAGCGCGCCCGCGTCATCCTGCTCGATATTGCGGATCTCAAAGTCGACCGTGCAGCGGTTCGGGACGATGTTGAGCGCCGTGCCGCCTTCTATGCGCCCAACGTGCAGCGTGGTGTAAGGCACATTGTAGTCGTCGTCGCGAGGGCCGTCGCGCTCGATGCGGTCTTGTTGCTCTCGGACGGTGTCGATGAAGTCGCAGGCGAGATGAATGGCGTTGAGCGCCCGCGGCGCGAGCGCCGAGTGTCCCGCCACGCCGCAACAGGTCGCCCGCGCCCCGATCTTGCCCTTGTGGCCTGTCGCGATCCGCATCGACGTGGGCTCGCCGACGATCGCGAAGCGAGGCCGGACGGCGCCAGCCGCCAGGCCGTCGATCATCGAGCGGACTCCAACGCAGCCTATTTCCTCGTCGTGGCTGAACGCGAGATGGATCGGCGTCGCCAGGCTTTGCTGCGCGGCGCGGTCCGCGAGCATGAGGGCGCAAGCCAGGAAGCCCTTCATGTCGGTTGCGCCGCGTCCGTAGGCCTTTCCGTCTACCGACGTCATGCGGAACGGGTCCTTGGACCATTCCTGGCCATCGACCGGCACCACGTCCGTGTGCCCGGACAACATGATTCCGGGCTTGTCCGTCGGGCCGATGGTGGCGAAGAGATTGGCTTTCCGGCCGTCCTCGGCCGGATACAGGTCCGACACAATCCCCCGCTCAGCTAGAAATTGACGAACGAACTCGATCAGCTCGCGGTTGGGATCGCGACTGACTGTCGGAAAGGCAATGAGCCGGTCCAAGAGCTCGAGCGTGTTCATAGGTGAAGATGCCTCACCGCATCGTTATTGAGCAGGTCCAAGGCCTTTCCCGAGGCGACGACGCGGCCCTTGACCAATATGACGCGCGATGCGGCGGACGGTTACGCTGCTCGAACAAGCTTCGTGAAACGGTCTTTAAGAGATGCTCCGAATGGGCCGCGGCTTGTTTCAGATCCTCCTTGGCGCGACTGCGGCGGAAGATCGCGTCGAACACCCCGCAATGCGTGTGGGTGTGGCTTCAGGGGCTCACGTTAACCCATCTCATATGTTCTGAACCCGGACAAGCCATTGACTCGCGAGTCGCTCGCCCGCTACGCTTATGCTAGCGCTGTCACTGGCCAAGTTGATTGTCATTGTTAGCGCTGCCAAATAGGCGAGGGCGTGGGTGAAAAAGGGTCTCCACGCTTCAAGAAGCACCAAGAAAAGAACATCACAAGGGAGAACGCCATGAGCAGACTGAAGTCCCAGCTGATCGGCACCGCGGTGACGCTGTCAATTCTGAGTTTTCTGAGCGAGGTCGCAGTCGCCGATGTGGCCAAGGAATTTCCGCCTGAATACGCTGGTCCGACGGAGCCGGCGAAGGCCCCCAAGGGAATCAAGGTCGGCATCGTTTCCTGTTCGGCTTCGCTGAAGGGCTGTCAGGCGCAGGCCGATGCGGCGGCCGAGGCGGCGCGTGCGGTCGGCTGGACGGTGCAGATGTACGACGGCAAGGCCAATCCGAAGAATCAGGCAGCCGCCGTTCTCGATGCGCTCGCCTGGGGCGCGAACGTCATCATCGGAGAGTCGCTCGACTACCGCAGCCTGCAGCTTCCGCTGAAGGAAGCGAAGAAGGCGGGCGTGCCGGTGGTGTCGGTTGGCGTCGGCGGCGACGCGCCGAACCCGATGCCGGTCCTCGAGCCCGGACAACTCGCGTGGGAATTCGCGGTCGATGTCGACAACTTCGCGCTGGGCGCCGCGATCGGCGACTGGATCGTCAAGGATTCGGGCGGCAAGGCCAACATCATCGTCTATGACGACGTCGAGTTTGATTCCGTCGCCGTCATGCATAAGGGCGTCATGGACTCGCTCAAGAAATGCGAAGGTTGCAAGGCGGCCGAGGACGCCTTCACGGCGAGCCAGATCGCGACGAACCTCGGGCAACAGGTCGTCGGCTATCTGCGGACCCATCCCGACGTCAACTATGTCTACGCGCCCTACGATCCTTCGGCCTTCGCCATGGCCGCCGCGATCCGGCAGGCCGGCATGGGCGACCGGGTGAAGCTGGTTAGCATCCTCGGCGACCAGGAAAATCTCGACCTCATCCGCAAGGGTGACATCCAGATAGCGACAGGCGCCTACGACACGAGCTACACCGGCTACGCTATCATCGATCAGATCATCCGCCACCTGAACAAACAGCCGCTTTTTGTGCCGCATAACGAGAATGTGCCGTTCACCGTCATCGACAAGACCAACGTGCCGCCTCCCGGGGGAAACTACGCCACATCGAACGGCTATAAGGAGAAGTTCCTAAAGCTGTGGCAGTAGCGAAAGGCTAGACACCACCTAACCCGCGGGGCGGGCGGCAGGGACCCGCCTCGGCATGGCTGATCGCGGAATGGCTGCATCATCCTTACCTCAGCCCGCAGACATGCCGGCCGGCGCCGGCCTTTCGTCGTCTGCATTGTCGGCCCGCGGGCTCACCAAGATCTTCGCCGGTCAGACCGTCCTCGATCACGCGGATATCGACGTCGGCGGCGGCGAAATCCACGCGCTGCTCGGCGCCAACGGCAGCGGAAAGTCGACCCTCGTCAAGATCCTCAGCGGCGTCTACCGGCCCGAGGCCGGTGAGATCCGCATCGGCGGCGGGACGTTTCCAGCCATTGCATCGCCCAATGAAGCGAACGCACGCGGCATCGCCGTGGTTCACCAGGAGGCGCCGCTCATCAATTCGCTGACTGTGGCGGAATGCATCGCCCAGTTCCGCGGCTATCCGACGCGGGCCGGCCGCATCCGCTGGAAAGAACTCCATCGTGAAGTCCAGGGGATGCTTGGCGCCTTCAGCGTCGGCGTTCGGCCCGATCAGCTCGCCGGGCGCCTGAGTTCGGCCGAACGCGCCCTGGTCGCCATCATCATCGCGCTCGACCGGGTCAAGACCGGGCTGAAGCTGCTCATCCTCGATGAAGTGACCGCCTCGCTCCCCCGCAACCAGGCCGAACCCTATCTCGAGCGCATTGGCATGATCGCCCGCTCCGGCGTCGGCGTCCTGATGGTTACTCATCGCCTTGCGGAGCTGCATGGGCGCGCCTCGAACGTGACGATCCTGCGCGACGGACGGGTCGCTCTGCAGGGACCGGCCGCCTCGTTCGACACCCGTCAAATCCTGGCGGAGATGATGGGGAGCCGGGTTGAGCCGCCTGAGCAACTCTCCAAGCGTTCGGCCGCGAGGGCGCTCCGCCGCCTTTGGGACTCTGGCGGAAGCCAATCCCCGGCCCCATCGACGCTGAACGCGCCTGCGCTCGTCCTCGACGCGGTCAAAAGCCTCCGTCTCAAGGGAACCTCGTTCTCGGTCGATGCCGGGGAGATCGTTGGCGTGGCAGGACTTTCCGAAGCCGGAATCAACGAACTTCCCTACGTTCTCGCCGGGGTCGTGAAGCAGAGCGGAGGAAGGATTGTCATCAACGGCCGGCCGCTGGCCCCAACCGCGGGTCCGCGCGACGTTATCGAGGCGGGCATGGCCGTGCTTCCAGCCGACCGTCATAACTCGGGCGGCATTGGATCATTGTCGGTGGCCGAGAATACGCTTCTCCCTGAACTCTTCCGCTACTGGCATCGCCCAGGCCGCGAGAAGAGCGTCCTGCGGCAGATGATCGAGACGTTCGACCTTCGCCCGCCTTCATCGGCCACGATCTTTGGCAAACTCAGCGGCGGCAACCAGCAGAAAGCGCTTCTCGCGAAATGGCTCTTGACCCGGCCGAAGGTCATGGTGCTCGACGACCCCACCAACGGCGTCGACCCCAACGCGCGCGAAAAGATTTTCGACCTCCTCCGCGACGCTGCGCGCGAGAACGTCGGCGTCCTCATTTTTTCGACCGAGCCCGAGCAGCTCGCCAGCGTTTGCTCGCGGGTGCTCATCCTTCGCGATGGGGTCATCGTGCACGAATTGAGGGACGCGGAGCTCACCCCGCAGACAATCGGCCAATGGAGCTACGCATGACCGCCAAGGACGTTGACGCCGCCCTGGCTCCCGGCGCCCGCGGACGAGGGATTCTCGGCGCGATCTTCTCCCGATACGCTACGGTCGTGATCCTCCTCGTGCTGATGCTGATCTTCTCGCTGCTCAGCCCGCAGTTCCTCACTGGCCTCAATCTCCGCAATCTGGTGGTCGTCCAGGTCACGGCCTGCTGTCTTTCCTTCGCGGCGATCCTGACGTTGATCGTCGGCGAGTTCGATCTCTCGCTTGGTTACCTGATCGGCTTCCTGATGGTGGCCGGCGCGACCCTCGGCGGCAAGGGATATGGGGCCGGCGTGGTTATTCTCGCCATGGTTGTCGGCGGCACGATCGTTGGCGCGATCAATGGATGGCTAAGGGTTCAGTTCCAGATCAGCTCCTTCATCGCGACGCTCGGTGTCGGCATCGCGCTCAGCGGAATCACGCAGGGAATAAGCGGCGGGAGCGTGCTCTTCTCCGGCATCCCGGGTCTCATCACCAACATCGGGCAGGGAAACTTCCTCGGCCTCGGCGTCTCTATCTGGCTGACGCTGATCCTCGCGGGCGTTCTGGTCTACGTTCTCGAACACACCCCGTTTGGCCGGCAACTCTACGCGATCGGCGGGTCCGACCGCGTCGCCCTGCTCGCGGGTATCAGGGTTGACCTCTACCGGGTCATTGTCTTTGCCGGCGCCGGCTTTCTCGTCGGCATCGCCGCCATCTTCGAGCTCGGCCAATCGGGCGGCGCCAACCCTCTGTTCGGACCTGAGCTGTTGCTGCCTGCCTATGCCGCGGCGTTTCTCGGCGTGACGACCTACCGGCCCGGCTATTTCAACGTGCCCGGCGCCGTGATCGCGATCATCCTGCTTGCGATCGGCTTCAATGGGCTCAACCTTCTGGGCGCGCCTTATTGGCTGCAGCCAATTTTCAACGGCGCCGTCCTCGTCATCGCAGTCATTACCGCGAAGGCCGAGGGACGCCAGCTCGCAAAATAGGGAGGCCGCGTCAGCGATGGGGAAGACGGTTCTGGTCGCCGGGGCGTCGGGGGTTGTCGGCTTCGCCGCGGCGAAACATTTTTCATCGCTCCCCAATGTCGACGTCATCGCGCTTTCACGCCGGGAACCGCACGACGGAATCGCCGCCCGGCGGCTCCCTGTCGATCTCAGCGATCGGTCGGCCACTCAGGCGCATGCGCATGAGTTCGCGCGCGTGACCCATCTCGTCTACGCGGCGCTGTTCGAGAAGCCGAACCTCCTCGCAGGCTGGCGAGAGGCCGACCAGATCGCCGCCAACGCCGCAATGTTTCGCAATCTCCTCGACGCGCTCTGCAGTTCGGCCCTCGACCTTCGCCATGTCGCTCTCCTGCAAGGGACCAAGGCATATGGAATTCACGTCCGCGCCATCCCGACGCCGGCGCGTGAAGACCGCGACGAGAGTTACGACATCCCGAACTTCTATTGGGAGCAGGAAAGCGAGTTAAGAGCGAAGGCGACCGAACGCGGCTTCGATTGGACGATCTTTCGCCCGCAAGGGATCTTCGGCGAATCCTTCGGCAGCGCGATGAATGTCATCGCCGCGCTCGGCGCCTACGCCGCCATTCTGAAGGAGGACGGAGAGCCGCTGCACTATCCCGGCGGAGATCCGAACATCATGGAAGCGACAGATTCCGGCGTGCTCGCGCGCGCAATCGCCTGGGCCGGCGAGACCGCTGCGGCCCGCGGCCAAGTCTACAACGTCACCAACGGCGATGTTTTCCGGTGGCAAGAGGTTTGGCCGGCGATTGCGAAGGCCTGCGGCATGATTCCGGGCGAAGCAAGGCCGATGAGCCTGGCCGCCGAGATGCCGAAGCGGAGCCCGCAATGGGACCGAATCCGCGCTCGCTATAACCTTGTCGCGCCCGCGCTCATGGATTTTGTCGGCCTGTCGTTCCAGTTTGCGGATTCGATGCTCGGCTACGGCGATCCTACCCGGGCCGCGCCTGGGATTGTCTCGACGGTGAAGATCCGTCAGGCCGGCTTCACCGAGACGCTCGACACTGAAGAGATGTTGCAGTCGTGGTTCCGGTTGTTCCAGGCGAAACGACTGTTGCCTCCGGCTCAAGGAGAATGATGCATGGCGAAACGCTGGAAGAACCGGCCCGAAGGGTCGAATTGGGGTGATTTCGGCCCCGACGATGAAATTGGCCGACTCAATCTCATCACCCCCGAGCGGCGGCTGGCCGCCATCGCGGAGGTGAAGGAAGGGATCGCGTTCTGCCTCAGCCTGCCGCTCGACCTGCCCGGCGGCACCGTACTGACGCCGCTTCGGAAGCCGCCGGTTCGCGGCGTCGTGCCAGCGCGACGCGGGCCACGACTTCGTCAACTTCCCGATGCGTCTCGAGAACGATCATTGGGATGACATTTCATCCGACGACTATGTGACGCTCTACACCCAGTATTCGACACAGTGGGACGCATTCAGCCACGTCGGCCGTCATTTCGACGCTGACGGCGATGGCGAGGCCGAAGCGATCTACTACAACGGCTTCCGCGCCGGGATCGATGTAATCGGGTCCAAAGATCCGGGAGGACCAACGGCCAAGCGACTCGGGATCGAGAAGATGGCCGAAACTTGCGTGCAGGGACGCGGCGTCCTCATCGACCTCAACCGTTATTTCGGCGCCGAGCGACGGCTGGTCAATTTCGACGATCTTTCCCGGATCATGGAAAAGGACAACGTCGTCGTCGAAACCGGCGACATGCTCTGTCTCCATACCGGGTACGGCCAGGGAATCATGGACATGCAGGGGCAGCCGACGGAGGAATTGCTCCATCGGCAATATCCAGTTATCGACGGTCGGGACCAGCGCGTCCTCGACTGGATCGAGCGAACCGGAATCTCGGTCCTTATCGCCGACAATTTCGCGGTCGAGGGATTTCCATACGAGGATACGCTTGGCCATGCCCATTACCACGGCCTTCCGGTGCACCAGAAATGCCTTGTCGACCTCGGCATTCATCTGGGCGAGATCTGGTACCTGACGCCGCTGGCGCGCCATTTGCGGTCGCGCGGCACGCTCGCGCTTCCTGCTCACCGCGCCGCCGCTGCGGCTGCCCGGCTCCTTCGGTTCGCCGGCGACGCCCGTCGCAACAGTCTGATCAGGCGGTTGCGCCGCGGATCAACGTGAACCCGACGTCGGTCGACGGGGCGACATCCTCGCCGTCGATCAGCGCGAGCGCAGGCTCGGCCGGCAAGCCGGCCGAGCTGGTATCGGTCGGAGAGCACCGTCGTCAGCGGCTGCGGCAGGGACTGTCCGAGATCGATACCGTTGAAGCCGGCGATCGCCAGGCGGCCGGGAACGTCGATGCCGGCCTGCAAGACAATGGAAAGTAGCCGCCGACCGCCATCTCGTCGTGCGAGAAATAGACCGCGTCAAGCTTCGGATGCTCGGCCAGCAGCGCCGCCAAGCGCGGCCTTGCCGTCGAGTGTCGAATCGCGCGGCTCCGTCGTTATCCGCTCGCCTGCCAGCGAAAGTCCGGCCGCGCGCAGCGCCGCGCGGAAGCCTTCGTATCGCCGCGCCGCATAGAGTGTCGCCGTTAGATCCTGGGCGAGGAAAGCCAAAGCGCCGGTAGCCGCGCTCGACGAGGTAGCGGCCCGTGTCGTGAGCCGGCGCGCCAGTGCGAGAAGCCAAGCGCGACCCCAACCGGCTTGCGGTCGGTATCGGTGATCTCGACGAGCTTCACCTTCGACGCTCTGAGCAGGAGCTCCGTCGATTCCAGGTGGTCGAAGGCGGCTATGATCATCGCCGCGGGGCGCCACGAAAGGAGGGACGTCACCAATCGTTCCTCCTCGTCGCGGCGAAACTCGGTGGTTCCGACGACCGAGCGATAGCCCGCCGCCGAAATCGCCTCGTTCACCCCGCGCAGCACGTGGTGAAAAATAATCGACCGAAGCGAGGGAACGATGACGCCGATCAGATCGGAGCCCGCCGACGCAAGCGAACCGGCAAGACGGTTCGGGCACATAGCCGACTCTCTGAATGGCTTGCTCGACCCGCTCTCGCGTTTCCTCCGAGATCGCGCCCTTGTTGCGGATCACGCGCGAAACGGTGATCTGGCTGACTCCGCCTTCGCGCGCCACGTCCGCAAGCGTCAGGGTCATGCCGCTCGTTCGCGTTCGCGGCTTTCTGGTCACAGGCATTCGCGAGGCCCTGTTCCATTCAGCGACGAGATATCTCGCGGCGCGCGCGCGGCTGCTCGCTTGACAGCCTCATCGTTGCGGCGTTACGAGATTGTTAGCGCTGTCAATAGAAGGCGTCGCAGGCGTTTGCCACAATAAGAGAGAAACGATCGAACCGCCAATACCGGGGGGATATCCCGAAATGAACGTCGAACATATCAAGCCCAACGAAACCGTCGCCGAACGAATAGCCGCAGCGTTTCAGCGCCATGGCGTCACTGTTGTCTTCGGCCAGAGCATCCCGCCAGCTTTCCATCTGGTCGCTCCGCAGTTCGGGATGAAACAGGCGGCTTATCGGACCGAAAACGCAGGCGGCGCGATGGCGGACGCCTATGCCCGCATTTCTCATCGCGTCTCGGTTGTCACTGCCCAGAACGGCCCGCCGCCACGCTTCTGGTGCCCCCGCTCGCCGAAGCCCTCAAGGCGTCGATCCCCGTCATCGCCCTTGTCCAGGAGGTGCCACGGTCCCAGGCGGACAAGAACGCATTTCAGGAGTTCGATCACTTCAAACTCTTCGACTCCGGTCACGAAATCCGTATGGCGGATAGATGAGCCCGCCCGTGTCGACGACTACGTCGACATGGCGTTCACGGTCGCCGCATCCGGACGGCCGGGACCGGTGGCGCTTCTCGTTCCCTTCGACGTCCTCAACCTTCCCGCTCCGCGCGTTCCGGGCCGCGATGCGACCTACGGCCAAGTATCCGCTCGATCGTGTTGTCGCCGACCCTCGTCCGGGTCCGCGAGGCGGCCGACGCGCTCGCTCGCGGCGAGCGCACCGCTGGTCGTGGCCGGCGGCGGGGTGCATCTGTCGAATGCCGCCGAGGCGCTTACGCGCCTGCAGGAAGAATGCTCGCTACCGGTCGCGACTACCGTAATGGGGAAGGGATCGGTATCGGAGACCCATCCGCTTTCGCTCGGCGTCATTGGATATTTCATGGGTCCAGGCAGCCGCACCGAGAAGCTGCGAGATATGGTGGGTGAAGCCGATCTCATCCTCTTCGTCGGTGCGCGCACGAACCAGAACGGCACCGACAACTGGACGCTATTCCCACAGGATGCGCGTTACATCCATCTCGACATCGATGGAGCCGAAGTTGGGCGCAGTTACGAGGCGATGCGGCTCGTAGGCGACGCGAAACTTACGCTGGAGGCCCTCAGCGCCGAGCTGAAGACGCGCGATCTTTCGAAGAGATACGCCGCGCGGCCAGCCGTGCAAGAAAAGATCGCCGCCGGGCTCGCACACTGGCGCGACAAGGTGGCCAAGATTTCGCAGGCAGGACCGCAGCCCAATCCGTCCGGAGCGGCTGATGTTTGAACTCGACGCAGTGATGCCTGCCGACTCGATCGTGGTTGCTGACGCCAGCTATTCGTCGATCTGGATTTCCAACTACCTGACGGCGCGCAATGCCGGCCACCGCTTTCTGACGCCGCGCGGCATGGCTGGCCTTGGCTGGGGTCTGCCGTTCGCGATCGGGGCCCAATTCGCCGAACCGGGCAAACGGGTGATCTGCCTTTCCGGCGACGGCGGCTTCGGCCATGTCTGGGCGGAGATGGAGATGGTCGCGCGGCACAAACTGCCGATCGTTCTCATAATCCTCAATAACCAGATACTCGGCTACCAGAAACACGGCGAAACGGTGCTTTTCAATGCCTACACCGCGGCTTGCGACTTCGTGGCGGTCGACCACGCGGCGATTGCGCGAGCGTGCGGTGTTGAGGGCGTTCGCATCGAGAAGGCGACAGACCTACGATCGGCCCTTGAGCGCGCGCTCAACTCGCCGACGGCTACGCTGCTGGACGTAATCACCGACCCGGACGCTCATCCGCCAATAACTTCGTTCGGCGATCGTTTCGCCTCGCCTTTCTAGGCGACTCTCCCGTCCGCGGCAATGACGAGCACAAAGGCGGCGGTTGGCTCACACAGCCGCGGCTCCCGGCTCGGGATGGTGCGAAGGGTGTCACGGGAGGGCTACCAAAAGCATTTGGCAGCCGTCCGCTTCGAAGCACGAATGGCAGTCATTCGCCGATGGCCGCCCGTTGACGTGATGCGTCTCTCGTCGGGCTCTGTGCTAGCCTCCGTGCGCCAAGGGACGAGCTATATCGGAAACTCGGAAGACTGCCGCAACGCTTGTGGCCGACGTGGTCGGTTGCGGCCAGCTCGCGGAAGCGAATGAGGATCGCACTCTGGCGCGGCTTAGCGCGGGGCGTAGCGAACTGATTGATCCGACCATAGCTTTGCATTGCGGGGCGACGCGCAACGCCTCGCGCTCTGAACTGCTCGTTATATTAGATCCCTGGTTCCTGAAACGTTTCGTTCCGCTTCATCCCTTGATCGACCCCGCAGTCAGCCCCTGAATGAGAAAGCGGTTCAGTAGGCTAAAGAAAATCAACACGGGGAGTCCGGCCAGCACCGTGAATGCGAGAAGCGTCCCGACCTGACTGCTCCACTGACCGAGCGTCGCCGAGATGGCGACCGTGATCACCTGGTTCTCGTCGGAATTGATGAAGGTCAGCGCGTACAGCAATTCATTCCAGGCAAGGATGAACGAGAAGACGGCGGCGGTCGCGAGTCCTGGCGCCGAAAGCGGCAGGACGACGCGCACGAAAGCGCCGAACTCGCTGCACCCGTCCATTCTCGCCGCCTCCGCAAGTTCGCGCGGCACGCCCACGAAGAAGGCGCGAAGCGTCCAGGTGGTGAATGGGACGCTGAAAGTCGTGTAGGCGACAATCAGCGATAGCAGGGTGTCGGCGATTCCGAGGCGGACGATCAGCAGGTAGAGCGGAACGAGGAACAGCACGCCTGGCAGCATGTAGACGAGGAGGAAGCTGACCGAGATCAGGTTGCGATACGGAACGGCTAGGCAGCCAAGCGCATATCCGGCGAGCGCCCCGATCGTAACCGACAACAAAACCGTCGTTGTGGCGACGATCATGCTGTTGCGGAAGTAGATCAGAAAGTTGGTGTCGCCAAGCGCTACGGCATAGTTTTGCAGCGTAAAAGTCTTCGGCAGCAGCTTCGGCGTCAGGCTGAACATCTCTGCGCTTGGCGCAAATGAAAAGATCGCCGCGTAAATGAAAGGGAACAGCACCACGAGGGCCGTCATGAAGAGCCCGAGCGGAACGAGGGCGGACAAGAGACGACGCGACAGCGAGGGGTGAGTCACCGCCAGTCTCGCTCGCTGCGCGTATAACTTCGGAAGTAAGCGAAGGCGAGGCCCATGACCACGACGAACATCAACACGGCGCCCGCCGCGCCCCGGCTGAGCTCCCCCGACACGAAGGAGGTTCGGTAGATTAGGATCGGCAACACCTCGCTGCTCGTGCCTGGTCCTCCCTTGGTCGTCAGATAGACGGTCGAGACGTCATTGAATGTCCAGATCGTTTGCAGCAGCAGGATGATCAAGATGATGAGCTTGAGCCCCGGCAGCGTCACATGCTGGAATCGACGCCACGGACCCGCGCCGTCCATCTTCGCCGCTTCATAGAGTTCGGTCGGGATCGTTTGCAGACCGGCCGTGAGAAGCAGTGCGGCGAAGGGGAACTCTCGCCAAGTCTTCACGATGATCGCCGACAGCAGCGACAGCTTGGGCGAGCTCAGCCACGCGATGGGCCGCGACGTCGCATGGAGACTGACAAGAGTTGTGTCAATGATCCCGTAGATCTCATTGAACATCCAAACCCAAATATTGGCCGTGCTGACGATCGGGAGAACCCAAGGGATCAGCACCAGCGCTCGCAATACGTTGCGGCCGAAGAAGCGCTTATCGAGCAAGAGCGCCACGCCGAGCCCGATGAGGAACTGCAGCAACACCGAGCTGACGGTGTAGACCACGCTGTTCCGCACCGCGTTCCAGAAGTCGAGATCAGCCAGCCAGCTTGCATAATTGGCTAATCCGATGAACTTGAACGATGAGCCGCCGCTGAGACTTCGGTCTTGCAGACTGAGCCAGAGCGAGGCAACGGCCGGCGCGAGCGCGACGCCAAGAACGATGAGGACAGCTGGCGCGACCATCAGGACGCCGGTGCGGCGATCGAGCCAGTCGAGAGCGGCGGAGCGGGAGCCCGCCCCGCGGTCAAACGCCGTCAGCGGGATGCCTGTTCGTTCAGCTGACAAGGTACTTCTGCAGCAGCGCCTGCATGGTGTCAGCCGCCGCCGATGGTGTGGCGCCATTCACGACAACGTCCAGAACCGGCTTTTCCATGACATTGTTGCCGTAAAATGAGGCGAGGCGAGGCTCCGGCCCGGCCTTCCAGAGATAAGCGCGCGATTTTTCGAGCTGAGATGCGAGCACCCCGAAGAAAGGATTCGCCGTGAGCTCTGCGGACGTTTGGGCCTTCTTGCTCGAGGGTTGATTCAGAATGTTCGCTTTGGCCAGGGCTATCTGCGATTCCGGCTTATTGAGGAACTTCAAGAGCGCCTTGGCCGCGTCTGGCTGCTCGGTCTTCTTGTTCACCCAAAGGCCCGAACCACCAAGAAACGAGAAGCCTGGCCCCTGCTTGCCCGGCACATGAATTGCCCCAACACGGTCCTCGGCGAGGAGCTGCGGCGCCTCCTGCTGCAGCTGCGTCAAGAACGCGCCGTTCATGATCACCATTCCGGCAACGCCGAGATTGAACAGTCTATTCAGGGCGACGATGTCGCCGCTCGTCACGCTCGGCGGAACGAGCCCGTTTTTGTAAAGATTGGTGTGTTCGGTGATAGCCTCGATGAAGCGATCGCGGTTCAGTGTCACCTTCAGCCGGCCAGCGGCGTCCCGCTCGGCCAGAGTGAGATCAGCGGACTCGTCAGAATTCACATAAAAGATGAAATTGTTTTGGCCGGTCAGGAAGTCCTTGGCGAAGAGGAAGGCTGATCCGAAGCGGCCGTCCTTGGTGAGCGCCTTGGCGGCGGCGTCGAACTCGGCCCAGGTGCGCGGCGGGGCGAGCCCAGCTTCTTTGAGCCAATCCTTGCGATACCAAAGCACACGTGTCTCGAGGAACCACGGCACCGAGGTAACCGCGCCTTTGTATTTGCCCCAATCCGCCGAGAAGTAGTTTTCTGGCCCCATCTCGGCGAGCAGGTCGGAGAGGTCCAGGAGACGCCCCTGGTCATAGTAGATCGCGGGAAACAGCCCCATGCCGCCGCATTGCGAGATGTCGGCTCCCGTCCCGGCCTCAAAGCTCGTGGTCCATTTGCTGAACACGTCCGACCATGGCACGACCTGAAGGTCGACCTTCACACCGGACTCCGCTGTGAACTTATGGAGAACCGAGGCGACTGGCGCCTTGTTGGGCTCGTCCATGATCCAGAAGACGAGCGGCTTCTGCTCCTTGCCGATGGCGAAATGAGGCAACGCCGCCGCTCCAGCCGCGCCACCCGCTGAAACCAGAAGCTGTCGCCGCGAAAGTCCGCGTCTGTTGGGCATGTCATCCTCCTCTGCCGCACGGCCTCCTGACATGTGCCGGCGCACCGTTGCATCACCTCATATGATCCTATGATTGTCAACAAAAAACCCTGCTAAATCTCTATATGGTGGGATGTTGTTGACTTCTCCGCCGTTATCTCCCATACGGCGAGATTGCGCCTCTCGGATCGCCCTAGTCACGGTGATGTCATTGACGAGCTCCAGGCCGGCGATCCGAACGAATCTTTCGGGCGACTGGCGACTGAATTTCGATGATGGCGCGGATTGGCGCTCAGGCCCCGTGCCGCTTCCGGGGACACCGATCTCTGCGATTCCGCCCCGGCCGCCTACCGGCGGGTGGGACAGCATCAGGTACGGCGAGACGGTCCAGGTTCCTGACACAACGGAGCGATTTCGCCCTTCGTGGCATGGGGTCTCGTGGTGGTCGCGGGAAATCGAACTCGGCGACTACAGACATTCGCGCCTACTGTTCCGCGCCGCCCGGCTGTTGGCCGAAGTTTATCTGGACCGCGAGCTGATCGGGTACGACCTGGAAGGGTATACGCCGTTCAAGATCGAGATTCCGCCACGACTCAATCATCCTGGCCGTCACCGCCTTGACGTGCGCATCACAAACCCCGGTGGATCGACCAACTGGGAGGATTTGCTGCCGATTCGTCGGGCCGTGCGCCACCCTGCCGTCCAGCCAGGACTTCGGCGGCGTCTGGCAACCGGTCTTTCTTGAGCAAGCGGACGGTGCGCGCCTCGATGATCTCTACGTCCGGCCGAACGCCGCGTGTGATGCAGCGCTCGTCGACATCGAGTGCCTCGCGGAGGAAGGCGGTCTAGTCACCGTCACGCTGCTTGATCCGGCAGGTCACGAAGTCACATCTCGAACTCAGGAGGTCGGACCCGCCGGCCGCATCGCGTTTGCACTGCCAACTGCCGGAGCCGAGCGCTACGATATTGGCAGACCGGCTCTCTACACCGCCATCGCCAGCCTTGAGGGCGGCGGCGCTCGGGACGAACTGCGCCAGCGCTTCGGTTTCCGCTCGTTCGATATCGTCGGGCGCGAGCTGCGTCTCAACGAGCGACCATTCTACTTGAAGACCTCGATTTCCTGGAGCCTCTATTCAACTGGTCCCGGGGCGACTCGCGCGGAACTCGCGGACGAGGTGCAGGCCATTGTCGCCTTCGGTCAGAACGCCATAACCGCGCATCGCCGCTGCGCCAATCCGGAGCTCATCGACGCGCTGGAGGAGCGGGGGTTGCTCCTCTATCAGGAACCTGGCGGGTTGCCATCGCTCCGTGGACGGATGGGATGCGGCGCCTGGCTCTCCGACGCTGAGCTCGCCACCGCCATCCCCTTTGCAAAGCTCCGCGTCGAACGGGTCGCGAAGCGCGACCGCAGCCGCGCGGCGCTCGTGTGGTGGAACCTCGCAAACGAATGCTTCGACCCTTACGACGGCGCACCGGGTTCGGTCGCGATGGACCTCTTTGCTGCGCTGAGAGCGGTAGACGATTCGCGGGTCACCACTTGGACTTCCGCCTGGAATCCGACGCCCATGGCGCGACCTTTCGCCGCCGAAATCGGCACATCATTCGACTTCCACGCGGTCTGCAATTGGCCATCACTCTGGCATCCCCAGGTCGAGCGCGAGACGTATGCAATCCGGCCGCTCGGCAAGACCATCGCGATTGCAGGCGAAAGCCAGAACTTCACATCGCTCGCGGGCGTCGACGCCCTGGCCGAGAAGCTCGGGCGAGAAGCGAAGCCCGGCTCTTTGGGCGCATCGGCTCTCGCGTGGTGGAACGACCTGAAGGACGGGCTCGCAGAAGTTGACCCGACGGCCACTCTTGGCGGGCCTCGCGCCTTCATCGAGGCGACGACGATCGTCCAATCGCACGGCGTTGCTCGCCTCGCGCTGCATCACCGCGCCAATCCGGACGTCAACGGACTCGCGATTAACGGCTGGCACTCACACTACCGCATCGGTACGATGGGAATTACGCGCATCGACCGAAAGCCAAGTTTCGACCCGGCGACGCTTGCCGCAGCCAACCAACCGTTGCAGATCTTGCTGCTTGGCCTCGTCCCTGACAGCTTCCCGGTCGCCCAGCATTGTCAGCTTGTCCTCATCGACGAGATTGGTCTGCCGGCCCGCGAGACCTTGCATTTCGTTCTCGAAATCACC
Organism: uncultured Alphaproteobacteria bacterium; assembly: GCA_963820095.1. Lineage (GTDB taxonomy): Bacteria > Pseudomonadota > Alphaproteobacteria > Rhizobiales > Beijerinckiaceae > Roseiarcus. Next base: position 19,103 of record CAWFZA010000005.1, read on the forward strand.
GGTCCGAGCGGGACGGTCGAATTGCGCAAGCTCGGGCTCAGCGTGGGCGGCGAAGGTCGGGCTCGGGGGCTCGGCGAGGTCATATTGCCGGCCCTTCCGGCGGGCGATTATACGCTCTCGATTCGCGGCGACCATCGTGGTCATCCCCTCATGTTCACGGAGCGGTTCCTCGTTCTTGAGCCCCCTTCGCTGAGTGGCGTGCGCTTCGCGCTCCACGACCCGACAGGCGAACTCTTCCCTTATCTTGGCGCAGCCGGCGCCGATCTTACGGAGTGGCGCCTTTACGGGCCGGGACCTGCGCTCATCAATGGCGGCAACCTGCGTGCGTCCCATACTCTCTTTGCTGGCGAAGCGCGGCGCTCTGTCGTGCTCGTTCGCCCCAATCAGCCGAAGTTTCGGGGCTCGCGCAGCATCTTTGGCGACCTAGAGAAGCTTACCGGCGCGTCTGTTCGGCCAGTTCGCGTCATGGGCGACTGGATCGGGGGCTGGGGCTTCACAGTCGCCAACGATGTGCTCCCGAGCCTCGGCGAGGCCGGCGTCTGGGACTGGCGCTTCGGCGGCGTCTTCCCAGAGGAGATTGCTGTGGGTCTTCCGGGCCGCGTCCTGGCTGGGGCTGCGACGTTCGACGGCGCCGACGTGTTCTCGACCGGACGTCTCGTGTTCGGCGCGAGCGCGGCCATAGCCGAGCGTGACGGCCGGCAGGTCTTGTTCACCACACTGCCTTTGGTTGAGTTTGCGCCCACGCGGCCACTGGCGGCCCGCATCCTGTACGAAATGATCGCATGGCTTACCGCGAGCCCAGAAGGAACCCAAACATGACGCTGCGGAACTTCCCGAGCCTCGAGGGCAAGGCCGTGGTGGTCACGGGCGGGGCGTCCGGGATTGGTGAAGCGATCGTTCGGAAGTTCGTGGACGAGGGCGCTCGTGTCGCCTTCATCGACATCAACGAAGAAGCCGGACAGAAGCTGGCTAATGCGCTTGGCGGGGTTCACCGCCCGCTCTTCGAGCCGGCCGACCTGCGCGATCTTGCGGGACTCGGCGCGGTATTTGCTCGCATCGCGGCCACCATCGGTCCGGTCCGCGTCATGGTCAACAACGCCGGTCACGACGAGCGTCACTCGATCGAGGACGTGACGCCGGACTTCTGGCGCGAGCGTCTGGCGGTCAACCTCGACCACCAGTTCTTCTGTTCGAAAGCCGTCATCCCTGGCATGTCCGACGGGAAGGGCGGCTCGATCATAAACATCGGCTCATGCGCCTGGCATCTGGGCCTCGGAAACATGGCTGCCTATGTGACGGCGAAGGCGGCGATAGAGGGGATGACGCGCGGGCTAGCGCGTGATCTTGGCGGCAAACATATCCGCGTCAACTGCGTCGTTCCCGGCTTCATAAAGACCGAGCGCCAAGTCCAGAAGTGGCTGACGCCTGAACTGGAGGCGACCATCTATGCCGGACAGTGCCTGCCTGAACTGATCGACCCGGCCTACGTAGCCAACATGGTGGCGTTTCTCGCCGCCGACGAATTGCGGATGTGCAGCGGGCAGACCTACGCGGTCGACGCAGGCTGGATGTGAGGCGCACCATGGGGGATCTCGCGACCCAGGTCGAAACAAGCCACAGCGGCGCCGCGTTCGACGTCCTCCGCGCGCGTGGCTTCGAGCCTTGCATACTGCCGAAGGAGATCGATCCGCTCCGCCTCGACCGGGTGAGGGCCGGCCCCGCATTCACTGTTTGGGACAGCGACAAGGCGACGGAGAGCCTCGTGGGCAGAGCCATCGTGGCCGGCGTCGATCCGAAACAGGCATATCTTAGCCATGGCCGCTTCTGAGTTTGCCTCGGACCCGGCGTCTACGCCCCGGGCGCGCGGCGGGCTCCCCGATGGCAAGGGGCTGGCTGACCAGATCGCCGGCGATCTCGGCCGCCGCATCGTGCGCGGCGAATTCCAACCGGACTCCTTCCTTCCGATCGAATCAGAGCTTGCGCAGGTGTATGCGGCGGGACGCAACGCCGTCCGGGAGGCGGTGCGCACGCTCGTGAGCAAGGGCATGGTCCGCCCGGGTCGGCGCGCAGGCACCATGGTGCTGCCGAAGGAAAGCTGGAACCTGCTCGATCCCGACGTTATGGCTTGGTCCCTGACCTCGGTCGCCACCCGGAAGCAGCTCGTCGACCAACTCACCGTGCTACGTGCAATCATCGAACCCGAAGTTGCCGCCATTGCTGCGACCTCGGCAACGACAACGGAGGTGCTTCGGATCTTCGAGGCCTTCGAGATGATGGAGGAGCGCGCACACGATGAGGCGGAGGCTATCGCCGCCGACATACATTTTCACAAGATGGTCTTCAGCGCGACGCACAATATCTTGCTGATGAATTTCGCGCGCGCGATCTTCGTGCTCATGCGGGCGAACTTCGAGACATCGATCAAAGCCGACAATGCGTTCATCCGCAATCTTGAAGACCATCGGAAGATCGCGGAGGCGATCCATACTCGGAACGCCGATGCTGCTCGTCACGCAACACGCGTGCTGCTGCATCACAACGAGCTTGACCTCGCCAAAATGACGGATTCGACAACGTAGCCCAAACGGGAGCAGTCAAGTCCGAGATCGATGTCCGTTAAAGGTCAATCCGATTGCGCGGGGTTGTCGACCGGAGCGCTGCGGCCGCGCCGGGCGGGCTCTTGCGCCGTAGCTTCTGTCCGCGACTTTCGCGGCGTCGCGCCCGTTTTCGAGGTCCGTGCCGATTTGGACGGAGACTTCACGCCTGCCTCCCATGCCGATGCATCAAGGAACGTTTTGCTGCGACCGAGCGGATCTAGGGGCGCATAGTAAACTTGGCCCTCGTCCGCCGCCGCCTTCATCGCGGTCAGTTGCCGTAGTCGAGACGCGAGGTGTTCAGGTCGAACAGCAAGGTGCATCCGCCGCGATAGCGGGTCTCAAACTCGCCCGCACGCCGGCGCATATCGGCGGTCTCATCAATCGCGGCGCGGCATGCTATGCGGAAGACAACGAATATGTGCCGGGCGAATTGCTCGGCCATACGACTGCTGACATTCGGCGGCTAAAGGCGGAGGGCGTGATTTGACTTACTGGTGTTATCGCGTCGGAGCGACACGCAATGGCTGACGGTGTTGCGGCAGATATGGCGGGGCCGCAGGTCCCTCCTGGGCGAGCCCGGTTGTGGGCCCGTTATCGCGACGAGGACTTCGCCAATCGCCTGTCCTCCATTCCTTGGAACGAAGCGCTCGATACGATCATGTCGCATCGCTCGGTTCGCTCCTATCGGGACCAGCCGCTGCCGCCTGGATATCTCGAACTCATCATCGCAGCGGCCCAGTCGGCGGCGACAACGTCCAACCTTCAGGCTTGGAGCGTCATCGCGGTGGAGGATCCGGCCCGCAAGGCGCGGCTGGCGAAGTTCGCAGCCGGCCAGCGGCATATTGTCGAGGCGCCGCTTCTGCTCGTTTTCGTCGCCGACCTCGCGCGTCTGCGGTCGATCAGCGCTGACCTCGGCCATCCGGGGACCGCTCTCGACTACATCGAAGCGTTCATCTTCGCCATCGCAGACGCATCCTTCGCGGCCCAGAATACGATTGTCGCGGCGGAATCGCTGGGTCTCGGCGGCTGCTATATCGGGGCGATGCGCAACAACCCGACCGGGGTGGCCGACGAGCTTGCCCTCCCCAATGAGGCGGTGGTCATCTTCGGTATGACGATCGGGTTTCCGGACCCAGCCGTTGAGACCGACGTAAAGCCGCGTCTTCCTCAGAATGTGATCCTGCATCGGGAGCGCTACATGCCGCCCGACCCCGCGTTGCTCGCCGCTTACGATCAGCGGATCCGCGAATTCCAGGCCGAGCAGAAAATGCGGGTCACCGACTGGACCGAGCAAGCGGCTTTACGCGTGCGGGACGAGGCGGCGCTGACGGGACGCGAAGTCTTGAGAGACTTCCTGCGCGAACGCGGATTCTCGCTGCGCTGACGGGGACTAGGCACGCGATCTGCAAGGGGGGTGGGTCCAAGGGCCGAGCGCGGGACGCAGTTTCCAACCGTCGACAACTGCGGCGCCAGAGGGAGGAATAGGAGCAATGCTCACGTGAAGTCGATCACTCAACCAAGCGGCGTCTCGCCTATCGCCATCGGGGACAATGTCGTGAGCGCGGTCAATGACGGGGTCCATGAAGTCTCGTTCGACGAAACTGTCGCCGGCCAGGGGACGGTCGATCTCGTCACGCGAGACCGCGCCGCCTGCGAGAACGCCCATCTCGGCGAGTTTCGTCTTGCCCCGCCGTGGCTGACCATCAATTGCTTCGTGATCCGCAGCGGCGACAGGCTCGTGCTGGTCGACTTCGCATTCGCCGGGAAGACCGGGCACGTCGGGCGCCTCGCTGACACGTGAAGGCCATCGACGTCGCGCCTGCCGACATCGACACGATCGTGATGAGCCACATGCA
>CAWFZA010000006.1:0-27632 GCA_963820095.1 uncultured Alphaproteobacteria bacterium
CAATTTCAGTTCTTGCCCTCGACGTTGCGGACGCGTTCAGGGTCTTCGCGGCCGCGCTCGCCTTCGATCCGATGGACGCTTGGTCGCGATCGTTTCCGACCCCGGAACTGTCCGGTTGGCCGGCAGGGATTCGGCTGGGAGTTCCCGAGACGCAGCCAGCTCGAGTTCTTCGGCGACAAGGACGCGGAGGCCGCGTTTGCGCGTGATATCGCGGCGGCGGAGGCGCTCGGCGGGCAGATCATCGAATTCGACTTCGAACCTTTCGCGGAGGTCGCGCGCCTTCTCTATGAGGGCCCCTGGGTCGCTGAGCGCTATGCCGCGACGAAAGCGCTGATCGAGAACGATCCGGCCGCGCTGCATCCGGTGACGCGCGGAATTATCGAGCGCGCGCGCAGATTCGACGCAGTTGCGGCATTCGAGGGGCTCTACAGCCTCGCCAACCTCAGGCGCCGGACCCAGAACGCATGGGCGGCGTTTGATGTGATGGTGGTTCCGACCATCCCCCGCCCCTACCAGATCGCCGAAGTCGAAGCGGACCCGGTCCGCACAAACTCGCGGCTCGGGAGCTATACCAATTTCGTTAACCTGCTCGATCTCGCTGCCTGCGCGGTTCCGTCCGGCCTGCGTGATGACGGGCTGCCGTCGAGCCTGACCCTGATTGGCGCATCGGGTACAGACGGGCTCCTTGCGGGTTTGGCCGGCGCCATCCAGGCGCGTTCTGGCGCCCCCATGGGCGCTACGGGTCTCGCTGTACGGCATCGCGCATCGGCGCCAGCGCCCATGTCGTCAGACCGCGTCGTGCTCGCTGTCGTCGGCGCGCATCTTTCCGGGCTGCCGCTCAACCCTGAACTCATCACGGTCGGCGCTGCATTTCTTAGCGAAGGCGAGACGACACTCGACTACCGCCTCTACGCGCTATCGGGCTCCAATCCGCCGAAGCCCGGCCTCTTGCGGGTGGCCGATGGAGAGGGCGCGGCGATCCGACTCGAGCTTTGGACACTCGACAAAGCGAGCTTCGGCGCCTTCGTCGCACGGATTCCCGCTCCACTTGGGATCGGGACCGTCCGACTCTCAGACGGATCGAGCGCGAAAGGCTTTCTCGTGGAGGCGGAGGCCGTCAAGAGCTCTGAGGACATCACCAAGTTCGGCGGTTGGCGAGCCTATCTCGGCAGTCGCTGAACCCGGGTCCAGTCCACCCGGCGAGCGGAGACAAGGGCGCGATCCTGGCGAGACTCGCCGCTATCCCGTCGGCAGCGTCTCAATCGTGGGTTCGCTGAGCGATCGCGCTTAGAGTATGAGGCGGCGCGCGGTTTCGCCGTTGGCCGCAGAATCCCTTTGGCAAGCAAGACCTAACCCGACGCGTGGACCGCGTCGGCGAGGACGCACGCCGCTCCAACCAAGGCGGAGTCCCCGCCTCGCCATCCGATCAATGAGATTCCGACCGGAATGCCGGAAGCGCTTGCAGCCGGAATGTTCACCTGAGGCAGACCGGTTAGTCCGGCGATTCCAGTCAGATCGACGATCTTACGGACAGCGCTCCGCATCGCGGACAAACGGGGGCCGCGCTTGATCGGCAGAATAGGAGATGTGGGGATGCATAGCATTCGTCGTCCGTCCAAAAGCGCATCGATGCGCGCCTTGGCTTCGCTGCGGAAGCGGTTGGCCGAATCGATCGTCTCGGCGACCGCCTGTCCATCGTCGGCCAAAGCGCCGGCGACTTCGAAGGAGAAGCGCGGGTTCACCCGGTCGATCCACTCCCGAAAGGTGGCGCGGAACTCATGCCTTTGCAGCACACGTTGCCACCGAGCCCAGTCGAGAAGATCGCCGCCTGCGAGCGATCCTTGCCTGACCTGCGTGATCTTCCGGCATTGATCGACGACCGGCGACAAGGCGTCGCGCACGACCTCGTCCGCAATCGCAAAGGCGTCGGTTGCGACGATGATCTCTTCGGGCACGGTGGGAAGTATGGGTTCGTCGAGAAGCACCGCGCCGACCTTGGCGAAGGTCGCTGCATCTCGGGCGAAATAACCGACTGTGTCGAATGTCGGAGACTGGACCATCATTCCCCGCGCATCGATCCGGCCGAGAGTCGGACGAAGCCCGAACAGTCCACAGAAACTGGCGGGCACACGCACCGAGCCTCCGGAGTCGGTCCCAAGCGCGATATCGCAAGCTCCGCCGGCGACCGCCGAAGCGGAGCCGCTCGACGAACCGCCGGGCACGCGGTCCGGCGCCCGTGGATTGACGGGCGTGCCGTAGAAGCGATTGATCCCGAGAAGCCCGAGCGAGATCTCGTCGGTGATTGTCTTGCCGACCAGCGAGGCGCCGGCGCTCAGCAAAAGCTCAACGGCGGCGGCCGATCGTTCGGCGACTGCGTGAGTCGCCGCCCAGTCTGGATTGCCGCAGCCAGTGACGAATCCTCGAACGTCGAAGAGATCCTTGGCGGCAAAAGCCAGCCCATCGAGCGGCCCGCCAGGGCGGCCAGACAGGCGAACATCGACGCCGGGCACAAACGCGCCGAGGGAATCGATCATGCGCAGCGACTTCCGTAAACTCAGAGGGCGAAGGGCGCGACAAGCGCGCCCTTCCTCGGCGTCACTCTTTGTACAGCTTGCGAAAGTCTGGGTGGGTGTGGAACCAATATTCGAAGCCCTGCACATCCTTTTGCATCGCGTAGTCAGCGAACCGGGTATAGAGCGGAATCCGCGGCAGTTCGGTCATCACGATGTCGACCATCTTGCCCAATGTTTCGTTGTAGACCGCCGGGTCGCGAGTGAACCGGGCGGTGTCGATCAGCTTGTCGAGCTCCGGATTGACATAGTTGCAGGTGTCGAACACGGAATTGTTCTTCCCGTCATAGGTCCAGAAGAAGAAATAATCCGGATAGTCGAGCCAGCCGTAAAACTCGGCGATGACCATCGGCATCGTCTTGCTCGCCATCTGCGCGAACCAGTTCGACCCCGGGACTTTCTCAAGCTCGATGTCAACGCCGATCTTCTTCAGCGCCTCTTGAATCAGAATGGCGGTCGGCTCGCGGACCGTCGCCTCGCTGAGATCGAAGGAGAGCGTTGTTTTGAATCCGTTCGGGAACCCGGCCTCGGTGAGGAGTTGTTTGGCCTTCTCGAGGTCCTGGCCGTGCCGGATCGGCACCGGCCACACACCTTCGGGATAAGGCTTGTCGGGATCGCCGCCGAACATTGGCTTGGCGCGATTGTAAAGCGCCGAGGAGATGATTTCCTTGTAGGGGATTGCGTACGAGATCGCTTCGCGGACTTTCGGGTTGTCGAAGGGTGGCATCTTGACGTTCATGTCGATGAAGACGAGGTCGTTCTGGACCGGCACGCCAATGACCTGGACTTTGCCGTCCTGCGCCAGCTCCGCGTAGTCCTTGGGCGGAAGGCCGACCGACATGTCGACGTCGCCCTTTTCCAGGAGCGCGCGTCGCGTTCCGGCCGACGGGATCTGTTTGTAAATGACTCGCTTGAGCTTAGGCAGCGGCCCCGACTTCCAATCGTCGAAGCGGGTGAAAATGGTCTGCTGCCCAGGTGTCCAGCTTTCGACCTTGAAAGCGCCGCCGCCGCAGTCGTTGTGCGAGACCCAGTCGAAGGCCCACGGATCCTTGTCGGTTGCGTGCTTCTTGGCGAGCTCCGAATTGACGATTGCGGGAACCGGCACGACGAGGTCCGGCATGGTCAGTTTGTTGTACTGATCGAAGGTAGCCTTGAACGTGTGATCGTCGATCACCGAAAACTGCTCCGGTTTCACCAGCGATCCCGCCGCCATCTGGACCGCGGGAAATCCCCCGGCCGCGATCGCGCGGTCGAACGACCATTTGACGTCCTTGGCGGTGACCGGCGCTCCGTCGTGGAACGTTGCGTCCTTGCGCAGATGGAAGACATAGGTCTTGCCGTCGTCGCTGGCTTCCCAGCTCTCCGCCAGCTCCGGAATCATGACTTTGGCGTCGTAGGAAACGGTCCCGTCCGCCAGCTTCTTCTCGCCATGCGAGACGAGCCGGTCGTAGGCCTGCCAGTTGACCATGCGGCTATGATCGTTGGCGGTGGGCACCATCGTGTCGAGGCCGTTGGGCCCCATCTCGGACACGATGACCAAAGTATCCTTTGGACGTTCGGCGCCATACGCCAGATCCGCCGGGATCGCCGCCGAGGTCATCAACAGCCCGGCGGTGAAGGTTCGTCGAGTCAACTCCATGAAAAGCACTCCTTGTGGTGAAGGGAAAGGTCAGTCAGAGGCCGAGGTCGGTCACCAGCTTCGGCCAGACGTGAGCCCATGGGCGGGCTTTCTCGAAAGCGCCTGAGGCGGCAAGCACGGTCTGGTCGGCAAGATGCCGGCCGATGATCTGCAACCCGACCGGCAGACCATCCGAGGTGAAGCCCGCGGGAATGCTTGCCGCTGGCTGTCCCGTGAGGTTGCAGATGAAGGTGAAGCAGAGCCAAGCGCCCGAGCTGACCATCTTCCCTTCGATGATTTCGGGGCCTTGCATGTAGAGCGGGAACGGAGCAGCGGCGAGCGTCGGAGTCAGCAGAAGGTCGTAGTTCTGCATGAACCGCCACATGTGATTGCACACCCGCTGGCGCATCATCTTCGCGTCGGTGAAGTCCTCAGCGGTCCAAGGGTGATGCAGCAGATCGACGAGATGCGGCGACATCTCCTTCTCGCGCCCCTTCATCATGCGGCGCATGCCAACGAGGTCGCTGTCACCGGCGACGAGCGTCCAGAATTGCGGAAACGGATCTTCCCAACCCGGATTGACGCGCTCGACCGTGCAGCCGAGGTCGGTCTCGAACACCCGCGCCGCTTCGGACACGACGCGGCGCACTTCTGGATCGACCGGGGCATAGCCCCAGTCCTCGCTGTAGGCGATGCGCAGTCCCTTGATCCCTTCGGTCGGCGCCTTGAGATAATCGACGTCGCCCGCTGGAATCGAATAGCGGTCGCGCGGATCAGGACCGGTGATGACGTTGAGCATCAGGGCGGCGTCGGCGACTGTGCGGCTCATTGGACCGACATGCTCGATCGATTCCCAACTCGACACGCCGGGATAGCGCTCGTCGCGACAACCCGGATAGAGCGGCACGCGGCCCATCGAGGCCTTCATGCCGAATAGGCCGCAATGCGCCGAAGGTATGCGGATCGAGCCGCCGCCATCCGAGCCGATGGCGAATGGGGCGACGCCTGCAGCGACCGAAGCGCCTGAGCCCGCGCTCGAGCCGCCGGAGGTCATCGCGAGATTCCAGGGATTGCGGGTCGCGGGAAAGACCGGATTGTGACCGACGCCGCTGTAGCCGAACTCCGGAACGTTGGTCTTGCCGATGATGACAGCGCCGGCCGTCTTGAGCCGTTCGACGCACGATGTCGTCCTCGTCCGGAACGAAGTCGCGGTACCAAGGCGAGCCCATCACTGTCAGAATGTCTTTGGTGGCGACGAGATCCTTGATGCCGATCGGAACGCCGGCCAAGGGACCGGGGTCTTCGCCCGCCGCGATCTTGGTGTCCACCGCCGCCGCCGCCGCCAGCGCGACTTCTGGGGTCGGGGTGCAAAAGGAATGGATATGCGGCTCGAGCGTGTCCATGCGGCGAAGCACGGCCTTGGCGACCTCGGTCGCCGACAGCTTCTTGGACTTGACCCGCGACGCGATCGTGACGGCGTCCACGCGACAGATTTCGTTGTCGGTGTTCAAGACAGCTCCCTCAGGCTAGATGACAGGCCACCGCGTGGCCCTGGCCCTGATCAACCACGCGCAGCAGCGGCATGACGCGATTGCAGATTGGGGCGCTCTTCGCGCAGCGGCTGAAAAAGCGGCAGGTGCGCGGATCAGGATCGATCGGGCTCGTCGGGCTGCCGTCGAGGCGCGGCCGGTTCGCGCCGCGGCGGGCGGGATCAGGGATGGAGCCAATTAGCGCCGCCGTATACGGGTGACGCGGATTGGTGAACAGCGCCTCGGTCGGTCCGACCTCGATGATCTTGCCCAGATACATGACCGCGACGCGTGAACACAGCAGCCGCACGACGTTGAGGTCGTGGGACACGAAGAGGTAGCTCATGCCGAGTCGGTCGCGGAGTTCGGCGAGCAACTTCAGCACCACCGCCTGCACCGAAACGTCGAGCGCCGAGGTCGGTTCATCGAGAATGAGCAGCGACGGCTCGACGACGATGGCGCGCGCTATGCCGACGCGCGCCCGTTGTCCGCCGGAAAGCTGGTGCGGATAGCGTTGCAAAAGCTCGGCAGGCAGACCGACCAGCTCCGCCGCTCTCCGAACGCGAGCCTCGATGTCCGCCGCTTTGCGAAGACCAAGCAGACGCTGCAGCGGATCTGCAACTGCGCGAAACACCCGAAAGGACGGATTGAGGCTCTCGGTCGGATCCTGGAACACGACCTGGATGCGCGCGCGGTCGGGGCTGCGGACAAAGCGCGCCTGCGATACGGCGGTGATGTCGCGTCCGCAGAGCACGATTGTTCCGCTGCTCGGATCGACGAGCCGAGCAAGCAAGCGCACCATTGTCGACTTGCCGCAGCCCGATTCTCCTACGAGGCCGACACTTTCGCCGGGTCCGATGACAAGGTCGACCTCGTCGACGGCGTGAAGGCTTGCGCCCCGCTCGCCGCCTTTCACCGGATAGAATTTCGCGAGCTTCGTCGCCTCGAGCAGCGCCGCCGTCATAGCGGGAACCTGCAACGCACGACGTGGTGCGGCCCACATTCCCGCCAGGGCAGCGGAAACTCGTCGCAAATTGGCTGTCGGCGCTCGCATCGCGCGCTGAAGCGACAGGGCGGCAACGGACGGCGCAAATCTGGCAGCGAGCCGGGGATGGCGCTTAGATCGTCGAGCTGCGTTTCGGGCGTCGGCGTCGCGGCAAGAAGCTGCCGGGTATAAGGATGCGCGCTGCGCGTCAGAATCACATCGGTTGTCCCCATCTCGACAACGTGGCCGGCGTGCATCACGGCGATCCGGTCGCAATATTCGCCCGCGAGACCGAGGTCGTGAGTGATCAGAAGCGTCGACATGTCGCCGACGCCCCGGCCCATGTCGCGGATGAGGTCCATGACCACCGCTTGCGTCGTGACGTCGAGACCGGTCGTCGGCTCGTCGGCGATCAGCAGAGACGGTGAGCAAGCGAGCGCCATCGCGATCATCACGCGCTGGCACATGCCGCCCGACAGTTCGAAGGGATAGGCTTCGGCCCGACGTTCCGGATCGGGGATGCGGACGCGGGCGAGCGCGGCGATCGCCTCACGCCTGAGCTCGCGGCCTGGGACGTTCCCGTGCACCCGCAGGACGTCCTCGATCTGATGGCCCACCTTACGGATCGGATTGAGCGCGGTGCGCGGGCTCTGAAAGACCATCGCCATTTCGCGGCCCCGAAGCGCGTTCATCGCATCGGGCGCGGCGCTCAAGATTTCTTCGCCGCCCATGTTGATGCGGCCATTGGTCACTTCGGCCGTGTCATCGAGCAAGCCCATGATGGCGTACGCCGTGACGGACTTGCCCGAACCGCTCTCTCCGACGACGCCTACAATTTCCCCTTTGTCCAGCTCAAGCGAGACTTGGTCGAGCGCCTGGACGGTTCCGTAGCGGGTACGGAAGTTCAAGGAGAGATTTTCGACAACAAGTTGCGCGGTCATACGCGCTTCCGGGGATCAAGGAGATCGCGGAGGCCGTCGCCCAGCATGTTGAACGCGAAGACGGCGGCGACCAGCGCTGCTCCGGGAAACATGAAGGCCCACCACTCGCCCGAGATGATGTAACTCGCACCCTCCGAGACCATGATCCCCCATTCAGGCGTCGGAGGGCGGACACCCAGTCCGATGAAGGAGAGACCGGCGGCGTTGAGGATGGCCCATCCCATGTTCAGCGAGGCCTGCACCATCATCGGAGGCAGGATGTTCGGAACGATGTGGTTGAGGAGCGCTTGCAAGGAGGTGTTTCCACCCATTCGGGCGGCTTCGACATAGCCGAGCTCGCGGCGCACGTTCACTTCCGCGCGCGCGAAACGGCAATAAAAGGGAAGATTGATGATCATCGTCGCGATGATGATGTTGAGGACGCTATTGCCGAGCGCGGCGACGATGCCCATGGCCAGGACGAACAGCGGAAAGGCCATGATCGTATCCATGATCCTGCCGATGATCGCGTCGGACCAACCGCCAAAATACCCGGCCGCGGCGCCAAGCCCGAGGCCGAAGACGAAGGAAAGAACGACAGCCGAGATCGCCATGCCGAGGTCGAGCCTCGCGGCTACGATGACGCGACTCAAGATGTCGCGCCCGAGCGCGTCCGTGCCGAACCAATGGGCCGCGCTTGGGGGCGTCAACTTGACGGCCCCGTTCGTCATGAGCGGATCGTAAGGTGCGAGGATGGGACCTAGCACAGCGCAGACCGCCATCAGTGCGAGCATCGCGACGGCGATAAGGGTCAGGCGATTCTCGCCGAAGGCGTAACGGGTGTTGCGGGCGACTGAAACTAGCGTCATGCGCGTCTCATGACTCGAAGCGCACCCGCGGATCGATCATTGTCGCCGCGATATCGACCGCAAGATTCAGAAGGATGTAGAGGACGGCCATCATGAGGACGAACCCCTGAACGGCCGCGTAGTCCGAGGCGAGGACGGCCGACACGGCGTAGGCGCCGACGCCTTGCCAACCGAATACCTGCTCGATCAGAACGTTCGATCCCATGAGGAACGAGAAGACCATTCCTAAAACGCTGGTGATCGGCAGAAGCGCGTTTCGAAAAGCGTAGGTGAACACGATCTGCGCCGTCGGCAGGCCGCTCGCGCGCGCCGTACGCACGAAATCGCTCCCCAACGCTTCAAGCATCGATGCGCGCGTGATGCGCGCAAGCGGAGCGAGCGCAAACAATCCCAGCGAGATGGCGGGCAACGTAAGCTGAGCGAGTGCGGCGCGAAAAACGCCCAAGTCACGGGCGAAAAGCGCGTCGATGGTGTATGCGCCGGTTATCGTCGGGGGCGGCGAATAGTTGATCTCGTTCAGTCGACCGACCGGCTCCGGCGCCCAGCCCAAGAGATAGTAAAAGACATAAACGAGCAGCAGGCCGACAAAGAAACTCGGGAAGGCCGCTGAGACGGTGACGATGACTCGACTGGCATGATCGATCGGGCCGTTAACGCGGGTTGCGGACCAGACGCCTAGCGGGACGGCGACGCCGACCGCGAAAATAAGCGCGAACGCCGAGAGTTCGAGCGAAGCGGGAAGCCGCTGCGCGAGATCGACGAGCACCGGCTGGCCGGTCGTGAGGGAGTTGCCGAGATTCCCGTGAAGGAGGTCGACAATGTAGCGGAGGAACTGCTCAAGCAGCGGCCGGTCGAGCCCCAGCGACGCGCGGACGCTGGCGATCGAATCGGCATTTGCCGCCGGCCCGGCGAAATAGGCCGCCGGATCTCCAGGCAAGGCGTGCGATAGCAGAAACGTGACGATGACGACGCCGAGCAGGCTGGGGAACGTCCCAACTATCCGTCGACCGATGAACATCAAGCGGTTGTCTTCCCCTTCAAGACGCGACGCGCCAACGTCGGATGCATACGGCGGAGGCCCGCTCGACCCCCTTCGAAGCACGATACGTGCCATGCTGCGTCAAAGGCGTCGGAGCGCCTCCCGTGCGGCAGTCGCGAGATTGGGCTAGGAAGGTGCGCGATTCCTCGGCACAAAGGCGCTACGCGGCGCCCAAATATCGAGCGGTTGGCAAAACATGTTTCCATTCAGCGGCGTCAAATGCAGCCGTTGCTCACTCAAGGCCCGAGATTTGCATCGGAGTTTGATTGGGTGAGAAACCGCAAACCTTGCGGAGATGCTGATGGCCGATATCGGTCGCGCCAGGAAGCGCCTCGGGATCCTGACGCCGTCGTCGAACACGGTGCTTGAGCCAATCAGCTTTTGGCTCACGGCTGGAATGCCTGATGTGTCGCTGCACTTCAGTCGGTTGCGAGTCAAAGAGATCAGCATGTCCGCAACCGGATGCGAGCAGTTTGCCGTGCGCAATATGGTCGAGGCGGCCCGCCTCCTCTCGGACGCCAAAGTTGACGGAATCACTTGGAGCGGCACCTCGGCGGCATGGTTGGGACTCGAGCGCGACCGGGCTTTCTGTCGTGCGGTCTTCGAGGAAACCGGAATTCCATCCACTACGGCGACGCTAAGCGCGGTGGAGGCGCTCCATGCGAGAGGCATCCATCGGATCGGTCTCGCCACACCGTATGTGAGCGCCATCCAGCGGAAAATCGTCGAGACGCTCGAGAAGGAGGGGATAGAGGTCGTCGTCGAACGCCATCTCGATCTTACCGACAATTTTAGTTTCGCTGAGGTCGCTGTCGATCAAATCCTGGATATGGCGCGACAGGCGGGCGCCTCGGGGCCGGATGCGATTCTGATCTTGTGCACCAATCTTCGGGGAGCGCCGCTCGTGGAGCGGATCGAGCGTGAGCTCCAGACGCCGGTTCTCGATTCCGTGGTGCTTGGCCTGCTCGGTGGACTGCGGTCCATGTCGGTCGACTTTTCGCATATCCGGCACGCCGGGCGCGTCTGCGGCTGGACTTGGTGATGTTCAGCGCGCGACGAGTCGCCCATGCGACTGTTCATGAAACTTGTCGGCTGAACTGTCGGTCTGGCTCGGACCGCCATATCGGCGCCGGACGAGCATGATGGGCGCGAATCGAAGCGCTAGGCGTCGATCGCACGCTCCAAGCGACCAAGCAGGGGAAGCGCAGAGGGTGCAGGGCTTAGGTCAGCCGGCCGTCGCTCGATGCGGCGCTGACGGGTGAGACCCAAGTTCCTAGGATGTCCAGAGCGGTACGCTGCGGAGCGCGCAATGCGGTCATTGCGGTTGTTGCGTCCTTTGGCGATCGTCGGGCGAGACCGTCAACGCTTCTCCCTCTGGCTAGTCCAGCGGCACGTTTTCTGCTTTGCTGAATGCTCCGGAGTAGCCGATGCCAACGTTCGACGCAGACCCCTATCCCTGGCCATACAATGGCGATTGGCGGCCAAACAACACCGCGATCATTGTCATCGACATGCAGACCGACTTCTGCGGCAAGGGCGGCTATGTCGACGCGATGGGCTACGACCTGTCGCTCACGCGGGCGCCGATCGAGCCCATTCAGGCCCTGCTCGAGGCGGCGCGCGCAAAAGGCTATTTGGTGATCCATACGCGAGAGGGGCATCGTCCCGACCTCGCCGATCTTCCTCCGAACAAGCGTTGGCGCTCGCAGCGGATCGGGGTCGGCATCGGCGATCCCGGCCCCTGCGGCAAGGTGCTCGTGCGCGGGGAGAGGGGTTGGGACATCATCGATGAGTTGAAGCCCCTGCCGGGCGAGCCGATCATAGACAAGCCCGGCAAGGGTTCGTTTTGCGCCACTGACCTCGAACTTATGCTCCGTACGCGACGGATCGACAATCTCGTTCTGACCGGCATCACCACAGACGTATGCGTGCATACGACGATGCGCGAGGCGAACGATCGCGGGTTCGAATGCGTGCTGCTTGAAGACTGCTGCGGCGCGACGGACTATGGCAATCATCTCGCGGCGCTCAAAATGATCAAGATGCAAGGCGGCGTGTTCGGCGCAGTCGGTCGCTCGACCGCCTTCATGGCGGCGCTGCCCTGACATTCTGTGTGACACGCGACAGAACGAGCCGCGATCAAACGGCTTGCAGGCTCGCCAAAGTCGTCGGCGGCGAGCCGATTTGGTCAGCCTGTTTGGCGGTCTTCGGACCATTGGACAAACGATCGACCTGAAAGCGAGCGTGAGGGTCTGCTTTCCGCCCGCGCGGGCCGGTCTGGCCGGCTGAGCGTCTGCTTCGGAGCCGCGCCGAACAGCGGCTGGACGTCCTTATCGGGCGCATTACGGCGCTTACGATGTCGGCCTCGAATGCCGGCCATCCGCCCGAGGCGGCCATAGGCATCCTTCGATCGTACGTCCCGTCTGGAGAAGCGCGCGACCGCCTGAGCCGATCGTACGTGCGCCGACGCATTCGTCGCGGGCGCTCCGGAAACGGCGTCGATCGTTGAGCTTGACCATCCAGCCGAAGGCGGAGCTTGCACGCCTGAAAGTGGCTCTGCCTTGGGCGCTTAGCTGCCGGCTCGCGCAGGAATCGAGGCCTGGTCCGCAGCAACCAAGACCGCCTCGCAGGCGTCCATGAGTTCGTCGAAATGCGAGATCACCCGATCCGGTCCGAGCTTCTTGACCGGAACGTCGGCATAGCCGAAATCCACCGCGATGACCGGAACGCCCGCGGCGCGGGCGGCCTCGATGTCGGTTCCTGAATCCCCGACCATGATGGCGCGCCCGCTCGAGCCGCCGGCGGCGGCTATGGTCTCAAGCAGCGGCTTGGCGTCCGGCTTGCCGACCCCGAACGTGTCCTGGCCGCAGACAAAGGCGAAGCGCTCGGCGATCCCGAGCTTCGTGATGAGGAGCTTCGCCAAGCTCTCGGTCTTGTTGGTGCAGACCGCCTGGCGCCAGCCGGCGCGCTCGAACCCGGCCAGCGCTTTGTCGACGCCCGGATAAAGACGAGAGCGCTCCATGATATGGGCGCCGTAGTAGCTCAGGTAATCGACGAACAGCGCCTCGAGCTTGTCCGGCTCCAGGCTCCTGCCGGAGGCGGCGAAGCCACGTTTGATCAGCGCCCGTGCGCCGGCCCCAAGCAGCGAACCGGCGGTTTCGACCTTGAGCGGCGCCAAGCCCTCTCGCGCCAGCAGCCAGTTGAGGGTCGCGACCAAATCCTCGGCCGTGTCCGCAAGCGTGCCGTCAAGATCATAGACGATGGTTGGAGCGGGCATCGCAATCAGTTCCAGAAGTGAGGTTCGGCTGGGCTCAGGATTCCGCCGATCCGGACCGGCGCGATGGCCTTGGCCAGACCGTCGGGGCCGATCTCGACGGCGATCGCGCATAAAGTCGCTGGGCCGAGCGCCGGCTCGAAGCGGCCGGAAGGGATCTTGGTCGTGAACCGCCGCAGCGGCTCGTCCTTGTCCATGCCGATCACCGAATCGTAGTCGCCGGTCATGCCGACATCGGTGATGAACCCCGTTCCTCCAGCCAGGATGCGCTGGTCGGCGCTGGGCGTGTGGGTGTGGGTTCCAACCATCAGGCTCGCCTTGCCGTCGACGAAATGGCCGAACGCCCATTTCTCGCTCGACGCCTCGGCATGGAAGTCGACCACCGAGGCGTCGCATCCTTCGCCTAGCGGACAGAGTCCGAGCTCGCGTTTGATGGCCGCGAAAGGGTCATCGAGCGCATCCATGAAGATGCGGCCCATCACGTTGACGGTGAGGAGCCGCGCACCCTTGCCATTCTCGACCACGACCGCGCCTCGCCCTGGCGCGCCCGGTGGGAAATTGACCGGACGGATGAGACGCGGCTGGCGCTCGATGAACACGAGCGCCTCGCGCTGATCGAAGGCATGATTGCCGAGCGTCACCGCGTCGACGCCGACGGAAAGGAATTCCTCGAACAGGCTCTCGGTGAGACCGAAGCCGCCCGCCGCGTTCTCGCCATTGACGATGACGAAGTCGAGTCCCCAGCGCGCCCGCAAGATCGGAACCTGCTCGAGGACCGCGGCGCGCCCCGACCGCCCGACGACATCGCCAATGAACAAGAGACGGATCATCGCTCGCGGAAAAGAAGGGTTTCCTGTTCAGTCACAACGGCGTCCAGATTCTGATCATGGGCTTCATAAGGCGCCGCGGCGACTTCGCATACCCCATAGGCGACGCCGACCGCGTGGACGGGCTTCATCGCGCGCAGGCGAGCCAGCGTCCGGTCGTAGAAGCCCGCGCCATAGCCGATGCGATGGCCCAGCCGGTCGAAGCAGGCGAGGGGCGTGAAGACCAGGTCGGGGTCGACGGCGGGCGCTTCCTCGAGGGGTTCGCGAAGCAACATCGGGCCTGCGCCGGTCGGGTCACCTGGCCGCCACAGGCGAAAAACGAGCGGCGATCCGCGCCTCACGACCACGGGCAGCGCGGTTGCGAATCCTTCGCGGGCGAGCGCCGTCAAGAGCGGCAACGTATCCGGCTCGCCGGCCAGCGGGTAAAAGGCGGAGACCGTTTCAGGGCGCCAGAGGCGCGCGAGACGCAAGCCCTCTTGCGTGAGGCGACGGCTGAAGTCGACGCGCGCGGCCGGTCCGATCGGCTTCGCGCCGGACGAGGGCCTCGCGGCGCAGCGCCGCCTTCGAATCGGCGTTGGTCGAGGTCAATCGCGGTCGCCGATCCGAAAAATGCCGTCAAAGCGTAAAGCGCGGAGCCGAGACGGTCGTTGGACGGTGATCCCGGGCGCCTACGTAAGTAGGTGGGAGCCATATGCCGAAGCCCACGAGCTTCGACAGGGACAGCCCCCATAGGGATCGTACGGCCCCGAGGAATGTTGTCCTGACGCGCCACCCAGCTCCGCAGAGGTTATTTAAGCGCTTCGACGGCGAATGGCTAGTGCGTATTGTGCGGCAAGGCTCCCGCTTTCCCCGCGACGAAAGGTTCTATCGCCCGCGGCCGACTGGTCCCTATGATCGCGGACCATGACAGAGCTTGCTCGATTTGCCACAGCCGAACTTTCGCCGCGCGGATCTTCCGACGCCTTCAAATCTCAGGCCGAGCGCCGGGCGGAGCTGCGCCGGATGCGCGCGATCGCCACGGCTCTGCTCATTCTAATGGCGGCGATCTATCTCGCGATGCGGCGCGCGCCGGCGAGTTGGGCCTGGGCGCCTTATCTCAGCGCGTTCGCGGAAGCGGGCATGGTGGGCGCTTGCGCCGACTGGTTCGCGGTGGTCGCGCTTTTCCGCCGTCCGCTCGGGCTGCCGATACCGCATACAGCCGTGGTTCCCGAGAACAAGCGGCGCATCGGCGCGGCGATGGGGCGGTTCATCACCAACAACTTCCTTTCCCCCCGCGTCGCCATCGCGCGGCTCGCCTCGGTCGACTTCGTCGGTCTCGCGGGCCGATGGCTCGAGGACGAGCGCAACGCGCGGTCACTGGCGGCCGCCGCCGGACGCGCAATTCCCTACGCGCTCGAGTTTGCGCCAAAGGCGGCGATCGACGAGTGGGTCGCTTTTGCCGCGCGGCGTGGGGTCGAGGCGGTCCCAGCGGCGCCGCTCGCCTCCCGAGGTTTGTCGATCCTGTGGGCGCGAGGCGCCGGCCAGACGCTGCTCGATCAGGGCCTCGATTTCGTCGAAAGGGCGCTCGACCAGCACAAGGCGACAATCGTCAGGCATGTGTCGCAAAAGACCTGGCGGTGGATCCCCAAATGGGTCGACGACATGATCGCCGCCAGGGTGGTCGACGGGCTAGCGGGGACGCTCAAGGAAATGCGCGACCCCGACCATCCGTGGCGCGAGCAGGCCAATGCGTTGGTCGAGAGACTGA
Organism: uncultured Alphaproteobacteria bacterium; assembly: GCA_963820095.1. GTDB lineage: Bacteria > Pseudomonadota > Alphaproteobacteria > Rhizobiales > Beijerinckiaceae > Roseiarcus. The sequence goes on from CAWFZA010000006.1 coordinate 15,379, forward strand.
TCGACGACCTCGCCAACGATCCCGAGATGCGCGCGCAGGGCGAGGCGCTGAAGCAGGAGATCCTCGCCCATCCGGTGTTCGCCGAGCAGGCGCGGGCGCTGTGGGAAGAACTCGAGACGGCGCTCAAGGACGATCTGCCGCGCCGTCGCGAAGCGATCGTCCAGTGGCTTGTGGCCTCGGCCGGCGCGCTCGGCCGATGGCTCGAGGAGGACGCTCCGCGCCGGCGCCAGGATTAACCGGCGCCTGAGGCTTTTGGCGCTGCGCACGGTCCTGCCGCGCCGGGCGGAGATCGGCGGGTATATCGCCGCAGTGGTCGACAATTGGGACACCGCCACGCTCGTCAACCGCCTCGAGCTGCAGGTCGGCAAGGACCTGCAATACATCCGCATCAACGGCACCCTGGTCGGCGGCCTGGTGGGGCTCGTGATCTTTACCTTGTCGCGCGCGTTTGGCGGGTGAATCCATATCACGCAAGCGACTGAAAACACTGGGGCGGAACTAAAATGGCCGTTCAGGGCCGCCGAGGCCGGCGATGGGGCTACGCGACGGTCAGCCGTCTCGCTTGACGGCCGCCAGGGTCGCATAGCCGCGAAACCGGCTCCCGACCTCGCAGGTCATGCCGCGCTCGGCGGCGAGCCGCTGGAGCGCGTCGGCAAGATCGTCACGCGGGCTGACGTCGAAGGCGGCGAGCCAGCGGCGCAAACCCGACTTGAACGGGCCGGGCAGGCCAGCGCAATCGCCAAAATCGACGATCGTCAGCGATCCGCCGGACGCAAGAACATCGAGCGCATGGGCCAGCGCTTCACGCCAGGGCGGGATCATCGACAAGGCGTATGAAATCATCACCCGCTCGAAACTGGCGAAGCCGAACAGCGCCTGCGGGTCGAACGCCGTCGCGTCCCCTTCCGCGAGCGCGATGCGCGGAGCGAGGCCGGCGCGCGCGATCGAAGCGGCCGCAGTCGTCAGCATTTCCCGCGAGACGTCGAGGCCGAACAGCCGAGCCTCGGGATAGGTCCGCGCCGATTGTATGAGATTGCGCCCAGTGCCGCAGGCGATCTCCAGCACCTTGTCGTTTGGAGCCGGACGAAGACGGGCGATCGCATCGTCGCGGCCGAGGAGATAGAACTTGCGGCTCAGGTCATAGACATGGCGCTGGCGCCGATACATCCGGTCCATCAGCGCCGCGGCGTCGCTCACGGCTCATGCGCCTTTGAGCGTATAGAGGTGGAAGGCCCCATAGATCGACGACCGATCCTGCTGGCTGAACTCGGCGCTCAACTGCTCCTCGTAGCGCCACGCGTGAAGCACGCCGTCGGGCACGCGGCCGGGCAATAGGCGTTCGGCGGCGGCGGTGCGGAAGATCACCCTCGCGCCGGGACGCGCGGTGCGGGTGATCTCGGTCCAGAGCGCCGTGAGCTCCGCGTCGTTCATCCAGTCTTGCGCATCCAGCAGCGCATAACGATCGAAGCTCGCTCGCGGCGCGTCGCGCAGGATATCGGTGAACGACCGCTGGAGGTAGCGCACGCGGCTCGAGCGGCTGCGGACGGCCTCGAAGTTCTGCCGCTGCAAATAGGGCGGGAGGGCGGGGTTCGGCCCCGGCGCATAGCGCCGGCCGAATGCCTGCCAGGCGAAATAATTGTCGGAGATGTCGAAGCCGCATGCCAGCCGCTCGAGCCGCTCGCTCAAGACCGCGCCGATTCCGAGCGGCAAATCGGCGGCGAGCGCCCGGTACTGGGCGGGCGGAATGCCAAGGCCATAAAGAGACGCCGGCTGCTTCATCATCCAACGGACAAGCGGCTTGTCGAAGATCGGAGCGAGGCGCGTCTCATAGAGCGCGCGCTGTTCGTCGAGCGTCCGCGCTTTCAAGACGATCGATGGATCGAGGCCATGCAAACGCGCGAGCGCGTGGCCTGCGCCAAGGAAGCGCCCGAGCACGCCATGGCGATAGAAATTGCGAGCAAAAAGGCGGATGCGGCGATGACCGAACGCCGTCCGCTTCTCCCAATAGGCGCGCGCCGCCGGGTCGAGCTTTGCGCGCAGCCGGCGGTCGTAGGCGGCGACGTTGGCGCGCGCATCGGCGCGGCCAAAGAAGCGGAAGAAACTCTCGTAGTCCGGCAGGTTCTGAGCCGCGCAGATCTTGAGCCGGCCGAGCGCAATATGCGCCCCGTTGAGGTCGACCGCGGTGACCCCGGCCGGATCAGCGGTGAGGTAGGAGAGCACGTTGCAGCCGCCCGAGGCGATCGCGATCACCTCGTGTCCGGGCCCGATGTCGAGCGCCTTCATGTCGACGACCGGATCCTCCCAGATCTGCGGGTAGACCAGGCGCTCGAAGGCGAGGGTGAACAGGCGCTCGAGCACGCCCGCGCGCGACAGCGGCTTCGAGCGATGGACCGCAGCCTTGAGTCCCGCGCTGGTGACCCGGCGCGCATTGTTGCTCGATTGCCGCACGTGGTCTTTTCCCGTTGAGGATCGGTCGAAGCGCGCTACTCGAGTTCGCATGACGGGGACATGACGGGGGGCCCGGGACCCCGTGCCCTTTGGCGCCGGATTGTGGCGCCCGGGCTGCCGGAAGACGGCAGTCCTAACCCAGCCATCCTTGCAACGCGATCCCAGCAAACAGGATCAGCCCTGCGTCGCGATTGGAGCGAAAGAGCGCGAGCGCCTTCGCCGGGCCCGCGCCTTCGACTTGGGACGTCTGCCAGGCAAGATGCGCCGCATAGGCGAGCCAGCCGATCAGGGCGACCCAACCGCCGCCTGCGGCCTCGATCGCCGCGAGCGCCAGCGCGGCGGTCGCGGAATAGAACACGCCGACGCCAAGCTTGACCCGCGAGCCGAACAGGCGCGCGGTCGAGCGGATGCCGACAATCGCGTCGTCGCGCGCATCCTGCAGCGCATAGATCGTGTCGTAGCCGATCGTCCACGCGAACGCGGAGGCATAGAGCAGGATCGGCGCCGCCGCGAGGCTGGCGAAGGTCGCGCTCCAGCCCATCAGCGCTCCCCAGGAAAAAGCGAGGCCGAGCGCCGCCTGCGGCCAGGAGGTCACGCGCTTCATCAGCGGGTAGACGGCGACGATTCCGAGCGAGGCGACCCCGAGCCAGATCGAGAACGGGTTGAAGCTGAGCAGCACCGCGAGCCCGACCAGCGCCTGAACGACCAGGAACGCCGCTGCGGCGCGAATCGTGACACGGCCGGATGGCAACGGGCGATTGCGCGTGCGCTCGACGCCGGCGTCGAGCTTGCGATCGAGAATGTCGTTATAGGTGCAGCCGGCGCCCCGCATGGCGATCGCGCCGATCAGAAACAGAGCCAGATGCCAGAGATTTGGCCCGCGATGGAGAGCGAGGCCGGCGAGCGCCGTCGCCTGCCAGCAGGGGGCGAGCAGCAATTGCCATCCGGCCGGCCGGTCGAGGCGCGCAAGCTGAACGAAGGGAAGGGCGAAATCGGGAGTGAGCCGCATGACCAAGCTGGCCGGCCGGGCGTCCGGCAGGCCGGTCGCTGACCGCGGCGTGGCGGTCAAAGCGGTCCGGTGGGCAACGGTTGAGCCTGAGGACCGGCGGCGGCGCCGCCTTGCGCCGCCTGCTCCTTCATCTTCTTCATCTGCGCCGCGACGGTGCACGCTTTGGCGTTGAACTGGGCGTTCTTGACGTGATGTTCCTTGAGTTGGCCGATCGCCTCATCCGGAAACGAGCACCAGTCCTTGTTCTTTTCCATGTAGGCGATCAGCGCGGTCTCCGCGCGAACGAGACCTGCCGACTTGGCGCAAAATCCCTCTGGATCCATCGGCTTGCCATGAAAGGACTTCGCATAGTCGTTGACGACCTGCAGCTGCGTGTTGCGCGCCTCAGCAAGCTTCTGCATGTCGGAGCCGCAATCCGCATAGGCGGATCCTGTCAGCCCGATAGCCAGAAAGAAGCCTCCGAGCCAAGCTAGTCGTTTTCGTGCCACCGCGTCCAACCTCAAGTCGCGCCGCTCCGGATTCGCCCGCACAAACCTCAGAAAAAAGGCAAAAGCGCGGCTGCAAGCGCTCCTGAGGTCAGACCCAGGCGCGGGATCTATAATCGATGCCGTAGCGATCCGGCTTCGAGGCGATCGCCGCCATTCCGACCAACACGGCGTCCTCGCGCGTGACGAGCCGGGTCGGAATGCGTCTGGCGAGACCCTCGACCGGCGCTTTGGCCTCAAAGGCCTGACGAAATGACGCCTCGTCGAGAAAATCCACCACTCTCGGCAGAACCCCGCCTGAGAGCGTCAGCCCGCCTGTCGCAACGAAGGTCACCGCCATGTCGCCGGCGAAGCGCGCCACGATATGCCAATAGAGCCTGAGACTCGCCGCCTCCTCGCCTTTGGGGTCGGCCAGCGCCGCCGAAGTGACGGCCGGCGGTTCAACCCGCGGGTCGGGCTCCCCTTTCGCCATCATGCGGGCGCGATGTACGCGCGCGAGGCCCGCGCCGGAAATGACGCTCTCGCTGGTGATGCGCCCATGCGCGCGCTCGAGATGCGGCCAGAGCTCGAATTCCTCCGGATGAACGGGGCCAAAGTCGATGTGACAGGCCTCCGACGATACAGGCGTGAAGCGTCCGTCCGCCTCGACCAAAGCGGCGACGCCGAGCCCCGTGCCCGGGCCTAAGATCACTTGGGGACCTTCGCCGCCGAACTTGAGTGGCCCGATGCGCTGCTCCCAACCCTCCGGAATCGTCGGCAACGACAGCGCCTGGGCCTCGAAATCGTTGAGCAGCAGCCCTTGGCTGAGGCCCGTGCGCCGAGCCGCCTCGGGGCCATCCATCACCCACGAGGCGTTGGTGAGCTTCAGCGTCCGCCCGACAACCGGCCCAGCCCCGCAGGCGATCATCGAGCGAGGTTTCATCCCGAGCTTAGGCACGGCAGCCTCGATCGCCTCCGGCAGCCCTGGATAATCACCGGTACGCAAGTGCACGATATCGCTCAGGCGCGCACCGGGCTCGCTAACGAGCGCAAAGCGCACGTTGGTGCCGCCGGTGTCGCAGACTACGGCCGGAAAGGGGAAGGTGAAGTCGGTCATGAGCGCCATAACGCAAGACACTGCGGTCGTGGTCAAGCGGAAGAATATCCTCCTTCGGCCCAAATCGTCTAGGTTCGGTGGATCCCATGGAGATTCGGCGATTCTCGAGCGACAATTGCTTCCGCCTCTGGTCCGCCATAGCCTTGAAGGCAGCGTTGTGCTGGGGGCGAAGACCGCATGACCTACGACCGTTCTGCGGTCATGCGCGCGGTGAAATCGCGCGACACGGGTCCGGAGCGCGCGGTGCGTACGCTTCTACGCCCGATTGCGCCGGGCTACCGACTCCATCGCGCCGATCTGCCGGGCAAACCCGACATCGTCTACGCCTCCCGCAGGCTCGCGATTTTCGTCCACGGCTGTTTCTGGCACGGGCATGACTGCGCGCGCGGCGCGCGCATGCCGAAGGCCAACGCCGACTATTGGCGCGCCAAGATCGCCCGCAACCGGGACCGCGATGTGAAAACCCTCGCCGTCTACGCCGCGATGGGTTGGCGCGCGCTTGTCGTCTACGAGTGCGAGCTCAAGGATAAGGCCTCGCTCGGCGCCCGGCTCACGGAGGCCCTGCGGACGCAGCAAGCGGCGTCGGGAAAATGCAAATAGCGGTCATGTCTGCCTATCTTTCCGCCTTGCGCCTCAATCTGCCGCAGTGCAGCATCCCCAAACTTTCGGCAACGGATGCGCCCAATGGCCACGACCGCCAAAATCCAAAAGCTGACCCCTCGCGCTTCGGACGAGAAGGATGTTCCTCTGCGCGAGGACATCCGCCTGCTTGGCCGAATCCTCGGCGACACGGTGCGAGAGCAGGAGGGGGAAGAAGTGTTCGTGCTGGTCGAGCAGATTCGCCAGGCTTCGATCCGCTTCCATCGCGACAACGAGGCGGCCGCGCGGCGCGAGCTTGAGGCGACGCTGGACAGCTTGAGCGCCGACCAGACGCTCATGATCGTGCGCGCCTACAGCTATTTTTCGCACCTCGCCAATATCGCCGAGGACCAGCATCACATCCGGCGGAACCGCGCGCACGCGATCGCGGGCTCCGCGCCCCGTCCCGGTTCGCTGGCTCATGCGTTTCAACGCACTCGCGAGATGGGGGTGGAGCCTGTCGCGCTTGGCCAGTTCTTCGATCGCGCGCTGGTCAGCCCCGTCCTGACCGCCCATCCGACGGAAGTGAGGCGCAAGAGCACGCTCACCCGGGAACTCGAGATCGCTGAATTGCTGGACGAGCGCGAACGGCTCGCCGGCGACGAGGCGGAGCTCGCGCTCAACGAGGAGCGTCTGAGGCGGGCCGTGCTCATCCTGTGGCGCACCAACATGCTGCGCCAAGCCCGGCTCACCGTGATCGACGAGGTCGCCAACGGCCTTTCCTACTACAACTACACGTTCTTCCGGGAATTGCCCCGGCTTTACTCCACGATCGAGGATTCGCTGGTCAAATACGACGCCAAACGGGATCGCCGGCCGATTCCCTCCTTCCTGCGCATCGGGTCATGGATCGGCGGCGACCGCGACGGCAACCCCTATGTCACCGCAGACGTACTGAATGAGGCGGTCCGCCTGCAAAGCGCGCTCGCGCTCAACCATTATCTCGACGAGCTGCACGAACTCGGCGGGGAGCTCTCGCTCGCCGGCAGCCTGGTTCAGGTCAGCGACGAATTGAACGCGCTCGCCGAGCGCGCGAGCGACCCCTCCCCGAACCGGCGCGACGAGCCCTATCGCCGCGCCATTGCCGGCGTCTATTCGCGTCTGGCAAGGACCGCGCGCGATCTCGATCACGTCGTCGCGCTCCGCCAACCGCTGACCGACGCGCGGGTCTACGCCAACGCCAAAGAGCTGGCCGCCGATCTCGACATCGTTTCGCGGTCGCTTCATTCGCACGGCGCAGGGATCCTCGCGCGCGGACGCCTAAGAGCGCTTGAGCGCGCAGTCGACGTGTTCGGCTTCAGCCTCGCCCCGATCGATCTGAGGCAGAATTCCGACGTGCACGAGCGCACGGTCGCCGAGCTGCTCGCCGCCGCGACGCCGGGCCTCGACTACAGGAGCCTGAACGAGGCGGAACGTGTCGAACTGTTGCGGCGGGAATTGACCTCGCCACGTCCGCTGATCTCCCCCTTCCTTGCCTACAGCGACGAGACGACCGGCGAGCTTGGCGTGTTCAACGCCGCCGCGACGATCCACCGAACTTACGGCCGAGGCGCGATCCGCACCGCAATCATCTCCAAGACCGACAGCGTCTCCGACATGCTGGAGCTTGCGCTCCTGCTCAAGGAAGCGGGTCTCATTCGTGGCGGCGAGGCCTCTCTGCACCTCGTGCCCTTGTTCGAAACGATCGATGATTTGCGCGCCTGCGTCGGCGTGATGGACGCGCTGCTCGCCATCCCCGAGTATCGCAAGCTTGTCGATTCGCTCGACGGCGAGCAGGAGGTGATGCTCGGTTATTCGGACTCGAATAAGGATGGCGGCTTCGTCACCTCGGGCTGGGAGCTTTACAAGGCCGAGATCGGGCTCGTGGAAGTGTTCCGGCGTCATGGCGTGCGCATCCGCCTGTTCCACGGCCGCGGCGGCTCGGTCGGGCGCGGCGGCGGGCCGAGCTACGAGGCCATCCTCGCCCAGCCCGGCGGCGCGGTGCAGGGGCAGATCCGCATCACCGAACAGGGCGAGATCATCTCGAGCAAATATTCCAACCCCGAGGTCGGGCGGCGAAACCTGGAGACGCTCGTCTCCGCCACGCTCGAAGCGACGCTCTTGCAGGACGAGAGTCCCGCGCCCGATCCTGTGTTTCTCGAGACGATGCAGGAATTGTCGGCGGCCGCCTACAAAGCCTATCGCAGCCTCGTCTACGAGACGGAGGGGTTCGAGCGCTACTTCTGGTCGTCGACGGTCATTACAGAAATCGCCGGCCTCAACATCGGCTCGAGGCCCGCGTCGCGCAAGAAGACGACCGCGATCAGCGACCTGCGCGCAATTCCCTGGGTGTTCTCGTGGGCGCAATGCCGCCTCATGCTGCCCGGCTGGTTCGGATTCGGCTCGGCAGTCAAATCTTGCGTCGACGCCCATCCCAGCGACGGCCTCGAGAAGCTGAAGGCCATGTATGCCCGCTGGCCATTCTTCCGCACCCTGCTCTCCAACATGGACATGGTGCTGGCGAAGTCGAGCCTCGCGATCGCCTCCCGCTATGCGCGGCTGGTTGATGACGTCGCGTTGCGCGAAAAGATCTTTGCCCGCATCTCCCGCGAGTGGCGCGATTCCGTCGATGCGCTCAACGCGATCATGGAGCAGTCGAAGCTGCTCGAAAGCAATCCGCTGCTCGACCGCTCGATCCGCAACCGCTTCCCCTATCTCGATCCGCTCAACCACGTGCAGGTCGAGCTTCTCAAGCTCCATCGCTCACGCACGGCAAGCGAGAGAGTGCTCACGGGGATTCAGCTCACCATCAACGGGATCTCCGCGGGCCTGCGGAATAGCGGGTAACGGCGGAGGCCGGGCCCGCTTGGCGACGGGGAGCCGGCGCTGTCATTTCAGTTCGCCGGCGACAGCGCCTCCGCAGGTTCGCACAAGATCGGGTGATGATGATCGAAGCGCTTGATCGGGCCGGGGCAGCCTGTACAGTCGCCGGAGGCTACAGCATTCGGTGTTCATCGTTAGGGAAAGTCAATGACGAAACGCATTCTTGTCACAGGCGGAGCTGGATTTCTGGGCTCGCACCTCTGCGAACGGCTCCTGAATAACGGACACGAAGTCCTATGTGTCGATAATTTCTTCTCTAGTACGCGAAGGAATATTACGCACCTGCTTGGCAATCCGAACATGGAGTTGATGCGGCACGATGTAACTTTCCCACTTTATGTCGAGGTCGATGAAATCTTCAACTTGGCTTGCCCAGCTTCGCCGATACACTATCAGTTTGATCCGGTACAGACCACGAAAACGAGCGTAATTGGCGCGATCAACATGCTGGGACTAGCCAAACGCGTGAAAGCGAAAATTCTTCAGACATCGACATCCGAGGTCTACGGCGACCCCAAGGTGCATCCGCAGAGCGAAGAATACTGGGGCCATGTCAATCCGATCGGCCATCGATCCTGCTACGACGAGGGAAAACGGTGCGCGGAGACGCTGTTCTTCGACTATCGGAGACAGCACAAGATGCCTATCAAGGTGGTCCGGATCTTCAATACTTATGGTCCGCGGATGCATCCCAATGACGGACGCGTGGTTTCAAATTTCATAGTGCAGGCTCTCAGGGGTAAAGAGATCACCATTTACGGGGAAGGGATCCAGACGCGTTCGTTTTGTTATGTGGACGACCTGATCGAGGCGATTGTTCGCATGATGGAGACGCCGCCGGATGTGACGGGTCCGATCAACATAGGAAACCCAAACGAGTTCACCATCCGGGAGCTTGCCGAACTCATCATCGAAATGACCGGCACGAAGTCCAAGAATTCGTTTTGAGCCGCTGCCGTCAGATGATCCGCGACAGCGGCAGCCGGATATCGCAGTAGCGAAGTCGATCCTGAAATGGGAGCCGAAGACTCAGCTCCGCGAGGGACTCGAGAAGACGATCGCCTACTTCGAGGAGATCCTTCGACAGTAGGCGCATCGCCGCATCCTCATGGGGAGGAGGGCGGAGCTGATGAGTTAGGTCGCATAACGTGGCGCGATCTCCGGCGGGTGAAGACATGTCCTATTCATCGACCCTCGTCGCGAGGATCAGGGAAGCCTTCGACGCTGGCCACGCTCTCAGCCTGCTCCAGAAAGCGATTTCGATCCCGAGCGTGACAGGGAATGAGGCCCAGTTTGCAGGATGGCTCAAGCAGGAGCTCGTAGCTCTCGGGATCGAAGCCTCGTCCGCCGCGTTTGCCGAGGGACGCCCGAACGTGTGGGGACTCCGCCAGGGCAGGAGTGGCGTCGACACGCTCTTGCTGATCGGCCACACCGACACGGTGCACACCCGCGGCTGGAAAGAGCGGTGGGCGGGAAGCGAGCGGGAAAGCCCCTTCTCAGGGGCGGTGGCGGACGGGGCCGTCTGGGGCCGCGGCGCGAGCGATCTGAAGGCGGGACTCTGCATGACGCTCGAGGCGGTTCGCACCCTCGATCGCGCGGGGGTGAAGATCGATCCCACTGTGCTCTTCGCCTTTGTCGGAGACGAAGAAAGCGGCGAGCCGGGCAGCGGCGTCAGCGCCGGAGCCCGCGCCTTCAGCGCGCTCATCGCGAGCGGGGCTGTTCCGCGACCGGACTTGGCGATCTATGTCGAGCCGACGATGCTCGACATCTATGTCGCCCATATGGGCTTCTTTCTTTGCGACATTCGAGTTGTCGGCAAGTCTGCCTATTTTGGCGTGCCGGAGCTTGGCGTCGACGCGCTTAAGGGCGCGCACGCCGTTCTCGAAGCTCTTTGGCGGTATTCCGCCGAGCTCGGCGCCAGCGCGAACCATTCGTTGGTCGGATCCGGGTTCGTTCTGCCAACTGGCGTTCAGGGCGGCGGCTACATTGCGGTTCCCGGCGAATGCACGATCAGCATGATCGCGAAGATCCCGCCGGGAGTTCGGCTGGATGACGTGCGCGCCGGTCTTGAAGCGGCCGCCTGGGCGGCTTCGATGGACAACCGCATCGAATTGCAGTTTTCGTACCCCGCGCCTCGCGATCATGCGATCGGCGGTCAGCCTTTCGAGAGCAGCGTCGACGAGCCTCGCTTGAGGCGCCTCATCTCTGCTGTTCGCGCCGTTCGTCCGGAGCGAGGAAATATTGAAGCCGCTCCCTATTGGTCCGAGTTGCCGATACTCTTGGCGCTCGGCGTTCCGGGAGTTTACTTTGCGCCGGGGGACATAAGGATCTGTCACACGACGGAAGAGAACGTGAACCTCAAGGATTATTACGACAGCATCCTCGCCCTCGCCGCGTTTCTGGCGGGAGGCGACGATCCCGGGCGGGCCGGCATAGGGCAAGACGGCCGGCGCTGAAGGGAGATCGCCATGTTTCTCGACCTGATCCGGCGCCGGAACCCCCGACTGATCGAGGCTGCGATCGCGCTGCATCAACGCGGCGAACTTCCGGCTAACACGTACGTCATCGACCTTGACGCCGTCGAGGATAACGCTCGCGCGATCTCGACCAGGGCGGCCCCGCTCGGCTTGACGGTGATGGCGATGACCAAGCAGATGGGGCGCAACGAGTCCTTCTGCCGAGCTGTGATGAGAGGAGGAATCAGGCGGAGCGTTGCAGTCGATCTGGAATGTGCGTTGGCCACGAAGCGCGCGGGCATGGAGCTCGGGCATATCGGCCACCTTGTCCAGATTCCTAGGTGGGAAGCCGACAGCGCGGCTCGGCTCTCTCCGGCCTGGTGGACAGTCTTCAATGTCGAGAAAGCGGCAGAGGCAGCGGCGTCTGTTGACAAACTGGCGCGAGAGCAGCCGCTCCTTGCCCGCATTCGCGGGGAAAACGATCAATTCTATCGCGGGCACGAAGGCGGATTCCCCGCCTCCGATGTCGTCGCAGTGGCGGCGGCTCTGGATAAGACGCCGGGCGGCAGGTTCGCTGGAATAACCACCTTCCCGGCATTGCTCTTTGACGCTGCGAGCCGCACGTTCAAACCGACGCCAAATCTCGCGACGTTGCGACAGGCCTCCGAGACCTTAGCTCGCTCGGGATACAAGGACATCGAAATCAATGCCCCGGGCACGACCTCGAGCGTGACCCTGAACGCGCTCGCGGAAGCGGGCGCCACCCAGGTCGAGCCCGGACACGGGCTCACGGGAACGACTCCCTTGCATGCGAGCGACGGCCTGCCTGAGGCGCCGGCGGTCGTCTATCTGACCGAGGTTTCGCATCTCTCGGGAGGCGAAGCTTTCTGCTTCGGCGGCGGCCTTTACATAGACCCGGTCTTTCCCAACTATCCGGTGAAAGCGATTGTCGCCCGGGAGCCAAGAGCGGACGACGCGGCGCTTCGCGCCGTCGAAATTCCGCCGCCTGACGCCATCGACTATTACGGCATGATCGACGCTGCGGGGCCAACCAGGCCGGCGCCTGGAGACAGCGTCGTTTTCGGATTCCGACCGCAGGCCTTCGTTACGCGAGCGTTCGTCGCCGGCGTCTCTGGACTTGCGACAGGAAAACCTGTCGTCGAGTCGATCTCTCACAGCTCTGGCGCGAAGGCCCACTGGCCGCGGTAAGCAACGGCACTGAAGTGGCGCCGGTCGCAACCGGATCAAGGGCGCAATCG
>CAWFZA010000007.1:0-132588 GCA_963820095.1 uncultured Alphaproteobacteria bacterium
CATTTCACCCTTTGAGACGCGCCGGTTCAAACGGTATTTTTGGTGCTCTCGTTCACGGACATGTGAAGGATCGCTCTCGCAAGGTCGGGTACCGGCCTCGCCGGCTGCCAAGCCCTCTCGTCACTTCGCCGCTCGCCCGGCCCGCCCTTCGGAAAATCGCAGCGCTCTCTGCACATCCTGCGGACAAGTTGGCCTTAGTAGGTTGTCACCAGCCGGCCAGGCACCGGGAACAAGGAAGATGACGATGACCCTCGATACCCAGACCAGCGACCGCCTACTCACCGAAATCGAGCGTCAACAGAAATATCTGGCGAGGCTGCCCGATGACTTCGAATTTCCGCTTTTCAACGCCGCGCAGGCGCTCGAGTCCCAGCGCCGCAGCGGCTATCGCAATATGGCGGCGGCCGCCCGCGAGATCGTCGACAACGCCATGGAGGCGCCACGCGCGTCGACGTGTGCATCGCTAAGCCGAAGCAGTTGAAGCAGTACCAGCGCTCCGAGTTGATCAGCGCCATCGCGTTCATCGACAATGGGTCGGGAATGCTGCCCAAGATGGCGCAGTATGCCCTCTCCTGGGGGTCGGGCACCCACTTCGACGATCCCGCCTTCATCGGAAAATTCGGGTTCGGCCTTCCCAACGCCTCGATCAATCAGACGAGGGAAGTCGAGGTCTGCACCCGCACCGAGGCGAGCGCACCGATCACGCTAGCCAAGCTCGACGTTCGCGACGTGAAGCAACACGGCCTCCAGACAATTGGTGAGCCGGTAGAAGCAACGCTCCCCGAATTCGTGCAGGCCTACCTCGACAAACAGGGCTTGCCATTCGATCACGGGACGGTGGTGGTCTGGGTCTGGGTCGAGCCCGATCGGCTCACCTACCGCACGGCGTCGACGATGCGCGAGCACCTGCTCGACGACTTCGGTCTGACCTACCGTTACCTGCTGGCCCGCGCCAGCATCTATATCGATGGCAAGGAGATGGAGGCCGTCGACCCGTTATTCCTGACTCCCGGCGCTCGATACTTCCTCGAGCAGGAGAAAGGGGGCGCCGAGCAGAGCGCGGAGTGGAACATGGCGGTCAAGTACGCGCTCGATCCAGAGACCGGTCAGTCAGCGTTGACGAAAGTCGCTGATGAGGCCGATGTCGATGCCCGTGACGCCAACGTCGGCGCCGTCGGTGCGATCTATGTCCGCGTGAGCCGGTTTCCGTACGGTTTCGCTGAGCACAAGGACGGTAAGGCCGAGACGGACGCCCACCGGCGCTTTGAGATCCGCAAGAGCCGGCGCGGCATGTCGTTCGTGCGCGCAAAGCGCGAGATCGAAACGGTCGACGTCTTCCCCAAATCGCTCCGGGATCAGGCCAAGGGCCTCGGCGACTGGCCGCTGCTCCAGTCTTACGCCTATCACTGGGGCGTCGAGGTGCGGTTCGAGCCTGCTCTCGACGAGGTCTTCGGCATCACCAACGATAAGCAGACGGTCCGGCCGGCGCGCTGATTGATAGTTGGCGCGTCTGGGGGGCATGTTCGCGGCCGTGCAGCGCATCGCCGGCAACGGCACCGGCGACACGCGCTGGAAGGTGCCGGGCGTGCTCGACTGGTCGACCGGGGTCTACAATCCGCGCGTCGACGTCACGCAGGACACGACGACGCTCTATGCGTCCGATCGCGACGTCTTCCTGTTCCTGGTCGACGATCTCAACCCGATCGAGGCCGGCCGGCTGCCCGACGGCTCGCCGGACCTCTACTTCCGCGGCTTCTACTGCTGGAATTCCGAGGTCGGCGCGAAGACGCTCGGCATCGCGAGCTTCTATCTCCGCGCGGTCTGCCAGAACCGCAATCTCTGGGGCGTCGAGGATTTCGAGGAGATCACCATCCGCCACTCGAAATACGCCGCCTCGCGCTTCGCCCACGAGGCGGCGCCGGCGCTGACCCGCTTCGCCAATTCCTCGCCGATGCCCTTCGTCAACGGCATCAAGGCGGCCCGGGAGCAGATCGTCGCGCGCACCGACGATGACCGCAGCGAGTTCCTGCGCAAGCGCGGCTTCTCCAAGACCGAGACGGCGAAGATCATCGAGACGGTGCTGGCCGAGGAAGGCCGCAAGCCCGAGAGCGTCTTCGACTTCGTGCAGGGCATCACCGCCGTCGCGCGCGACAAGCCCCACCAGGACGCGCGGCTCGACCTGGAGGCGCGCGCGAAGAAGCTGCTCGACCGGGCAGCCTGACTTCCGGAAAGCCGGAGATGCGGAAAGGCGCGTCTCCGGCTTCGCGGCTTTCCGGCTTTCCTTATCGTCGGTTTTGCGGCGCTGCCCTCAGAGGAAGAGGGCGGCGCTGCGCTTCGTGACGGGTTGAGGCCGAGAGAGAGGCTTTCGGCCGCCCGTCGCGGAGTATCATCCCATGGCGACTGCCGTTCAGAAGATCACCCTCTCGCCCTCGCGCGACATCCCCTTCAACAAGCTGGTGCTCAGCCAGTCGAACGTCCGGCGCGTGAAGGCCGGCGTCTCGATCGAGGAGCTGGCCGAGGACATCGCCCGGCGCGGGCTGCTGCAGGGCCTCAGCGTCCGGCCCGTCGTCGACCAGGCCGGCGTCGAGACCGGCATGTTCGAGATCCCGGCCGGTGGCCGGCGCTACCGGGCGCTCGAGCTGCTGGTCAAGCAGAAGCGCCTCGCCAAGACCGCGCCGGTGCCCTGCGTCGTCCGCGAAAGCGGCATCGCCGAGGAGGACTCGCTCGCCGAGAACGTCCAGCGCGCGCCGCTGCATCCGCTCGACCAGTTCCGGGCCTTCCTGGCGCTGCGCGAGAAGGGCCAGTCCGAGGAGGAGATCGCCGCCGCGTTCTTCGTCTCGGTCAACGTGGTGAAGCAGCGGCTGAAGCTCGCGTCGGTGTCGCCGACGCTGCTCGACGTCTATGCCGAGGACGGCATGACGCTCGACCAGCTCATGGCCTTCACCGTCTCCGGCGACCATGAGCGGCAGGAGCAGGTGTTCGAGCGGCTGAAGGCCTCCTACGACAAGCAGCCCTACGCCATCCGCCGCATGCTGACCGAGGGCGCGGTCCGCGCCTCCGACAAGCGGGCGCAGTTCATCGGCGTCGACGCCTATGTCGCGGCCGGCGGCACGGTCCTGCGCGATCTGTTCCAGGGCGACGACGGCGGCTGGCTGCAGGATGTCGCGCTGGTCGACCGCCTCGTGGCCGAAAAGCTGAAGGCGGAGGCGGAGGCGATCGCCGCCGAAGGCTGGAAGTGGATCGAGGTCGCGCCCGACTTCGCCTACGGCCACGCCTATCGGCCTCCGTCAGCTCCGCGGCGAAGACCGTCGCAGCTAACGGCCGAGGAGGAAGCCGACCCGCGACGCGCTCCAGGCCGAGTATCGACCGGCTCGAGAGGACATATGCGGACGCTGACGAGCTGCCCGACGAGGTCGACGAGCGCCTGCGGAGATCGAGACGGCGCTGGCGCGGCTTCGACGAGCGGCCAGTGGCGTTCGACCCGGCCGAGATCGTTCGCGCCGGCGCCTTCGTCAGCATCGACGCCGACGGCCATCTGCGCGTCGAGCGCGGCTACGTCCGGCCCGAGGACGAAACGCCGGTTGAACCGGAGCCGGACACGGCGACCGATGATGGACAAGCCGCCGCAAGCCAATCGGAGACCCGGGCATCGATAGCCAGTCCGAGCCAGCGACGCGGCGAGCCGAGGAGGACGAGGGCCTATCGCCGATCTCCGGACCGGCTGATGACCGAGCTGACCGCGCATCGGACGCTTGCCCTTCGCCACGCGCTGGGCGAGCAACCGGACGTCGCCTTCCTCGCGGACCTTCACGCTCTCTGCGTCAAGGCGTTCGCGATGACTCCTGTCTGGAGATCGATCTGAAAGGCGTCGGCTTCGGTGCGCAGGGGCCCGGTCTTAATGACTCCACACTTGCCGCGAGCTTCCATCATCGCCATCAAACTTGGATGGCGGCTCTGCCCGATGAGCCGACGGAGTTGTGGGACGCTCTGGCGGCATTTGAAACGGACAGCCGTCAAGCGCTGTTCGCCCATTGCGTTTCGCTCTCCGTCAATGCGGTGTTCGAAACGCACAATCGCCGGCCTCGTGCGCTTGCTCATGCGAATCGCCTCGCCCAGGCGCTGGACCTCGACATGGTCGCGGCGGGATGGAGCCCCACAATCGAGAACTATCCCGGCCCCGCGTCACCAAAGCGCGAATTCTCGAAGCGGTGAGGGAGGCGAAGGGAGAAGGAGCCGCTGAGCTCATCGATCATCTCAAGAAGAGCGAGATGGCCGAAAAGGCGCAGGAGCTGTTGGCCGGCTCAGGTTGGTTGCCCGAGGACGCTCGCGCTTCGTCACGCGCTGGGCGAGCATCCCGAAGTCGCCTTCACCGAGGCGCTGCATGCGCTCTACCTGAAGGCGTTCTACCGCTACGCTCAAGACATTGCCTCGAGCTCGATCGGAAGAGCGCCGGTTTCAGCGCCCAGGCGCCGGGGTTGCAGGACAGCGCCCTGGCGAACGCGTTCGACGCTCGCCACGAGGCATGGGTCGCGGCTCTCCCCAGGGAACCCGCCGACCTCTGGGATGCGCTGATCGCATTCGACGGCGATCGCGCGGCTGAAGCCTTTGCCGCCGCGTCCGCCGCTCAAGCCTTCCGGGATGGACAAGGCGACGAATCGGCCGGACGGCGGAGCGGAGAGGGAGAAGGGCGCGAGGTCGAAGCGGCGGCGCGGTCCCGGGGTCTCCAAGCTTTCGGTCGACCGGACGGTGAGGCTGACGGTCGAGGCCCGGTCGGGCTCGCGTCGCAGGGCTACGAGGAGATCCTCGTTCAAGACCTGATGCTGAACGCCGAGACGACGCTTTATCGGCGCGAGCGCTGGCGGACGGCGGACGGCGAGATGTCGACCGCGCCGCTCGATCCGGGAACCGTCGGCGGTTGCGGGCCGCATCGGCATCGTCGGGTGCTGATGCTCCCTTATCAGGGCCGGATGTCCTGCGAACGGATCGTGGAGCTTCTGGCCGGACTTGGCCTGGCGATCTCCAAGGGGCAGGTCGTTCGGCTCTTGACCGCAAAACTGGACCGGTTCCGCGCCGAGGACGAGGCGGTGCTGCGGGCGGGGCTCGTCGGCGCGCCGTTCGTCGCCGTCGACGACACCGGCGCGCGCCACGCCGGCAAGGGCTGCTTCACCACCCACATCGGCTCCGACCAATTCGCCGCCTTCCGCACCGGGCCGGGCCAATCGCGCCTGGCGTTCCTGAGCCGTCTGCTCGGCGGCGCGCAGCGCTACGGGATCAATGCCGCCCTCGCCTACATGCGCGCTGGCGATTTGCCGCGGGACGTGATCGACCGACTCGACGGCCACGCGGTGCATGACTTTGGCTCGTATGAGGAATGGATGAGCCATTTGCGCGCGCTCCGCCTCACCGATTTGCCGGTCACCCCTGATCCGGTGCGCGTGGCCAACTGTGGGGCGCGATCAAGGCCGAGGGCCTGCTCGGCGGCGCGGTCGCCGTCTCCGACGACGCTGGTCAGCCGCGCGTCGGCGACCACGCGCTCTGTTGGGTTCACGCCGAACGGCTCATCCACAAAGCTCATCCCTGCCAACGACAGGCAGCGCAACGCCGTCGAGGTCGCCAAGCGGATGGCCTGGTGGTTCTATCGCCGGCTCAAGGCGCTCAAGCTCGCCCCGAACCCGAAAGCGGGCGGTCGAGTCGAGCGCCCGCTTCGATCGCATCTTCAAGCGCCGCACCGGCTACGCAACCTCGATCGCCTGTTGAAACGCCTCCTCGGGCGCAAGCACGAACTTCTGCGCGTCCTCGACCGGCCGGACATTCCGCTCAATACGAACGCTTCCGAAAACGACATCCGCGCCTTCGTCGCCAAGCGCAAAATCTCCGGCGGAACCGTCAGCGAAAAAGGCCGCCAAGCCCGCGACGCCATGCTCGGCCTCGCCAGGACCTGCAAAAAACTCAAAATCCCGTTCTTCGACTCTATCGGCGCCGTCAGGAGGGGGCATCCACTCCATCAAACGGATCGATGGGACCGGCCCGGCGATTTCACTTTCCGCCGCTGGATCTCTCCCATATCGGCTGGCGCTTCTCCAGGAATGCGCTCATGCCCTCGACGCAGTCGGGTTCGGCGAGATTGTCGATCATCGCGAGCGAGGCTGTGGAATAGGCCTGATCGAGCGGCTGCTCGATCTGGGCGTAGAAGGCGCGCTTGCCGATCGCCAGCGTCGGCCCCGATTGCTGCGCGATCGTCCTCGCCAGCGCCTGGGCTTCTGCGAGCGCGCGGCCCTCGGGGACCACGCGGTTGACGAGGCCGAAATGCTCCGCATCCTCAGCGCTGTAGAGCCCGCCGGTCATCGCCATCTCCATCGCCCGCTTGCGCGAGATGGCGCGGCCGACCGCGACCAGCGGGGTCGAGCAGAAGAGGCCGAAATTGACGCCGGAGAGGCCGAACCGGGCCTTCTCGCCCGCTATCGCGAGATCGCAGGCGGCGACGAGTTGGCAGCCGGCCGCCGTGGCGACGCCCTCGATCGCCGCGATCACCGGCTTCGGCAGCGCGACGATCGCCTGCATGAGCGCCGAACAGCGGGCGAACAATTCCACATAATAGCCGCGGCCCCGGTCGCAATCGTTCCGGTGCGCCTGCATTTCCTTGAGATCATGGCCCGCGCTGAGCGCCGATCCCACGCCCGCGAGCACGATCACCCGCGCCTGATCGTCGCTCGCGATCGCCTCGAACTCGGCGATGAGCGCCTCGAGCATGGCGAGGCTCAGCGCGTTGAGATTGCGCGGCGTGCTCAAGGTGAGGGTCAGGACGCCGTCGTTGGGATCGCGAGTGAAAAGCTCGCGGGAGGGGGCGGCGGCGGAGGGGGCGGTCATCTGTTCTCGTCTCGGCGGAAGCGCGTGCGGATTGCGGCGGGGGTGAACCTAGGCGCGTCCGCCGGGACAGTAAATGGCGGACCGGCGCCTGAAGAGCGCGTTTGGTACGGGGGGTTCGCGTCAGGCCGGCGCCGCTCCCTCATGGCCAGAGGGATTGCAGGAGCTGGATCGTATCGGACGCGAGAGCGATCGGCGGCAGGTTGACTCCTTTCGCCTGGAGCAAGTCGCCGGAGGGGCCGTTGCCGGGCACGGGCGTCATGGGACTGCACATCAGGTGCGAGGCGCTGTGCTCGACCTGGCCAAGCGCGTGGACGAACTCGTGGGCGACGATCACCTCCAGCACGCCCGCCCCGGCCTCGCGCACGCCCTGCGGCGTGTTGATCGAGGCCTTGACCGGGAGCGACACCACGGCGCTCTGCAGCTGGCCGGAGATGGTCTCGGTTCTTGTGTGGCCGTGAAGCGTCCCCGTGATCGACGAGTCGGTCCGGACCGCGATTCTGGGTCCGCCCTTGCCGGCAAAGGCAAGCGAGACGCCGATCGAGTTCTGCTTGAACAGATGGTTGAGGTGGGCCGCGGCGGTCCTGCAGGCCGCGGGCCATTTCGAGCCGATGCTGCCGAGATCTACGTACACCGTCGCCATGACCCGCCTCCCGCAATCGGCCGCGCGTCGCCCTCCGCCGGGTCAGCGCCTCGACGGTGGCGGGGCGCGCCCTCGCCGACTTCGCGCTTTCCCCATTGTCCGTTTTCGTTTAGGCACCGCGGTTCAACGCCGCTTGACGCGAAAAAGACCTATCATGCATCGCTACCGCACCCATACCTGCGGCGCCCTGACCCTCGCCGAGGACGGCGCCGACGTTCGGCTCTCCGGCTGGTGCCACCGCATCCGCGATCACGGCGGCTTGCTGTTCATCGATCTGCGCGACCATTACGGCATGACCCAATGCGTGGTCGATCCGGATTCGCCTGCCTTCGGCCAGGCGGAAAAGCTGCGTTCGGAATTCGTGATCCGCGTCGACGGCAAGGTGCGCAAGCGCCCGGCGGGCACGGAAAACCCCGAAATGACGACGGGGCTTATCGAAGTTTACGTTCGCGAGATCGAAGTCCTGGGGCCCGCCGGCGACCTGCCGCTGCCGGTGTTCGGCGACCAGCCGTACCCCGAGGATACGCGGCTCCGGTACCGGTTCCTCGATCTCCGGCGAGAGAAGCTCCACCAGAACATCATGCTGCGAGGGCAAATTATTGATTCGCTTCGCCGGCGCATGAAAGGGCAGGGATTCTTCGAGTTCCAGACCCCGATCCTCACCGCCTCGAGCCCCGAGGGGGCGCGCGATTTCCTGGTGCCGTCGCGGCTGCATCCGGGCACGTTCTACGCGTTGCCGCAGGCGCCCGCAGCAGTACAAGCAGCTTTTGATGATGGCGGGCTTCGACCGCTATTTCCAGATCGCGCCCTGCTTTCGCGATGAGGACCCCCGCGCCGACCGACTGCCGGGCGAGTTCTATCAGCTCGACATCGAGATGAGCTTCGTCGAGCAAGCCGATGTTTTTGCTGCGATGGAACCGGTCATTCGGGGCGTGTTCGACGAGTTCGCCCGCGGCAAGCCCGTCACTCCGTCGCCCTGGCCGCGCATTCCTTATGCCGAGGCGATGCGCAAATACGGCTCCGACAAGCCGGACCTGCGCAATCCGATCGTCATGCAGAATGTCTCCGAGCATTTCCGCGGAAGCAACTTCAAGGTCTTTGCGCGGCTGCTCGAGGTCGAGAAAAACGAAGTGTGGGCGATTCCGGCGCCGGGCGGCGGCCAGCGCACGTTCGCCGACCGGATGAACGCATGGGCGCAAGGCGAGGGCCAGCCTGGGCTCGGATACATTCTGTTTTTCGACCGAGCTCAGGACGAGACATCCCTCAACGCCGACCCGAAGTCGACCGGAGTGGGCGGCCGCGGCCCGCTGGCCAACAACATTGGCCCGGAGCGCGTCGAGGCGATCCGCCTTGCCCTCGGGCTCAAAGCTGGCGACGCGGCGTTCTTCGTCGCCGGCGATCCGGCCAAGTTCGTCAAATTCGCCGGCCTCGCGCGCACCAAGGTCGGCCAGGAGTTGAAGCTCATCGACGAGGACCGGTTCGAATTCGCCTGGGTCGTGGACTTCCCGATGTACGAATGGGATGAGGACGAGAAGAAGGTCGACTTCTCGCACAACCCCTTTTCGATGCCGCAGGGCGGGCTCGAGGCGCTCCAAACCCAGGATCCGCTGGCGATCAAGGCGTTCCAGTACGACATCGCCTGCAACGGTTACGAGCTCGCCTCAGGCGGCATTCGCAACCATCGTCCCGAAGCGATGGTGAAGGCTTTCGAGATCGCGGGCTACAGCGAACAGACGGTGATCGAGCGGTTCGGCGGCATGTATCGCGCGTTCCACTACGGCGCGCCGCCGCATGGAGGCATGGCGGCGGGCGTGGACCGGATCGTGATGCTGCTCGCGGGCGAGCAGAACCTGCGCGAGGTGGCGCTCTTTCCGATGAACCAGCGGGCCGAGGACCTGCTCATGGGCGCGCCATCGCCGGCGACGCCCAAGCAATTGCGCGAGCTTCACATCCGCGTCGTCGCGCCGGACAAGTGATCCCATGTTCGAGGGTTTCGAGCACCGCACGGTAGAGGTCGGCGAGGGGATCTCGATCGCCTGTGTAACTGCAGGAAGCGGGTCACCCGTTCTTCTGCTGCACGGCTACCCGCAGATTTTGGGCTAGATGCCGTAGCTCCCGGCGAGGTGGGCGCTGCCAACCGGCGCTGCCGGGGTTCACTTTTCGCCTGACGCTGAGGGATCGCCAGCGAGGACTGGTAGCTGCCCGGCCGGTTCGCCACCCTCGTCCGAATCGAATAAAACCGCGCCGACAAACCATTCTTTGGTTCCGTCGTCCGCTGTCTTCCACTGGCCGCGCAGCGCCTTTGCCGCTTCCCACGCCTTGAGCAGTGCCGCGTGCGGGTCGACCTCGCCTCTTGCCGCAGCGCCACCAGCGCGTGAGGCCGCGCTCTTCGCCGCCTCGGCGGCCTCTGCCGCCGCCCTCCTTGGCTTTGGCGAGCCGGCAATTGCCTTTTGCTGCTCGGGCGGCAGATCGGCCGCCTTGGCCGCGTCTTGCACGCCAATGCGCCCCTTCTTCACCGCCTCTTGCAATTCGGGTTCGCCTTTCTCTTTGACCTTGCGCGTTGCGGCTATCATGACATGGCTGACCACGCGGCCGGCCGCCTGAGCCAATTTGCGACTCGATGCTGTTTTTGGCTCTGTAATTTTAATTACGGATTGGGCCTCAGGGCCGTCGGCGGCTGCTTCTGCGGCGGCCGCCGGTTCCGCCAACGTGTAATGCAGGTTGAAGTCTTCGGCGGCGACCAGCGCGTCGGCGATCGCCTGCTTGGTCAGGTGACGCCGCTTGAGGTTGTGCGAAACCACCAAGATCAAAGCGTCTTCACGGCCGCCTTCGAATTGTACATAGCGCGGAGCGACGCCGGCGCGCTCGCAAGCGGCCGCGCGGTTTCGCCCGTCCAGAATCATTCCCTCGAACAGCACGATGGGATTGATTAATCCGTGCGCGCGAATGTCATCAGTAAGGTCCTGCAACTCGTCGTCGTCAGCCGACGGGATCAAGAGGCAGATCGGGTGAGGGGCGGGCCGCGCGGGCGGATTGTTGATAGGCTTCAATTCCGTTGCCGTGTTCTGTTGGGGAGCGCGCAGTTCCGGCGATTCGCTGACCAATTGCAAGCGAGCCGCCGGCGGACTGATCAGCGGATTGCTCGCCGAACCTTTGTTCTGACCGACTTCCTTGTCGTCGCTGTTCCGCCATGATAACCGGGGGCCTCGTGGCTCGGAGGTTGGTTCGGCGCTTTTGGTTCCGAACCCTTCGAAAAGGCTCCTTTCGCTCTCTTTTGATCTTTTTGGCCAGGTGACCGCTGAGCGGAAAAGTCCCAAGGAAACCAACGGGTTTAACAGCATTCGGGGTATAGCGCAGCCTGGTAGCGCGGAAGTTTTGGGTACTTCAGGTCGCAGGTTCGAATCCTGCTGCCCCGACCAATTTCAATAAGAACCCACCGATCTCTGAAGGCTGGTCCTTCCCAGGCGAGCAGTCGGTAAGCAGGAGAGCCGACTCCGGCGCGGAAAGGGCAGCCGCACCTCGCGGTCGGTCACGTGCAACCCCTTACTACGGCGAGACCGTGCCTTTGGCGGGCACGCTCCGCTGATCGCGCTCGAAGACTCGCCAAACGACCTCAGAAGGGCGGAGAGCAGATTGCGCTTTAGCCGATTGACCGGAGGGCGGGCCCGGTTGGGCTGTCCTCTTTTGTTCAGCTCGCGTTGTCCACTTCTTTGATGGCCGACATGACGACGTCGGTCGCAGTCTGATGGACCATGTGGCCGGTTCCCGGAACGCGGTGAAAGCTGCTCTGCGGCACTTCGCCGTGCAGCCGCGCCGATTGCGAATCAATATCGACCAATCGGTCTTGTTCACCTGCAACGATAACGACGGGCATCTTCAAATTTGCGTATTCGTTGCGGAAGTAGAATGCGTCCGGAATCATGAGAGCCAACTCGGCAGCCGCCGCGCGAAGCTGCGAAGGACGAACGGCCATGCCTTTCGGGAAGCCCACAAACTTCCGCGGCGCCGTCTGGGGACCAAAGATTTTCGCCAGCAAGACCGGCCACATCAATCGGCTTACAATTGGGGCGATGGTGTATCGCAAGGCGTCTCCAAAGAGTGGCGCCGCGGGGGCGGATAAAGCAACCACGTCAGGCCGGACGGTTGGATAATAATACCCGGAGGCAAGAACCAAGCCTTGGACCAACGTCGGATATTTGAGCGCCAAGGAGACGGCCACGGTGGCGCCCCACGAGTGTCCCAAGACGATTGCCTCTGAGACGCTCAGCTGATGAAGAGCGCTATTGATCAACTCAGCCTGCGCCGCCGGCGTCCACACGACGCTTCGGGGCCGATCGCTGTGGCCGAAGCCAGGGCGATCGAAAACGATGACGCGATAACTCTTCGCAGCCAAATCGACCAAACCGCTGGATTCGAAGTCCTGAATCATGCTGCCGTTGCCGTGCAGCAAGACCAGCGGCGTCCCTGAGCCCCGCTCGACATAGTGGAGCCGGACTCCGTTTACCTCCAAAAATCGACCGGCGGGAGGATTGTCGCGTTCTGCCTGCTTGGCCAAACGGTGGTTTACAAAGGCTGCAATCGCCAAAGCCCCTAGAGTGGCGATTGCTGCTACGGCAAGAGGGCGCGGACGGGAGATCGTAGGGACTTTAGGGGAAAGCGACCTTGGTGAGGGCGCCGTTAGGCGGACTGCAGGCATTCGATACCCCTATTGTGGCTGGCGCGAAATCAGGGACAATCCGAGATGTGTTGCAGCGCACAATGAACGGCCAGAACCGGGATTCGTTCCGTTTGAAGCCAAAGCTGATTCCGTCGACAACGCACCAAGCGGAAAGCCCACAACGAGGCGGATTCGTTGGCCGCTTGACGCCGCCCGTGTCTCACGTCGGACCTGGCGCGCCGAAATTCCTAGGAATTGCACCAGATCTTTTTCGTGCGGGCAGGTGGATTTGGCTGCGCTCGAGGTCGAAGAAATCGGCCTGGAACAACACGCCGCGGGTACCCTTCACCTCCGATCCAGCAAGAGAACGAGACGGAAGAGGTATCGACGAAGCTGTCTGCCTTTTGCCGGAAACCACCCAAGCCGTGATGGCTGCTCGCCTCCGCCGCGATGACAGGAACCGGAGCCGCGCTATCTCTTGAAGACTTGCGAGCGCTATAAGCAAATCGAGCGTGCATGGAACCGTCGGACAATGGCCGAGCCTTTGCAACATGAGCAACCAAAAAAGGACCCTCCGCGAGACTATGCGGCCCGCGACATCATCGGCTATCTTATTGACAATGCCGGCGAACTCACGAAGGCGCACGGCAAAATAGCCGACGCGATCCTGCGCCACCCGACGATGTTCGTCGAGAAGCCGATCGAGGATCTGGTCACATGGCTTGGCGTGTCCGCCCCGACGATCACGCGCTTCAGCCGGACAATGGGATGCGAGGGCCTGCGCGACCTGAAGCTGAAGGTCATGAGCAGCCTGCGGGTCGGGGTGCGCTACCTGGAACCGCTAACGCCGCCGGGCACCCTGGCGGAGGTCCAGGAACGGGTCGTCTTGCGCGCCCAGCGCGCGGTCCTGGCGGCGCAGAAGACGATCGACATCGTCATGCTCGACCGGGTCATCGACGCGCTGACGCACAGCCATATGATCTACGCTTTCGGCAGCGGCGGCGTGTCGAGCTGGATGGTCGACGAAGTCCATAACCGCCTGTTTCGCCTCGGTCTGCGCATCACCAGCAGCAGCGATCACCAGATGCAGATGATGCTGGCCGCTACGGTCGAGCGCGGCGACGTCGTGTTCTGCTCTTCGCTCAGCGGCAACAACGCCGAGGTCATCAAGGCGGTGCGGATCGCCGCGGACTATGGCGCGACGACCATCGCACTCACGGTGCGAGACACGCCTTTGGCCAAAGTCGTCACCTTGCCTCTCGTGCTCGACATTGCCGACGACGGCGATGTGCTCGGCCCGACCTGCCTGCGTTACGCCTTCCTGGCGGCGGTCGACATGCTGGCCTATGGCGCGGCGATCCGAAGCTCTCGCGCGCAGGAAAAATTAAGGCGCATCAAGCAGCAGTACACGACGTTTCGGGACACCGACGACACGCAGCCGGTCTCGGACTGAGCGTCTGCCTCATCTTTTTAATTTCTGATCATTTTTGTAGGCAGTTCTGCCTAAATCTTTGTCGCCACGGGTTCGTGGAACGCTTTCTGATCGCAAAATAAAAAATCTCTAGTCAGAGAGAGAGAGTCCTGACATCATGCCTCGGAAGCCGCACCAGGGAGGCCTCAACGTGACATCTCCGCTCAACGCTTTCCTCATTTCGCGTCGACGTATGCTGCAAAGCGCGGCCGCCCTGTCGACCGTCGCGCTCGCGGGCCGAAGCGCTTTCGCCGCGCCCGCAAAGCCCCTGACCTTCATCGGCTGGCAATATCATCCTGAGATCGTCGAGCAGAACGTCGACACGTTCAAGAAGCTCTACGACGAGTCCGTCACCTACGAGCTCGTGTCTGGCGACTATCATCCTGTGGTGGAGACGAAGCTCACAGGCGGCCAGCATGTCGACATGATGTATTCCGAGGAAGACCACATCGCGCGCTGGAACGCGGCTGACTGGACCCGCGACTTCGAAGGTCTGCCCGACATCGACGCGATCAAGGCGGCGATGTTTCCGGTCGCCGTCACCTCGCTGTCGCTGCCGAACGGCAAGATCGCGGGCTTGCCTTATTACGCCGGCCACAACGCCTTCATCTACAACGAGGAGCACCTTTCGAAGTCGGGCCTGCAGGTTCCCGACAGCTGGGATAGTCTGCTCGACGCCTGCCGCAAGCTCAAGAAGGATGGGGTTTCCGACGCCCCCTACAACAGCGCCTGGGGCCAGAAGTGGCCTGAACTCTCCTGGAGCCTGTTTTCCTGCTGGTACGCGGAGGGCGCGCCGGTCTTCGACGACAAGAGCGATTTCGTCGACGACGCCTCCCTCCGCAAGGTCCTCGAAGTCCACAGAACCCTCTACAAGGAGCAGCTCGTCGCTCCCGACATCATGACCATGCCGGACGAGGGCGTGCCGAGCTATGCGACCGGACGCCACACGTTCATGATCCTGCACGACTACGACCAGAAGGTCGCCAACGACCCGAAGATGTCGAAGGCGGCGGGCAAGGTGAAAAATGCGCTTATGCCTGGCAAGACGCATTCGACGTTCGCCTGGACCGCTGCTTACCTGATGGCCAAGGAGCCGATCGACGTCGACCGTGCCTGGAGCCTCGTGCGGTTTTTCGGCGGCAAAGCGAAGGACGGCCAATATCACGTCATCAAGCGCTGGGCGCTCGAGTTCGGCCTCGGCTCAGGCTACAAGGAAGTCATGGCCGATCCCGACGTGGTCGCGAGCTTTTCCAAATGGCGCGACGTCGACATTTCCAACAAGCAGCTTCAGCTCGCAACCTCGCGCAAGATCGCCAAGACAATCTGGTTCCCGGAGTGGGACCTGTTCATGATGCAGCACGTGCAGGACTACATCCGCGGCAAGGGCTCGACGGACGAGCTCGTTGCGCAGTTGAGCGGCAAGGTCGGCGAACTCAAGAAGCAGTACCAGTAGCCGACATGGCGTCAAGGCTGACCGCGGGAGAACCATGTCCACCGCTGGAGCGCTCGACAAAGCAGACGGCGTGACCGCTCAGGCCGCCAACGGCTTATTGGTGCAGCCGCTCCGTCCGCAGCGGACGCGCGTTCCGGGTTTTGCTTATCTCAGTATTGCGCCGACGCTGCTGGTGGTCGCGATCGTGGTTGGCGGCCCACTGGTCTACAGCTTTTATCTGAGCCTCCATCGAACCAATCCGATCACGAAGAAATGGTTGTTCGTAGGATTCGGCAACTATGCCGCCGCCATTGGGAACGCTGACTTCTGGGCGGCGATTGGCCGGACGGTCTATTTCGCCGGCTTTACGCTCGTCGGTTCAACCATGCTGGGGCTGGCCATGGCCCTTGTGCTCAACCAGCGCTTTGCCGGACGAGGAATGCTCCGCAGTTTCGTGCTGGTTCCCTGGGCGATGGCCCCCGTGTCGGTCGGCGTTCTGTGGTCGTTCGTCTACGCAGGCGACTATGGCGCGCTGACCGGGCTTCTCGACGATCTGGGATTAGGGCGGTTCGCGCTGCCGTGGCTTGGCGACGGTTTTCGCGCCCTTAATCTCGTCGCCCTCACGCAGGTCTGGAGCCAGGCGCCGCTGACGGCGCTGATGCTGCTGGCCGGCTTGCAATCGATGCCCGACAGCCTGCGCCGCGCCGCGATGCTGGACGGCGCCGGCCCGGTCGCCCGTTTCTTCGCTATTACGCTCCCCTGGCTGAAGCCAAATTTCCTCTTCATCTCGATCGTGACGACCATCAACTCGCTGATGGCCTTCGACATTCTTTGGATCATGACGCGCGGGGGTCCCGGCGCGGCGACGACGGTGCTGTCCTGGCTCGGCTACCTCACGGCGTTCCAGTTCCTGCGATTCGGCGAAGGGGCGAGCCTCCTGTATTTCCTTACGGCGCTGAGCTTCCTCTTGGCGATCGTCTATGTCGTGGTGTTCGGCCAGCGGCGCGGACGTCTGCGTCCGGCCTCTAAGGCCGTCGACGAAGCGCAGTCCGTTATCTCGTTGGCGCGCGTTCGCGGAGCTCCCGCTCCTCCGGCCTCGCTTGGAGCTTACCGAGTTCGGCGCGCCCTGCCCGCGCCGCTCTCTCGCGCGCTCGGCCGCGGCGGATTCACTCTGCTCGCCGTCATCATTTTCCTGTGGTCCGCGCTTCCCGTGCTAACGCTCGTCCTGATGAGCCTCACGCCCGCGAGCGATTTGATCCGCACGCCGCCGACGCTCGTGCCGAGCACATTGACGCTGCAGAATTTTCAGACGGTGCTGCTGCCGCAGTCGGGCGCTCAGTTTTCGACAAGCGTGCAGGCAAGGCGGGTTCCTCTCTCGATATTCAACAGCTTCGTTGTCGGCGCCAGCGTGTCGGTGATCTGCGTCGCGCTCGGCACTTTCGCGGGTTACGCCTTCGCTCGCTTTGGCAAAGCCCGATTTTTTCGCGCAAGCCTCTGGACCCTCCTGCTCACCCGGATGACGCCGGCGCTGACGCTCGTGCTGCCGTTCTTCATCTGCTACCGCACGCTTTCCCTGATTGACACTCGCACCGGCCTCATCATCGCCTACTCGTCTTTCCTGCTGCCGCTCAGCGCGTGGATGATGCGCAGCTATTTCGAGGGCGTGCCCATGAGCCTCGACCGTGCGGCGCTGATCGACGGATGCTCGTGGTTCGGCATGATGACGCGCGTGCTCATCCCCGTCGTGCGCCCGGGCATCGTCGCTGCGATCATCTTTTGCTTTCTTGCGAGCTGGAACGAGTTCCTATTCGCGCTGATCCTCACCTCCACGCCGAACGCGCAGACGATTCCGGTCGTGATCTCCGGCTTCCTCAGCCAAGCGCAATTTTATGAATATGGCCCGATGTTCGCCGCAAGCGTCCTGTCCATTCTTCCCCCTGTGCTTGTCGCCTTCTTCTTCCAGCGTTTCCTCGTCCAGGGCGCGCTGTCCGGCGCGGTGAAGGGTTGAGGCCATGAGCACGATCACCATCGAAGCCGTCAGCAAGAGCTATGGAACGACCCCCGTCCTGCACGCCCTCGACCTCGAAATTCCCGACGGCGGCTTCGTTTCGTTTGTCGGGCCGTCGGGTTGCGGGAAGAGCACCCTTCTCTTCTGCATCGCGGGCCTTGAGGAGATCTCCGACGGCCGCATCCTGTTCGACGGCCGCGACATGACTCCAGTTGCAGCGCGTAACCGGAACATCGCGCTGGTGTTCCAGGACTACGCTCTCTATCCACACATGTCGGTGCGCGAGAATCTGGCCTTTCCCCTGCGCCAGCAAAAGGCCGAGGAACAGGCGATCGCGACGCAGGTCGCCTGGGCCGCCGATCTGCTCGGGCTCAACCCGTTCTTGGATCGCTCGCCCGCGGAGTTGTCGGGTGGCCAACGACAGCGGGTCGCGGTCGGGCGCGCGATCGTTCGGCATCCGGCGGCGCTCCTTATGGACGAGCCGCTCTCCAACCTCGACGCGAGCCTGCGGGTGAAGACGCGCACCGAGATCAAGCGGCTGCAGCGCGAGCTCAAAATCACCGTCGTCTTCGTCACGCACGATCAGGAGGAGGCGATGGTGATGTCGGACCGCATCGCGGTGATGAATAACGGCGTCCTTCAGCAGTTCGACGAGCCGATGAAAATCTATCGCGCCCCCATGAATGTCTTCGTCGCCGGCTTCATCGGCTCGCCCCAGATGAATCTGCTTCCGGGCGAAATGGCGCCCGGGGGACATGGGCCACGGCGCCTCGTCGGGGTGCGCCCTCACGATCTCGCCCCGACGGCGAATGGCGGCTCGGACGCGTTCACGCTCAAGGGAGAACTCGCGCTGATCGAGCCGGCCGGCCCGCTGCACTATCTCGACGTCGATGCCGGAGGCCAAATGGTCAAGGCGACGTGCGCCGACCCAAGCGGGCTCTTTCCCGGCGCTACGGTCACGCTGTCGGCGCCGAACCAGGCAGTGCACTTGTTCGACCGCGAGAGCGGCCTGCGCGTCAACGTCTGACACCAAAGACGGATCCATGCCTTTTGATCTTATCCTCCGCAACGGTCGCATCATCGACCCCTCGCAGAATCTCGACCGCGTCGCCGACGTCGCCTTCGCCGGGGGAAAGGTGGCGGCGGTCGGCCAGCGCCTCGAATCCGAAGGCGCCGACGTGCGCGACGTCTCGGGCCTCCTCGTCACGCCGGGCCTCATCGATCTGCACACCCACGTTTACTGGGGAGGCACGTCGCTCGGCATTGACGCCGAGGACTTCGCGCGCCGCAGCGCCGTTACGACCTGCGTTGACACCGGCAGCGCGGGCCCGGGCAATTTCGCCGGTTTCCGCAAGCACGTCATCGAGCGGAGCGCGGTGCGCATTCTGCCATATCTCCACGTGTCCTTCGCCGGGATCTACGCCTTCTCCAAGCGCGTCATGGTGGGAGAGGGGCACGACATTCGACTGCTCGCGGCGCGGGACTGCATCGAGGTGGTCGAAGCCAACCGCGACCTCATCGTCGGGATCAAGGTCCGCATCGGGCGGGTGGCGAGCGGAACGGCGGGAATCGTACCGCTGGACGTCGCCGAACAGGTCGCCGATGAGACCGGCCTGCCGATGATGGTGCACATCGACGAGCCGCCGCCATCCTACGAGGAGGTCGTCGCGCGGCTGCGTCCCGGTGACGTGCTGACCCACTGCTTTCGCCCCTTTCCAAATGCGCCGATCGACGGCAAGGGCAAGGTCAAGCCCGCCGTGCTGGCGGGACGACAGCGCGGCGTCATTTTCGACGTCGGTCACGGCAAGGGCTCGTTCGGCTGGAAGACCGCGCGCGCCATGCTTGCCGAGGGATTTGTGCCCGACACGATCTCGTCGGACATCCACACGTTGTGCATCGACGGGCCTGTTTACGATCAGGTCACAACGCTGTCGAAATTTCTCGCGCTAGGCATGCGGCTGCGCGACGTAATCGCGGCGTCCACCGTCAACGCCGCTCAGGCGCTCAACCGTCCGGACCTCGGAACGCTGAAGCCAGGAGGCGTCGGAGACGCCAGCATCTTGTCGCTCGAAGAGGGCGAGTTTCCACTGGAGGACGTTGTCGGCGAGGTCGTCACGACGGGCGAGCGCCTGTTCGCCAGGGGCGTCGTGATTGGCGGCCGCTGGTGGCATCCCTGACAGGAAGGACGTCGCGTTCTATGGACATCTTGCAGAATTTCATCGACGGGCGCTGGGCCGATGCGCCGGAGCGCGCGCCCGCCATGAACCCCGCCACGGGGCAGCAGATCGCGTGGCTCCCGAAGAGCGACCGCGCCATTGCCCGCGACGCAATCGCGGCCGCCAAGGCTGCGCGGGCCGGGTGGGCAAAGACATCGGTGTGGAAACGCGCCGAGATGTGCGTCGCCATCGCGGCTTCGATCGACGACAGCCGGGCGCGGATTGCGCGCACGCTGAGCCAGGAGCAGGGCAAGCCGCTTTCCCAGGCCACCGGCGAGGTCGCCAAGGCAGCCGAGGGCTTTCGGCTCGCGGCGGAACTCGTTCGCCAGATGAAGGGCGAGACCCTGCCTGCAGAGGACCCGTCCAAGCTCGTCATGACGCTGCGCCAGCCCAGAGGCGTCTATGCAGTCATCACGCCGTGGAACTATCCGGTGAACATTCCGGTCGAATATCTGGGACCTGGGCTCGCCACCGGCAACACCATCGTTTGGGTTCCGGCGCCGACGACCTCGATGGCCGCTGTCGAGCTCATGCGGGCGATCGACGCCGCGCGTCTGCCTGCCGGCGTCCTCAATCTCGTTATCGGCGAAGGACCGGTCGTCGGCGACGAGATCGTCTCGCATCCGGATACGGCGGCGATCGGCTTCACCGGCAGTGCAGTAACCGGCCGGCGCATCGCGGAGCGCGGGGCCGGCAAGCCGATGCTGCTCGAGCTAGGGGGCAACGGCCCTCTGCTCGTATTTGAGGACGCGGATCTCAAGCGCGCCGCGGCCGCCGCGGCCAACGGCGCCTTCTCCAACGCGGGACAGATCTGCGCGGCGACCGGCCGCGTGCTCGCGCATGAGAGCGTTGCCGACGAACTCGCTGAGCGGATCGCGGGGCATGCGCGCAACTACATCCTTGGCGACCCGCTGCATCAGGGCGTCACAATGGGGCCGCTGAACAACCCGAAGGTCGCGGCCAAGGTGCGCGAACATGTGGACGACGCCGTCGCTTCGGGCGCGAATGTAGTGACCGGCGGTAAGCCGCGCCCGGATCTCGGAAGCGAGCTGTTTTTCGAACCCACGGTGCTGACCGGCGTGAAGCGGGAGATGCGCATCAATCGCGAGGAGACGTTCGGGCCGGTCACGCCCATCCTTTCGTTCCGCGACGACGACGAGGCGATGTCGCTCGCGCTCGACAGCGAATATGGTCTTTCGGTCGGAGTCTTCACGCGTGACATGGACCGGGCTTTGCGCTTCGCGGAGGCCATTCCGGCGGGCATTGTCAACATCAACAACTCCACCACCTACTGGGAGATCCACCTGCCCTTCGGAGGCGGCTCAGGCACACGCAGCGGCGTCGGCCGGCTTGGTGGCCGCCTGACGCTGGAAGCGATGACGGAGATCAAGATGATCACCGTTACGCGCGACATGAAGGAGGCCGGATGACGAACGTAAGTGGGCTCGAAACCACGCCTGAGGTCGGCGACGAAAAACTCGGGCCAGCGGGCGCGGCCACGCTCATCGCGGATTTCGTTGACGTGCTCATCCCGGGCGAGGGGCTTTGGCCCTCGGCGAGCTCGGTCGGCGTCCAGGGCCAGCTGGCGTTGCGGCTGATGGAAGAGCGCGGCAAGAACGCGCTGCCGACACTGGTGAAGGCGATCGAGACGGCCGGCGGCCCGCTCGAAGAGCTCGACGAGGCGGCGCGCGTCGCGGTCGTACAGCGTTTTGAAGGGGCCGAACCGGACCTGTTCGGCTGGGTGCGAGACGCAGCCTATATCGCTTATTACGAGAACCCGTTCGTGGCCGAGGCAATCGTTCTCACAGGTCACCCTTACGAGCTCCGCCCGCACATCAAAGGCTATCCTGTGCGGCGCTTCGATCTCGAGCGCGACACCCCGCGACATGGACGCGGCCGCTACACGAAAACCGCGGACGTCAACCGCGTCGACATCAGCGGCCTCGACCTCGAGAGCAACCGAACCCAAGCCTGGGGCCTGAAGCGATGACCAAGAGCCAGGACTGCGATGTGCTGATTGTGGGCGCGGGCGCCACCGGCGCCCTCGC
The DNA here is from genome assembly GCA_963820095.1 of uncultured Alphaproteobacteria bacterium. Taxonomy (GTDB): domain Bacteria; phylum Pseudomonadota; class Alphaproteobacteria; order Rhizobiales; family Beijerinckiaceae; genus Roseiarcus. Next base: position 21,340 of record CAWFZA010000007.1, read on the forward strand.
CGCGACGGTGCTCGCACAGGGCGGGTTCGATGTGCTCTGCCTCGAGCAAGGCGCATGGGTCGAGCCGGGAGATCATCCACACTACAGCTCGGATTGGACCTGGCAGCGACGCACCAACTGGAACTCCGACGTTAACAAGCGCCATCATCCCGACGATTATCCGGTCGAGACGAACTCCTCGCAGGTCTTGATGTGGAACGGGGTCGGTGGCTCGACCAATGTCTACGGCGCGATTTGGCCGCGCTATCGCCCCTCCGACTTCCGCAAGGGCGACGAGCATGGTCTCCAGCCGAACTGGCCGATTTCCTACGAAGAGCTCGCGCCTTTCTACGAAAAGGCCGATCGTCTTATTGGCACGAGCGGTCTCGCCGGAGACGTCGCCATGCCGCCTCGCGACCCTTGCCCCACGGGGCCGTTGCCTTTCACTCGCGCCGCCGGCCGGCTCGCCGAGGCGTTCGACAAACTCGGCTGGCATTGGTGGCCCGCCGAGGCCGGCGTCATCTCGGAGAACTATGACGGCCGCCCGGGCTGCAACGGCTGCGGGATCTGTAACGGCTGCCCGCGCGGCTCGATGAGCAAGTTCTCGCTGTCGATATGGCCGAAAGCCCTCGTCGCAGGAACGCGGCTGCGGACCTATGCACGCGCCCTCAAGATCGAGACGGGGCCGGACGGACGGGCCACCGGCGTCCATTTCGTCGACCGCAACACGGGTCGCGCTGAGTTCCAGGGCGCGAAGCTTGTCATCATCGCGGCCAACGGCGTTGGGACGCCGCGCCTCCTACTCGCTTCCGACAATCTCGCCAATTCTTCCGATCAGGTTGGTCGCAACCTTCTGCATCATACGTTGGTGAGCTCGGAGTTTTGGGTCGACGAGCCCATCGAGAGCCATATGGGATATGTCGCCTCGCTGATAGGCCGCGAATTTGCCGAGACGGACGTGAACCGCGGCTTCGTCAACGGCTTCCAGTTCAACTGCCTGACGGGAACGTCGGCGGCCGGCGAGGCGGCGGCGGGCTGGGTTTCGAATGCGAAGGCGCCTTGGGGCCGCGGCCACCATGATTGGTTCGAGCGTCACTTCGCGCACGGCATCGGCGTGCACGCGATCGGCGACGATCTGCCGAATCCCAACAACCGGGTGACGATCGACCCGTCCGTGCGGGACGCGTATGGTCTCCCCGCCGCAAGGCTGTTTTACGAGCCCGGTGAAAACGATCGCCGGATGATGAACTTCATGCTCGACCGCATGGAGGACATCGCCAAGGCGGCGGCCGCCTTCGACTATAAGGCGACCGACTACCGCGACGAGAATGGGGTCTACCGAACCCCCGCATGGCACATGATCGGCACCTGCCGGATGGGCGCGGACCCAGAGCGCTCCGTGGTCAACAAGTGGAACCAGAGCTGGGATGTGCCCAACCTTTTCATCGTCGACGGCAGCGTGCTCGCGACCGGCGGCGTCGTTAATCCGACGCCCACCATATCCGCCCTCGCACTCCGCGCCGCCACCTTCATTCGCGACAATTTCCGGGACCTCTCGATGACGACCCGCCCAATGGCGGCTTGAGCCGCCATGCTTCAGCCGCCTCCCGCCGAGCCGGGCGCCTCAGTCGATGAGGTTGACACGCCCGCCCTCCTCATCGACCTCGACGCGCTAGAGAAAAATCTTGACCTCATGGCGGCGCTCGCGCGCGAGGCCGGAGTCAAGCTTCGCCCGCATGCGAAGACGCATAAATCGCCAGTCATCGCCCGCCTCCAAATCGCGCGCGGCGCCGTCGGCCAATGCGTTCAGAAGGTGGCCGAAGCAGAGATCCTGGCGTGGGGCGGGGTCGGCGACATTCTCATCAGCAACGAGGTCGCCGGTCCACGGAAGCTGGCCCGGTTTGCCGCCCTCAGTCGGATCTGCACGGCCGCCATCTGCGTCGACTCCGAGGCCGGCGTCGCGGCCCTGGAGGCGGCCGCCGAGGACGCGGGCTTACGCCTTAGCGCGCTCATCGAGATCGACGTCGGCATGGACCGCTGCGGCATCCCGCCCGGCCCTGCTGTCACGGCTCTGGCGCAGCGGATCGCCGCCAGCCGCTGGCTGCGCTTCGGCGGCCTGCAGGCCTATCAGGGGCGGGCGCAGCATCAGCGCACCGCGGACGAACGGCGTGCAAGCATCGCGCGCGCAGTCGCGCTCACGGGCGAAACGGTGGCCGGCCTCAAGAACGCGAGTCTCGATTGTCCGATCGTCGGGGGCGCGGGGACCGGCACCTTCGCCCTCGAGGCGGCAAGCGGCGTCTATACCGAGTTGCAGGTCGGCTCCTACGTTTTCATGGACGCAGACTACGCGCGCAACGATGAAGCCCCGCCCTTCGAGCAATCGCTCTTCGTGCTGACAACGGTCATGAGCGCGCCGCGTGGCGACCTTGCGGTGGTCGACGCGGGCCTCAAGGCGCTGGCGTTCGACAGCGGTCCCCCGGTCGTGTGGAACCGGCCTGACGTCACCTATTCAGGGGCCTCCGACGAGCATGGGAAGCTCGTAGTCTCCGGCGGAGCGAATTCCCCGCGCGTCGGTGAGAAGCTCTGGCTCCAGCCTGGCCATTGCGACCCGACCGTCGACCGTTACGACTGGTATGTCGGCGTCAGAGGAACGCGTGTAGAGTGTTTGTGGCCAGTCGCGGCGCGTGGGGCGATGACGTAGCAACGTCGGGCTCGCGGTGGCGCCGCAGATTACGAAATACCGCCAATCTCCTTCGCGGTAAAAGGCTGACTCTTGGCTTCCTGATATGCCTTGACTTGTGTGGCCGAGCGAGAGCCATGTTTTTTTGATGGTGGCGGCTGCTTCGGTTATCATTCTTGCTCTGTCCTCTTTGACTCCGTTATCCTGGGCCTATGGTTTGACAAGGTCAGGGCTCGCTTGCGAAGCCAGCCAGCGATCATGCGCCAGCGGACGCTTGAATAGGGGCATCTCATGAGCCACCAGCCGACAATAGACGGAAGTCTTGTGAAGGAGGCGACGAATTGGCGCCGATACCTCCACGCTCATCCTGAAACCGCATTTGATGAGCATGCGACGGCGGATTTCGTCGCCGCGAAGCTTGGCGAATTTGGACTTGAGGTCCATCGCGGCCTTGGCAAGACCGGTGTTGTGGGCACGCTCAAGCGTGGCGGAAGCCCGGCGGCCATCGGCCTGCGCGCCGATATGGACGCCTTGTTCATCCATGAGGAAAACACATTCGACTATCGCTCGAAGGTGGACGGCAAGATGCATGCGTGCGGGCATGACGGACATACAGCCATGCTGCTCGCCGCGGCGAGTCATCTAGCCCGGAACGGAGAGTTCGACGGCATCGTGCGCTTCATATTCCAGCCTGCGGAGGAGACCGGGGATGAGCAATGCGGCGGCAACGCCATGGTGAAGGATGGCCTATTCGACAAGTTCCCGGTCGAGGCCGTTTTCGGCTTGCATAACTTGCCCCAGGCTCCCGCCGGAAACATCATGATGCGCTCGGGAGCCATGTTGGCGTCGATCGACACCTTTGAGTTCTGGATCACGAGCCGGCTTTCGCACCCCGCCGCGCAGTTTGGCGTTCCCGACCCTCTACTGATCGCGTCGAGGGTCGTGCAGGAGATGCATGTCTTCAAGGCGCGCTATCTCAATCCCGCGGAACCGGTGGTGCTCTCGATCACGCAATTTCAAAGCGGCAATCCTGGCGATCGGCAGAGCGTACACGTTACACCCGAGAAGGCGGTCGTGCGTGGAACGCTCTATGCGCTCAACAATTCCGTGCGCGACACATTCGAGGCGGGACTTGAATCGATCGTTCGCCACGCCGCTGAAGCGGCCGGCGCCGGCTACAAGTTTCTATTCGAGCGCGGATATCCGGTTCTAAACAACTCCGAGGAGCAAACGCGATTCGCCGCGGATGTCGCCAGAGAACTCGTCGGCTCCGAACACGTGGACGCTAAAATGCAGCCAGTCATGGGAGCAGAGGATTTTGCGTTCATGCTCAGCAAGGCGCCCGGCTGCTATGTCTTTCTTGGCTCGGGGCGCCATGATGAGGCGGCGCCGCGCCAACTTCACAATCCACACTATGATTTCAATGACGAGGTCATACCGGACGGCGTGCGCTATTGGGTTGCCTTGGCAGAGCGTTATCTGCTTCAAGCGGCCTCCAAAAAGTAGGCCGCCAGCGACTAAAGGCGCGCTCCGCGGGCCGTGCCGCCCGCCTGGATGTCCTCGCGGAGTTTGTCAGGGACCGGTGACTTATCGCCAGGTGTCGCGCGGCGACTTGATCCTGCACTTGAGCGAGCATCACGGCGATGGCAGCCCTGGCGCGCGGCTGCGGTCATGACGTGCGGGGTCGATGAATTCCATCGCGAGATCAGCGCCAAGACTTATCGCTACATGCGCCCCGGCCTCGAAAAGACGCCATGGGGCACGCTGGAGACGGCCGCGATCGACCCATTCGGCACGATCCTTCGCTTCTGTGAACTGATCGAGAAGCAATAGGCCGGCCCGCGACGCCGAACGAGCGCGGGGCGCGGCTGGACGCCCGCCAACGCAGGTATCCAGCGGGGCGTTGATGATCGTCCAAATGCCCGCTTTCGCGGGCATGACAAGAGCGGCTCCATCCAAGCGGAGCGCCGCCAGAAGCGCGCTTGCCCGCGGCCGCTCACTGCGCCGGTTTGGCGGTGACCGCGCTCGTCTCTCCACCCCTCGACAGGCAATAGAGGCATCCGATCAGCAGCAAAGCGTAGACGACTGTCGAGGTCCAACCCATGCTGTTGATCAGCCCCTCAAACGTACCCAGAAGATTGACGCCGCCGCCGACAGCGTCGCCGATCGCGTTTGCGATCAACACGCCGCGCACGGCCTCCCAATCCGCAAAGTCCTTGGCGAACCAATTCACCACGGCGATGCCGATCAGGGCTGAACCGAAAAACTGCAAGGTCAAGGCGGTATGAGGGTCGGGCGGCATCCCGTAGACGGAGCCAGCCGCTATCGGCGCCAGAACGAACGCCAGGCCAAATAGAACCGCTACGATCGCGGCGATAGTCAGGAACGTCTTCGTGTTCATGCCCCACCCTCCCCGTTCGACCAATGCGGTCGATGTTTTGACGATCGCGCTCGGGATCGCGCTTGCGAGCAAAACACGCGCTTGTGGCGGTTATTTGACCTGCGGGCCAAAGACAGGGCGAGGACCAGCCGAGCCCGAAGAGCGCGTAGTTAAGCAGATGGAACCTTTCCGAGCCTCGCCGGTTGCAGTTCGAGGGTCTCAGCGAATGATTGGCGGGGCCATTGTGCGCGCGTTGTGATTGTAAGGGCATTGCGGGGGCGCGCGAAGCGAGGTTCAGACGCAACTATTCGCGACGGGAATAGCAAATATTCGTCTCTCCACCCCTCGCCAATATCGAAGCGCTACCCATATCCGGCGCGCCGGCGCCCCTAAAGGACGAGGATCGCATGCGTGTCCCGAAGCCTAATGGTTCGCCGCGGAAAAACGCCGGGCTGAGCACGCTCTATCGATCGGTTCGCGAGGCGAGCGCGCGGCTTGGCGCGCCTCTTTCCGACGCCGACGCCACCGTGCAGTCGATGCCCGACGCGAGTCCCGGCGAAATGGCATCTCGCGCACACGACCTGGTTCTTCGAGCGAATGATTCTCGAACAGAATCTGCCCGGCTACCGCGTGTTCGATCGCGGGTTCAATTTCCTGTTCAATTCGTATTACGAAAGCATAGGCGCCCGTCAGCCGCGCCCGAGACGGGGCATGATTACGCGCCCGGCGCTCGAGACAGTCCTTGCGTATCGCGAGCATGTCGACCGCGCAATGGCCTCGCTCATTGAGGACGACCTTTCGCCCGCCATCGCCTCGCTGATCGAACTCGGCTGCAACCATGAACAGCAGCATCAGGAGCTGCTGCTCACCGACATCCTGCACTTGTTCGCCCAGAACCCTCTGCATCCTGCGTACAAGGATCCCGAGCCCGATCGCGGTCGGCAGGACCGACGATTCCCCGCCTTCCTATCGCAGGTTCGATGGCGGCGTCGTCGAAGTGGGGCATGACGGCGAAGGCTTCGCCTTCGACTGCGAGGGCCCGAGACATCGCGCGCTCATCGAGCCTTACGAGCTCGCGGACCGGCTGGTCACCAATGCGGAATGGATGGAGTTCATCGCCGACGGCGGCTATCGCACGCCCCTCCTCTGGCTCTCGGCCGGCTGGGCGACGGTGCAGTCCGAAGGCTGGAACGCACCCCTTTACTGGGACGCGCGGGACGACGGCTACTGGTCGATGACGCTGCGCGGCGCGCAGCCCGTCGATCCGGCCGCGCCGGTCACCCATGTGAGTTATTTCGAGGCGGACGCGTTCGCGACCTGGGCCGGGCGCCGATTGCCGACCGAATTCGAGTGGGAGCACGCCGCGCTTGGCGAGCCGTTGCGCGGAAACTTTATCGAGTCGGGGCGCTTGCGCCCCGCGCCCGCGCAAGCCGGGCAGCCAAGCCTGCGCCAGATCTATGGCGATGTGTGGGAATGGACGCGCAGCGCCTTTGCGCCCTACCCGCGTTTCAAGCCGGCCGAAGGCGCGGTTGGCGAATACAACGGCAAGTTCATGTGCGGGCAGTTCGTATTGCGCGGCGGCTCCTGCGTGACGCCGCAGAGCCACATGCGGGCGAGTTACCGCAATTTCTTCCCACCCGACGCGCGGTGGCAATTCTCCGGGCTGAGACTGGCGGGGGACCTTTGACATGCTCGACCTCGTCGAATCGAAACTAAGCCAGCACGAAGCGTTCCGGGCCGATGTGCTCGCCGGTCTGTCACGACCACAAAAGACGCTGCCCAGCCGCTGGCTCTACGACCAGCGCGGCTCGGAGCTGTTCGAGGAGATCACCCGACTCGATGAATATTATTTGACGCGGACCGAGACGGCGATTCTTCAGACCCATGCCGGGGAGATGGCGGCTCTGTGTGGCGAAGGAACCGTGCTGCTCGAATATGGCGCCGGGGCGGCGATCAAGTCGGAGATCCTCATCGACGCGCTCGAGGCGCCGCGCCTATATGCGCCGATCGATATCGCGGCGGATTTTCTTAGCCGGACGATCGAGCGCTTTCGCGATCGGTTTCCTGACTTGCCCGTCCGCCCGATCGTCACCGATTTCACGCTCGACTTCGAGATTCCCGCCGACATTCCCGCCCGGCCCCGCGCGGCCTTTTTTCCTGGCTCCACGCTCGGCAATCTCGGGCCATCTGACGCCGCCGCTCTGCTTCGCCGGATGCGCGCGCATGTCGGCGCGCGCGGGAAGGCGATCATCGGAATCGACCTGCGCAAGGACGTCGGCGCCCTGATCGCCGCCTACGACGACAAGCGTGGCGTCACGGCGGACTTCAATCTCAATCTTCTCACCCGCGTCAACCGCGAGCTTGGGGGCGATTTTGCGCTCGACGCCTTCGCGCACGAAGCGCGATGGAACGAGCGGGACTCCGCGATCGAGATGCATCTCGTGAGCCTCAAGCCTCAGATCGTGTCCGCAGCCGGCTCCAGCTTCGCGTTCGCAGAAGGCGAGACCATCCATACGGAGACCTGCCGGAAGTTCGACGCCGCCGGCTTCGCCTTCGCGGCGCAGCGATGCGGCTGGCGGGTGGAGAAGCTTTGGAGCGATGCCGCCGAGCTGTTCGCGGTGTTCGGGCTCAGCGCGGAAGAATGAGCGCTCGAGCGCTCACCACTTCTCCTTGAACGGCCGGGCCTCGACTTCGAAGCTCCAGGCTGAGCGATCCTGCTTGACCAGATCGGCGGCGATCGCCGCGACCCCGGCGGGATCGATGAAGAAATCGTCGGGGCGATCGGTGAACCGCGAGCGCGTCACCGGCCCGCCGACCACGCCGTCGACGACGATCAGCGCAACGTGGACGCCCGCCGGCCAGAGATGACGGGCCATCGATTCGGCAAGCGCGCGCTGCGCCATCTTGCTTTGCGCGAAGGCGGCCGCGCCGGCTGCGCCTCGCCGCGAGGCGGTCGCGCCGACGACAATGATCGCCCCCTCGCCCTCTTCGGCGCATGGCGGGAATGGCCTCGCGGCCGCACAGAAAAAGGCCGAGCGTGTTGACGCGCCACGAGCGCTCCAGATCCTCCGCCTTGACCTCCTCGACATGGCCCCAGACGCCGGAGCCGGCGTTGTAGATGAGCGCGTCGACGTCGCCGAGATCGGAGCGCATGGCGGCGAACGCCGCCTCGACCGAGACCGCCTCGGTGACGTCGCAGGCGTAAGCCTTGGCGCTTGGCAGTTCGGCGGCGAGCTTGGCCGTGAGCTCTCTTGCGCCGCGCCATCAGCGCGATCGCGTAGCCGTCCGCGGCGAAACGCCGCGCGATCGCCTCGCCATTGCCCGGGCCGACGCCCACCACCGCGCAAACAGGACGCTTGTTTCCGTCCGCCATCGCTCAAGACCTCCAGGCTCGCCGCGCCTTAAACCGCGTCGCTGCTTGAGGCCATCCTGCGCTCCTCGGCCCGGGCGCGCAACGATCGCTCCCCTGCCCGCTTGACGGTTCGCCAGAGAACGCGCCAACTGAACGTTCAAGCCCTCGCCGGCGGCCCTGCCGGACAAGGGACCCCATGCGGAGGCCCGAGGATAAGGCGATGACGATTCGACCGTGGGTGAAGTCCTATCCGGCCAACGTGCGCTGGGACGCGCCGCTCGATCTCTGCTCCGTGCAGAGCGTGCTGGAAAAGGCCGCCGAGCGGTTTGGCTCAAAGCCGGCGCTCGACTTCATGAACAAGCGCAGGACCTATGCGGAACTCGACGCGCTCGCGAACCGCGCCGCGGCCGGATTCCAAAAGCTCGGCGTCAGGCGCGGCGTTCATGTCGGGCTCTACCTCCCCAACACGCCTCACTACGTCATCGCCTTCTTCGGCGTCTTGAAGGTGGGCGGCGTCGTGGTCAACTACTCGCCGCTCGACGCGCTGCCGACGCTGCAATTGAAGGTCGATGACAGCGAGACCGACATCCTCGTGACGCTGGACCTCGCCTCGCTCTATCCGCAAGCGGAGAAGCTCCTCGCTTCGACGCGGCTCAAGACCCTGGTTGTCGGCGAATTCGCGGAGATGACGCCGGCCCCTGAGCCGGTCAGGGCGCAGATGAAGGCAGGCGGAATGCTTGCCGAGGTCAAGCGCGGCGGCGCCCATGTCCCGTTTCGAGACCTGATCGACAACGACGGCCGCTATCAGGTTCCTGCGGTCGGCGCGCTCGAGGACGAACTGGCGGTCATTCAATATACCGGCGGCACCACCGGCTCGCCCAAGGGCGCGATGCTGACCCACGCCAATCTGACCGCGGCCACATCGCTCTACGCCGAAGTGATGACGCGCAGCGAACAAGGCTTGCGGGTCGGCGAGGAGCGGGTCCTGTGCATTCTGCCGCTGTTCCACATTTATTCGCTGACCGTCGTGATGCTGCTCGGATTTCGGCTGGGCTCGGAGCTCGTGCTCCATCCGCGCTTCGATCCCGCCGCAGCGCTCAAGGACATCGTCGAGAAGAAGATTACCGTCTATCTGGGCGTGCCGACCATGCATGTCGCCCTGCTCAGCGTCCCCGGCGTCGAGAACATGGATTTTTCGTCGCTGCGCCTCTGCGGCTCCGGCGGCGCGCCGTTGCCGGTCGCGGTGCAGGACCGGTTCGAGCAGGTGATCGGCTGCCAGCTGAATGAAGGATGGGGCATGACCGAGACTGCGCCGATCGGCACGTTCAACCCCCGCGAGGGCCGGCGGCGGCCCACCTCCTGCGGCGTGCCTTATCCCGGAACGCAAATGAAATTCGTCGATGTCGCCAACCCCGAGCGCGAGGTGAAGCTCGGCGAGCGCGGCGAAATCTGCGTCAAGGGCCCGAACGTGACGAAAGGCTATTGGAAGAAGCCGGAAGCGAGCGCCAACTCGATGACCGCGGACGGGTTCTTCCGCACCGGCGATGTCGGCTATATGGACGAGGACGGCTTCGTCTATATCGTGGACCGCATCAAGGACATGCTGCTCTGCGGCGGGTTCAACGTCTATCCGCGCAACATCGAGGAGGCCATCTATCAGCATCCGTCGGTCGAGGAAGTGAGCGTCATTGGAATTCCGGACGAATATCGCGGCGAGACACCGAAGGCGTTCGTCAAACTGAAGGGGGGCGCGGCGCCGCTCACGCTCGACGATCTGAAGACGTTCCTGAAGGACCGGCTCGGAAAGCACGAAATGATCGGCGCGTTGGAAATCCGCGACGCATTGCCTAAGACTTCGGTCGGCAAGATATCGAAGAAGGATCTTCGCGAATATGAAGCGCGGGTCCATGCCGAGGCGTGACGGCGCCTATAGCGCTCCAAATGATTTGCTTCAGCAAATCCGCTTGTCCTTGACCCTGGATGAGATCGTCATTGAGAGACGCCCGTCCTTCCGGACGGGTCATGGGGTGTCGAGAGACGCCCGTCCTTCCGGACGGGCTATGGGGTGTCTAGAACGCCCGTCCTTCCGGACGGGCTATGGGGTGTCGAAGCATTCCAGCGCAACGAGGGCACGCTATGTTCCCCGGATCGCTTCGCTTACGCTGGCGACGTCGACGCGATTCGACCCGTTGCGCCGCGCCGACAATGCTGATCGGAAACCTCATCTTTAGGAGAGCCTGATGCGGGTCTCGAAATGGGGCAACAGCCTCGCCATCCGCCTTCCCCTCGCCGTGGTGAAGGAATTAGCCCTGAAGGAGGGCGATCAAGTTGACGTCCGCGTCTCCGGCGAAGGCGTGTTTGTCGTCGTGCGAGACCAGAGGCCGACAGAGCCGAGAACTCCCGCCAGGTTTCAGATTCCGTCACGATGGGGCAGATGACCGGCACATGCAGGCCGCAGCCGATCGGATTGCGCGCATGAAGCCCGCCGAAAGCCCTTCCGCGCTCAAAGTCCAGGCGGCGCTTGGCGAGCGGTTCGAGGTTCTCGAGTTCGACGCCAGCACGCGCACCGCGGCCGACGCTGCGGCGGCGATCGGCTGCGAGGTCGCCCAGATCGCCAAGTCGCTGATCTTCCGAGGCGCCAATAGCGGCCGTGCGGTCTTGATCGTCGCCTCTGGCGTCCATCGCGTCGATGAAAAGAAAGCAGCCGCAGCGATCGGCGAGCCGATCGCCCGCGCCGACGCTGATTTCGTGCGCGAGTCGACGGGCTTCGCCATCGGGGGCGTGCCGCCGATCGGCCACAAGACCAAGCCCCTCGTTCTCATCGAGGAATCGCTGCTAGGCTTCAATGAGATCTGGGCCGCCGCCGGCACGCCCAACGCGGTCTTTCGCCTGACGCCTTCGGAGCTCGTCGAACTGACCGGCGGGCGCACCGTCGCGGTTGCGCGCAAATAGAGGGCTCGACGTGGCTGCAAAAGGAACGCCTCAAGGGAAAATCAGGATCGGCGTCGGCGGCTGGACCTATGAGCCCTGGCGCGGCGCGTTCTTTCCCAAGGGTCTGCCGCAGGCGAAAGAGCTCCAATATGCGGGCTCGAAGCTGACCTCGATCGAGATCAACGGCACCTACTACGGATCGCAGAAACCGGCGAGCTTCATCAAGTGGCGCGACGAGACGCCGGAGAATTTCATCTTCTCGGTCAAAGGACCGCGCTTCGCCACCAACCGACGCGTTCTTGCCGAAGCTGGGGAATCGATCGAGCGCTTCTTCAAGACCGGCGTGACGGAGCTCAAGGCGAAGCTCGGGCCGGTCAACTGGCAGTTCGCGACCACCAAGCGTTTCGACGCTGAGGATTTCGCCGCGTTCCTCAAGCTTCTGCCCAAGTCGGTCGACGGCCTCCCCATCCGTCACGTGGTCGAGGTCCGCCACGAGAGCTTCAAGCATCCCGACTTCGTCGCGCTTGCGCGTGAGTATGAGGTCGCCGTCGTGATGGCCGGAGATTCCGACTACCCGCAGATCGCCGACTTAACGGCGCCGTTCGTCTATGCGCGCATCATGGGAACGAGCGAAGGGGAAGAGCGCGGATATTCCGCCGCGGCGCTCGATCAATGGGCGAGCCGAGCCAAGACCTGGGCGGCTGGCGGCTCTCCGCCAGATCTCGCTACGGTGGCGGCGGCGCTGAAATCCGACGGCGCCGGCCGCGAGGTTTTTCTTTATGTCATCAGCGGCGCGAAGCAGCGGAACCCGGCCGCCGCGATGGCGCTGATCGAGCGGGTCGGCTGACGCGAACGGCGGTCGTCATTGCGAGCCACAGGGCGTCGAAAGACGGGCGTCTTTCGACGGTCTATGGCTCCTCACGATGACGGAGCTGCTCTACCTAGCCCTTGATGAACGCCAACAGGTCCGCGTTGATCGTATCGGCGTGGGTCGTTGGCATGCCGTGCGGAAGATCCTTGTAGCTCTTGAACGTGCCGTGTTTCAGCAGCTTCGCCGATAGCGGGCCGGAGGCGACGTAAGGCACGATCTGGTCGTCCTCGCTATGCATGACGAGCATCGGCACATTGATCTTCTTCAAATCCTCGGTGAAGTCGGTCTGGGAGAAGGCGACAATGCCGTCGTAATGCGCCTTCGCGCCGCCCATCATGCCCTGGCGCCACCAGTTCCAGACCACGGGCTCGATCGTTTTCACGCCCGGCCTGTTGAACCCATAGAAAGGACCAGCCGGAAGGTCGTAATAGAACTTGGACCGGTTGGCTGCGAGCTGCTTTTGCAGATCGTCGAATACGCTCTTGGGCAGGCCGTTGGGGTTCGCCTCGGTCTTCACCATCAAGGGCGGCACGGCGCTAATGATGGCTGCCTTCGCCACCCCCTTTTCACCGCGTCGCGCCAAATAGCGCACCACTTCGCCGCCGCCCGTCGAATGCCCGATATGAATCGCGTCTTTGAGATCGAGATGGTCTGTTACGGCGGTCAGATCGTCCGCATAGTGATCGAGATCATGTCCGTCGGCCGTCTGGCTCGACCGCCCATGGCCGCGTCGGTCATGCGCGATGACGCGATAGCCCTGAGCCATGAAGAACAGCATCTGGGCGTCCCAATCGTCCGCAGAGAGACGGCCAGCCGTGGCTGAACACAATCGGTTGGCCCTTGGCCCCAATCCTTGTAGAAAATCTCGACGCCGTCCTTCGTCGTGACCGTCGGCATGAGTCGCCTCCATCGCGCGATCCGGAAGCCAAACGCTCCCAGTCGCCTGACGTTATTGAATGCGCCGCTCGAAGGCGACCGGCAAATTGACGGCAGACCGCCTCAATCTGATATGGGCGACATCAAGGCCGCTCGGACGCGTTCGGAGTCGCTATCCTCGCCGGAGCAAAACGCGCAGCGCAGCACGCTGCCCATGCCACGCACAAGCGCGTGAACGCCGCCCGCGACGGCGAAGCTCAGGGCGCCGACCCCATAGCGCTCGAGCGGCTCAAGCTGGGCGTGAAGGTCGTGAATCTTGAGCCGCATCGTTAGCGGCGCGTTCCCTCGATAGAGGTTCGGTGAGCCGAGCATCGACATGTCTCCAAAAGATTTGCGTTTGATTCACGAGATACACGACGGCTCTGACTCCAATGTGACATTCCTCCGACCTCAATAGGGTACGGCCCAGTCGCAAATTGGTTTCGTTTGGCGCTGCGATACCGTCGCGCGCTAGGCCGCAGGCGCCGCCACCCCCTCCCTTCAACTGAAGCGCAAGGCGCCGGCGCCTTCGCCCCAAAAACATTTTTCGCGGCGCGCGGGAATAAAGCCTCCGGCTCGGCGGTCGTATTCGCAGGGAGAGGGCATCTCCCAAGCGTCGCACCGACGGTTTCGAGGAGAACCAATATGTTGAATCTCTCACGCCGACATGTGTTGTCCTCCGCCGCCGCGGCGGCCGCTTTCGGGCTCAGCAGGCCACTCATTTTTGCCGGCCCCGCCTTCGCGGCGACGCCTATCGAGCCAGCCGTCGGCCACTACAAATACAAGGTCGGCTCGATCGAGGTCACGGCCGTCTATGACGGTATCTGGCGCAAGCCGCACGATCCCACCTTCATCAAAGGAGTCTCGGTGGAAGAGACCAAGGCGGCGCTGGCGAAAGCTGGCCTGACCACGGATTTCATGCCGATTCCGCTGACGGTCGTCGTGCTGAGGATCGGCGACAAGACGATCATGGTGGATGCGGGTTCCGGCGTCGGACAGTGGCAAACGAACGCCACCAATCTGCCCGCCAACATGAAGGCCGCAGGCATCGATCACAACGACATCAGCACCGTTCTCATCTCACATTTCCACCCCGACCACGTCTGGGGCTTGATGGAGAAGGGAACCAACGCGCCGACGTTTGCGAACGCCGAGCTCGTGGTGAATGGCGTCGAATACAAATTCTGGACGGAGGATGGCCGTGTCGACAAGCTGCCCGAAGGCCGCAAGGCCGCGGGCCGGCGAATCGCCGAAAATTTTCCGAAATGGAAGAACTGGAAGCTGGTCGAGAGCGGCGCTGAAGTCGCGCCTGGCGTGCAAATCCTCGACGCCTACGGACACACGCCGGGCCATTCGGTGCTCCTCGTCACGTCAGGCAAAGACCAGCTCATGATCTCGAACGACACGATGTACGTGCCGGGTATCCTCGCTCCGCATCCCGAATGGCAGGGCGCATACGATCAAGACGGGCCCCTTGCTGTAGAGACTCGCCGCCGCATCATCGACCGTGTGATCGCCGATCGCATGCAAATCTGCGGGGCGCATTTCCCGTTCCCCGGCGCTGGGACGTTCGTGAAGGACGGCGCCGCCTACGCCTTCACCCCGGTCGTCCAATCGTAACGCCTCATGAATGGAGAGCTGCCATGTTTAGACCCAACAGCCTTCGCGGTTTCGCGATCCTCGCCGGCGTCGTTCTCGCGTCGACCCTGACTTTCGAGACAGCTCGCGCCGTGGACAATATGGAGACGAGCGGCGACGTCGATCTCGCCTCGGTTCGCGCCAAGATAAAGGCGCAGAATTACAAAGCGGCGCTCGCCGAACTGCGCGACCTCGCCGAGGATACGCAGAACGCCGACGTCTATAATTTGCTCGGCTTCACCCTTCGCAAGACGGGCGACTACGCGACTTCGCTTTCCTACTACGCCAAGGCCCTCGACCTGCAGCCCGACCACAAGGCGGCGCGCGAATATCTCGGCGAGCTCTATGTCGAGACCGGCCATATGGACAAGGCGAAGGAGCAGCTCGCCGCGCTGACGAAGCTCTGCCCGGCAGGCTGCGACGAGCGCGGGGATCTGGAGAGAGCGATCGCCAGCAAGTCAGCCTCCAACTGACCGAACGTCGAGAGGCGGGCGCGACCGCGCCTGCCTCCGCCTCCAAGGGGGAATCCCAATGACTTCCGCTGCCTTTGAACTGACGGGACATCCGCGCAACGCGCTGTTGCTGGCGGCGCGGCTCTTGCTCGCTTTCATCTTCATCCACGAAAGCGTTTTTCTGCTGGCGAACTTCGACAGCGCGGCCTCGGCAATGTTGAGTTTGGGCGTGCCAAGCCTGGCGCTCGTCGCGACAATCGCCCTGCAGTTCTTCGCTGGGCTCGCCATTGCGCTTGGAATGTTCGCACGGCTGGGCGCGATTGCTCTTGCGCTCTTCTGTCTTGCGACCGCCTTCCTTTTTCATCAGCATTTCGCCGTGCGCGACGAGTTGCTGCATTTCGAGAAGGATCTCGCCATCGCCGGCGGCCTATTGGGTCTCGCGGTCCATGGTGGGGGAGACTGGTCGCTCCAGGCCCTGAGATCGCGCGCTATGATGTGGGCGCCGCGACCCCCCTAACCTCGGGGCAGACATCCGCCAACGCCGGCGGCGGCCCAGTACCGGACCGCAGCCAGCGAACCCCTCCGGTCCTGAAGCTTAGGCCCATTCGCCTTTCCGGAACACCGGCGTCCGGGCGCCGTTCGCATCGAGCCCATCGATGTCGATTTTGTCCGAACCGATCATCCAGTCGATATGGATCATGCTCTTGTTGCCGCCCTGCTCCGCGATCTGCTCTGGTGTAAGCTTCGCGCCGTCGACGAAGCACTTCGTGTAGCATTGCCCGAGCGCGATGTGGCACGCGGCGTTCTCATCAAACAGGGTGTTGAAGAACAGGAGCCCGCTCTTCGAGATCGGCGAGGAGTGCGGCACGAGAGCGACCTCGCCAAGACGGCGTGCGCCCTCATCGGTGTCGAGCACTTTGTTCAAGACGTCTCCGCCGCGCGAAGCCGTCGCTTCGACAATGCGTCCGCCTTCGAAACGTACCGCGATGTTGTCGATCAGCGTGCCCTGATAGGAGAGCGGCTTGGTGCTGGCGACATGGCCGTCGACCCGGCGCGCATGGGGCGTGGTGAACACCTCTTCGGTTGGAATGTTCGGATTGCAGGTGATTCCGTTCTTCGCCGTCGCCGCGCCGCCCTGCCAGTCGTGGCCGTCGGCAAGCCCAATGGTGAGATCGGTTCCAGGCCCGGAATAATGGAGCGCGTGAAATTTTTTCGCGTTCAGCCATTCCGTGCGTCGGCTCAGAGCGGCGTTGTGCGCGGCCCAGGCGGAAACCGGGTCATCGTTGTCGACCCGCGAGGCGGAGAAGATCGCCTCCGCCAGCCTGCCGACGGCGACCTCTTCCTCGTCTCCCGGAAAGACACGGCTGGCCCATGAGGCGGTCGGATAGGCGACGATGTTCCAGTTGATGTCGAAGCCGGCGATCTTCTCGAGCGCCGGCTGATAGGCGATGGAATTCGCCTTGTTGGCGCGCGCGACCTTAGCCGGGTCTTCCTGCGACAGCAGCATCGGATCGTCGCCGACGATGGCGAGCCGCGCGGTGTTGGCGGCGAAGGCTTTCGCGACGCCCTCGAAGAGCCAGCCCGGCGCGCGGTCAAAGCTTGCGTCGGGAGCGGAGCGGTAACGCGTGAGCGTGATCTCCTCGTCGGACAGGATCGGCGTCACCAGCCCCGCGCCGGCCTTGTAGGCCTCGGCCACGATGCGGCGCGCCAACGGCAGCGCCGAGACCGGCGCAGTCAGGAACAGGTCTTGCCCCGGTTGAAGCCGCAAGCCCACCTTGATCGCCGTCTCGGCCAGCCGCTCGAGCTTCTGGGGATCGATTGATGGGAAATTGCGCTGGTGGGTGGTCATGGGCGGGCTCCGCAAACTGTTGTCGTTGAGTGATTTGCGAGGACTATAGGCCTGCGGGAGGGCGCAGAGGGGCATCTGGGCCGCAAACTGTTGTCGTTGAGTGATTTGCGAGGACTATAGGTCGGCGGGAGGGCGCAAAGAAGGCGCGGGCCCCATCTGGGCTACGGGCGCGTTGCCGGAGGGGCGGCGCGGCGACCATATGCATCAGGCAAGCGTAACCTTAGGAGAACGGCATGTCGCGCATCTTCATCACCGGTTCGTCCGACGGCCTTGGCCTTATGGCGGGCCAGCTTCTCGCCGAGCAAGGCCACAAGGTCGTGCTGCACGCCCGCAACGAGACTCGCGCCGCTGACGCCAGGAAGGCCGAGCCCAAGGCGGAAGCCGTCGTCGTCGGCGACCTTGCAAGCCTCGGCGCGACCAAGGATCTCGCGGCCCAAGTCAACGCGCTCGGCTCATTCGACGCCATCATTCACAACGCCGCCGTCGGCTTCGGCGAAAGTCATCGCCTGACCAGCGACAATCTGCCCCATGTCTTCGCCATCAACACGCTCGCGCCCTATATCCTGACCGCGCTGATCGAACGGCCGAAGCGGCTCATCTATCTGAGCTCGGGCATGCACACGCGCGCGAGCGCGAACCTCGACGACATCCTGTGGCGCAAGCGGCGCTGGGACGGATCGTCAGCTTACGCCGAGAGCAAGCTGCACGATGTCATGCTCGCTTTCGCCATAGCGCGGCTCTGGCCCGATGTGCTGTCGAACGCGCTGACGCCCGGCTGGGTCGCGACGAAAATGGGCGGAACTGGAGCACCCGACGACATTAGCCAAGCCCATCTCACGCAAGCGTGGCTCGCGACTACCGACGAGGCCGCCGCGCGAACGACCGGCGGCTATTTCTACCACCTGAAGCGACGCGAGCCGAACGCCGAGGCGCGGGACATCGCTCTGCAAGACAGGCTTCTCGCTATCTGTGGGGAGATTTCCGGGGTCGACCTGCCGCGGACTTGAGGCGGCGCGGGCGACCGCCGCGCGAAGCCAAAGCCGACGCTGCAGTTCCCCGAGCGCATTGCCGAGAACTCGCCTGAACCGCTAACGGGACCGTGCGTCACCTGTATGGTGGGTGGCGCCGTAGCCTTGCATCAGTTCATCGTAAAGCTTGTCGGTTTCATTCGCCTGGCCGGGCGTGAACTCTCCTCCCACCGCGCCGCGAGTCGGCTGGTGCTTGACGCCGTTCTGAATGGGCCAACCGCCCTCATGAATCCTCCGGGATTCCTGGGCGATCGCTTGCTGCGCGAGGCATGAAAGCCCCGCCACCAGGGCGCCGACAATGATCGTCTTGTGCAACATCTCGTGGTTCCCGGTCTCCATCGCTCAGCGACTGCGCAAGCCTTAGGAGCGATAGTCGTGATTTTGAATGACGGAAAACGCCGCGGCAAGCCGAAGTTGGCTCAAGTTCGCGGGTAGGAAACCTGCATGCGTGCCCCGCTGTCTCCAAATGGGCGGGGAAGGAGCAATGCCTATCAACGCCGAATTACCTGGAAAATCTTACGACGGCGGGACTATCCCCGGTCGAACCTTCGCATGTCACGCGCGGTTCATCCTAGTCTGGCGAAAACAGGGAGGGAAAAGATGCGAAAGACTATCTTGCGCGGCTCAATAGCGGCCCTCGTGACGCTCGGATCGGGAACGGCTCATGCTGACGGGCTGCGGGGATGCTGGGACACGAGCGGTGGCGTGAGCGTTCGTCGCTGCTCGGATCAGAGTCGAGAGCAACTCCTTCTCAGGGAGACTGAGAACATGGAAAAGCAAGCCGCCACGACGATCGAGATCGAAACATTCGCGCCGTCGACTTCGTCCGCGCTCGGTGAGGTGCGGGTGTCTGAGGATAGCGGCGCACATCCTTTGAAGACGGAAACCAGCAGACGCTCGGCCCTGTACCGGCTTATCGACTCGTTCGCTCTCGCGAGGTGCAGTATGGCCGGGGTCTATGTTGACGTCTGGCTCAACCCACCCAAGGACGCCGACTCGCCTGCGCACCGTAGACCGGGAGAAGTATCGGCGACGGCGAAGCGACGAAAATGGGCCGGCGATATCTCGTGATTTAACCCAGCCCCGGCGGTTGCTCCGGCATCAGAAACGACATGGTGGAGACGCTCAACTTAGCTTTGGATGGACGAGACTCATTCACTCTCGACGGCGCAGCTCAGGCCTTTGGTCCCTGGCTTTGGTGGGAGGGAGTGATGGAAACCCGAACACCCTGTTGTTCACCGACTGCATCAAGGGTGAGACGGACGGACTCTTCGGGTCGATCGCCGCCGTCTCGGAACCTTCCACCTGGGCCATGATGCTGGCCGGATTTGGCGAACTCGCGCTCTTGGCCGCGCGGCCGCGGCGCGTGTTGTCGGCGATGGCTAACCAATTCCGGTGAACCGCTCGAGCTCAGGCGGGGCCGTCATAGCGCTTGGGCGAGGGCGCATAGAACTCGGGCGGGCGTTTCATGGCGAGGGCCTCGTGCGGCCTTTCGTCGTTGAATTCTTTGACGAACGCTGCCCGAACTCGCATACCCCTTGCACGACCGCGACGTCCTCGTCACCGCCTGCGGCCGAATCTCCAGGCCAAAACGCCTCAACGTCTCGACCGTCCTTGCCAGCCGGGGCCTGGGAATCAAAGAAGTGGACGATGGCATTTGGATCGTCAGCTTCACGAGCTGCGATCTACGATCTTGGCTTCATCGATCTGGAGCGGAAGACCTTGCAACCCCTGGACCACCGTTCGGCCCGAGGTTGTCACCCATGTCTTAGGTACAGTCTGTTACCTATGTCTCCGGGCCGGACAACGCTCTAAGTGGCGGAGGGAGCGGGATTCGAACCCGCGATACGGTTTCCCGTATACACACTTTCCAGGCGTGCGCCTTCGACCGCTCGGCCACCCCTCCACGCGCGCTCATGTGGAACAGCGCGAGCAGGGCGATAGCACCAGCCCCCGAGCGGGCGCAAGCCGCCCTTACGCGGCGGCGCGACGCAACCGCGAATAAGCGTAAACGTGCAGACAGGCGCTTAACGCTAGATGAAAGGCGTCGAGCCAATGGCCGAAGAATCAGCGCGCGAAAGAGCGTCCGTCTTCAAAAACACTTCGCCCTTCAATTTCGGTCGCGAAGCACAGGCCTTCGGCATGAATCCCAGACCCGCCGAACATCCGTTTGGCTGTGATGGACCCAGACGGTTCGAACAGCGCTTCAGGTCCTCGACGTTCATGGGCCGTGTTCAGGCCGGCGCGTGAAGCGCCTCGGGGCTCGCGGGCGTGATCGCGACGCTTTCGCCGCAGCCGCAGGCCGAGGTCTCATTGGGGTTGGAGAACGAGAACGTCGCCGACAGGCGGTCGACCTTGAAATCCATCTGGGCGCCGAGCAGGAACAGGATCGCCTTGGGGTCGATCAAAAGCTTGACGCCCTTGTCCTCGACCACCTCGTCGTTGGGGGCGATCGCGTCCGCGAGCTCCATCGTATAGGACATGCCGGCGCAGCCGCCGTTCTTGACCCCTACGCGCAAGCCCACAACCGGCGAGCTCGCCGCCTCGGTCAGCTCGCGCACCCGCGCAGCCGCCGCGTCGGTCAAAGTCATCACCTGTCGCCGTAATAGCCGAGAGGCCATCGAGAATCTCCGCCAGCCGGGCGAACCGGCCGATCCCCCGATATATAGCATCGGGCCGGGCGGTTTGACAGGGCGCCATGGCGGCGAAGCATCGTTCGCTATCGCGCCACGCGCAGAACCCAGAACGCGAGCGCCGCGACCGCGCCCGCGACGACCAAGACCGAGCGCGGTCCCACCACGAAATAGAGGTAGCCGCTTCGATTGGCGGCCATCACGATCCCGAGCGCCATGAGAATGCAGCCATCAGGACGATGTTCATGAGTTCCCACCCGGGCGACGCCCCAATCAAAAGCGCCGTGGGGCGTGAAAAGCAAGGCCGGGAGCGTAAAATTCCGACAGGGCCTCGGGCCGGCGGGGGGAGCCGCGGCCGTTTGCGGCTCCCGCCGTTCATGCTAGGCAAATCCATGTCCACCCGGCGGCCTCTCCATCAGCGCGTTCTCACCCTGCACGAGTGGGAGGCGAAGCATTATGTCGCGGCGGCGGTCATCATCATCGTCGTGATGGGACTGTTCGCTTACAGCTGGGCGTGAACGCCCGCTCCGATCAACCTGATAAGACTGCGCTTCACGCGTCGGTCGGAATGTGACGCCGGGCGGCGTCAGGTCCGCCGTCCGGCGGCAGGCGCTGGAGCTTGGCCTGTCCTTGTGGCAAAGCCTCAGGCCCTTCAATCGAACAGGATCGCCCCTTGTCGCCGCTCGAAAGCCAAGCCGACCTCCTCCGCCGCATTGCCGAGGCGCTCGATCGGCTCGCGCCCCATCCCTCGGCGAAGCCCGATTTCGACGCCGCCGAGGCGTTCATCTGGCGCGCCGACACGGGCGCGCTCGCTCCGGTCGCGCGGATCAACCGCATCGACCTTTCGCTGCTGCGCGGAATCGACCGGGTCCGCGATCTTCTGGTCGAAAACACCCAACGATTCGCCCGCGGCCTGCCCGCCAACAATGCGCTTCTGTGGGGCGCGCGAGGCATGGGCAAGTCGTCGCTGGTCAAGGCGGCGCACGGCGCCATCAATCGCGAGGGCGGCGTCGACGGCCGTCTCAAGCTGGTCGAGATCCATCGCGAGGACATCGAGGCCCTGCCGGCGCTGATGGGCCTCATGCGCGACGGGCCCTATCGGTTCATCGTGTTCTGCGACGATCTGTCGTTCGACGCGGGCGACACGTCCTACAAGTCGCTGAAAGCCGCGCTCGAGGGCGGCATCGAGGGCCGTCCGGCGAACGTGCTCTTCTATGCGACCTCGAACCGCCGTCACCTCATGCCGCGCGACATGATGGACAACGAGCGCTCGACCGCCATCAATCCGGGCGAAGCGGTCGAGGAGAAAGTGTCGCTGTCCGACCGGTTCGGCCTCTGGCTCGGCTTCCACCATTGCAGCCAGGACGACTACCTCGCGATGGTCCACGGCTACGCCAAGCACTTCCGTCTTGAGGAGCCCGCGAACGCGCTCGAAGCCGAGGCGCTCGAATGGGCCACGACGCGCGGCTCGCGTTCAGGGCGCACGGCCTGGCAGTTCATTCAGGATCTCGCCGGCCGGCTCGGCAAGCCACTCGACGCGGCGGACTGACGCAAGCTCCGCGACACTCCTCGCGTTGCAGTTGCCACCAATTCCTGCAATTGGCTGAACTCCAAGTCCTGAAGCCGAGGGACCTCGATGGCCATCCCGGACTACCAAACTCTCATGCTTCCGCTCCTTCGCGCAGCTGCAGAGGAGGAGAAGAAAGTCGCGGATGTTGCCGACCAGGTCGCTGATCAGATTGGGCTGACTTCCGAAGAGAGGGTAGCAATGCTACCCAGCGGTCGCACAAAAGGTCCTTCACAACCGTCTTCATTGGTCCAAGTTTTATCTGACCAAGGCGGGCCTCATCAGGTCGCCTTCTCGGGGAAGATTCGTCGCCACAGAGGAAGGGCGGAAGTTGCTCGCGACAAATCCGGAAAGGATCAACGTTGCCCTCTTACTGAAGCTGCCATCGTTTAAGGATTGGTACGTGAAATCAGGGGGAAACCGCGCCTGAAGCCGTCGAAGCGATTCTCGATCCTAAACCGGCGAAGGTGGTCAACATAACGCCAGAGGAGCAGATCGAGGGTGCTTTCCAAGCGGTGCAGTCGGCGTTGCGAACTGATCTGCTGGAGCGGATCGGTCAAAATTCGCCTTCATTCTTTGAGCAGCTAATCGTCGATCTGCTAATCGCGATGAATTATGGCGGGTCTCGCAAAAGCGCGGCGTCTCAACTCACGGGTCAGACAGGAGATGGTGGCATCGACGGCATCATTAACGAAGATCGATTGGGATTAGATCGGATTTATGTACAGGCAAAGCGATATGCAAAAGACCACGCAGTTGGACGTCCAGAGGTCCAAGCCTTCGTGGGAAGTCTTGTAGGGCGTGGGGCAACAAAGGGCGTTTTCGTGACGACCTCGACTTTCAGCCCGCATGCGCGTGATTACGTGCTTCATCTGACTCAGCGCGTCATCCTGGTCGATGGCGAGAGCCTCGCAGATTTGATGATTGAGCACGGAGTAGGCGTCCGTAAGATCCGGGCAATCGAATTTAAAGTTTGGATGAAGATTTCTTCTCCGAGGATGACTGATTTTCGAGGCTATCTCGATCGGCGACAGCCGCCTGCAGCGCGACGGAAAGCGTCTCCTCGAAGGCGCTGATTTACGCGCGTTGCCCCGCATGCTGCGCTCCGCGGCCAATTGACGAGCGCAAGCCCGGCCAGGACCAGCACGATCGCCAGGCAAAAGCCCCAGCTCAGCGTCTCGCCAAACACCAGCCAGCCGGCGAGCACCCCGACCAGCGGTGTAATGAAGATGAAGGCCGAGAGTTCGGACGCGGAGTGGCGCATGAGCGTCCAAAACCAAAGCGCGTAGCTGACGCCGGCCACGACGACGCCTTGCCATAGAAGCGAGAGGCTCGACGTCATGCTCAGGTGGGCCGGCCACGCTTCGCGAAATGCGTAGGCCGCAAAAGGCGCGCTCACCGCCGCAAATCCGATCTGATAGAGAAGGACCTTGACCGGGTCGATCCGTCGGAGCGGGGTCGCCTTGATGACGATCGTCGTCGCCGACCAGAACACGGCGGCCAAAAGAGCAAGCGCGTCGCCCGCCAGGGCGCCGCCGTTTGTCCGGCCGACAAAGCCACAGACGACGCCAACGAAGGCGAAGGCGAGCCCCACCCATTGAATGGGCCTCAACCGCTCGTCCTTAAGCAGGAACGCCGCGCCGAGCGCGACCAGGAAAGGCGCCGCGTAGAGAAACACGGTCGCTCGCGCGGCGGTGGTGAAGCGCAGGGATTCGTAAAGCGCGATGAATTCGGCGGTGAACAAGGCGCCGGCCAGCGCGCCCGCGGCCTCCGTGCCGTCAATCTCGAAGATGCGGCGGTTGGTCACAAGCGCGTAGGCGATGACGCAGAGCGCTCCGACGGCCGAGCGGACGCCCGTCTGCGCGATCGGCCCGACATCCGGCAACGCGAGTTTGACGGCGACCTGATTGAAGCCCCAAACAATACAAAGGACGAAGATGAGCGTGGCCGCGAACGCGTCGAGGGGGCGGGGTTGCATCGCTCTCCCTCTCCGCTCGGGCGCGCAAAATCAAGGGCGGCGGGCCTTGCTTTGGACCCGCCGCCCTCATCGGCCCTCGAATTTAGGATTGTGTGGTGGAAGTCTCCGAGGGTCAGGCTTTCCCAGATCTGACTCTGGACCTGTCGATCCCCTGATCAGAGCCCGGCGAGATAACTCGTCGGGTCGACCGGCGTCGATCCTTTGCGCAACTCGAAATGAAGCTGCGGCGAATTGACGTTGCCGGTGTCGCCCGACTTAGCGATCACCTGCCCGCGCTTGACTGTTTCGCCGCGCTTCACGTCGAGTTCTCCGTTGTTGCCGTAAGCGGTGACGAAGCCATTCGGATGCTTGATGAGGACGAGGTTGCCGTATCCCTTGAGCCCATCGCCCGAGTAGACGACAGTGCCGCTCTCGGCCGCGCGAACCGAAGTCCCCGCGGGGACTGAGATGTTGATGCCGTCATTGCCCCCGGCCTTGAACCCTTGAATGATGCGGCCCCGCGCCGGCCAGCGGAATTCAGGCGCCGTGCCGGCGGCGTCGGCCTGCGCGCCGGTCAGCGGGGTCTTCGACTGGGACGCGCCCGATTCGAGATTGCCCGTCGGCGTCCTATCGATCGACTGCTTTTTCACTTCCGACGCCTTGGACGGCTCGGCCTCAGCGACCGCGACGCCCTTGGACTCCCTCGAGTCCTTCGACGCAGATTTTTCTGCCTCCCTGGCGGCCTTCTCGGCTTTGGCGGTCTTCTCTTTCTCCTTGTCCTTCGCCTTCTTGGTAGACTTGGAGAGGTCAGCGTCGGCGACGTCCGAATCGCGCTTCCTCTCGGCCTTGTCCTTTTCAGTGCTGGCGACCGCGCGGCCGTCGGCGTGATAGACGGGCACCACGAGATGCGTGCCGCTCTTGACTTCAGAGGCGCTCGAAAGGCCGTTGGCGGAAAGAATTGCTGCTGCGGGTACACCGTAGCGGCCGGAAAGCGTGTCCAGGGTCTCGCCATTGGCGACAACGATCGGCGAGCCGCCGGCGGCGGTCCAGCCTGCCGCTGATCCGCCAACCGCCTGCGGCTTCGAAAGGGAAGCGGTGTGCGTTGCCCCAGCTGCGGGCGCGGCCTGCGCGAGCGGCGACGTCGTCACCCCATGGGATGGGGCAGCCGTCGTCGTATTGCTGGCGAACGGATTGGTGAACGGACTGTCGCTTTGGGAAAAGCGTGTGACGTCGGACGAACATCCCGACAGCAGAATGAGACCGAAGCCAACCAGCGCAAGACGCGAAACCGCGCGTCCGTTTGTCCCCGCAACGCAATCACTCATTGGCTTCCACCCACGCCCACGCAACTGCACAATGAGGGCAGTCTGCGCCGGGCGAGTTAAGGGAAGGTTTAAGATGAATCCTCGGTTGATAATTATGTCGAAATTCGCGCGGCCGACGCGGCGTTGCCGAGCCGCTCAGAGCGCGTGCGCGAGCCCGTGCTCGAGCGGCCGCATGGCGCGCGCCGGTCCCATGTCAGCGGCGTCGCCCGCCCCGCCCGACGCATCGGTCAATCTCACGATGTGCTGCTCCGCCCGTTCCGGACCGTCGACGACCGCGACCAGAACGCCGCCCGGCCGAATTAGGCGGCGGAAGGCCTCGGCCGGAGGCTCGATGAGGCCGTGAACAAGGACCCGATCGAAGCGCTCTCCCGAAGCATGATGCTCGAACCCGTCCGCCCAAACCACTGTGACATTGGCAAGTCCGAAGGCCTTGATCCTTGCAGACGCCTCGACCGCCAAGGCATGGAATCGTTCGAGCGACACAATCTTGTTCGCAAGCTGGGCCAAGAGCGCGGCGCAATAGCCTGTTCCCGTTCCGATTTCGCAGACACTGTGCTCGGGCTTGAGCGCGAGCGCGGCGATCATCGCGGCGACGATTGAAGGCGGGGGCGAGGTCTGTCCGCAACCGATCGGCAGAGCAATGTCTCGGCCCGAGATGTCGGCGAACCTGGGGGGCACAAAGAGAGCGCGCGGCGCGCGCTCCAGCGCCCGCAAGAGGCCAAGGTCATTGATGCCCCTCGCGCGCATGGCGAGGGTGAACTGGGCGCGCTCTTCTGATTCGGCCACTGTCATGACGGGTTCTTATCCCGCCGATGTCGTTTCCTTTGCGTCAACGCGGGGCAAAAGCCTCCTCGAATCGCAAACGTAAATCATGATCGGTGAGATCGAGCCTCAGCGGGGTGATCGAGATCTTGTTGGCCGCCAAAGCGGCGAGATCCGTCCCCTCCCCTTGCTCGAACGCGCTGCGCTGGAACATGAGCCAGAAGTAGGGAAAGCCGCGGCCATCGCGCCGCTCCTCGACTCGCATCAGTTCGGTGTTGCGACGGCCCTGACGGGTGAGCTCAATCCCCGCCACCTCTGACGCCGGGCATGAAGGGAAGTTGACGTTGACGAGGCCGCCTGGGGTGATGCCGGCGGCCAGAATTGTGCGAATGACCGGCGCCGCATGCGTTTCCGTCGCCTCCCATTCGATTTTCGGCCGCCCGACCGGGCCGCCATAGGCCTGCGACAGGGCGATCGAGGGAATGCCTAGCAGAGCCCCCTCCATCGCGCCGGCGATGGTGCCCGAGTAGGTCACGTCCTCGGCGACGTTCTGGCCGCGATTGACGCCTGAGAGGACGAGATCGGGCGGATCGTCCGCCATGATCTTTCTCACGCCCATGATAACGCAGTCGGTCGGCGTGCCTTTCAAGGCGAAATGGCGAGGCCCGATTTCCCGCAAGCGCAGCGGGTCGCTCAGCGAAAGCGAATGGGCGACGCCCGACTGGTCGTTTTCGGGCGCGACCACGGTCACATCGTCAGACAGCTCGCCCGCGATCAATTCGAGGAGCTTGAGCCCGGCCGCGTGGATGCCGTCGTCATTGGTGAGAAGGATTCGCATGGGGAGGCGTTTTCGCACGGGCCGTGGGTGGAGGCGAGTGCGTTTTGCCGGAAAAACGGTTCGCGCGACGGACGGGCGGCGGCTATCCGAGAGGACGCCCTATTGCGGCGGTGGCCCAAGCTCGGGCCAGCCGCCCGCGCTCCATAGGATTGGCGACACCTGCAGCTTGGAGGCGCCCGCCGCATCGCCGTCATAATAATGGTACGCCAGCAAATCGCCTTTGGAGGTTCGCACGGCCTCCTGCCCGCCGGGCCCGATGAAACGGCCGGTCGTCCCCAGCACGAGCGAGCCCCCGCCCTCCAGCATCGCTTTGCCTTCTTTGTCCCGGTATGGACCCTCGATCCGATCCGCGCGCCCGACGCGGATGTTGTAGGTCGAGGCGACGCCCTTGCAGCATTGGTCGAAGCTCACGAACAGATAGAATTGACCGTCGCGCTCGAGGATCGAGGCGGCTTCGATCGCGCCCCCGTTGCGACTGGCGAGCGCGACGCGCGGCGCATCGGCGCGGATGAGCTTGCCGGTTTCGGGGTTCAATTCGCTGAGCTTGATTCCGGA
Source organism: uncultured Alphaproteobacteria bacterium (assembly GCA_963820095.1). Lineage (GTDB taxonomy): Bacteria > Pseudomonadota > Alphaproteobacteria > Rhizobiales > Beijerinckiaceae > Roseiarcus. Next base: position 49,052 of record CAWFZA010000007.1, read on the forward strand.
CCAGAAGGAGCCAAAGGCGAGGTAGGCGCGGCCGTCCGACGAATCGATGCGGAACGGGTCGATGGCGTTGAAGTCGTCGCCGTCCCCCGACATGAGGACGAGGCCCTCATCCCTCCAGCCGACGCTGGGCGTGAGCGGATCGAAGGCGTTGTTGGTCATGAGCCCGATGGCGCTCGTGTTGCGCCCGAAACTCGACAAGCAATAGTAGAGGAAGACTGTGCTCCCGCGACGGCTGAACGAGGGCGCCCAGACGTTGAGCGGCTTAAACCCGAGCGCCGCTTGAGCCCACGCTGGCGGGCCACTTCCGATCAGACCCGCCTCCGTCCACCGGAGCGCGTCCTGCGACATCTTGACTCTGATGGCGCCGTGCGTAGGCCCTTGCTGTCCCGTTCCGACCGCGACGAAACGACCATCGATCTCGATGACGGACGGATCGTGGATGCGCGTGTCGCCCGTCATGCGCGGCTGTTGCTCGGCGGCGGCTTTGAGCGGGCCGCAAAGAACAAGCGCAATCGTCAAGAGGGCTAGCGTCTGAAGCACCCGGCCCATTCAATTCACCAACTCATCGCGGCGCTACGCCGACAGGACGACTGGCCGAACGCCTCCCTCTATTGCTTGACCATCACCTCGGCAAGGCCGACCCGTCGCAGCACATTGACCGACACGTCGGAAGCGTAGCGCTGCAAGAGGATGTCGACCTCACTCGAGCCGACCCTGAGCGAGCGAATAATCACCCGGTCGAGGAAATCCGGCAACGCGGGTCTCAGAAAACAAACCCGCTCCGTCTGGGAGTCAAAGTCGAGGCCGAGGCAGGCTTGCAACAGTGCGAGAGGCGCCGCGCTTGCCCAAGCCTGTGGAGAGCAGGCCACCGGATAGAGGGTTGGACCTTTGCCGGGGGTGCGCCTGAGGCCGCAGAACAATTCCGGGGGTCGGCGCAAGTCCATATAGCGCGAAGCGCCATAGAGACCCGTGAAAAGCCGCTGAGCGTGCTGTCTCATTCCGTATCTGGCGAAGCCTAGGCCGATAAGCGCGTTGTCGTGCGGCCAGACTGAGCCGTTGTGGTAGGACATCGGATTGTACCGCGCTTCGGAGGAGGCGATCGTCCTGATGCCCCAACCGGTGAAGAACGTCGGGCTCAACAGCTGCTCCGCAACCGCAGCCGCTCGCTTTTCCGAGACGATGCCAGTAAACAACAACTGACCGGCGTTGGATGACCGCACTCTGCAGGCGCTTTTCCGGCCGTCCAGCGCCATGGCGTAGGTGCCGATGTCGTCGCACCAGAACGCCTTCTCAAATCTCATCCTAAGGCTTTCGGCCTCGCGGGCGAGTCCCTCCGCACGATCGGCGAGACCCTTGGCGGCCGCCATCTTTGCTGCCAGGCTTTTTGCGGCGTAGACGTAACCCTGCACCTCGCAAAGCGCGATCGGGCCTTCCGCGTTGCTTCCGTCGGCGTGAAAGACGGAATCGGCGGAATCCTTCCACCCCTGATTAGTGAGCCCTGTTTTGCCACCCTGATATTCGACGAATCCGTCCCCATCCCTGTCGCCATAGGCGTCGATCCAATGCAGCGCAGCCTCGATGTTCGGCCACAGCTCCGAAATCGTCGCCAAATCGTGGGTGCGCTCGAAATAGAGGCCAGCGAGAACGACGTACAAAGGCGTGCTGTCCACGGAGCCGTAGTAAAAGGCGAACGGAACCTCGCCAAGGCGCGCCATCTCCCCTGAGCGCATTTCGTGCAATATTTTTCCGGGTTCGGCTTCCGATTCCGGTCGTATGTCCTTGGCCTGGGTCGCGGCGAAGAATCGTAACACGCCCTTGGCGACGGTCGCGTCGAGCCACATCATTTCGATCGAGGTGATGATCGCGTCGCGGCCGAAGGGCGTCGAGAACCAGGGAATGCCAGCGTAAGGGATGGCGCCGCGCGGCGTGTCGGTCATCAGCATGTAGAGATCGGCGACCGCCCGGCACAACACTTCGTTGAATATGTCGTTGGACGTTTCGACGGACGCCGCGCGAGCCGTCGATGCGTGCAAGGCCCGACGGGCGTCGCGCAAGCCAATGAAAAATTGGCGAACCGCTCTCTCCTTGGGCGCGCGCTCCTCGCATGCAATCGTCATGAACAGGGAGGCACGACCGCCCGGGCCAAGCTCGATAGGAAAGCGCGCGCCGTCCTTGTCAATCTCCTCCGGCCTCGGATCGAATTGAATCGTGGTGCGGCGAGTGACGCCGTCGAGACCATGATACAGGAACACGACACCGTTCTCGTCGCTCTTGCTCTCGACCTCCCCCCGGCGTTCCCGACTATGGCCGCGTAGCTCAAAAATGTCGGCGAAATCCGCCGAGAAATAGAACGCGAACTCGAAGGTGTGCGGGGCGGCGCCAAAGTTATGCACGCCGAGCCGCTCATAGCACGCGCCGTCAAAGAGAAACTTTGAGCGAACGATCTGAACCGTATCTCGCGCGAGTTGGAGCTTGCCGGCCCTGAAAAGATCGGGATTGGTGAGGTCCGCGGTGAGCAGCACGTTATTGTCCTGTACGGTCGAGCTAAGCAGAAGCGGTCGGTGCCCGTTGACCAGGACGCGCAGGTCCGAAAGGAAGCGGGTGTCCTTGTGGAAGATGCCTTCTGGACTGCCGCCGCGAGAGGAGACGTCGCCGTAATGGTCGAACACGGCGAAGGTGTCGCCGTGTTTGAGGGTTCGTGGACGCCGCTCCAGCAGCGATGTCGTCGCCGAGATATAGAAAGGATTTGGGACCGCTTCTGTCTTAGAGGCCTCCAGCGCTGCGTCGCTGCTCAGGTTCGTTGCTGTCAAACCGTCATTCCCTGTTTCTTCTGCGCGGTCAGGCACAAAGGCGGCTGTGGTACACTGATCGCGCGCCCGAGAGGCGCCCGAAGCGGCCGCGGTTCGGGGCTGCGCCGCGTTCCGCTGCTTGCAACCATAATAGGTTCGGCCGCAAGCGAATGGTACACGCGCACATAGTCGTGCGCTACGCGCTCGATGGTGAACCTTTGCTCGAAGCGCTCGCGCACGGATTGGCGGTTGAGCGAACGGGCCTTGTGGACGGCTTCGACCGCCTCGTCGATGTCCTCGACCATAAAGCCGCTGACGCCCTCGTCGAGCACTTCCGGGACAGAGCCTCGGCGCCAGGCGACGACAGGAGTCCCGCAGGCCATCGCTTCGATCTGGACGAGGCCGAACGGCTCCGGCCAATCGATTGGAAACAACAATGCCAAGGCGCCGCCGAGGAAAGCCTGCTTCTCGCTGTCGTTGACTTCGCCAATGTATTCGATGCCCGGACCTTTGATGAGCGGACGGATCACCTCGTTGAAATATTTTTCGTCGGCCTTATCGATCTTGGCGGCAATCTTGAGGGGAACGCCAGCGCGCTTGGCGATTTCAATCGCCCGGTCGGGACGTTTTTCCGGGCTGATCCGGCCGAGGAACGCCAGATAGCCGCCGTCCCCCGCCGGCGAGAACGGATAGAGGTCCGAGGGAAGACCATGCAGCACGGTCGCCGTCCACCGCGCGGGCAGAAGAAGTCGCTGATCGTCGGAGATCGAAACGAGCGGCATCTCGGGGAATTCGTCAAGCAGCTGTCGGTAGAAGGGAAGGTCGAGCCGGCCATGGAGCGTCGTCACCGACCGCGTTCCCAGACTGCGGACGAGCGGGAAGTGATAGAAATCGGAGTGAAAATGCGCGATGTCGAAGTCCCCGGCGCGCTTGCGGATCTTCTCGAGTTGAAGCACGACGTAGGGCGAAGAATCGGTGACCTGCGCCAGCCGGAGCGCTTCCGGCGCGCACGGAACGAGCTCCGCCGCGGTCTCGGAGTCGCCGCTCGCGAATAGCGTCACCTCATGTCCCTGCCGCACGAGTTCCTCGGTCAAGTAGGAGACGATCCTCTCGGTGCCGCCATAGAGCTTCGGCGGCACGCTCTCGATCAACGGTGAAATCTGCGCGATTCTCATCGCCGGAACTCCTCTCAGCCTGCTGCCGAGAAGAACGACCGGAAGACCTCTGAAGTTCCTTCGCGCCCAGGAGCGCGTCCGCCGAAAGTCCAACAAGGGTTGTTGGCGAAGGTATGGCGGACGGCCATCGTTATCCTAATCGTGATAAGCCAATATACGCGCGGCAGTTATCGTCACCGAGACAAGGAGGGAGGCCGGCAAATTCAGGACATCGCCCGAAAGATCTTCGCAGTCCTCGAAACCGGCCGCCAAATTGCGCCCATCTCCACAGCCAATCCCGACTTCAACCTCGACGAAGCCTACCAGGTCACGGCTGCGGTCCGCGCCAAGAGAGAGGCGCGCGGGGAGCGTCCGATCGGACCATCTGGGCCGAGTCTGGCGTCTATGCGCCGATATGGGGCTATGTCTACGATCGCACCGTGCGCGACCTCGCGAGCGAACCGCTCGAGGTGTCATTGAGCGGGTTGGCCGAGCCCCGGATGGAGCCAGAGGTTGTGTTTGGCCTGGCGGCTCCGCCAGAGCCTGGCATGGACGCGCTCGCGATCATCCATTGCGTAGATTGGGTCGCCCACGGTTTTGAAATCCTATAGTCGATCTTCCCCGACTGGTCGTTTCGCGCCCCGGACACCGTCGCTGCTTTCGGTCTCCACGGCCGCCTCTTCCTCGGGCCGCGCCATTCGGCGGCGCCGCGCCGCAGCGCGTGGGCACGAGAGCTGTCGGGCTTCGAGATCGATCTCTTCTGCAACGGCGCCCAAATCGATCACGGGGCGGCGGCCAACGTGCCCGACGGGCCTCTGTTTGCGCTGCGCCATCTCGTCGAGACGCTGGCGCAAGATCCCGCGCAGTCCGCCGCTCGCGGCCGGCGAGATCGTCACGACCGGAACCCTCACCCGCGCCTTTCCGGTCGCCGCGGGCGAGGAATGGACCACGCAACTCAAGCGTGTTCCGCTTGAGGGCGCTGGGATTCGCTTTGTTTAGCAGAGAAATTAGCGAACTTGGGACAGACACGGCGAGGTCGGTCCCCTCAGATGCGATTCAAAATGATTTCAATATGATTCCAGGCCTGTAATAGCCCCTTGACTAGCTCGCGCGGTAAAATGGGGTCTACAGAATTGGACCTTGACTTGTGCGCCGCACTCTCTGCAATCTTGGGTTGTAAGGCGATTCGGGCGTCGAATTTCGGGTCTCGAAGGTTGCAAAGCGTGGAGGCAAGTCGATGGATTTTCTCGCTGTTTACGGTGCAGGGAGCGCCCTTACGACGATTGCCTTCCTCGTCTTCTGCTTTCGCGCTGGCGAGGCGCCGTACAATGATTGAGGTTCCGCCGGAATTCCTCAACGTCGTGTTTACGCTGCTCATCGTGTTCGCAACAGTTAACCGGTCAAAGCAGCAGTCTACCGCCCGGACGGCGTTCGGATCTTAATTCCGAAGTTTTGTCGCGGACCAACTGTACCTGCGGCGTAGCCTTGCTGCCGCCGCATCACTTCCGGGTGAGAGACGGGAACCCTTGTCCTTTTGACAGCGTTTATCGGTGAGCATGGTCTTTGATGGAGCTCACCGATGCGAACGAACATAACCAAGGCGACGATCGCGGGGCTCGCCGCGTTGTCCCTTATGGGATCTCTTGCCGTCACAAGTGAACCGGCTGCCGCGGCGGGCCCGGCGGCCACGCCTTCCACGGCGGTGGTTTTCATGGCGGCGGCTTCCACGGTCACGGCTTCCCGGCGGCTGGCACGGCGGCGGCTGGCATGGCGGTGGCTGGCATGGCGGCGGCTGGGCAGGCCCAGCCATCATCGGCGGATTGGCGGCCGGGGCGCTGTTGGCGGCGCCCTATGCCTATGGCTATGGACCCTATTATGGCGGCTACGGCGGATGCACGTCCTATCAGCCCATGTATGACGCCTATGGCCGCTACCTCGGCCAGCAACTGGTGAACGCCTGCTAGCGCACCGCCTCGATTCGCGTCAGGCCGCCCATATAGGGCCGCAAAACGTCCGGAACGGCGACCGAGCCGTCCGGCTCTTGGTAGGTTTCGAGAACCGCGATCAGCGCTCGTCCTACGGCAACGCCTGAACCATTGAGCGTGTGCACGAAGCGCGTCGACTTGGCGTCGGCGCTCTTCGCGCGGGCGTTCATACGCCGAGCCTGGAAGTCGCCGCAGATGGAGCAGGAGGAGATTTCGCGAAACCGCCCCTGCCCCGGCAGCCAGACCTCGATGTCGTAGGTTTTCTGCGCGGCGAAGCCCATATCGCCCGCGCAAAGCGCCATGGTGCGGAAATGCAGGCCCAGGCGCTTTAGCACCTCCTCCGCGCATTGTGTCATGCGCTCGTGCTCGTCGCGCGACTGTTCGGGCGCGGTCACGGACACTAGCTCGACCTTCTTGAACTGATGCTGGCGGACCATGCCGCGGGTGTCGCGGCCTGCGGCGCCGGCCTCGGCGCGGAAGCACAAGGTTCCCGCCGTGAAGCGCAGCGGGAGGCTCTTTTCATCGACGATGCTGTCGCGCACGAGATTGGTTAGCGGAACTTCGGCGGTCGGAATCAGGCCAAAGCGGCCGGTTTTGATGCCGCTCAGTTGGGTCACGAGCGCGGCTTGCGCGTCGAGCGGATCGAGACGCGCAATCTCGTCGTCAGCGGGCGGGCGCAGAAGCTCGCCGCTCACCGCCCAGAATTGGTCGTCCTCGAATTTCGGCAACTGCGCGGTGCCGAACATCGCCGCGTCGCGCACCAAAACCGGAGGCGAGACCTCGACATAGCCGTGCTCGCTCGTATGCAGGTCGAGCATGAACTGCTCAAGCGCGCGCTCAAGTCGCGCCAGCGCCCCCTTCAGCACAACGAACCGGGCGCCCGACAGTTTCGCCGCGGCGTCAAAATCCATGAGGCCTAGCCGCTCGCCGATGGCGAAGTGCTCTTCGGGTTCGAACCCTTGCGGAAAGTCGGGCGGGCTGCCGTGCCGGCGAATCTCGATATTGTCGTCCTCGTCCTTGCCGTCCGGCGTGTCGTCGGCAGGCAGGTTGGGGATCGTCGCAAGTTCGCCGTCGAGCGCGGCCGCGGCGTCCCGCTCGGCGGCCTCGAGCGCCGGCATTGACGCCTTAAGACCTGCGACCTCGGCCCGATAGTCCTCAGCGGCGACCGTGTCCTTACGCGCCATCGCCACGCCGATCTGCTTCGAAACAGCGTTGCGCCGCTCCTGCGCGCTTTGGAGCGCCGCGATCGCCGCACGGCGCCTTTCGTCCAGCGCGATCAGCGATTCCGCGCGGGAGCCAAGGCCACGGCGCCGCAGGCCCTCGTCGAAAGCTTCAGGATTCTCACGGATCGCTCGGATATCGTGCATGATCTGACCTTAGGAGGACACGCGTGAGGCCGGCGTCGCCGCCAGGAGCGTGGGCCGAGGCCCGCCCATAGCAGAAGCGCGGCGAAGGGCTCAACTGCGGCCTCGCGGCAAAATCCTGGCGAGGCGCGGATTCCGGTCTATCCAGCCTCAGCCGCCCCCAACAGGTAAGGTTGACGCCAGCCAGGCGCCCGATCAGATGCGCAGTCCCTGATCGCGAGTCAAATGCCCGCTCGCGATCAGACTCAACCTCTAGTCTTCCGGAGCACACCGATGAAAGTCCCTCGATTCGCCCGAGAAACTCGCGGCGATGTCGCCGCCGGCGCCCTCTTTCTTGCGAGCGCCGCCGACGCCTGCACCGGCATCCGTCTCACCGCCGCCGACGGGACCGTTGTCCACGCGCGGACGCTCGAATTCGCCATCGACCTTCATTCCGACGTCCTCGTTTCGCCGCGCGGCTACGAGCGCGTCGGCGAGACGACCGGACGGCCAGGACGGCCTCAGGTGGAAGGCGAAATACGCGAGCGTCGGGGCGAATGGCGTCGGGCTGCCGATCCTGATCGACGGCGTCAACGAAGCCGGACTCGCGGCGGGCCTGTTCTACTTCCCCACCATGGCCGGATATATGGCCTACGCCCCGACGGACGCCGCCAGGACAATCGCGCCCTGGCAACTCGGCTCGTGGATCCTCGACAATTTCGCCAGCGTCGACGAGGTCAAGGCCAATATCGGCTCGATCCTCGTCGCCGGGACGGTGCTCAAGCAATGGGGCTTCTCGCCCCCTGTCCATGCCGTCGTCCATGACGCCTCGGGCAAGAGCATTGTCATCGAATATGTCGGAGGCAAGCTCAACGTTTACGACAACCCGCTTGGCGTCATCACCAATTCGCCGGGCTTCGACTGGCAGACGACCAATCTGCGCAACTATGTGAACTTCTCGCTGAACAACCACCCCCCGATTCAGCTTGGGCCGGTCAAGCTCGAACCGTTCGGCCAGGGCTCAGGCATGCTGGGCATGCCGGGCGACTTCACCCCGCCCTCGCGCTTCGTGCGCGCCGTGGCGTTCAGCCATTCCGTGCTCGAGCCGAAGACGGGCGACGACGCGGTTCTCACCGCCTTTCACATCCTCAACAACTTCGACATTCCGAAGGGCGCGGCGCGCGAGGCGGAGAAGGACGAGCACGGCAACGTGCTCGCCGACTACACGATCTGGACCGACGCGAGCGATCTCAAGTCCAAGCGCTTCTACTTCCGCACCTACGAGGACAGCCGCATCCGCATGGTTGATCTTATGAAAATGAACCTGGACGCCAAGGACATCGTCACCTTCTCGATGCATGGCGAGGAGACGTTCCAGCGCTTGAATCCTTAGCGACCGCGATGAACCGGCGCGGGCCCATGGCCGCCCGCGGAAAGCGGCCATTGCGCCTTGCGCCGTGCTGGGCGATGTCCCCCAAATATGGCGACTAAGCGGACTTAGCCGCGTTGCGGGCCGATGTCACCGCCGACAGGCACATCCTTCGCGGCGAAGTAGCCGCCGATCCTCTCGGATGCGTAAAGCTCTCGGCGAGCAGATCGTCGAACTCCCCAGCGCGGTGATCGGATTGCCACACGTCCGTTATCGGACACGGCGTGATCATCAGATCTCGAGCGGACGCGCCGGGTTGAGCAGCATCTGAACCTGCCCTCCCTCTCTTAGACGCCAATCCCCTTTATGTGGCGCTGTTCGCTGCGGTCGTCTGAGCCTGCGCCCGCCGCTTTTCGACCATCTTCACCGCGATCACCGAACCCTCGTAGAGGGCGAGCATCGGCAGGGCGAGCGAGGTCATGCTGATGAGGTCTGGGGGCGTAAGGATCGCCGCGAGCCCGACGACAGCCACGATCGCGTAACGCCTCATTTTTATGAGGTAGGCGGAGTCAACGATCCCGACGTGGCCGAGAAGAGTCAGGATTACAGGAAGTTGGAAAGCGATGCCGAACGCGAAGATGAGCGTCATGATGAGCGACAAATATTCGCTCACCTTCGGCAGAAGCTCGATCGTCGCCTCGCCCGGAACGTTGACCTGCTGCAGCGACACCGAGAAACGGATCAGCAAGGGCATGACCGCGAAATAGACAAGCAGCGCGCCCATCAGGAAGAAGATCGGGGTCGCGATCAGATACGGAAGAAAGGCTTGGCGCTCGTTGCGATAGAGGCCGGGCGCGACGAACTTGTAGAGCTGCACCGCGATGATCGGAAACGCGATCACGGCCGCGCCAAACATGCTGAGCCGTATGTTGGTGTAGAACTGCTCGAGAAAATGGGTGGCGATGAGCGTCGCCTTTTCCGGGCCGACCACCCGGACATACGGGTAGGTCAGCACGTTGTAGATGTGGCGCGAGAAAAAGAAGCAAACGAGGAAGGCGGCGAAAAAGGCGTAGAGGGACCTGATGATGCGAGCCCGGAGCTCGATCAGATGGTCCATCAACGGCGCCTTGGTGGCGTCGATGTCGTCTTGGCTCATTCCGCCGCGCTTCTCGGAGCGGCAGGCGTCTCGGGCTCCGCCTCCCTGTCAGCCGGTAGGGCCGTGGCGATGGGCTCTGGACTGGTAAGAGCAATCTCCGATGTGCCAATTTCGGACTTGCCGATCTCGAGCTGGCCCTGTTGAGCAGGCGAGGCTTCGGCGTCGGTCGAGGTCGAAGCCGCCTTCGTCACGTCGTCGCGCACCATGGACACCGGGTCGAAGCTCGTGTCGATCTTCGCCTGGTCGCTGATCGCCTGAAATTCCTTCTTCACGCTGTCGAGATCGGCCTCGCGCTCGACCTCACGCATGGCCTCCATGAACTGACCCTGGAACTCTGTCGCCATTCGCCGCATCCGGCCGACCGTTTGGCCGACGGTGCGCATGACGCGCGGGAGATCCTTCGGCGGGATCACCGCCAAAGCGACGATGCCGACGATGATCATCTTGCTGATGTCAAGATCGAACATGGCTCACCGAACCGGGCGACCTCTGTACGACAGCCGGCCGCCGCGCCGTCCCGCCCAAGCGGACGCTCCCGTTGAGAGCGTTCAGCTGACCTTGTGAACGTCGTTGGCGTCGACGCTGACACGATTCTCGAGCGGCCGAGGCGCGGTTTGAGCGACAGTCGGCTCGTCGTCGTCCGCGAGACCTTTCTTGAACGACTTCACCCCCTTGGCGACATCGCCCATGAGGTCGGAAATCTTGCCCTTGCCGCCAAACAGCAGAAGGGCGACCGCGCCGAATAACATCCAGTGCCAAATGCTAAAGCTACCCATGGCCGTCATCCCATTGCGCGCCGCCCGGTTGCGTGCCGCCGGCGCATCCTCTCTTTGGCCCAAACCTAAGCGCCCAACAAGGCAAAAACAAGCTTGCCTTCGTGGGAAAGGCGACATAGGCGAAGGCCGCCCGCCGCCGCTCGTCCCATCTAAGACCGGGAGGCCAGCCGAGGAGTTCGCCGCGCCATGAGCAAAACCGCCGAACGCCTGAAAGAAATGGGCGTCGTTTTGCCGAAGCCGGCGGCCCCGGTCGCGAATTACGTCCCCTCTGTTCGCGCGGGGACCCTCTTGTTCATCTCCGGACAGCTGCCGTTTGGGGACGATGGGAAGCTGAACGAGCGCCACAAGGGCAAGCTTTCGGCCAATTCCGAGGCGGACGCGGCGCGCGAGGCGGCCCAACTCTGCGCCATCAATCTGGCGGCGCACGCTCAGGCGGCGTTGGGCGATCTCGACAAGGTGAGGCAGGTCGTGCGGCTCGGTGGGTTCTTCAACGTCGAGTCGAGCTTCGACGCCCTGCCTCAGGCGATGAACGGCGCCTCCAATTTCATGGCCGAACTGTTCGGCGAAAAGGGCCGTCACGTCCGAACGACCGTCGGGGTGTCGCATCTGCCCCTCGATGCGCTGGCCGAAGTTGAAGCGGTGTTCGAGATCGAAGGTTGACGCCGGTCAACGCCCCCTCCTGGCTCGTTGAGCGTCCAATCGCCCATCGCGGTCTGCACGACAGCGCGAACGGCGTGATCGAGAACACCTTGCGGGCGGCCGAGGCGGCCATCGCCGGCGGCTTCGCCATCGAATGCGACATCCAGTTGAGCGCCGACGGCGAAGCGATTGTTTTTCATGATGAAACGCTCGATCGACTGACTGACGCGACGGGTCCCCTTTCCGCCCTCAGCGCGGCCGACATCGCGAAGGTCCGGATTAGGGGATCCGGCGAGCCGCCGCCTGCCTTCGCAACGTTTCTCGACCAAGTCGCCGGCCGGACGCCGATCATCTGCGAGCTCAAGAGCAGGTTCGACGGGGACTGGCGCATTGCAGACCGCGCCGCGGCCCTCGCCGCGACCTATGACGGCCCGCTCGCGTTCAAGAGCTTCGATCACGATCTGGCCGCCTATCTGCGGCTTCGCCGCCCGCACATGCGATCGCCGAGGGGCCCTTGCCCGATCGGCCTTCTCGCCCAGGCGTCCTATGATGATCCCTTTTGGGCTTTCTTAAGCGCGGAGCAGAAACGGGACTGGACCGATTTCGATCATTACGATCTCGCGCGTCCCGATTTCCTGAGCTGGAGCGTCGACGACCTTCCTCACAAGATCCCGTTCCTAGTGAAGCAGATCCTCCTCGCGCCGATCATGGTCTGGACGGTGCAAAGCCCCGCACAACGCGAAGCTGCGCACAAGTGGGCGGATCAAATCGTGTTCGACGGCGACCCCGAGGCGCACATGGCCTGGCGGCCTTTCAGCTTCGTCGGAACTCTCGGCTACTGATCACATCGCGATTTCGGGATAGTTCGACGGGAACATCGCGCGCCTCGCCTCCTCGTCGACCTCCGTCTTGAACCGGTGATCCTTGCCGATTGCCTTCGCCCGCGCCGCGGCTGGCCGCGCGTCGACCGTCTCATAGAGACGCTTAAGGTTGGGGAAGTCAGCGAGCGGTTCATCCGTTCCCGGCAATACGCGCGAGGCGCGGGTGAGCCAGCCCCAGGCTGACATGTCCGCGATCGAGTAGTCGCCGATGATGAAATCCCGGCCGGCCAGCTGCTTGTCCAGGACGCGATAATGGCGCTCGATCTCGCGCCGATATCGGTTGACGGCGTAGGGCAGTTTCTCCGGGGCCGCATGCTGGAAATGCACCGCCTGACCGGAAAACGGCCCAAGCCCCGTGGCGATGAAGAAGAGCCACGACAAGAGTTCCGGCCGATCCGCCGGCGCCCCGATAAAGCGGCCCGTCTTCTCGCCGAGGTAGAGCAGGATCGCGCTTGAATCGAACACCCGCGCCTCGCGCCCGCCCGGCCCTTCGGTATCGATGATCGCCGGAACCTTGCCGTTCGGATTGATGGCCCGGAAGGCGGCAGCATGCTGCTCGCCCTTGGCCGTATCGACGGGGATAGCCTCGTATGGCGCCCCGAGCTCCTCGAGCATCAGCGCGATCTTCATCGGATTGGGCGCGAGGTTGAAATAGAAGCGGATCACGAGGCTCTCCCGGCTGGAGGATGGAGGCTAGGAGGTCTTGGCCTCAGGGCCAAGTCAAATCTCAGGTGATTGACGGAAGCGCGAAGCCAATTGCGCGGCACACGATGGCGCCGAGTTCGCTTTGCATTTGGACGGAGGCGGTTCGGCTGCCTTCCTGGTCGCGGAACGGACGCCTATCCGGTCGATTTGGGTTTTCTTGGCCCGGGCTGTTTCGCTGCGAAATCCTAGGTTCGGAGGTATTGGATTCTCTTGGATTTCCTTGGATTCTCTCGTCCTAATCGAGACTTTTCAATGGGTTACGCCGCCTTTTGCGGAAAGGAATTTTTCGCGCGCCTGGGTTCGTGACGGCGGGCAGCGCTGACCGGCGGCGATGGGTCGAGGGTCATGCGGAAGGCAGAATTGTTCATAGCGCAAGCTTACCTTTAGTTCTGATTTTCTGCAAGCGATTGTCGTCCGGCCGTCCCTTCGCCACGTCATCGCGAGGAGCGGAGCGACGCGGCGATGCAGGAATCGTCGGGCGCCCCACGATCTCTGGATGGCCGCGTCGGCCTTCGGCCTCCTCGCGATGACGAGCAGCCTATTAGCGCCCGCCCCGCCCGCCGCCAGCAGCGCCTTCAGCGCGTCCAGCGTGTCGGCCTCGGCGATCGGCTTGTCGCGGCGCCAGCGGAGCATGCGGGGAAAGCGGACGGCGACGCCGCTCTTGTGACGTTTGCTCGGCGCGATGCCTTCGAAGCCCAGCTCGAACACCTGCGTCGGCGTAACTCTCCGCACCGGACCGAAGGTCTCAACCGTGGTGCGGCGGATGATGGCGTCCATCTCGCGAATTTCTGCGTCCGTGAGCCCCGAATAGGCCTTGGCGAATGGCGCCAGCTCCCGCTCCGGGGCGCCCTCCCCCGCGCTCCAGACGGCGAAAGTGTAATCGGTGTAGACGCCCGAGCGGCGCCCGTGCCCGCGCTCGGCATAGATCACCACGGCGTCGACGCTCATCGGGTCGAGCTTCCATTTCCACCAGACATCCGTGCGGTCGTCGCCCTTGCGACGGCCAATGCCATAGGCGCCGTCGCGCGCCTTCAGCATCAACCCCTCGCGCAGAAGCGCCCGCGCCTGCTCGCGCTTCTCCGCCAGCTCCTCCCATGTGTTGGCGGAAACGGTCGGGCTGATGCGGATGGGCAGGCGCTCGCCGCGCATCTTCGCCTCCACAAACAGGCGCTCGACAAGCTGCTCGAGCTGAGCGCGGCGCATATGCTGCGGCTCCGCTCGCAGGTCGCGGCCCTCGCTCTCGATGAGGTCATAGGCAATGAAGGCGACCGGCAGCTCGCGCTTCGTCTTGTCGCTCACCACCTTGCGGCCAAGCCGCTGCTGCAGGCTCGCGAAGATCGCGAGGCCATCGAGCGAGTCCGTCGCATATTCGTGCTCGGGCGGAATGAGCACGACAAGCTCGCCGTCCACCGCCGTCCCCGAGGGCAGCGCGCGCGCCAGCGGCTCGAGATCGGGATACGCGTCGGAAATCAGCTCCTCCCCGCGCGACCACAGGCGCCAGTTGTCGCCGCGCTTCAAGAGCTGCGCCCGGATGCCGTCGTACTTCCATTCGATGATCCAATTCGACGGCGACCCGAGCGTCGTCGCCATGTCGGCGAGGGGCCGGCTCCATGATTGCGCGAGATAGAACGGATAGGGCTTGCCCGCATCGAGCGCTTGCGCTTCTGCGTGAAGAACCTCGCCGATCAGGGCCTCGAAATCAGCCGCTGTCGGGATGCGCCGCGCCTGGGAATAGCCGATGAGCCTTTGCGCCATGCGGCCTTCTTCGACGTTCGCCGTTTCGGCGAGCGCCTTCACGACCTGCAGCCGCGACACGCCGACGCGCAGTTCTCCGGTGATAAGCTTGAAGAAGGCGAGACGCTCGTCGGTCGCCAGCTCGCTGATCCATTGTTTGAGCCTTGTGTAGCGCTCTTCCTCGGGGAGCGAGGGAAGCGGCAGCAGCCGCTCGCGCATCCAGACGTCGAGCGAAACGTCCTCGCCGCCCACGCTCTCCGGCAAAAGCAGCGACAGCATCTCGGCGACATCGCCCACCGCGCCGTAGCACTCGGCGCAGAGCCAGTCGGGATAGCCCGAGCCCTCGACCGCAAGACGCCACAGAAGCCGGGACGGCGCGGTCTGGCGCGGCTTGCCGCCGCTCAGGAAATAGACCGTCCAGGCCGCGCTCGCCCATTGCATCGGATCGGCCTTGGCGGCGGCGAAGAACTCGACCATCGCCGCCTGCTTGGCGCGGGTCGAGGTCCCGGAATCGAGCCGGCGATAAAGCGCCGCGAAGGCCTTCACGCTTCAGCCTCCGCAGGCGCCCCGGCGTCGCCCGCGTCCTCGTCGTCGCCATAAGCGGTCTTCAGCGCGCGCGCGTCGAGGCCCTTCTCGCGAAGGTATCGCGTCAGCGGTTCGGTGTACCCGTGCGTAACGAGAATGCGCTCGGCGCCAGTCGCCTCGATGGCGGCCATGAGACCCGGCCAGTCGGCGTGGTCGGACAGCGCAAAGCCGCGATCGAGCCCGCGCCGGCGGCGGTTTCCCCGCACCTGCATCCAGCCGCTGGCCAGCGCGTCGGAATAGTCGCCGAAGCGCTTGAGCCACGGACTTGCGGCGGCGGACGGCGGCGCCAGAATGAGAGCGCGGGAGAACTCGCGCTTGTTGCTGATCTCTGTCGCCAGATGCGTCGGCGGCAAGACGATCCCGGCCTCGCGATAGAGCGCGTTGATCGCCTCGACCGCGCCGTGACAGACGATCGGGCCAAGGTCCGGGTCGAGATGCGCTAGCACCCGCTGCGCCTTGCCGAGCGCATAAGCGAAGAGAATGCTCGCGCGGCCGGCCGCGATATTCTCGCGACGCCAGGCGTCGATTGCAGCGAACGTCTCGGCTTGCGGGCGCCAGCGATAGATTGGCAGGCCGAAAGTCGATTCTGTGATGAAGGCGTGGCAGCGCACCGGTTCGAATGCGGGAGACACGCCGTCGCTCTCGAGCTTGTAGTCGCCGGACGCGACCCACGTCTCACCCTTCGATGAAACACGGACTTGCGCCGACCCCAGCACGTGGCCCGCGGGATGGAGCGAAACCTCGACCCCGTTGCGCGCCAGGATCTCGCCGTAGGAGACAGTTTCAATTGCGACGTCCCCTAGGCGCTTGCGCAGGATCGGGGCCGTGTCGCGATGGCAGACATAGACGTCGGAGCCGAAGCGCGCGTGGTCGGAATGCGCATGGGTGATGATGGCGCGCGAGACCGGGCCCCAGGGATCGATGTGAAAATCGCCTGCGGCGCAATAGAGCCCGCGGTCGGTGGATGTAACGAGGTCCAAGGGGATTTGTGCTCGATGGGAAAGGCGGCAGATCGCACAATATGGGGGTGCAAGGGGCCGAAGTCGAAGGGTGCGGGCGGAGGTTTGCCGCCTTGCCTACTTTTGCCCGCCCGAGGCCGAAATGCGCTCGCCCGTCACCCACGCGGATTGCTTTAGCCGGCGCGCGGAGGCCCGGCCGAGCGGCACACACCAAGCAGATTGTCCGCGCCGACCGGCCACCACGCGTGCGGCGCCTTGGCGTAAGACGCGAGAATCAGGAATTGATCGTCGTTGTCGACGCGAGCCCCAACGACGACGACCGTCACGTCGCCCGGGTCCTTCGTCTTGCCGGCGACAACCTCGGCGGCGAGCCGGAACGGGTTGACGTTCGCAAGCTCCGCTTCCGGAATGCGATAGGCCCAGAACATCGTATGGGGGACGACCGGCCCGATCTGCGCCCATTCGCCGACCGGGACCTTCGGCGCGGCGGCTGCGAGCGTGCGGCGGGCATAGGGAATGAGGCAGCCCACGTGGATGTGCAACTGGTCCTGGGTCCTGACGACGGCGGAATTGACGAACAGCGCGATCGCGTCGCGCTCCGGTTCCTGACCGCCTGCGGCCTTCAGGAACGTGCGGGCGCGCCAAGCGGCCTCGAAATAGTTGGGCGCCTCCGGCGATCGCAGGAACGGGTCCTCAATGCCAATGATCCGCCGCGTCGGGGCGAGGACCGTGTCATCCGAGAGCGGGGGACGCAGGACGACACTGCCGCCGTCCTCGCCGCCGGACACATTGACCTCCAGGCACGGAAAGGGCGCACCGGTCAGTTTGTAATCGGCGACGCAGGCGCGCACGACCTGCCACAGCGCCATCCGATGAAGCTCCACGGCGTAGGCAGCGAACGCCGCCGACACCGTGAGAACGGCGACGACCGAAAGAATCCGGAATGTCTTTGCGCCGCGCGTCACGGCCTCGTCCTGCGCATAGCCCTCAAGCCCTCTCGCAAACGTTCTGCGCGCCTAACATGGCCTTGGCGTGAACCACAATTTCCGGATTGCGACACCCGTGACGCCGCTCGGGCTGACCGTGACGCGGGTTTCGGCTGACCGCCGCGTCAGCGGCTCGCGAGACTGCGCAGAAAATTGATGTCCACGAGCCCCGCGTGCTGCTTCTTGACCTTGCCCTTTTCGAAGGCGATCAAAGTCGGAATGCCGCGAATGCCGAAGCGGGCCGCGATCGCCGGCTCCTCGTCGACATTGACCTTGGCGAAGCGGGCGCGCGGCTCGAGCTCCTTCGCCGCCTTGTCGAAGATCGGCGCCATTGTCCGGCACGGCCCGCACCAGGGCGCCCAGAAGTCGACGATCAGCGGCATGTCGTTGCGCTCGACATGCTTGTCGAAGGTCTTCTCGGTCAGCGCGATCGGCTCGCCGGTGAACAGGTTCGCCTTGCACGCGCCGCACTTGGCCTCCGAGGCAGGACGGTCGGCGGGGATGCGGTTGACCGAGGAGCAATTGGGACAGACGACGTGAATGGATTCGGACATTGGATGCGCCCTCTCTACGGCGCTGGCTCATACTTGGCCCCAATCAGGGCCGTTTCAAGCGAAAGGCCGAGACCGTCCGGTGTGTTCACGAACTCGTGATCATCCATTGCCGTAACCTCGCCAGCATGGAGACGTACTGGCTGCGGGAGCCCTCAAAGCTTCCTTGTAACGGCGGGGCCGCCGCCGCGTTTGAGTAACCTATTGGTCAGACAGAGGATTATCTTCATGAACGCCAAATCCGCGATCACCGCCGCCACCCTTGCCTGCTCGCTCGCCGCCGCGCTCGCCGCTTCCGCCGCCAAGGCCGGTCCCGCCCCGGCCCAGCCCGGAGCCGACAAGTGCTACGGCGTCGCCATGGCCGGCAAGAACGATTGCGCCGCCGGCGCCGGCACGAGCTGCGCCGGAACATCAACCGTCGATTACGATCCCGGCCACTGGAAATATGTCGCCAAGGGCACCTGCGAAGGCATGAAGACCCCGAAAGGTCATGGCTCGCTGACCGCGATGTAAGACCAAAGCCTCCAATTCCTTAAGCTTTGCGGCCCTGCTCCTCCCTGGCGGGGCCGCTTTCGTTCATCCTTCCGGGAAATCCTCGATCCTGAACTCCGCCTCCGCCCGTTCGCCGCGCTCGGCGAGCGCGCTTTCGCGCTGACGAAGCTCGACCCGCCGGATCTTGCCCGACACGGTCTTGGGCAGTTCATAGAACTCGATCCTGCGCACCAATTTGTAAGCCGACAGCCGTGCGCGCATGTGCTTGAAGATCGCCGCCGCCGTTTCGCGGTTAGGACCGTGCCCGTGCGCGAGCGCGACATAGCCCTTGGCGATCGTGTAGCGCACCGGATCGGGCGCCGGCACGACGGCGGCCTCGGCGATCGCCGGATGCTCGATCAGCACGCTTTCAAGCTCGAACGGGCTCAAGCGATAGTCGCTGGACTTGAACACGTCGTCGGCGCGGCCGATGAAGGTGATGTAGCCGTCGGCGTCGCGCGAGGCGACGTCGCCGGTCTTGTAATATTCGCCCTCGATGGGAACGAGCTCGCCCATGCTCGTTCTGGTAGCCGCTCATGAGGCCCGCTGGGCGCGGACGCAGCGGAAGCGCGATCTCTCCATTGTCGCTCTCGAGCCCGTCGGCGTCGATGAGCGCGACCCGATAGCCGGGCAAAGGCCGCCCCATCGAGCCGGGAACGACCGGCTGTCCGGGCGAATTGCCGATCATCATGGTGGTCTCGGTCTGCCCGTAGGAATCGCGCAAGGCGAGGCCCCAGGCGCGCATCACCTGCTCGATGATCTCCGGATTGACCGGCTCGCCCGCCGCGTTGACCTCGCGCAACACGACCTTCCAATGTCTCAAATCGTGCTGGATCAGCATCCGCCACACGGTCGGCGGGGCGCAGAACACCGTGACCTGATGGTCGACCAGCACATCAAGCGTTGCCCGCGGCTCGAAGCGCTGGCTGAGCGCAAGGATCGTCGCGCCGGCGTTCCAGGGCGCGAAGAAGCTCGACCAGGCGTGCTTGGCCCAGCCGGGCGAGGAGATGTTGAGATGCGCGTCGCCGGGCCTCAGGCCGAGGCCGTACATGGTCGAGAGATGCCCGATGGGGTAGCTCGCATGCGTGTGCACCACGAGCTTCGAGCGGGCCGTCGTGCCCGAGGTGAAATAGAGCAGCATCGGGTCGTCGGCCTTGGTCGGGCCGTCGGGGGTGAAGAACTGGGTGCCGAGCAGCGTCGCGTAACGCCGCCATTCGTGCGGGGCCGGGCCGACCGCAACGCGCTCGACCCCCTCGGCAAGCCCCGCGAATTTCTCGGCGTCGGACCCATGCGCGATTAGAAACTTCGCTTGCCCGCGCGCGAGCCGGTCGGCGATGTCGGCTGGCCCGAGCGTCGGCATCGCGGGGATCAGCACGAGGCCGAGCTTCATCGCCGCGAGCATCGTCGCCCAAAGTTCGGGAACGACGCCGAGCATCATCAGGAGCCTGTCGCCGCGCTTGGCGCCAAGCGAGCGCAGGCCGTTGGCGAGACGGGACGATTCCAGCCGGAGATCGGCGAAGGTCCGCGTCTCGACGCGCTCGCCGATGACCTTGAGGGCGATCCTCTCGCCATGCTCGCCCTCGGCGAGCTCGGCGTCGAACCATTCGAGCGCCCAGTTGAACTCGCGCGGGCGCGGCCAGGCGAAAGCGGCGCGCGCGCCGTGATAGTCGTGCTCGAGCTCGAGCAGCCGCTCGCGCGCCTCGCGGAAGGTGAGAGGCTCAGGCGCGGCGCGCGGCGAGGAGAAGGGGGAGACGGACATGGCGCCATTGTGACTCCGCTTGACGGAGCCGACAACGCCGCAAAGGGGCGCCGAGCGATCCACGCCTGGCGCGCCAATTCAACCAAGGCGCGAGTTGGCGCCAAGTCAATCCAAATAAAAACAAGGAAAAACGCTTGGAATTGCTTGGTTTTCTTTGGTTTTCTTTGGTGGAATTCGGGCCTTTTCAATGAGTTACAGAGAAAAAAATAAAAAAAATCGCCCGCGCGCTCAACTCGCGCGTCGGGTTGTGGACCCCCAATGCAAACAGCCACGGCTTCTCGTCTCCCGCCCGTTGCCGGCAAGCGGGAACGCGGATTCCGGCAGCCGGAATGCGTAGCGCATTTTTCTGGTTTTGTCAAGCAAATTCGCGGCTCTTATAGCGATGGCTGTTGATCTGGCCGAAGAGTTTCCGTCTGGTTTTCGAGCGTTGGCCGGCTGAGCGTCGAGCGGCGCCTTAGAAGTGGCCGCGGCCCTGGCGCATTTGGATGGCGGATTAGGCGGGCTGGAGAGACGGAGCCCTCGGCGGCCGGCGGGGCGGGACAAAGGGCGAAGCGGCGGCGTCGTGCGGATGCTTTGGGACATGAGCGGGGCCCGAGCCTGTGGCGGCCCAAGGCGTGCCGCCCCAAGGCTGTCCCCGTTGCGCGGGACGAGCGATCATCGACTGGGGCCGCTCGCATGGACTTTCGCGGTTCCGCTGCAAGGCTTGCGGGCGCACCTTCAATGCGCTGACCAAGACGGCGATGGCGCATCTGCAGCGGGGGCCCTACTCCCCTCGCCGAGCGGCCGCCGCCCATTCGAGCGCGGCGTTCTCGTCGGCGCGCGCGAACTGGCGAATGCGGACGGGCGAAGCCTCGAAATCGTTCAGCGTCGCTCCGTCCATCTGTTCCGGATCGACAACGACCGCGAGCTTCACCAATGACTTGTGCGCCAGCGCCGAGCTTGCAAGCCCGCGCGCCAATTCGGCAAAATCGCCGCCAAAATCCGGGGCGATAATCACAACCAGGCCCGTCGCGGCTTGGCCGACGGCCGCGCCGATCGCCGCCTCGACGTCCTGAGCTGCGACCGCGCCGCTGGCGCGCAACGCGACGGTCTGCGCCGGCCCCTCATGCACCCGCTCCAACATTGACCGCTCACTTTCTCCGCCAGCGCCCGCGGCGATTGATGGTTCGCAGCCAGACCGTCTTAGCAGATTGGCGGCTTTCCGAGCGAGCCGGCGCCGTGACGCGCCCCCACCGCCAGCGTAACGCCGACGGCGCGCGCTTTCGGCCGGCGGCCCTAGTCGGCGGCGAGGCGCTTGACGAAGCTCTCCAGATTGACCGCGCCACGACGGTGCGTTCCCTCGCCAATCTTCCGGACGCCGTCATGCGCTTCGACCGCGAGCAGCATCGCGCGGTCAGAGACTTCGACCACGCGAGCGGTGGCGACGACCGTGCGCCCAATAGGAGTCGGCGCAAGGTGGCGCACATTGACTTCGCTGCCGACGGTCACCCAGCCGACGGGCAAATGCGGCGCCGCGGCCGCCGCTGAAGCCATCTCCATCGCCAGGATCATCATCGGCGTCCCAAAGACGGCCGGCATGCCGTCCACATGCGCCCCAACCGTGAGTTCGCGGGTCACGAGAACTTCATGCCGGCCGGTCATGCCGACCCGAACGTTCTGGAGCGGCTCCGCCATCGGGACTCGAGCGTGACCGATCGTGCGGCGCCTATTCGAACGTCGCGCCCCAGGATCCCCAGATGTAGATGCAGCTGAACAGGAACAGCCAGACCACGTCGACGAAATGCCAGTACCAGGCGGCGAACTGGAACCCGACGTGGTGCCGTGGAGTCGAACTGGCCTCTGAAGGCGCGCAGGAGACAGACAAAGAGGAAAATCACGCCGATGATGACGTGCGCGCCGTGAAAGCCGGTCGCCATGAAGAACGTCGCGCCATAGATCGAGTTCTTGAAGGGGAAGGGCGCGTGGATATACTCGTAGGCCTGGGTGAAGACAAACAGCACGCCAAGGGCGATGCCGAGAGCAAGAAAAATCTTGAATAGCTGACGGTTGCCCTCGCGCAGATTGTCATGGGCGACGTTGACCGCGGCGCTCGACGTCAAGAGCACGAACGTATTCATCAGCGGCAACGCGAGCGGGTTTATCACCTCCGTGCCTTTGGGCGGCCACATCCCGCCGGTGAAATCGAGGAGCCCGTAGGTCTGCGGATCGGCTGCATAGAGCGCAGACCAGAAGAACGCCCAGAACCAGGCGACGAAGAACATGACCTCGGAAGCGATGAACAGAATCATGCCGATCGTCAGGCCATGACGGACAATGATATTGTGATGGCCGGCCTGAGCTTCGGAGACGACATCGCGCCACCAGCCGAGCATGGTGAAGAGGATGCCTGCCACGCCGATCCCCAGAAGCACCGGGCTCGACCCGTGCATGAACAAGATGAGACCAAAGGCAGAGAGAAACCCAAATCCCGCGCCGACGAGCGGCCAGGGGCTCGGGTCGACGAGATGAAATCCCGGCCGGTCCGGAATTGCCGCGTCGGTCATAGGCGTCTCCTGTTGATCGTCATCCCGCAGGCCCCGCGCGATCCGTCGAACGGCCGACCGTCGGCTTCTCGGCCGGCGGCGCAAACATCGTATAGGACAGCGTGATCGAATCGACCCTCGCCATCGATGGGTCTTTCTCAAGCGCCGGATCGAGGAAGAAGACGACCGGCCATTCCGCGCTTTCGTGCGGGCCGAGATGCTGCGTGGTGAAGCAGAAGCAGGCGATCTTGTCGAAATATTCGCCGGACACTTCCGGCATCACGTTGAACGTCGCGTGGCCTTCAGTCGGCATGTCGCTGAGATTCTGCACGCGGAAATAGACCGTTGCGGTCTTGCCGGTGCGAACCCGTATCGACTCTACCTCTGGCTCGAGCCGCCAATTCAGGCCTGGCGCAACATTGGCGTCGAAGCCGACGCGCAGGATCCGGCGGCCCTCCGCGTCCGTGTTGACCTTCACCCGCTGCGGCGTGCCTTCGTAACCCGTCGCGCGACAAAAGGCGGAATAAAACGGAGCGGCGGCGTAAGTGAGACCGATCATGCCGAGCGCAAACGCAATTCCACCCGCGCCAACCAGGCGATTGTTGCGTCCCGTACGACCGCCGACAGACACCGTGCGGCCGTCGTGATCGCCGGAAGCGTTCACGCGGCGCTCCCGTGCCCCACAATGGCCGGCGCATGCTCGTGCTCGTCGCCGAGAATGTGCGGCGGCTCTTCCCAGGTGTGGAACGGCGGCGGGGAAGGCAGCCGCCACTCGAGAGTCGTGGCCCCGGGCCCCCAGGGATTGGCCGGGGCCGGACGTTTAGCTTTGAAAGCATCGTAGAGGAGGTAGACGAAAATGAGCGTGCCAGCGCCACCAATGAATGCGCCGATCGAGGACACCATGTTCCAGAACGCATAGGCCTCGGTGTAGTCGACGACCCGCCGGGGCATTCCCTGGAAGCCAAGGAAATGCTGGGGAAAAAAGGCGAGATTGATGCCGACGAAGGAGACCCAGAAGTGCCATTTCGCCAGCCTCTCGTCATAGAGATAGCCGGTCATCTTCGGGAACCAGTAGTAGAAGCCGGCGAAGATCGAAAACACCGCCCCGAGCGACATCACGTAATGAAAATGCGCGACGACGTAGTAGGTGTCGTGCAGATAGCGGTCGATCGCAGCGTTGGCGAGCACGACCCCGGTGACGCCGCCGACGGTGAAGACGAACACGAAGCCGATCGCCCACAGCATCGGCGGCCTCAGCGAAATCGAGCCGCCCCACATCGTCGCCAGCCACGAGAACACCTTCACTCCCGTCGGCACCGCGATCACCATCGTGGCGAAGACGAAATAGCGCTGGGCGTTGAGCGACATGCCGGTTGTGAACATGTGATGGGCCCAGACGGCGAAGCCGAGAAAAGCGATGGCCAGCATCGCGTAGACCATGCCGACATAACCGAAGATCGGCTTTTTCGAGAACGTCGCCACAACCTGGCTGACCATGCCGAAGCCCGGGATGATGAGGATGTAGACCTCGGGATGGGCGAAGAACCAGAACAGGTGCTGGAACAGGATCGGATCGCCGCCGCCGGCGGGCTCGAAGAAGGTGGTGTGGAAGTTGCGGTCCGTCAGCAGCATGGTGAGCGCGCCCGCCAGCACCGGCAGCGCCAGAAGGAGCAGGAACGCGGTCACCAGCACCGACCACGGGAACAGCGGCATGCGAAACATGGTCATGCCCGGCGCGCGCATGTTGAAGATCGTGGCGATGAAATTGATCGCGCCGAGGATCGAGGACGCGCCGGCCAAATGCATCGACAGGATGACGAAGTCCGCAGCTGGGCCCGGCGTTCCCACCTGGCTGGACATCGGCGGATAAAGCACCCAGCCGCCGCCGAAGCCATGCATGCCCGGCGAGCCCTCGGCAAACATGGAGCACATGAGGAGCAAGAACGAGGCCACCAGAAGCCAGAACGACATATTGTTCAGCCTTGGAAACGCCATGTCCGGCGCGCCAATCATCAGCGGCACCATCCAATTGCCGAATCCCCCCATCATCGCCGGCATCACCATGAAAAAGATCATGATGAGGGCATGACTGCTGAAGAACACGTTGTACATGTTTTTGGCGGCGTCGGCCGAACCGTCACCAGTCATTGCCGCGGAGATCCAGGGGAAGACCTCAACCCCCGGCGACATCAGCTCGGCGCGGATCAGGATCGAAAGCACCGTTCCGATGAGGCCGCAAATAATGGCCAGGATGAGATAAAGCGTCCCAATGTCCTTGTGGTTGGTGGAATAGAGAAACCGCCGCCACCCAGTCGGGATGTGGTGCTCGTGCTCATGATGAGCATCGACGTCGTGATGAGAGAAGTCGGTGACGGACGCCATGTTCTTAACAACTCCGGTGATGCAGGATCGGCAGCCTCATTGACAGCGCCGACTAGGGTTGGACCCGCGGCGCAGCCGCGACCTCGACTTGATCAGAAACCGCGAACTGCTTCTTGGCCTGGGCGAGCCAAGCCTCATAATCCGGCTGGCTCATGACCCGGACGTTGATCGGCATGAACGCGTGATCGATGCCGCAGATATTCGAGCATTGTCCGTAGAACATACCCTCGTGGTCCGCCTTGAACCAGGACTTGTTGAGCCGCCCGGGTATCGCGTCGATCTTGACCCCGAAAGACGGCACCGAGAACGAGTGGATGACGTCCTGTGAGACCACGTCAACTTCAATCACCTTGCCGACTGGAACCACCATCTCATGATCGGCGGTGATGACTCGCGGCTGGCCGGGCTTCAGGTCCTTGTCCTCGACATAGAGCGAATCGAACGAAAACCCGCCCTCGGACTTCGGGTAGCCGTAGTTCCAATGCCACTGCGAGGCCGTCACCTTCACCGTCAGGTCGGGCGCGGGTATGATGAGTTGCTCCGCGAGCAGCCGGAACGAGGGCACCGCAATGAAGACCAGCAGAAGTGCGGGCAAGACCGTCCAGATGATTTCGATCCCCGCGTGATGGGTGCGACGCGACGGCACGGGATTTGCCGTCTCGTTGAAACGCCAAACGATAAAGACGATGAGCGCCAAGACCAACAGAGAAATGGCAATGATCACCGGAAGGAGAATCCAGTTGTGGAACCAGAACATGTCCTCGGCGATTTGGCCGTTGGATGGCAGAAAGCCAATTCCGGCCTGATGGGGAGCCCCGACAACCTGCGCCGTGGCCTTCGACGCGGCCAGCCCAGCCAACAGCGTCGCCGCGAGGCCTACCCGGATCGCGTTTGAGCGTGCGCGCATAACGACCTGTCTCCTTCAGCTTAGCCGCGTCGTTGGCGCAAACGACCGCATTGCGCCACGCCCCCCGAGTTCCGAGCGCGGCGCGCGGCGGGACAATAGCCGCCGCGACGACTCGTTGACAAATGAAAAATTCATTTTGCCCGCTTTGACGCAAAGCCAAAGGCGACAGCGCCGCTGCGTTCCCTGATCTGTTTTGCCCTATCGAGGCCCTCGACCAGCATGCCTTTACGGCAAATGCGACATTTTGTGCTTGGCTGCGCGTCCCCGCGACCGCAATATGCGATCTGCCTCCCAGGCCGAGGCGTCGCGCATCACGCGACCCCTTAAGGATACGCGCGATGGCGGATGAAAGCGACGAACAGTCGTGGCGGCTGATCTTGCTGGCGCTCACGGCTTTGGCTGCCGTCGGCTGGCTGGCCGCAGCCTTCGTTTGGTGGCAAGGCGCGCAGGCTCAATCGTACTTGACTGAGCAGCTGAGCGCGGCGGAACGGGCGAGGGAGTCCCTGGCCTCTGACTTGCAGAACCTGGAAAAGACGGCGGGCGCCGCCGCTGAGCTGAAAAAGCAGGCGGCGGAAGCCGAGAAGGCGCTTGCAGACGCCTCCGCGGCACGGGCTTCAGCCCAGAACGAACTTGCCGATCTGACCAAGCAGATCAGCGACGCCAAGACTCGCCATCTCCGGCGCCCAGGAGGAGGCGAGCGCCAAGACGCGCGACTTGCAAGCTGTCGACAGCCGTCTCAAGGATGAAAGCGACCGCGTGGCCGCGCTGCAGAGCCAGGACCAAGTCCTTTCGACCGAGCAGACCCGTTTGCAGGGCGATGTCGACGCCGCGCGCAAGGCTCTCGCTGAGGCTCAGGGCCAGGCGGCGTCCGC
This sequence comes from uncultured Alphaproteobacteria bacterium, assembly GCA_963820095.1. Lineage (GTDB taxonomy): Bacteria > Pseudomonadota > Alphaproteobacteria > Rhizobiales > Beijerinckiaceae > Roseiarcus. The sequence continues at coordinate 75,637 of CAWFZA010000007.1, forward strand.
CCAGAAGCAGTTCGAGGCGTTGCAAGGCCAAATCAATTCGGCGACTGCCGAGCTTAACGCCCTTCAAGCGCAAATTCGCGAAGCGCAGCCAGCAGCGGGATCGAGCCCGAAGCCGTGATGGGATAGGCCGACCGTGGGGTCAAGAAGGCTGACCCGAGATTGTACCGCCCCGCGCGCCGTGTTTAAACAGTGCAGGCGTCGGCAGATTGAGCATTGCGCCAGGAACTGACGCAGGCCGGGGGTTTATGGACGAGCTGGTCACGAAGGAAGAGCCCGCGTCTCAGGCGGCGGCGCTGCAATCCTATTCGGCAGCGGAGCTCAAGGCGGCGGTGCTGGCGAAACTGACCTACGCGGTCGGCAAGACGCCGGACGCGGCCACGCGGCGCGATTGGTTTCTCGCGGTCACGTTCGCCACGCGCGACATCATCGTCGGCCGTTGGCTCAACTCCCTGAACGCCGTCTACGTCGACGGGCGCAAGCGCGTTTACTATCTTTCGCTCGAATTCCTGATCGGGCGGCTGTTGTTCGACGCGCTGACCAATCTGGGCGCCGCCCAGCCGATGGCCGAGGCGCTCGACCAGCTTGGCGTCAATCTGACGGACTTGCGCCGGATCGAGCCCGACGCGGCGCTGGGCAACGGCGGCCTCGGCCGCCTCGCCGCGTGTTTCATGGACAGCATGGCGACGTTGTCGATCGCTGCGCATGGCTACGGCATCCGTTACGACAATGGCCTCTTTCGCCAGATTATCCGCAGCGGCTGGCAGCAAGAAACGCCGGAGGATTGGCTGGTCAACGGCAATCCGTGGGAGTTTGTCCGTCCCGAATACAATTACGCAATCGGCTTCGGCGGATGGGTCGAAATGGTTCAGGGCGAAGACGAGCGCGCCCGTCACGTATGGCATCCGTCGGAAACAGTGGAAGCGGTCGCCTACGATACGCCGATCGTTGGTTGGCGCGGCCGACATGTCAACACGCTGCGGCTGTGGTCGGCGCGACCGACCGATCCGCTGAAGCTCGAGGCCTTCAACGCCGGAGACTATGTTGGCGCGTTTTCCGAAGCCGTGCGCGCCGAAGCGATCTCCAAGGTCCTCTATCCTAGCGACGCGACTCCAGCCGGCCGGGAATTACGGCTGAGGCAAGAGTATTTCTTTGCATCAGCTTCGCTGCTTGATCTCGTTCGCCGCCACGTCAAGCAATGGGGCGATGTGCGCACCCTCGGCGAGCACGCCGCCGTCCAGCTCAACGACACCCATCCGGCGATCGGCATCGCGGAACTGATGCGCATCCTCGTCGATCTCAACAGGCTCGATTGGGACGAGGCATGGTCAATCGCTCAGGCGACGTTCTCCTACACCAACCACACTTTGCTGCCGGAAGCGCTCGAAACCTGGCCGGTGCCGTTGATGGAGCGCGTCCTGCCGCGGCACATGCAGCTCATCTACCTGATCAACGCGGCGCATCTCGACGGGGCGCGACGGCGCGGGTTCGTCGAAGCGGATACGCTCGCCGGCATTTCGCTGATCGACGAACACGCCGGACGCCGGGTGAGAATGGGGACGCTCGCCTTTATTGGCTCGCACAAGATCAACGGCGTTTCGGCGCTGCACACCGAATTGATGCGCGAGACCGTGTTCCATACGCTCGATGCCGTCTATCCCGGCCGCATCGTCAACAAGACCAACGGCATCACCTTTCGCCGCTGGCTCATCGAGTGCAATCCGGATCTGGCCCAGATCATTCGATCGACTCTCGGCGAGCGAGCTCTCGACGACTGGCGCGCGCTGAAGGCCCTTGCCGCATACGCGGATGATGCTTCGCTGCAGGAGCGCGTGGCGCAGGCTCGGCGCAACCGCAAGATCGCCCTTGCGCGCGTGATCGCCGATCAGGTGGGGCAGCGTGTCGATCCGGAGGCGATGTTCGACGTGCAGGTCAAGCGCATCCACGAGTACAAGCGGCAGTTGCTCAACCTGCTCGAGACGATTGCGCGCTACAACGCCATTCGCGCCAACCCGACCGCCGAGTTCGCGCCCCGCGTCAAGATTTTCGCGGGCAAGGCCGCGGCGAGCTATGCGCAGGCCAAGCTGATCATCAAGCTCGCCATCGACGTCGCCAAAGTGGTTAACTCGGACCCGACCGTGCGTGGCCTTCTGAAAGTCGTGTTCCTGCCGAACTACAATGTTTCTCTGGCGGAGATCATCATGCCGGCGGCAGACCTCTCCGAGCAGATCTCGACCGCTGGCATGGAAGCCTCCGGCACCGGCAACATGAAGATGGCGCTCAACGGGGCGTTGACCATCGGTACGCTCGACGGCGCGAATGTCGAGATGCGCGATATGGTCGGCGACGACAACATCTTCATCTTCGGCATGACGGCGGCGGAAGTCGAGGCCGCGCGCGTCAAAGGCATCGATTCGACCGAACACATCTCCGCCTCCCCCATCCTGCACGAGGCGCTCGACGAAATCGCGTCAGGCGTGTTCTCGACCGACGACGCGGGGCGTTATCGCGGCATGGTCGATACGCTCACTCATCACGATTATTTCATGATCTGCGCCGACTTCGACGCTTACTGGCGGACTCAGGTCAAGATTGACGAAGCTTGGCGGGACCGGAACCGTTGGCTGCGTTCGAGCGTTCTGAACACGGCCAATGTGGGCTGGTTCTCCTCCGATCGAACAATTTCCGAGTACGCAAGGGAAATCTGGGGTACGCCTTTCGTGCCGGTAGACTGAGACAGTGAGGGAGACCGCAGTGGGGGAGGCCTGGAAAGCGCCGGACCAAGACCTCGATGCGATTGCGGCTGGGCGCGGTTCCGATCCTTTCGCGGTGCTCGGGCCACACCTGACGCCTGACGGATGGGTGATCCGCGTCTTCGCGCCCGACGCCATCTCTGTTCGCGCGCTGACCCCCGATGGCAAGCTCATCGCCGAGTTGCCGCGCCGGAAGAATGACGTTTTCGAGGCGCTGGTTCCGTCGCTCAAGGAGCGGCCCGTTTACCGGGTCGAGGTCACGACCCCGCATGGGTCCCATTCGTATATGGACTCTTACGCGTTTGGCCCGGCGTTAGGTCCGCTCGACGACTATCTGCTGCGGGAGGGCACGCATCGCCAGCTCTACCGCCGGCTCGGCGCCCAGCTCATCCGTCACGAGGGCGTCGACGGCGTGCTGTTCGCGGTGTGGGCGCCAAACGCGACGCGTGTTTCCGTTGTCGGCGACTTCAACCGATGGGACGGCCGGCGCTGCCAGATGCGCCGGCGCTTCGACAGCGGCCTGTGGGAGATCTTCGTTCCGGAATTGACGGTCGGAGCGATTTATAAGTTTGAGCTCTTGGACCCCAACGGCGCGCTGTTGCCGCTCAAAGCGGACCCGTTCGGTTTCGAGGCTGAGCTTAGGCCTTTGACCGCGTCGGTCGTCGCCGACAGCGCCGACTTCTCCTGGACCGATGCGGAATATATGGCCAGGCGCAGGGAGGGCGAGCCGCGGCGGAGGCCGATGGCGATTTATGAGGCCCATCTTGGCTCCTGGCGGCTCGGCGAGAACGGACGATTTCTCACCTACGACGAACTGGCCGATCAGCTCATCCCTTATGTGGCCGACTTGGGCTACACGCATATCGAGCTGCTCCCGATCAGCGAGCATCCGCTCGACCAATCTTGGGGTTATCAGCCCATCGGCCTGTTTGCGCCGACCCGTCGCTTCGGCGAGCCGGCGGGGTTCGCCCGCTTCGTGGATCGGGCGCATCGCGCGGGCCTTGGCGTCATTGTCGACTGGGTCCCGGCGCATTTTCCGACCGATGCGCAGGGATTAGCGCATTTCGACGGCACCGCGCTCTACGAACACGCCGACCCGCGCAAGGGCTTCCACCCGGATTGGAACACCGCGATCTACAATTTCGGCCGCATCGAGGTCGCCAACTTCCTCTATTGCAACGCGCTCTACTGGGTCGACCGCTTCCATATTGACGGGCTGCGCGTCGACGCGGTCGCCTCGATGCTTTATCTCGACTACTCGCGCCGCGCAGGCGAATGGCTGCCAAATCCTGACGGCAGCCGGGAAAATCGTGAGGCGATCGCCTTTCTGCGCCGCGCCAACGAGCTCGTCTACGGCGGCTTCCCCGGGGCGGTCACCATCGCTGAGGAATCGACCGCCTTTCCGGGGGTTTCGCGGCCAACCGATCAGGGCGGTCTCGGCTTCGGCTTCAAGTGGAACATGGGCTGGATGCACGATACGCTCGACTACGTGTCGGAGGATCCGATCTATCGCCGTTGGCATCACAACAAGATGACCTTCGGCCTCCTTTACGCCTTCAGCGAGAACTTCGTGCTGCCGATCTCGCATGATGAGGTGGTGCACGGAAAACGCTCGGTCATCGGCAAGATGCCGGGCGACGAATGGCAGCGGTTCGCCAACGCGCGCGCCTTCTACGGCTTCATGTGGGGTCACCCAGGCAAGAAGCTTTTGTTCATGGGGCAGGAGTTCGGGCAGACAAGCGAGTGGAACTCGAACGAATCCCTTCCCTGGTGGCTGCTCGAATACTGGCCGCATCAGGGCCTCCAGGCCTGGATCCGCGATCTCAACCGGCTGTATCGGGACACACCGGCCCTCTATGCGCGTGATTGCGAGCCTGACGGCTTCCGCTGGATCGTGGTCAGCGACGACGCGCAGTCCGTTCTGGCCTTTCTTCGCTCTGGAGAGCGAAGCGACCCGCCAGTCGCGATCGTCTGCAATTTCACCCCCGAGCCGCGCGTGGGCTATCGTCTCGGCCTGCCCTACCAAGGTTACTGGCGCGAGGCGCTCAACAGCGACGCCGCCGCCTATGGCGGCTCCAATATGGGCAATCTCGGCGGCGTTACCGCGCAAGCTCAACCGTCGCACGGCTTCCCCGCCTCAGCGACTCTGACACTGCCGCCGCTTGCCACCCTGTTCCTCGTTTTCAGTCCGCCTGCCTGACGACGGAGTTCGCGATGCCAAAGATGAAAACGGCGAAGGAACTGGGGATTTCGGCGCCCTATTCGCGCCATGCGATGGCTTACGTGCTCGCCGGCGGGCGGGGCAGCCGCCTGCTCGAGCTCACTGACCGGCGCGCCAAGCCCGCGGTTTATTTCGGCGGCAAATCACGCATTATCGATTTCGCGTTGTCGAATGCCATCAACTCCGGCATTCGCCGCATCGCGGTCGCCACGCAATACAAAGCGCACAGCCTCATTCGTCACCTGCAGCGCGGCTGGAACTTTCTCCGGCCTGAGCGAAACGAGAGCTTCGACGTCCTGCCCGCCTCCCAGCGCGTGTCCGAGACGATGTGGTATCTCGGCACGGCGGACGCGGTTTATCAGAACATCGACATCATCGAGAGTTATGGCCCCCACTTCCTCGTGTTGCTGGCCGGGGATCATGTCTACAAGATGGACTATGAGAAGATGCTCCAGCAACACGTCGACTCGGCAGCCGATGTGACGGTCGGGTGTCTCGAGGCTTCGCTCGACGAAGCCACCGGTTTCGGCGTGATGCATATCGACGCCAAGAACAACATCATCGCCTTCCTGGAGAAGCCGAAGAACCCGCCGCCCATGCCCGGCAAGCCCGACGTGGCCCTGTGCAGCATGGGGATCTATGTGTTCGAGACGTCGTTCCTGATCGATCTTCTTAAGCGCGACGCGGCGGATCAGAATTCGAGCCACGATTTTGGCAAGGACATCATTCCCTACCTGGTCAAGAACGGCAAAGCGGTGGCGCATCACTTCTCGCAATCCTGCGTAACTTCGAGTGAAGAGGCCAAGCCCTACTGGCGCGACGTCGGAACCGTCGACGCTTATTGGGGCGCCAACATTGACTTGACGGACGTCGTTCCCGATCTCGACCTTTACGATCGCGGCTGGCCAATCTGGACCTACGGAGAGATCACCCCGCCGGCGAAGTTCGTCCATGACGTGGACGGTCGCCGCGGCCTTGCGGTGTCGTCGCTTTTGTCGGGCGGTTGCATCGTCTCGGGCGCGTCGCTCAGCCGCTCGCTGGTCTTTACCGGCGTGCGCGTCCATTCGTACACCACGGTGCACGAGACGGTCGTCCTCCCTTATGTGACGATCGGGCGCAACGTGCGGCTCGCCAAAGCCGTCATCGACAGCGAAGTGCGCATTCCCGACGGCTTGGTCGTCGGCGAGGACCCGGAGCTTGACGCCAAGCGTTTTCGCCGCACGGAGAGCGGCGTCACGTTGATCACGCAGCCGATGATCGACAAACTCGCGCAATGAGCGAGTTGAAGGTTCTCTCGGTCGCGTCGGAAGTCTTCCCGCTGATCAAGACCGGCGGGCTCGCCGACGTGGTCGGCGCGTTGCCGGGTGCGCTCGCCCGCGAAAACGTCGAAATCAGAACGCTCGTTCCTGGCTACCCGGGAGTGATGGCCAAGCTCGTCGGGGCGCAGCCGGCCCACGCCTACGACGACCTGTTCGGCGGCCCGGCGCGAGTCCTCGCCGGCTCCGCCGCCGGCCTCAACCTGTTCGCGATCGACGCGCCCCATCTCTACGACCGGCCCGGCAATCCCTATCTTGGCCCCGACGGGCTCGATTGGCCCGACAATGGCCAGCGGTTCGCGGCGCTTGCGCGGGTGGGCGCGGACATCGGTCTTGGGGCGATCGACGCATTCCAGCCCCAGGTCGTCCACGCGCACGACTGGCAGGCCGCGCTCGCGGCCGCCTATCTCAATTACGCGGACAGGCCACGCCCGGGAACCGTGATCACGATCCACAACATCGCCTTCCAGGGCCACTTTCCCAGTTCGATCTTCGGCGAACTGGGCTTGCCCCCGTACGCGTTCACCATAGACGGAGTCGAATATTACGGCGGCGTCGGCTATCTGAAGGCGGGCTTGAGGCTCTCCGACCGCATCACAACCGTTTCGCCGACTTATGCGCGAGAGATCATGACGCCCGAGTTCGGCATGGGGCTCGACGGACTCCTGCGCACGCGCGCCGCCGTGGTGCACGGAATCATCAACGGAATCGACGACACCGTTTGGAATCCGGGCACGGACGCCGCGTTGCCGCAAACCTTCAGCGCCCTGCGGATCGATATGCGCGTGCGCAACAAGACCGCCCTTCAGACCCGAATGGGGCTGGCGCCAGGCGTCGACCGCCCGCTGTTCGGCGTCATCTCCCGCCTTTCCGATCAAAAGGGCCTCGACTTGCTATTGCAAGCGCTGCCCGGCCTTGTCGCCAAGGGCGCTCAGCTCGCCTTGCTCGGTTCCGGCGAGCCGCTATTGGAGGCGGGCTTTGCCGCTGCAGCCGCGTCAAGGCCGGAGGCCATCGGCTGTGTCTTCGGTTATGATGAAAAGCTGGCCCATCTTATCCAGGGCGGCGCCGATTTCATCGTGGTGCCATCCCGTTTCGAGCCCTGCGGGCTTACTCAGCTGTGCGCGCTGCGATACGGCGCGCCGCCGATCGTCGCGCGCGTCGGCGGCCTTGCCGACACCGTCATCGACGCCAACGAAGCGGCGATGGGCGCGGGCGTCGCGACGGGGATTCAGTTCTCTCCGCCGTCGGTCGAAGCGTTGACCTACGCGCTCGACCGCGCGCTTCGTATCGCTCGCGATCCGGCTGTGTTACGCCGGCTCAGACTGAACGGCATGCGGGCGGATGTGTCCTGGCGCGGCCCGGCAAAGCGATATTCCGCGCTTTATCGCGATCTCGTAGGCGCCCCTGAATGAACGATCCGAAGGCCGCTCGCGGCGTCACCGTCACTGCGCGCGGCCTCGAAGCGGCGCTCCTGCTGCCCAACGCCGAGGCCGCGTCGCTGTGCGTCTATGACGGCGACCACGAGATCCATCGCGAGCCCATGGCGCGGGATGCCGACGGCGTGTTGCGCGGCCTCGCGCCTGGGTTCGGCGCTGGCGCGCGCTACGGCTTCCGCGTCCAGGGTCCCTATGATCCCAAGCGGGGATTTCGTTTTGACGCCGCCAAATTGCTGGCCGATCCTTATGCTTGGCGGTTTGACCGCCCGTTCCAGCTTCATCCGTCGATGTTCAAGCTCGGCGAGGACACCGGACCGCATACGCCAAAGGCGATTGCTGGCGAGCCCCCGGCGGGAGAGCCGGGACATAAGCGGATCGCGCCTGAGGCGCTGGTCATTTACGAGCTCAACCTGCGGGGCTTTTCGCGGCTTAATCCGGCGATCCCCGAAGCAATCCGCGGAACCTTCGCCGCGCTCGCACATCCCGTATCGATCGAGCATCTGTCCACGCTGGGCGTCACCGCCGTCGAGATCATGCCCGCCGACCCGTTCGTCGACGACCGGCATATGCCCCCGCTCGGACTGTCCGACGCATGGGGCTACAACTCCGTCGTGTTCGGCTCGCCCGATCCGCGTCTGGCCCCGGGCGGCTGGGGCGACGTTCGGGCGGCGACCGACGCGCTGCACGCAGCGGGGATGGAGGCCATTCTCGACGTCGTCTTCAATCACAACGGCGAAAGCGACGAGCTTGGCCCGACGCTGTCGTTCCGCGGTCTCGACAATGCGGCGTGGTTCCGGCTGAACCCCAACAATCCAGAGATCTACGTCAACGACACGGGCACTGGCAATTGCCTCGCGCTCGACCGCCCGCTGGTCATCGAGATGGCGATCGGCGCCCTTAAACGCTGGATGGTCCAGGGCGGCATCGACGGCTTTCGCTTCGATCTCGGCACGTCGCTCGGCCGCCGCGACACCGGCTTCGATCCCGAGGCGCCGTTTTTCCAGGCGCTCGCCGCAGATCCGATCCTCGCCAAAGCGCGCCTCGTCGCCGAGCCTTGGGACATCGGGCCGGGCGGCTATCGCCTCGGCCAGTTCAACCCGGCATTCGCCGAATGGAACGACCGCTTTCGTGACGCGGCGCGCCGGTTTTGGCGCGGCGATCCGGGGCTGCGCGGCGAGATCGCGACTCGGTTGGCGGGATCGCGTGATGTGTTCCCGAGCGCCGCAGGGCCATCCAAGGGCGTCAATTTCGTCGTCATCCATGACGGCTTCACGCTTCGGGACCTTGTCTCTTACGACCGCAAGCACAACGAAGCCAACGGCGAAAACAATCGCGACGGCACGGACAACAATTCGAGCTGGAACCACGGCGTCGAGGGGCCGAGCGACGATCCGGCGATCGTTGAATCGCGCTCCCGGGACGAGCGCAATCTGCTGACGCTATTGCTGGCGTCGCGCGGGACGCCGATGCTCAGCATGGGCTCGGAGCTTGGCTTCAGCCAGGGCGGCAACAACAACGCCTACGCCCAGAACAACGACACAAGCGCTATCGATTGGCGCATCGCTGACGCGTCGCTCATCGCCTTCACGGCGAGACTTATCGCGGCTCGTCGCGCGAATGCGGCGTTCTGCCGCGACACCTTCCTGACGGGGTCGCCGTTCGATGCGAGCCAGCTTCCGGATGTCGAGTGGCGCGACGCGAACGGGCCGATGACCCAAGGCGGATGGAACGACAGCGAGGGCGGGGTGTTGGTCGCCGTCTTGGCCACGCCTCAGGGCGACAGTGTGGATCGCGTCGCGCTGGCGATGAACCGCTCCAATGCGGACGAGGAGCTGACGCTTCCCTCGCCGCGCGCTGGCATGGGCTGGCGCGTCCTTATCGACACACATGATCCCGAAACGCCGGAGCGCCCGATCGCGCTCGCTAACCTTGTGCGGCTTCGAGCACGCTCGTCCCTCATCCTCGCAGAGGCCCCGACGCCAGCGCGCGGTCTTGACGCCGGGGCGCCGACTGGCGAAACGGTCGGCAAGCTTGGAAACGCGGCCGGGATCGCGGCGGAATGGACGGACATTGCCGGCAAACGCACGCTCGTCTCGCCCGAGACGAAGATCGCGCTTCTTAAGGCGCTGGATCTCGAGGTCGCGACCGAAGCCCAGGCGCGGGAAAGCCTCGCGCGCCTCATCGATGAGACGCGGCGCCGCCGTCTGCCCTTCTCGCTTGTGCTGCGCCAAGGCGAGCCCCTCGTCGCGCCGTTGCGCGACACGCCTGGTAAGATGGATGCGCGGATCGAGCGCGAAGACGGCGCCGCCGCCGAATGGTCGATCGACGCCGGCGACGGCGTCCGGCGCGACCTGCCCGACGGACGCTCCGTCTCCGAGCGTGCAATTGCGCTGCCGACTCTGCCAATCGGGCGCCACCGTCTCTTTGTGGGCGACGTCCAATGTGCGCTCACCATCGCGCCGCCGGCGGCCTACAGTCCCAAGGCGGCCATGCGCAAGCGCTTTGGCGTGGCTGCACAGCTCTATGCCCTGCGCCGCGCGGGCGCCGATGGTCACGACCAAGGCATCGGTGACTTTTCGGCGCTGGCGGTTGCAGGCGAACAGGCGGGCGGCGCGGGCGCGGCTTATCTGGGCGTGAGCCCCTTGCATATGCTGTTTCCGCGGGACCGCAAGCGGGCAAGCCCCTATTACCCCTCGGACCGCCGGTTCCTCGATCCGATCTTCATCGACGCGTTCGACGATGCGGGGCTGCCGCGCGACGAGGCGCTGAATGCCGCGCTTGCGGCGTTGGCGCCCCAGTTCGTCGCCGCTTCAGAGACCGGGTATGTCGAGTACGAGGAGGTGTGGCTCGCCAAGCGCGCGGCGCTTGAAGCCAGAAGCGCGGCCTTCGCCCGCCTCCGCGCGGCGCAGCCGAGCGATCCGATCGTCGCCAGCTACCATGCCTTCGCAAGATCGGGCGGCGAAACCTTGCGCCGTTTCGGCGCCTTCCAGGCTGCCGCGAGCGGAGAGGCCGGCGAGAATTGGCGTCTCTGGCCGCAGGATCTGCGCGACGGCGATCCCAAGGCGATCGACCATGCAATCGACAGCAACCGCCGCGGCTTCGAATTCGCCCTCTTTTGCCAATGGCTCGCCGACCGCCAGCTCGCGCAAGCCGCCGAGCGCGCGCGGAGCCGCGGCCTGGAAATTGGCCTCTACCGCGATCTTGCAGTCGGGGCCGCGCCGGACGGCGCCGAGTCCTGGGCGCACGCTCAAGCCCTCGCACATGGCGTCACGATCGGGGCGCCGCCCGATCCTTTCTCGGTCCAAGGTCAGAACTGGTGCCTGCCGGCGCCAAATCCGCTCGCCGGCGCCCGCGAGGGCTGGGCGTCGATAAGCACCGTCTATCGCGCCAATATGCGCCACGCCGGCATGCTTCGCATCGATCACGCGATGGGCCTGCAGCGTCTTTTCCTCATTCCCGAAGGCGCGCGGCCGGCGGAAGGCGCCTACCTGTCCTATCCGCTCGAGGATCTCATCGGTCACATCGCGCTCGAAAGCGAACGCGCGCAATGCATGGTCGTTGGCGAAGACCTCGGCACTGTCGCGGATGGTTTCCGCGACCGGCTGACGCGCGCCCATATCGCCGGGATGCGCGTGCTCTGGTTCGAGCGCAAAGGTGTGGAGTTTGTATCTCCCGCGTCGTATCCGCCGACTTCTGTCGCCTGTGTCGCGACGCATGATCTCGCGACGCTCGCCGGCTGGTGGCAAGGCGCCGACATCGCCGAGCGGCTGTCGCTCGGTCTTTTGACTCTGGCCAAGGCGGGCGAGGCGCTCGCCGCGCGACGCGAGGAGAAGCGCGCGCTTCTGCGCGCGCTTGGCCAGGCGGGCTTCACGGTCTCGCAGTCGGAGGACGGGCCGCTTCCCGACGCCACGGCGGCGGCCGTTCACGGGCTGATCGGCGGTTCAGCGTCGATGTTCGCTCACGCGCAGTTCGACGACCTTGTCGGCGAAACGGTTGCGACCAATCTGCCCGGAACCGACCGCGAGCGCCCCAACTGGCGCCTCAAGTCGCGCTCGGACGTCGCCGCCGCCTTCGCCAGCCATCGGGCGCAGGCGAGCCTCGCGACACTGGCGAAGGGGCGGATCTAGGCCCGTCGTTGGACGCGCTCGGCTTTGACGGACCGGACTCTAGGTTCTAGAAGTTTGCGCTTCAAAACCGTCCGCGCGCGCTCGACAAGCGCGGCATTGCAGAACACCGGGCGGAAGCGTGATGGGCATGACGACGCACGGCGTTTCCCTCCAGGACGTGGCGCTATCGGGCGGTGGATCGAGCCAACGGCTCCGTTCCGGTCACGCGGCGCAATCCTCAGGCAGTCACGCAATTGTGCTCCAAGCCCTCGGCGTCTTCAAAGCCTTTGCCGGCGTGACAGCGCTGCACGACGTCGATTTCAACCTCATGAGCGGCGAGGTCCACGCGCTCATGGGGGAGAACGGGGCGGGCAAATCGACCCTGATGAAGATCCTCGCCGGCGTGCATGTCGACTATGAAGGCGAGATCCGGATCGAGGATGCGCCGGTTCGCTTCTCCGGCGTCCAGGACGCCGAGCGCGCCGGCGTCGCCATCATTCATCAGGAACTCAACCTGGTTCCCGAATTGACCGCAGCCGAGAACATGTTCCTCGGCCGCGAGCCGCTAATCCTCGGAAGCTTGGTCGATCACAAGCGCATCGCAAAAACGGCAAGCGCGTTGTTGAAGCGTCTCGGCATCGAGATTGACGCGCAGCGTCGCGTCGCGGAACTCAGGATCGGCGAGCAGCAACTGGTCGAAATCGCCAAGGCGCTGTCGCTCGATGCGCGGATCTTGATCATGGACGAGCCGACGTCCGCTCTTTCCACCGCCGAATGCGAGACGCTGTTCAAGGTCGTGCGACAGCTCGCTCAGGCGGGAGTCGCGATCATCTATACGTCGCACCGCTTGGACGAGGTCGTCGCCCTCGCCAATCGCGTGACCGTGTTGCGGGACGGCCAGCGCGTGTTGACCGCTCCGATCGAGGGCCTGTCCCAAGGCGCCATCATTTCCGCGATGGTCGGGCGAGAGGTCACGCTGACGCGGCGGGATTCCGTGGCTAGCTCCACCGCGCCCGTCTTATCAATTCGCAATCTCACGCTCGACAAGGTGAGCAGCCGCGGTTGGCGGCGCGTCCTCCAAGGCGTCAGCTTCGATGTCCGAAGAGGCGAAATCCTGGGGATCGGAGGGTTGCTCGGATCGGGGCGGACCGAAATTCTCGAATCGATCTTCGGCGTCGCGCATGGTTGGCGCGGCGGCGACATCGCCATCGACGGCGAGCCTGCGTCGATCAATTCGGCGGCCGAAGCTCGCCGCTTGGGCGTGGCGATGGTGACCGAGGATCGCAAGGCCCTCGGCCTGCATATCGCCTCGACCATCCGAGACAATGTCGCGCTCCCGTCTGTGGGCGTGGAGTCGCGGTTTGGCCTTCGCGGCTTTGCGCGCGAATCCGCCCTCGCCACGGATGTGGTCGAAAAACTGCAAGTGCGTTGCTCGGGGATCGATCAAATCGTTGCGACGCTTTCCGGCGGGAATCAGCAGAAGGTTGCGATCGGCAAGTGGCTGGCGACGAACCCCCGCGTCCTGCTCCTCGATGAGCCGACACGGGGCATTGACGTTGGCGCGAAACAAGAAATTTATCAGCTCATATTCCGCCTGGCCGCCCAAGGATTGGCGATCGTGGTCGTCACCTCGGAGATGCCTGAGCTGCTTCTGTTGTCGGACCGCGTGCTGGTCATGTGCGAAGGCCGGCAGACGGGTGTGATCTCGGGGGCCGAGGCCACCCAAGAGGCGATCATGCGCCTCGCCGCGCCCGGCATGAGCGACCCTCTCGCGGGCGACGCGCCATGAGCTTTCTGCGCCTTCTATCGCGCACAAAGCTCTATTGGGGGCTTGCGATCATTTGTCTGATCGGCGCGTCCGCCTCACCGCACACCTCATCGGGCAGGAACATCTTTCTGTCCTTCAACAATCTGACAGATGTCCTGCGTCAGGTGTCGATCACCGGCCTCGTCGCCACCGGCATGACCCTCGTCATCCTGCTTGGCGGGATCGATCTGTCGGTCGGCTCGGTCATGGGTTTCTCGACGATCATCTGCGCGATGCTGCTTACGCAGCCCGGATGGACGCCAGCCGCCATCATGGGGGTCCCGGCCGCGGCGGCCGCCACGGGACTCGGGATCGGGTTCATGGCTCGCTTCGTATTCCGCGGCCTCGCGCGCGGGCGCGACGTGGAGGTGGGCCGGCGAAAGGAAATCGTACTGGGGCCGTGGCGCGGCGTCCGCATTCCCGTGCTGCTCGGCCTTGTCTGCGGCGGCGCGGTCGCAGTGGCCACCGCCTCTCAAGTTTCGACCAAGTTCGGCGTGCTCGCGGTGCTTCTCGTCACCCCATGCGTCGCGCTTGCGCTCGGAGCAATCAACGGCGCCCTCATTGTCGCGGGGCGGCTCCAACCCTTCATTGCGACATTGGCCATGATGGTGAGCGCGCTCGGCCTTGGCCGCCTGACCGCAGGCCAGGACAACGCGGTCATCGCCGTCTACACCGGGACGAATGCAACCCAGGCCTTCGAAGTGTTGCGGTCGATGGTGTGGGGCATCCTGCCAATGCCGAGCGTCTTCTTCCTGGCCGCAATCCTCGTATTCGGGGGAGTTCTGCGCTTCACGACCTTCGGCCGATACATCTACGCAATCGGCGGCAATCCCGAGGCGGCGAAGCTCTCGGGCATTAAAGTCGCGCAGGTCCAATTGGCCGCCTATATGATCTCGGGCCTTTTGGCCGGGCTCGCGGGGGTGTTGTTCGTGGCCCAGTACCGGCAGGGAAAGCCGGACGCCGGCTCGGGCCTCGAGCTCGACGCGATCGCCGCTGTGGTCATCGGCGGGACGAGTCTCATGGGCGGGCGCGGCGGGCTCGCCGGAACCTTTGTCGGCGTCCTGATCTTCGGCCTCTTGTCCGACATCCTTCAGCTTCAGAATATCGACTCGAACGTGCAGCTTCTCATGAAGGGGCTGATCATCGTCGGCACGGTGCTTGTGCAGGAACAGAATCTGGGTCAGCTGTTGGCGCGGTGGCGAAGGCAAGCTCCTCCGCCGCCGACGCCAACGCGGACCGGATCGGTCGAGCCTTCTCGGCCGCCAAAAACAATGACAACCTCAACTGCAAGGGAGGATATCCATGAAGCGTCGTGAATTCCTGAAGCTATCGGCGACGACCCTGACGGGCGCCGTGCTGAGCGTCTACCTGCCCGCCGGCTGGACGCCGGCCAAGGCCGCGGACAAGAAAAAGGTTGGCTTCAGCCAGGCGACCACGCTCGAGCCCTGGCGAGTTCAATTCAACAAGGACATCGAGGCGGAAGCCAAGAACCACCCCGAGGTCGAGCTCATCATCACTGACGGGCAGGACAAGACGGAAAAGCAGGTGGCCGACGTCGAGAACCTCATCAACCAGCAAGTGGACGTGTTGCTGATCTCGCCCAAGGAATCGGCGGGCCTCACCGGCGTGGTCGAAAAGGCGATCGACGCCAAGATTCCGGTGATCGTGCTCGACCGCAACGTCGACACCAAGCGCATCACCCAGTTCATCGGCGGCGACAATGCGCTGATCGGCAAGGCGGCCGGAGAATATGCGGTGAAGCTGCTCGGCGGGCCCGGCAAGGCGGCGGGCAATGTGGTCGAGATCTGGGGCGGCATGGGCACCCAGCCCGCGCACGACCGGCACGACGGCTTCCACGCCTTCACCGATAAGGAGCCGGGGATCAAGTATCTGCTCAACAACCAGTCGGGCGACTGGAAGCAGGACAAGGCCTACGACATCATGACGACGGCGCTGCGCAACAACGAGAAGATCGACCTCGTCTACGGCCACAACGATCCGATGGCTTACGGCGCCTATCTCGCCGCGAAGGACGCCGGACGTGACAAGGACATCAAGTTCTTCATCGGCATCGACGCCCTTCCGGACGAGGGCGTGACCTGGGTGCACAAAGGGGAGTTGACCGCGACCTTCCTCTACGCCACGCCAGGCGCCGAGGGTCTCCGACAGGCGGTCAAGCTCCTGAACGGCGAAAAGATCCCGCCCGTGATCACCTTGCCGACGATGCTCGTCGACAAGGACAACGCCGCCGACATTCTGAAGAAGAACGGCCTGCCGCTCTAGGCGCTGGCCGGACGGTTCGCCGATCTGGCCGCGCGGCGCGCGATCCAGGAATTGTCAGGCGCCCCTGCGGCTCCTGGGTCGCGCCGCCGCCATGACGGTTTCGTCATGGCGGGCTGCTCGCGGCTGGAGCGCAGAGGGTTTCGCGTTGGACGGCGTCCGCCCGGCTCCGTCTCGGCGGCGGCGGCCACGCTCGTCCGGATCGATGCCTTGGGTTTTCTTGGCGCCCAGCCGTTTCGTCGCGAAACCCGAGTTTATGCCCTATCTGCGGACGCGCCGCCTGATCCCGTGGGCTCCCTTGCGCCTTCGTCAGTTTCGCCGTAGCGGCTGGATGCGTTCGAGCGCGGTGATCGACAGGAACCCGCCGATCCATGAGCCGATCGCTGCGAACAGCACATAGACCCAGTTCGACGTGTAACTGATGATGGCGAAAGCCGCGAGCAGATACCAGACGCTGCTCCAGGTCGCCGCCGCGAACCGCCGACGGGCGGCGACGGAGGCGGTGAAGAGCACATAGACAGCGTCCGTGAACGCCGTCGTCACGACGACGCCCCCTGCGACCAGCGGATCGATACTCGGCAGAATCATTTCTCCCCCATCGTTTGAGCGGCCCTCCTTCGAACCAGAGCAGGTCCGGCGAAACGCGGGCGCGCAATGCGGTCAAGCCTCCATCGACGGCGGCTCCGTCGCGAACTCTCCGGTCATCGGCGGGGCCTGGAACGGGCGATCGAACAGCGGGAACAACACAAGTCCAGCGAAAAACCCGCCGAGATGGGCGACCCAGGCCACCGGCATTGCTGAGAAGCCGAGCGTTTGAGCTCCAGCGCCAAAAATGAAATTCGTCCCCAACCAGATCAGAATGAAGATGAGCGAGCGACGCTCGACAAAGACTTGGCTGAGGCTGGCCGCCGGGATCGTCTCGACCTCCGGCCGACTGATCGAGCCGAACGCTCCAAGCGGCGCTCCGGGCTGGAACATGAATCGGGTCGCGGCGCCCATAAGACCGGAGTCCGCTCCTGATGCGCCAATGAGCGGAGAGAAATCCATGGGCGAGATCACCCAATGCGCGAGCGTGCTGGCGATTGCGGTCACGGCCATGAACAGAAGAAACCGCGCAGAGCCGAAACGACGCGCGATCGGCGGTCCGAACGCGACCAGCCAGATGGTGTTGAGCAACACGTGGGTCCATGAGCCATGCAGAAAGGCGTAGGTCAGCAAGGTCCACGGCTTCGCGCCGCCGCCCAGCACATGCAATTCCCGGATCTGCAGCGCCTGCTGCAGCGCGGAGGGGTCCGTGTTCACCCGCTTCATGAGATCGACCAGCCGATCCGGCCAGATGGCGATGGTCAAGCGCCCCGGAATGAATGCGTAATCGCGGATGATTCTGTCCTGAATCGCGACGGGAGCCCAATCGAATGCGCCATAGATCGCGATGAGAACCGCGATCAGGCCCAGGACCACAAT
Organism: uncultured Alphaproteobacteria bacterium; assembly: GCA_963820095.1. GTDB lineage: Bacteria > Pseudomonadota > Alphaproteobacteria > Rhizobiales > Beijerinckiaceae > Roseiarcus. The sequence goes on from CAWFZA010000007.1 coordinate 93,017, forward strand.
GGGCGCGTTGAACATCGGTTCGCGGCGGCGCGCGATCCGGCGCGGCTCGTTTGCGCTCATACCCTTTCCAGCCTTTCGGTCGCCAACCCGACGCCCCGCTTGTCGAAGCCGGGACCGGCGCGGCTCAGGAGACTTCGGCCCCGCGCACCCGCCATGGAGCAAGTCTAAACCGGCGCTGCGGCTTTGGCGAATTTTCGTCCAGCCAGGGCAAGCGCCGCGCGCGCCCTTGTGCGAGGGCCGTCGGGCGAAGCTATGGAGCGACGAACATAGTCGCGTCCGCCCTCGGTGGCCCGCGGCGAGGGCGCCTGGATGCGCGCCTCTGCCTGAGGAGACCTGGGAGGCGATCGTCGCCATGGCCCGGAGCGTTGGCGTGAACAGAGACGTCCCGCTCTGATCTCCTCGGCTCGCGCTCCGGTGTGTCGATTCAGGACCGGCTGTTGCAGTTTCAGGATGACTTCAAGGTAAACCGCCGCGGCGCCTGTCCCACACGCCTGCCGCCTCCCACCCGTTAGGAATGGCACGGTCTCTGCCTCTTCTTACCCAAGCTCAAGCCGAAGGATCGATTGCGTCCCATTCCGGGACGGAGTCCGCCATGGCGTCGCGGGGAATTCAAAGTGAAGCTGGCTGTCACGATGGAACTCTATGCCTACTGGAACCAATTGCGAGGCGCCCGTAGCGCTCCCGAGCGCAGCGACGTCGATCCCGGTGCGATCCGGGGCGTGCTCGCCGACACCTTCATGCTGGATTTCGACGGTGAGCGCGGCTTTCCGTTTCGGATCGCAGGCTCGAGGGCCAATGCGCTTTTTCTCAAAGAACTGAGAGGCCTCCCATTTCTCAACCTGTGGCGCGACGCCGATCGCGAAGAACTTGACTCAATCCTTCATTGTGTCGCCGACGAAGCGCAACCGTTCCTGATCGGCGCCGAGGCGCGTCCGGCAGGCCTCGGGACCTTGGACGTCGAGATCATTCTCTTGCCCCTTCGTCATCATGGACTGACCCATTCCCGCGTCCTCGGCGGACTCGCCCTCCGCGCAGCGCCGGCTTGGCTAGGCCTCACTGGAACGGGACGCATCGCGCTCACATCGCTCCGTGCGCTCGAATCGCCGGCGCACGACCTCCCCGCGCCGGAAGGCGCGGCGCAGGCGGACTTTTCGCTCCGCAATACGCCCAAGCGTTACAAGCATTTGTTTGTCTATCCCGGCGACCGGCCGCCGGCCTGACGCTGCGACATGCGCAGCGCGTAAGAGCGCCTTAATCCCTAAGCTTTATGGTGAGCGCTCATCCGCCGGACACGCGATTCCTGAGGGGCTCAACAGTCGCGCTTCGCCGGCGCCCGAAATTCAAGGAGCACGCCGCCATGGGCGCATTGGCATGGAAACTCCCGGAGCCGACGCCTGCGGAGCGTCGGCAGAACCAGCGCCTCGAGGTGCGTCTTCTGGGGCGGTTCATGCGTTCGGACCGCAAGGAGTTCGATTGTGAATCGATCGATGCGTCTCCGGACGGCGTCGCATTCTCGTCTGACGCCGGTGTTCAGCTCGGCGAACGCATCGTCGCCTATCTCAACCAGATCGGACGAGTCGAGGGACGGGTCGCGCGGGTCTTCTCCGGGGGATTCGCCATCCAGATGAATGCGCCGCCGGCCAAGCGCGACAAGCTCGCAACCCAACTGGCGTGGCTCGCAAAGCGCCAGGCGCTGGGGCTGCCCGAAGACCGGCGTCATGAGCGCATCGCGCCGCGCGACCGGTATGCGATTCTGAAGCTTCCGAACGGTCGCGAGTACACCGCGACCCTGATCGATCTCTCGATGTCGGGGGCGGCCCTCAACGTCGATTGCGAGCCTCCGATCGGCGCCCGCGTCGTCGTTGGCGAAACGCCGGCCGAGGTCGTGCGTCACGTCAACTGCGGCATCGCGGTTGAATTCTTGACCCCCCTGCCCGCCGACGAATTCGGCGAATACACGACGCTCTAATCCCGCCGAGCGGCGTGTTCGCGCGTCACTGATCCGAGTCGATCGGCTTCATCTCCGCCGCGAATCGGCGCCAATTGTCGACGTAATGCGCGGCAGACTGGCGCAGCTTCGCCACCGCCGCCTCGTCCAGCGTCCGGACCGCTTTGGCAGGCGACCCCACGATCAAGGTGTAATCGTCGAAGGTCTTGCCCTCGGTCACAAGCGCGCCGGCGCCGACCAAGCACCCGCGCCCGATCCTCGCGCCGTTCAGCACGATCGCGCCCATGCCGATCAGCGAGCCTTCGCCGATCGCGCAGCCGTGCAGGATGGCATTGTGGCCGATCGTGCATTCCTCGCCGATTGACAGCGGAAACCCCATGTCGGTGTGCAGCGTGCAGAAATTCCTGAATGTTGGCGCGTGCGCCGATGTTGATCGGCTCGTTGTCGCCCCGTACGACTGCGCCGAACCAGACGCCGACATCGAGGCCAACCACGACATCGCCGATCACGCTGGCGTTGGGCGCAATCCAGAAGCAACCCTCGGGCGGCAGCGTTGGCCGGCGGCCGTTGAGCGAATAAAGCGGCATGCGCCCCTATTCCTCGCCGTCGAGATCGACGTCGAGAATCGCCATTTGCAGCGTGAAGCTCGATCCCGCGGGATCGTCGGCGGAGATGACGCCAAGAAAGTCGGGCCCGTTATTGAGCTCAACCGAGTCCGTTTTCTTCAGCCTCCCGACGACCGTCAGTTTGTCGTTCTCGAACAAGCGGCGGAGATAGTCCTGCAGCACCGGGCGGCCGACCGGCACCGTCATCGCGAATGCGAACGACCGGTCGCCATCCTCGTCATCGACGGTGAGCGTTCCGAGCTTGCGTTCGCCGAGCGAGACGTCCGCCGCCTCGCCGGATTTCGAATTCGGCGTGACCTGAAGGGTCGGCGCGCCAAACGAACGGCGCAGGAAGTCACGCAGTTTCACGATCTCGGCTTTGTCCATGGCCTCTCTCCGGCTCGTAAAGCCGCAGACGGAGGCTTGGCACGAAGGGACGCGGCCTTGCAATACGGGAAACGAGCGAGAAAACGCATTTTTCAAGAACGGCGGCGGGCTCTTCGCGCGCCGTCTCGACCGCCGCCGCTTCGGACGGCGTCCGCGTTTCTAGGTCTCGAACGCCTTTTCGGCAAGAATCTGGTTCATATCGCGCGCCGGCTCGGCGCAGCCCGCTTCTCCGACGATCCGCGCGGGAACGCCAGCCACGGTCTTATTGTGCGGCACCGGCTGGAGCACGACCGAACCCGCCGCGACCCGGGCGCAATAGCCGATCTCAATATTACCCAGGATCTTGGCGCCAGCGCCGATCAGCACTCCGTGGCGGATCTTCGGATGCCGGTCGCCCGTCTCTTTGCCGGTGCCCCCAAGGGTCACGCCCTGCAGGATCGAGACATTGTCCTCGATCACCGTCGTCTCGCCCACGACAAGACTGGTCGCATGGTCAAGAAATACGCCCTTGCCGATACGCGCGGCCGGGTTGATATCGACGCCAAGTATCGCCGATACGATGCTCTGCAGGCTCAACGCGAAATCTCGCCTGCCGGCCTTCAACAGCCAATGGGACAGACGATAGGCCTGCAGCGCCTGGAAGCCTTTGAAATAGAGAAGCGGCTCCATCATCCTCATGCATGCGGGATCACGATCAGCCACGGCCATGATGTCGGCATGAAAGGCGTCCCCAATCGAAGGGTCGCGCGCGATCGCCTCCTCGAAGGTCTGGCGGATCAACGCGGCCGGCATGTCGCGATGGTCGAGCCGCGAGGCGACACGATGCGCAACCGCCCTTTCCAGCGTTTCATGGTTGAGAATGCTAACCGCGAGAAAGAGCCCGAGCTCGGGCTCGCGGCGCGCCGCCTCTTCCGCTTCCTGTCGTATGCGAGCAAAAAGCGGATCGCCCCCTGCGATTCCGACGACCCTGGCGGTCAAACCTTGCGCCATGACGAACTCCCATACTCGGCCGGCTAAGAACGCACTCTAACACACCGTCACCCCGCGGCGAAGGCCGCCGCGGGGTGCAATTGCTCGTTAGCCGCCGATCCGGAAGCGAATGTCAGATCCTAGTCCTGACAGTCGGTCGTCTGCCTTGTAGCGCTCTCGCCGGTATTGTTATTTTGCACCGTCGTCGTCCGCGTGTTGCACGGGCCGCCTGGGCCCGGGGCGACGACCACGGGGCGAGGGTTCGACGCCGCCCCGCCGATGACGCCGCCGGCCACGCCGCCGACCGCCGCGCCCACCGGGCCGCCCACGACCGCGCCCGCTACCGCACCGCCGGCCGCGCCGGTCACCGCGCCGTTCCCGTCGGCGAGAGCAAGGGTAGGCAGGCTCGCGAAAGCCAGAGCAGAAAGTCCGATAATCACGCCACGCATGGTGTCCTCCTCGATTTCAGTCAAGTGATGAAAAGAAACATGCGGTCGAGAAAATGGTTCCCCGGAAGCTGTCGTCGCGCATCTGCGAGACGAAGCGTGCGCCGCGTCGCGCCAAGGTCAGACTTTGCACCCCCCGCTGGAACAAGTTATTGGGTTTAGCTGTGATCGGCCCTGCGGGACTGGAATAGACGGATATGCGCCTGTTACTGGCTCTGATCATTATCATTTATCTGGTGGGTGTCGGCGTTGTCCTTTCGCCGATCATTCGCTCCACTTGGAATAGCGAGCCCGCCTCCGCATTGGCCGATCACGTCGTCCAGGCGCTGCCCGACGCCCTCGCCTGGCCGGTCCGGGCAGTTCGTACGTTCTCCGGCTCGTGAACGCCTGGCGATCAGGAAGCCCCGTTGCTTGACGCTCGCCGATGCTCATGCCTTGGCAATCCCGCGCCGATGCCCGATAATCCAACGCGCCTTTCCGCCTTGGAGGCTGAGGAATGGTCCGGGACCCCAATCCGCCGAAAATCGATCCCGTCGTCGGCGACGCTCTGCGCAAATACCGGCCGCGGCTGACGTTCGACCGGCTGGCCGGCACGTTCGTGACGGATCCGGAATCGAACGGCCCGGTCACGGTGTGGCGGGTGAACAGCCCGTGGGGCGTCAAGGCGCTGATCTACAAGACGCGCATCATCGAGGACGACGACGGCGATCCGGAAGCCTACGCGGCCCCGATCAGCGACACCAACCCGGCCCCCCGCGGCGGCCACATGAACGAGACCAGCATCTTCAACGCCACCAGCGAGAAGACCACGAAGGCCCATCCGAAGGTGATATTCCACGCCGACAACACGCAGAACACATTCCATTGGACGGGCGTGCATTCGCGCGCCGAGACGGCGTGGGACGTAGCGGGCGAGAATCCCGGGCACGCCAATCCCGGCCCGCATCATGGTCCCGAGCCCGGCACGACCATCGATTTCCGTCCCTTCCTGAAGAGCGTCGACGGCACGTTCCCGATCTTCCGCCCTGGGACCGATTTCTATGCCCCGCAAACGGCGGTCAGCGACGAGCATGGCAATGCGATCAACGCGAGGGTCGTGCCCTATGGCGCGGCGAGCGCCAAGCTGCGGGAGCTCGGCGGGATCGGCGTCGGCGATGTCGGGCTGGCGCTGCGGCCGGCCTACGGCCTGGCGTCCCCTTTCGTCTTCGCCGATACCGGCGGCGATTGGAAGGTCGGCGAATATTCGGTCGCGTTGGCGCGCAAGATGTTCGGCGGCGGGCATCCGAATCAGGAGGCGGTGAGTTTCATCGTCTTCCCCCGCACCAGCGCCGGCAACTCCGTCATCCCGGCTCAGGTCCCGAACCTACTCCGCCGGGCGCTGATCAATCTCGCCCAGTTCGAGAATGTCTGGGACATCGCGGAGCGCCTCGCCGTGCCGCAATTCGACGAGCCCTTGTATATCGGCCGGAGTTTCGTGCCGAAGGTGAGGTTCGGACGCTCTTTCAAGGACACGTTAAAGGATCCCCATTCGCTGGAATACGATGACGACGTGGCGACGGCGAATGCGCGCGCCGCGCTGATGAAGGCGGGGCTGCCAGAGCCGCCGGCGCCCGTGGATCTCAATCAGATAAAAAAGGACGCCCTCTTCCCGACGAGGCCTTAGGGCTTGTCCTCAGTTGAGCTTGACGCCCATGCAATGTTCACGAGTCGATGATCGCCACCGCCCGCGTCCAACCGGCCGAGGCGCGCTCGATCTTGGTCGGAAAGCAAGAGACCATGAATCCAGTCGGAGGCAGCGCCTCGAGATTGTGCAATTTTTCGATATGGCAATAGCCGATATGACGGCCGGCCTTGTGGCCCTCCCAAATGAGCGAGGCGTCGTGCGTTTCGGCGTAGCGCTTGGCGGTGTGGACGAACGGCGCGTCCCAGCTCCAGCCGTCGGTTCCAGTGATCCGGACGCCCTGTTTCAAGAGATGCAACGTCGCCTCGGCGCCCATTCCGCAGCCTGAGGCGACATAATCGGGACGTCCGTACTTCATGCCCGCGCTGGTATTGACGAGGACGATATCGAGCGGCTTCAGCGCGTAGCCGATGCGCTTGAGCTCCTCATCGACATCGGCGGGGGTCGCGACATAGCCATCGGGAAAATGGCGGAAGTCGAGCTTCACGCCTGGCTGAAAGCACCATTCGAGCGGCACTTCATCGATCGTCCACGCGCGCTCGCCCTCATTCATTGTCGGATGATAGTGCCAGGGCGCGTCGAGATGGGTGCCGTTGTGAGTTGAGAGCTGGACCAACTCGATCGCCCATCCCTGCCCGTCCGGCAAGTCGTCTTGTCTGAGGCCCGGAAAAAACGGCAAGATCTGCGGCAAGCTTCGCTGGTGATCGATGTATTCGATCTTGGGTCCGAAGCCGGGCGGGTCGGACACAACGTCGTCCCGCAGCGGCGCGGAAATGTCGATAAAGCGTCGAGCCATTGTCCCTCCGTGCCCTCTTCTTGCGCCCCCGGCGTGAGCTCTATCGGCTACGGATCTCCCGCCGCGCGCTGCGCCAGACGCTCGCCGCGAGCGCCGTGGGCAAAGCGAGCGCCAGCAAGAGGCCGGCGAGCCAGCCAGGCGCCAGGCCGGACAGCGCCAATGCGGCGATGAGCGCGACCGCGCAAACGATCGCCGCCGCCAGAAGCTCGTCATCGACGAACAGGCCGATCAGTTCCTTGACGACCGCGCCGATCATGCGAGCGCGGCTACTCTCGGTTTGAGAAGCGCCACAAGGCCCAGAGCGACGGCCAGGAACAAGGCGATAAACGCGAGGATCGCCGCATCGCCCCCGGGCCAAGCGACGCCCAGGCTCTCGCCGGTCCAGAACAGGCCGAAGGCCGAAAGCATCACGCCAACCACGAATTTGAGCGCGTTCTCGGGAACGCGCGCGAGTGGGCGATGGATTGCCGCGCCGATAGCCGCAACGGCGATACAGGCGGCCAAAGCGCCGGCGCTCGCCAATCCGAGAAGCCCACGCGCGGCGCCGATGGCGACCACGATGAACACGACCTCGACCCCTTCAAGCAGCACCGCCTTGAAAGCAGTCATACCAGCGATCCAGTTCAATCCGTGCGCCTGCCGCTCACGGGCTTCGGTCAGTTCGCGCGTCTCGCGTGCAAAGGCGGCGCCCTCGTCGTGCAAGGGGATAACTCCGATCGCGCGGAGGATCGCCTTGCGCAGCCAGCGCAAGCCGAACAGGAGCAGAAGGACGCCGACGACGAACTGCAAGGCGCGGATCGGAACCGCGCTCATCAGCGGGCCGAACGCGGCGATGATGAGCGCGAGCGCCGCGAGCGCCGCCGCCGCGCCGGTCAGCGCCGGGCGCCAGCCGCGCGCAAGTCCGACGGCGAGCACGATGGTGAGCGCCTCGACCGCCTCGACGAAGGAGGCGGCGAACGAGGCGCCCGCGACCGAAATGATCGTCGTCAGGTTCGGCATCGAGGGTCGGCAAATCCTTAACCGGGTGCTTGGATCAGCTCGTTCGTCGGGCGAGCGACAGCCACAAACCCCCGCCGATGAGGACTGTTCCCGAAAGCCGGCCGAGCAGTTTGACGCGCGACGGTTTTATGAACCAGGCCCGTCCCATGCCGGCCGCGATGGCCCAGGCGCAATCCGAGGCGCCTGCGATCATGACCGAGGCGACGCACATCGCGATGAGCTGCGGTCCCGCCGGCAGCCGCGGATCGATGAACTGAGGCAGGAAGGCGGTGAAGAAGACAATCGTCTTCGGATTGGAGAGCGCAACGAGCAGGCCACGCACGAAGCGCGTGCGGCCCGTCTCCAGGAGTTCATGGCCCCCTTCTCCGGCGTGACGCCACGCCTGGACGCCGAGCCAGATGAGATAAGCGGCGCCGGTCCAACGCAGCGCGCTGAACAACAGATCCGCATGGGCGTGGACCCAGCTCAGTCCGAGCGCGATCGCCGCCAGCAGCAAGGCGTTGCCAAGCGTCGTGCCCGCCACCGTCGTCAGCGCCGCGCGCACGCCTCGGGTTGCGCCGGTCGAAATCACCAGGGTCACGATCGGTCCGGGGACAATGATCAGGACGACCGTGATCAAAAGAAAGGCCGTGAAAAGCTCGATGTTCATGCCGCCAAGCTCCGCTCACGCATCGTTACCCTCAAGGAGCCTTCCAGAATAGGCCGATCGTGAGCGCAAGGCCAATGGCGACGACGCCGACCTTCAAGAGCTTCTCGTTGACGCGCCTCAGCATCAAGGCCCCCGCCCAGCCGCCAAACGAGGCGCCGATCGCGGTGATGATCGCCTGGAGCCAATGGACGTCTTTGGAAAGGATGAAGATGACAACCGCCGCCGCGTTGATCACGCCTGCGAGAATGTTCTTCGCCGCGCCCGCGTTGCGCACCGCCAAACCCATCATGGTGAGCGCCGCCATCATCAAGAGGCCGATGCCGCCGCCGAAGTAGCCGCCATAGAGGGCGATGAAAAACTGCGCCACGCCCGCGGCGCGAGGCGACAGATGCGCTTCGCCGGGCGCGGGGGCTTTACGAAAGAAGCTGCCCCAGGCGAAGAGCACGGTGGCGAACAGCACCAGCCACGGCACGAGGCGGGCGAACACCGCGGCCGGTGTGGCGAGAAGGATGAGCGCGCCAAGGCCGCCGCCGATGAGGCTGATGACGAACAACCTGCGCATCGTGACGCCGGTCGGACTCGCGGCGTCCGCCCGACCGGTGAAGCCGGTGACAAGCTGGGCGGGAAACAGCGCCACGGTCGAGGTGATGTTGGCCGCGCGCGCGTCCATGCCGGTGAGCATCAGCGACGGAAGCGTGATGAACGAGCCGCCGCCAGCCAGCGCGTTCTGCACCCCCGCCCAGATCGCGGCGATGAAAAGGATAAGGAGCGCAGTCATTGCAATATTCGTTCTGGCCCGGTCAGCCCTCCCGAGCGAGGGCGGCCAGCGGTTCTATCCGCGAGTCGGACAAAAAGGAAAACCTGAGCGACGAGGGCGCCGGCGGCGGTCGCGCTGGATCGCCCGCCTGGGTTGGTCTAGGGTCCATCCGCCATCAGACGGCGGCGAGCAATGGCTGGTCCGGTTGGTTCTCGCACGGCCATCCGTAATCGCTACGCCTTCATGCAAAATGGCGCGCCGCCTCCCGGTGCTCGGAGATCAGCTCGCCCAGATCGAGGCCGACAGGCTGCCCGTCGACGACCCGCCATGTCCCCGCGATCATCACCCGGTCCGCGCGATGCGCCCCGCACAAGATGAGCGCCGCCAGCGGATCATGCGCGCCCGAGAAGCGCAACTCGTCGAGCTTGAAGAGCGCAAGGTCCGCCTCAAGGCCTTCCGCGATCCGGCCGATGTCCGAGCGGCCAAGGCAGCTGGCGGAGCCTTGCGTTCCCCAGCGCAGCACGTCGCGATGCGTCACCTTGTCGGCGCCATAGCGCAAGCGCCCGATCATCAACGCATGGCGTAGCGCCTCCATCATGTTGGAGGAATCGTTGGAGGCAGAGCCGTCGACGCCGAGGCCTAGGGCCGAACCGGCGGCCTCGAGCTCGCAGGTGGGGCAGACGCCGGAGGCAAGCACCATGTTCGAGCACGCGCAATGGCAGACGCCGACCTTCGCTCGGCCAAGGCGCGCGATTTCCTCGGCGTTGAAATGAATGCCGTGGGCGAGCCAGACGCGGCTCGACATCCAGCCGGTCTCCTCGAGAAGATCGACGGGCCTCAAGCCATACATCTCGAGGCAGAACCGCTCCTCATCCGCGGTCTCGCACAAGTGCGTGTGAAGCTGACAGTCGTAGCGCTCCGCCAGCTTCGCGCTCTCGATCATCAGATCCTTCGAGATCGAGAACGGCGAACAGGGCGCAAGCGCGACGCGAATCTGCGCGCCCGGTTTCGAATCGTGGAACAGCTTCAGCACGCGTTCGCTGTCGGCGAGGATCGTCTCTTCGTTCTGCACGACACTGTCGGGCGGGAGACCGCCGTCCTTTTCCGACAAGTTCATCGACCCGCGCGAGACGGTTAAGCGCATGCCCAACGCGCGCGCCTCCTCGGCTTCGATGTCGACCGCGTTTTCGAGCCCGGGCGGATAGATGTAATGATGGTCCGCGGCCGTGGTGCAGCCGGAGAGCATGAGCTCGGTCAGTGCGAGCCGGGATGCGAGCCGCAAGTGATTGGGCTTGAGCCGCGCCCAAATCGGATAGAGCGCGACGAGCCAGGCGAACAGCGGCTTGTTGATCGCTTGCGGGTGAGCACGCGTCAAAGTCTGATAGAAATGATGATGCGCGTTGACGAGCCCCGGCAGCACGACATGGCGAGAGGCGTCGAAATGTCGCGTCGATGCGCTCCGGCGTCTCGCCTCGCCCGACGCGCTCGGCGATGCGCGTCCCGTCAACGACGAGGCCGCGCTCCGCGCCGTCGGCGAAGATGGCCAACGGGTCCTTGATCCAAGTGCGCAACGCGCGCCGCCCTTCCTCTGCCGGTTCCCGCAATTGGGAAGTCGGCAGAGGCGCATGTCAACTGCGAGCGAGGCGCCTCGCCCTCCGTCTTCCCCACATCGGCCCCGCCTTTTTCGAAGCCGGCCAGTTTATCAGCGCGACATCGACGATCTGATGCAGCTCCTCCGCGCGGGCGCCACTGGCCGCTTCGACCGCAATGCCGCGCATCACCGCGACCAGGTAGCGCGCCAAAGCCATGGGGTTGGCCCCGGGCGGCAGATCATCTTCGTCAAGGGCGCGCTCTAGTCGCTCCTGGATCGCCTCGCGAAGACGGTTGCGGCGGCTGCGGGTCTCTCGCCGCGCCGGACCGCTGGCGCCGGAGCCGACGAGCGCGCCTTGAACCATCAGGCACCCCGGCGGGTTCGCGGGATTGGCGTGAAACTCAGCCGCCCCGCGCAATAGGCCTGCGGCGACTTCGCGCACCGTCGCTGCTCGGATCGAGCCCAATAGGAAGCCAGCCGTTCGCTGGTCGTACCGATCGAGGACCTTGCGGAACAATTGCTCTTTATTGCCGAAGGCGGCGTAAAGACTTCGGCTTGGTGATGCCAATCGCCGCGGTCAGGTCGGACATCGACGCTCCGTCATAACCCTTGCGCCAAAAGACCAGCATGGCGCGCTCCAAGGCCGCATCCAAATCGAATTCACGCGGTCGCCCGATCGACACGGGTTCGCGCCTTTCCTCAGACAATCGCATTGCTTGACTCGAGTTCGGAACATTCTATACTGATCGGTAGAGAAGGTATTGCGAACAGGCTTTTGTCAATTCAATTCGGCGCGACGGGAGGTTTAAGTGGCAACGCTCAGCATGGACGGCAGCGATCCCGAAGCGTGGGATCCTTCCCTGGACGGCGTCCTCGCAGCGCCAGAGAACCACGCGATCCTTTATGAGGACAACGAAATTCGCGTCATTTCAGTGAGTATCCCGCCCGGCGCGATCGAGAAACCGCATCATCACCGTCTACCTTCGATTTTCGTCGTCGACAGGTTGGTCAAATTGCGCGATTTCAACGGCGCGACGGGCGAGGAGATAGCCCTGCCCATCCCAAAGGACGTTGAATTCCCGGTCACGCTCAAATTCTTGCCGCAACCGCTCCACTACGTCGAAAACCTAGATACGAGGCCGTTCCACGCGCAACTCGAATCGAAATTCAAGAAGGGCTTCCCGCAGGGAACGTGATTCAGCGACGTTTCGAGCGCTGACGACGGGAGAGGCGGGGCGCCCCGTCTTTGAATGGCGCCCTCCCGGTCCCTTCGGGTTCACGCCGCTGATTAGCGTCCGGCTCACATTGGCGGACTGACGCCGTTCGTGCCGACCGCGACGAAGCCTGCGGCGAGCGCGCCGTCGTCGCCTTTTTGGGCGGGCACGAACACGGTCGCGCCGGGTTTCAAGTCCGCTTCCGTCGCAGGGCCGAAGGTGACGATCGGAGTGCCGTCGGGGATCGAGATCTTCTTCTCCTTGCCGCCGCTATAGGAAAGATCGAGCGTCCGGCCATCGACCCCCTTGACCGCATTGGTGACGGTCGCATTGGTCATCGAGCTTTTCGGCTTCAGGTCCCAAGGGTAGCTGCCCTCGCCCGTCCCTTTCATCGAAGGCGGAAAGACCAGCACCTCGACCGCTCCGTCGCCTCCCGCAGCGGTCGGCAGAGAGGCGACGCCGACGAAATCCCCCGGCTTGATGTCTTCGACCGACGCCTTGGCGATGCCCGCAACCTTGAAACCGGGTTTGAGCGCCACCGTCGCACTCGGGCCTTCGCGCGTCTTCACCGTCAGCGTGGACCCGTCCAGACTGACAATTGCGCCGCGCACGTGAATCATCTCCGCCGCCGCAACGGGGGATGGGACCGCGACTCCGAGGAAGGTCCCGACCGCAATGGCGCCGCAGAAGGCATGAGGCAATTTTAGATTCATCTTTCAGCTCTCCACGGTGATTTATCAAAATTGCTGGGTGCAACGCCCGACGCCATCGATCCGACCTCAAGTCCAAGGCATCGCGTGGTAACGGTCGAGACGCGCGCTTTATTCGACGCCGTCAACGATTTCGTTAGCGGCGCGTTGAATACGTGCGGTTATCCTCTCCTCCGCCACGCGTTGGAAGGGTAACCGTCCGTTCGCGGATCACGAAACCGTTACGAACGCCTATCCCTGAGCTTCCAATCGGGCGGCCCGAAGGCGCTGACCACCTCCGCTTGCCGGTCGCGAAGGATCGCCATTTTCGCGACCCCCGTCATCACCGACCCCGCGTCGAGATTGAGCCGGAATCCCTTGATCTGGTCCGCGTGCGAGGGATCGCGACGGGCGTCGTTCGGCGTGTGCCCGTGGATGACGAAGAAGCCGCTAAAGCCGTCCGCCGCGGGACGATGCTCGAGGAACGGCCAGCGCACCCAGGCCCAATGGCGATCTTCGTCGAGCTTGGCGAGCGGCATGTTCCACGGCGCGCCAAGAAAGGCTTCGAGTTCGACGCGCGGGTTGACGCCCGCGTGCACGAACAGAACCTGGCCTGAGCGCCAGCTCGTCCTCAAGGACGAGAGCCAAGCCTGCACACGCGGAGGCAGCGACGCGCGCGCCTCCGTCAAGAGAGCATCAAGATCTTTAGGTTTCTCCCCGGTCTCAAGAAACTCCGCCACCGTCCGATCGCCGCCGTTCGCCATCCAGGTCTCGAACGCGTCAATCGCATCCTCCCACGGCGTCTCGGAATCGAGCGCGAGCCGCATCATCGTCTCGTGATTGCCCATGAGCGCGACCGCCTCATCGGCGCCGACGCGCGCTTTCGCGGCGATCGCAAGCTCGATCGCGCCCAGGCTGTCTGACCCGCGGTCGACGAGGTCGCCAAGAAAGACGATCGCGCGCCTGTCGCGCAGCTTGGGCTCGCGCGCCGCCACGTCGATCAGCGCGGCGAGAAGGTCGCTGCGTCCGTGAATGTCGCCCACGGCGAAAATCTCCGCCTCCGGGTCCACGCCCAGCGGCAGCGAATATCCTCGACGTTCGACGGCCACAGACATGGGACGAACCCGGCGCAACAGAGACGCGGCCTTCGAGCATTGCACGGCCGAGCCGGCGCACGCTAGGATCCCGCCCATGTTCCTTAAGTTTTTCGCCAACCTGCGCGACGCGCAGGTGCCCGCGACGCCGCGCGAATATCTCGACCTCATGCGCGCGCTTGAAGGCGACCTGGCTCGGATGTCCGTCGACGAATTCTATCGCCTTGCGCGCGCGCTCCTCGTCAAGGACGAGCGCAATCTCGACAGGTTCGACGTCGCTTTCGCCGCCACCTTCAAGGGCGTTGTCAGCGTCGCAGCCGCGGTCGAGGCCAGCGAACTGCCGGAGGAATGGCTGCGTCGGATGATCGAGCGCTATCTCAGTCCCGAAGAGCGGGCTCAGATCGAGAAGCTCGGCTTCGACAAGCTCATGGAGACGCTGCGCCAGCGCCTGGCCGAGCAGAAGAGCCGCCATCAGGGCGGCTCGAAATGGATCGGCACAGGCGGGACGTCGCCATTCGGCGCCTATGGCGATCATCCGGAGGGCGTGCGCATCGGCCAGGACCAAGGCCGCCGCGGCAGCGCCGTCAAGGTCTGGGACCGGCGCGACTTCAAGGACTTCGACGGCGACGCGGACCTCGGCCCGCGCAATATCAAGGTGGCGCTCAGACGGCTCAGGCGATTCGCCCGAGAGGGCGCGGCCGAAGAACTCGATCTCGATGGCACGATCCGCTCGACCGCCAATAAGGGCTATATCGACGTCCAGCTCAGGCCCGAGCGGCGAAACGCCGTCAAGGTGCTCTTGTTTCTCGATGTCGGCGGCTCGATGGACTGGCACGTGGAAGCGGCCGAGCAGCTGTTTTCCGCGGCGAAAAGCCAATTCAAGCAACTCGACCATTTCTACTTCCACAACTGCCTCTACGAGAGCGTGTGGAAGAACAACCGCCGCCGTCACGACGAGCGCGTGCCGACGCGCGACCTCATCAATTCATACCGCCGCGACTACCGCGTCGTCTTCGTCGGCGACGCTTCGATGAGCCCGCACGAGATCATGGCGCCCGGCGGTTCGGTCGAGCATCTCAACCCGGAGCCCGGAAGAGTATGGCTCGAGCGCGCGATCCTCGCCTGGCCGCGCATTGTATGGCTCAATCCGACGCCGCCGAGCGCCTGGAATCATTCGCTGTCGACTTCGATGATCGCCGAAATCTTTCAGCATCGCATGTATCCGCTGACCCCGGACGGAGTCGAAGCGGCGATGCGGGCGCTCGCCGCCCGACAATGAAGCCTTGCGATCGGCCGCCGCGTCATTCCCTGACCACGAGCACTGAGCACTGCGCGTGACGCACGATCGTCTTGGCGTTCGAACCAAGAAGGTAGTCCGACATGACAGGACGATGCGAACCGACCACGATCAGGTCGGCGCCCCATTCGGACGCTTCCTGCAGGAGCTCGTGATAAATTCCCCCTGCGCGCGTCGCGCAGCTCTTGCGCTCGGCCGGCAGGTCGACGCGGCCGAGAATCGCATTCAGATCCTCTTTGGCCCGCTCCGCCTGCTCGACGTCGAAATCGACCGGCACATATTCCATGAACGTGGCCGGTATGACTGGCTGGACATTGACCAGCCGCAATTCGCCGCCGCTCGTCTTCGCCAGCTCCACCGCCTCCATCAGACCCTTCGGAGCTGGCGTCGGCTCGGCGAGATCAACCGCAAGAACGATGCGCTTGTACATGGCAACCTCCCTTATCGTCGAACGCCGTCTCTCGGACGCTTCGCGGCGCCTTGAACGTGAGACCCTCTTTACCGTCTGGCAAGTCTCATCCGGCAAACAGTCCCGAACCTCGTCTGAAGCGCCCGTATGGCCGCGACAGGCCCCGGCGCGATCGGCGACGATAGTCATTGTTCCTTCGCCGATCGATCGCTATAAGGCCGCGAAATTCGACGCGGAAATTAGGGATCGCCAATGAACGACGTGTCCGTTGAAAGTTATAAACCGTCGGATGACGAACCGTTCATGAACGACCGACAACGCGAGTATTTCCGCCGCAAGCTGATCGCTGGCGCGAATCGATTCTGGCCGAGAGCCGCGACACGCTCGCCGCCTTGCAGCAGGAAAGCGAGAACCATCCCGATTTCGCCGACCGGGCGTCTTCCGAAACAGATCGGGCGATCGAGCTGCGCGCCCGCGACCGCCAGCGCAAGCTGATCGCCAAGATCGAGGCCGCGCTCGCCCGCCTCGACGAGGGCTCCTACGGCTATTGCGTCGAAACCGGAGATCCCATCTCTCTGAGGCGCCTCGACGCGCGTCCGATCGCGACGCTGTCGGTCGAAGCGCAAGAGCGCCACGAACGGCGCGAGCGGATTTATCGGGACGAGTGATTCGTTGTCGCCAGTCGCGACGAGCGAAGGCCCGCTTCACCGCCGCAGACGCGGCTTAACTCAAGGTAAGATCGCCGGCGCGATGCGCTTGATCGACGGCGCCTCTCTCAGCGACGATCGCCCGCCGCAACGCCGGTAGGCCCGATCAATCGGACTTTTCGCGACCGAGGAGACGAGCCATCTCCGCCTCGAGCGTGTCGAGATCCGCGAAGGGATCGTCGACTGTGGGCGGCGGTTTGCCGCTCTTCTGGACCGTCTTGTCCCCTGGCGGACGGGTCTCGGCCGCTTTTTGCCCCCCGTCTGACGCAGGCGCCGCCGCGGACGTCTTTGGCGCCATCCGCGTTTGCGACAAGGCTGCGCTGGCCGAGCCGCCAGTCGCCGCCGTTGACGCCGCGGACGGCTCGGCCTTGACCGTTGTGGCCGGCAGCTCCGCTTTCGAGCCCGCGCCGGCGGGCTCCGCCTTCTCCGGCCGTCCCGGCGCCATAGGCGCGACAGGAGACGGGGCCGGAGGATTGCCCACGCCTCTCGCGGGAGCCGTTTCCGTGACGCGAACCGGGGTCCCACGGTTCGGCGAGGCGTTCGCGGCGACGATCGGCGGGGGCATCGTCGCACGCATTTGTGCGGGACGCGGCTCCGCCTGACGCGCCGGCGAACTTGTGGGCGCTGGTCGAGCGGGCTCAGCTCCTTGGGGCGCCAAAGCAGCCGGCGCTGGTCGGGCCGGCTCGGCGCCTTGCGGCGGCGCCGGCGCAGCGGGAGACTGACGCGCCGGTTCGGGCGCGGGCGCTTGGGCGGCGACTGAGGACTGGGCGGCGACTGAGGACTGGGCGGCGACTGAGGACTTGGCAGGGACTGGAGGCGTCGGCTGGACGGGAGCCGGCGCCTTGGGGATTGACGGCGCGGCGATCGGAGCCGCGGGGGGCGGCCCAACTGGAGCCGGCGCTGGCGCAGCTGGAGCCGCTGGCGGAGTTGCAACCGGGACTGGGGCGGGCGGGGAAACGGTCTTGGCGGCGACCTTCGCCAGCGGTTCGGGAGCCGCTGACGGAGCGAGCGCCACAGCTTCGCTTCGCCGCACCGGTGTGCTCGGCACGAGCAGAGGCGAGACCTGGCTGCTCTCGCGCGCCGGCGCCGCGGCGCGATTGATCTGCAACTCAACCAGAACGTCGTTCGGCCCGCCGATCATCACCAGATGTTCGATATTGTCGCGCCGGAGCAGCACCAGCTGCCGCTGCCCATCGAGGCTGAAGGCGTCCACCAGGCCTAGTCTCGGCTGCCGGGTCCGTCCGCCAGGAACACGCAGCCGACGCGCGAAGGTCAGCCGGTAAAAGATCGCGAGCACGATGAGGGCGGCAATGCCGCAAGCCGCAAGGAACCCGATCTGCAGAACCCGATTCTCCGCGAACGGGAGCTCATTCAACCACTGCATGCCCAATCCAAGACTTCCGCCGCCGAGCGCGCTCGAAGCCGATCTTCGAATTCGCCAGCCGAACGATGGTTTAGCCTCACGCCCGAGAAGCAAGATCGGGCGCGGCCCAGTGACCCAGCCTGGCGCGCCGCCTTGGCCGCGCCGAATCTCATCGACGCGCCCATGTCACATCTCATAACAAAATGCGATCCCGTTGAAAACTGCGGCGCTCGCCGCAGTTTCGCCCAGGTTGAACGACCCGCCGCCAAGACAGGGCGCATGGCCCATGGTAGCAAAGGCTCGACCGCAATCGAGTTGGCGCGCGCGCATTGTCCATGTCGATGGCCATGTCCCCGGGGGTAACGATCCTCAAATGAAGTCTCCGCCGCCCCCACCGGTGGACAGAATTGAGCGAACGGTCAATCCGGTCGCACTCGCGATCCTCCTCGTGTGTCTCGCTGGCGCGCTTCTGGCGGTGTGGCTTGCGCCGAGCGCCGTCGGGGCGACCCTGATGACCTGGATGATCGTCATCCTCGCCGTCTGCGGGGCCTTCGGATTGCTGCTCTACGCCTTTGGCATGTTGCAACCGCCGAGCCGGGCGGCGCGCTTCGACACCACCAAGGCGATCGCCGACTCCAATCCGGATGGGGTCCTCGTCACCGACCGGGAATCGCGAATCGTCTACGCGAACGACGCCTATCGCGCGCTTTCCGGCGCGGCCGCGGCCAATGACCTGCGCCCGATCGAGCGCCTGTTCACCGGCTCGCCGGACGTCTCGGAATCCGTCTATCGCCTGTCGCAGGCGGCGAAGTCCGGCGGCCGCTCGAGCGAGGACCTTCGTCTTTCGCCCGCGCCGAGCGGCGAGGGCGAGGTCGCCTGGTACCGCATTCGCGTTCGCCCGCTCGAGGGCGTCGCGAGGGACGGCATGATGGTGTGGACGGTCTCGGATGAAACGCGCGACCACGACCGGCATGAAACCTTTTTCCAGGATCTTCAGCACGCGATCGACTATCTCGATCACGCGCCGGCGGGCTTTTTCTCGGCTGAGCCGGACGGATCGATCGCCCATATGAACGCGACGCTGGCGGGCTGGCTCGATTATGATCTCGCCCAGTTCAGCGCCGGCCGGCTCAAAATCGACGACATCGTCGCCGGAGACGGCGGCGCGATGCTCGCCATCATATCCGGGCCGCCCGGCGAAGTGACGACCCAGCAGTTCGACGTCGACCTCAAGCCTCGCCAAGGCCGCCTGCTGCCGGTGCGGATCCTGCACAAAGTCGCTTTCTCCGGCGACGGCGCCCCGGGCCCGTCCCGCTCGCTGGTGATCAATCGCGCGCCCGGCGACATCAAGGGCGAGGATCTGCGCGCGGCGGAGGTGCGCTTCGCCCGCACTTTCAATTCGACTCCGGTCGCGATCGCGGCCGTGGACGCCGGAGGCTTGGTGCTACGTCCTAACGCGGCGTTTGCGCGCCTCGCCCAAGCCGCGGCCAAGAGCGAGGTCGCGAAGGGACGGCTATCGATTTTGGATCTTGTCGCCGAGCGCGATCGTGGCCCCTTGAACGCATCGATCGAGGCGGCCGCGCAGGGCACGGGCGAGATCGCGCCCCTCGACGTCTCGCTCGAGGGCGCGGGGCCTCAGCGTTCGGCGCGGCTCTTCGTCTCCGCCGCCGATCCGCGCAGCGATGAGGGCGCGAGCGCGACCATCTTCGCCCTCGACACCACCGAGCAGCGCACCTTGCAAGAGAATCTCGTGCAGAGCCAGAAGATGCAGGCGATCGGCCAGCTCGCCGGCGGCGTGGCGCACGACTTCAACAACGTCTTGACCGCGATCATCGGCTACTCCGATCTCCTGCTCGCCAACCACCGACCGACCGATCCGTCCTTCCAGGACATCATGCAGATCAAGCAGAACGCCAATCGGGCGGCTGGCCTCGTGCGGCAATTGCTCGCCTTTTCGCGCCGACAGACCCTGCGGCCCCAGACGCTGCAGCTCAACGACGTGTTGTCCGAATTGCAGATGCTGCTGCGCCGGCTGGTCGGCGAGCAGATCCAACTCGACGTGGTTTACGGGCGCGACTTGTGGGAGGTGAAGGCCGACCTCAACCAGTTCGAGCAGGTGATCGTCAATCTCGTCGTCAACGCGCGCGACGCGATCAAGGACGGCGGCAAGATCACGCTGCGCACCCGCAACTTTCCAGCCGCCGAATGCGGCAGCCTGAACGAGGTTGATGTCGCCTCCGCCGACTACGTCGAGGTCGAGGTCGAGGATACGGGTCACGGAATTCCGCCCGAGGTAAGAGCCAAGATCTTCGAGCCGTTCTTCACCACCAAGGAGGTCGGCAAAGGCACCGGTCTCGGCTTGTCGATGGTCTACGGCATCATCAAGCAGACCGGCGGCTATGTGTTCTGCGACAGCGAGCCGGGCAAAGGCGCGACATTCCGAGTCCTGCTTCCCCGGCGCGTCGGCGAAGAGGTCGACGAGCCGGTGAAGACGGAGGTCGCCAAGCCAGCGGCGGATCTGACCGGCCGGGGCGCGATCCTCCTGGTCGAGGACGAAGAGGCGGTGCGCGCTTTCGCCGCGCGCGCGCTCGCCTCGCGCGGCTATACAGTCTTGCAGGCGGAGACCGGGCTTGACGCCTTGCGCGTGGTCGAGGCCGCAAGCGAGCCGATCGACCTCATCGTTTCGGACGTCATCATGCCGGAGATGGACGGACCGACCATGCTGACCGAACTGCGCAAGCGGGGCTTGACGGCCAAGGTCGTGTTCGTCTCCGGCTACGCCGACGACGCGTTTGCGCGCAATCTGCCGGAGGGCCAGGACTTCGTCTTCCTGCCCAAGCCCTTCTCGCTCAAGCAGCTCATCGAGACCGTCAAGGGGCTGATGAATTGACGAGCCGTGCTCGCCTTGCGAGTCTCAGCGGTATACCAAGTCATTCGTTTTGAAAGGCCCCGCCGCCTATGATGCGTTTTGAAGGAACGGCCAGTTACGTGGCCGGCGACGAGCTGAAGACTGCGGTCAACGCCGCGATCGCGCTCGAGCGTCCGCTCCTGGTCAAGGGCGAGCCCGGCACCGGCAAGACGCTGCTCGCTCAGGAGATCGCGGGCGCGATCGGCGCCCCGTTCATCGCCTGGCACGTCAAGTCGACCACCCGCGCCCAGCAGGGGCTCTATGAATATGACGCCGTCTCGCGCCTGCGCGATTCGCAACTCGGCGATCCGCGCGTCTCGGAGATCGCCAACTACATCCGCCGCGGCAAGCTGTGGGAGGCGTTCGTCTCAGCCCAACGCCCCGTGCTGCTGATCGACGAGATCGACAAGGCCGACATCGAGTTCCCCAACGATCTGCTGCTTGAGCTCGATCAGATGGAGTTCCACGTCTACGAGACCGGCGAGACGGTCAAGGCGCGCTTGCGGCCCATCGTCATCATTACCTCCAACAACGAGAAAGAGCTGCCCGACGCTTTCCTGCGCCGCTGCTTCTTTCACTACATCCGCTTTCCCGACGCCGAGACGATGCACAGGATCGTCGAATCGCACTATCCGTCGATCAAGCCGAGGCTGGTGGAAGAGGCCATGCGCTCCTTCTTTACGCTGCGCGAGACGCCTGGGCTGAAAAAGAAGCCGACCACCTCGGAGCTGCTCGACTGGCTCAAGCTTCTGCTCAACGAGGACATTGGGCCCGAAACCTTGCGCGAGCGCGAGGCGAAAAAACTGATTCCTCCTCTGCACGGCGCATTGCTCAAGAACGAGCAGGACGTGCATCTGTTCGAGAAGCTCGCATTCTTGAGCCGGCGCGAGCGATAGCGGGCGGCTCGGCTTCGCCTCCGAATCGACATCGTTCCGACAGCCTCTTTCGATAGCAAGGCGGCATGCGCGCGCAATCCGTCCTCATCTCGGGCGCTGGCGTCGCCGGGCCGACGCTCTCCTTCTGGCTCGCCGCTGGCGGCTTCAAACCCACGCTTGTCGAACGGGCGCCCGAGCTTCGGACAGGAGGCTACGTCGTCGACTTCTGGGGCCTCGGGTATGACATCGCCGAGCGAATGGGGCTCAGGCATGACCTCGAGACGGCGGGCTACCACATCCGCGAGCTTCGCGTCGTCGGCGACAGCGGCGAAAAGCTCGCTGGATTCGGCGTCGCGACCCTTCGCTCGCTGGCCGGAGGCCGCTTCGTCACCATTCCGCGCAGCGTCCTTTCCCGGCTGCTGTTCGACAGGGCCGCCCCCCGAACCGAAATCATGTTCGGCGATCAGATTACGGCGATCGACGATGACGCGGGCGGAGCCAATGTCGCCTTCGAGCGCGCGCCTGCCCGGCGGTTCGATCTCGTCATCGGCGCGGACGGGCTGCATTCGAACGTGCGCAACCTCGTGTTTGGACCGGAGCCGAGTTTCGAGACGGACCTCGGCTACGCGATCGCGGCTTTCGAGGCGGAAGGCTACCGCCCGCGCGATGAAGACGTATACGTGATCCACAATGCGCTGGGAGCCATGGTCGGGCGCGTCGCCCTGCGCGACGACAGGAGCCTTTTTCTGTTCATCTTTTCGGCGGAGAGCGGCCCCCTGCCCGAGGATATCGCCGGGCAGAAGGACCTCCTGCGCGCCAGATACGGAGACGCGGGCTGGGAATGCCGCAAGATCCTTTCTCGCCTTGACCAGACGACGGATCTCTATTTCGACCGCGTGAGCCAGATCCGGATGGAGCGCTGGTCAAGAGGCCGCGTCGCGCTCGTCGGCGACGCCGCCTTCTGCGTGTCCCTTGCGGCGGGCCAAGGCTCGGCGCTCGCCATGACCTCGGCTTACGTGCTTGCGGGTGAACTGGCCAAAGCGGACGGGCGCCACGAGGAGGCCTTTCGCGCCTACGAGGCGCTGCTGCGCTCCTATGTCGGTTCGAAACAGAAAGGGGCGGAACGGTTCTCGGCGGCCTTCGCTCCGCGCACCCGATGGGGCCTCACGGCGCGCAACCTGGTGGTGAACGCTCTCGCCCTGCCCGGCGTCGGCCGCTTTGTCGTTGGCCGCGGCCTCATCGACCGCCTCGCGCTTCCCGACTATCCCTGGCCGCCGGCCATGCGCGGCTTAAGCCTGTCGCGCGGCCTGCTTCTCACCTGAACTTTGAGTCGATTGAGCGGCGCTCGCTCAGCGGCCGTTCCAGTGATATGCGTAGGCCATGGCGCTTGGCCCAGGCATTTTTTTCAAGGCGCGAAGTTCCCGCGCGCGGCCTTTTGAACAGTACCGTTTGGACGGCGAGTCCGTCATTGTCGAGCGCGTTACGCCAAACGCGCGCTCTCCCGGCGCAGCGCCACAGGTCAAGCCATTGCAGTCCTGGACGATTGACGAGTTCACAGCCGCCAATGTGCCGGTGGCCGCCAAAACCGCGCTCCAGGAGTATTTGCGAGAGAAGCATAAGTCCAAGTGACGATGGGCCGCTGAGATGGTCGGGGGCCTCGCACTTCTGGTGAGGCCGGCCGAGGGCTCCAAGCGGACTCTCTTTCGCAGCGAACGACAGAAGCTTGCCAAGCCTCGAGCGCTCGCGCAATCTTCATCCATGCGCCGATTGTTTCTTGTTCGTCACGCGAAAGCCGAGCCCTCCTCGGGGCGGGACGATTATGCACGCAAGCTGACCGAGCGCGGCCGCACCGACGCGAGGCGGGTCGCCAAGGCGCTCGCCGCCCGCCACTTTCTTCCGGATCTTCTCATTCATTCCGGCGCGGCGCGCGCCAAGGAGACCGCGGAGATTTTCGCCGCCGCTTGGCGAGATGAAGTCGAGTTGCAACAACAGGCTTGGCTCTATGACGCAAGCCTCACGACGCTCAGCGGCCACACGCGCGCGCTCGGTCCTGAGCACAAGCGCGTTGGACTGGTCGGGCATAATCCCGGGCTTGGCGAACTGGCGACGGCTCTCATCGGCTCGGGCGCGGAGCCGGAAGTGCGCCGCCTCGCGAAATTTCCAACGGGCGCCGTCGCGGTCCTCGATTTCTCCATTCAGCGGTGGGAGGAGGTCGCCCCCAACACTGCGATGCTGGCGCTCTACGTAACGCCCGCGGAGCTCGAGGAGGACGCGGACTAGGAAACGGTCAGATTTCGGAGCGCCGGCCTTAGCAGCGCTCCAGCAAACCCTCTTTCCGCGGGGAGAGGAACCCGAGGGCCCACTGTCCAAACCGGCGCACGCCGCCTAAATAGGCTCCCCGGTGCGGCGCGGATTTTCCCTTGTCAGGTTTCAGCGATTTCATCTTCGAGGCGGAGCTCGTCGCCCGTTCGATCGGCGACTATTTCTCCGGCGCTCCGTTGCGCCTCGGAGTGACCGGGCTATCGCGCGCCGGCAAGACGGTGTTCCTCACCGCGCTCATCAACAACCTCATCGCCGGCGCGCGCTTGCCGGTGCTGGCAGCCTCCGCGGAAGGGCGCATCATCCGGGCGCGGCTCGAGCCGCAACCGGACGACGCGGTGCCGCGCTTCGCCTACGAGGCGCATCTCAAGAGCCTCGCGGGACCGGACCGCCGCTGGCCGGAGTCCACCCGCCGCATCGCTGAGCTGAGGCTCACCATCGAGTTCGAGAGCGCTTCCGGCTGGGGCTCGCGGCGCTCGAGCCTCACCGTCGATATCGTTGACTATCCCGGCGAATGGCTGCTCGACCTGCCGCTCCTCGACAAGAGCTATGCCGAATGGTCGCGCGAAACGCTCGCGGCAAGCCAGACTCCGGCGCGCGCGCCGCTCGCGGAACAATGGCGCGCCGCGATGATCGGCCTCAATCCCGAGGCCTCCGCCGACGAGGATACGGCGCGCCGGGTGGCCGAATTGTTCACCGCCTATCTCAAGCGCGCGCGCGACGACGTCTATGCGCTCTCGACTTTGCCGCCGGGCCGGTTCTTGATGCCGGGCGATCTCGCCGGCTCGCCGGCGCTCACCTTCGCGCCGATTCCGCTCGATGATGGCGCGGCGATCGCGTCCGGCTCGCTGGCGGCGATGATGGCCCGCCGCTACGAAGCCTATAAGGACCACGTCGCGCGACCTTTTTTTCGCGATCATTTCGCCCGGCTCGATCGGCAGATCGTGCTCGTTGACGCGCTTTCCGCCATCAATTCCGGCCCGGCCGCGCTGCAGGATCTCGAGAATGCGCTGACCGAGGTCATGCGCGCCTTCCGCGCCGGGCGCTCGTCCTACTTGGCTTCGATCTTTCGTCCCCGCATCGACCGGATTCTCTTTGCCGCGACCAAGGCCGACCATCTGCATCATAAGAGCCACGACCGTTTGGAAGCGATCTTGCGCGCGCTGACGGCAAAGGCGATCGCGCGCGCTGAAGGCGTCGGAGCGGAAATCGACGTCATCGCCTTGGCGGCGATTCGGGCCACGCGCGAGGCTGAGATCAGGACCGGCGACGAGACGCTCGACGCCATTATCGGCGTGCCCGAGAAGGGCGAGACAATTGGCGGGCAAACCTTCGATGGCGTCGCCGAAGCGGCTGTCTTTCCCGGCGAGTTGCCGGCCGATCCGGACACCATCTTCGAGGGCGACGCCATCGCTTTGCCCGAAGCCGACAACGACTGGCGGTTCGTGCGCTTTCGCCCGCCCCTGACCCAGCGGGGCGAGCCCGCGCCACAGATCCGGCTCGACCGCGCCCTGCAATTCCTCATCGGGGACCGTCTCGCGTGAGCCCGCGCCCGCCCCGCCCGCGCGCCTTTCGCCTCGACGATTCGCGGGTCGCGGTCGACGATCAGCCTGCGTCGCTTATCCCCGAAGCGATCATTCGCTCGCAAAATGATCCGATACCCGTGGCCCCGCCGGCGCCGATCGATGAAGCCGAGCTCGAAGTCGAGGCCGCGCAGAAATCGGGCCTCATCGCCCGCTCGCGCATAACCCTCGGCGGTCTTGTCTGGACGGGGCTAGGCGGGCTTGTTTCGCTTGCCGTGGGCCTATGGGCCACCGACCTGATCGAAGGGTTGTTCGCCAAGGCGGAATCGCTTGGGATCATCGGGGTCGTGTTCGGCCTTGTCTTCCTGGCCGGCCTGATCGGCGTTGCCGCGCGCGAGATCATCGCGGTCGGTCGCCAGACGCGGATCGCGGAAATGCACGTCGCCCTGGCGAAGGCGCGCGCGGCGGACGATCGCGTCGCGGCGCGCCGGCTCGTGGGCCAGCTTGTCGCCCTCTATCGCAACCGGCCGGAGACGGCGCACGCGCGGGCGCAAGTCGAGGAGGCCTCGCGAGCGATCATCGACGGGCGCGATCTCATCGACGTCGCCGAGCGGGCGCTTTTGCGCCCCCTCGACAACCAGGCGCAAGGCGAGATCGCCGCCGCCGCCAAGCGCGTGTCGCTCGTGACCGCGATCAGCCCGCGCGCAATTCTCGACGTCGTGTTCGTCGTCGCCCAGATCGTGCGGCTCGTCCGACGCATCGCCGAAATCTACGGCGGGCGGCCTGGCTTGTTCGGCCTCGTCAAGCTCGCGCGCTCGATCGGCGCCCATATCGCGATCACCGGCGGCATGGCGGTCGGCGACAGCCTGCTTCAGCAGCTCGTCGGCCACGGCATCGCCTCGCGCATCTCCGCCCGCATGGGCGAAGGCGTGCTCAACGGCATGCTCACGACGCGCGTGGGCTTGTCCGCGCTCGCCGTCTGCCGGCCCATGCCCTTCTCGGTCGACAAGGCGCCTGGCGTCTCCGACGTCGCGCCGTTCCTGTTCAGCAAGGGGGAAGAGAAGGTCCGGGGTTAAGCGCGGAGGCGCCATCCGTTCAGGCCCGTCCAGGAGATTGACGTTAAACTCGTGGATGCCAGAGCTCGACTCGCCCGACCGCGGCGCCGGGCAAAACAGCGGGGCCGGTCGGTCGATAAATTTTGGCGATGAAAGGAGGTTCGTGTTCGAAGAGGAAGCGTTCAATGCTCGGAATGGTCGCCACAAAAGCGTGGGCAAGATCGGGGAAGGGCGCCTTCCCCACTACCACAAGCAACGCCAGGCCATACCGCATCACAGCGTCGAGTTCGTTCGGCTTGTAGCGAATGCGCTTATCGTGGGTGATCGCGATCCAGCCGCGCGAACCCACATTCTCTAGCCATACGGCGTCCGGCGTGTCCGGCGCAAAGTTGTCTGCGTGTCGCTCAACATCGAGACCGCTTGCTCGGAGAATCTCTGGAAACCGCTTACCGAGGTCGCGGTCCGTGAAGTAAACATGGCTCAAGCCGCTCGCTCATACAGCGCAGCCTGCTCGATTTCCGAGAGTTGAGGTCGTAGTCGGCGGCGAGATTTTCGACCGTCTCTCCCGCGTCGATTCGTTCGGCGATGGCGGATGTTGAAATCCCCTTGCGTAACAGCACGGGTCTACCGAACGCGATGCGCGGATCAATGACGATCGAGCGCTCCTCCTTAGGTTCGTCGGCGAAGACGAACGGATAGAGCCGCACCGGAAGTTTTGACGAATCCCATTCTATTCGCTTGAGATACGCCTCAAGGAGCCGTCGCATCACAAGTTGGCCCGAAGTGGAGAGTTCTATAAGTTCGCCATAATAATCGAGGAAGATCTTGCCAGCCTCCGTCCGCAGTTCTGGGCGCAGGAGAAGCCGGTCGATATCGAGAGCCCTCTCCGCATAGGCGAGCGCCTTACGCAGCGCCTTGACCGAAACCCCGTGCTCGGTCCTCAACGAGCGCAGCACGTGCGCCTCGACCAAATTCGAGAAGGAGAGCAAAGGCGGTCGCCCGAAGCCAGCCGAATGAGCGGCGCGAATTGCGCCCCCGCCCTCGGCCGTTGGGTATTCACGGCCAAGCGCCCACGATCGCAAGGTCGCCAGGGGCAATCGCGTATAGCGAGCACCCTCGGCGAGCGTATAGGCGCCAACGTCGCGATCGTTTAACGCTGTATCCTCCTGCCTCAGCCCCATGACCATATCATGGGAGACCGTAGGACAATTCGCAACGGTCGACCATCCGAGGCTCCGCCAAAACGCTACCTGCCTCACTCCACCGGCTCGAGCTTCTCCGGCCCGACGATCGCCAAGACGCCGGTGTGGACGTCGAACCAATAGCCCTGCAGGGCAAGCCGGTTGGCGGCGACCGCCTCGGCGATCCAGGGAAAGGTCATGAGGTTGGCGAGCGAGAGCCGCACCATCGCTCGGCTTCGATTCGTTCGAGCCGCCCGTCCGGCTCCTCGCCTGCGGCGACTAGCGCTGGCTTGCGCGAGCTCGACCCACGTGGCGATGAAATCCTGCGCCTGAGGCGGCGGGCCATAGACCATCGCCCTTGCGCCGCCGCACTGCCCATGCCCCAGCACCACGAGGCGAGGAACCTTGAGCACTCGCACGCCGAATTCGAGCGCCGCGCTCGTTCCATGATGGCCCGGATCGGGACTATAGGGCGGGACAAGCGCCGCGACATTGCGAACGACGAACAATTCGCCCGGCACGGCGCCAAAGATCGTCTGCGGATCGACGCGCGAGTCCGAGCAGGCGATGACCATCGCCTCCGGGCTCTGGCCCCAATGGGCCAAGGCCTCGTAGCGCGCCCGCTCGGCCGGCCAGACGTCGGCGCGAAAGCGGTGATAGCCTTCGATCAGCGGGTCCATGTGCCGGCCTCGCAGCAAACAGCGGAAATGCTGCGCCGCGATAAGGCGCCTCGGACGGCGGCGCAAGAAACGGATCCCGGCGACGGTTTTCGCTGGCGAAAGCGGACCGGGTCAGGTTAGTTGCGCACCGCCGGTAGGGACCGGACCAACCAGCGAGAACGACACAATGATCCGCGTAGTCGCCGTCATCACCACCAATCCGGGCCGCCGCGAGGAGCTTCTGGCCGCCTTTCGCGCCAATGTTCCCAATGTGCACGCCGAAAAGGGATGCATCGAATATGCCGGTCACGTCGACGCCGCGACCGTCGGCGCGTTTCAGACGGACTATGGGCCGGACAGCCTGGTTGTTCTCGAATCCTGGGAAAGCCCCGAGGCTTTGAGGGCTCACATCGCGGCGCCGCACATGAAGGCCTACTCGGAAAAGACCAAGGACCTGGTCGCGAAGCGGACGATCCACATCCTGTCCGCCATCGATTAGCCCCAACCCGGGCTGGGACGACGGCGCCTCTACCAGTGGCGGAGCCTCCGGCCCGCCAATTCGCAAGCGGGCGCCTCGGCGCCGGTCGAGGGCGCGGCAGGCGCAGCTCAACGCTTGAACACAGGAATTTGGATTGCAGTCTCGCAGGAATATTGCTGTCATGTGAGAATAAGCACGGGGGCCCCCGTGTTTAGCGGGGGCGAACTATCGGGGAGACCTTCATGAAACGCTTTGTGGCCGTGGCGTTAGTTCTGGCTTGCGGCGTCACCGCCGTATTGGCCGACACCGATCCGATCGCCGAGAGGCGGGCGCTCATGAAGCACGACGGCGAAGCCGCCAAGAAATTGTTCGACATGTCGAAAGGCAAGATCCCGTTCGATCTGGCGACGGTGAAGACATCGCTAGAGACGCTCAACGAGGGCGCGACGAAATCGGCGGCTTTATTTCCCGACAACAGCAAGACCGGCGGCGGCACGGCGGCGCTGCCGGCGATCTGGCAAAACAAGGCGGATTTCGACGCCCGCTTCGCCCAGTTCGCCAAGGACGTCCAGGCCGCGCAGGCCGGAATCACCGATGAGGCGACATTCAAGCAATTCGCGCCGGCGGTGTTCAAGAATTGCGGCAGCTGCCACGAACTCTACAAGGCCAAAAGCGGCTGAAGCTTGGGTTCGCCCGCGCGCGGACATGTGACTTCGTCGGCGCGGATGAAGGGGTTCGCCATCGTCCTCGCGATTGTCATCGCCGCCGGGGCGATCGCGGCCTGGGCTTTGTCCGCCCCCCGGCCGCGCTACTCGCCCGAGGAATGGCAAAGGCTGGGTCTGGCCGGCGACGCTCGCGCCGGGCGGCTCGTCTTCTACGCCGGCGGCTGCGAGTCGTGCCACAAGTCGCCCAGCCAGGACGACCCCTTGAAGCTTGGCGGAGGGCTTGAGCTCAAGACGCCGTTCGGCTCGTTCTATCCGCCAAACATCTCCTCCGATCCGGTCGACGGGATCGGCTCCTGGCGCGCCGTGGATGTCGCCAACGCGCTTCTGTCGGGCGTCTCCCCGAGCGGCCAGCACTTCTATCCAGCCTTTCCATACACCTCCTATCAGCGCATGACGCCGAAGGATGTCGCCGACCTCGTCGCGTTCCTGCGCACCGTGCCACCGGTCAAAGGCAAGGCGCCCGCGAACGCGCTCGCCTTTCCCTTTTCCATTCGCCGCGCCGTGGGGTTATGGAAGCTCCTCTATTTCGACAACGCCGGGCTTCGCCCGGACCCCTCCCAAAGCGAGCAATGGAACCGCGGCCGCTATCTCGTCGAGGGCCCCGGACATTGCGGCGAATGCCACACGCCGCGCAATTTCCTGGGCGCGATGGATCTAAGCCGCGCGCTCGCGGGCGCGCCGTTGCCCGACGGTCATGGCAAAGCCGCGAACCTGAGGGGCGGAGACTTCCTGAACTGGACAGAAGCCGACATTGTCGAAGCTCTCACCAGCGGCTTCACGCCCGGGGGCGATGTTCTAGGCTCTGGCATGACCGCGGTTGTGCGCAACCTCGCTCAACTGCCGGAGTCCGACCGTCAGGCGATCGCGGTCTATCTCAAGAGCCTGCCCCCGCTCGGCCCCGCGCCAGCGAAGCCTTAAGCTCGCAAATCCCAACGATGTTGGGCCTGGGATCAAGCCTTGCGGGCTGACCGGCCCGCCCGCGCCGGTCGAAAAACCATTCAAAATTGACGCTCGTCAGGGCCGCAGTCTTCGCCTCGATCTACGCACGCACACCAGCGACGCACGCAATCGCGAAAATCAGATCATCTGACAGGAGCAGGTCATGGCCGCAAGCAACCGCGCAGTCACATTTCTAGGCCCGTACAAGCTTGAGGTGCAGGACAGAGGATATCCGAAGCTTGCGGATCCGCAAGGACGGAAGATCGAACATGCCGTAATTCTGAAGCTTATCACGACGAACATCTGCGGCAGCGACCTGCATATCTATCGTGGCCGCTTCGCGGCCCCTTCGGGAATGCGACTGGGTCATGAGAATACGGGCGAGGTGGTCGAGGTGGGCCCGCACGTCGAGCGCATCAAGGTCGGCGACGTCGTCTCCGTTCCTTTCAACGTTGCCTGTGGGACATGCCGCAACTGCAAGGAGCGCCACACCGACGTTTGCCTCAACGCCAATGAGGAACTCGGATATTGCGGAGCCTACGGCTTCAATCTGGGCGGATGGGAGGGCGGCCAGGCCGAATACATGCTTGTGCCCTGGGCGGATTTCCAGCTCTTGAAGTTTCCCGACAAAGAGCAGGCGGTCGAGAAGATCAGGGATCTCACTTTGTTGTCGGACATCCTGCCCACCGGATATCACGGCTGCGTCGAAGCGCGCGTCGGCACGGGTTCCACGGTTTACATTGCCGGCGCCGGGCCGGTCGGCCGCTGCGCGGCGGCGAGCGCACAACTGCTCGGAGCATCCTGTATCATCGTCGGCGACCACAACAAGGCGCGGCGCGATCTCGTCAAGAAGTCCGGCTACGAGGTCGTCGACCCATCAAGCGCCACGCCCATTCCGGATCAGATCGAGGCGATCCTTGGCAACGGCTCGCGCTGGGTGGACGCCGCCGTGGATTGCGTCGGACTGGAATGCCACGGCTACGGACCGGACGGCAGCGGTAGGAACGAGGAGGAGGCTGTCCTCAACACCTTGATGGAGGTGATCAAGCCCGCGGGCGCCATGGGCATTCCCGGCGTCTATACCAATCTCGATCCAGGCGCGCCGAATGAGCTCAACAAGAAAG
This sequence comes from uncultured Alphaproteobacteria bacterium, assembly GCA_963820095.1. Lineage (GTDB taxonomy): Bacteria > Pseudomonadota > Alphaproteobacteria > Rhizobiales > Beijerinckiaceae > Roseiarcus. The sequence goes on from CAWFZA010000007.1 coordinate 124,404, forward strand.
GCTTCATGGCCCTGGGTTTTCCCGCGGCCTGGGTCAAATCGCCATCCTTCACCGCCGGTCAGTGCCCGGTGATGCATTACAATCGAGAGCTGATGATGGCCATTCTGTGGGACCGGATGCCCTACCTCACCGGCCTCTTGAACACCGAAGTCATACCGCTCGAGCGGGCCGTGGAAGCCTACCAGATCTTCGACAAGGGATCGGCCAACAAATATGTGATCGATCCGCACAATGTGACGAAACTCGCGTCTTCGACCCGCACCGCCAAGCGCGTCGGCGCGCCTGCGACGGTCTGAGACACAAAAGCTGGCGAATTCGGATTGAGCGCGCCGGATCGGCGGTCCTTACGGAAGACGCCGATCCGGCAAGCGAGCCGTCATCCCCGCGCCTCAGCGGATGGCCAGGCAGCGCCGAGAGCGGATGCGCCCGCGCCGCATCGCCTGAGGCAGCCGAGCCCGGCGGCGAGCTTGATGCCCGCAGGCCGAACGATGTCCGACGAGAAGAAAAAGACCGACCCCGAATGCGGGTTCGGCGCGCCGGGGACGAAAATCGAGACGAGGCCGTTGCTCAGCGTTTCGGTTTGAACGCCGAGCTGCCATCCCCCTTCCATGGGCACGAATACGACGGGAAGCTCTCCAATCTCAGAGACGCCCAGAGCGCTTGCGCTCTCCTGTTTCAGATACTCGTAGCCCGGAATTTTCGACAGCACCGCAGCCTCCAATACGTTGACGAGGCGCTGCGCGATCAGTGTGTTGGCGACGAGCCCGGCAAGAAGGCAGACGAGCGCGAGCACCGCGATCGAAAGCACGGTCGCCGCGCCGACGCTCAACTCCGAAACCCCCGGAACGTGAACGACAACGGCGTTTATGCCCGTCTTCGCATAACCGAACGCCTTGGCGAGGATGACGATCAGCACCACGATTGGCGCCAGGAAAATAACGCCGCCGAGAATTGTCGTCCGTACGAATAGGGCAAGAGTTTTCATCCGATCGTCTCCCTCCAGGTTGGTTGCGTATGGGCGCGTCTCAGCTAGCCGTCCAGCCCGGAATCTCGATGGCGAGGACGATCAGGCGGCCCGCCTGAGCGACAGCCTCCGCCTCTCTGGAACATAGGCCCGCCACCGTCGCGGTGAGCGGAGAGACACGATCCTGGAGGCTCACGGCCGACAACCGTCACTTTTCCGTCGCGTGCGGCTCTTCGGTGTTTGGGCTCGTCGACGGCGTCGACGAAGTCGAGGTTCGAGTTGGCGCCCTCGACGATGCCCCGACGGACTTCACGCCTGCTGCCGGCGAAACCGTGGGACGACCGCCTTCGCCTTACGATAGGGTTTCGGCTGGCTTGAACGAGGCTCGCTGCAGCATCTCGTACCAGTTGAAGAACGGAAGCGGCGACGGCTCGCACGCTTCCGCATACAGGCGCCGGCAGAGCGCGCGGAAGTCCGGATAGACCTCGGCGATCCACTCGGCCGCGAGCGCGTCCAAGCTCCGTTCCGTCACATTGCCGATCGCGTAGCGACGGCCGAAACCGTAGCCGATCGGCGAAACGGTTCCATCCGCCTCGATGACGATCGGCGACACGCAATCCGCGAGCCGCTCCCGCGGGGTCGAGGTCGCATCGGCGTGGAAGCGGTGCGGCAGCCGGGCCACCAGGTCACGGTGGAAAAGGTCGAACTGGACGAACAGCCGGTCGCCCAACCTGGACCGGATGCGCTCCGCCTCGAGGTAGGCAAAGGCGCATTCGACCGCGTCCGGGCGACGGCCGCCAAGCGCCTCGGCGGCGCGCCCCACTTCCTCCAGCGGATGGATCTGGAAGAGCTTGGCGCCCTGGCGCGACGGCGAAGTCCGCGGCCCAGGCAATCTCATCGACGTTGTGCTGGGTCAGAGTGAAGATGAACCCGAAGGCCACGCCACTGGCTCGCACCGAGTTCGAGGGCCGCGGCCATGCGATCGAAGGCGCCGGCGCAATCCCGCATCCGGTCGTGGGAGGCAGGCGTCCCGTCAAGACTGATCGCGAGGACATCCGTGTGGCCTGTTATCGTCGCGAGGCGCTCGGAGGTCAGCAGCATCCCGTTCGAGGTCACGGTTGTGCGCATTCCGAGCGTCTTGGCATGGCGGAGCATGGCGCCGAGATCGCGCGAGAGGATCGGCTCTCCGCCGGAAAAGCTCGCCGTCCGGTAGCCCTGGCGCCAGGCGCCGTCGAGCGCTCGGAAAATGTCGCCCGCGCTCAGCCGGTCGGTCTCGCGCGGGCTCGACTCCGAGTAGCAGTGCAGGCAGCGCAGATTGCACCGCAAAGTCGTATGGATCTGAACGATGGGCGCAAGCTCGCAAGCCTGCGCAAGCGCCCCGTCCACTGCGTATCGCCTTCAGATTTTAGGTGTTCGCGACAAAAACCTGCGCGATTTCCGGGATCGGGATCCCGTTGATCAAGATCTTCAGGCCGATCGTGCTGTCATTCAGCGCCACGAACCGCTGCACGAGCGCGGCGAGGTCGCCGACCGGCACTTCCACTGTGCCTTCGAGTTCCAGGTAGGCCGGCGGCGTCCCACGGGTAAGCCAGTTGGGGATTTTTGCCGACGCAGGGAACTTGAACGCCTCGATGATTTCATGCGGCGCTAGGGGTCTCCCCGTTCTTCGCAAGACGCTCGAGCAGCTTTTGTGACCCGCGCAGTTCCTTGTGCTTCAGTGTCTCGGCCATATCGCCGTCCCCTTCTCGAATAAATTGCTGATCTAACAAGTCTGATGGCGCCTGCGAATGACGCTTGAATAGGCAGTTCAATTGGATTGCTGCGACGATTGCGCTTCGCAGTCGCTCTCAAACGCTTTGACGGTCCCACGCGCGCGATTAGACTGTCAAGCTTGCCCAAGTTGAAACCCCGATTTGCGCGACGCGCGGCGACGTGAACGCCGACGTTCGCTCGCATTCGCGACGTATGGAGCGCCGAGCGAGCCCCCTGCGCTGGAAAGGGGGCTAGTCGATCGAGCGCCAAGTTCAGCGCCCTCCATCGGTGGCGGCGATAACATATCCATGAACGCTTCCGGGCTCCGTCGCGCCCTCACCTCGCCGTCCAAACAAGAATCCCCGCGGCGATCACGATCAAGCTCATGCCCAGCCCCTCGCGCAAGCTCGGCGGCTCGCGGAACATCTTCAGCGACACGACTTGCGCCATCGGCACCTCGATCAGCGCCAAGGTGCGCACCGGCGCCGCCTCGCTCAGCGCAAAGGCGACAAACCAGAGTTGCGACGCGAGCGCGCCCATGAAGCCGGCGAACAAAGAGGAGCGCCAGGCGTCGATGATGGCGCGCCCGCCGGCGCGATCGAAGACGCCGAGATAGAGCCCAAGCGCCAGGGATTGAATCGCCAATCCCACGACCAGAATGACCGACGCGGCCAAGATTCGCGAAGGGCTCGCGACGCCGATCACCGCCGAGCGGAAGCCGATCGCGGCGAAAGCAAAGAAGGTGGCCGAGAGGAGTCCGAGCGCCGCCGAGCGCCAATCGGCTGCAAGTTCCTTGCGACTGCGGATCGCCATCAGCGCGACCCCGACCGTCGCGAGCGCAATCGCCGCCATGAGCCAAGCTGTCGGCGGATCGTTGAGCGCAATGAGGCCGAAGAGCGCGATCTGGGCCGCTTCCGTCTTTGTATAGGCGACCGCGACGACGAAGCTCTTGGTGCGCATGGCCGCCAGCATGAGCGCGGTGGCGATCACCTGCGAGACCGCGCCGAACAATGTCCAGACGAGATTGACCGCGGTCAACCGCGGCAGGTGGAGCCCACTCCAGACGAAGACGCCCGCGAGGAACATCAACGCGAACGGCAGGCCGAACAGAAAACGCACCTGCGCCGCGCCGACCGCCCCAAGCGCGCCGATCAGGTCGCGCTGCATCGCGTTGCGCAACGTCTGCGCGCTCGACGCGAGAAGCGTGACCGGAATCCAAACCCCGCTGACCGCCATTGCCAACCCCTGCTCTCCCTTGTATCGCGCTTGATGTCTTCGTCGAATAGCGATGCGATGGGTTTGGGAGACGCCCTGCGGACCTCGATTTCGATGAGCTCGGGGCCTGTCTTCGCGTCAACGAGGATGAAGGAATAGGCGTGGGCGCCGTCCCCCATGCAGGGGCGGCGCTTCCGCTCTCTAACGCTCTACCGGCAAACTGATGCCACGGAGGGGAACATGGATCTTGGATTGAAGGGCCTGCGCGCGGTCGTGACCGGCGGCACCAAAGGCATCGGGCGCGCTGCCGCAGAGATTTTCGCTGACGAAGGCGCAAGCGTCGCCATCTGCGCGCGCAACGCGGACGAGGTGAAGGCTGCCGTGAAAGGCCTGAAAGCCAAAGGTGTGGCCGCCTACGGAGCCGATATCGACGTGGCGAACAAGGCCGCGCTGCGGACATTCGTCTCCGACAGCGCTGCGGCGCTCGGTGGCGTCGACATTCTGGTCGCCAACGTCTCCGCGCTCGCCGCGGTGGACGTCGAGGAATCCTGGGGCAAGGCGTTCGACGTCGACATGATGCACACGGTGAATGCGGTCAACGCCGCCCTGCCCTACCTCGAAAAATCCAAGCATCCCTCGATCGTCATCGTTTCCTCGGTGTCTGGGCGCGAGATCGACTTCACCGGCCCGGCTTATGGCGCGATGAAGGCGGCGCTCATTCATTACGCGCAGAGGCTCGCCAATCAGCACGCGGCGAAAATGATCCGCGTCAATTCGGTTTCGCCTGGCAACACCTATTTCGAAGGCGGCTTCTGGCAGAACGCCGAGAAGAACCTGCCCGACATCTATAAGCTGGCGCTCTCGCTGAACCCGACCGGCCGGATGGCCAAGCCCGAGGAAATCGGCCGCGGCATCGTGTTCCTCGCGAGCCCCGCTTCGAGCTTTACGACAGGAACCAACCTGGTGATCGACGGCGCCTTGACGCGGGGCGTGCAGCTTTAAGCGGGACGCGGGACTCGGAAGTCCTCACATCCCATTAAGAGGGCTCGCTCCGGCTCTCGGCGCATTGCGCACGGGCGCTGCCCTTCGAGGCCGCGTCGCGGCGCCTTTGGACCCGGCCAGGAACGGCGCGCGTTCCTTCCTCGTCCCTGAGCGCCGGAATCGACCGCGCCCGCCTCAGCCCTCCCCGCCGAACCCGCGGCCGACGCAGACGTAACGGAACCCATGCGCCTTCATGGTTTCGATCGGATAGATGTTGCGCAAGTCGATCATGATCGGCGTGGTCAAGCTGCCTTTGACCCGGCCGAGATCGAGCGCGCGGAACTCGTCCCATTCGGTGACGATCACCGCCGCGTCGGCGCCTTTCAGGCAAGCATAGGCGTTGTCCGCAAACTCGACGCCGGGAAGCAGCGGCTTTGCGCTTCGAACGCCCTCCGGGTCATAGGCGACGACGCTTGCCCCCGCGGCTTGCAGCTCGGGCAGGATGACGAGGCTCGGCGCGTCGCGCATGTCGTCGGTCTTCGGCTTGTAGGTGAGCCCGAGCACGGCGATCCGTTTTCCGGCGACCGAGCCGCCGCAGGCGCGGATGATTTTCGCCGCCATCGCTGTCTTTCGCTTGTCGTTGACGTCGACAAGCGTCTCGACGAGCCGGATCGGCGCCTTGGCTTCCGCCGCGAGCTTGGTCAGGGCCAGCGTGTCCTTGGGGAAGCAGGATCCCGCCAAAGCCAGGGCCCGGATTGAGAAACCTGTGGCCGATGCGGTTGTCGAGCCCGATGCCATGGGAAACATCGAGAACGTCGGCGCCGAGACGCTCGCACAGGTCCGCGATTTCGTTGATGAAGGTGACCTTCATCGCCAGGAACACGTTGGCGGCGTATTTGATCATCTCCGAGCTGCGGCGCGAGGTGTAGACGATCTGCCCGCCGTTGCGCTCGATCGGCCGGTAGATTTCGCTCATCACCCCGCGAGCGCGCTCGTCCTCGACCCCGATGACCACGCGGTCGGGACCCTTGAAGTCCTCGATCGCCGCGCCCTCGCGCAGGAATTCCGGGTTCGACACCACGGCGAAGGAGCCTTTGGGCGCATGCTTGGCGACGATGCGCTCGACGTCGTCGCCTGCGCCGATTGGAACGGTCGACTTCACCACGACGACGGTGAAGTCCTGGATAATCTCGCCGATGGCGCGGGCGGCGGCATGAACGAAATGCATATCGGCCGAGCCGACTTCCGCCATTGAAGGCGTGCCGACGGCGATGAAGATCGCCTGCGCTCCGCGTCCGGCCTCCTTCAGGCTGGTGGTGAAAGACAGCCGGCCGGCGGCTTGATTGGCGAGCACCAGCTCGCTCAGGCCCGGCTCGTAGATCGGAACATGGCCCGCCCGCAAACCTGCAACCTTGGCCTCATCGACCTCGACACAGACAACCTCGTGGCCGAAATCGGAAAGACAGGCTCCCGAAACGAGGCCGACATAACCCGCACCAACCATGACAATGCGCATCGAATGAACCCCCATTCAATTGCGGCCAGCATTAACGCCGCCAAAAGCATCGGCAACGCGACGATCGAAATGATTTCCTCCGAACGCCTGTATAATGGATCCATGCGGAGTTCAACCGTCATGGGTCCGCTCGGTCCCGCGTCGCGCGCGGAATTGTCTTGCTGCGATCGCGCGGCCAAAGGCCCTTCGACCGGCGGCCAAGCTCGGCGATTGACCGGTCTTATACACGCCGCTAAGCGGGTCCGCCATCGCTCTCGTTCGGTGGCCCGCTTCAACGGACCGGACATGGCTGTTTACACCGAAGTCCCGGACGATGCCCTGCGCGCCTTTCTGGCGCATTACGACGTCGGCGAGGTGACTTCGTTCAAGGGCATCGCGGAAGGGGTCGAGAATTCCAACTTCCTGCTGCGCACCGCCTCCGGCCAGCATATCCTCACCCTTTACGAGAAGCGGGTGAAAGCCGAGGACTTGCCGTTCTTCATCGGTCTGATGGAGCATTTGGCGGAACGCGGCGTCACTTGTCCTCAACCCGTGCGAAATCGCGCCGGCTCGGCGCTTGGCGAGCTCGAAGGCCGCCCGGCGACCCTTGTCACGTTCCTCAACGGAATCTCGATTCGACGACCCAACGTTCGCCATTGCGGCGCGGTCGGCGAGGCGCTGGCGCGGATGCACCTGGCCGGCGCCGACTTCCGGCTTGAACGCGCCAACGCCCTGTCGATCCAAGGCTGGCCGCCTCTGTTCCAGGCGGCCGAGGCGCGTGCGGACGAGGTCGCGCCCCATTTGCGCGAAGAGAGCGCGGCGGAGCTCGATTTTCTTCAGGCGCACTGGCCCAAGGACCTGCCTTCCGGCGTCATCCATGCCGATCTGTTCAACGACAACGTGTTCTTCCTCGGCGAGAAACTCTCCGGCCTCATCGACTTCTATTTCGCCTGCAACGACGCCCTCGCCTACGATCTGGCGATCTGTCTCGGCGCCTGGTGCTTCGAGCCCGACAACGCGTTCAACGTCTCCAAGGGGCGGGCGATGATCTCCGCCTATGAGCGGCTGCGCCCGCTGGGCGAGGCCGAGATCGAAGCGCTGCCGCTCCTGGCTCGGGGCGCTTCGCTCAGGTTCATGCTGACCCGGCTCGTCGACTGGCTGAATGTGCCGCCGGGGGCAAAAGTCGCGCCGAAGAATCCGCTCGAATATCGCGACAAGTTGCGCTTCCACCAGCACGTAAGGTCGGCCGCCGATTACGGCCTGGTGCGGTGAGCCAACGGGTCGCGATCTGGACCGACGGCGCCTGCTCCGGCAATCCCGGCCCGGGCGGCTGGGGCGCGGTTCTTCGTTACCGCGGGCATGAGAAGGAGCTCAAGGGCGGGGAAGCGCTCACCACCAACAATCGCATGGAGCTGACCGCGGCGATCGAAGCGCTTCGGTCGTTGAACCGCTCATGCGAGGTGACCATGCATACGGACTCGCAATATTTGCGGGGCGGAGTCACCGGCTGGATTCACGGCTGGAAGACGAACGGCTGGCGCACCGCAGCCAAGAAGCCGGTCAAGAACGAGGACCTCTGGCGAGCCCTCGATGCGGCCGCCCAGCCGCACCGGATCGAGTGGCGATGGGTCAAGGGCCATGCGGACGACGAGCTGAACGTCCGCGCGGACGAGCTGGCCCGAGAGGGCATGGCCGCATTCCTGGCCAAGTAGGCTGACCTCGGCGGACCCAGGCAAATCGGCTTCGCCACAAGCGCAACCGACTAGGGTGTGGACGCG
>CAWFZA010000008.1:0-552067 GCA_963820095.1 uncultured Alphaproteobacteria bacterium
CCATGTATCTCACCCAGCCCTGGACGCTGCGACAATACGCCGGCTTCTCGACCGCCGAAGAATCGAACGCTTTTTACCGCGCCAATCTCGCCGGAGGGCAGAAGGAACTCTGTGCGCGTTCGATCTGGCGACGCACCGCGGCTACAACTCGGATCATCCGCGCGTCACTGGCGATGTCGGCATGGCGGGGGTTGCCATCAATTCCATCTATGACATGCGCACGCTCTTTCCCGGCATCCCGCTCAATTCGATGAGCGTGTCGATGACGATGAACGGCGCCGTGCTGCCGGTGATGGCGCTATTCATTGTCGCCGCCGAGGAGCGGGGCGTGCCGATGGCCGCCCTCTCCAGGGACCATTCAGAACGATATTCTGAAAGAGTTCATGGTCCGCAACACTTATATCTATCCGCCCGCCGCCTCGATGCGGATCGTCGCCGATATCTTCGCCTTCACTTCCGCCAACATGCCGAAGTTCAACTCGATTTCGATCTCCGGCTACCACATGCAGGAGGCGGGCGCGACGCAGGATCTCGAGCTCGCCTACACACTGGCCGACGGCCTCGACTATGTGCGCGCCGGCATAGCCGCAGGTCTGGGAATTGACGCATTTGCTCCGCGGCTGTCGTTCTTCTGGGCGATCGGCATGAATTTTTTCATGGAGGTCGCGAAGCTCAGGGCCGCGCGCAAGCTCTGGGCGGAATCGTCAAGAGCTTCGGACCGAAATCGGACAAGTCGCTCGCGCTGCGGGCGCATTGCCAGACCTCCGGCTGGTCGCTGACCGCACAAGACCCTTTCAACAATATCGTGCGCACGCAGATCGAAGCGATGGCTGCGACGCAGGGGCATACCCAGTCGCTCCACACCAATGCGCTCGATGAGGCGCTGGCGCTCCCGACGCCTTTCTCGGCTCGCATCGCCCGCAATACCCAGCTTTTCCTGATCGAGGAGACCGAGACCACAAAGGTCATCGACGCGTGGGGCGGCTCCTATTACGTCGAGCGCTTGACCGCCGAATTGGCCGCACGGGCGCAAGGCCATATCGACGAGGTCGAGCGCCTCGGCGGAATGGCGCGCGCGATCGAAACCGGCCTGCCCAAGCGGCGCATCGAGGAGGCGGCGGCGCGAACCCAAGCGCGCATCGATTCCGGCCGCCAGACGATGATCGGGGTCAACGCCTTCGCGCCGACCGTCGAGCGCGAGCTCAACGTGCTGAAGGTCGACGCCGCGGCGGTGCGCGCGCGCCAAGTCGAAAAGCTCAAGCGTTTGCGGGTCGAGCGGGACGAAGGGGCCACGCAGGCTGCGCTGGCGGCGCTGACTGAGGGCGCAAGGGGACGGGCCAACCTCATGAAACTGTCGGTCGAGGCGGCGAGGGCCAAGGCGACGGTCGGGGAGATCTCCCTCGCGCTGGAGAAAGCGTTCGGCCGTCATGTGGCGGAAGCCCGAGCCGTTTCTGGCGTCTATCTATCGGAGTCCGGGCAGGACGCCGAGGCCAATGAGCGGGTGATCGCAATGACCCGCGCGTTCGCGGAGAACGAAGGCCGCGCTCCGAAATTCTGGTCGCCAAGATGGGACAGGACGGGCACGATCGGGGGCAGAAGATCATTGCCTCGGCGTTCGCGGATCTGGGATTTGACGTCGAAATCGGACCTTTGTTCGCGACGCCGGAGGAGGTGGCCGCGCTTGCGGCCAAGGGGCAGGTTCACATCGTTGGCGTGTCGTCGTTGGCCGCCGGGCATCTCGCGCTCGTGCCGGCTTTGAAGAGAGCGCTCGGCGAGCTCGGGATGGGCCGGACCTTGATCGTCGTTGGCGGCGTCATCCCGGCCCAAGACTTCGCCTCCCTCCGCGAGGCAGGCGCGGACGCGATCTTCCCGCCCGGAACAATCATCGCCGAGGCCGCGCAAGACCTGCTTGAGCGGCTCAACCAACGACTTGGTTACAGCCAGCGCGTTCCTGCCTGAGGCGAACGAGCTCGTCGATCGACGCTCCTGCTCGAGGACGCCCGCCCGATCCCGAATTGACGCGCGCCATGCGAGCGCGGCCACCCGTCGACCTTCGGCGCCGTTACGTCGCTCTGCTCCAAATTGGGACGTTCAGGCATGACGTCAACGGCGCCGCAATTGCCACTCTCCGTTTTAGGTTGTTGTCGCCGACGGAGAGGCAGCGGGCGTCCCCATGGACCGCTTCATTGATCAAATCGTGCGCCGGTCGATGCGCCACGCGCAACTCATGTTGAAGCAAGGCTCTTACAATTGGCCGCTGGCGCGCCTCGCCTTGCGGAAGATTTTGAGCGATCTGGAGGCGAAGGCGCCAGACGATCCCAGCCTTGCCCGGCTTCGCGCCTTCATCGTCTCGAAAGATCGCGCATGGGTGCGTCAGAACCGCGGCGTCTGTTGATGGTCCTCTGAGATGTCCCGAGGCTCAGAGGATCGCGAGAGTTCGGGGATCGCTTGACTTGTCCTGGCGAGTGCTGAAAGTTTATGCCTTTGTACGGGAAACGGCTTTCATCTCGCTGCCCTGACTCCGCTCGCCAACGTGGCGTCGACTGTGAGGAGCAACTCGAGCGCAGGCGGCCAGCGTCCTGCGTTCCACGCCCACACCGACGCCACGTGTTCTCGCGCTTGCCAGGGAGGGGAGAATTGAAGCCGGCGGCCGCGAATGGGCGTAGCGCGCGGGTGCGAAAGTTCATAACGCGCGGCGGCGCGGAGCTGCAATTCACCGAACTCGGTTTCGGCGGAGCGCCGCTCGGCAATCTGTATCGACCCCTGACAGAGAAGGAAGCGCGTGTGATGCTGGACGCCGTCTGGGCGGCCGGCTGTCGTTATTTCGACACCGCGCCGCTCTACGGGCTCGGACTTTCTGAGACCAGGCTGAACGGATTCCTGCGTCCGAAGCCGCGCGGCGCCTATTTGATTTCCACCAAGGTCGGACGGCTGCTCGATCTGTGTGAGCCGCAAAAACGCTCGGGACAGGGCGCATTCTTTGAAACGCCGTCGCGGCGGGAGCGCTTCGACTATTCCTATGACGGTGTGATGCGCTCGCTCGAATTCTCTCTTGAGCGTCTCGGTCTCGACCAGGTGGATATCGTCTACTGCCACGATGTCGACGTCTACACCCACGGCAGCAAGGAGGCCGCCGAGGCGCGCATCAAGGAATTCATGACCGGCGGCTATCGCGCTCTGGACCGGTTGCGCGCCTCAGGCGCCGTCAAGGCCATCGGGGCGGGGATCAATGAATGGGAGATCGCCGAGAGGCTGGCGCGCGCCGCCGACTTCGACGTGTTCCTGCTGGCGGGCCGCTACACCCTTCTCGAGCAGGACGCGCTGACGAGTTTCTTGCCGCTCTGCCAGGAGAAGAAAATCGCCGTCGTGGTTGGCGGCCCATTCAATTCCGGCATTCTGGCGACGGGGGTCAAGGCCGACGCGCACTACAACTATCGTCCGGCGCCGGATGAGGTGAAGGACCGGGTGCGTCGAATCCAGCATATATGCAAGAGCTTCAAAGTCGGGCTGCCGGAAGCGGCGCTCCGCTTTCCGCTTGGTCATCCAGCCGTGGTCAGCGTCGTGGCCGGCGCGCAACGCGCGAGCGAAGTCAGACGGAACGCGGCGATGATGGGAGCAAAGCTGCCGGCTGGGCTGTGGCGCGCGCTAAAGGCGGAGAACCTGTTGCGCCAGGACGCGCCGACGCCGCATTGAGCGTCCTTGTCCGTTCCTAGGAAAGGCCGTCGATCTCGCCCTTGACCACGCGAATCCTTTCGGCGGCGGGCGTGCGCGGCAGTCCTGGCATCGTTTGGATGTCTCCCATCAGCACGACGACAAACCCTGCGCCTGCGCGCAGTCGAATGTCGCGGATCCGTGGAACGTGTCCGCTCGGAGCGCCCATGAGAGAGGGATCGTCCGAGAACGAATATTGGGTCTTGGCGACGCATATCGGCAGATGGCCCCAGCCCGCGGCCTCGAGCTCGTCAAATTTCTTTCGCACGGACGCTTCGGCCGCAATGTCGGCGGCGCCGTAGATCTCTCGCGCGATTGTCCGCGTCTTCTCCCACAAGCTCATCTCATCGGAGTAAAGGGGTTGAAACTTGGCTTCGCCAGCATCGGCGACGGCGGCGACCACCCGGGCGAGATCCTCGGCTCCGGCGCCGCCTCGGGCCCAGTGATCGCACACGACCGTCTTGACTGCGAATTCGCGCGCTACCTTGTCCTCGACAAAGGCGAGCTCGGCCGCAGTGTCGCTCTCAAATCGATTGACGGCGACGACGACAGGCAAGCCGAATTTCCGCAGATTGACGAGGTGTCGAGCGAGGTTCGCGAGGCCTGCTTCAAGGGCTGAAAGGTTCTCCGCGCCCAGGGCGTCCTTGGGAACTCCGCCATGCATCTTGAGCGCGCGGACGGTCGCCACGAGCACAGCCGCCGCTGGCGTCAATCCGGCCTTGCGGCATTTGATGTCGAAGAATTTCTCCGCCCCGAGATCCGCGCCGAAGCCCGCTTCGGTGACCACATAATCGGCAAGCTTGAGCGCCGCCCGAGTCGCCATCACGGAATTGCAGCCGTGCGCGATGTTGGCGAATGGACCGCCATGCACCAAGGCGGGCGAAGCTTCCAGCGTTTGCGCCAGATTGGGCTTAAGCGCCTCTTTGAGCAGCGCGGTCATCGCGCCGGAGGCTTTAAGATCGGAGGCGGCGACCGGCCGCCTGTCCCTGGCCCAGCCGATCACCATGCGGCCAAGCTGCTCCTCGAGCTCCTCGAGGCTCGTGGCGAGGCAGAACACCGCCATGACTTCCGACGCGACGGTAATGTCGAAACCATCCTCGCGCGGAAACCCGTTGCCCGGACCGAGCCCGACAATGGTCTCGCGAAGCGCGCGGTCGTTCATATCCAGCGCGCGCCGCCAAGTGACGCGCCGCTGGTCGAGATTGAGCGCGTTGCCCCAATACATGTGATTGTCGACCATCGCCGCGAGCAGATTGTGCGCCGATGTGATGGCGTGAAAATCCCCGGTGAAATGGAGGTTGATCTCGTCCATCGGCGCAACCTGGGCGTAGCCCCCGCCGGTCGCGCCGCCCTTCATGCCGAAGCAGGGCCCAACCGATGGCTCGCGCAGGCAAAGCATTGCCTTCCTGCCGATGCGGTTCAAGGCGTCGCCGAGGCCGATGGTGGTCGTCGTCTTGCCCTCGCCCGCCGGGGTCGGGCTGATCGCCGTGACCAGAATGAGCTTTCCGTCCGGGCGGTCGGAGAGGCCGTCAAGAAAATCGTACTCGAGCTTGGCGATGAAGCGGCCATACGGACGCAAGGCGAATTCGGGCGCGCCGATCTTCGCCGCCATCTCTGCGATGGGCCTCAAGCGCGCGGCGCGGGCAATTTCGATGTCGGATCTCATCACGAACGCCTTCCCCTCGGGCCTGCCGCCTGGCCGCCGCAAACGTCGGGCAAGGAATCGTCTGCTCCGCTTGTTTTGGCAAGCGTAAATCCTGGCGGTGGAGACGCATGCGGGTAGAGGCAGGCCCGTCGCCGGCGCGCCAAGGCGAGCCAGGCGCGAGGGATGAGCCATGACAAAGCTACGGATTGCCGCTCTCATAGCTGTCAGTTTGGCCGCCTATTTGGGGCTGGCTATCGTCGGCGCAGGCGGCCCGGGCCGGTTCTTTTCCTATCCGCCGCTGATCGCGGTCACAATTGTCACGGCCGCGCTCGGGTTTGCATCGTTGTTCAGCGAGGGCCATGTCGGCTCTGGCGTCAAGGAGGACCGGTCCAATCGCTGGGTTATCGCAGCGCTTGGCGTCCTCGGCCTCCTTGACGCTTATCTGCCGGCCTATACGGACCGGATCGATTTCCTGACTTTCGGCGGCGAAGCGGTCCGCTGGCTCGGCGCCCTGCTTTATGCGCTCGGCGGCGTTCTTCGGCTTGCGCCGGTCTTCGTGCTGGGCCGGCGCTTCAGCGGCCTGGTTGCGATCCAGCCCGGACACCGACTGGTCACCAGCGGGCTTTACGAAATCATTCGCCACCCGAGCTATCTTGGACTTTTTGTCTTCATGCTCGGCTGGGGCCTCGCGTTCCGTTCCGGTGTCGGCGTCATCATGGCCGTCCTGATGCTTTGCGTCCTGATTGCACGCATCAAGGCCGAGGAGCGGCTGCTCAGCGAGACTTTCCGCGCCGAATACGACGCCTATCGGGCCCGCACCTGGCGTCTCCTGCCGTACATCTACTGAGACGCTGCATTTGCCTCCACGCGGGGCCTTCCCTAAACCTCCCTCCGCTCCCTGCCGCCGTAATGGACGAACTCTCATGATCCGCTCCGCCTTGATGACCGTGATGACCAATGCCGCGATCAAGGCCGGGCGCGGTCTCAAGCGCGATTTCGGCGAGGTCAGCGAATTGCAAGTGTCGATGAAAGGGCCGGGCGATTTCGTCAGTCTTGCGGACAAGCGCGCGGAGAAGAGCCTCTATGACGAGCTCGCCAAGGCGCGTCCGGGCTACGGCTTCGTGCTCGAGGAGGGCGGACGGGTCGAGGGGACCGACAAGAGTCACACCTGGCACATCGATCCCTTGGATGCGACCACCAATTTCCTGCACGCGATCCCGCTGTTTGCGATCTCAATCGCGCTCGAGCGTGAAGGGCAGATCGTCGCTGGCGTCATCTACAATCCCGCCAACGACGACATGTACGTGACGGAGAAGGGCCAGGGCGCGTTTGGCGGCAATCGCCGGCTGCGCGTGGCGGGGCGCAGCGACTTGTCGCAGGCGATCTTCGGCTGCGGCATTCCCCATCTTGGCAAGGCCGCGCAGCATCCCCGCTTCAAGGCGGAGCTCGCGGCGGTGATGGCGCAAATCGTGAATGTGCGACGGATGGGCTGCGCGGCGCTCGATCTGGCCTATGTGGCGGCCGGCCGGTTCGACGCGTTCTGGGAGCGGGGCCTGAATTCCTGGGACATCGCCGCGGGCTCGCTCCTGATTCGAGAAGCCGGCGGCTTCGTGACGGACGCCGACGGCGAAGACAACTACCTCGAGACCGGCTCGATTTGCTGCGGCAACGAGATCATGCATCGCGAGCTGCTTCAACTTTTGCGCGGGGTCCTCTAGCCGCGCTCGACTGAAAGCGCGGCAGCGCGATCCAAAGGGCGTCCGGAAGGACGCCCGTCTTTCGACCAGCTAAGGACCGCGCCACGGACTATAGCGGCGGCGGCTGTCCTTCCGAATGTCTGCTAGACTGCGGACGCACCAAGGCGACCTCATAACCATGCCTCTTCCGCGCCCATCCGGCCCGCTCCGGACCATCTTCTGGTCGACCGCGCTGGCCGCTGCGGTCGGCGCCGTATATTCGCAGGTAAACCTCGTGGAGCATGGCGGCCAGCTATTCGGCGATCATAGCCTCGCACGGGGCGTGCTAACCGGCGCGTTGATCGGAGGCGTTCTGACGTCGATCGAAACCCTCGTTTTGAATCTGCCCCTCACGGCGCCGCTTCGCCGCGCGCCGTTCCCGGTGCACGTCGCCCTCAAGACATGCATCTTTCTCGTTGTCATCCTGTTCGGTCTCAAGCTCGGAGGTTGGCTGTTCCCGGCGCCCGGCGAAAACCGCATCGAGGGCGCGGACGTGCTGTTCTCGCTCGCCGCGGCGTTCGTGTTCGTCTTCATGCTCGACGTCAACACCCTGCTCGGGCAGAACGTGCTGCTCAACTTCATCTTTGGCCGCTACTATGCGCCACGGCTGAAATCGCGGGTGTTCCTGTTCATCGACATGGAGGGCTCGACGGGATTGGCTGAGCGGCTTGGGCCTCTGGGCTTCCATCGCCTGGTCAACCGCTTCGTCGACGACCTCACGCAGCCGATCGTCGCGGCGCGGGGCGAAATCCACCGCTATGTCGGCGACGAACTGATCGCGACCTGGAAGCTCGAGCAGGAAATCACGGATGGCCGCTGCATCGCGGCCTGCTTTGGCGCCATCGACCGGCTGGCTAGACGCGCGTCCGACTACCGGCGAGAGTTCGGCGCAGCCGTCGCGGTAAGGGCCGGGCTCCATTGCGGTCCGGTGGTCACAGGCGAAATGGGGTCGGTGAAGCGGGAGATCGTTTTTCTCGGCGACACAGTCAACACCACGGCGCGCATCCAGGACCTTTGCCGTCAGACCGGCGATCGTGTGATCGCCTCGGCTGAGTTGATCGATCAGGTCGAACTTCCCCCCAAGATCGTCAAGCGGTCGCTGGGCGATCTTCGGCTGCGCGGCAAGGGCGCCGACCTCGCGCTCTACGCGCTGGCGGAGGCGCCGCCGCGCGCCGGCGGTTCACCCGCCCGGGCCGTCGCGACCAAGATTCCGAACGAATTCAGCGAGGGCCGATCTTCCGTTTGACGTTATAGATTTGTCGCAATCGCCGCCGGGCGCTATATGTCAGGCGAGAGTGAGTAAGCATGCCGTCGCGGAACACGCTGATTTGGGTCGGAGCAGCCGCCGGTTTGGCGGTCGTGGCCGCCGGAGCGGGGGCCGTGGTATGGACTTATCCGGACCTTCTCGAGCCGAATCCCGCCGATATTCCGCTTGTGGCCAGCGCGCCCGTCGAGAAGACCCAGACCGTTCCTCCGGCCCCGCCCGCCGTCACCGCAGAGCCGCCAGCGAAGGCCCCGGCTCAAACTGCGGCGATTGAGCCCGCCTTCGACGTGGTGAACGTCGATCCCTCGGGCGAGGCGGTCATCGCCGGCAGGGCGGCCCCGAACGAGAAGGTCGAGCTCCGTGATGGCGGCAAGACCGTCGCCGAGGCGACGACCGACGCCGCCGGCCAGTTTGTCATCATCCCGCCGGCGCTCGCGCCGGGGGACCATAGCCTCTCCTTGGCCGCGAATAGCGGCAAGGCGCAGCTGGCAATCTCCAGTCCCGTCGCAGTCTCGGTTCCCGCGCAGGAGGCGAAAGCGGGCGTCCCGGCGGGCCCGCCTGAAGCAAAAGCCGTCGTGGCCGCCGCTACGCCGACAAACCCCAACGCAGAATCCTCGGCCTTGGGGATGCGGACCCTGGCGACGCCGGCGCCCGCCAGCGGCTCGCGCGTCGCCATCCAATCGGTCGAGGCTGACGCACCAGGCGGTCTAATCGCCAAAGGGTCGGCCGAGCCGAACAGCAGCCTCCGTCTCTATCTCAATCAGGCCGACATCGCCGAGGCCAAGACACAATCGGACGGCCGATGGTCCTTGACGATCAAAGGCGGCTTGACCCCTGGCGGCTACGTCATTCAGGCCGACGAGATCAATCCGGGCGGCGCGACCGTCATCGCGAGCGCCAATACGCCGTTCGAATATCCGGATATGCCAGCCGCCACGCCTCCGCAGGCGGTTGCGCCTCCAGTCAGCGCCGCGCCGCCGTCGGCGCCGTCGCCCGCTAATCCGGTTGTCGAATCGGTTCAAACCAAGCGCGTCGCCACCGGCCATACCTTGTGGGCGTTGAGCAAGAGCTACTACGGCGATCCGACCCACTACCCGGTGATCTACGAGGCCAATCGCGCGCAGATCCACAACCCCAACGTCATCTATCCCGGCCAGGTGTTCGTCGTCCCGAAGTCGGACGCAAAACCATAGCCGGCGCGATGCCCCCAAGCCGTCGCGACGAGACGCTCCCCGAGCTTCGGCATCGGACGTTCGATGACGCGCTCGGCCGTCGCATCGTCGACACGCATATCTGGGCGGTGCGGGAGGGATTGCGCGGCGCCGACGCCTACCGCCTGTTTGACGGCTATTGCCAACGTCTGGTGATCGATGGAGCGCCACTGTGGCGGGCGCACACGTCAATGGAGACGCTTCATCCGCAATGGGCCGGCTACGGCTACACCTGGAAGCGTGAGCTCAACGCCATTGCGCCCCAACAGTACCCGCACGGCGACCAAGGGGAGTTGATATGGGTGACGAGCCCGTTCTACGCCCTCATGGAGCGGGCGCGCGCCGGCGAGGACAACCCGACCTTGCGCCGGCGCCTCGAGGCGGGGGCGGAGGAGCGCGACTTTCCTATCCTGGAAGAGTTCTTCGCCGATGGCGCGACGGACTATATGGCGCAGCTTTTCATCTATGGCGAGAAAGGCGACCGCTCCCAGGGAACCGGAATCGTCTATTCGTTCACCACGGACCGGAAAGGCGGAATTCAGCGACGACGACACGAGTCTCGTGGAGGCGACGTTGCCGGCTTTGTCGCTCGCGATGAAGGCCCACGCCGGCCATGTCATCGCCGCTGGCCTGCTTGGCGCGTATCTGGGTGAGGACGCGGGACGCCGGGTTCATGCCGGCTCGATCATGCGCGGCTCGGTCGACGATTTGCGCGCGGTGATCTGGTACGCCGATATCCGCGGCTTCACGCCACTGAGCGACACGGCGCCGGGCTCCGTCGTGGTCGCGCTCTTGAACGACGTGTTCGAGATCCTCGCCGCCTCGCTGCGCGAGCGTGGCGGCCAAGTGCTCAAGTTCATCGGCGACGCCATGCTCGCCATCTTCCCGTTCGAAGATGCGGGCCGGGCCGAGACCTGCCGGCGGGCGCTCGACGCCGCAATCGAGGCGATGCGCAACATGGAGGCGCTGAACGCGACGCGCGCGACGGCCGGGGCGCCGCTCGCATCGGTCGATCTCGCGCTTCACCTTGGGCATGTGCTGTACGGCAACGTGGGCGCGACCGACCGGCTCGATTTCACGGTCATTGGCCCTGCGATCAACGAGGCTGCGCGCATCGAAGCGCTGTGCCGGCCGCTGGGCCGCGCGGCGCTGGTTTCCGCCGAGTTCGTGGATGGAATGCAAGCCGCCGATAGCCGGCTCAAGTCGCTTGGCCGCCACGCCTTGCGCGGCGTCAAAGAGACGAAGGAGATCTTCGCGCTGGATTTGGCCGCCGGGGAGGCCCGGGGGTGACCGGCGGCGACGAAACGCTGGCCCGGACGAGCCGTCCGGACGCGGCGCCTCAAGTCTTGCCGAAAGTTTCGTCGAAGGCGTAGCCGGTTCCGCGGACGGTTCGGATGGGGTCGCGCTCGCGGCCGCGGGAGAGCGCCTTGCGCAAACGCCCGACATGGACGTCGACCGTGCGCTCGTCGATCTCGGCCGCCTGCCCCCAAACCCCGTCGAGCAATTGCGCCCGCGAGAACACCCGGCCCGGCTTCTCCAGGAGATATTCGAGGAGCCTGAACTCGGTCGGTCCGAGATGAATGTCGCGCGCGCCGCGCCGCACCCGCCGCGTCTCCCGGTCGAGATCGAGGTCGCCGGCATTGAGACGCTCGGCGATCCGCTCCGGCCGGCTGCGGCGCAGGAGCGCCCGCACCCGCGCCATGAGCTCTGGCACCGAAAAAGGTTTGACCACATAATCGTCCGCGCCGACCGACAAGCCCCGCACCCGTTCCGCCTCCTCGCCCCGCGCGGTCACCATGATCACAGGCAACGTCCGGGTCGATTCGCGCGCCCGCAAGCGTCGGCAGATCTCGAGACCCGAAACGCCGGGCAGCATCCAGTCGAGGATCACGAGGTCGGGCGCGTTCTCTGCAAGCCGCAGTTCGGCCTCGTCGCCGCGCTCGACATTCTCGACCACATAGCCTTCCGCCTCGAGATTGTAGCCAAGCAGCAACGACAGGTCCGCTTCGTCCTCGACGATCAGAATCCGCGGCGCCGCCCCTCCTCGCACGATGTCCTTGCGCGCCTGGTTCATCAGCGCTCCCCGCTCGCATGCGCCGCGACGTCGGCGCCGAGATCCGTCCCTTGCGCGCCGCGCGGCCGGTCGGTCGGCAGGGTCGAGCCCGTCACCAGATAGACCACCGTCTCGGCGATGTTGGTCGCGTGATCGCCGATCCGCTCGATATTCTTCGAACAAAACAGAAGATGGGCGCAGAAGGTGATGTTGCGCGGATCCTCCATCATATGCGTCAGAAGGTCGCGGAACACCGAATCCTCGAGCGCGTCGAGATCGACGTCCCGCTCCCACACGTCGCGCGCCCGCTCGACGTCGCGTTGGGCGTAGGCGTCGAGTACGTCCTTCATCAGTTCCGTTGCGAATTCGTTCATGTGCTTGATGCCGACGATGGCGGGGGGCGCCCGGCCTTCAAGACCGATCTTGACCGAGCGCTTGGCGATGTTCTTGGCCAGATCCCCCACCCGCTCGAGATCGCCCGCGACCCGGATGGCGCCGATGATCTCGCGCAAGTCGATCGCCACCGGCTGCCGCCGCGCAATCGTCAGCGTCGCCTGCTCCTCGATCTCGCGTTGCAGCGTGTCGAGCCGCGAATCGGTCTCAACCACCTGATGGGCAAGCGCCGCGTCGCCGGAGGCGAGCGCGTCCACCGCCTCGATCACCATCTTCTCGGCCAGGCCGCCCATCTCGGCGATCCGCCGCTCGAGCAGGTCGAGATCCTTGTCGTAGGCTCTAACGGTGTGCTGATCGGCCACGGCCCAATCCTCCTTCAGCCGAAGCGGCCAGTGACGTAATCCTGCGTGCGCTTGTCGCGCGGCGAGGTGAACACCGTGTTCGTCTCATCGAACTCGACCATCTCGCCCAGATACATGAAGGCGGTGAATTGCGACACGCGCGCCGCCTGCTGCATGTTGTGGGTGACGATCGCGATCGTGTAATCGCCGCTCAATTCGTCGATCAGTTCCTCGATCTTGGCGGTCGAGATCGGATCAAGCGCCGACGCCGGCTCGTCGAACAGGATCACTTCCGGGCTGATCGCAACGGTGCGCGCGATGCACAGACGCTGCTGCTGGCCCCCCGACAGGCTAAGCCCGCTCGCGTTCAGCTTGTCCTTGACTTCGCTCCACAAAGCCGCGCGGCGAAGCGCCGATTCGACGCGTGCGTCCATCTCCGACTTCGGTAATTTCTCATAGAGGCGCACGCCAAAGGCGATGTTGTCGTAGATCGTCATCGGAAACGGCGTCGGCTTCTGGAACACCATGCCGACGCGCGAGCGCAAAAGATTGAGGTCGAGGTCGGGCGCGAGGATGTTCTCCCCGTCGAGCAGGACCTCGCCCTCGGCCCGCTGCCCTGGATAAAGGTCGTACATCCGGTTCAAGACCCGCAGAAGCGTCGACTTGCCGCAGCCCGAGGGGCCGATGAACGCCGTCACCTGACCAGCAAGCAGGTTAAGGTTCACACCCTTCAGCGCATGCGCCTGCCCGTAGTAGAAATTGAGATTGCGCACGACAACCTTGTCCGTCTCGGCAACCGGCGCCCGCATCGGCCTCTCTGCCTCAACACCACTCATTCGCGACGCCCCTCCGACCCTACCGCTGCTTGACCGAAGCAGAAAAAACACGAGCCAATATGCTCATCGCCAAGACCGCGAATGTGAGGATAAGCGCGCCCGTCCAGGCGAGCTTTTGTTGTTCGGCGTAGGGACTGCGAGCGAATTCATAGATGATGAGCGGCAGCGCCGACATCGGCCCGCGAGGATCGGCGGTGAACAACGAATTGCCGAGCGCGGTGAAGATGAGCGGCGCGGTCTCGCCGGTCATGCGCGCGATCGCGAGCAGCACGCCAGTGACCAAGCCGGACATGACAGCCCGGTAGGCGACGTGGCGGATGACGAGCGAACGCGGCATGCCGAGCGCGGAGGCCGCCTCGCGCAGCGTGTTCGGCACAAGGTTCAGCATGTCCTCGGTCGTGCGGACCATGATCGGCGCGCCCAGCACGGCGAGCGCGACGGCCCCCGCAAGCGCAGAGAAATGCCCGACCGGGACCACCAACAGCTGGTAGACGAAGAGGCCGACGATAATCGACGGCGCGCTCAGCAAGATGTCGTTGATGAAGCGAACGACCGAGGCGAGCCGCGAGTTTGCGCCATATTCGGCCAGATAGGTGCCCGCGAGAATCCCGATCGGCGCGCCGAGCGCCAAGCCGATCCCGGTCATGATCACGCTGCCGACGATCGAGTTGAGCAGGCCGCCGACGACTCCGGGCGGCGCCGTGTTCTTGGTGAAGACGTCGAGCGACAGGCCTCCCAAACCGTTCCACACCAGCGTGACCAAAATGATCCCGAGCATGACGAGGCCCAAAGCCGTCGCTGCGTAAGCGAGACCTGTCCAGATGGCGTTGCGCGTCTTGCGCCTGGAATAGGAAGCCGCCGCCATTGGCCTTAAGCCTTCAATTGCATGCGAGCCAACATCCAGCGCGCGGCCGCGAGAACCAGGAAGGTGATGACGAACAGGATGAAGCCGAGCGCCAGCAGCGACGAGGTGAAAAGCCCAGGATCGGCGTCGGCGAATTGGTTTGCGATCATCGCCGAGATGGTCGTGCCTTGGGCGAGAATCGAGGCCTGAATCTTGGTGGCGTTGCCGATCACGAAGGTCACAGCCATCGTTTCGCCGAGCGCGCGGCCGAGCGCCAGCATCACGCCGCCGATCACTCCGACCCGCGTATAGGGAATGACAATGTTTCCAACGACCTCGAAGGTGGTCGAGCCGATGCCATAGGCGGCCTCCTTGAGCACAGGGGGAACCGTGTCGAAGACGTCGCGCGACACCGCCGTGATAAAGGGCAGGATCATCAGCGCGAGAATCAGCCCCGCGGTGAGCACCCCGTAGCCGAACGGCGGTCCCTGAAAGAGAATGCCAATGCCGGGAACGTTGCCGAGCGTATCGATCAGGAACGGCTGGATGTAGCTCTGCATCACCGGCCGGAAATAGTAGACGCCCCAGATGCCGTAGATGATGGACGGAATTCCGGCCAGGAGCTCGATCGCAACCCCGATGGGTCGGCGCAGGGGCAACCAGCAGAGCTCCGTCAGGAAAACCGCAATGCCGAGCCCGATCGGAACGGCAATCAGCATCGCAATCAAGGATGTGACGAGGGTGCCGTAGATCGCCGTCGCTGCGCCGAATTGCTCTTTCGGCGGAACTCCAGGCGTCCGAGAACAGAAAGCCCACGCCGAATTCGCGAAACGCCGGCAAGGCGCCAAGGAACAACGAGACCATGACGCCGAGGAGAAGCACTAGGACCAAGATCGCCGCGCCGAACGTCAGCAGGCGGAAGCCATTGTCCGAGAACTTGAGCCGACCGAGCGCGCGAGAACGGTCGGCAGGGCGGCTATGGGCGGCGCTGGCGCTTTGCAGTGCGGTTGCGGTCATCGCAGATCTTCAGCCTTGCTCCCGAAGCGTGGTCGTGGAACGCGCCCGCGGGCGCGTCCCTCCCGCCGGCGCCCTTGACGCTTATTTCAGCTTGATGTCGGACGCCCACATCTTCTCGACCAGCGCCACCACGTTGTCGGGCATCGGGATGTAGTCGAGGTCCTCAGCCATCTTGTCGCCCTTCTCGTAGGCCCATTTGAAAAAGTCGAGCGCGTCTTTCGCGGCGGCTTTATTCGGCGGATCCTTGGGCAAGAGAATGAATGTGGCGGCTGTCATCGGCCACGATTTGTCACCCGGCTGATTGGCCAGGATCAGGTAGAAGCCAGGCGCATGGGCCCAATCGGCGTTGGCGGCGGCGGCCTGGAAGGCGTCCATCGTCGGGGAGACAATCTTGCCCGCCTTGTTGGCCATGCTGGCGAAAGTCAGCTTGTTCTGCTTGGCGTAGGCGAATTCAACATAGCCGATCGCGCCTTGCGTCGTGGCGACATTGTTGGCTATGCCGTCATTGCCCTTGGCGCCGATGCCGCCTGGCCAATCAACCGTCGTCGCCACCCCGACCTTCGATTTCCAGTCTGGCGAGACTTCGCCGAGATAGTAAGTGAAGTTGAAGGTCGTGCCCGAGCCGTCCGCGCGATGGATGGGCACGATCGGCAGGTTGGGCAGGTCGAGCTTCGGGTTGGTCGCCTTGAGCGCCGGGTCGTTCCATTTGGTGATCTTGCCGAGATAGATATTGGCCAGGGTCGGCCCGTCGATGACGATGTCGCCGGCCTTCACGCCGGGGAGATTGACGACCGCGACGATTCCGCCCATCACCATCGGCCATTGCGCAAGGCCGGCCTTGTCGAGTTCCGCCGGCTCCAGGGGCGCGTCGGTAGCGCCGAACGTCACGGTCCTCGCCTTGATCTGTTTGATGCCGGCGCCCGATCCAATCGACTGATAATTCAGTCCGTTGCCGGTCTCTTTTTTGTAAGCATCAGCCCATTTGGCGTAGATCGGAAACGGGAAGGTTGCTCCGGCGCCGGAAATATCGGCGGCTTGCGCGGGCATGATCGTTGCGGCGCCAACGGCGAACGCAGCGATCCGGATAAAATTGGTCAGTCCCATGAACGCCTCTCAAGCGCTAGAAGTGATTGAGTTCGGCCGCGGCGATGTCGCGCGACGACCCCTCTTCTAGGCCCGCTCAATATGTCTAATGCGACAGAGAGACGACAGTTTTACGACAGCGCCCTTCGCGTTGCTGCTCTGGCCGTGAAGCACATGGACTGCGCGGCGGCATGTGAGCTCCCGACGCTGGGCGTCATTTCTTCATCGGGGCTTTTTCTTGGCCCTAGGGCTGGCGTCGCGCCCACCCTGCTCTTCGGGCGGATTGGCCACGCCGTGCTTATAGTCCTCGACCTCTTTCGCGTACGGCTGTCGGTCTTCTCGATCGTGCTCGTGCGGCAGGCTCGGCTGCGGCTCAGAGTCTGGTGGAGGCGTCCGCTTGACCATCTTGCTTGTCCCTTGTTCCGGCGATCCGCTCCAGTAGCTGGTCTCAGAGTTGACGGCGCGCTCGACGCCCGGACCGCCTTCAGGGATTGCGTCCGAACAATTCGCGCAATTTTCCTTTCGCCGCTTCGAGCGTGCGCTTTCGTCCGGCGGGCAGGTTCCGCCCGGCGCGATTGATGTAGAAGGTCAGCATCGACATCGCTGACCGGAAAGCGCTGGTTTTCCGCCGATCGCTCGACTCGGCCGAGCGCTTGAGCGACTTGGCGATCTCTTCGGCGGTTTCCTTTTCAAACACCTTCGGCTCGAGATCGAGCGCGTCCGAATGTGCGGTCACATCCGCCGACCATCGGTTCTTTCGCTGGCGTTCTGGCATAGCCCGCTCCCTTCTCGCGGCGCCGACGG
Source organism: uncultured Alphaproteobacteria bacterium (assembly GCA_963820095.1). Classification (GTDB taxonomy): domain Bacteria; phylum Pseudomonadota; class Alphaproteobacteria; order Rhizobiales; family Beijerinckiaceae; genus Roseiarcus. The sequence continues at coordinate 16,939 of CAWFZA010000008.1, forward strand.
TGCATAACTCAAATTGGGCGAGAGGGTTCCGTGGGCCGGCCAAAAGGGCTGGGGAATCCGAGCGAATTCGACGAGCTTGGCTTCCAGGCGCACGGCCGTGGCGTCCGGCCAAGTGCTGATGAAGTCGGTGATCTGGCCGACGCGTCCAGATCGGCCAACCGGCTCAGCGCCTCCTCGGCGGGGATTCAGCCGATGTGGATGATGTCGACCGCATCCCCGAGACGGGACCGCGCATCTTCCAGGACATGCCGCTCGTGCGTGAACAGGATCGGCTGAATGCGATCGCCGATCGCAGCGAGCGCTTCGAGACCGTTGGCCGTTCGGCGAATTGTCGAAGCTCGAGAACAGGTCGTCGCCGATGAACGGCGGCGCCTCGGCGCGGGCGGCGTAGTCCTCGATATAGGCAAGCCTGAGCGCCAGATAGAGCTGGTCGCACGTCCCTTCGCTCAAGTGCGCCACCGGCGCCGTTTCTCCATTGACCCGGCGAGCCTCGAGCCTGGCCTCGTCGTCCTCGTTGAAGCTCTGATCCAGGCCCGCGAAAGCCCCTCCCGTCAGGGTGGCGAAGACTTCTCCAGCCCGCGTCATCAAGGGGTCTCGGCGCGTGGCGCGATGGCGCTCGAGCGCCCCGCCGAGCAGCGCGGAGGCCGCTTTCAGGACCGCCCAGCGCCGGGCGGCCTCGACAAGCTCGGCTTCCGCATTGCGGCGCTGCTGAAGCGCAGCCTCGGCCGCCGATTCCGCTCTCGAATTCCTCTCGCCGCCTCTGCAGCCGGTCGCGCTCCGAATATCGCTCCTTCTCCTGTTGGGCGAGCTCCGCGTCCCGCCGCTCGAGTTCCGCCAAACTGGCCGAGGCGGCGTCCGGATCGAACGCGCTCAATTCCTCGATCAGCCGCGCTTCGTCGACCCCGTCGGCGAGATCGGCGAGACGAAGCCGATGTTGGCGGAGCGTCTCGGCGAGGCGGGAACGCTCGGCCTCGCGCGCCAGCAAGGCCGCGGGATCCGAGCCTGCCGGCAGCTGCGCGGCGCGCATCGCCATTGTCTCCTTCGCCCGGTCGAGGCGAGCCTGCGCTTCGTCAAGCGCTCTTCGCGCCGCCTCCCTCACCTCGGCCGCGGCATGACGCTTGGCTTGAGCCGCCCGCGCCGCGCCAAGACGGTCGTGCAGAAGGCGCGCCGCCGTCTCCGCGGGCAGATCCTGAGCCGCGGGCGCGCAGCGTTCCACGAGCGCGCGGGCGTCGGTCTCGAAGCCGCTCATGTTTCGCTGGATGCCGGCGACGCGGCGCATCCGGTTGCGGTGCTGTTCGCCGTCGTTGGACGCCTTATCCCAAACCTCGAGCGCGGTCTCGGCAGCTTCAATCGAGGCCTCAGGTTCAAGGCCGAGAGCGGCGACCGCGAGGCGCCAGCGACGACGCCAATCCTCCAGCTCGGCCGCGGATTCGGCGGCTTCCGCTTTCGCTTCGCGCGAGGCGCCGGCGCGCCTCGGCAAGCCGGCTCTCGAGGTCGCGCGATCGCTCCCAGAGCGCGGGTGATCTCCTCCAGGCGCCGCTCGAACGCGCTCGGCCAGCCGGATGCACGTCGAGACCCTCGATTTCACTCAATCCGGCCTCGAGGCTCGAGGGCGCGCAGGACCGGCTCGAGGCGCGCGAGCTCGGCTTCCTTCGCCTCGAGCTCGGTCCGCCGCGCGAGCGAGCTTGTCGCGCGTCTTCATCAATGCTCGATGCGGCCGGACCATTCCCGCATTCGCGCCGGCGAATGCGGACGGCGCAGACGCGGCTTCCAAAGGTCTCGCCAGCTCTGCTCGGCGTCCGCGAGCCATCCTGCCGCGCGCGCCTCCGCGGCCTGCGCCAAGGCATAACCGGCGCGTCTGTTCGTCGAGCCGCTGGGTTTCGCAGTCCGTGCTGGGCCAGACGCGAGGCGTCCTCGATCGCATCGTCCGTCAGACGATCAGCCTCCGCATAGACGCGTTCGAATTCGGCGAGGCGCGCGACGAGAGAGGCTCGCGCCGGCGCCTCAGGCTCGCCGAATATCGCGGCGCGCACTCGTCCCCACGCCGCCTCGCGACGCGCTCGCGCTTCCGCCCTGCGCTCGGCCGTGGCCAGGGGGCGGCCGGCGGCAAGCTGGGCAAGACTTCCTGTCGTTCCGTCGATCTCTTTTTCAACGCCTTGGCGCGCCATTGCGGCGTCACGCACCGCACGCGACGCCGCTTCCATGAGGTCCGCGAATTGAGCGAGATCTTCGCCGCGCGGGATCGGCTGCCTCGCCAGCGCTTCGAGATCGGCGACCGGCGGATCGAGCCTCGCTGCGGAGTCCGTCAGGTCGAGCGTGTCTTTCGTCAGCGCGATGCGGCTCTCCGCAACCCTGCCCGCCAGCTCGGCGACCTTGCCCAGCGCCGCGTATTTCTCCCGCAACGGCGCGGGATCGAGTTCCGCGCCCTCCGCCTCTCGCGCGATGCGAGCGTCTTGGTACGATTTCTGCGCTTGCAAGAGTTGGGCGGCTATCGCCTCCGCGGACGCTTCGGTGGCCCTGCCCTGCTTGATAAGCTTGCGCGCCTCCGACTTCCTCGCTTCGGTCGGCCGCGCCGACTCGAGCGAGGCGATGTCCGACAAACCCAGCGATCGGGCGTGACGCTCGAGCGCCGCGTGGAAGCCGTCGGCCTCGCGCTGGACGCCAGGAAGATCGCGCTTGTCGCTCTTGTAGCCGCCGCTCGCCTGGAACAGCTCCTCGATCGCGTCCGCATCGGCAAGCGCCGACCCGTCAACCTCGATGCTTGCGAGATCCAGCGCGAGCCGCTCCTCTTCGAGCCGGGCGCGCTCCGCCGCCTCGGCGGCGAGTCGCAATTCATCGAGCGCCGCTTGCAAGTCCTGCATCATGCCGGGCGCCAACGCGGGCAGATCGCCGAAGGACATGAGCTCCTTCTCCGTCTCCTGGATCGGGCTGAGGTGGGGAGCCGTACGCTTCAGTCGATTGAGGCGCGCCCGCTCGATGTCGCCGGCTCGTCGCTCTGCGCCAAGGCGGACGAGCTCATGGCCGAGCTCTTCGATATCGTTGTTCAGTTTAATCCATGCACTCGCTGCGGACTTCCTTTTCGCGAATTGCCAGACGCGCGGCGTCGAAGCGGTCGAGCGCCTGATAGAAGCGGCGCTCCCGCCCCCTGCGGGCTGCAAAAACGCCCTCGGCTTCCTCCTCGAGCGATCGACGAAGTTCGGACAGTCCTCGCAGTCCCGAAGCGGCGGCCAGAAGACTAGCGCCGACGTCGCCGTCCGCCCGCAACATCTCGTCGCCGCCAGCCCGCAATCTGGCTGCGTCCAGCCCGAACGATCGGTCGAACACTTCCTGGCTTAGCCCACCGAGAAACGGGGCCAGCGCGTCGTCTGGCAGGGGGTTGCCGGAGACGTCCAAAAGGGTCGCCTTGCGTCCCTTGCGCCGCCAGACCTTGAGGGACCGACCGCTCGCGGCCGCAATCTCCGCGCCGATGCGCAGTGACTGGCCGGGGAAGCGGGACGCATATGCCGTCCGCTCCGGCACGCCGAACAGAAGGGCGCCAACGGCGGCGAGGGCGGTCGACTTGCCCGCTTCGTTCGGTCCGTAGACCACATGCAGCCGGGCGTCCCGCCGGAACGCGATCCTGAGGTCCGCGAAGGCGCCGAACTTCTCGAGCTCGAGGCTCAGAAGCCGCACGGACGCCTCACGCCTCCGCCGAGCGGCCCAGCGCCAGCGCGCGAGCTTCCGCGAGGATGGAATCGAGATCGAGCGCCGCGCCCGCGTCCTCCGCCATGCCGCCGGGGAGCTTGTCCTGGACCGTCCTGACAAGATCGGCCACTCGCATGCGCAGCGCGGCATCCGCCTCGCAATCTTCGAGCGCGGCGGCCAGATCGATTTCCGAGAGCGCGGCGTCGCGCGGCGTCTCCTGAGGCTCCGTCGTGTCTATGCGCAGGCGTTCGAGCCAAATATCCGCGCCCGAGCGCTGCGCCGCCGCCTCCACTTCGTCGCGCAGATGCTCCCGGTCGGCGACGAAACGGGAATGCAGCCGCGTCGCGCCGGTCAACACAACCCGCACAGCGAGAAGACGCCCCGCCGCCGCGGCGGCGTGCGGCCGGAGTTCCGTCTCGACCGCGCGAAGGAGACCAGTCTGGCTGTCGTGCGGCGAGGCGTCGATGGCAACCTCCGCCCACCGCGCGCGATCCGTCACAACCCGCCGCACATTTGCAACGAGCCCATCCGTGACTTCGACGATCACTGCGCCTCTTTCGCCGCATTCCCTGATGCTGCGGCCTTGCAAATTGCCAGGGTAGACGATCCAGGGGTCCTCAGAAACGATTTCGAAGGCGTGGACGTGGCCAAGCGCCCAATAGTCGTAGCCGCGCGCGGCGAGATCCGCGACGCCGCAAGGCGCATAGTTCTCGTGGCCTGTACGCCCGCAAGCGGTATGCAGGATGCCGATATTGAACCAGCCGGCCGCCGGCTCGGGATAGTTGACGGCGTAGTTCTCAAGCACCTCGCGATGCGGGAAACCGCGCCCGTGCAGCGCGACGCGCAATTCCTCGATGCGGTGGGTCTCCGGCCGTCTGGGAGAGAACTCGAAGACGCGTTCCGGCCAGGTCAGGGATTTGGCGACGACGCTTTCCGCGTCGTGATTGCCGCGCAAGAGGTATGTCGGAATCTTGCGATTCGACAGGCGCGCCAATTGACGGTTGAAGAAAAGGCCGACCGAAGCGTCCTTCCACTCTCCGTCGAAAATGTCGCCGGCGATCACCGCGAACGAAACGTCTTCCTCGATCGCTTGTGTGATCAGATCTTCGAAGGCGCTTCGGCTCGCGCCGGCGAAGCGCGCGGCGACGTCTTCGTCCTTCTGCGCCAGGCCGAGGAAGGGACTGCCGAGATGGAGATCGGCGGCGTGCAAGAAGCGAAAATTCATGTCGTCACGGCGACACAGGCTTTTCGCGTCGCCGACGGCGCATCGAGGCGGATGCCGGCGATGTGAACGAATCGGAAGGCCATGGCCCCATCGGAGCTAGACCCCGAAATGGGCAAAGTCACGCTGGCGGCCCTGATCGCGGTGGATAAGCGGCTCTTGTCGCTGCCAGCGCGTTCGGGCATAGACGCCGGCCGAAGCAGGCCGGTTGGCTTGCGCTCTTGGAGCAGGACCCGGACTTGTTGGACAGCCAGCGAAGCGGCGTGGCGCGCGACAGAATCGAAAACGAAAAGCTCGTTCGCCTGAACCGATCGCTGCACGCAGCCTGGCGCGACGCCGTCCGCACGCCCTGGCGAAACTTGCGGCGCCAGCTGCGCGACGCGCTGCCTGCGTCCAGCGGAGGCGCGCTAGTCACTCTCGACGAAGCGACCAGTCTGACGATCACCCCCTATGAGGGAAGGTTTCCGCCTCCGCTCTCGCAATGCGAGGTCGTAGCGGCCACCCAGTACCCGACCCGGTTGCACCCGCTCAGCATCAATTCGACGAACAGCGAGCGGGTTCATTATCTCGATCACATCGTGCATGCGCCGGCGATGACGCTGGAGCATCTCGTCGATCAATACTGGTTTCCGGCGTTCGGCGTCCTCATTTCGCCAGAGGGTCGAGTTTGGCCCCACTCGTTCCTGGGCCCGTTTCGGGACGGGTACTTGTCGTCGGTCAAGGCGATCGCCGACCGGCCGCTCAAGGACGGGACCCGCGAGCGCCGGCTCCATCTCGAACGGCTCAAGCGCGCGCCCCGCATCGCCGGCGAGCATCTCTTGATCGCCGGGTCGGACAAACACAATTACGGCCACTATCTGCACGACATCGTCCCGCTGATCGATCTCGGCGCGAGACTGGGCGCGCCGATGCTGACCTGGACTTTGCGGCCATGGCAGCGGGCTCTGATCGCCCGGCTCGACGTTCCACCTGGCCTCATCCGCGAGATCAGGCCAAGGCCTGTCTTTCTCGAACATGCCATCACTTCCAACAGGTTCACCGGACTTGGCAGCCAGAATGCGCACCCCCAGGGCCGCGAAGCGTTCGCGCGCATTCTCGCCAATGTGCGAAAGCATGCCCCCGCGATGAACACGCCCCCGCGCGTGCTCATTTGCCGCAGCCCGTCAAACAGCCGAAACCTCACCAATCGGGCGGCGATGATCGAGGCGCTCAAAGCCCTCGGCTTTGTTGCGATCCAGCCAGACAAGCTCGAGTTCGACCAACAGGCTTTGCTCTTCGCCCAGGCAAACATCATCGTGTGCGAATTCGGCGCCGCCTTGTCGAACGCGTATTTCTGTCCGCCGCAAACAAAGGTGGTCGAGATCATCGCCGAAGGCCAGCTCGATCCATGGTCCTCGCATTTCTGCGCCATGCTCGGGCTCGAACACATCGTTCTGTTCCAGCGCCAATCCGATGACGTCCTGGCCAGCATGCCTCGGCATATGAAGGACTCGGCCTTCTCCTATTCTGTCGACGTGCCGAAGCTGGTCGAGACGGTCAAGGCGTTGATCTGAAACGGCAGGGAACACGGCGCCGTTCCGGCGTTGGACCGAACTCATTCGCCGGAACGAAGGCCGCGGCTCCGCATTGAAAGGCGCAATTGCGCCAGGGTGGTTCGCGTATGCAGGTCAAGTATCGCTCGGCTACGCCGGGGCTCAGTCCGCGGCGCACCAGGCTTGAAGTCCCTGGCTGGGGCGGCGAACGCCAGCCGCGAAAAGACGGGTCGATGGAGCAGGCCTGGCACTGCCTCCCGTTCTCGGAAGCTGCTCGGTACGGAATCGAGCTGTTCTATCCGCATGAAAACGAATTGCGCGTGAGCGTGAGCGGAGGCAGGCTTACGCTTGACGGCGACTTCGGGCCGCCGCCCGAAGGGCATGGCGGCGAGTGGCCGCCATTCCGCACATTCGGCGATCTTTACTACACCTACCAGCTATCGCTTGATCTCAAGGTGGAAGAGGGTTGGGCGGTTCGCACCGAGCCGCATCCGCGTTTCTACACCGACCCGACAGACACCGCTCCGATCGCAGTCCCCGCGCTCATCCGCCGATGGTGGCCGATGATCTTTTTCCTGGTGTTCAAATCGCCGCCCGAGGGCAAGACCCATATTTTCCGGCCGGGCGAGCCGTTCGCGCAGATCCTCGTCGTGCCCGAGGAGGCGACGTTCGATCTCGTCCCGATGTCGGACGAGGAAGCCGCCGAACGCGAATTGCAGTCGCGGCGCATCTACCAGAGCCGCGCCACCCTATCCGCCGACACGCAATGGACCTCGGCGACGAATACCGTATTCGACGGCACCTACCGACATATTCTGGGCGCAGCGAGCGAGAAGGCTAAAAAGAGCCGCTGAGGCCGCCGTTCAGCGCCAATTCCGATGGAGCATTCTGCTTTCGGATTGAGGGGCGACCAACAATAGTTTGACGAAAATCAGAAATCCAGTTAGGCTTCGCGCATGAATGAGCTTGCGCTTCATCGTGCCTCGACCGGAGGCTCTCCGTCCGCCATCGCTCAACAGTCCGGAGGGAAGCGAGCGGAAAAATCTTTCACCGCAATTTCCACGCAACACATTGAAAAATCTCGATTCGGACGAGAGAATCCAAGACAATCCAAGGAAATCCAACCTTCATAACCGGACATTTTCCACAAGGAAACGGCCACCGCCAAGGAAGTCCAAACGGAGCGGCCGGACGAGCCGGCATGCGCTGTTGTCGGAGCCGATCCGCTTCTTCATCCAAAAGCTAAGCAGTTCAAGCCCGCTAGTAATAATAATGATGATGATAGTGGTGATGATGATGGTGATGGTGATGGTGATAATAATGATGATGGTGGTGGTGGTGATGATGATAATAGTGATGGTGATGGTGATGGTAGTATTGAGCCATCACGACCGGGCTCTCCTCAGTGGCGCTGGCGGCGTTCCGCTCGTCCTCGGCGCGCAGGACCTTCTCGGCATTCGGAATTGGCTCCAGCAGCTCAGCGAATGAGCTGGCGGGCCGCAAGGCGTTGACCTCATCGACTGAAGGCGCAGCGGACGCCTGAGATCCGCCGAGGAGAGCAAGCGCCGAGGCGCCGCCCAAGAGGCCCATGATGGTCTTGTCCACGTGCGTTCTCTCCTTGCTGATGGAACCGCGGACACATAACGAGGATCGGGCGCAAAGAGTTCCAATTCGCGGCGATACGCCGCGACGCTTGCGTGCGCGGGCCCTTGTCGCTGAAGCGCTCAGGAGCCTGGGTCGAACGGGGTCTTATTCGCGCGCGACTCGGGCCGACACGGGGGGCGGCGCGACCTTATCGTCGGCGAAGCGTTGGCGGTAAACGCCCAGGTTTTCGCTGACCCTTTCGACATAGTCGCGGGTCTCGTCGAAGGGAATGCGTTCTATCCAATCGACAAGATCGACCGCTCCGTCGCGCGGATCGCCATGCGTGGCGATCCATTGCGCGACCCGGCCTGGACCGGCGTTGTACGCGGCGAAGGCAAGCTCGCGCGAGCCGCGTTCGTCCTCGATCAATTGGCCCAGGAGCGCCGCGCCGAGCTGGGTGTTGAAAGCCGGATCGACGATCAGGCGCGCATAGTCGAAATCGACTCCCGCGCGCCGAGCCGTCATGACCGCGGTCGAGGGCAACATCTGCATAAGACCCTTCGCGCCAGCCCCCGAGGATGCATGCCAGACGAATTCGCTTTCCTGACGGGCCACCGCGTAGACCGTCGCCAGATCCGCGGAGCGCGGGAGCGGAACGAACGCGGGCATCCCGACGTCCGGAAAGGCCATCGCTTCGAGCGGGTGGCCTTGCATCACGGCGATCTTGGCGAATTGAACTTGCGTCCCTGCGTCGTCCCGACGCTTCACCACTTCCGCCATGGCGGCGAGCTGCGACTCATCGCGCCAGTTCCGGGCGGCGTCAAAGGCGAGCGCGGCAGCAAGATCATCCAGCCCATCGGCATAGAGCGCCTGGACCACGCGCACAGCATCCTCGCGCCGATCGCCCGCGGCCGCCGCCGCCGGCGCGCGGAAGGTGAGACGGGTCTCGCCGAGACGTTGCGCGGCGAGCTGCCCATAATAGGCGATCGGAACGCTGGCCGCGCGGGCGTAGAAGCGATTGGCGGCCTCGGAATCGCCCATGGCCTCGGCGGCGCGCCCCTGCCAATAGGCGGCGCGCGCGACGGACAGCGGATTCTCGGCGACGGCCGCCGCAAGCGCAAAGCGCTTCGCGGCGACGGGAGCGTCGTCAAGGAAGCGCAAGGCGATCCAGCCAGCGTGGAAGGCCGCGTCGACCTGAGCCTCGGACGAATCCGGCCGGACCGTCTCATCGCAGACTTCAAATGCAAGCCGGGCTTCGCCGAGGTCGAGCAGCGCGCGGGCGACCATCTTCCGCTCGCTCCACCATCGATCCCGATTGACGAGCGCGTCGCGATCTCGAGGCGCAAGACTCAGCATGACCTCAGCTTCGTAGACGCGTCCCGCGCGCCGCGCGTACTGGATCCTGGAGAACAGGAGACCCGGATCGTTGCGGAGCGCTGGCGGAACCGCCTTGACCAGGGCCGGGCTCATCGGCTCGCGGGCCGCCGCGATGCGGGCCTGAGCGAGCGCCAAGACGTCGGGACCGGCAAGCGCCGCAGCGCGCGCGCCAGCGCTGAGGTAGCCGGCATAGAACAGGCGGTCGGCGCGGTAGGCGTGGTCGGGCTTGGCCAGCAAAGCGCCGAAATCGCGCAGGATCACGCTCTCGGTCAAGGCGTCGAAATTGCCGTCGCGCCACAAGCCTCGGATGATTTGCGACGCCTCCTCGGGGCGGCCCATCGCCTGCGCCGCCCGCGCCGCGGCGATCTTGCCTGCGGTCGACTGCGGCGGTTCGCCGGCGAAAAATGCCGCGACCTCCCCCGGCGCCTGCGGGTGCGCCGCCAGTTCGGCTTCCTGCCGCTCGCGAATCCACGCGCGGCTTGGCCAGGCCGGGTGAGCTTTCAGGAAGGCGCCGAGCGCGTCGAAGGACGGATGTGCGTCAGCCCGCAACGACGCCCATTCGAGCGCCGATCGTTCGTCCGCGTCAGTGGACGCCGAGGCGAGCGCCATGAGGCCCCCGGCGTCCCCCTTCTTGTACAGCCCCACGGCCTCGGGAGTCCGGGGAGGCGACGGCGAGACAGTGTCAACCGCAGGCGCCGAGGGCTTCGGGGCGACGGGGGGCGGCGCCGGCGGCTGCAAACCCGCCATATCCGAGGGCGGCCTCACTGCAGACAGCGCGCCAAGCCCCGGGGCCGCGCCCTCAAGGTCGGCGTAGGCGAGTTGGACCTTGACCTCTTTGTCGCTTCCGGCGCCCCCTGTTGACGGCGCGGCGCCACGAGCGGGTATCGCGCCGACGGTGGAAGGAGAACCGAGGTCGACCGCGTGTTCCGGAGGGGACTTCGTGAGATCCGCGGAAGCCAACCGGGACGCGAGGTCCGCTTGGACCGGGACTGGCTCCCGGACACGCCCTTCCGGTGTCCAAGCAAGCACGCAAGCGGCGCCGGCAATGGCCAGAAGCGGGCCGAATCGCAAGATTGTCATGGGTCCAATCCTCGCAAGGAAGGATGGACCAATCTTTCTGACCAAGATGTAAACCAGGGCGGGCGGCGCGGAAAGTGTGCGGCCAAAAAGTGAGAATCGGTTTTTCGCGAAAAGCGCGCGATATCAAGGAAGCGTCGAGCTGTCGGCAAATGGCCGACAGATCGAGCCTCTTTCGCCCGCAGCGCGTCAGGGCTATGTGTCCGGATCAATCGACTGGGCGCGAGAGAGCCATGGAAAAGCGGGCGAAGTTTCACGGATCGATGACAGCGCTGGTCACCCCGTTCAAGGACGGCGAGATCGACGAGCCGGCTTACCGCGCGCTGATCGACTGGCAGATCGCGTCGGGTTCGCATGGTTTGGTGCCAGTCGGAACGACCGGAGAGAGCCCGACGCTCACGCACAAGGAGCACCGCCGCGCCGTCGACATCTGCATCGACGAGGCGCGCGGGAGGGTGCCGGTCATCGCCGGCGCGGGCTCCAACAATACCAGCGAAGCGGTCGAACTGGCGCGGCATGCGGAGCAAAGCGGCGCGGACGCCGTTCTGGTCGTGACGCCCTACTACAACAAGCCGACGCAGGAGGGCCTCTACCAGCACTTCAAGACCGTCAACGACGCCATTGGAATCCCGATCCTCATCTACAACATTCCCCCGCGAAGCGTCGTCGACATGTCGGTCGACACGATGAAGCGGTTGTCCGAGTTGCCCAACATCGTCGGCGTCAAGGACGCGACCGGCGACGTCGGGCGGGTGTCGCGCCAGCGGCACGCGATGGGCGCGGACTTTATCCAACTTTCTGGCGAAGACATGACGGCGCTGGCCGCGATGGCCGCCGGCGGGCACGGCTGCATTTCCGTTAGCGCGAATGTTGCGCCGGGTTTATGCGCGGAACTGATGGAAGCGACCTTCAAGGACGACTGGAGCCATGCGCTCAAAATCCAGGATCGGCTCACGCCGTTGCACGCCGCGATCTTCGCCGAGCCGGGCGTCAACGGGGCCAAATATGGGCTGAGCGTGCTTGGCCGGATTCAGGACGAGACCCGTCTGCCGCTCGTCCCGGTCGGCCAGGCGACCGAGGCGCTGATCCGTCGCGCCATGGTGCACGCCGGCCTGCTGAATGCTTGAGAGCTAAGCATGGCGGCGGAAAAGGAAAAACCGAACTTCAAGGTCGTGGCCGACAATCGGCGCGCGCGTTATGACTATGAGATTGGCGAAACGTTCGAAGCCGGCCTCATGCTGACCGGGCCTGAGGTCAAGTCGCTTAGGACCGGCAAGGCGACGGTCGCCGAGAGCTACGCGGGCGTCGACCGCAACGGCGAAGTGATCCTCTACAACGCCAACATTCCCGAATACCTTCAGGCGAACCGGTTCAACCACGAGCCGAAGCGCCCGCGCAAACTGCTCTTGCACGCCAAGGAGATCGCGAAATTGGCCAAGGGCGTCGAGCGGGAAGGCATGACCATCGTGCCGCTGCGCATCTATTTCAACGCCAAGGGCCGGGCCAAGATCGCGATCGCGCTCGGGCGCGGCAAGAAACTGCACGACAAGCGCGATAGCGAGAAAGCCCGCGACTGGAACCGCGACAAGTCGAGACTGATGCGCGAGCGCGGTTAGGGACACAAGAAAGCTTCGCCGTCTCCGGTAGACTTCTATCAACGATGCGAGGACATGTGATCTCTGTCACACCCCGTCAGCCAAAACCATGCTTTGAAGCGGATACGTAGAATTTCCGTCTTTTCCGTAGGGTCCAGGCGGGGTAGCGTCGGCGGTTGATCTTGACCCGATACAAGCGCGAAGGTTTAGTTCGATAATGGGCGCTGGAAAACGCGGCCTTTTCGGGGAGGGCGGCAAGCTTCGATGAGCGACGACGTCGTCATCTTCATGTCCTACGCTCACGACGACGACCTCGTTCTGTCGCCGGATCCGGACGAACTCGGCTTCGTCGGTTTCCTCGATCGGCAGTTGCGCCTGAAGCTGCGGGATCTCGGCGCACAACAGGCGAAGGTCTGGCGCGATCGCCGCCGGATCGATCAGGCCGACCAGTTCGCCGACATCATCGACGAGGGGCTCAGCCAAGCCGAGCTTCTTCTCGTCGTGATGTCGCCGAATTGGATGCAGCGCCCCTATTGCCGCAAGGAGTTCGAGACCTTCTTCAGCTTGCGCAAGGCCGCCGGCGTCGCGAATCCCGCGACTCGAATGCTTGTCGTGGGCAAGGGCTATGTCGACCGCAGCGCCCGCCCGCCCGAATTGCAGGGGCAGGAAGGGTTTCTTTTTTACTCGCGCGATGACGAGAACGACGTCAGCGCCGTCACGCCCTTCTTCAGCCGTGGCCAGTGCAGCAAGCGCTTCTACCCCGAGCTCGATGATCTCGCGACGGGACTGCAACAGCGCGTAACCCAGATCCTCAAGCGCGTTCCCGCGCCCGAACCACCGCCCCAGACCGCGCCGATTGTCGCCCCGAATGGCCGCACCATTTTTCTCGCCAAGCCGGCAAGCGACATGAAGGCGGCCTATCTCCGCCTCGTCACCGAGCTTCAGGGCAAGGGCTTCATCGTCGCGCCCGATCCCACCGCGGACCTTCCGAGCGACAGCCGCGCGGGAGCCTTCGTAACCGACGCGCTATCGAGGGCCGAGGTCTTCGTTCATCTTGTCGGCGACAGCGGCGGATTCGCCCCTGAGGGTCTCGACAACATCGTGAAGCTGCAACTTGGGCTTGCCCGCGCCAAGGCCGCACAGTCGGAAGGCGCCCCCGGGCAGAAGGTGAACCGCCGCATTGTCTGGGCGCCGAAAATTCTCGACGAAGGAGGGGTGGCCCCCGCGGCTCCTACCGCCGAGCGCGATCCATTGAAGGCGCTCGAGGGATTCGATCAGCAGATCGCAACCGACAAGATCGATGGCGACATCCTGAGCAAATTCGTCGAGTATCTGTTTCAGTACCTCACGGAGACGGCGCCGAAGCCCATCATGGCGGCCGCGGCGGGCGCCAAGCTCGATCTCTATCTTTCCTATCATACGGCGGATGAGGATTTTGCCGGAGCGATCGCGCAGGCTCTGCGCGAAAGCTCGGTGAAGCCGCGCATTCCCGTAGCGGACTCGGACGCGGACTCGCGCCGCTTCAACAGCGACCTGCTCGCGAAGTGCGACGCGGTGACGCTGTGCTGGGGCAACGCTTCCGAGGTTTGGGTGCGCTCGGAAGCCGACAGGCTGTCCGACTGGCAGGCGCTCGGGCGCAAGGGGCAGTTCGCATTTCGCGGGCTCATTGCGGGGCCGCCGCCCGCGTCGCACAAGAAGAAGAGCACGCTGTCGCTGATCTTTCAGGACGGCGAGTTCGACAAGATGATCGACCTCGTCGAGCAGGGCGCGCCAACGGCGCAGTTGCTGGCGGACCTCGGCTCAGCGTCAAGCCCGAAGCCATGAGCGCGATCGAAGCCGGCGACGCTGCGGCGCGCGACCAGGCGCCAGGTGAGGCGGCGTCCGATAGGGGGGCGGAAACCGCTCCGCCGCCCGCGCCGGAAGACGGGACGCGGCTTTCCAACGATCAGCCTTTTCCTGGCCTGCGTCCTTTCTTCTTCGGCGACCGAGCCTTCTTCTTTGGGCGCGAGCGGCAGGCCTTTGCGCTCTACCGCCTCGTGGAGAATGGTCGTTTCATCGCCGTGATCGGCGGCTCCGGCAGCGGCAAGTCGTCGCTGGTGCTTGCGGGACTTCAAGGGCTTCTCGCGGATGAGACCGCCGACTCAGGCGGGCCGACCTGGGCGTTCCTCGACATGCGGCCCGGCGGCGCCCCAATCACGCGCCTTGCTCGGGCCTTGTCGAAACTGTCGGCGAAGGACAGTCCCGACGAGACGGCGCGGCGACGCGACCGCATCGAATGGACGCTGCGCCAGTCGAGCTTTAGCTTCGAGAGCGCGCTCGCCGAAGCTGGGGGCCTCAGCGGCCGATCGCTGATCCTGGTCGTCGATCAGTTCGAGGAATTGTTCCGCTTCGGCCTCGCCGGCCTTGGCTACCGCCGCGGCGGCGTCGAGGAAGCGCGGCGGCGGGACGAAGCGACCCAGTTCGTGCAGATCCTGCTCGACGCCGACCGCCGCCGCCTCGAGAACGTGCGCGTTCTCGTCACGATGCGCTCGGATTTCATCGGCGACTGCGCCAATTTTCACGGCCTGCCGGAGGCGGTGAGCGCGACGCAATATCTGGTCCCCAATCTGACCCGCAGCCAGCTCGAGGAGGCGATCCGAAAGCCGATCGAGAAGGCGGGCGGGACGATCGAGCCTGAACTGGTCGAACGATTGCTCAACGATTGCGGCGACGAACTCGATCAGCTCCCGGTGCTGCAGCATTGCCTGATGCGGCTGTGGGACCGAGCGGGGGCGGAGACGCCCGCTCAAGGCGCCCGCCATCTCACACGGGCGACCTATGACGCGATCGGGCGCATGACAGACGCGCTGTCGCGCCACGCCGACGAGATTTTCGACCAGTGCCCCGGAAAGGAGCTGGCGATCGAGCAGGCGTTCCGGGCGCTGTCGGAAGTCGACCGGGAAGGGAGAGCCATTCGCCGCGCGCTTCGGTTCGACAAACTCTTGGCCGAGACGGGAGTGAGCGAGCCGAACCTGCGCGCCGCGCTCGACCGGTTCCGCGCCCCGAATTGTTCGTTCCTTTTGCCTTCGCTTTCCGCTTCTCCAACGCTTGGCCCGGACGAACGGATCGACATTGGGCATGAGGCTCTGCTGCGCCGCTGGAAGAAGATCGCAGGCAAATCCAACTCGCTCGATCCGAAGACCGGCCGCCCGCCGCCCGGGTGGCTCACCGAAGAGCAGATCGACGGCCAGCGCTATCATACGCTCGTCTCTCTGCTCGACGGGACAGCCGGCGGCGAACGGGCCACTCTGGACGATCCCGAGCGCACGAAAGAGTGGTGGGGTCGTCTGCCGCGGACCGCGGCTTGGGCGGACCGCTATGGCGGCAGATTCGATGCAGTCAAGAAACTGATCGATAACGCCATCGAGGCGAAGGTCCGATCGAAGCGCAATCGGTTGCTGACCGCCGCGCTCGGCGTCATCGCCGTGGTCGGCGGATCTCTCTGGATATGGGTGGCGCATGAGAGAGCGCAGCAGCGGGCGATCGCGCAGGAGAAGCTGCGACTGGAAGACATCGACAGGAGCACGGCGAATTCGGTAACGACGTTGCTTGAGGATGTCCTGGCCGCTTACGCTGACCAGAGCCTCGATCGCGCCGGGGCGAAAAGTCTTGCGGTCATAGCCGACCAGTTCCTCAATGAGGCTTGGGAGACGAAGAAGACATCGGCGGCCGACCTTCGCTGGGGGCAAGCGCTCACCGTCGACGCCGACCTTCAAGCGACCCTGGGAAACAACGTGCAGTCTCTGGCGGCGGCGCAGCGAGCCAAAGACGTCGGGCAATCGCTGACGCCGTCAAACGCGAAAGCTCAGGAGAGACAGCAGCTCCTCTTCGATGCGTCGATCCGCGTGGGCAATGCGCTTTGGGCCTTGCCGGAGCGCCGCCAGGGCGCGATGCCGGAATATGAGGAGGCTGTCCGGATCGCCACGGCAATCGCCTCATCGAACGGAGACAACGGCGACAGCGACGTTATCGACGCACATTTGAAGATTGGCGACGTCTACAAGAACGGCGGCGCCGAGCAGCACGGCCAGGCCCTGGCGGAATACCAATCCGGCCTTCAGACGTGCGAGGCCGCGCTCGCCAAAAGCCCGGACGACTTCGACCTCCTGCGCAACAAGGGAAAGGCCCATCTCCGCATCGCCGACCTGTTGAGGGACGATCGGCGGTTTGCCGAGGCTAGACCCTCTTACGAGAAGGCGTTCCAGGTTTATGACGACCTCGTCTCGCGCCAGGCGAAAGCGGAGGCTGCCACTCAAAAGGCTCCGGACCCGAGCCTGAAGTCGAACCTGGCCGCGAGTTACATGCACTGGGGTGTTCTCGAAAAGGAAGACGGCCGCCTCGAAGCCGCGCTCGAAAAATTGCGGCGGGGCGTCGCCATCGACGAGGAACTGTCCCGCGGCGCGCCCGGCAATCCGCTATGGCAAGGGTTTCTCACGCCGAACTATCTTTATCTCGCTCAGACCCTGGAGGGGCTCAAGCGGCCAGACGAGGCGCTCGCGTATTATCGCAAGCTCGCCGACGCCAGGAGGATGCTCGCCTATCGCTCGCTCGGACAGCCGCAGCCGCAGAAAGACTTGGCCGAGGCGGCGAAGCTGCTTGGCGACCGCTCGACCGGGCTTGGACAGATCGAAGCCTATCGCGAAGCCGTCAGAACCTGGAATCGGGTCGTCGAGGACCCGAGAATCGCCGACGCCGCGGCCGATCGATACGACGTCGTGTTCGGCTTCGCCCACGCGTTCGACACCAGTGGGGATTGGCCCGACGCCCAATCGGCCTACCGCGTGGCGATGAAAATCGCACTCCTGAACTACGTCAAGGATCCCGCGCTGACGTTATGGCGCGACAAGGCGGAGGAGGCCGAGCGGGCCTCGGTCGTGGCGGGAAAGGCTGCCGAGGCGGCGCCTGCGAACGCGCCGCCTTAGGTCAAAACCAAATCCATCGGACCGGTTTCGACCCGTTGCCGCCTTCCCGGTTGGTCCGGTAGGGAAGAATGTCCCCATAGGCGGTCCTTCCGTCGAACAGGCAGACTGCGGCCGGCATTTGGGCTGGTAACGAGGCGGCGTTTCGGCAAACCGTAGGGAACCAGATCGGGACGTCAATTCGCCGGGCTGTTCGCTGCGGTCTTGCGCAACGGCAGTTTCTGAAGCTCGACAAGCTTCTCTCTTTCGCCGCTATCGACGACCAGCGCCGCCGCCTCCTCGCCGCAAGTGAAGTTGAGCGAGCGGCCCTCCTCGCTGTCGAGACCCGCGGTCTCTCCGGGGTTTAGAACGAGGCGAACGCGCGTCGCAGTGCTGGTGGGAGCTGCGTCGGGTTCCGGCTTTTCGTAGACCATGAGCATGACGACGCATTTCTTGGCCTGTTCGACGAAATAGCCGCTGGTGGATTTCGAACCGAAATCATAACTGATGCTGTCAACCGGCCGATACTTGACCTCTTCCGTGAACTGGGCCGGGGGCTGGCTCGAAGCTGCTGTCGCCCAGAGGCCGATGACCGCCATTCCGGCGAAGACCGAGGCCTGAGCAATTCTCTCGATGAACATAGCGTTCCCCTCTCCTGGGATCGGAGCGAATTCGATCAAACCGAACAGGCGGATCACATACAATCACGCATGACGATCGGTTGGCTGCGGGAATAGGACAGCTGGGCGACGGCGTCTGTGATCGGGGTCACACCGCGGAGGCGTTAAACGCCTTCTGGCTATCGGCCTGGATCGGCCACCTTCCGCCTTGGGAGTAAGAGAGACGCAGCGTGGGGGGGGGCGGTCGCTGAGCTGGCTCCCCTACTGCCCGCGTTTTCCCCGCACGGCGAACCGGACCGCCTCTTCCGCGGCGCGAAACAAGGCGCGCGCCTTGGCGACGCACTCGTTCTGCTCGGCGACGGGGGAGGAGTCATAGACAATCCCGGCGCCGGCCTGGACATGCATCAGTCCGTCTTTGACCACCGAGGCGCGCAGCACGATGCAGGTGTCCATCTCGCCGCCGGCGCCGAAATAGCCGATGCAGCCGGCGTAGATGCCGCGCTTATCCTTCTCCAGTTCGTCGATGATCTGCATCGCCCGCACCTTCGGCGCGCCGGAGACGGTGCCGGCCGGAAAGCCCGCGGCAAGCGCGGCGACCGCGTCGACGCCGTCGCGTAAGCTCCCCTCGACGTTGGAGACGATGTGCATCACGTGGCTGTAGCGCTCGATGAAGAAACTGTCGGTGACCTTGACGCTGCCGATCTTGGCGACGCGACCCACGTCGTTGCGGCCGAGGTCGAGCAGCATGAGATGTTCGGCGCGCTCCTTCGGATCGGCCAGGAGCTCCGCCGCCAGCTTATCGTCCTCGGTCGGGCTCTTGCCCCTGGGCCTTGTGCCGGCGATCGGGCGGATGACGACCTTGCCGTCGCGAACGCGCACCAAGATCTCGGGGCTCGAGCAGACGATCTGGAAGCCGCTGAAGTCGAGAAAGCAGAGATAGGGCGAAGGATTGACCCGCCTCAGCGCGCGATAGAGGGCGAAGGCGGGCAGGTCGAAGCGGCTCGTGAACCGTTGCGACAGCACGATCTGGAAGGCGTCGCCAGCGGCAATATAGTCCTTCGCGCGAGCGACCATCGCCTTGTACTCGTCCTCGCTCATGTTCGACCGGGCTTCGCCGGCCTTTACCAGCGGGTCGACGGCCATGGCCGCGATATGGTCGAGCGGCAATTCGAGCGCGTCGACCACCGCGTCGAGCCGCGCCATCGCGCTCTCATAAGCGGCGCGGGCCGAAACCCCGGGCGCCGGCCGGACCGGCGTCACGATCGACATCTCGTCGCGCGCGCCGTCGAACACCACCATGACGGTCGGTCGGATGAGTAACGCTTCCGGCGTGCCGATCGGGTCGGGTTTGGACGGCGCGAGGCGCTCCATGCGCCGCACCATGTCATAGCCGAGATAGCCGAATATGCCCGCCGACATCGGCGGCAAACCGGGCGGCATGTCGATGCGCAACTCGGCGAGCAGCGCTCTCAACGCGCCGAGCGGGTCGCCAGGGCACGAGACGAAAGCGTCCGGATCGGTGAGCGCCCGGCGATTGATCTCGGCGGTTTCACCCGTCGAGCGGAAGATCAGGTCGGGATCGAGGCCGATCATCGAATAGCGGCCCCGCTGCGCGCCTCCCTCGACCAACTCGAGAAGGAACATATTGCCGGCCCGACCGCGCGCAAGCTTGAGATAGGCCGACACCGGCGTCTCGAGATCGGCGACCAGCGTCGCGACCGCGACCTCGGCGTTGCCGGCGATATAGGCGCGCGCGAAGGCTTCGTAGTCGGGCAGGGTGCTCATCGGCCTGTCAGCCGCCCTCGGCGGATTGCAGGACATCCTGGTGGATGGCGACGCCGAGTGTCCGACGCAGGGCCTCGACATATTGATCGAGCAGGCTGCCGCGGGTCGCCGTGTCGAGTTCCGAGGCCATGGCCTTCACGCGGGCGTCGGCGAAATCGACCGGGGGGGTCCGGTCGCCGGTGATCTTGAACACCACGCGTCCGTCGGAGGTCGCCGCGGAGCCCGCGCTGTCGGGGGCTTGTCGGAAGATCGCGGCCACCACGGATTCCGGCAGGCTGCCCTGCTCCGCGCGATGAACGTCGGTCGCCGTCTTCACCTCGACGCCCGCGCCTTTCGCGACGTCGGCGATCTTGCCGCCTGCGCTGATCTGCTTGACCAGATCATCGGCCTTGCCGGCGAGCGCCTTGTCGATCTCCTCGGCGCGCCATTGCTTCTCGACCTCCGGCTTCGCCTCCTCGAAGGTCAGGTCGTGGGCCGGGTCGATTTTGGTCACCTCAAACCAGACGTAGCCGCCGTCCTTGGTGTTGAGCGCCGCCTCGTCCAGCCCGACGTCGGAAGCGAAGACGGCGCGCAGCAGTTCCTGCTCGTCTGGCAGCTTGACCGGCGCGCCTTTGGGGTCTTTGCCGGCGGCGTCGACCGAGCCGATCGTCTGTCCGGTGAGGCCCACCGCCTTTGCGGCTTCGAGAATGGTTTTGCCGGAGGTCCGCAAGTCCTCGATCTTGTCGTGCAAGGCCTGGATCTTGTCGCCGGCGCGAGAAGCCGAGACCTCTTTTTTCACTTCGTTGGCGACTTCGGCATAGGGCTTGACCGTAGACGGGGTTATGCCTTTGACGCGTACGATCACCGGGCCAAACTGGCTCTTCAAGACGCCGCTGACCCCCCCTTGCGGCAAAGCGAAGACGGCGTTGGCCTCGTCCCTGTCGAGCATGGCGTCCTTGGTCGTCTCGCCGATGTCGGTGTCCTCAACCTTGAGGCCTCGGTCTTTGACGAGGTCGTCGAAGCTCGCGCCGGCTTTCAGCTTGGC
Organism: uncultured Alphaproteobacteria bacterium; assembly: GCA_963820095.1. Taxonomy (GTDB): domain Bacteria; phylum Pseudomonadota; class Alphaproteobacteria; order Rhizobiales; family Beijerinckiaceae; genus Roseiarcus. The sequence goes on from CAWFZA010000008.1 coordinate 37,376, forward strand.
CTCGGCCGCCGCGGCGTCCGCGTCGTTGGGAAAGAGGATCTGCTGAAGATCGCGCTTCTCGGGCGAGCCAAACTGGGGGTTCTTGCCGGCGATCTTCTCGTAAGCCGCCTGAGCGTCCGCGTCGGTCACGTCGGCCGGATTGGCGATCGTCTCCGGCTCGAGCGCGAGTAAGGTCATGGCCCTGTATTCGGGCGCGCGGTAGCTCGACTTGCGATCGTTGTAGAAGGCCTTGAGGGCCTCTTCGGAGGGCGCGGGAATCTCGCCGGCCGCCGAAGCAGGCAGCAGAAAATAGTCGGCCGACCGGGTCTGACCCTGATAGTCGGCCTCCGCCTTGACCTCGGCCTTGGGCGCCGTGATCCCGGTCGCGAGCGCGTTTACGATGAACTGCCTCAGTTCTTGCTTGCGCAGTTCCGAGACGAAGCCGCGCTCGTTCATATCCATGTCGCGCAGCGCGGCTTCGAGGCGAGCCGGATCGAAGGCGCCGGACTTGTCGCGGAAATTCGGGTTCGAGGTGATGACCTGGCGCAAAGCCTCCTCGGAAATGCCAAGCCCGAGCTTGCGCGCCTCGTCATCGACCGCCGCTTCGCTCAGCAATTGCTGCAAGACGTTCCGATCGAGGCCGAGCTGGCGCGCCTCTTCGTTGGTGAACGGACGCTTGAGCCGGCGCTGATATTGCTGGATCGCCCGGTCGTAGGCCGCGCGATAGTCCTGGGCCGAGATTTTCGCTCCCCCGACCGAGGCGACCGTGGACGGGCTGAAGCCGCGCAGCATGTCGCCGACGCCCCAGATGACGAAGCTGACAATGATGAGGCCCATGACGACCGTCATGACCGCCTTGCCGACGACTCCCTGAGTCGCATTGCGTATCGATTCGAGCATTTGGCCGTGAGCGCCTTTCTTCTCCGCTGCCCGCGAGCGCCCTATCTAGCGGCGAGCACGCCTCTTGCATAGGCGGGAGGCGGCTTTGCAGGGGCAAGGCGCGATGATAACAACCCGCCGATCAAGTCGCGGGAAGAGGCCCTCAATGATCCCTGGCGTACGGCCGTTGGTCGCCGGCAACTGGAAGATGAACGGCCTTTCCGGCTCGTTGGTCGAGATCGACGCCATTCGGAAGGCGGTGGATGCGGGGGAATCGGGCCCCGCCGAACTGCTTGTCTGCCCGCCGGCGACGCTGATCGCGCAAGCCGCGTTGAGGATTGGGAGCTCCGATCTCAGCCTTGGCGGGCAGGACTGTTACACGCAACCCAGCGGCGCGTTCACCGGCGACATTTCGGCCCCGATGCTCAAGGACGCTGGCGCGACCTACGTCATTGTGGGGCATTCCGAGCGCCGGAACTATCATCACGAGACGGACGAGCTTGTCCGCTCCAAGGCCGAAGCCGCGCTGAAGGCCGGCTTGACGCCGATCGTCTGCGTCGGCGAGACGCAAGCCGAGCGCGAAGCTGGCCAGCAGGCCGCCGTCGTCCTCACCCAATTGCGAAGCTCGATGCCTCCCGAAGCGGCCGGCGACGCCGTCGTGGTGGCCTACGAGCCGGTCTGGGCGATCGGCACGGGCCTCACCCCGACGCGCATGGACATCGCCGTCGTGCACAATGGAATTCGGGCGTTGCTCGCCGACATCTATGGGCCTCTGGGCGCGAAGACCCGCCTTCTCTATGGCGGCTCGGTCAAGCCGAGCAATTGCGGCGAGCTTTTGACCCTCGACAATGTCGATGGCGCGCTGGTCGGCGGCGCGAGCCTGAAAGCGACGGAATTTCTGGCCATCGCCGCCGCCTACCGTTGAGATAGCCTTCCCGTCCACTCCGATGGACGGCCCCCTTGCGCCGTGTTAGGAGCGCGCCCAATTCAGGAGCGCGGGTCCGTCAAGCCTGCGTCGCCTCCCGCCCGGAACTCTCATGCAATCCGTTCTGATCGTCATCCATATCCTGATTGTCGTCGCGCTCATCGCCGTCGTCCTCTTGCAGCGCTCCGAGGGCGGCGCGCTCGGGACCGGCGGGGGGACGGGCAGTTTCATGACCGGGCGCGGCCAGGCGAACGCGCTCTCGCGGGCGACCGCGGTTCTCGGCGCCTTGTTCTTCGCCACCGCGCTTCTGATGTCGATCCTCTCGAGCTGGAGCCGCGCGCCACACTCGATCCTTGAAAGGGGTCCGGCGCCGGCGGGCCAGACGGCGCCCACGCCGATTTCGCCCGGCAATATTCTCGATCAGCTCAAGCAGATGGAAGGCGGGTCGAGCGCGCCTGCGACGCCTGCGCCTTCAGCTCCCGCAACCGCTCCCGCCGCGCCGGCGCCGAAGCCGTAACGACCAACCCGAAGCGGAGCGCCGGAGGTCCCTGACCTTGCCCTTGTTCCGGGTCGAGCGCCGCGTCCGCCACAGCGCCGCCGAGATGTTCGATCTCGTCGCCGATGTCGAGCGCTATCCGGAATTCGTCCCTCTGTGCAAGGCGCTCAAGGTGCGCACCCGGACTTCCGATGGGGACGGTCGCGAGAGCCTCGTGGCCGACATGACGGTCGGCTACAGGCTCATTCGCGAGACCTTCACGAGCCGGGTCGCGCTCGACAGGTCCAATCTCAAGGTCAGGGTCGAATATATCGACGGCCCTTTCAGCCGGCTCGAAAACGTCTGGACCTTCAAGGACGAGGCTGAAGGGGAGGGTTCGCGGGTCGGCTTCTTCATCGACTACGAGTTCAGGAGCCGGACGCTCGGCGCGCTTATGGGCTCGATGTTCGACGCCGCATTCCGCAAGTTCGCTGGCGCTTTCGAGCGGCGCGCCGACACGGTCTACCGGCGCGCGTGAGGCAGGTTCGCGTTGGTCCTCCAACGCAGACTTGGCTAGCGCTCCACCTCGATCATGTCCGCCATCATCGGCCGTCCCGCCAAGGGAGGCGCGCCGTCGAACTTGCTCGCGGAAACCGCCGACAGCTCATACGAATATCCGCGCGAAATAGGCCTCGATCGCCGGAAGCGCCGGCGGTGTCAGCCGAAGGCCAAGGTGCCCGTCGGGGCGTACGACACAAAGCGACGGCGCCTCGTCGCCGCCAAGGCGCGCATGGGCTGCGCCCGTCGCATCGATCAGCAAATCCGCGGAAGAGCCGCCGCCAGCCCCGTTCCGCGCCACGACAAAGGCTTTGACATATGGGCCGAAGCGGTCCGCGACATGGCGGGTCATTTTCACCACCTCATCGGATTTGGGGCCGTCCCCTTCGCCGATCGTCGCCAACACAGTGTGTCCTGTGTGGGCAATGAGCTCATGCAGCCGAATCGCGCGGCTCGGTCCCGTCAGCGGACCGGCGTCCCCAAGCCGGTATCCGATCGCCGTCATGGACTGAGCGAGGGGTTCAGGTCCGACGGATCCCAGGATCGGGCTCGCGTCGTAGCCGAGGCCAAGCTCCGATTCGCCGAAAGCGGCCTTGTATTGGCCCTCGGCCGTCGCCAAACCCTTCGCGGCCGCCTCGATCGCCGCCGGATCCCCTTGGGCGGCGTTGGCCTCCGCGTCATCGCCGGAGGCGCAGACAATTTTCGCGATCGCTCGGCGCTCGACATCATAGGAGTCAAGCAAGGCGTCCGGGGCCTTGCCAGTCGCGACAAGGGCAAGCTTCCATCCCAGATTGAACGCGTCTTGAATCCCGCCGTTCATCCCGTGGCCTTCGATCGGGCTGCAGGCGTGCGCCGCGTCGCCGGCGAGGAGCACCCGCCCTGAGCGGAACCGCGTCGCTATCCGGGAGTGGGTGTGGAACAGCTGCGGCTCGTCGGAACTCGCGACCGTCGTGCCCGGCGCCAGCTTTTCCAGACATTGCGCGATATGGATTTGATGCGCGCTCACGGCCGGATCGGCGCGGAAATACGCCCGCCAAATATTCCCGCCGATCGGAACCGGGATAAGCAGCGGATCGAACATGGCCGCGGCCAAGTCCGGCTCGTGCGGCCAGTTGGCAAAACGAACGTCGGCCACGCCCCATTGTCGATCGTAATCGTGTCCAGGAAACTCGATTCCAACCGCGTCGCGGACCTTGCTGTGAAATCCATCGGCACCGACCAGCCAGCTCGGCTCCAGCGTCCGTTCGACGCCATTCTCACGGACGCGAACGCGGATCGCCTCGTCGTCGGCCGTGAGATCGAGGAACTCGACCCCTCGTTTGACGCCGCCGCCCAACCGCTCGAGCTCCCTCGCCAGAATTTCCTCGGTGACGCCTTCCGACAGACCCAGCATGAGCGGGAATGGCGTGTCGAGAGCTTGAAACCGAAACGACGCCCTCCGCGATCCGGCGGAATAGAAGTCGGTTCCGCGAATGGTCGTGCCCCGGGCAAGAAACTCTGACGAAAGCCCCAGCGCGGCGAGAATCTCGAGGGTCCGCGTCTTGACGACCGCCGCGCGGTCCCACAATAGCGGTTTGGGCCGCTGGTCGATCAGGACGTGCGGCACGCCGCGCCGGGCGAGCTCGATTGCGAGCACAAGACCCGTCGGACCAGCGCCGACAATGAGAATAGGATCCACAGACTTCCCCTCTTCGGGACGGCGCTTCGCCGTAACAGTTTCTTCAATTGAGCGCCGGCCGATAGCCACGTACCCTAAATTCGAGCGCCTGCGAATGACAAACAGCTGCAAAGCTCCGTTGAAACGGGCGTTCGAACCGTCGCCGATCACGCAGATTTGAGCGCTCGCTTCGTCAGTCGCATCAGGATTCTAACCGCGCCGCGGCGCCTTCGACCTCGACCGCGTCAAGCGCGGCGACTATTCAAGCAAAGCGCACTGCTGACTGGACGCCGCGCCTGTCAAGGACCTTGAGATCTGGAGCCGTATGAATGAGCAGTTCGTCCGAATATACCCCGCCGAAGGTGTGGGCCTGGAACAAGCCGAGCGGCGGCCAGTTCGCCAACATCAACCGCCCAATTTCCGGCCCCACCCACGACCAAGACCTGCCGGTCGGCCGCCATCCGTTCCAACTCTACTCCCAAGGAACGCCGAACGGTCAGAAGGTCACGATCATGTTCGAGGAGCTTCTGGCGCTCGGCAAGAAAGGGGCCGAGTACGACGCCTGGCTGATCAGGATCAATGAGGGTCAGCAATTCGGCAGCGGGTTCGTCGCCATCAATCCCAACTCCAAGATCCCGGCGCTGGTCGACCGCAGCGGTCCGAAGCCGATCCGCCTCTTCGAGTCCGGCGCGATCCTGCTTTATCTCGCGGAGAAGTTCGGGGCCTTCCTGCCAACCGAAGCCGCCGAGCGCGCCGAGTGCTTCTCCTGGCTGTTCTGGCAGATGGGCTCGGCGCCTTATCTCGGCGGCGGATTCGGCCATTTCTATGCATACGCGCCGATCAAGATCGAATACGCCATTGATCGCTTCGCGATGGAGACAAAACGCCTGCTCGACGTGCTCGATCGGCGTCTGGCGGAGAGCGAATATGTGGCGGGGCCGAATTACACGATTGCGGACATGGCCATCTGGCCTTGGTATGGAGGCTTAGCCCGATCCAACAGCTACGGCGCAGCCGAGTTCTTAAGCGTGCAACACTACAACAACGTTCTGCGCTGGGCCGATGCGATCGCCGCCCGGCCCGCCGTGAAGCGTGGACGCATAGTCAACCGGACTTCCGGCGATCTCTCGAATCAGTTGCACGAGCGCCACGCGGCGAGCGATTTTGATTTGAAGACGCAGGACAAGCTCGCCTCGGAAGCCGCGCGGCCAAAGCCTGCCGCCTGACCCGGTTCCCAACCGCCGCCACGCGCAGCCGCTGGGCTGCCGCGGGCGCCGAGAATCGAAGTTGCGAAGCTCGGCCGCCTGGGCTGAGGTCCTGGGGGATTGGCGCCCCATGCGACGCCAGGCTACCTAGGAATGGGAGATCGTTCATTCGCATCGCCGCGACCATTGTTGCTTTCGTGCTTCTCTGGTACGGAAGCCTGCGCGCCGCCGCGATGACTCGCGGCGCGGCGAATGTCATTGCGAAATCAGCCTTCCTTATCCTGACCTGCCTCGCCTGCATCGGCATCGGCTTCTTCCTGCCGATGGTTCCCCCCATTAGCGCGCTGATCGGCAGCGCGTTCTGGGCTGGACTGCTGGCGACAGGCGGCGCGCTCGCCGGGATGGGCTTATCCGACGCCTTGCTCGCGCGCCTCAATACCCGCGAACCCCGGCGCGCCCGCGGCGGTGCATGAACCAATGCGTCCGCCATCGTGAGCAAGACCGACACGCCGCGGCGCATGCACTCAGTCGCCGCAAAGCGAGCTCCCCCGACTTGGCCAGGCGTCGCGCCCGTTTGATGACCCGCCTCGACATTCACGGAATTGGATTCACGCTCTTTCTCGGCGTGCTTACCGCCTTGCCGGCGCTATCGATCGACATGGCGCTGCCGAGCCTGCCGCTGATCCAGGCCGATTTCCAAGCGCCGCAAACGGAGACGGCAGCGGCGATTGCGATCTTCGTCGCCGGCTTCTCGAGCGCACCCATCGTGGTCGGCCCGCTCGCCGACCGGTTCGGCCGCAAGGCGGTCATGAGCGTGGGTCTCCTCCTGTTTACGCTCAGCGCCGCGGGCGCGGCGCTCGCGCCCTCGGTCCGCGTGCTGCTCGCCTTTCGGCTGGTGCAAGGGGCAAGCGCCGGAGCGATCGGCATATTGCCGCGAGCGATCATCCGCGACCTGTTCGAGGGCCGCGAGGCGCGCGTGCAGTTGGCCGCGGTCTCGATGATATTTTCCGTCGCGCCTCTGATTGGGCCGGCTCTCGGAGCCGCAGTTCTGTTCTTCGGCTCCTGGCGCCTGATCTTTGTCGTGCTGACCACTGTCGGCGTTCTTGTCACGCCAGTCGCCCTCCTCTCGTTCCAGGAATCTCACGCCACCGAAAACCGCCGCAATTTGAAGCCCTCCACGGTTTTGGCCGGCTACAAGCGGGCGCTGACCAATCCCGCCTGCGTGGGCTTTTCGCTGCTCGGAGGCCTCCTGTTTGCCGGTCTCTTTGCCTACGTCAATGTTTCGCCGCTGCTGTTCATGCAGGGGTATGGCGTGTCGAGGACCGGATTTGCCGCGCTCTTCGCCGTAACGGCCTCCGGCGTGATCGCGGGCTCATCGATCAACGCCTGGCTGATCAACCGGCATGTCAGCGCGAAAGCGATTTTCGACGTGGCGCTGACGCTCGAATGCTTGAGCGCGTTCGCGCTGCTCGCGCTGGGACTCGCCGGCGTGAGTTCGGCGGTGCTTGTCGCCGCGCTGGTGATGGTCTTCATTTCCGCGTTCGGCCTCGTTTTTTCGAACGCCGTCCATGAGGCGATCCATCCCCTGCCGGAGATCGCCGGCCTCGCCTCCGCCGTCGTCACCACGACCCAGATGCTGTTCGGCGCGATTGGCGGCGTCACCGCGGCCGCGCTTTACCGCGATGCGTCTCCCACCGCGCTTGGCGTCATCATGACCGCCGGCGCTCTGGCTGCGGCCGCGCTCTACGCCTTCGCGCTGCGGCGCAAGGTCGAGCAATGAGGCGCCGCCCCCTTTTGCCGGGCCGCTTCGTGTCAGCCGCGAATGCAACCAAAGCGGGAATTGTGGGAGAAATAAGCGCTCGCTAAACGACCTTAAACGGCAATAAACGCGCTTAAACGGCAGTATAAAAGCTGACGTTTACTGCCGCTTATTTCTCCGAAACGAGCCTTTTCAAGGGGTTGCGAGGGGAGGAAATAAAAAAAGCCGCCTTTCGCCTCGTCTCGCGCATCGGGTTGTGCGACCCGCATCTCAAACAGCCACGGCTTCTCTTCTTCCGCTCATCGAGCGGCGAGCGGGAAAAGAGATTCCGTCGGCGAGAACATATAGTGAACATATCCGATCTTGTCAAGGAGATTCGCTGGCTCTTGCGGGCTCTTTTGGCGAGACCTGCTGATGGACCTGCGTCCACCGTCCGGGCCGGCCTTGCGCCAGTCCTCCGCGCCGCTCCATTCCGCCATCCGGCCGTCAGCACGGACAATCAGTTAGGCTCAATGCCTTTGAGGCGGCGGGGTTCTCGCGGACGGCCGGGGCTCGTCCCCGCCATCCACGCGAGCCGAGCCAGGCTGCACAGCTTTCCTAAAATCGCTCGCTCGGGTCACGGCCTAACGCATTCTGCAGGACTTTCTGCAGCTCCGTTTCGTGAATAGCCGGGACAAGCCGGGACAAGCCGTGCCACGACATAGCCCCTTCGCGCCCGTTCCAACAGGCATCGCCAATAAGAGGCGCAGAAAAATGGCCCGCGAACGCGAAAACGTGGGCCGACAATCCTGGAAATTCGTCTTTTCGTGACTAAGTGGGCGGCATGTATGGCTTGCGCGCTTCCGGCCGCGAGCCCCTTTCCCACCATTTCGAGCCGACAATGAACAATGCAACTGCCAATATCGTGAATGTCGCCGTCTCCGAGGGCGGCGTAACGTTCACCACCTATTTTGCCGACCAGGAGCCGATCGACGGGAAGCTGACCGTTGTCGATCTGACCGAAGGAACCTGCCGCTGGCCGACCGGCAATCCGCGCGATCTCAACACGTTCCGCTATTGCGGCGGCGCCGCGCACAGCGGCCCGTATTGCGAACGCCATGCGCGACTCGCCTATCTTCCGAAGCTGCCGAGAGCCGCCTGAGCCCAAAGTCCGCGCCCGGACCCCTCTGGCAGTCAGGCGCAACGCGAGCTTGAGCGGGGCGCCATCGCCACGCCGGAAATGGGCCGGGCGTGAAGCGTCAGCTTCGCTTCAAAGCCACGCCTGAGCCGGCCGCGGGCGGATGAGGCATGGCGTTTTGCGCCTTGGCGAGCGCTTCGAGCGCCGCCTTCGTCTCGAAGCTCCACTCGACGACCTGGGTGCTCCCGTCGGCCTGCGCGACAGAAATCAGGAGTTGCTCCGAGGCGGCGAGGCGCTCGCCGCCCGACGTCATGTCAAGCCAAACGCGCATACGCTTGTCATCGTGCTCGAGCAGGTGACAGGCGACGGCGAGCGGGTCGCCTTCCTTCGCCTCTTTGAAATAATGCAGCATCATCTGCAGCGTGAACAAAGTCTGTCCGGTGCGCTTGCGAGCGGCCGCATCCAGGCCCACCCGGTCCATCAGCGCGTCCACCGAGCGGCTGAAGACGATCGCATAGGCCGCATCGTTCATGTGGCCGTTGTAGTCGACCCAGTCGCCGACCACCGTCGTTTGGAGAACCGGAAGCGTGGAGCCGTGCCGCATGGCGTTCTCCCGAAAAAAAGCTTCCCAATTGGCCGGAGGTCTTCGCCTCCGGCGCCATTTTTGCCTCAAAGCGATCAATTCGACAAGGAAACCGTCAGGACCGCGCCGGGTTCCGGATCGGACAGCGGGACCGCCGCCTTTCTTGGGAGCCTGGCGGCGCGCGAAAGGAATCGGGGCGCGCGCGGCTGATCGACCGGCCTCGATCCTTTGCAATTACATCCACCCGGTATTCAGGCTCGGGCGAATCCAGCCGATTCCCTCAGCGCCATCGGGTCGGTCGCTCACCCGTCGCGGTAGTCTTCGAGCCTGCCGATCGCCGGCGCGCGAGTCTTGCGCAAGGCCGCGCCGATTGCCTCGACCCGCCGCAAGACGCGCAGCATGTTCCTCGACGACATCTTCTCGAGGTCGCGCTCGGAGAAGCCGCGGCGCACCAATTCCGCGAACAGATACGGAAATCGGCTGACGTCCTCGAGCCCGATCGGGGAAGCCCCGCCGAAATAGTCGGAGCCCACGCCGACGTGGTCGAGGCCGGCGGTCTCGACCAGGCGGACGATGTGGTCGGCGACCTGCTCGAGGCTCGCCTTCGGCGCCGCGCCGTGCTTGGTCTCGAGCTCGGCCAATTGCGCCTTCGGGTCTGCGGCGAGCGGCGCCTTCCCGTACCCATCCCGACCGCGCCGCAGCCAGTCGCGCAAGGGCTGCGAGATGAAGCCCGGCACGAATGTCGCCATGACGATGCCGCCGTTGGCCTTGAGGCGCGTTAGAACGTCGTCGGGCGCGTTGCGAGGATGATCGCACAGCGAATAGGCGTTGGAATGCGACAGCGCGACAGGCGCCTCGGTCACATCGAGCACCCGGCGCATCGCGTCGTGAGACGTGTGGGCGAGATCGATCACGACGCCCAGGCGATTGAGTTCTCCGACAACCGCGCGCCCAAACGCGTTGAGGCCGTTGTTGCGCGGCGCGTCGGTGGCGGAATCGACCCAATCCAGGGTTTCGTTGTGGCAAAGGGTCATGAGCCGCATGCCGGCTGCATGCCAAATCCGCAACGGGCTCAGCGAGTTCTCCAGCCCCACCCCGCCCTCGACGGCGATGAAGGAGGCGATCCTGCCCATCGCCTTCGCTCGGCGCGTAGTCGGCGGCCCGGCGCGCCGGCAGGAACACGTCGGGATGAGCCTCCTCGATGCGGCGGATGAGGTCGATCTGCTCGAGCGCCGTGCGCGCCGGGTGCGGCGCGTTGGTGGGCTGGAAAGCAGCCCAGAACTGCGCCCCGACCAGGCCTTCGCGGAGGCGCGGAATGTCCGTATCCGCGCGCTCGTGAACCCGCGTCAAATCGTAGGCGAGGACATCGCCCCGCGCCGCCCGGTCGATCCGGATCACCCAGGGGAGGTCGTTGTGCCCGTCGATCAGCGGCGCGCGTCGCAGGACCTCTTGCGCGACCGCAAGCGCATTGTCCGCCGTGAGGGGTCCGTCCGCCATTGCGCCGGCGCTCAGTTCACAGGAACGGCGACGAAGCGAACCTCGCCTTGGCCGTTGGAAACGAGCAGCAACGCTGGCTTTTTCGAAATCCTCCTTCGCGGCATCGACCGCCTTGGCGACGTCGCCCGGATGTTCGACCGCCTGATGATTGACCTCCTCGACCACATCGCCTGGCCGCAATCCCCTTTCCGCGGCCGCCGAGCCGGGCTCGACGGACGTCACGATCACGCCCTTCACGCTGTCCTTGATCTTGAAGGTCTTGCGGGCCTCGTCGCTGAGAGCGGAAAATTCCATCCCCAGCGCCTTGGTGACAGCGTCCTGCTTCAGCAAGTCATCATTTTCGGTGGCGAGCGCGGTCTTTTTTTCTCCGTCCTCGAGGCGCCCGAGCGTCACTGTCTTGTTCACTTCCTTGCCGCCGCGAATGACGACGACCTCGACCTGCCTGCCGACCGGCATCGAGGCCACGAGACGCGGAAGATCCCGCAATTCCTTGACCTCCTTGCCGTCGAATTTGACGATCACGTCGCCCGCCATCAGCCCCGCGGGCTTTGCCGGGCCCTTCTCGTCGACGCCCGCGATCAGGGCGCCGCGCGCCGTCCCTAGATTCAGGCTGTCGGCGATGGTGTCGTCGACCGGCTGAATCCGTACGCCAAGCCAGCCGCGCCGGGTCTCGTGGAATTCCTGGAGTTGCGCGATCACCGGCACGACGGTCGCCGAAGGCGTGGCGAAGCCGATGCCGATCGAGCCTCCCGAGGGGGAGAGAATTGCGGTGTTGATGCCGATCACCTCGCCCTGCAAATTGAACAGCGGCCCGCCGGAATTACCCTTGTTGATCGAGGCGTCGGTCTGAAGGAAGTCGTCATACGGCCCGTTGTCGATATTGCGATTGCGGGCGGAAATGATGCCGGCGGTCACGGTTTCGCCGAGGCCGAACGGATTGCCGACCGCCATCACGCCGTCGCCGACGCGCATCTTGTCGCTGTCGCCGAATTTGACTGTCTTGAGCGGCTTGTCGCTCTCCACCTTCAACACCGCCACATCCACCTTCGGATCCTTGCCGATCACCTTGGCCTTGAGCTTGCGGCCATCGGTGAAGATGACGAGGATGTCGTTGGCGTCCCCAACCACGTGATTGTTGGTGATGACGACGCCGCTCGGATCGATCACGAAGCCCGAACCCAAGGATTGCGCACGGCGGGCGCGGGGCTGCGGGTTGATGCCGTGATTCTTGAAGAATTCCTCGAACATCTCGTCGAACGGCGTGCCCTTCGGCAAATCGGGAGCGGCGTCCTTGTCTTCGACGGTCTGAGTGGCGGAGATATTCACCACCGCGTCGGCGACCTGGTCGACGAGGTCGGCGAGATTGGTGGGCCGCCCCTGCGCCGCCGCGGGGGCGGCCGGCGCCAGCACCAGCGGGGCGCCGAGAACAATCGAAGCGACAGCCAGCGCACAGGCCGATTTTGTGGCGCCGCGCCCCGCTGCCGAAATCCGCAACCCGTCGTACAACATTGGGTTTCTCCTCAAGTTCTTCGCTCGATCCGGCAGATCCCCGCAATGAAATCGCTCATTTCAGTCCGCCTTGGCTGAAGGCGTGGGAATTGCGGGTGGCGGTGGTGTTGCGGCCTCGGGCGCAGGGGTTGGCGTAGAAAAATATCGGAAGAAGTCCGACTTCGGACTGATCAGCGCCCGCGTCCGTCCGTTGTCGAAGCTCCGCTCATAGGCCTGCATCGAACGATAGAACGCGAAGAACTCCGGATCCGCTCCGTAGGCTTCGGCGAAAATCCGATTGCGCTCGCCATCGCCCTCGCCCCGGATCTGCTCCGACTGCTGCTGGGCCTGAGCCGTGATGACCGTCACCTTCCGATCCGCCTCGGCCCTGATCTGCTGGGCCTGTTGCGACCCTTGCGCGCGGTAGGAGGCGGCGCGCTGCTGGCGCTCCGTCTGCATTCGCCGGAACACGGCCTCGGCGTTCTCGGCCGGCAGATTGGCCCGCTTGATGCGCACGTCAACCACCTCGAGGCCGAAGCGCTTGGCGCCGACAATCATCTGGTCGCGGATGTCGGCCATCAAGGAGTCGCGCTTGTCGCGCACGATGTCGGTGATCGAAGCTTCCGACAAGGTGCGACGCAGCGCGGAATTCAGCATGCCGCCGAGCTGCGCGTCGGCGCCGCGGATGTTGGACACCGATTGATAGAAGAGCAGCGGATCGGCGATGCGGTAGCGCACGAAGGCGTCGACCTCGAGCCGCTGGTTGTCCGACACCAGCACCTCCTGCGGCTCGCTGTCGAGCGCGAGGATCCGCTTGTCGATATAGACCACGGTGTCGACGAACGGCCATTTGAAGTAGAGACCGGGCGCGCCGATCAGATCGCGCACCGGCTGGCCGAAACGCAGCACCAGCGCCTGTTCGGTCGGGTCGACGACGAAGACCGACATCCATGCCAGGGCGACGATAACCGCGGCGACGATGGCGATCGTCATTCCGCTCAAGGGGCGCCTCATTTCGCGGCCCCCGACTTCTGCAGCGGATCGAGCGCGATGTAGGGCACAGGCGGGCTCGCGGAATTCGAATCGACGACCGTCTTGTCCATCGGTCCGAGCACGCGCTCCATCGTCTCAAGATACATGCGCTCGCGGGTCACTCCGGGCGCCTTCTTGTATTGCTGATAGATCTGATTGTATCGAGCCGTCTGGCCCTTGGCCTCGAGGATCGTCTGCTCGCGATAGGCCTTGGCTTCGGCGAGGATGCGGGCCGCGCCGCCCTCCGCCTCGGGCACCACCTTGTTGGCGTAGGTTTCCGCTTCGTTGACCGCGCGCTGCTGATCCTGTTGGGCGGCCGTGACGTCCCGATAGGCCGAGATGACCTGACTGGGCGCATCGACCGACTGGAGCTGGACCTGCTTGACGAGCACTCCGGCGCGATAGTCGTTCAGCACCTGCTGCATCCGTTTCTGGACGTCAATTTCTACAGACTTGCGGTCGGTCGTCAGGATCCCGTCAATCGTCTTGAGGCCAACTTCCTCCCGCATGATGGTCTCGGCCACCGCCTTGACGGTCTCGCGTGGGTTCAGGATGGTGAACACATAATCTTCCGGCTTCGCTGGATCGATTTGCCAGTTCACCCTGAAATGAACGTCGACCATGTTGTTGTCCCCGGTCAGCATCTGACTTTCTTCGGGAATGTCCGTGCTGCCGCCGAGGCTTCGATAGCCCACTTCGGTGATCTGCTGATCCCAAACCGGCACCTTGATGACTGAACCGATCGGCCAGGGCCAATTGGTGTTCAGACCAGCGGCCGTCTTGCCGGTGTAGCGGCCGAACACGAGGTTGATGCCGACTTCGCTGGGCTGGACGGTATAGAAGGTCCCCCAGGCGAGCCAGAGCAAGAGAGCCGCGAGCAGAAGGAACAGCGCGCCACGACCCCCCGCCCCCCCTCCGCCTGGGCCCGATCCCCCCGGCGTCAGCTTGCCAAGGCCCTGCTGGATGCGGCGGATGATCTCCTCGAGATCTCCCGGCGGCTTGGGGTTAAACGGCCCCTGGCCCCAAGGGCCGCGGCCCGACGGACGCCAGGGTCCGCCGCCTTGATTGTTCCAGGACATCAAAACCTCTTGCCGGCCGCGGCCGATACGCCGGGGTTTATATAGGCGCCGGTGTTAAACGAACAATGATTCCTGGCAGCCTCGCCGCCGCCGATAGGACCCTGCGTCAGTCGTGAGGCGCCGCCGCTTCATCCTGGTCGACCGTCCGGCGCTGCCCCGCGCGGGGGTCGAGCGGAGTGATTCTGAGCGCCGCGATCCGATTGCGCTGCTTGCGCAACACCTCGAAGCGGAAGCCATGGAAGCTGAAGGTCTGGCGTGGCTCAGGAATCGAGCGCGCCTCGTGAATCACCAGGCCAGCCACCGTCGCGGCCTCGTCGTCAGGCAAATTCCAGCCGACCGCCCGGTTGAGCTCACGGATCGTGGCTGAGCCGTCGACCACGACCGAGCCGTCGCGCTGTTTGCGCACCCCCTGCACCGCAACATCATGCTCATCGCGAATATCGCCGACGATCTCCTCGATAATGTCCTCAAGCGTGATCAGCCCCTGCACGACGCCGTACTCGTCGACGACGAGCGCCGAATGGGTCTTTCGGCGCAAGAATTCCTGAAGCTGGTCACGCAGCGTGGTCGACTCGGGGATGAACCACGGCTCGAGGGTCAGATCGGCAATATTGAGTTTGCTGGCGTCTCCGCCGGCCGCGACATAGGCCCTGAGCAGGTCCTTGGCGTGCAGCATGCCGACAATGTTGTCCGGCTCCCCGCGCCACAGCGGCATCCGGGTATAGGGAGACGCGATCACTTCGCGCACCAGCTCGTCCGGCGGCAGGTCAGCGTCGATGAGCCGCATCTTGGTGCGGTGAACCATGACGTCCGAGACCGGGATCTCGGACAATTCCAGGAGACCGCCGAACATGTCGCGCTCGTCACGCTCGACTTCGCCTTCGCGATGCAGAATGTCGACCGCGCCCATCAGTTCTTCGTGGCCGGAAACGCCAGGGTCATGATGGCCGAGCGAGACGCCGCACAAGCGCAGGACGCCGCGCACCAATATCTCGACCGCGCTCACGACCGGTCCGAAAACGGTGACGAAGAACGACACCAGCGGAGCGATGAGGAGCGAGACGCGATCGGGATAGGCGATGGCGATCGTCTTCGGCATCACCTCGCCGAAAACGACGATCAGCGCGGTCATGATGGCGGTCGCGGCCCACACGCCATGTTCGCCAAAGGCCTGAAGCAGGGCGCTCGTCGCGATCGCCGACGAGCCGATGGTGACCAGTTGCCCACCGAGCAGCATCGCGCTGATGAGCCGACCGCGCGCCTCGATGAGATGCGTGACCAACTTCGCCCGCTTGTCGCCGGCGGTTTCGAGCGCATGCATGCGGGCCCGAGAGGCCGCCGTCAGGGCGGTCTCGGCGCCGGCGAAGAACGCCGCCGCGGCGACGCTCAGGAGGATGACCACAATGTCGAGGGTGTACGACATCGATCAATTCTAGCACGGGCGCATTCGGGCGTAATGCGCGTCGTGGGGCTCAGATCGAAGGAGCCAGTTCGCGCGCCAGGAAGGTCGAGACGCTTCCTTCCTCGACTTCGCGGGCGACGAAGGCCTCGCCGATGCCTCTGACGAGGATGAATGTGAGCTTGCCGCGCTCGACCTTCTTGTCCTGGCGCATCGCAGCCAAGAGACTTCCCGAATCCGCCTGAAAGCCGGGAATGTCGCGTATGCGGGTCGGAAGACCCACGGCCTTCAGGTGCGCCTCGATTCGCGTGGCGTCCTGCCCGGAGCACAAGCCAAGGTCACGGGAGAAACGAAACGCCAAAGCCATGCCGATGGAGACGCCTTCGCCATGCACGAGCCGAGCGGGATCATAATCAGTCAATTTCTCCAAGGCATGGCCGAAAGTATGCCCAAGGTTGAGCAGCGCGCGCTCTCCTTGTTCCGTTTCGTCGGCGACGACGACGCGCGCTTTGGCTGCGCAGCTGATCGCAATCGCCTCGGCGCGAGACGGTCCGCCAGCAAATAGGTCGCGCCAATTCGCTTCCAGAAACTCGAAAAAGCCGAGGTCGCCGATCAGCCCGTATTTGACGACCTCGGCAAACCCGGCGCGAAAATCGCGCTCGCTCAGCGAATCAAGGCAGCTCGTGTCGGCCAAGACCAGCGAGGGCTGATGAAAGGCGCCCACGAGATTCTTGCCGTACCGCGAGTTGATTCCCGTCTTGCCGCCCACGCTCGAGTCGACCTGAGCCAAGAGCGTGGTTGGGATCTGCACCAGGCGCACGCCTCGCCGCAGGGTCGCGGCGCAAAATCCGGCAAGGTCGCCGACAACCCCTCCGCCAAGCGCAATAACGACATCGCGCCGCTCGATCCGCGCCTCGATCAGCGCATCGGCCACTCGAGCAAACTCGGAATAGGACTTCGCGCCTTCTCCCGGGGGACAGACGATCGAGGTGGAGCGCAAACCTGCCCGATCCAGGCTTGCGGCGAGTCGATCGAGATAGAGGGGAGCGACCCGTGAGTTGGTCACGACAGCGCAATTGACGCCGGGGGCAAGCCGGGCGATTTCCTTGCCCGCGTCGTCGAGGACGCCCGGTCCGATCAAAATGGAATAGGCGCGCGCGCCAAGAGGAACGTCCACGCGACGCGGCGCTTGGGACACAGCTCGAGAGTTGGCGCCGAGCTCGGCATTGAGGCGCCGGAGAACGGCCTCGACCACGGAATCATGGGCGCCGTCGAGCGACTCGATGGTGAAATCGGCGAGCGCATAGACAGGCGACCGCTCTTCGAGGAGCCCGCGCAGCGTCCCTTCGGGATCGGCGGTCTTCAAGAGCGGCCGATTGGACTTCTTGCGCACCCGGGCAAGCAGGACATCAAAACCCGGCTTCAGCCAGATCGACACGCCATGCCTGGCGATATTTTCGCGCGTGGCCGCATTCATGAACGCGCCCCCGCCGGTCGCCAGCACCAGGGGTCCGCTCGTGAGCAAGCGGGCAATCACCTTGCGCTCTCCCTCGCGGAAATAATCTTCGCCGAACCGGTCGAAAATCTCGGAAATCGTCAGTTGGGCGCCGGCTTCGATCTCCGCATCGGCGTCGATGAACGGCAGTCCAAGCTTTGCTGCAAGTCTTTTTCCAACAGAGGTTTTTCCAGCCCCCATCATTCCGACCAAAACCACCGAGCGTCCGTTGAGCGCCGCCGTCACCTGCCCGGCGTCGACCGATTGGTCCTGACCCATAAACCTCTAACCTCGCACGGGATAATATCCGAGCCGTCCCATACAAGACGCCAGCCGCGAATGCGAGGCCGTCCCGCTTCGCGATGCGCCCGCAACCGTCTTGCGCCCCGCGCCTGTTCTTGCAACCATGTCGGAAGCACGACAGCAGGTCCGCAGCGGTCGAAGACGCCGACGCCGGAATAAACGAAGGCGCGGCAATCCTGGTGAAGCCGCCTCTTCGGGGTCAGCCGCCGGCGAAAGAACGCGCACCCCGCCTCGCTGGGGTGACGTACAATTTTGGGAGGCCGACCATGAACGCAGCCAACCACGAGAACCGTGTCGCCGGTCCCCGTCTTGTGGCGATCGTCGGGCCGTTTCAGAGCGGTAAGACCAGCCTTTTGGAAGGGATCTTGGCGCGCGGGGCCGCCGTGGCGAGGCAAGGGTCTGTGCGCGAAGGCACGAGCGTAGGAGATTCAAGCTCGGAAGCGCGTAGCCACGCGATGAGCGTGGAGCCGAATGTCGCCAGCATTGACTATCTCGGGGACCGACTGACCTTCTTTGATTCCCCGGGCTCGATCGAATTCATCCACGACATGCGTTATGCCTTGCCCGTTTGCGATGCGGCCGTCGTCGTGTGCGAGGCCGACCCGCGCAAGGTCCCGGCGCTTCAGGTCATTCTGCGCGAGCTGGAAGATCTCGGGTTGCCGCGCATGCTCTTCCTCAACAAAATCGATCAGGCGACCGGGAGCCTGCGTGAAACGCTCGAGATGCTTCAACCGGCCTCGCGGACACCGCTGCTGTTGCGCCAGATTCCGGTGTGGGAGAACGGCCTCGCCATCGGATTTGTTGATCTCGCCCTCGAGCGGGCCTTCGTCTATCGCGAGGCGGCGCCCTCCAGCGTCGTCGAGATGCCGGCTGGCTTGGCGCCGGAGGAGAAACAGGCGCGGTATCTCATGCTCGAGAAGCTCGCCGATTACGACGACGCGCTGATGGAGCAGTTGATCAGCGACATCGACCCGCCGAAGGACATCGTCTTCGACGATCTGGCGCGTGAATTGCGCGATGGACGGGTCGTGCCGGTGCTCCTAGGCTCGGCGACAGGCGGCCATGGCGTCACCAGACTCCTCAAAGCATTGAGGCACGAATCGCCGGGCGTCACTCATACGCGCAAGCGCCTGGGCATCGAGGACAAGGGACCGGCGCTCGCGCAGGTGGTGCGGACCATCCACACCGCGCATGGAGGCAAACTATCGCTGGCGCGAGTGCTGCGCGGCGTCTTCCTCGATGGGGCGACCGTCGTCAACTCGCGCGGCGTCGAAGAGCGCATCGGCGGGCTGGCGCGGCTCATGGGCGCGATGTCCTCGAAACTGACGCGCGCCGAGGAAGGCGACACCGTCGCCTTCGCACGGCTGGAGGATCTCGCCACCGGCGACCGCATCGCCGACGGGCGAACCGAGCCAGCGCCCGGCGCAACGCCCAGCGCTCCGCCGGCCACTCAGGGAGTCGCCATCCGCGTCAAGGACCGAAAGGACGAGGTTAGGCTGGCCGCCGCTCTGGCCAAGCTTTGTGAAGAGGATCGCGCGCTGTCCTATGTCCAGGACGCGGAAATGTCGGAATTGAAGCTGTTCGGTCAGGGAGAGATGCACTTGCGGGTGACCTCCGAGCGGCTCGCCGACCGCTTCGGCGTAACCATCCAAACGCAGAAGCCGTCCGTCGCCTATCGGGAATCGATACGCGACGCCGTCACGGTGCGCGGACGGCACAAGAAGCAGTCTGGCGGGCACGGGCAGTTTGGCGACGTTGTCGTCGAGGTCGGCCCGCGCGGCCGGGGCGAGGGCTTCGCGTTCTCGGAACGGGTCCACGGCGGATCGGTGCCGAGGCAGTATTTCTCTTCTGTCGAAGCCGGCGCTCGCGACGCCATGACGCGCGGACCTCTCGGATTTCCAGTGGTCGACGTCTCGGTGACCTTGGTCGACGGCTCCTATCACACCGTCGATTTCCTCCGACATGGCGTTTCGCGCGGCAGCCAAGCTCGCTTTGGACGAGGCCCTGGTCAAAGCGCGCCCGATGCTGTTGGAGCCGATCCTCTCGGTAACCGTCTATGTCCCGACCGACGCCCTGGCGCGCGCGAGCGCTCTGGTCAGCGCGCGGCGCGGTCAGATCCTTGGCTTCGAAGCGCGGGCGGGCTGGCCCGGCTGGGAGGCGCTGCGGGCGCTGATCCCCGAGGCGGAGATCGGTGATCTCATCGTCGAACTGCGCTCGGCGACCTCGGGGGTCGGCGCCTTCGAGACCAAGTTCGATCATTTGGCCGAGCTTTCGGGCCGGGCCGCCGATCAGGTGGTCGCCGCGCGTCAGAAAGCGAACGCCTGAACCTCGGCCGAGAGTCAGGCGCGTTTCCTGCTGTACAGACGCGCGACCTTCGCCTAAACGGGCGGCGCGCCTGTGAGAGAGGACGTCGATGACCGAAGCGACCAGGGAAGCCAACCGTTTGGCGACGGTATTCGGCGGGTCGGGATTCCTCGGACGCTATATCGTGCGGGCGCTGGTCCACCAGGGATGGCGCATCCGGGTGGCTGTGCGACGTCCCGAACTTGCACTTTTCCTGCAGCCGATCGGAGGCGTGGGACAGATCCAGCCGGTGCAGGCCAATCTGCGCTTCCCGGACTCGATCGCCGCGGCGATCGAGGGCGCAAACGCGGTCGTCAACGCGACAGGGATAAAAGCGGAGCACGGCGCGCAGACTTATGCGGCCGTGCACGTCGAGGGCGCCTTGGCGCTAGCGCGCGCCGTGCTGGCCGCGGGCGCGCCATCTTATGTGCATATTTCGGGAATCGGTTCGGACCCGCACTCCGCCTCGCCCTACATCGCGAGCAAGGGGCTTGGCGAACAAGCGACGCGCGAGACATTCCCCGACGCGGTCGTCATGCGTCCGTCTGTCGTGTTCGGCCCGGAGGATGATTTCTTCAACCGCTTCGGCGCTCTTGCCCGCTCTCTTCCGGTTTTGCCGCTCCTGGGCGGCGGCGGCGCCCGCTTGCAGCCGGTCTACGTCGGCGACGTCGGCCAGGCGGTCGCCGCCGCGCTCTCCGGTCTGGCGAAGCCCGGCGTGGCGTACGAACTCGGCGGTCCCAGAACGATGACCCTGCGCGAGGCCGCTGAACTCACCTTAAGCGCGATTGATCGCCGCCGTCCGCTCATCGGCCTTCCGCTTGGGCCGTCGCGTTGGATCGCGGGCGCGACAGAGTTCGCCTCGAAGGTCACGTTCGGCCTTTTCCCGAGCGTGCTGACGACGACCCGCGATCAAGTCGATTTGCTGGCGTCTGACAACGTCGTATCCGCGGAGGCGGAAGCCGAGGGGCGCGTGCTGCGCTCGCTTGGCGTCATGCCGCAGGCCGCCGAGGCGATCATCCCATCCTATCTCGCGCGGTTCCGGCGAACCGGCCAATATGAGGTTCTACGTTCCGACTGAATGTCTTCGGCCGGTCCTCGCCCCGTGAGAGGCGGAACGCGCTGGGGGGAAACGTCGATGGTTTGCTATTGATGCCAGCCCCCCTTTCAGGGCATTAAGACGGGGAAGGTCGGGCACTTCGAGCGGGGACATTCGGTGATCAAGTCTGAACTCGTACAGCGCATGGCTGCTCGCAATCCGCATCTTTATCAGCGCGACATTGAGAACGTGATCGACGCCATCCTCGGCGAAATCACGGATGCTCTCGCGCGGGGCGAGCGCGTCGAATTGCGCGGCTTCGGCGCCTTCTCGACGAAACAACGCCAGGCCCGCACCGGTCGCAATCCGCGCACCGGCGACAAGGTTCCGGTGACCGAGAAACTGGCGCCGTTCTTCAAGACCGGCAAGGAAATGCGCGAGCGTCTCAACCGGTCGCCCGAGGCGATCTAGGGTCGTTGCAACAGCCGCTGTCGCTTGAACCGGCGAGAGCTTTGCGACTTGGTCGTATGAGGCTTGCATGATCCGCTTCTTGAAAGTCGTCGTCCTCCTCCTCTTCGCCATCGTCCTTCTTGGCTTTGCCTTCGCCAACCATCATGACGTGATCGTTTCGTTCGACCCATTCGCTTCGATCGACAACGCGGCGCTGTCGATCGCGGCGCCGCTCTTTGTCGTCGTGATTGTCGCAGCCATGCTTGGCGTCGTCGCCGGCGCGTCGGCGACCTGGCTATCGCAAGGGCGCCATCGGCGGGCGTCTCGCCAGAGCCGCGCCGAGGCGGCCAAATGGCGCGCCCAGGCCCAGGCGCTCAAGGCCGACCATCCCGCCTTGCCGAGCGACAGGTAGTCTTCGTCGCGGTCCTGGGCTTCGGCGGTTTCTCGCGTCGCGCCTTGCTCAGCAGGGAGGCACAACTTTACGCCGTCCAGCGATTTGAGGAACTTGATTGCGCTTTTGCGCAGACTTTGCAGCTCCAATCCACTTCGCCCCGAGGCCTCGCGCAACGGCCCTCCGACCTCCTCAATCCAACCCCACGTCACTGAGGGTCGGATGCATCGCCCGCCGCTGCCGCCACGCGGGCTGAGCCCCGGGAACCGAGAGGGGCGTCGCTTCATAGACGCCGCGAGCAATCGCTCGAGCGACGCATTCGGCGCTAAGCATGCCGATCTCGGTCAGGTCTCGAAGGTCTGGAACCGCGCTTGCCCGCGCCGTCGCCGCGGCGAAGACAACGTCGTTGTCCATCGGCGCATGGGCGGGACGAAGCGCCAGCGCGCAGCCATCCTGGGCCATCGTGGCGACGCGCTTGAGCTGGGTCGCGGACAGCGCCGCGTCGGTGACGACAACCATGAGGTCGGTGCTCGAAGGGGTGTCGGACTTGAGGCGAAGCGTCAGGTGATCGTCGATATGCTTGGGCCCGAAGCCGAGGCCGCCGAACTCGGTTTGTCGCTCATAGGGCGCCGCCCAGAAATACGGGCTTTCGCCCCGTGTGGCCCGACCGACCGAATTGACGACCACAAGCGCGCCGACGTGAAAGCCGCTCGAGGTTACCGCGCTCGCGGAGCCTAGGCCGCCCTTCAGATCGTAGGTCGTTGCGCCAAATCCGGCGCCCGCGGTTCCGAGCGCGAAATCGACCGAGGCGGCCGACGCGGCCTTGAGGCCCATGTCCCAGTAAGGCGGCTTGCGGCCCCAGGCTTTGTCGCCGCCGTTGAGGAGATCGAACAGGCTCGCGCCCGGCATGATCGGAACGCGCGCGCCACGATGCTCGAAGCCCCGGCCAATTTCCACAAGATAAGTCATCGCGCCGCCGGCGGCGTCGAGGCCGAAAGCCGATCCGCCGGACAGCACGAAACCGTCGACCCGCTCGATGGTCATTTCCGGCTCGAGCAGCGCGGTGTCGCGCAAGGCCGGCGCGCCGCCGTTCATCGCAATCGACGCGACGGCGGGCTCCTCGAACAAGACGACGGTAGCGCCCGAAGCGAGCCGCTCGTCGTCGGCAGATCCGACGAGCACGCCCTCAACGTCGGTGATCAGATTGCGGGCCATCGAAAATGCTTCATCGGTCGGATCGCTTTCATGGACGGCGGCAAACTCGGCGTCGACTCGTATCAGGGTCAAAAATCAGACGGAAGACTCGCACGCCCCGCGTCCGATACTGGTAAGAAGGGCGAGCGTTGGGCCTGCGATCGAGAATAGGCTCGGACAAGGTTGATTTGCGACTCTGAGACGTTCAGAGCAAGAGGCGTGGGCTCAAAGTGTTGGACGAACTGGACGAGCCGCTCGGCTTTGCTCTGGGCGGCGCATCAGGCCGGCCCGTGGGGCCTAAGGGCCCGGCAAGAGGAATGGCGATCAGCGCCGCGATCCTGGCGACGGCTGCCGGGCTCGTTATGCTTCCTCGGCTGGAGTTCCATGCCACAGGCGAGCCCTTTGCGGTGGCCAAGGTCCAGGTTTTGCCGGCGCCGCCAAAGCTCGCCGCCCCAGACGTGACGGCAAGCGCGCGGGAAACCGCCTCCCCTCCCGCGATCTCGCCGACGCAGCCGGAGGCGAGCGGGGTTAAGGTCATCCGTGGCGGCAGCGGACCGTCCGGGCCGTTGATCATCGACGTGGCGCGGGCGCTCGCCGCGCGGGCCGCATCCGCGCAACCGGACCCGCAAGGGAGTCCATGAGCAGTCTCTTGTATCGTCCATGCGTCGGGATCGCGCTGACCAATCGTGCCGGCGAGGCGTTCATCGGCCATCGCAAACGCAAACGGGGCTCCGAGGTCTTGGATCCGCATTCCTGGCAGATGCCGCAGGGGGGAATCGACGACGGCGAGCAACCGCTCGAAGCCGCAAGGCGCGAGCTTTGGGAAGAGACCAACGTCAGTTCGACCGAACTGATCGCGGAGCTGCCCGAGTGGCTCAAGTACGATTTGCCGGAAGGAGCGCGCGGACGGTGGAGCGGGCGGTATCGCGGGCAGACTTAAAAGTGGTTTCTGTTCCGCTTCGTTGGCCCCGAACAGGAGATCAACGTTCACCATCCGGCCGGCGGCGCCCACGAGGCTGAGTTCGACGATTGGCGCTGGGAGCCCTTCGATCGCCTGCCGGAACTGGTCGTCCCGTTCAAGCGCGAAGTCTACGAGACCGTTGCGGCCGCCTTTGCGCCATTGGCGCGTCCCGCGCGCGGCTGACCTCCGCCTACTTCCCGGCCTTGACCGACGCGATCGCCGCCGCCATTTCCTCGTCCATCTTCTTGCGCAGACGGTGATCTGAGAGATCTGCGCCGCCACGCTTCAAGGTCCGCCTTGAGGGCGACTTCGACGTCGCCGTCGCTTTTGCCGATCTGCGCGCCGACAAATTCGTTGGCGTATTTTTCCGCCTCCGCCCCGGAAAGTCCCTTCGTCCCTGCAGCCCAAAGCGCCACTGCTTTGTTGCGGCGCGCGATCGCCTTGAAGCGCAGCTCCTCGTCGTGAGCGAACTGCTTCTCGAATGCGTTTTCGCGATCCTGGAATGCGTCGGACATGAACCCTCCGTCACGTGGCGAGATCGCGTCATCACGGCGCCTCGAGCGCCGACGCCGTGATCCCGGATCTGTCTAACCCGGATGTTGGGGCGCGTTATGACGATTTCCGCCGTGGGGCGCAATGCGGAGTTCAACGGACAGCCCTTCTCGCGCCGCGGCCAGCAGCGCCTGCGCGACATCGTCGGCATAGGGCGTCGCGACCCCATGTCCCCACACCGGCCCGGGCCAGGCCGGATCGCCAACGATCCGCGCGACGACATGCAGGTGAAGCTGACGGACGACGTTGCCAAGCGCGCCGACATTGATCTTGTCGGCCCGGGCGTGGCTTTTCAGGAACCGCGCGGCGCGACTGGCCTCATCCATCAGGCGGGTTTGATCGGTGAGCTCAAGGTCGAACAGTTCGACCAAACCTTCTCGTCGCGGCGCGAGGATAAGCCAAGTCCAGCGGGCGTCGTTCATCAACAACACGCGACACAGCGGCAAATCGCCAACGAGCAATGTGTCGCGCGCGAGCCGGTCGTCTAGAACGAAGGTCATCGAGACCACGCGCGGCCATGCGCGCCTGGCGGCAGACCTAGCTTGACGGCAATGGTTTCGGCGACGTCGGCGAGGCTCGCCCGCGCTCCGATCGGACCTGCGGGAGAGCGAGCGCCGAAGGCGAGAATCGGAACGTGCTCGCGCGTGTGATCGAAGCCGCGAAAAGTCGGATCGTTGCCGTGGTCGGCCGCGATCACGCAATAATCGTCAGGTCGCATCGCCGCTTCGATCGCGCCGAGGCGCCGGTCGAAGGCCTCGAGGCAGGCCGCATAACCAGGGACATCGCGACGATGTCCCCACTCGGTGTCGAAATCGACCAGGTTCACGAAGATCAGGCCGCCCTCCGCGGTCGTCGCGAGCGCATCGAGGAGAAGGTCGATATTGCCGTCGTTGCTCTTGCCTTTGCGCTCCTCCCCGGTATCGCGGTGGGCGAAGATATCTCCGATCTTGCCGATCGAGACGACCGCGCGGCCTGCGCGCGCGGCCCGCTGCAGGAGATTGCCGTCCGGCGGGGAAACCGCGAAATCCTTGCGGTTGGCCGTGCGGACAAAGTCCTTGGCGCCTGCGCCAAGGAAAGGACGCGCGATCACGCGTCCGATCTTCAAGGGATCGCAGAGGCGGCGTGCGATCCGGCAAAGATCATAGAGCCGCTCAAGCCCGAAAGCCTGCTCGTGCGCGGCGATCTGGAGCACCGAATCGGCGGACGTGTAGCAGATGGGTTTCAAGGTCCGCAGGTGCTCCTCGCCATAGTCCTCGATCACGGCGGTGCCCGAAGCGTGGCGATTGGCGAGGATTCCGGCGAGCTTGCCTTCCGCGATCAGCGCTTCCGTCAGCGCCGCGGGAAAGGCCGGAATCGTCTCGGGAAAATAGCCCCAGTCGAAGTCGACCGGCGTACCGGCGAGCTCCCAATGGCCCGAGGGCGTGTCCTTGCCGCGCGAAGTCTCGATTCCATAGCCCCATTGGCCGCGCGGCTCGGGAAGGGCGAAGCCCGGCGGCGCGCGGCCGGTCGAGGCTTGCATCGCGTAGCCGAGACCCAGCGCCTCGAGGCGCGGCAGTGCGAGAGGTCCGCGCCGCAAGCCGTCGCGATCGCCTTGTCCTTGAGCGCAGGCTTCGGCGATATGGCCGAGGGTGTCGGCGCCCTCGTCGCCGTAAGCCTTGGCGTCCTCGGCGCCGCCGCAGCCGACCGAGTTGAGGACGATGAGGATGGCGCGAGTCACTGGTTCACGACATCCGGCAGCGTCGCCTGATTGGCGAAGGCGGCCGCGAACAGGGCGCGCGTGTAGTCGTTCTGCGGCGCGCTGAAGACCGTCCGCGCTTCGCCGCTCTCCACCACCTTGCCGCGCCGCATCACGATGATCTCGCTCGCCAAGGCCCGTACGACCCTCAGATCATGGGAGATGAACAGATAGGCGAGGTTGCGGCGGCGCTGCAATTCGCGCAACAGGTCGACGATCTGCGCCTGGATCGACATGTCCAAGGCCGACGTCGGCTCGTCGAGAACGACGAAGCGCGGATCGAGCGCCATCGCGCGGGCGATCGCGATCCGCTGGCGCTGGCCGCCGGAGAATTCGTGCGGATAGCGATCGAGGGTCGAGGGATCGAGCCCGGTGTCGGCGAGCGCCTGCTCGACCACGCGGCGCCGCTCGGCGGCGTTGAGCTTTGTCCCTTGCGCGATCAGGCCCTCCTCGACGATCTCGGCCACCGACATGCGCGGGCTGAGCGAACCGTAGGGGTCCTGAAAGACGATCTGCATCTCGCGACGCAGCGGCCGCATGGCCTTGGACGTGAGGCCGTCGATGGCGCGCCCGCAATAGGCGATCGGCCCTTGCGAACGGATGAGCCTCAGGATCGCGAGGCCGAGCGTGGTTTTGCCTGAGCCGGATTCGCCGACGACGCCGACGGTCTGCCCTTCGCGCACCGCGAGCGAAACGCCATCGACCGCTTTCACGTGAGCGACGGTGCGGCGCAAGAATCCTTTCTTGATGGGGAACCAGACGCGCAGATTGTCGGCGCTCGCGACCGTCGGCGCCGCGCGATTGGCTGGAGGGGGATCGCCCTTGGGCTCCGCCGCGAGCAGCGCTCGCGTATAGGGGTGGCGCGGATCGGCGAACACCGCCGTGGTCTCCCCCGCTTCGACGATTTTTCCGTGCTGCATCACGATCACGTCGTCGGCGATGCGGCGGACGATGTTGAGGTCGTGGGTGATGAACAGCATCGCCATGCCGAACTTGGCCTGCAGATCCTTGAGCAGCTTGAGGATCTGCGCCTGCACGGTGACGTCGAGCGCCGTCGTCGGCTCGTCGGCGATCAGAAGATCGGGACGATTGGCCAACGCCATGGCGATCATCACCCTTTGGCGCTGCCCGCCGGAAAGCTGATGCGGATAGGCGCCAAGTCTTTGCGCCGGATCGGCGATGCCGACCTCGGTCAGGAGCTCGACAATCTTGGCGGGCGTGACGGCGGCGCGGCCATGATGGAGCGCGATGATCTCGCCGATCTGCCGCTCGATCGTGTGGAGCGGATTGAGCGACGTCATCGGCTCCTGAAACACCATGGTGACGGCGCGCCCGCGCATCGCGCGCAATTCGTCGTCCGACATCTTGAGCACGTCGCGGCCGCGAAAGAAGACCTCGCCGCTCGGATAACTCGCCGCGGGCTGCGGCAAGAGACGCACGATGGCCTGAGCGGTGACGGTCTTGCCCGAGCCGGATTCGCCGACCAGCGCCAGCGCGCGGCCCTTGCTCAAGCCGGAAGGAGACACGATCGACGACCGTGCGCCGCTCGCCGCTTTGCGCGAAGGCGATGGACAGCTCGCGCACGTCAAGAAGCGGCGCGGCCTCGCTCACGAGAACGTCTTTCTCGGGTCGAACGCGTCGCGCACCGCCTCGCCGATAAAAATGAGCAGCGAAAGCATGAGCGCCGTCACGGCGAAGGCGGAGAGTCCGATCCAGGGCGCGGACAGGTTGGACTTGCCCTGCAGCAGGAGCTCGCCGAGCGAGGGTGAGCCGGGCGGCATGCCAAGGCCAAGGAAGTCGAGCGAGGTCAGCGTCGAGATCGAGGAATTGACGATGAACGGCAGGAAGGTCAGCGTCGCCACCATGGCGTTCGGCAGAACGTGCTTGACGATGATCTTGGCGTTGGAAAGGCCCAGGGCGCGGGCGGCGTTGACATATTCGAAATTGCGCGCGCGCAGGAACTCGGCCCTCACCAAATGAACGAGACTCACCCAGGAGAACAGGAGCAGGATCGTGAGCAGGACAAAGAAGCTCGGCGCGAGGATCGCGGAGAGGATGATGAGAATGTAAAGGTGCGGCAGCGACGACCAGATCTCGATCACCCGCTGCATCGTAAGATCGAGCCAGCCGCCGAAATAGCCCTGCACCGCGCCTGCGAAAACGCCGATCACCGAGGAGACGCCGGCGAGCGTCAGGCCAAACAGAATCGAGATACGAAACCCGTAGATGAGGCGGGCGACGATGTCGTGGCCGTCCTGATCGGAGCCGAGCCAGAGCGGCTCGAGCCTGCTGCAGGGACGGGGGACGGTGGCTGCGTCCTTGACGTTTTGCTTCTCGAGCGCGGCGCGGCATTGAACGTCGGTCAGCATCCAGGTCGGCGGCGTCGGCAAGGGCGTCGGCGGGTTCAGAATCGTAGTCGAATTGGCGAAGCGAATGGGCGGCCAGATCATCCAGCCGTGGGCCTTGATCTCGTCGGCGATGAAGGGGTCGCGAAAATCCGCCCGCGCCTGGAACCCACCGAATTTATCCTCCGGATAGTCGAAAAGGACAGGGAACAGGATCTCGCCCTTGTAGGAGGCGATCAGGGGCCGATCATTGGCGATGAATTCGGCGAACAACGAAGCAATGAACAGGACCAGAAAGATCCAGAACGACCAGGCGCCGCGCTTGTTGCGACGGAAATTGTCGAGCCGGCGCTGATTCATCGGCGAGAGGAACGGGCGGCGCTCGATGCTGGCGCGCTCCTTCGCCTCCTCCAGCCCGGGCAGCTCCACGCCGTCATGGCCGCCCCCGGACTTGATCCGGGGGTTGTCCCGGCCATCCACGACAGGAAGAGCTTCGAGGTCCGTCATGCGAACCCCGTCGCCGCGGCCGGCGATCGATCACGCGCAGTCGCGTGGATGGCCGGGACAACCCCCGGATCAAGTCCGGGGGCGGCCATGACGAATTTGCCGGCGCGCAAGTCCAAGCTCACACCTCGCGCGTTTCGAAATCGATGCGCGGATCGATCCAGGTGTAGGTGAGGTCGGAAATCAGGTTCACCACGAGGCCGATCAGCGCGAAGATATAGAGGTTCGCAAGCACGACCGGATAATCGCGCTGAATGAGCGAATCGTAGGAGAGATAGCCGAGGCCGTCGAGGGAGAACACCTGCTCGATCAGGAGCGAGCCGGTGAAAAAGGCGCCGATGAAGGCGCCCGGAAAGCCGGCGATCACGATCAGCATCGCGTTGCGGAACACGTGGCCGTAGAGCACGCGCCGCTCTGTCAGACCCTTCATGCGCGCGGTCTGCACGTAGGATTTTTTGATCTCGTCGAGAAAGGAATTCTTGGTGAGCAGCGTCGAGGTCGCGAACGCGCCGAGGACAAGCGAGGTGACCGGCAGCGTAATATGCCAGAGGTAGTCGAGAATCTTCTGCGGCCAGCTGAGGTCGGCGAAATTGTCGGACGTGAGCCCCCGCAGCGGGAAGATCTGCCAGAACGATCCGCCGCAGAACAGCACGACCAGCAACACCGCGAACAGGAAGCTCGGAATCGCATAGCCGAAGATCACGAGCGCGGAGGTGAGCGTGTCGAAACGGGAGCCGTCCTTCACAGCCTTTCGGATGCCGAGCGGAATCGAGATCGCGTAGGAGATGACGGTCATCCACAGCCCAAGCGAGATCGAGACCGGCAGCTTCTCCCTGATCAACTCCAGCACCGGCACGTCGCGATAATAGCTCTTGCCGAAATTGAAGGTCGAATAGTCGCGCACCAGGATCCAGAACCGCTCGAGCGCGGGCTTGTCGAAGCCGTATTGTTTCTCAAGTTCCTTGATGAATTTCGGATCGAGGCCTTGCGAGCCGCGATAGCGCGACGAGATGTCGCCTCCCGCCTGCGCGGTCCCCGAGCCGATCTGGCCCCCGCCGCCCCCGAATTGCGCGGTCGAGCTCTGGTCGGCGCCCTGCAATTGCGCGATCGCGCGCTCGACCGGGCCGCCCGGCACGAATTGCACGATCGCGAAGGAGACCGCCATGATGCCGAGGATGGTCGGGATCATCAGGAGCAGACGGCGCAGGATATAGGCGAGCATGCCGCGTCAGCCGGTCTGCGCGCGGCGAGGGAGCAAGCGCCTATCCCAGTCCAATGGTCTTGGCCTTCGCTTCGTCCCACCACCACGTGCCGGGGGCGCCGGTGCTCAGTTTCGGCTGGCGCTCGGGACGCGAAAAGGCGTCCCAATGGGCGATCCAGGCGGTGTCGCGATACCACATCGGGACCCAATAATGCCCGGCGCGCAGAACGCGGTCGAGCGCGCGGGCCGCGGCGTTGAGCGCGTCGCGTGATTTGGCGTTTGCGATCGTCTCGACGAGCGCGTCGACTACCGGGTCGGAGACGCCGGCGAGATTGCGCGAGGCGTTCTGCTTGGCGGACTCGGACGTATAGACGTTCCTGAGCTCCACGCCTGGAGTGAGGCCGCCGCCGGACGCGGTGGTCACCACGTCGAAGTCAAACGCGTCGGTGCGACTCTTGTATTGGGCCGGGTCAACGATGCGGATCGCGCCCTGTATGCCGAGCTTGCCGAGATTCTGGATGAACGGCATGGTGTGCGGCTGGAGCGCGGGGTTGCTGTCGAGGAACTCGATGGTGAAAGGCTTGCCGTCCGGCAGCTTCATCACCGAGCCGTCGCGCTTGCATCCCGCGGCCAGCAAGAGGTCGTAGGCCTGCTTGAGCAGCTTGCGGTCGGACCCCGAGCCGTCGCTTTCCGGTGGCGCATAGGGCTCGTCGAAGACGGCGGGCGCGAGCTTGTCGCGGAACGGCTCGAGCAACTTGAGCTCGTCCGGTCCCGGCTTGCCCTTCGCCTCCATGTCGGTGTTGGGGAAGTACGAGACGATCCGCTTGTAGGCGGAGTACATTATGTTCTTGTTGGTCCACGCGAAGTCGAAGCAGAGGCCGATCGCTTCGCGCACGCGCGGATCCTTGAACTGGTCGCGCCGAGTGTTGAGATACCAGCCCTGAATCCGCGATGGCGCGCCGTCGTGCAGGGTCTCCTTCTTCACTCGCCCATCCTTGGCGGCGGGAAAATCGTAAGACGTCGCCCAGAAGCGCGAGGTGTATTCTTCGTGATAGTTGATCGCCCCGGCCTTGAACGCCTCGAACGCGACCTGCCGCTCGCGATAATATTCGAAGCGCAGGCGATCGAAGTTGTTCTGGCCAAGATTGACCGGCAACTTTGCGCCCCAGTAACCGGGATCGCGCGCATATTCGATGAACCGGCCCTGCTCGAACGTCTTCACCTTATAGGGGCCCGAACCCAAGGGCGCATCGAGGGTGGCTGCGGTGAAATCGCGCCCCTTCCACCACGCCGCCGAGAAAACCGGCATCCCGACGACGATCAGATGGGCGTCGCGGCTGCGGCCCTCGACAAAGCGAACATGGACGACGTCGTCGCCCTCCGCGTCGGCCTTCTCCACCTCCCTCAGGAGCTGGGCGTAGATCGGATGGCCCTTCTCTTTCAGAATGCTGAGCGAAAAGGCGACATCGGCCGCCGTGACTTTCGCGCCGTCGAAGAAGCGCGCCTCGGGGCGCAACCGGAAGCGGTAGTCGAGCTTGTCGGGCGAAACCCGCACCGATTGCGCGAGGAGGCCATAGACGGAATCGGGTTCGTCGCCGTTGGCGGTCATCAGCGTGTCGAAGGTGGCCGACATCCCGGCCGCGCCATTGCCCTTCCAGGAATAGATGTTGAGCGTGTCGAACGTGTCGAAGTTCTGGTTGCCGCTCGTTCCGGTGATCTGCAGCGACAAGAGGCCGCCAGTCGGCGCGTCCGGGTTGACATAGGAAAAGTGCGGGAAGTCGGGCGGCAAAGCGAGGTCGCCAAACGACGACAGGCCATGCGTCTCGATGGAATCGTCGGCAAGGGCGGCAAACGGTCGAGATACGAGCGCGGCCAGCGCGCCGCCCGCCCCGGCCTTCAGCGCCGCCCTGCGGGTCAATGCCATGGTCATCGAATCGTCCGCCATAAGGTCGCTTGCGCGGTGTATCGCGCCTGAACGCTCTTCGCCAGCGACCGCGGCAAAAACGAGGCGCCCTCAGGGTTCCGGGCTGAAAGGGAGGTTAAACTTCGTCCATGAACCCGGGCCGGCGTTGGGCGGGCTTCGCGCCCTTGCGTTCCGGTCTTGCGACGGTCTTATACGTGGGCCCATGGAGATTCGCGGTCCAACGCTCGACGATGACCCCGCGGCGACGGCCGAGCCGCGCCTCCGTCCGCTGACGACCGCCGATGCGGGCGAGGCAGCCGAACTCGTCCGGATCGCCTTCGCCGCACAGAACCGGCAAACGACCCCTCCGTCGTCAGCTCTTCTCGAAACCGAACCCACGATCGCAGCCAAGATCGCAGCAGGCGGGGGTTTCGGGGCCTTCGAGCGCGCCGCGCTCATCGCGGCGGCGCTGTGGAGCCTCGACGGCGACGCGCTCCATGTCGCGCGCGTGTCTGTCGCGCCGCACGCGCGCGGTCGAGGGATCGTCCGCTCGCTCATCGCGGCCTGCGAAACGGAGGCAAGGCGTCGCGGCGTCAGGAGATTGACGCTCAAGACACGGCTGGAGCTGCCCGAAAACGAGCGTCTGTTCGAGCGCTGCGGTTTCGTCCGGCGCGAAGTCGAGGCGCATCCGGGATTCGAGAGGCCGACGACTGCGGTGATGGAGAAGGTCCTCGCATGATGGACGTCATGGCTCCTGTCAGCGCGCCCGGACGTCTCACGATCGACCTCGGCGCCCTCGCCGAGAACTGGCGCGCGCTCGCGGGCCGCGCCGCGCCCGGACGTTGCGCGGCCGTGATCAAGGCCAACGCTTATGGGATAGGCGTCGCCGAAGCGGCGCCGACGCTATGGGCGGCGGGCGCGCGCGTGTTCTTCGTCGCGCACTTCAATGAAGGGATCGCGGCGCGGCGGGCGGCGCCGGACGAAGCCCGGATCTATGTGCTGAATGGCCTGGAGCACGAGGCCGATCCCGCCGACTATGTCGAGCGCCGACTCGCCCCGGCGATCGGCGGCGAAGAGGAGCTGAAGCGCTGGTCCGCCTTCGCCGCGGGTCGCAGCCCGTGCGCGCTCCATCTCGACACCGGCATGAACCGGCTCGGCTTCGAGTCCCTCGCCCGCCTTGAGGCCGCGATCGAGACTTATGGGGCCTCGAGCGGGGCCGATCTGCTGATGAGCCATTTCGTCTCGTCCGAGGTCCCGGACGATCCCCTCAACCGGGCGCAGATCGAGCGGTTCGAGGCCGCCCGCGCGGCTTTCCCGCGCCTCCCCGCCTCGCTCGCCAATTCATCGGGCATGTTCCTCGATCCCGCCCCGATCTATGATCTGGCGCGGCCGGGCTACGCGCTCTACGGCGGCAATCCGACGCCGGGCCGCCCGAACCCGATGCAGCCGGTGGTCACGCTGACGGTCGCGATCCAGCAGATCCGCTCAATCGAACCCGGCGCGAGCTGCGGCTACAACGCCCAGTGGACGGCCAAGCGCCCGAGCCGGCTTGCCACGCTCCCGATTGGCTACGCCGACGGCCTGCCGCGCGGCGCGGGCGCGACCGATGCGAAGCCGGGGGCGGAGGTCGCCGTCGCCGGGCGCAGAGCGCCGCTGGTCGGACGCGTGTCGATGGACCTGACCATCGTCGACATCACTGACCTGCCCGAGGATGCTGTAAAAGTCGGTGACCCGGTCGAGTTCTTCGGCCCGACGATCGACCTCGACGACTTCGCCGCTCGCAGCGGCACGATCGGCTATCACCTCTTGACCAGCCTCGGACCGCGTTATCGGCGGGACTACGTCCGAAGCCAGCCGGCAGCTCTGCAACCAGACGGCGAGTTTCTCGCAAATAAAAGCAAATAGATGAAAGGAAATGAAAGGAAATTTCCTTTTATTTGTTTTCATTTCCTTTTCCGAATCCGGGCTTTTCAACGGGTTACGGGCGATTCAAATAAGAAAAATACTTTCCCCCTGAACTCGCGTCTCGGGTTGTGCGCTGGCGGTGTCAAAGGGTCCCCTTCACGTCTCGCTTCGCCATCCGAATGGTGGCAGGCGGACTATCGACCAGCCGGAAGAGTAGCACATGATTTCTATTTTTTCAAATCATTGTTTCGACGCTTATAGCCTTAACTGTAGGTCTCGGGTTGAACGTCGGTAAAGCGGTCATGGCGGGCCTTGTGCGGGTCGAGCCCGGCCACGACGGAAGACTACGTCCGCTAGCGCGCGGGTCAGTCCAGGCTGATCGGCAGGTGAGTGAAGGCTTGAGGAGATTCATGAACGATCGGCTTTTTCCTGCTCGCCCGATCCTCGCGGTTTCGGCGGCGGTGTTCCGGGACGGCCAGGCGCTCGTCATTCGCCGGGCGCGAGCGCCGCTCCTCGGCCATTTCTCTCTCCCCGGCGGAGGGGTCGAGGCGGGCGAGACGCTCGCCGCCGCGCTCGCCCGCGAGCTCATGGAAGAGGTCGGAATCGAAGCCGAAATCATTGCCTTCAACCGGCATGTGGAGGCGATTTTCCGCGAAGGGGAGCGAATACGCACGCATTTCGTCATCGCCTCGTTCGTCGCGCGCTGGACGCGCGGCGAACCGCGCTTGAGCGACGAGGTCGACGTAGTCGAATGGGTCGATCCGGCCGACCCCTTGCCTTCGCCGACAACGCCGGAACTGGGGAGGTCCTGGCGCGCGCGGCGCGGATCTCGGCGCAGCAGGCTTGAGACGCGCGATTGTCATTCCTTCAGTCGCGGCTGCTGGCGCGCTCGAGCAGCCATCTCGTCCCTCAGGAGCCGCGCAAGCAGGCGTTCGCGCCTGCGATTGCGAACCGTTGCGTCAGCCTATATCGCGCGAGCGAGTGTAAACCGCGTTGTCGGTCTCCCTCGCGGTGGAGCGATGGTTTGACCGCGCCGCGGCAATCCAAGACCAAGTCCCATGACAAAAAAATGAGACCTCCTCACGGAGGTCTCATCCACGATTACGAAGCGGCAGCGATCAGGCGGCGAGAGGCAGGCGACTCTTCGCGCGGCGGCGGGCGACAAGCCCAACGCCCGCCAATCCCAGCATCATCATCACCCAGGTCGACGCCTCCGGAGTCCCCCGGGAGTGGAGCTACCGAACGTCACGTCGTCGAACACGATCTGATTCGCCACGCCGGAGAATTCGATCGATTGCGCCATACCCAAGAAGCTAACTCCGACTGGCGAAAACGGGCAAAAGCCTGCGCCATAACCGGGGCAGGAGCCGGCGTTGGGAGTGAGGTCAATCGTACCCAGCAAGGTTCCCGTCCCATCGAGTCCGCTGAATACCGAGACGCTTCCGGAGTTGCTGAGAGAAACATAGTTGAAGGAGAAGCCGGTCGTGAACCCGGCGGCGATATCCATAAACGTTGAGCTGCCGCTGAGGAAGAACAGGCCGCCTTCCCGCGAATTAGGGTCTCCCAGACCTCCCTTTGAGGTGTTGGAGCAGCTAACTGTATCGCTGTTCAGGCAGATCGCCTGCGCGTTTGACGAAAAAACGATCCCGTAATTTGGTCCCGTGGTGCCGTCGCTGCTCATGCCCCCGTTGTAAAAGTCGTTAATAAACGCATAACCGCTGGGGTATGTCGCGTTGATACCCTCAAAAGTCAGATCAATGACAGGGCTCGCATGAGCGACTGTCGTTGCCGCCGCCAGCAGGGCCGCGACCGAAACCCCAAAACCGAAGAATGTTTTCATGATCCCCTCTCATCCACAAACGTTACACGGTCATTACGAACCCGTAATGTCACCATGTGTCAAGTCGCAGGGTAAATGCAAGCAAATTTTGTCCTTAATTCAAAAAAATCAACCTGCCGGTTGTCAAATCTGTCAATAACCGAATTCAGCTACCCATCTTTCCAGAATAGGCAAAACCGGCGCGACATGGCGCGCGTAGCGACGCCATTGCCCAACGCCTTCGGCGTTCAGTCCGCGGGCGAGTTGAACGTCGCTCGGCGTTTGGGCGTCGATCGGCAGCTTTTCCGCGAAGCGCTCGACGGCAGGGTCCCATTCGAGCCCAAGGAAAACCAGCGTCTCCCGAATCTCCGCCTCGAAATTCCTCACCATCGCCTCATGGCGGACCTCTCGCACGGTCAACGGGAGCGTCGCGCGATACCTGCTGGCGAGGGCCATGACGCTGTCGTAATAGGCCGCGGCGTCGTTGATATCCAAGAATTCGAACATGGCCGAATTGATCTGAAATCTTCGGCGAAAGCAGCTGAACACGACATCGCGAGGATCGCGCATGGCGAACAGGATCTTGGCGCCAGGGAAGAGCTTGGAGATCACCGGCAGCGCGGTTACGTGCAAGGGCAGCTTGTCTATCACGATCTTTCCTGAGATCTCCTCGCCGAGGGATAGAGCAACCTTTCGCCAGTAGGCCTCCCGAGCAGCGTCGGCCAAAGGCGGCGCCAATTGCGCCAGTCTATCGAGCCCCGTCGCATCGGCCATGAAGCCCCGGCCGACTTCCGCAAGATGATCGACCTCCGAGAGGGTGGCCACGCCAGGATGGGCGGCGAGCACCCGTTCGAGCAGAGTCGTGCCCGACCTCGGAAAACCGATCAAAAACGCGTGGCCCGATGCGGCTCGGGCGCCGACCTGGTCTTCGCCAGCGGAAGCGCGCCACGGATCGTTGGGCGCGTGAGCAAAGTATTTCGTCAGGCGTCTGGCCTCGTCCACTCGACGCTCGCCGATTTCACGTTCGATCCGGGGGCCGTTCACTCTGCGCAAGACCGCATTGCGCGATTGGTAATCCGCGAACGCTTCATCTCTCAGGTCGAGCATGTCCAAGGCGTCGGCGCGCAGATCGAGCACGCCGACCCTATTGTCATCGTTTAGATCCGGACGATCGAGCAGACGGGTCAAGCGCTCGCGAGCAGGTTCCGCGCGGCCCTCGACGAGGTCGGCCCGACTAAGCGCCATTTCGGCAGTCAACAGATTCGGCTGCACGGCGAGCGCCCGGTTCGCCAGAGCCCGCGCCTCATCAGTCTTCTGCCGCCGCGCCGCGATCAGCGCGAGGGCCGCGAGCGCGCTCGCCTCTTTCGGCGCGCGTTCCGCGACGCGCTGGAAATAGTCACCCGCCGAGGTCAGGGCGCCGACGCGATAGCTTGCCTCCCCGGCGGCGAGGAGCGCCGTGACGCTATCGGGTTCGATTTCCAGCGCTTTCTCGAACGCGCCGAGAGCATCGCGAGCGCGTCCCTGGCGAACCATCAACGCGCCGAGTTGCCGCCACACCTCGGCCTGCTCCGGCGCGATTTCGGAGGCCCGCGTGAGCACGCTCAACGCTTCGGGCGCGCGGTCCTGTTCGTCAAGACTTTCCGCGGCAAGCAGCAGCACAAGCGGCTCATCCATGAAGTAGGGCAAAGCCGCTTCCGCCATATGCAGCGCGCGCTTGCGCTCGCCGCGCGCCACCGCAGCGACGATGGCCTCGAAGACGCGATCGGCCTCATCGGAATCCAATGGCTGGCCTGCAATCATGCGAGAACGACAAACACCCGCCCGCCTAGTCGTCGGGCCCCTTTTTCGCTGGCCAACCTAGAACGAAAGCCGCAGGCCGGTCGAGAGCTGGCCGCTCCAGCCTTCAGGGCGGCCTTTCGCCGCGCACAAGGAAGGGACGTGGTTGGTCGACCGTAGGTTTCAACCTCCCCGCGGTGTCAATGAACAAGCGGTCGGAGAGCTTAGCCTGGACGGAAATACGTTCCGTCACCATATCGGGCGGGCTTCCGGCATTGGAAAATGCGGCGGCTTCCCCAATTGGCGCTTTCGGCCGCGTTGTTTTAGAACGCCCGCCAACAGGCCTTCGACTTCAAGCGATTGTGGTTCATGAGCGGCGTCAACGACATTCGATCGAACTTCCTGCAGTTCTTCGGCAAGAACGACCACGCCATCGTGCCGTCGAGCTCGCTCGTGCCGCGCAACGACCCGACGCTGATGTTCACCAACGCCGGGATGGTGCAGTTCAAGAACGTCTTCACGGGCGTCGAGAAGCGCCCGTACCTCCGGGCGACGACGGCGCAGAAATGCGTGCGCGCCGGCGGCAAGCACAACGACCTCGACAATGTCGGCTACACCGCGCGCCATCACACGTTCTTCGAAATGCTCGGCAACTTCTCGTTCGGCGACTATTTCAAGGACTACGCGATCGAATATGCATGGGGATTGCTGACGCGCGACTTCGGTCTGCCGGCGGAAAAGCTCACCGTCACCGTCTATTACGACGACGACGAGGCGTTCAACCTGTGGCGGAAGATCTCGGGGCTCCCCGAGGAGCGGATCATCCGCATCGCGACCAGCGACAATTTCTGGGCGATGGGCGACACCGGTCCGTGCGGGCCGTGCTCCGAGATTTTCTACGATCACGGCGACCATATTCCGGGCGGTCCGCCCGGCTCGCCGGACGCCGACGGCGACCGGTTCATCGAGATCTGGAATCTCGTGTTCATGCAATTCGAGGCGCTGCCGGGCGGCGAACGGATCAACCTGCCGCGCCCGTCGGTCGACACCGGCATGGGGCTCGAGCGCATCGCCGCCGTGCTGCAAGGCGTCCACGACAATTACGACATCGACCTCTTCCGCGCCCTCATTCGCGCCAGCGCGGATCTGACCGGCGTCGATCCAGATGGGCCCCAGCGCGCCTCGCACCGGGTCATCGCCGACCATCTGCGCGCCTCCGCTTTTCTCGTCGCGGACGGCGTGCTGCCGTCGAACGAGGGCCGCGGCTATGTGCTCCGCCGCATCATGCGCCGCGCCATGCGCCACGCCCAATTGCTCGGCGCGCGCGATCCGCTGATGTGGCGGCTCGTTCCGGCCCTGACCCGCGAGATGGGCCAGGCTTATCCGGAGCTGATCCGCGCGGAAGCGCTGATCTCGGAGACCTTGAAGCTCGAGGAGACGCGCTTTCGCTCGACCCTTGTGCGAGGCTTATCCATTCTCGAGGACGAGACGCGCTCGCTTCAAGACGGCGGCGTCCTGAATGGCGAGACCGCGTTCCGGCTCTATGACACCTATGGATTCCCGCTCGATCTCACCCAGGACGCGTTGCGCGCACGCGGGCTCGCGGTCGACACGGACGGCTTCAACGCCGCGATGGAGCGCCAGCGGGCGGAGGCGCGCCGCGCCTGGGCGGGCTCTGGCGAGGCTGCGACCGAAACGGTCTGGTATGCTCTACGCGAGCGCGTCGGCGCGACCGAGTTTCTCGGCTACGAGACCGAAACGGCGGAGGGCGTCATCCGCGCGATCGTCAAGGACGGCGTCGAGGTCCAGACGCTGGAGGGTGGCCAGCGCGGATCGCTGATCCTCAACCAGACCCCGTTCTACGGCGAGTCCGGCGGGCAGGTCGGCGACGTCGGCGAGATCATCGCGCCCGGCTTTCGCGCCGAAGTGACCGACACGCGCAAGAAGCTCGGCGACCTCGTCGTGCATGACGTCAGGATGGCCGAGGGCGCGGCGAGCTTAGGGCTGGCGGTCGAGCTCAAGGTCAATCACGACGCGCGCGCGGCGACGCGCGCCAACCATTCGGCGACTCATATTTTGCACGAGGCGTTGCGCATGGTGCTCGGCGATCACGTGGCGCAGAAGGGCTCGCTGGTCTCGCCCGAGCGGCTGCGCTTCGACATCGCCCATCCGAAGCCGATCACCCGCGCCGAACTCGAAAAGGTGGAGGACATCGCCAACCATGTGGTCCTGGAGAACGCCGAGGTGACGACGCGGCTCATGGGGCTCGACGATGCGCGCGCGTCCGGCGCCCGCGCTTTATTCGGTGAGAAATATGGCGACGAAGTGCGGGTCGTCAGCATGGGCGAGATCGAGGACGAGGAGCACCACGAGCGCACCTATTCGATCGAGCTGTGCGGCGGCACGCATGTCCATCGCACCGGCGACATCGGCCTCATCGCGATCGTTGGCGAGAGCGCGGTCGCCGCAGGCGTGAGGCGCATCGAAGCCAAGACGCGCGACGAAGCGCGCAAGTGGCTCGAAGCCGATGCGCGCGGCTACGCGGATCTCACCGCCTTGTTGCGCGCGCCCTCAGGCGAGGCTGCGCAGCGGCTGGAGGCGCTGATCGACGACAAACGCAAGCTTGAGCGCGAGCTCGCCGACGCCAAGCGCAAGCTCGCGATGGGCGGCGGCAGCGCAACTGAAACCAACGCGGCGCGCGACGTTTCGGGCGTGAAGCTTTACGCTCGCGCGGTCACCGGCATCGACATGAAGGACCTGAAGTCGCTCGCGGACGAAGCGAAGCAAAGCGTCGGCTCGGGGG
This sequence comes from uncultured Alphaproteobacteria bacterium, assembly GCA_963820095.1. GTDB lineage: Bacteria > Pseudomonadota > Alphaproteobacteria > Rhizobiales > Beijerinckiaceae > Roseiarcus. The sequence continues at coordinate 77,724 of CAWFZA010000008.1, forward strand.
TGGTTGCGATTGCGGCCGCGAGCGAAGACGGCAAGGCGAGCATTGTCGTCGCCGTCACGCCCGATCTCACGAGCCGCTTCAATGCGGTCGATCTGGTGCGGCTCGGCTCGGCCGCGCTCGGCGGCAAGGGCGGCGGCGGCCGCCCGGACATGGCGCAAGCCGGCGGCCCGGACGGCGCCAAGACCCATGAGGCGCTGGCGGCGGTCGAAGAGGGCGTGCGGCGGGCCGCGGGGGTCTAGTCGGGAACCGCACCTTATTCGTCGGGGTCTCGGCGGATGGCTGCGATGGCGAGCCGTAGCTGAGGCAGTTCATCGCGAACGACGTTCCAGATCAGCGAAGGCGACGAATCACGTCGATCGAGCCCAATCGGCGGCCCGGCCGGGCGCCACGCTCCTATTCCGGCAGCTTCGCGACGTTGCGCAAAATTTTGAGCAGCGTCGCGGTGAAGGCGCGGTATTCCTCCTCGTCGACGCCGTCGAAGAGGGTCTGGAATCGCGCGTGCATCATCGGCCACACGCGCTCGAACGCCGCTCGCCCGTCCTCGGTGATGGAGACGTCGCGGATGCGCATGTCCTCCGGCCGCCGCTGGCGCCGCACCAGCCCTTGGCGCCTCGAGGATGTCGAGCGTGCGGCTCATCGTCGACTGCTCGGTCACCGCGTAGGCGGAGAGCTCGTTGATCGTCACCGGCGAGGAAATGCTGAGGACCGCAAGCGCCCGCATCATCGTTGTCGACATGTTATGGAGCTTCAGGGCCTCGGCGAGATTGCCGTTCCACCGCTCCATGATGCGGTTCATGAGGTAGGGCGCGAACTGGTTGATGCCGATCTCGCCAAGCGTCGCCTGGCGCGCGGCCGGATCGACAGCAGGCTGCATGATCTGGCCGGAAAACCGCTGCTCCATGTTCATCCCATGACATCAGTGAAGCGACGACGCGAGCAGGAAGCCGGAGACGCCGCCCAGTCCCGGACCCGGATGGGTGGAAGCGCCGATGTGGTAGACGTTGGGAACGAAGGTGCGGTGATTGACGGTCGATTTGAACGGGCGCCAGAGGAAGAACTGGTCGAGCGCGCAGGCGCCGCCGTAAGGGTCGCCGCCGACGAGGTTGACGTTCATTGTCTCGAGGTCTGCCGGCGAGTAGGCGCGCCGAGCGAGCTTGATCTCGGCCCAGTTCTCGATATGCGCCGCCAGCCGCCGCTCGATGCGGTCGGCGTAGGACTTCGCGCATCGCCTCTGTCCAGCGGCCGTCGGCGGGAGCCGCAATCTCGCCGGCCGCGTCGCCCTTCACCAAGCGCGGCGCCTCGGGCATCTGCAGCCAAAGGATCGCCGCGCCCGGCGGCGCTCGGCTCGGATCGAGCGCAGTCGGCTGGCCGACGCAGATCGTCGGCTCGGCCGGCAGGAGGCTGCGTTCGGCCTCGTTCGCGGCGCGCGAAACGCCATCCAGTCCGCTCGTCAGGTGGATGAGCGCGACCTGGGCCAGATCCGGATCGCCGCGCCAGCGCGGTGGCGCTTTGAGCGCATAATGGATCTGCATGTCGCCCTTGCCGTGCCGAAAGGCTTTCAGGCCTCGCTTCACCTCAGGAGGAGCCGGTGCGGGCCAGTTGTTGAGCAGTCCATTGTGCAGTTGCTCGGGTCCAGTGGAGCAGATCACGCCCTTGGCGGCCGCGATTGTTTCGCCGTTCGCGAGCGCGACGCCGCTCGCGCGTGAGCTGGGGCCGGGCGTTATCCGCACGACCTCCGCGTTCGGCCGCACCGCGCCGCCTTGATCGACGATCAGACGTTCGAAGGCCGAAATCAGCGTCTTGGCGCCGCCGACAGCGATCGGACAGCCCGCCGCTTCGATCGCGAACGCGATCACTTTCGCCATCGCGGCCGAATAGGCGCTCTCCGGTCCAAGCCCGGTGTGCAACACCCACGGCGCCCAGAGGTCGCGGACCGCCTCCGAGCGGTAGGTCGCCTCGAGATAGCCCCGCGCCGGCGCAAGCGCCTCGCCAAACCAGGCCGCGAGATTGCGCGGGCCCCGGCGCCACGCCTCGCGCATGATGGTCTTGGCGATTCCCGACGACCAAAGCGACCCGCCCAAAAGCGCAAAGAGAAATGGAGCGTCGGCGCCGAGCGCATCCATTTCGGCCGCGAAGGCGACCCCGTCGCCTGCAGTGAGCGCGTCGAATGTCTTCACATTGCGCGCGCGATCCATTGAGAGAATGACGCTCGATCCGTCCGGCCGAAGCACCGCGGTCGGCAGGTTCGTGTCGGCAAAAGCGAAGCCGCGCGCTTCGAGGTCCGGCCCAAGCGCCTGATAAGCGGGCGAGGTCCGGAAAAGGACGAGCGTCGTCGCCATGACGTCATGGATAAAGCCTGGCGCGGTTGCTTCTTCGGTGCGCAGGCAGCCGCCGACCGTGGCGTTGCGCTCGAGCACGAGCACTGTCTGGCGCTTCTTGCCGAGCATGGCGGCGGCGACGAGCGCGTTGATTCCCCCGCCAACGAACAAATAGTCGTATTCGCTCATACCTCGTTCCCGCGAGCGAGTTCCATGTTTCAGGCGTTCGTCCGTCTGTGAGCGTCAGGGGACGATGGCGAGCGCACGCACCGGCGAGCCGGTGCCGTTGACGAATTTGAGCGGGGCGGCGATCAGGATCGCGCCCTTCGGCGGCAATTGGTCGAGATTGCAGAGGCTCGCAAGGCCGTAGCGATTGGCTTTGTGGACGAGATTGTGCGCCGGGAACGGCGGGTTCATGCCGCCGGCCGAGCCCGCGTCCGTGCCGACCGTCTCCGATCCCCAGCCGACGATGTTCTTCGTCAAGAGATATTCGATCGCTTCCGCAGTCGGCCCCGGCGAATGGGGACCTTTGTCGTCGGCGTTGAGGAAGCTTTCAGCCGATCCGTTGCGCTTGTACCAATCGGTGCGCAGCACCACCCAGCTGCCGGCTTCGATGTCGCCGTGCTCACGCTCCCATTCCTTCACGCTGTCGGCGGTGAGCAGATAATCCGGATCCTTTGCGACTTCCTTGGAGCGATCGATGACGCAGACGGGCGCGACAAAGTTCTTGACCGGAATTCGATCGGTCGTGCCGTCCTTGTAGTCTTTGCCGGTGATCCAGTGCACGGGTGCGTCGAAGTGCGTCCCGGTGTGCTCGCCGAGTTCGAGCCAGCTCCACGCCCAAAACGGCCCGTTCTGATCATAATGCGAGATCTCATGCACTTTCACCGCGGGCGTGTTCTTGCCGATCTGCGGGGGCAGATAGAGCACCGGCGTGTTAGGCCCGAGAGGAGCGGTTAGGTCGACAACCTTGATCGACCCCGACAACAGGGCGGCGGCGAAGTCCGAAAGAACCTTGTTCGCGCTCATCTCCATCGCTCCTCGAACGTTTCCTCGCGCATTCGCATGTTGCCGAACGTGTTGCGCGAATGCCACGCCCACCATAGCCCAGAAATATGCGGACGCAAGCAATCGCTGCGCGCTGGTCCGCGGGTCGCCCATCAATTTTGGCCCAGTTCATGGATTGCGCGGGGTAAGCATTGGACGTACCCTTCGCGCCTCCGCCCAGGGATATATGCAAAAGGCGGCTAATCGGCAGAGGCAAGAACGCGACATGGAAGCTTTCGACGCCGTTGTCGTCGGGGCGGGACATAACGGCCTCGCCGCCGCGATCCACCTCCTGAACCGCGGCTGGTCGGTCGCGGTGATCGAGCAGGCGGGCGAGCCGGGGGGCGCGGTCAAGACCCGCGAAGTCACCTTGCCTGGCTTCCGCCACGACCTCTGCGCGATGAACCTCTCGTTGTTCGCGGGATCGCCGTTCTTCGCCGCCCATAAAGACGAGCTTGTTGCGCAGGGACTCGCTTTCGCGCCGGCCGCCGACTGTTTCGCGAGCGTCTTCCGCGACCACACTTATCTCGGCGTCAGCAAGGATCTCGAGAAAACTGCGGCTGCGATCGCGGCGCTGTCGGCGAAGGACGCCGAGGCGTGGCGGGCGATGCTCGCCCGCTTCGGCGAGGAAGCGCCCCACATCTTTGGCTTGCTCGGGTCGCCGATGCCGTCCGTTCGCCGCCGCGCGCACGCTTCTGGTCCGCATGGCGCGCCAAGGGCGACGCAATCGCTTCTCGATCTCGGCCGTCTTTTGCTCGCGAGCCCGCGCGACTTCCTGGATGCGCATTTCGAATCGCCGAAGGTCAAGGCGATGATGGCCGCCTGGGGCATGCATCTCGATTTTCCCCCGGAGGCCGCGGGCGGCGCGCTCTTCCCCTATCTCGAATCCATGGGAACCCAAGCCTTCGGCATGGTCATCGGCGCGGGCGGCGCCGATGTCATCATTCGCGCGATGACCGGCCTCATCAAGGCGAAGGGCGGCGAGATCAGACTGAATTCGCCGGTCGCGAGGATCGAAAGCGACGCAAGCGGCGCGACCGGCGTCACATTTCACGACGGGACGCGGATCGCCGCGAAGAAGGCGGTGATCGCAAACCTTCATCCGCAGATCGTGTTCGGTCGGCTCATGAGTCCAGATCCAAAGCGCAAGGCCTTCGACGAGAAGGTCGCCCGCATCCGGCCGGGCCCTGGCACGATGATGATCCATCTGGCGCTCAACTCGTTGCCCGACTGGCGGGCAGGTCCTGAGCTGCAGCGCTTCGCCTATGTTCATGTCGCGCCTGATCTTGCGATGATGAGTCGCGCATTCGCCGAGGCCGCGGCGGGTCTCCTTCCGGCCGAGCCGGTGTTGGTGGTCGGTCAGCCGACTGCGATTGATCCCACGCGGGCGCCGCTGGCTAAGCATGTTCTGTGGGTCCAGGTCCGGGTGCTTCCGGCGACGATCGCCGGCGACGCGCTTGGCCGCATTCAGGCGACGGCGTGGGACGAGGCCAAGGACCCCTATGCCGATCGCGTGCTCGACTATCTTGAGACTTATGCGCCCGGCCTGCGGGGCAAGATCCTTGAGCGCTCCGTCTGGTCGCCGCTCGACCTCGAGCGCGAAAATCCTTGCCTGATCGGCGGCGACAATCTGACCGGAAGCCACCATCTCGACCAGAATTTTGTCTTCAGGCCGGTGGCTGGCTACTCGCGCTACGCAACGCCAACGCGGCGGCTCTATCTCTGTGGCGCCGGGACCTGGCCGGGGGCCGGGACCGGCGCCGCGTCGGGCTTTATGCTGGCGAAAATGCTGGCGCGATAAAACGCTAAAGACGAGGAAGCATGCGCATCGTCTGTATCGGCGGCGGCCCGGCCGGACTTTATTTCGGGCTTCTCATGAAGAAGCGCTGCCGAGAACACGCAGTCACCGTGATCGAGCGCAACAAGCCCTATGACACGTTCGGCTGGGGCGTCGTCTTTTCGGACGCGATGATGAGCGCGATGCGCGCCGCGGATCCGGAAAGCGCGGCGGAGATCGCCGACGCATTCAATCATTGGGACGACATCGAACTTATCTTCAAGGGTTCGCGCCAGCGCACGAGTGGTCATGGGTTCATCGGCATCGGCCGCAAGCAGCTCTTGAACATCCTGCAGCGCCGATGCGAGGCGCTTGGAGTTGAGCTCGGGTTCGAGCGCGAGGTCGAATCCGACCTCGCGTTCCCGGAGGCCGATCTCATCGTCGCGGCCGATGGTTTCAATTCGAAGATCCGGCACCGATACGCCGATCAGTTTCGGCCCGATCTCCTGGTCCGCCCCAATCGCTACATCTGGCTCGGCGCCGCACAAGGCGTTCGACGCGTTCACCTTCGACTTCCGCAAGACGGAGCATGGGTGGTTCCAGGCTCACATCTACAAGTTCGATCGTGAGACTTCGACCTTCATTGTCGAAACGACCGGGGACGCCTTCGAGGCGCATGGGCTGGGCGAACTCGACCAGGAGGGCTCGATCGCCTTCTGCGAGAAGATTTTCGCCGAGACCCTCGACGGCGCGAAGCTCATGACGAACGCACGCCACTTGCGCGGCTCGGCCTGGCTCAATTTCAACCGGTTGATCTGCGCCCAATGGAGCTGCTTCAACGGCCGTTCGCACGTCGTGCTGGTGGGGGACGCGGCCCACACGGCGCATTTCGCCATTGGCTCGGGCACCAAGCTCGCCTTCGACGACGCCATCGAGCTTGCGCGACAGTTCGACGCGCGCGGCCATGCGCCCGAGCAGATCCCGGAGACGCTCGCAGGCTTACGAGGAGATTCGCCGCGTCGATGTCGCGCGCATTCAGAACGCGGCGCGCAACGCGATGGAATGGTTTGAGGTGGTTGGCCGGCGCTACGCAGACTCACTCGAGCCGCCGCAGTTCTTCTATTCGATGCTGACCCGCTCGCAACGCATCAGCCACGAGAACTTAAGGCTGCGCGACAAGGTCTGGCTTGAGGGCTACGAGCGCTGGTTCGCCCGCAAGACCGGCGTTCCACTCAATGACAACGAACGCGCGCCGCCGCCGATGCTGACGCCCTATCGCGTGCGGGGTCTCACGCTCAAGAACCGGGTCGTCGTTTCGCCGATGGCGATGTACTCGGCGATCGACGGCCTCATCGATGATTTCCACCTCGCCCATCTCGGGGCGCGCGCGCTCGGCGGGGCGGGGCTCGTCTTCGCCGAGATGACCTGCGTCTCGCCGGATGCTCGGATCACCCCAGGCTGTCTCGGCCTATGGAACGATGAGCAAGAGGCGCGATGGAAGCGGCTTGTTGATCTCATTCATGGCTCTGGAGCGAAGGCCGGCATTCAGCTTGGCCACGCGGGCCGCAAGGGCTCGACCAAGGTCGCCTGGGAAGGCATCGATCATCCGCTCGAAACGGGCGGCTGGGAACTGATCTCGGCCTCGGCCGTGTCCTACCTGCCGAACGGGCTAATCCCGAAGGCCATGACGCGACACGATATGGACCGGGTGCGCCACGACTTTGTCGCGGCCGCTGGGCGCGCGGCGGCGGCTGGATGCGACTGGCTTGAGCTCCATTGCGCGCACGGCTACCTCCTCTCCAGCTTTCTTTCGCCCCTCTCGAACTGGCGTAATGACGAGTACGGAGGAGAACGCCTCAACCGGGCGCGCTATCCGCTCGAGGTGTTCCGCGCGATGCGCGCCGCATGGCCCGCGGATCGCCCAATGTCGGTTCGTCTTTCGTGCCATGACTGGACGCCGGGGGGAAACACCCCGGAGGACGCGACATTCTTCGCTGAGCTCTTCAAGGAAGCCGGCGCCGATCTCGTCGATTGTTCGTCGGGTCAGGTCTCGAAGGCCGAGCGACCGGTGTACGGCCGCATGTTCCAGACGCCGTTCTCCGACAAGATCCGCAACGAGGCGCATGTCGACACCATCGCTGTCGGCGCAATTTCCGAAGCCGACCACGTCAATTCGATTGTCGCGGCGGGTCGCGCCGATCTTTGCGCGATCGCGCGGCCGCATCTCGCCGACCCCGCCTGGACGCTGCACGAAACCGCCAAGATCGGCGTCAACGACATCGCGTGGCCCAAGCAATATCATTCCGCCAAGGCGCAATACGAAGCGAACCTCGCACGGGCCGCGGCGGCGCAGGCCGCGGCGACATGATCGACAAGACGCTCGACGGCCATCATGCGCTGGTGACAGGCGCAGGGAGTGGCATTGGCGCTGCGACGGCGCTGGCTCTCGCTCGGGCCGGCGCGCGCGTGAGCCTTGCGGGACGCCGCCGAGCGCCGCTCGAGGACATCGCGCGCGGCATGCCGGAAGGTTTGGCCACCGCGGTGGTCGATTCGTTCGATGTGACTTCCGAAACCGCAGTTGCAACCGGCGTTGAGAAAGCGCGCAATGCGTTTGGCCCCGTGACGATTCTCGTCAACAATGCGGGCGAAGCGCCGAGCGCGCCGTTCGAGAAAACAGATCCTGCCCTCTGGTCGCGCGCGCTCGCGGTCAATCTGAGCGGCGCCTATCTCGTCTCTCGCGCAGTCCTTTCCGATCTCAAGGCGCGCGGCGCCGGCGCGCGGCTCATCAACATCGCATCGACCGCGGGCCTCGTCGGCTACGCCTATGTCGCCGCTTATTGCGCGGCGAAGCACGGCCTGATTGGCCTCACCACGGGCGCTGGCGCTCGAACTCGCGAGGACTGGAATCACGGTCAACGCCGTTTGCCCCGGCTTCACCGAGACGCCTCTTCTTACACGGGCTGTCGAAACGATTGCGGCCAAGACCGGCCGATCTGAAGAGACTGGCCAGGACTGAGCTGAGCGAAGTCCAATCCGCAAGGGCGCCTGGTGCGGCCGGAGGAAGTCGCCGACGCGGTGCTCTGGCTCGCGTCGCCCGGCGCGGCGTCGATAAACGGGCAGGCGATTGTGGTCGCCGGCGGGGAGGTCATGGTCGGATGAATACGCCCAATGCGATGCAGGCCATGCGCCGGCCGTTGCGCGACTATGCCGCGCGACACTTTCGCTTCACCGCGAGCGAGGACGGTCGGGTCGGAACGATCGCGCTCAACCGGCCCGAGCGCAAAAATCCGCTGACCTTCGACAGCTACGCCGAGCTTCGCGATCTCTTTCGCAATCTCGCGCAGGGATCGGACGTTCGCGCGATCGTGCTGACTGGGGCGGGCGGCAATTTCTCCTCGGGCGGCGACGTGTTCGAGATCATTGAGCCCTTGACGCAGATGGCGATGCCGGACCTCGTCGCTTTCACTCGAATGACCGGCGATGTCGTCAAGGCGATGCGCAAATGCCCGCAGCCGATCATCGCCGCGGTCGACGGAATCTGCGCCGGAGCGGGGGCCATCCTCGCCATGGCGTCCGACTTGCGGCTTGCGACGCCGGAAGCGAAGACCGCGTTCCTCTTCACTCGCGTCGGCCTCGCCGGCGCGGACATGGGCGCGTGCGGGATTCTGCCACGCATCATCGGTCAGGGTCGTGCGGCGGAGCTTCTCTTCACCGGCCGGACGATGAGCGCGGCGGAAGGATCGGCATGGGGCTTTTACAACGCGCTTCATCCCAGCGCCGACCTCGAGCGCGAGGCGCTGGCGCTTGGCCGCTCGCTCGCCGACGGGCCCTGGTTTGCGCATGGCATGACCAAGACCATGCTCAACCAGGAATGGGCGATGGGCCTCGACGAACTGATCGAATCCGAAGCGCAGGCGCAAGCCATCTGCATGGCGACCCAGGACTTCCGGCGCGCATACGAAGCCTTCGCGGCCAAGCGAAAACCTGTCTTCGAGGGCAATTGATGAACGTCCCGCCTCGCGCTCACGGGATGAAGCGGGATTGGCTCGATTGGCCGTTCTTCGGCGAGTCTCATCGCAGGTGTTCGGCGGCCGCGGGGTTAAACGCGGTGAGGTCGTCGAGAGCCTCTATCGCGAGATCCGCGCGTCGCGGATCTACGAAGGCGCGACAGAGGTGTAGAAACTCATCGTTGCGCGTGAACTGATAAGGTCGCGACCGTCGCAATGGCGGCCTGAGTTCGGAGTGCTATCCGTGCTGAAAACCTTGCAGCCAGATGGGTGGGCGAAGCCGGCCGGCTATGCCAACGGCGTCTCGGCGCGCGGACGCATCATTCACGTCGCGGGCCAGATCGGCTGGAACGAGGACTCGAAATTCGAGACCGACGATTTCGTGCGCCAGGTCAGGCAGAGTTTGCAGAACGTCGTCGCGGTGCTGGCCTGCGACGACGCGGCCCCTGAGCACATCGTCTCGATGACCTGGTATTTCATCAATAAGCGCGAGTACCTCGACAACCTCAAGGGCGTTGGCCAAGCTTATCGTGAGACGATTGGCCGTCATTTCCCAGCGATGACCGCGATCGAGGTGTCGTCCCTCATGGAGGACCGAGCCAAGGTTGAAATTCAAGCGGTCGCGGTCGTGCCTGACGCTCAAGCCCCAGTCTAACCGCCGGCCCCCGCGACGAACCCGCCGCCGTCGATCACAACGGCCTGTCCAGTGATGAACGACGCAGCGTCCGAGGAGAGGAACAGCACGAGTTGCGCAATCTCGGAGGGATCGCTGATCCGCCCCATGGGAATCATCGGCAAGACCGTGTCCTTGGCCGACTGCTCGCTGCCGAACATGCCGGTCAGGAGCGGCGTCATGACCGAGCCGGGGGCGATCGCGTTCACGCGGATGTTCTTGCGCGCGACTTCCAGCGCGACCGAGTTGGTGAGCCCGATGACGCCCCATTTGCTCGCGCAATAAACCGCCGTCGTGGCGAAACCCATCACGCCGAACAGCGATGACGTGTTGACGATCGCGCCGCCGCCTTTGGCGATCATATGCGGCACCTGATGTTTGAGGCCAAGGAATATGCCCTTCAGGTTCACGTCGATCAGGAGGCTGAAGTCGTCCTCGTCCAGGTCCTGCACCGGCGCGGTCTTGCCCGGCACGCCGGCGTTGTTGAAAGCGACGTCGATCCGGCCGAACCGGTCGAACGCCCGTTTGTGGAGATCGGCCATCGCGGCGCCGTTGCGCACGTCGACTTCGGCAAACTCCACTTCGCCTTTCTTGATCGCCTTGATTTCATCCTTGAGGCTCGCGCCGTGAGCGGCGCCGAGGCCGGCCACAAATAGATTCGCCCCCGCCTTGGCGAAAGCATTTGCCGTGGCGCGCCCGATCCCGGTCGTTCCCCCAATCAGAAGGACGCTCTTGCCGGAAAAGTCGTAGGTCACCTGCATAGCCGGAGTCTCCTCGAAGCCGTTCGCCGGAACTCGACGCCGACGAGCTCCGCCGTCGAGGCCGAAACCGTTCAGCGTCGCCGCCTTATTCTGCGCACAGCGCTGAAAGAAGGGAAACAATCCACCCGCGCGAACCCGCCATAACTGCTATGATCGGGACCTGATGGGCCCGCCTCCGCCGACATGGCCGCCCGCCAGGCATAGGATCACTGTCCGGGAATGGCCGGGTCATCCACGGGAGCGCGGCGAAAAGACGAGCTGCGGGCTCGCGCGCCCTAACGATTTTCCAGAAGACAGGCTTCGCGAGGCGGCCCGCGTCGATAGCCGCGTCAAGCGCGCCCATCACGCAGCTGCGACCTTGAGCGACGGCGACGGGGAACGATTCGGTTCACGAAGGCGAGAATCGGGGCTCTCGACAAGAAGCAGATCGCCCAGTGTCGCCGATACGGTTCGGCGAACCGGTTGAGCCGGATGGACATGGCCTGGGCTTTAGTGCCGGAAGCCTCCGATCAACACGCCGCCGCTCGAGCCCAGCCAAAATCCCGGCGGCCGCCCGCCTAAACCTGGATCGCTTGGCAGCTCAGGCAATCCCGCTCTGCGCCGCCAGGCTGGGCTGCCGCCTAGAAAAACAGGAGGTGGCGGAGGCGCGGCCTGCTCGGCCGTTTGCGACTGATTTGGCCTCGTTCGCTTGACCGTACGGCGGACAGGGGCTGCCGGCGCAGAAGGTTTTGCGGATCTCATCACCGGTCCTTTGGCCGAAGGCTTGACTAGAGCGCGGCGGGGCGCCTCTGGCGCTGTCGTTGGCGCCGCTGGTCTGGCCGCAAGCGATCTCTGATATTCGGTTTCGCTGTCCGCCTTCAGCGCCGCGAGCTGTTCGGAATCGAGAAACGATGTTGGCGCGAAACCACGCTTCTTCTGCCATTCCGCGAGCGCAGACCGGGTCGCCTGATCCAGCGTTGCAGTGTCTGGGCCCTCATAGAGGTCGAGCGCTCTCAATCGTTGCTGAACTTCCTTCTCGCCTGCTGCGCCGAGGTTCAGCGACCTTTCGGTATCGAGCGTGCCGATGTTGTCTTTCAATGCGTCGTCTTTAGGACCGGTCGGCTCCGTCATGGCGAGGGTCTGCGGCGCAGGCGTTGGCGCGGACGTTCTCGCGCTCTCCATGCTGGCGATTCTGTTCTTCGCCATTTGCGCGAACAGCCCGCTCGGAAAGGCGGTGAGATAAGCCTGATAGTCAGCCGCCAAGTTTGAGTGCTGGGCGGATTCCCACATGAGGTTCTCCTCCGCGCGCCGCTGATCCGGGGGAGATTCGGGCGAGGCCGCGGGCAAGCTCGCGGTTTTCAGGGTCGGTCCAGGCGCGGGCTCAGGGTTGAGCTCGTACTCGCCGATCAATGAGGTGTTCACCCACGGCAATTGACGATGTGCGGTCTTCTCCCAAACGTCGTTCCGAACCCGGCTCATGACCGTGTCAATGGTGACGCCGGGATCGAACAGATGCGCAAGGAACGCCGCCGTGAACGGACTGTGCTTGCCGGCCGCCCCGTCGAGAGCGGTGCTCTTGGGGTCGCTGGCGAAAGCAATGAGCGTCCCGCGCGCGAGATCGCCATCGATAGGGGTCAGCCCGCGCTCAACGACGAGCGCTCGAGTCTTCTGCTTCGCAAACGCCGCAGCGAAGGGATTGTCGCGGCAAGCGTCGAGAATGACGATGTTGACGCGGTCGTCGCGTTTCATCTGCTTGAGCAACAGCGAGACGCTGATCGCGTTCAGATCGAGGTCAGTCGGACTCTTGAGGACGATATCGGTCGGAATGAGGTAGTTCTCCTCATCCACGGAAATGCCGTGACCGGCATAGTAGATCACCGCGGATTTGGAGTCCGACAAAGCGGCCGAGAACTCGGAGACTTTTGCTCTCATCTGGTCGATGTCGAGGTCGTAGCCGTCCACGACCTGAAACCCAAGCTTGCGAAAGGAGTCCGCGACGGCTCTTGCGTCGAAGACCGCATTGTCGAGACGAACGGCGTTCTGATAGGCGCCATTCCCGATCACGAGCGCGACCCGCTTGTCGGCGGGCTCCACGGCGGCGGCCGAGGGGAAAATGCGGTGAAGTCGTCACGGTCGCCACCCAAGCCGCAACCAGCGCGGCTCGGATGACCAGCGTTAAACCGTATGATGATTTCGTCATTTTTCGTCTCTCCCGCTTCCGCCGGCGACCACGAAAAGCAAACGCCTTTGCGCGTGTTTTTCAACAGGCTCAGCCGCCGAACGGGCGAACGAATTTAGGCATCGAGACATTACCAACAACCGCTCTATCACGCCTCGAAAAACTCGACTGTGTCCCAGATCACATCTCGGTGTTCGGCTGGCTGTTACATCCGTATAATGACCCAAAGCTGTGCGCGCAGCTGTGTATTTGTGTCCAGCTTCTTGGAGTCGGTATCGCGCCATGCCGCGGTGTCGTTCTGACATCTCGCTGCAGCCAAGCCATTCGTCCGGCTGATTCGTCCATAGGCGACGGCCTGCGCTGAGCCCCTGCGGGCAAAGTTGTCATTAACGAGGCCAGCGTAAAGGATGACGAGACATAGCGCGAGTCGCGGGCCAGCCGGTCAAGATCAGGTTGACTGCACGAGCTGCGATCGGGCCTTTCGGCCTTCCGCTGCGCGACGCCGAAAAAGGGCAATGAGGGGCGTTCCTAATGGCTGACAGTCCAACCCAGGACGGGCGCATCGGCAAGCTCGCGACGCCGCTAGGCAAGGACAAACTGTGCCTTACGCGTTTCGAGGGAACGGAGGCGATCGGGGAGCTGTTCGAATACCGGATCGAAGCGGTTAGCCCCGACCCCAACCTCGATTTCAACGACGCGCTCGGAAAGACCTGCAGCGTTCATCTCGATACGACCGACCGCGTGGGGCGCGACTTCAGCGGGATCTTGACCGAGGCCAAATGGGTGGGGACGCGCTTCAACCTGCCGCTTTATCGGCTGGTGCTGAGGCCCTGGCCATGGATCTTGTCGCTGACGGTCCCACTGCCGGATCTTTGCAAATATGAACGTCAAGGACATCATCAAGGAGGCTCTTGGCACCAACAGCTATGGTCCGATCGCGGACCTTATGGTCGAGGACTACCCGACGCTGGAATACACGGTCCAATATCGCGAGACGTCGCTCAATTTCGCTTTGCGGATGATGGAGAAGTTTGGGATCTACTACTACTTCAAATTCGACAAGGGCGACGGCGGCTCGCCCAGTCAACATTATCTGGTCCTCGCCAATTCGCCACAACCACGAAACCCTACCGGCGCCGAGTTCGATCCTCTATGTCGCCGCCGTCCGCCGCCGGCCCGGACGACACCCAGCTGTTCAATGACTGGAGCCGGCAGCAGGCCGTTATCGCAGGGATCTTCGAGCTCAACGACTACGACTACAATAAGCCGAACGCCGAGCTCTCGACTCACGAGGCTTATTTCACTCCGCCCGCGCGCAGCCTCGTTTACGACTATCCTGGCGGCTATGACGATAAAACGCTCGGCGACCGCCTGACGAAAGTGCGGCAGGAAGCCGAACGGGTATTCGAGGACCACTGCGCGGCGGGCGGATACGCGCCGTCGCTCACTCCGGGGTATTCCATCCAGCGAAAATCGCAGAACGGCGATTCCCAGGATAACGACTATCTCATCCTGCGCTGCAACCACTGGTACGGCGACCAGTCCTATGCTTCGGCAGGCGGGAGCGGGAGCCCGGGTGGCGAATCCTATTCGGGGAGCTACGAGCTCTCGCGAGTGGCAATTCCCTATCGAATGCCGCTGCGCACGCGTCGGCCAGTCATCATCGGGTCCCAGCCGGCGAAGGTCATCAGCAAGGAGAACCAGGAGATCGACGTCGACAAGCAGGGGCGCGTCCTGGTCGAGTTCTACTGGGACGATACGACCGGCTCGAACGCGCCCAAGAAGACGCCTTCGCGGCGTGTTCGCGTCGGCCAGTTCTGGGCGGGTCTTCGATCGGGGCGCGCTGTTCATTCCCCGTGTCGGCGACGAAGTGATGGTCGAATATGAGAACGGCGATCCCGATCGGCCGATCATCGTCGGCTCGGTCTATAACGGCACATCCGAGAACCCGGGAAACTTGGTCTCGGCTCGACCTGCCGGCAATGAAGACCATCAGCGGATTGCTCGGAAAGTCGTCCACGAATGGAGGCTCGACGATCCATAACGCCAACGCCTGGTGGTTCGACGACGCGAAGGGGAGCGAACAGTTCTATGTTCGAGCCCGCAAGGACCTCTATTTTCGCGCTTACAACAATCAGAATATTCGCGTCGGCGCAAATGTGACCGAGACCGTCGGGGGCGACGAGACGATCAACGTCGGGCCGGTCGACGAAGAGGCGGCGAAGGTCGGCGGGTCGAGCGCGGGAGGAAACTTCACCCTCAACGCCTTTGAGTCGATCACGCTGAACGTCGGGCCGTCGGACATGCCTCTGACCCAGATCAAGATGGATCAGGAGAGCATCACGCTGAGCGTCGGGCCCGCAGGCATACTCGCCCAAATCAGGATGGACGCGAGCGGCGTGACCATCAGCGGCACTCCAGTGTCGCAACTGATGGTGCAGCCGAGCGGCATCACGACAATGACGCCCACCGTGACGGTGGCTTTCGGACCGGTGACTTTCGCGTCGCCGTCAGTCACGATTCCCATCGCCGAAATCGGCGTCGCGACTATCGGCGCCGGCACGGTCGGCGGCATCACGCCTCTGGTGTGAGAAAAACGCAATGCCGTCGCGCATTCGATTTGCTTCCGCCCAGAGCGTCTTCGAGGCGTTCCCCGATCTGAGTTATGTCGCGACTCGCCCCGCGAACGACGTCGATCCGCTCGTTCATGCGCGCGCGCTCTCGGCGTCCTCGCGCCCAAACGACGCCATTCTTTTCATCAGCCATCTGCTTCCTCGCCGCGAGGCGGTTTGGTGGGCGATTCAGTGCGTTCGCGCGCTGACCGTCGGAAGCGACGCCGACGAAGCCCTTCGCGCCGCCGAGACCTGGGTGCGGACGCCGGAGGACGACAACCGCCGCGCGGCGCTTGGGATCGCGAACGACTCCGATCGGCGGAAGCCGACGACGTGGCTCGCCTTCGCCGCCGGCTGGTCTGGCGGCAGTCTCCTTGCCCGCGGATCAAAAGCCGGTTCCGTCCGCCCGCCGGGGCCTGTGCGATGGCGGCGAACTACGGCGATCATGCTGGCGGTCGCCGCCGGCGATCCGCGCACGGTCGTGGATAGGATCGCGGCCTGCGCGGAGGCCGGCGTTCGTTTCGCGAGCGGCGGGGAGCCGACAGTTTCCGGCCTCGAAGCGGGCGCGCGATGACTAGACGTCCGCTCTCCGGCCCTCCTCGGCAATTGGTCCGTTGTGGAAGCGCCCGAAGGGATCGGCCACCACAAAAAGGTCTCTATGTCCGTCGACCGACAGCCCGCATAAAGCCTTGCGGCCGTGCGCAAATGACGAAATAATGTTGCTTATCAAGCGCGTTCGGCTGAAATGACCCTTCGACTATCGATCGAGAACGTTGATCGGCTCCCAGACGGCGGCCCGATACGGATCGAGGTCAAGGGACGAGGCCTCGATCTCGGCCGCGATTCTGCATCTCGACTGGACCTTGCCTGACCCGAGCCGAAGCATCTCGGGCAAGCACTGCGAGATCCGCTATCGCGACGGCGGCTACTGGCTTCATGACGTCTCGACCAACGGCACGTTCGTCAACGGCGCCGATTACCGGCTCGACGCCCCCTATCTCTTGCGGGACGGGGATCGGCTGAGCATCGGGCCCTACATGATCGCCGTTGCGGTCGAAGAGGGGCGAAAGCAACGGAGCGCCGCGCCGGCGGCCGGGGTCGCTCTAGACCCGGCGTCTGGCCAATGTGTGGGCGCCGGCAGGCGGAGGCCGCGGCGCCGGAAACGAGCGCCAAACGCGCAAGCCGCGCAGCCGCGCGACGCCCCGCCGGACTTTCTCGATTTTGCTTCGTTCCTCGAGGCGCCGAAACTCGCGCCGGAGGCGTCTGCGGGTCCGGGACCGATCTGAGGACGATTGGCTGACGGCGGCTAGGCCCGTGCACCCCGCCGCCTCCGTTGGATCAGGGCGCTCCGGAACCTCGCGTACCGACGCCGGCGCGGCCGGCGATCGTCGAGCCCCGCGGTGCGCCGGCCATTGCCCAGAGAGCCGCAGCCGGACAGCGCCGCGGCGCTCGATATCCTCGATCGGATCGCTCGGGCGGCGGGCGTTCCTCCGGGCGCTTTCTCGTCCCGCGATCCGGACGAGCTCGCCGATGAAATCGGCGCCGTTCTTCGGATGACCGCGGAGAACTTGGGGCAGATGCTGGCCTCGCGCGCGGAGTCGAAGACGCTGATGCGCTCATCGAGCCGCACGATGATCCGGGCCGTCGAGAACAACCCGCTCAAGTTCGCGAGTTCTCCAGGGGAGGCGCTCGCCATCATGTTCGGGGCGCGCACGCGAAACTATCTCGACGCGCGGACGACGATCGAGCGTAGCTTCGGCGATCTCAAAACCCATCAGATCCTCACATACAGCGCGATGCAGGGCGCGCTCGACGCGTTGTTCGAGGATTTGGCGCCGGAACGGATCGACCATTCCGTCGAGCGAGAGCGCGGCATCGGCGCGCTCATATCCTCCCGGAAAGCCAAGCTGTGGGATATCTATGTCGAGCGATGGCGGGCCAAGACGAAGCGGTCCGACGGGCGCCTGCTCGAGGCGTTCATCGCTTTATTCGCACAGGCTTATGACAGGTTGCAGGACAAGAATAACTGAGCGGATCATCGCTAACGTGTTTCCAGCCATTGCGCTGGCTTTGAAGGAGCGATGTGAACGGGAACGGATGGGGAAGCGGGGCCGATGTCGTGGAACGCGAAAGTTCACTGGACGGAGGGTCTCTTTCTTCGGCCGCACCATCTTCAGCAAAGCGACCGCTATCTCGAAAACGCGCTCGAGAGCCGCACACGTCACGTAACCCCGTATCCTTGGGGCTTCGCGGCGCTCGAGATCGACCGGGATCTTGCTCAGCAGAGCAAGTTTGCCCTGCGCAGGGCGTCGGGAGTGATGCCGGACGGAGGCCTGTTTGATTTTCCCGCCGAGTGCCCGCCCCCCGCGCCGATCACCACGCCGGAGACGGCCGCGGGCCAGCTCATCTGGCTGACCATGCCGGCGCGCGCGGACAACTTTCGCGAGGTGAGCGCCGAGCAGACGGAAAACGCCGCCCGCTATGTGGTCGGCGCGGAGACGGTGATCAATTCGACCGCAAACCTCCGCATCGAGGAGGAAATCGAGGTCGCCTATCCGCGCCTGGCTTATGAGATCCGCAAGACTTCGAAGCCGGGCTATGTGAGCCTGCCGGTCGCCCGCGTTGTCGAGGTGCACGACCGCACCCTCGTGTTCGACGAGAAGTTCGCTCCGCCCGTGCTCGTTTGCGCGGCGCATCCGACCGTCGAAGGCTGGCTCGACCGCGTCATCGGCTGGATCGGCAACAAGCTCGATGAGCTTTCCCGGTACGCGAGCGATCCCACCGCCGGCGGCGGCCTGCAGAGCGCCGACTATCTGATCCTCCAATGCTTGAACCGCGAAATCCCGGCGCTCAAACACTTTCGCACGTCGAAATACGTCCACCCGGAGCGCTTGTATGAAACGCTGCTGCGGATTGCGGGGGAATTGGCGACTTTCACCACCCACGAGCGGCGGGCGCGCGAATATGGGGTTTACGACCATGACGATCTGGAAAGCGTGTTCACGCCGCTTCTGCGCGACATTCAGGACTTCCTCAGCGCCCGTCTCGACCGCAGGGCCATCCGACTCGAACTGATCGAGCGCGCGCCGAACGCATTCGTGTCGACCATCCGGGACCGCACGCTGTTCGCCAACGCGACCTTCGTGCTCGAAGTCTCCGCGCGGCGCCCGCTGACCGAAATCCAACGCAATCTGCCCGCCTTCCTCAAGGTGGGGCCGAACACCAAGATGAACGAAATCGTGCACGCTCACCTTCCCGGGATTTCGTTGGTGCACCTGCCGACGCCTCCGCCTCAGATCCGCGCCATCACCGACCACGTCTACTTCTATTTCGACCGCACCTCTCCTTTGTGGCCTGAGTTCAGTCAGGCTACAGCTATCGGAATGCACTTCGCAGGCGACTGGCCGGAGCTCGAGATGGAGCTTTGGGCCGTGAGGGAAGAGCGGCGATGAGCTCCGGCGACGATCCGTTCGGGCGAAGCGACAGGACGATCATCCGTCCCAACCCGGCCGGACGACGCACGCCGACGCCATCGCCTACCGATCCAGCCGCCGGCTCGCCGAGCGGTGGCGCCGCCCCGGCTTCAACGCCGACGCCGCCCGTCGCCTATCCCGCGCCACCGCCCGCCGCGCCGCTCAATGCGCCTCCACCCAGCCCGGGGCAGCGCGGTTGGGACGACTGGATGAGCCCAAGAGCGCCGAACAATCTTTATGTCGCTCCCGAGGCGTCGGCGCCGATGACGCCGGCGCCCCTGTCGCCGCATGTGTCCGTCGACCTCGTCACGGTGGCGACGAGCCCGCTCATGCGGGCGGCCGCGTCGCTTCTCGTCATGCTCGGGCGCTTGCGCGGATCGCTCGTGCGCGCGGGGCCGAACCAACTCATGGATCAGGTTGCGCAGGCGATCGAGCAATTCGAAATCGACGCACGCGCCGCCGGTGTGCCCAACGATCAGATCGAGACGGCGAAATATGCGCTCGCCGCCACCGCCGACGACATCGTGCAAAATCTGCCAACCGCCGACAGTCGAGTCTGGACGCAGTACAGCATGCTGGTTCGCTTCTTCAACGAACGGATGGGCGGCGTCCGTTTCTTCAAGGAGCTCGAGCGCGCAAAACAGAACCCGGCCGTGAACCTGGGCGTGCTCGAGGTCATGCACGCGTGTCTCAGCCTCGGCTTCGAAGGCGTCTACCGCGCCTCGGGCGGTCCAGGCGCGGCGCAGGGCATCCGGCGAGATCTGTACGAAACCATTCGCCGCGCTCAGCCCAAGACGATCGAGGATCTGTCGCCGCATTGGCGGGGCCAGGCTGTGCCCCTGTCGATGAGCCGTCTCCAGGTTCCCCCCTGGGCGGTCGCGGCGCTTGCGGCAATCATCCTGCTCGGTTCCTATCTCTATCTGCGCAACGCCCTCTCGGCGCGAGCGGAGACACTCGCCTTGAAGATGGCGGAGATCCATCCGGCGGGGGAACTGACGATTGCGCGTGAAACCATAGTCAAGCCGCCGCCCGATCCCAAGCCGAGGACATCCACGCAACTCGAGCGCATTCGCGCGGCGCTGGCCAAGGAGATCATGGCCGGCAAGGTGGGCGCCGACCAATCCGCGACCACGATCTTCATTCGCATCGGCAATGTGGTGCTGTTTCCTTCAGGCGGCGCGAAAGTCAGCGCTGCCTTCGCGCCGATTGCAGCCAAGATCGCCGCCGCTCTCGACCGGGAGCCTGGCGCCATTCACGTCGATGGTTACACCGACGCCGATCCGATCCACACCGTCGCCTTCCCGTCGAACTTTGAGCTTTCGGAGGCGCGAGCCAAGTCGGTTGCGGCCATGCTGAAACCGGGCCTCGCGAACCCGGAACGGCTCGCGGTGACCGGCAAGGGTCCCAGCAATCCGGTCGCTCCGAACGACACGGAGTTTAACAAGTCGAAAAACCGGCGGGTCGAAGTCTCCATCCCGAGAGCCGACTAAGGGAGAGGGTTCGTTGCGGGCAAGAAGGCGCTCTCGATGAATGTGATGGCCTGGCTCTGGATCGGGCTCAGCATTCTAGGGGCCATCGTCCTTGCAGTCGTCATCTGGCTGGCGGGGCCGCTTGTCTCCATCGGCGACGCCGAGCCGTTCGACAGCGCGCTCGTCCGACTCATCATCATCCTGGCGATCTTTCTCGCGGTCGGCGGCGCGATCGCCTGGCGCATCGTTTCCCGCCGCCGAGCGGCCGCGAAGATCGCGGAGGCGATGACCGAGACGGTCGCCGACGACAGCGACGCGCCGGTTCTGAAGCAGAAGATGGAGGACGCTCTTGCAGTCCTCAAACGATCGGGCAAGTCGAACGCGCGCGCCCTCTACGACCTTCCCTGGTATCTGATCATAGGGCCTCCTGGCGCCGGCAAGACGACGGCGCTTGTCAATTCAGGTCTCAAGTTTCCGCTCGCCGCGGACAATGCGGCCATGGCCGTACAGGGCGTCGGCGGGACGCGATACTGCGACTGGTGGTTCACCGACGAAGCGGTGCTGATCGACACCGCGGGCCGCTATACGACCCAGGATTCGGACGCCAAGGCCGATCGCCGCAGCTGGCTTGCCTTCCTGGACATGCTGAGCCGCAATCGTCCTCGGCAGCCGATCAATGGGGTGATCGTCGCGATCAGCATCGCGGATGTTCTCAATCTTTCGGCCAAGGAGGTGGCGGCGCATGCGGACGCGATCCGCAAGCGGCTCGACGAATTGCACGAGGAACTGAAGGTCGACTTCCCCGTCTACGCGATCTTCACCAAGATGGATCTCGTGGAGGGCTTCACCCAGTATTTCGCCGATCTGGACGAAGCGAAGCGGCAGGCGGTCTGGGGCGCCACTTTCCAAACTACCGACAAGAAGGCCAATAACGTCGGCAAGGTTCCCGACGAGATCGACCTCCTCATTCAGCGCATTTCGGAGAGGATGCCCGAACGGCTCCAGGAGGAACCGGATCTCAGGTCGAGGGCGATCCTGTTCGGATTTCCAGCCCAGCTCGGCGCCATCCGAAAACCGATCGCCGACTTCCTCAATCGCGTCTTCGAACCCACCCGCTACCAGACGACCGCAATCCTGCGCGGCTTCTACTTCACGTCGGGGACGCAGGAGGGCACGCCTTTCGACGCCCTCATCGGCGCGCTGCAGAAAAGCTACGGCGTGCAGAGCCTCGGCAGCGTGGGATTCTCGGGAACGGGCAAAAGCTTTTTTCTGCACGACCTTTTGACGAAGGTCATCTTTGGCGAGGCCGGATGGGTCTCGACCAACATCGCCGCCGTCCGCCGCTCGCTCGCGTTGAGAGCCGCCGCGTTCGCGTTGATCGGCCTCGCCACCGCCGGCATTCTCGGCTTATGGTGGATGAGCTACACCCGCAACGCCGCGCTCATTTCTGCAACCGAGCAGGGCGTCAATGACTACGCCACGATCGCCGGACCGTTCATCAAGCAGAACTCGGTCACCGATCCGAATTTGTTGCCCATTTACGAGCTGATCGGCTCTCTGCCGAATCTGCCGGTCGGCTACGCCAAGCGCAACGATTCCACGCCGGTCGAGCAGACGTTTGGGCTAAGCCAACGTCCGCGCCTCCAGGACGCATCGAACGATCTCTATCGGCAGGCGCTCGAACGGCTTTTGCGGCCGCGGCTTATCCTGTCGCTCGAGCAGCAGATCCAGAAGAACATCGACGACCCCAGCTTCGTTTACGAGGCGCTCAAGGTCTATCTGATGCTCGGCGGCAAGGCGCCCCAAGTCGACAACGATCTGATCCTCGACTGGTTCACGCGGGATTGGGAGGAGCGCACGTTCCCGGGCGCGCCGAACGCGCAGGGGCGGGCGCTGCTGCGCCAGCATCTCGTCGCCATGCTCGAAATGGACGACGGGCAAGCGAGGAAGGTTTCGCTCAACGGCCCGCTGGTCGAACAGGCGCAAGCGACGCTTGCGCGCATGCGCGTGGCGGAGCGCGCCTACACGCTCCTGAAGTCCGAGGCGCACAATGCGGAGGTCGAGGATTGGCTCGCGACCCAGCGCGGCGGGCCGGACATGAACCTCGTCTTCGAGGCGGCCAACGGCGCAAATCTGGACACGATTCGAGTCCCCGGCTTTTTCACCTATGACGGCTTCTACGCCGCGCTGCTCGCGCATTTGCAGACGATCCGCGACAAGCTGCAAAAGGACAATTGGGTGCTTGGGGCGTCCGGCGACCAGAATGCGGTGCAGCAGCAGTTCGCGAGCCTCTACCCCGCAATCTTAGAGCTCTACGGCCGGGACTTCATCGCCGCCTGGACGGCCGCGATCAACAACCTTCAACTTAAACCCCTGCTCAACGACAAGCCGAAATATCTGAAGCTGAGCGCCGCCTCGGCGCCGACCTCCCCCATTCGTTTGATCTTCGAATCCATTCGAGACGAGACGGCCTTGACCCGCGAACGTCCGAAGCCTCCGGCGGAGAAAGATTCCGCGCTGGACAAGGCGAAGGAGGAGGCCGCCAGGAAAGCTGGCGAGAAATTGGGCGGCGTGGGCAGGGAAGCCCTCGACCTTGCGATGAAGTCGCAACGCAAGGCGGGCGATCCGCCGCCCGAGACGCCGGGCGCTTCGATCGAGGCCTATTTCAAACCGATTGCGATCATGGTCGATGGGACACCTGGATCGCGGCCGATCGACCAATTGCTCGCCAACCTGAACGAGCTTTACCGGCAGCTCGTTCTGGCGGCGGAAAACCCGGCGCAGGCCAAGCAGGCGCTGGAGCAGGTGGATGTACAGGTGGCCAGTCTCCGGGCCAATGCGACGCGTCTGCCGCAGCCGCTAGCGGGCATGATCGACAAGGTCGCCAAGGACGCCGCCGGCGACGCCAATGCGAGCTCAGTCGCCCAGATCGCCGACGCGATGGCTCAGAACCTGACGGGCATCTGTCAGCAGATCATCGCCAACCGCTATCCCTTCGCAAAGAGCGACCGCGACACGCCGCTCGCCGATTTCGCGAAACTGTTCGCTCCGAACGGCATCATCGACAAGTTCTATTCCACCAATCTCGATCCGCTCGTGAACAGAAGCGGTAAACGATGGGTTTGGCGCACCAATCCCAATCTCGCGCGCAAACTTTCCGACACGACTTTGCGGCAATTCCAGCAGGCCGCCGACATTCGTGACGCCTTCTTCCCCACGGGTGGAGCAACGCCGAATGTCAATTTCGAAGTGAAGCCGCTGACGCTGAGCAGCGACGCCCAGACTGCGACGCTCACGATCAACGGCGCGAGCGTCGTGGCGCAGCAGGGCGCGGCAAACGCGCCGGTAACGGTGCAATGGCCAGGCGCCGGCGCGGGCGAAGCTTCGATCGTGATGGCGCCCGACATGCCAGACCGCCAGTCCAAACTCGAGCGCACCGGAGCGTGGGCGTTGTTCCGCCTGGTCGACGCTGGCTCATCGATCGAGAGCGGAAATGCGCTCAAGGTCAGCTTCGTCGTCTTCGGGCGCGAAGTCTCCTATCAGTTCACGTCGTCGTCCCTCGCCAATCCCCTGAGCATGCCGGCGCTCAGGCAGTTCAAGTGCCCGAACGGACTTTGATCCCAAATGTCCGCCGGACTTTTTGGAAAGCTCCCCGCCAAGCGCGATTTCATCGGCATGAACGCGTCGCGCCGTTTCCTCGAGGCTTGGGAGCCGTGGCTGCAAGCGGGCGTCGCGATGTCGAAGCAGATGCTCGGCGACGCCTGGATCGAGACCTACAATCGCGCGCCGATCTGGCGGTTTTGGCTGGGCGCCGACTTTTGCGGCGAGGCGATGATCGGCGCGTTCATGCCCTCGGTCGACGGGGTCGGGCGATCCTTTCCCCTCGCCATTTTCGTTGGCGAAGGCGACGGTTCGTTAGCCCCGCCCGAGCTTGAGCCGAACGAGGCCTGGTTCGACGCGGCCGAGGCGGTCCTTCTCGACGCCCTCGAACCCGGAGCGACGTTGGAGCGGATCGCAGAGAAGGTTGCAGCCTTGCCCGCGCCGACGCTCGAGCCGCGAACGATCAGGGAGGGCGGTTTCGAGGAGCTGGCCAACGGCGGCGTCCTCGCCCGCGACGTCGGCGGCGAGATATCCTCAGCCTTTCTCGCCGCGCGCCGCTTTGGGCGAAGGCGGTCCTTTGCGTCCCAGACCTGCTGGTGGACGATCGGCGGCGAGGGCTTTCCTTCGCTTGCTTTGCTGGAGGTCGGCCTGCCCCCCGCAACCCGCTTCGCCGACATGCTGACCGGAGCTTTCTCGGAGAGATCCGCCGTTGCTTTGGGCGATGCCACGTGACCGTCGCTTGCGCGCCTATGACCCATGCTTTTGGCCGGAACGCAAGGATCGCGTATCATTCGAGCCAGCGCGTCTCCTCTTGAGGACAAGCCGCGATGAATGACCTTTCTCCCCCCGACGCCTCGGCGCCACCCAGGCCGGCCGGTTCGCCCGCGCCCGCGGAGCGCTCCGTGGCGGCGGAAACCCCGGCTGAGTCTTCCGAGAAGGCCGCCGCTTCGCCGGAACCCTTGTTCACGCCCGAAGACGGTCCGCAGCCCGAATCTCTGCAGGAATCCGCCGCGGCGCCGGCGCCGCCGCCTCCACTCGAATCCTCGGCCCCGTCCGAACCCCTGCCCGAGCCCGTGCCTGCCGCGCCACCCGCTTCCCGCGCGGCGCGGGGCGTCTTCGCGCTGCCGCTCGTTTCGGGGGACGACCCATGCGGGCCGGATCTCGATCTCGAAGGCGATACGGAGTTCATGAATTTCATTGCGGCGACCGAGGGGTTGCTTCCCGCGAGCTACTATTCCTTCAATCGCGCTTCGATCGATTTCTCGGCGGCGTCGCAGGCGGCGGAGAAGCTCCTCAAGCGCACGCTCGACCTGCGCCTCATCGTGCTCATGGCGAAGCTTGCGATCCTCAATCGCGATCTCGCGGGCTTGGCGCAGCGGCTCGGAAACATCGCTTGGCTTGTGAGCGAGCATTGGGAGGCCGCCAATCCCAAGGCCGAGGGGGCCGACTATTCCGGACGCATTGCGCAACTAGCCACCCTCGAGGACAACGCGGTTGTCCTCCTCCCGCTGCAATATGCGCCGCTCATCGAAACGAACCGCGAAGGCGCCCTCTCCTATCGCGACCAGCTCTTGGCGTCCGGCGCGGCCCAGCCGCGCTCCGTCACGCTTTACGACCTCCGAGGGCAGAAGCAGACGACCGAGCCGGAGAAGTTCATGCCGGCGCTTCGATCGAGCGCGCCTTGAACGACGTCGAGATTGCAAAGCTCGCTGACGCCGTCGCGATGCTCACAAGCTTCAGCGCTTCGATCCAGATGATCAATGCGATCACGACCGAACATGTGGGTTACGAGAACGCGGTCGGGCTGCCGAAGCTCGCGAAGCTTGTCGGCGACATGACGGAGTTCCTCCGCACCGCCCTCGTGCGACGCGATCCATCCCATGCGCCGGCGCCCACGGAGGCGCCGGCCAGCGACGCCGGGGTCCCGAGCGTGACGCCCGCGCCGCCGCCTGCGTTCGCCTCGCGCGCCGAGGTGGACGCGGCGCTTGCTTCCGCATTCGGCTATTTCGCCGCCTCCGAGCCGACGAGTCCGGCGCTTCTGCTGATACGGCAGGCGCGCGAGATGCTCGGCAAGAACCTGTACGAGGTGATGAAGCTGCTCGCGCCGCCGCACGCCGACGCGGCGCGCGTATTCGTGGGTCCGGACGGCGCGTTCACGGTGCCGGTGAAGAGCCTGTCGAACGCGCCAACCGCAGCCATCCCAAGCGCGCCGGCCGAGCCGGCGGCGAGCCGCGCCGCGGCGCTCGCCCTTATCGATGCGGTCGCGGCGCATATGCAGAAGGCCGAGCCGTCGAGCCCCGTGCCTTATCTGCTCGAACGCGCGCGAAACCTTGCCACCCGCGATTTCCTGAGCCTGCTGCAGGACCTCCTGTCGGACGAGGCGATCGCGGCCTTGAAGAAGGGGAAGTGATACGGAATTCCCTGATTCACTCTGCCCAGCGACCGCAAACCGGCAGATCGTCATTTGCGAGTCCGTTTTGAGTGATTTCAAGGGTTTGCGGCGCGATTAGCGAGTCAGTCCCGCCTTCGGCTGAAGCCTCGGTCGCGCGTGGTCCATCAGAAGGGCTGACGGGCTATTTCTGAAAAATAATACCAGAGGCCAGCCGGATTGGCAAGCAATTGTGGATTTTTCTTATCGAGGCCACGGGCCAGACTTGGGGTTCTCGCGCCGTCGGAAACGCCGAGCGGCTCTATCAATTGAATCCGTACGATCCTCACTTCCGGGGATCGGTCAGGAACGTCGTCCAGTCGGACGAATCGAGCGTGTCGATCTCCGCGAAGGTGACGGCCTGCAGGCCGCGCCTCCAGCAATTGTCTGCGCCATAAGCTGTGAACTTGCCGCGGTCGATGCACATCGTCGTGGCGCCGGTCACGAGGTCCACGCCGTCGATGTCTGTTGCGTAGAGATAGACGAAGCGGCTCTTGAGCGGCCCACGAATGGGAGTGGCGCAGGAGCCGGGCGTCGCGACCCACCAGCCCTCGGTTTTGAACGCCTCGCCGGCGTCCGTCCCGACCGCGATATTGATCAGCGCATGCGTCTTGTTGCAGACACGGAAGTCCGCGCGGGCTGGGGCGGCCAAGATTACAAGCAGGACGAAAGCTGAAGGAAGGCGCGGTGCGCGGCGATGCGTGCGGCCATCACTCGCTTTCATCTCGGTAGAGTTCGCCCCATTCCTTTTTCCAGACGCCGTCCGGATCCTGAACAACGATGGCGATCTTGAGTTGATTCGCAAGCTTGACGGCGCCGGAAAGGGCGTCTTTCGGGGCCATTGGCTCGGTCACCCGATCCGCGACCAAAGATTCATGCGCGCTCTTGGGGCAGACGACCGTCGCCCATTTTCCGTCGGCGCGCTGAGAAAATACGACGGTCACCGCGTCGGCGACGACCTCGTCCACTTGCTCGAATCGATTGGCCATGCCGCCGCTCCGGTCAGTTCACCTCGTAGACAAACGCGCCGTCCGCCGAGGACACTTTGGCCTCATGGATCTCCTCGCGCGCCAGGGAGCGCTTGAGGATCTCGCGCGACAGCGCGGGCAGGATCGTGTTGGTGATGATGTTGTCGATGACGCGCCCGCCGGAATCCGGGTCATGGCAGAGCGACACGATGTGATCGATGGCGCTCGGACCCACGGTGAATTTCGCCCGGTGGTTCTCCTCGATCCGCTTGCCGATGCGACCGAGCTGCAGGCGAACGATGCCGGCCAGCATCTCGCCCGACAGCGGATAATAGGGAATCGTGACGATGCGCCCGAGCAGCGCGGGCGGGAACACTTCAAGAAGGGCAGGGCGGAGATCCGTTGCGAGCGCTTCGGGATCGGGCCGCGCATCGCTGCTCGCCGCGCGCATGATGACCTCGGTCCCGACGTTGGTGGTGAGGAGGATCAGGGTGTTCTTGAAGTCGATGCGGCGGCCCGTGCCATCCTCCATAACCCCCTTGTCGAACACCTGGAAAAAGACCTCGTGCACGTCGGGATGCGCTTTCTCGATCTCGTCGAGCAGAACGACGCTGTAGGGGCGCCGCCGCACGGCCTCGGTCAGGCGCCCGCCCTCGCCATAGCCGACATAGCCGGGCGGCGCGCCTTTGAGCGTCGAGACCGTGTGCGCCTCCTGGAACTCGGACATGTTGATCGTGATGATGTTCTGTTCGCCGCCATAGAGGGTCTCCGCCAGCGCCAGCGCCGTCTCGGTCTTGCCGACTCCGGAAGGGCCGCACAGCATGAAGACGCCGATCGGCTTCATCGGATTATCGAGCCGCGCGCGATTGGTTTCGATGCGCTTGGCGATCATTTCCAAGCCGTGGCTCTGTCCGACAATGCGCTTATTGAGAATGCCGGCGAGATTGAGCACGGTCTCGACTTCGTCGGCGACCATCTTGCCGACCGGAATTCCGGTCCAGTCGGACACGACGGAAGCGACCGCCTGCTCGTCGACATGCGCGTAGATCATCCGCTTTTCCGGATCGATCTTGCCGAGCTCGTCAACCTTCGCGCGCAGGGTCTCGCCATCCGGCCGCGATTCTGCCTCAGGCTTTGCGCCAAAGTCCGAGGGAAGCACGGGCGCCGGCTCGGCGGTGAGCGGCGGCGGCGCTTCCGTGGGCGCGGATGGCGCGGCCTCCACCGGTCCCGGCGGGGGCGCCGACCTCTTCGCAATTGTCTCGCGCAGTGCGAGGACTTCCTCGACCAGCGCGCGCTCGCGCTCCCAGTCCGCTTTCAGGCCTGCGAGTTTCTCGCGGACGCTCTTCAGCTTCGCGTCGATCTCGGCGACGCGGTCATCTTTGGCCGAGCCGAGATCCCGCTCGCGTAGAAGCGACTCCTTCTCGCTTTCGAGCGAATCGATTTCGACCTCCGCATCCTCGACCGCCGCGGGCTTGGCGTTCTGACTGATGGCGACGCGAGCGCAGGCGGTGTCAAGAAGGCTCACCGCCTTGTCGGGCAATTGCCGCGCCGGGATATAGCGGTTCGACAGGTTGACGGCCGCGACGATCGCCTCGTCGGTCACGCGCACCTTGTGGTGCCTTTCCATCGGTCCGACAAGACCGCGCAGCATGATTGCGGCGGTCGCGACGTTCGGCTCATTGACCATGATCGGCTGGAAGCGCCGGGTCAGCGCGGGGTCCTTCTCGATATATTGCCGGTACTCAGACCAGGTCGTGGCGGCGATGGTGCGCAAGGTTCCACGCGCCAGCGCAGGCTTCAAGAGATTCGCCGCGTCGCCCGTCCCAGCTTGCCCGCCAGCGCCGATCAGCGTGTGCGCCTCGTCGATGAAAAGGATGATGGGCGTCGGCGAGGATTGAACCTCGTCGATCAATGAACGCAGCCGCTGCTCGAACTCGCCCTTCATTGAGGCGCCCGCCTGCATCAGGCCGACGTCGAGAACGCAGAGCTTGACCCCCTTGAGCGGCGGGGGGACGTCGCCCGACGCGATGCGTTGGGCGAAACCCTCGACGACGGCGGTTTTGCCAACGCCTGCTTCGCCGGTAAGGATTGGATTGTTCTGCCGCCGGCGCATCAGAACGTCGATCACCTGGCGGACTTCGTCTTCGCGGCCGAGGACGGGGTCCATCTGCCCGGCCTTGGCTTTGGCTGTGAGATCCTGGGCAAACCGGTCAAGCGCGGTCGTACCTTTGGCTCCCGGCGCGGCGGTCGTGCTTTCGGCTCCCCCTGCCGCGACGCCGGCGCCATCCATCGGGCGGAGGTTGCCCTCGTCGGACCCCGCCCAGATCGCCCCTTGGCCGGAGGCGACCTCATCGACCGGAAGCTTCGCGAACTCCTGTGAAACGGCAATCAGCGCGCGCCTCAATTCGAGCGACTTCAGCATGCCGACCAGGAGATGTCCGGTGCGGATCTGCGTCTCCCCGAACAGCAGGGTCGCGTAATGCCAGCCGCGATCGAGGGCGTCAGCGACCTGGTTCGAGATGCCCGGCATTTCGGTTTCGTTCTTGCGGAAGCCGTTGACCATCGCGGTCGCGTCGGCAAACAGTTTGGCGCGGTCGAGCTTGAAATGATCGGCGGTGAGCGCGAGATCCGTGCGGTCCTTCTGCAGGATATGGATCAGCCAATGGGCAAGCTCGAGGTTACGATTTCCCGCGCTCTTGGCCTGCCGTAAGCCCTGCAGGAAGGACTCATAGCCGATGCGGTTCAGCTTGCCGGCGACCGCTTCGATGCTGATGTCCGCGCCCATGGGCAGATTCCTTTACGCCGCGCTCTCAAGCCGGTTCACGACGTGGAACCGCGCGTCGCGGCGGAACGTCTCGTCGGTCTTCGCCCAGTTGGGCGACATCCAGCTCGTCCACCCGACCTGCGCGTCGCGGCCGAGCCTGACCGGGGTGATCTGGCCTGCTGGAATTGCGAGCTCCATGTCCCAATCGTATTCCAGGCCGAGGTAAAGAAAGACCGCGTCGGCGATTTGCTTCGCGACCGGCGAGCCCGGCAGAAACTCCCGGAAATGCTTGATGTCTCGCACGAACACACGGATGCGAAATTTATCGCTGACGGTGTACATGCTCGCGCCCGCCACGCAATCCTGGCCGAGGCGGCTGTTGGCTGCGCCTAAGCGCGTCCGTTCAGCGGAATCGAGTTCGAGCCAGCTGCCGACGAATTCCTCGATCTCGACGCGCGTCTCGAGATAGCTCGCGAGAAACGCGCGCAGACGCGACGCGCTCTTGACCTCGCGCGGCGAGCAAACCGGCATAAGGCAGCTTGGCGAAATCGGAGATCGAGTTGGCGTCGCGGTAGGCGGACGTTCCGATGCCGATCATCGCGCCGATATAGGCGCGGAATTGGTCCTCGCTGGGCCGGTCGTGCTGGGTGATGGGACGCGCATCCGCCCAGGCGCGAAAGAACAAAGCCAGGAAGCGGCGCTGGAAGAGGTCGACGAAGCGCGGAAACGCGTCGTCCCGTTCAAGAAGCCAACCGTACGCTTCTTCAGTCGTGGTCAGCGGGAGGGCGCCCTGCGGGCCGAACATGCCCAGGAAGCGAGCCATGAGACGCATGCGCCCGTTGGGTCCGATCGCCGCGGCTTCGAGGTTCGAGTTTGGAAATTCGAGATACGGGTTTTGCGAGATCTCGACGAATTCGTCGTCGAGCTTACACGCTTCGCCGATGCGGGGTTTGCCCGGATTTTCCCGTTCAAGACGCCGCAGGACGCTGAGCAGATCGAAGCGCCACGGCTCAGCCTGAAGCTCCGGGCGGAACATCAGAGAACGCCCCGCAGGCCGAGCCGCGGCGGCCAGCGCATCATCTCGCCGCGCTCGACGGTGCGGATGATTGTTTGAGTGAAGTGGTTGATCGCAACGTATTCGGCGAAGAAGCGGTCAAGGACGGCGCCGAGCAGAAAAGCGCCCGAACCCTCGAAGGCCCGGCCCTCCAGGGCGACCGTGATCTCAAGCCCGCGCGCGGCCGCCGCGCCCGACGCCTGCCGCAGGCGCCGAACCACCGGACGCGTCGTGACGCTGCGTACGCCGCGAATCTTGGCGTCGGCCGCGGCGTCGGACAGATCCGCGAACAGAATGAGCGTCTCGCGAAGGGCCGTCGCGCCATCTTCGGTTCGATCGACGAGGCCTAAGTGATTGAGGCTCAGCATGCTGATGAGGCGCCAGGCGACCTCGCCGGTCGACGCGTCCAGTCCTCTTCCCTCGATCGAGGTCAGCGCCGGCTCAAGCGGTTTGGTGGGGCCGCCGACGCATGTGAGCTCAAGCTCCGCGTCTTCGAGGAAGCGGAAGTCGGCGCCGCTTTCGCCAACGGGAAGATGGGCGGCGAGATGCCGGTTGGTGCAGAGCGCGTCAACGCTGAGCTCGGCGACCTTCAGAGTTTCGTCAGGGTCAGCGCGTTCGCCGAGCGACAGAAAGACATCTGTGCCGACGTAATCGGAAACCGCCCCGTATTTCCTTTCGTCCGCGGTCCGACGCCGCGGCAGGCGGCGAATTGTGTAGGTGAGGCCGGTCGGGCTGCGGGCGGCCCGCGCGGAATAGAGCGGCTCGACGGCAAGCTTTTGCGGCGAGCCTGGCGCGTGGGCGAACACCTGAACAACGCGATTGGTCTCGAAATCGAGCGTGCGGGTCCGGTCCGGAATGACCGGAAATTCGAACTGGTTGGACTTGACGGGAATGCGGTCGAGCCGCTTCGCGAACAGGTTCGCGCCGGGCGCCGTATAGAGCGCGAACATTTCCTTGCGGACGGCCGCGGCCAATTGCGGATTGATGTCATCGAAGGCGAAGACGATGTCGATCGACTTGGCGTCGAGGCGCGATACAACGGCGTCGAGATCGGTGAGGTCAAAGCCGAGGAAGCGGCGCGGAAAGGCGAAATAGTCGCGCAGGAAGTCAAATCCGCGGAACAGCTGGTTGTTGTTCGGGATCAGGGCCTCGCCCTCGCCCCAGCCGATCTGGCGGATCATATCGGCGCGCCCGGGGATGATGATCGGGTCGCCGAAAGCGTCGGCCATGCGAAAATAGACGCCGGCGCAATGCGCGAACAGCTGCTCGTACAGCGCGATCGCATCGGTCTCCTGGCCGAGCAGGTGGAAACGCAGCGACTTCACCCGGTAGGACGAGAATCTGAGCTCCGGACGGGTCTGCGCCTCCTTGTCGGGGGACTCGTCTTGCGCCTCCATGGCGCTTCGCACCGTAAGCCCAAGCCGAAGGCTTGCGGCGCAGCTAGCCCGGGCGCTCGGGACCAAGGCCTGGAACGCTCCGGAACTCGTCAGATATTCCGCCTTGACGATATCGAAGGGCCACAGGGTGATCGACTCCGCGAGCGTGAACCGGCAGGCGACATTGCGCTGCGCCTCGCGATAGGTTGCGTCGAACACGGCGCCCTGAGCGATGGTCCTGCCGTCGCGGAGCGTTGGATCGCCGAATTTGGGCTTTGCACGAACGAGAACGAAGGAGGGGGTCGGCGCAAGATAGTGCGGCGCGAGCTGGTCGATGAGGTTCGTGGTGAAATCGGCGAATTCATGCTTGAGCTTGAGTTGGACCCGGGCCGCGAGGAAAGCGGCGCCCTCGAGGAGTCCGGAGATCATCGGATCGGCGGCGTCGCCGACGAGGCCGCCGAGCCGCTCGGCGATACCCGGATAGTCTTGAGCGAATTCGGCCGCTTGATCGCGCAGGAGCGCGAGTTCTTGGTTATAAAACCTCAGGAATTCGCGGTTCATCGTCTAGAGCCGGTCGAGCTTGATCTTGCCGGAGTCAAGCTCCACCTCAGCGATGAATTGCACCGGAACCTCGACTGGCTGCGTCTTGAGCGCGGCGCTGACGAGAAATCTCACCCTCAATTCGTCTGGCGACACCGTGTCGTCTCGGCGAGCCCTGATCGAACCGGCGAGAAGCCGCGGCTCGAAGTCACGAAGCGCCGTTTCGATCTCGCGTGCAATTCCGCTCGTTTCGTTCTCGTCGATCGTTCTGTGCGCCAGAGATGGAAAGCCATAGTTGACGATGGATTTGCGGACTTCGGGCGCCGTCGACAAATCTTCGATCGATTCCAGATTGGTCGTATTGAAGAGCGCGACGAGCTCGGTGTTGACCGCCTTGCGCAGTTCGGTCTCCGGGATTGCAACTCGCGCCTTCAGGCGCCTGGAGGCAATGACTCGGTCACCGTGATCGCGGATATCGACTTTACGAGTTGCGTCGCGAGCCTGGTGCGCGACGCGAAAAGCATGCATGAGCGGTGGCGCCGAACGGTCGTTTTTCTGAGTTGGCGTCGCCACGTCCCGCCCCACTGACAACCATCGCCTTCACCGGGCCTATTCGGGTCTTTCGTCGCCCGAACGGAGGCGCGGCTAGGTCACTTGGCCCGACTTGATGTCGACCTCGAAGAAAGGTTGCGCCTGATCGGCGCCCGTTTCGCTTTGCTGGCTATAGGTATACTTGATTTTTGCAAAAGTAAGCGTGAACGATTCACTCGGCGTTTCGTTTCCCGCCGCATCGCCCATGCTGACGTTGGTAATATAAACCTCTGTCATCTCGAACAATTGGTATTCGAGTTTGTCGTCGCCAGCGGACTTGCGAACGTGCAGCTTTCCTGTCGGAATATGCTTGCCTTGATAGCAGAGTTTGAACAGCGTCGGCGAAGCGTTGTCGACAGTCTTCGTCAACGACATATCGTGGATGTTCCCCTTGCCGCCGCCGGAAGCGCCGCCGCCCATATGTGCGGAGCCACTGTTTGACGCGCCCCAGGAGAATGAGGAGATGTCGATCTTGTCTACGAAATTCTCAACCTTCGACTCGCCAGTGACGTTGTCGAGTTCGAGGATCATGTCAACGGCCATATCCAGTCGCTCCTTGTTATTTCAAAATAAATGCCACCTATAAACACGCTCAACCAAGCCGCGCTTTGCCGAGGAGCTTTACGCGAGCCGGACCCGCTGCTGGCGTTTCAGCCTTTGCGCTCCGCCAGCGAGGCCACCAGGCTCATGCCGATGTCCATGCCTTCCAGTTGGAAGTGCGGCCTGAGCCAGACATTGGCCGAATAGTAGCCCGGGTTCTCCTCGTTCGGGATCACCGTAACCTTGGCGCCGGCGAGCGGCTTAATCGCCTTGACCTGTTCGCTCGAGTTCTTCGGATCGGCGTCCACGTAGCGGACGATCCAGTTGTTGAGCCAGCGCTCGAGTTGGTCCTTTTCCTTTGTCGAGCCGATCTTATCGCGAACCATGCACTTGAGATAATGCGCGAAACGCGAGACCGCGAACATGTAGGGAATGCGCGCCGACAAGTTCTCGGACGCTGTCGCCTCGGCCTTGTCCATGAGCTTCGGCTTGTACACCGATTGGGCGCCGATGAAGGCGGCCTTGTCGGTGTTCTTCCGATGGACGATCGAGATAATGCCCACCTTCGACAATTCGGCCTCGCGCCGGTCCGTGATTGCGATTTCAGTCGGACATTTCATGTCAACGCCGCCGTCGTCGGTCGGGAATGTGTGCACCGGGAGATTGAGCACCTCCCCGCCGGATTCGACGCCGCGGATTCTCACTGTCCAGCCGTATTCCTTGAAGGCGCGATTGATGTTCGCTCCCATCACATAGGCCGCGTTCATCCAGCCATATTTTTCGCCTTTGTTCCCGTCCGTATCTTCCTCGAACGCGAATTCCTCAACCGGCTCCGTCTTTGCGCCATATGGCAGGCGCGACAGGACGCGGGGCATGCATAGAGCGACATATCGGCTGTCAACGGAATCGCGCAATCCCTTCCAAGCTGCGTAATCCGGCGTGTCCATCAATTTCCCGATGTCGCGTGGGTTCATCAGATCCCGCCAGGAATCCATGCCAAGCAGATTGGGATCGGCGCCGGTGACAAGCGGCGCAAGCGAGGCGGAGGCAATCTTCGCGAGATCGCGCAGGAGCTGCACATCCACGGCGTTGTGGCTGAAGGCATAGTCCGCGACGAGCGCCCCATACGGCTCGCCGCCGAGCGTCCCGAACTCGCTCTCGTAGACGGCCTTGAACAGGGGGCTCTGGTCCCAGCGCGCGCCGGGATAGTTGTTCTTCAGGTTGCGATAGAGCTCCATTTTTCCGACGTTCATCACGCGGATCTTGAGCGTCGCGTCGGTCTCGGAGTTGAACACAAGATAGTTCAAGCCGCGCCAGGCGCTTTCCAGTTGTTGGAATTCCGGCGCGTGAAGCACTTCGTTCATCTGCGCCGACAGCTTCTCGTCGAGCCGCGCGATCATTTCCTCGATCGTGTCGAGCACCTCGCCCTTGACAAGGCTAGAGTCCGCAAGCGCTTGCGTGACGAGCGTCTGGACCGCGTTCTCTACCTCGGTCGCGGCGCGTTCGGTGCGGGGCTTGAAGTTTCCTTTGAGCACCTGCGCGAACTCTTCCGCTTCGACCGGCGCCGGGGGAGCGACCGTCGTGGCGGCTGGCTTCTGTTCCTGTTGCGTGGCCATCGCGGAGATTCCTTATTGAGCGTCTTGGGCCGAGCGGTCGCTCGACGACTTCTGCTCGAGATTCGTCTTCAAAGCCGCCATCAATTGGGGATCTGCAAGCAGCTTCTTGAGACTGTCCTCGGCGGCGGCTTTGCCGTCCATGTATTTCAACAGATTGGACAGTTGTTCGCGCGCCTGAAGGAGCTTGGCCATCGCCGGGACCTGCCGGGCGATCGCGGTGGGCGAGAAGTCGTCCATCTTCGCGAATTTGAGATTGACCGACAGCTTCTCGCCGCCCTCGCCGCCGCTAAGCTTGTTCGCCACTTTCATCGACACCGTTGGCTCGATCGCGGCCATGCGTTTGTCGAAATTATCCATGTCGATATCCAGGAACTTCCTGTCGTTCATGTCCGGCTTGGCGACCTGCGAGGCGTTGCCGGAGAGATCCGCAAGGACACCCATGACAAAGGGCAACTCGATCAGCTTTTCAGAATCATAGGGGTCCTCGTAGGTGATATGCACGCGAGGCTTGCGATTCCGCGAAATGAATTTCTGTCCTGAGTTGCTGTTCGAGGCCATGACGTTGCTCCTCAGTCTCCCTTGATCACAGCATATGTGATCGGTGTCGAAGCGCAATACCGAAGTCTTAGATGGGGCCGGACTTCAGCGCGAGGGACCTCTAGGCCGGCAAGCGAGTCCGGACAGTGATCCCGCTCACACTGCCGCCGTCCCGGCGCCTCGCTGAAAAGCCGTCCAGTTCGGAATTTGGAGACCGCTCCGCTCACCGGCTTGATCTCGAGAAGAGCGGCTTCGGTTTCATCAAGCGCCAAGACATCGGGTCGAGCCGGAACAGGCGGCCGGGAGCCCGCGCTCGGAGTTGGCTGTGACGGGGCGCGGAAGCATCGAAGCGTCTCAAGAGGCGACAGCCTTTAGAAAGCCGCGGCTCGACTCAGCGCACCCATGAGGACCGGGTTGCGCAAGCCTGTCGCTTGCGCCAAATGAGCCGCATGAGCCACGCCTCAGTTCTCATCGTCGACTTCGGCTCGCAGGTCACGCAGCTGATCGCGCGGCGCGTGCGCGAGGCAGGCGTATATTGCGAGATTTACGCGTTCTCGAAGGCGGGCGAGGCGTTCGCGCGCCTCAAGCCCAAGGCGGTGATCCTGTCCGGCGGACCTGCATCGGTTCCGGAGCCGGGCAGCCCCCGCGCGCCCACCGAAATCTTCAACAGCGGAGTTCCAATCCTCGCCATTTGCTACGGCCAGCAGACCTTATGCGAGCAACTCGGCGGCAAGGTCGAAAGCGGGCATGCGGCGGAATTCGGCCGGGCGGATGTCGAGATCCTCGAGGCCTGTGCGCTGTTCGAGGGCGTGTGGCGCACGGGCGGCCGCTATCCGGTGTGGATGAGCCATGGCGATCGCGTGACGCGCCTTCCTGAAGGCTTCCGGGTCTATGCGGTGTCGGAGAACGCGCCCTATGCGGTCGCGGCGGACGAGAAGCGCCGCTACTATACGACCATGTTCCACCCCGAGGTGGCTCATACGCCCGACGGCGCCAGGCTTCTCGCCAATTTTCTTTTTAAGGTCGCCGGCCTCAAAGGCGATTGGACGATGGCCGCGTTTCGCGATGAGGAGATCGGCCGGATCCGCGCCCAAGTCGGCAAGTCGCGCGTCATTTGCGGCTTGTCAGGCGGCGTCGACTTCGCGGTCGCGGCGGTGCTGATACACGAGGCGATCGGCGACCAGCTCGTCTGCGTATTCGTGGACCACGGACTTATGCGGCAAGGCGAAGCCGATGAAGTCGTGAATTTGTTCCGCGGCCATTTCAACATCCCGCTCGTTCATCTTGACGCGGCGCAGGAGTTCATAGAGGCGCTCGCGGGCGTCGACGACCCTGAGGCCAAGCGCAAGACGATCGGCAGGCTGTTCATCGACACATTCGACGCGGAGGCCCATCGCATTGCGAGCGACGGCAAAGGCCCGGTCGAATTTCTGGCGCAAGGCACGCTCTATCCCGACGTGATCGAGAGCGTGTCGTTTTCCGGCGGCCCGTCGGCCACGATCAAGAGCCATCACAATGTCGGCGGCCTGCCCGAGCGCATGCGCATGAAGCTCGTCGAGCCGTTGCGCGAGTTGTTCAAGGACGAGGTGCGCGCTTTGGGCCGCGAGCTCGGGCTGCCGGAAGCCTTCGTCGGCCGTCATCCTTTTCCGGGACCGGGCCTTGCGGTCCGATGCCCCGGCGCCGTCACGCGCGAGAAGCTGGATATTCTCCGGCAGGCTGACGCGATCTTTCTCGACGAGATCCGAAAAGCGGGCCTCTACGATCAGATCTGGCAGGCGTTCGCCGTCTTGCTGCCGGTGCGCACAGTCGGCGTGATGGGCGACGGACGCACCTACGATTCCGTCTGCGCGCTGCGTGCGGTGACTTCGATCGACGGCATGACCGCGGACTTCTTTCCGTTCGACATGGCGTTCCTCGGCCGCGCTGCAACTCGCATCATCAACGAAGTCAAGGGCGTCAATCGCGTTGTCTATGACATCACGAGCAAGCCGCCGGGCACAATCGAGTGGGAATGATTTTTGCTCATCCGGGCCTATCCGAATGATGCTAGGCTATGTCCTCAATTAGGGGATTCGCGAATCGGGGAAAGCGTGATTCATGGGGAGCCTTCCTGTTGGGAGGCTTTCGGTGCGGCGATACGGATTGAGCGACGATCAGTTTGCACGGGTTGAACATTTGCTGCCGGGTCGTCCCGGCCATATCGGACGCGACAGCGCGCTGGGCAATCGACGTTTCGTTGAGGCGGTGATTTGGAAATTCCGCTCAGGCGCGCCGTGGCGCGATCTGCCCGAGCGCTTCGGCGCCTGGAAGAACATCGACACGCGGTTCTCGCGGTGGGCGAAAAGCGGCGTATGGGAGAGTCTTTTCAAGACGTTGGCTGACGATCCGGACAACGAATATGCGATCATCGACGCCACCATCGTCAGAGCTCATCAGCATAGTGCGGGGCCCTCAGAAAGGGGGCGTCGACCAAGCCATAGGCCGCTCGCGCGGCGGCCCGACCACCAAGATCCATGTGATCGTCGACGCCCTCGGCAACCCGGTGGCGCTCCGCCTCACCGGCGCCCTGTCGCTTTGACCCGCGTCCTTTGGGTTCGCGATTGATACGATGAAGGCGGCATTTGCCGCGAAACACTCACGCGCGTTTCGGCGAGGTTTCTTCCGGCGGGTAGATCGACACCAGATCCGGCGGCAGGTCCTGATAGGGGCAATTCCCAAGTTCATAGACAAAGTCTAGCTTGGGCTCGGTGTCGAGGTAGAAATGGAAGTCGGCGACGAACTGTCCCGTCTGCGTGACTTTGACGTCGCGGGCCGCATAGTCCTGTACGAGTGCGGCCATTCGGTCGTCGGGAATCTTCTCCTTGATGTGGTGCAAGCCCTCGCCACGGCGGCGGATATAGTCCTCGTAGATCATTGGGCCGCGAACGGGCTCAATGAGCTCGATCTCCATGTCGCCGACATAGGTGATAGCGATTCGGAACTCAAACGGGCCCTCGACGGCCTTGCCGTCGACTTTGAGATTCTTCACGGTCTTGTCGGTGAAGCGGAAGACGCGCCACGGTCCAATCCGAAGTGTATCGATCCAGGCCTGCATCGACTTTTCGAGGTCGCGGGTCAGCCATGCGATCTGCTGAATGTGTCGGGTCTTGTTGAGCGCGCGCAGTTCATCGTTGGTCATGAGGCGTGGTCCGTGGTGAGAAAGAAAGACGCGCCGCTCGCAGATCCGGGGTCACGCGGGCGGGCTACTTGTCATAAGCGGTCACCTTTTCGAAGAAACGGAGTTCGACGGGTTTCGCCAAGCCGAGCCGCGTTACGCGCGCCAGCTTTGGCTCGCCGCTTGTCCCTCGTGTCCATTGGGTCGAGCCTAAGCTTGTCGCCGAGATCACCTATTTGACCCTGGAAGGAAGTGACGGCAATAGGGCAGCAATGTGTCGCGCCGCTTCATTATGGACGTCCCTGTCGCGCACTACCATTTCGAGCCGGACTACCATTGCGAGCTGCATCTCTGCGTCTTCCTGAAACGTCCTCTCGTCTTCCTCTGTCGTTGCTCAAATGCGCCTCTCTCACGTGTCAGGCTTGATCGCGACCAACTGGCCGTCTTTTGCGCTTTTCCAGGACTGCGAGCGCTGTCGCAAGCGACGGGCGCCGTCCCGCGAGATGCCGTTGGTCGCGGGCCCTTACTTGCTTGCGACCAGAAACCAGCGCAGAATTGGGGCACCGGCGCTTAAACATGGCAGAAAACCGGCCACTGGGAGGGAATATTCATATGAACAGACGTGAGACGTTTAGACTCTTGGGCGGTGCGGCGGTCGCCGCCACGGCTACGTTCATGAGTCCGTTGGCGTTCGCCGCCGAACCGACGATGGTTGTGGTTGTCAAGATCGCAGGCATTCCGTGGTTCAACGCCTTGGAAAAGGGCGTGAACAAGGGCGGCACGGACTTCAAGATGAACGCCGCCATGGTTGGGCCCGCAAACGTTGACCCGGCGCAGCAGGTCAAGCTGCTAGAGGACCTTATCGCCAAGAAGGTCAACGTCATCGGCCTTGTGCCGCTCGACGTGAAGGTGACTGCTCCCGTGCTGAAACGCGCCCAGGAGGCGGGCATCAAAGTTATCACGCATGAAGGCCCCGAGCAGGAAGGCCGCGATTGGAACGTCGAGCTCATCGAACTCCAAGCTGTTCGGCGAAGTGCAAATGCAGCGGCTAGCCAAGGATATGGGCGAAGAAGGCGACTATGTCGTCTACGTCGGCACGCTCACGACTCCGCTCCACAACAAGTGGGCGGACGCAGCAATCGCTTATCAAAAAGAACACTATCCCAAGATGAAGCTCGTCGCGGATCGTTTTCCCGGCGCCGATGAGATCGACACGTCTTATAAAACGACCCTGGACGTGATCAAAGCTTATCCGAACCTCAAAGGCATTCTTGGCTTCGGCTCCAATGGGCCGATCGGCGCAGGCAACGCCGTTCGCGAAAAGCGGCTTGGGAAGAAGATCGCCATCGTCGGGACGGTGCTCCCGTCCCAGGCGAAGGATCTGATCGCCGACGGCATTATCCGAGAGGGCTTCCTCTGGAATCCGACCGACGCCGGCTATGCGATGGTCGCAGTCGGACGGCTTGTCCTTGACGGCACGGAAATGAAGGACGGGATGGATATACCGGGACTGGGCAAGGCCTCCGTCGACGTGCCCGGCAAGCTGATCAAGGTCGACAAGATCATGCGCATCAACAACGAGACGATCGACGGTCTCATCGCCGGCGGCCTCTGACGCTTGCGGATCTCGCGGGCGAGGCGCGGGCCTCGCTCGCGGTTGCTGCAGGCGCTGTCCTCACGCTCGAGCCTACGGCGACGTCAAGCGGTCGCCGAATGAGCGCGGCTCGGAGCGTTGACACCAGGCCAACGCTCATATCGATGACGTCGCCATAGGCACCGCACTTGGTCAATTTCCTCGACCTTCACGCAATCTCCAAACGGTTCGGCGGCGTCGTCGCATTGCGCAATGTCGACCTGTGTTTGCCGGCCGGAGAGGTTCACTGTCTGGTCGGCGAAAACGGCTCTGGCAAATCGACTCTCATCAAGATCATCGCAGGCGTGCTTCGGCCCGAGCCGGAAGGACGCATCGTGATTGAGGGTCGCGAATACCTGCATCTCACTCCCGTGCAATCGACCGCCTGCGGCATTCAAGTGATCTATCAGGACCTCTCGCTGTTCCCCAATCTCACCGTCGCCGAGAACATCGCGGTCGGGCGGCATCTCGGGCCTCCGCAGGTGGTGAATTGGCGCGCGATTCAGTCAACCGCGGAAGCCGCGATTGCGCGCATCGGCGCCTCACTGGACCCCCTCGCGCGCGTTGAGGATCTCTCGATCGCGAGCCGCCAATTGGTGGCGATCAGTCGCGCGATGGCCGCCGATGCGCGGCTTGTGATCATGGACGAACCGACCTCGTCGCTGACTCGGCACGAGGTCGACGCGCTCATCCGGCTCGTCGCCGATCTCAAGCGGTCCGGCATCTCAACCGTCTTCGTCTCGCATCGGCTCGATGAGGTGATGGAGATCGCCGAGCGCGTCACGGTTTTGCGTGACGGCGCGAAGGTCGGAGATTTCCCTGCCAGCGAGATGAACGACAAGAAGCTTGCCACATTGATGACTGGCAAGGCCTATGCCTATGAAACCTCCGCGCCGGATTTCTCGAGGTCCAAGACGATGCTCTCGGTGGAGCGGCTCACCCGAACCGGTCAATACGAGGACATCAGCCTGGACATTCATGCGGGCGAGATCGTCGGGCTCACAGGTTTGCTTGGTTCAGGCCGTACCGAATTCGCGCTTTCGCTCTTCGGCATGAACCCGCCGACGTCTGGAGAAATTCGACTGAACGGCAAACCCTTGGCGTTGAAGACCAACGCGCAGGCGATCGCCGAAGGCATCGCCTACGTCTCCGAGGATCGACTGACTCTCGGCCTCGTGCTCGACCAGCCGATCGCGTCCAACATTCTCGTGACGGTTCTCGATAAGCTCACAAACCGGTTCGGCCTCGTGCCGGAAGCAAAGCGACGAAGCGCCGCCCGAAAATGGATCGGGGATCTCGCAATCAAGACGCCCGATCCGGACAATGCGGTCAAAACTCTTTCCGGCGGCAATCAGCAGCGCGTCGTTCTGGCCAAGTGGATGGCGACCGGGCCTAAGCTCCTCATCCTCGACAGCCCGACGGTGGGTGTCGACATCGCCGCGAAAGACGGAATCTACGAGGTCATCAAGGCGCTCGCGGCTGATGGTGTCGCAATATTGCTCATCTCGGACGAGATCCCGGAGGTCTTCTATCACGCTCAGCGCGTCATAGTGATGCGACGGGGACGACTTGCCGGCGAATGCATACCGCATGACTCCTCAGAGGCCGAGCTGCAGGCCCTGGTCGATGCATAAGCGTGCGCGCTGCGCCATGATCTGGGTAGGACCCTTCGCGTGAGCCTCGCCGCGTCCCCTCCCACCGTCTTTCCCATGTTTCAGCGGTTTCGGCGCACTCACGAATTCTGGCTGTTGGCGGTCATACTGGCGCTTGGTCTGGTTTTGTCGCTGGCGACCGACAGCTTCCTGACGCTTCAGAACCTGTTCGACCTCCTTACGTCCAACGCCTTCGTCGGCATCATGGCCTCAGGTCTCCTCGTTGTGCTAATTGCCGGCGGCATCGACATTTCCTTCACGGCGACCGCTTCGGTCGCGCAATATGTCGCGTTGACGCTGGCCATCCGCTACGGGCTGGGCTGGTTTTCGATCTTCGCAATCGCGGGAGCGATCGGCGTCGCTTGCGGCGCGATCAACGCGCTTTTCATCACGCGCCTGCGCATCTCGTCGATCATTGTCTCGATCGCCACGCTCAATATCTTCTACGGGCTCTTGATTTTCTTCAGCGGCGGAAAGTACATCACGTCGCTGCCTAAGTTCTTCCGCGACGGCGTCTGGTGGTTCGAATATGACGACGCCAGCGGCACTCCCTATGCGCTGAACCTGCAGATCCTCGTTCTGGCGCTGGCGTTCCTATCGGCATGGCTGCTCTTGAACCGGACCAATGTCGGGCGCCAAATCTATGCACTCGGCGGCAACAAGGACGCCGCGCAACGACTCGGCTTTCACGTCGTTCGCCTCAATTTCTTGGTTTACGGCTATTTGGGCCTCATCGCCGGCATTGCCTCGCTGGTTCAAGCCCAGCTCGCACAATCGGTGACGCCGACGGTGCTGGTCGGCAAGGAACTCGACGTCCTGGCTGCGGTCGTACTGGGCGGGGCCAGCCTGACCGGCGGCGTCGGCACGGTGTTTGGGGCAATTCTCGGCGTCACGCTGTTGGCGATTTTGCAGAACGGCTTGGTGCTCCTCGGCGTCTCCTCCTATTGGAATCAATGGTTCGTCGGCTTGACCATCCTCTTGGCTGTTTCGATCACCGCCTGGCGCGACCGGCGCCGCCGATTGGCGAGGTCGGTCGCATGAGGGGTCGGCGATGAGCCTTGACGCCAGGGCTTCGTGGTGGGCGTTTTCGCTGCCCCGCTTTCGCGGCGGCGCGGCCCAAATCCTTTCGCTCGTCCTTGTCGTCCTTCTCATCGTCTTCTGGCTCCTCCTCGGCGATCAGCTCTTCAGCGTTGGCGCGCTGCAGTCGATGGCCTTCCAACTGCCGGAACTCGGAATCCTCTCGCTGGCCATGATGGTGACGCTGCTTTCGGGCGGCCTCAACCTCTCCATCATCGCGACGGCCAATCTGTGTGCGCTCGCTATGGCGTGGGTGCTCACGACGCACGCGACTGGCGCGGAAGGCGCGATTTGGGTTGGCTGGCAGCTCATTGCGATTCTTGCGGGCGTTGCGGTCGGGACAATCGTTGGGTTGATCAATGGATTTGTGATCGCCTATCTCGGCGTCTCGCCGATTCTCGCCACGCTGGGCACGATGACGATGTGCAAGGGCCTGTCGATCGGCCTCACCCGCGGCAACGTCATCTCTGGCTTTCCAGATCCGATCGTCTTTCTCGGCAACGGAACGGTGATGAGCGTGCCCGTAGCGCTTCTGATCTTCCTCGCGCTCTGCTTGCCGGTGGCCGTCCTGCTCAACAAAAGCCCGTTCGGCCACAGGATCTACATGATTGGTTCAAACGAGAAGGCGACACGCTATTCCGGCGTGGACACCAAGCGCGTGCTCCTGGG
The DNA here is from genome assembly GCA_963820095.1 of uncultured Alphaproteobacteria bacterium. Lineage (GTDB taxonomy): Bacteria > Pseudomonadota > Alphaproteobacteria > Rhizobiales > Beijerinckiaceae > Roseiarcus. The sequence continues at coordinate 122,218 of CAWFZA010000008.1, forward strand.
CGTCTACATTCTTTCCAGCCTTCTCGCCGTCGTCGCCGCGCTGGTGATGATGGCGAGATTCAATTCCGCCAACGCCGCTTATGGCGAGAGTTATTTGCTGGTGACGATCCTGGCGGCGGTGCTTGGCGGCGTCGATCCGTTTGGGGGCTTTGGTAAGGTTGGCGGCTTGTTGATGGCCTTAATCGTACTCCAGGTGATCTCCTCCGCCTTCAACCTTCTCAACTTCAGCCCTTTCCTTACGGTTGCGATCTGGGGCGCGCTGATCATCGGCGTGGCGGCGCTGAGCGTCCTGTTGGAAAGCCTAGGGGGGAGACGTCGCTAGGCCGTGGTCGGTGGGCGTCGCGCCATACCGGTTGCAGCCTAGACGGGAGCGCGTGGACATTTCCGCTTTGGGCGGAACACGGCGCCTGGAATTGACACTGGAACTTCGGCGGGTCTCGGACCCGCGGCCATGATTGCGAATGACAACGATCTCATTCGCTCGCCGCCAATTTCCGCCTGACATCATGAGAATCCCGAATCTCAACAAGCCTTGGAGCGGCCTCGGCAGCGCATGCTACCGGCCAAATGCGCGCCCACGCTTTGGAACGAACCGCTTGTGACTGTTATTCGTCAGTTCGCAAAAAGCCTCTCTAGTTCTTTTCGCATGACAGAGGCGTCGACATCGACTCCGGTCCAATATTGGATGCCAATGACGCCCTGGTTGACGATCATCCCTAGTCCATCAAGCACTCGACAACCTCGGGCTTCAGCGTCGCGAAGAAGTCGCGTGCGCGGCGGGTTGGGAATAACGTCTGCAACCACAAGCGACGGTCGCAGGCTTTCGACGTCAAGATTGAGGCGACCGTCAATATCCGGATACAGGCCGATAGAGGTTGCGTTGACCACGATGTCAGCCGTCGAGGGAATTTTGTAAGCGCCGCCTTCGAGAACAAGCTCGGGATCAGTCTTGGTCTTGCGATTGAGGAGGTCGACAAGAGTGCGGCCTCGGCTCTCGCCGCGGTTCACCACCACAATCCGGGCCGCGCCGGCCAATGCAAGCTCCACCCCGATCGCCCGTGCGGCGCCGCCCGCGCCAAACATAACGACTTGCTTCCCCGCGGGATCAACCACCTCCCGAAGGGACTGCAGAAATCCTTTGCCATCAGTATTCTCGCCGATAAATTTCTCGCCACGACGAACGGCGCAATTGACGGCGCCGATCACCGTCGCCGAATCGCCCAGCCCATCGAGATGTTCAATGATCGCCACCTTGTGCGGAATCGAGCAATTGAAGCCGATCCAGCCCATTGCGCGGGCGCCTTTGACGGCGTCGGCGAGCCTTTGCGGGGACACCTCGCAATTGATGTATCGGATATCAAGCGCATGATGCCGGTAGGCAGCTTCCACCATCGCGACTGTCGGATTCTCCGCCGCCGGCATCGCGAATGAGCCGGTTAGCTGACTGAGAAAATTGAGCGCCATGGCGCTGTCCTTTTCACCTTGAGAACGACTGGCGCGCGACCGCAGAACTGAGCGTGGAGGAGTCGCTTCCACCCCATTGAAGCTCTGCGACCGGGCAGAACGCGCTGACCCACACTTGCGACAATTGACAGCGTCTGCCAAGCGTGCAGTCTAGCTTGGCTAACTAACAATTTTGCTGATGCGCGTGTTGATGGCGTGCTCTCCATCAATCGAGGCGTATCAAGCCCGAAATCCGCGCGGACCGAGTTGGCCGCGTCGATGATCCAAGGGAGGGAAAAATGATCGATACACAAAAGCCGTCTGGTTCACGAATCTCGGCGTCCCGCCGCCGCTTTCTTAAAGGCGCGGCGGCCGTTGGCGTCATTGGCGCGTTTCCCGCGGTCATCACGCGTCGAGCGCTGGCGGACGGAAATCCGACCGTCGTCAACTCCATTCGCTCGCTTTCCAACCCATATCACGCGACGTGGAACAAGGGGGGAGCCGCATTCGCAAAATCGGTCGGGGCCGACTACGTGACCTTGGTGACCGAGGGCAACAGCGAGAAAGGCATCGCAGACATCAAGGCCATTCTCGCCAAGACCAACGGCAATTGCGTCATCAACGTCGACCCGAACGACAGTCCCGACGCCCGCCCAATCGTCCAAGCCTGCAAGGACGCTGGCGCCTACGTCGTCACTCAGTGGAACAAGCCCAACGATCTACACCCTTGGGATTTCAACCCGAACTATGTCGCGCACATCTCCTTTAGTGGAGTTCCCTATGGCAAGGCGATGGCGGACACCCTGATCAAGGCGATGGGGGGCAAAGGCGGGATCGTGGCGCTTGGCGGCATCGAATCGAACGTCCCGGCGATTGAGCGGAAGGCCGGGCTCATGGAGGCGCTGAAGGCCAATCCAGGCGTTGAGCTGCTTGACATGCAGGTCGCCAATTGGTCAGCGACAGAAGCGCTGCAAAAGACCAATGCCTGGCTGACCCAGTACGGAGACAAGATCGGTGGCATATGGGCGGCCAACGATGATATGGCGCTGGCCGCTGTCGAGGCGCTCAGAAGCGACGGCCGAGCCGGGAAGGTTCCAGTGACCGGAATCGATGGTATCCAACTCGCCGTCGAGGCCATCCTGAAAGGCGAGATGGCGGGAACGGTCGCATGGGATCCGTTCTGGCAAGGCGGCATGGGTCTATCGATCGGCTATCACGCCAAGACCGGCAAGTTCGATCCGTCAAAGGAGCCGAAAGATCATCGCGAGTTCTACGGCAAGGGCGTCGTCATCACCGCTGACAACGCGCAGTCGTTCTACGACACCAACATCAAGGCGGAGCCCAAACTGGATTGGAACGACATTTGGGGCCGCGTGAGCGGGCAGATCCAGTACAAATAGCGAGCCGTCGCGAAAAGCGGGCGTCCTCGGTCTCGGCGCCCGCAACCTTCCTTAGACTGTCGGAACTGCTGATGGCGGCGCGGTGAGTGCGTCTCTGAAAGTTGCGCCTACCGCGAGCGCCGGAGCGAGATGGGTCCGGCTGCGGATCGCCGCGTGGGCGCCGGCTATGGTGCTCGTTCTTCTGTGTCTCATCATCGCTGTCATCAACCACAACTTTCTTAGCTTCGGAAACTTCGTCCGGATCAGCCAGGACGCTGCGATTCCACTTGTCCTCGGCCTCGGCGAGACCTTCGTCATATTGATGGGATCGATCGATCTGTCGGTCGAAGGAATCCTTACGCTTGCGGCCGTGATCCTTTCGATGACGGTCCTCAACGGCTTGAACGACAATAACCTTGGCCTTTTGGCCGTGCTCCTCGTGCTGGTCGTCGGCGGCCTCGTTGGCTTCGCGAATGGCATTGTCCATGTCCGCCTCAAGGTGCCTTCGTTCATGGCGACGCTTGGCTCATGGTTCATCGGCGTGGGGATCGCCAACGCCTTGCTGGGCGGCATGGCGATAAGGATCAACGATCCATTGATACGCGGACTTGCGATCAAGCGAGCGCTTGGCCTTCCCTGGGGGGTGTGGTTGGCGCTCGCCTGTCTTGCAGTTGCTTACGTGATCCAGAACCATACCCGCCTCGGACGCTACATTTACGCTCTCGGCGGCGGAGAGGAGCTTGCAGCCCTATCTGGCATTTCGGTCTCGCGGGTTCGTGTCGTCACCTTCACCCTGGCGGGCGTATTCTATGCCGTGGGCGGCGTTCTTGCCGCCGCTCAACTCGGCTTAGGAAATGCGCAGATCGGCAACGGCCGGCTTTTCACTACCGTGACGGCCGTCGTCGTGGGCGGGACATCACTCTCGGGGGGAGAGGGAGGCGTGCTCCAAACATTCGTCGGCGTGCTGATCGTCTCCGTCTTGTCGAACGGCATGGTGCTTATGGGCGTTCCGCCGAGCGTTCAGATCGGGCTTCAGGGCCTCATGATCATCGGCGCCGTGGCGCTGTCGATCGATCGCAAAGCGCGGGTCGTCAAATGAGCATGAGCGCCAATGCTGCGATCTCCGTGTCGGGATTGGGCAAGCGCTTTCCGGGTGTGCACGCGCTGAAGAACGTCTCGATCGAGATTAAGCCTGGGGAGGTGGTTGGCCTCATCGGCGAGAACGGCGCCGGCAAGTCGACCCTCATGAAGATCCTGAGCGGCGTCTATCAGCCGGATTCTGGGAAAGTTTTCGTCGCCGGCAATGAGACTCGAATCGAAAGCGCGGCGGACGCGAATCGAAAAGGAATCGGCATGGTGTTCCAGGAGCAATCCCTGCTCCCGAACCTGACGATCGGTGAGAACATCTATCTCGGAAACGAGCGGCAGTTCACGAAATACGGCCTCGTTCAGTGGCGACCGCTCTACGACGCCGCGGCGCGGCAACTGGAAAAGGTCAAGGTCGACATTGATCCGCGGACGCGGGCGGACGCCATTAGCTTCGCCGATCGTCAGATGGTGGAGCTCGCCAAAGCGCTGACGCTCGAGGAGCATTCCGCCGGCCACCTTGTGATCCTCCTCGATGAACCAACCTCCGTTCTCGAGCGCGCTGAGATCGACATTCTTTTCAATCGAGTGCGGGCCTTGAAGTCGCGCGCGTCCTTTGTCTTCGTCTCGCACAGGCTTGACGAGGTGCTGCAGGTTTCTGATCGCGTCTACGTCATGAAGGATGGAGAAGTGGTCGCGGAACTTGCGGCGGCCGATGCAGATGTTGCGATGCTTCATCGGCTGATGGTCGGAAGAACCCAGCAAGCCGAGTATTATTATGAACCCCAACAGATGCCGGTTCAGGGCGCCATCGTGCTGGAAGCCGACCAGCTTGCCTGCGGCGCGGCTTACAGGAACGTCAGTTTCAAGTTGCGCGCTGGAGAGGTCCTGGGCATCGCCGGAGTGATTGGTTCGGGTCGTGAGGAGCTGACGCGAACACTCGCGGGCTTCGCGCCTCACACGGCTGGAACTCTCAAAGTCGCCGGTCGCGAGGTGCGGCTGGCAACGCCCGCCGAGGCGGTGGACCTTGGCATCGGCTACATTCCGCGCGAACGGCGGGTCGAGGGGCTCGTTCTTTTCCTGTCTGTAGCGGACAATATCACTCTGGCCGACCTCGCAAGTCTCACACGCTTCGGGCTGATCGACGGCGGAAAGGCGCGAGGCGTCGCAACGGACTGGACCTCCCGGCTTAAAATCCGCACGCCGAGTATCAACACCCTGTGCCTCGGCCTCTCTGGCGGCAACCAGCAGAAGGTGGTTCTTGCGAAGTGGCTGAACGCCAAGGCGAGAATTCTCGTCCTCGATCATCCGACTCGTGGCCTAGACGTAGGCGCCAAGGAGGAGGTCTACGAGCTTGTTCGCCGCTTGACTGGCGACGGCCTCTCGATCGTTCTGACTTCGGATACTTTGGAGGAGACCATCGGACTCAGCCATACCGTCCTTGTGATGCGCGACGGCGAGATTACGCATCGGGCGGATGCCGCGCGCGGCGCAAAGCCACAACAGGTCGACCTCATCGGACATATGGTCTAGCGATGGCTGTGAAGGCGCTGCGGTCCGACGACATCAGAAAGTGGCTGCCGCTCGCAACGCTTGCGCTCCTCATTCTTCTGGTGGGGATCGCCCAGCCGACATTCCTACAGCCAAGCACTCTGATTGAGCTCGCGAGCGACACCGCTGTGTTGTTCATCCTTGCGACCGGCGTGACCTTCGTAATCATGCTTGGAGGGATTGACCTCTCCATTCAATCGATGGCTTCGCTTGCCAGCGTCATCGTCGCCCTTACGATCACCCGACTCGGCTACGGGTCGTTTCTGCTTGCAATCGCCATTGGCGCGATCGCCGGGCTGCTTTCCGGAATCGTACACGTGCGGCTGAAAATCCCCTCCTTTATCGCCACCCTCGCGATGGGTGGCGTCCTGTTCAGCGCCGCACTGGTGATCTCAAAGGAACGCTCGATCACCCTCAACGAAGCAGGGCGCGCCTATCAGGCGTGGATCACCGGCCAGGCGTTTGGCTTGCCGAACGTTATCTTTATCGGGCTGCTCGTCCTGGCGGCAGCGCATGTCGTGCAGGCGCATACGCGGTTTGGCCGTTACAGCGCAGCGATCGGGGCGGGAGAGCCCGCGGCTTACGCATCCGGCGTCAAGGTTGGCCGGCAAAAGATCTTTGCCTTTGTGCTTTCGGCGGCGTTCGCGGCGCTCGCGGGAGTCGTCCTTGCCGGGCGCCTCGCAAGCGGCTCGCCCACGTTGGCTGCGGAGCTCCTGTTGCCTTCGATAGCGGCTGTCGTCGTTGGCGGGACCGCAATAACGGGCGGCGTCGGCAGCATATGGCGCACCCTGGTTGGCGCGCTGATCATTTCGGTCGTGCGCATCGGGATGACATTCCTCGGCGTGAACATCTTCGCCCAAAACATCGTGTTCGGCGCAGTTCTGATTGGCGCGGTCGCCATTACAATAGACCGGAACAAGATCCCCATCGTGAAGTAACGTTTTGAGATGGCGAAGTCGTGTTTTTTGATTTGAAATGATGGAGTGACAATATTTTGGAGTGAACAAAATCGACGAATGCAGCCCTCAACGGCTTCCGAGTAGCCGCATTTCCTTTCATCACAAATCCTGGGGCTTTCGTCGGGCGGCGAAGCTTGGTATCAGGCTCAAGAAAATCCCCATCCCTCTCACGCCGCCGTTTCGACCGTGATCACCGGCTCCATCTTCTTCAGGGTCTCTGTCTCCAGATGGCAAGCGATGACGTGCTCGGGTCCGAACTCGCGCAGCGGCGGGAGGACCGTGTCGCAAACGCCCTTGATCATATAGGGGCAGCGCGTCTGGAACGGGCAGCCGGGCGGCGGGTTCGAGGGCGAGGGGATCTCGCCGGCGACGATGATCTTGCGTTTGTGCACGCTTGCGTCGGCGATCGGCACCGCCGAAAGCAGCGCCTCGGTGTAGGGATGATACGGCGGCGAGAAAATCTCCTCGGTCGTGCCGTGCTCCATGATCCGGCCGAGATACATCACGATGATCCGGTCGGCGAGATAGCGCACGACCGAAAGATCATGGCTGATGAACGAGAAGCGTCGTGCGGTGCTCGCGCTGAATGTCCATCAGCAGGCCCGGTGACGGCCGCCTGCACCGAGACGTCGAGCGCCGAAACCGGCTCGTCGGCGATGACCATCTCGGGATTGCCGGCGAAGGCGCGCGCGATGCCGACGCGCTGCTTCTGCCCGCCGGACAACTGGCGCGGCCGGCGCTTGGCGAAGTCGCGCGGCAGCTTGACGATGTCGAGCAGCTGGTTGACGCGATCCTCGACCTTCGTCGGGTCGCGTCTCGACGCCGAACTTGCGGATGACCCGGGCGATCTGCGCGCCGACCGTGTGGCTCGGATTGAGCGTGTCGAACGGATTCTGGAAGATCATCTGCAAGCTGCGAGATCGTGCTCTTGTCGCGGCGCTGGACCGGCAGGTTCGCCAGTTGAATTTCGCCGAGCTGCACCTTGCCGGCTGACGCGGGCTCCAGCCCCATCAGCACCTTGGCGAAGGTCGACTTGCCGCAACCGGACTCGCCGACGATCGCGACCGTCTCGGCCTCGTGGGCGCGGAAGGTGATCTTCTCGTTGGCCTTGACCGTCTTTTTCGCGCCGATCAGCGCCGCCGCGCTGGATTCGATGACGTAATGCTTGGATAGGTTCGTCGACGCTCAGCACCACTTCGCCGCCGCGCGACCGGCGCGCGCTCTTCGGCCTTCGGGCGCGAGCCGTCCAGTCGATTTCATCGAAACGCACGCAGCGCACCGCGTGACCCGATCCCGCGGCGACCTCGGCAGCATCGGCAGCGGCGGCTGGTCGCAGCGCCCTTCGACGAAATAAGTCGCAGCGCGGGCCGAAGTAGCAGCCTTTCGGCCGCGCATGGGGGAGCGGCAATTGCCCGCGAATGGCCACAAGCGGCCGCGCGTTCTTGTCGGCCCCGGGGACCGGAATCGAGTTGAACAGGCCGCGCGTATAGGGATGGCGCATGCGCGTCGAAGACGTCGCGAATCGCGCCGGTCTCGACCGCTTCGCCCGAATACATCACCGTCAGCCGGTCGCAGGTCTCGAGGATCAGGCCGAGATTGTGCGAGATGTAGATCAGCGACGTGCCGAATTTCTCGGCGATCTCCTTGATCAGTTCGACGATCCCCGCCTCGACCGTCACGTCGAGCGCGGTCGTCGGCTCGTCGAGCAAGCAGCAGCTTCGGATTGGACAAGAGCGCCATGGCGATGACGACGCGCTGCTGCTGGCCGCCGGAAATCTGGTGCGGAAAAGAGTTCATGATGCGCTTGGGATCGGGTAGGCGCACCTGGGCGAGCATCGCCTCGGAGCGCGTCGAGCGCCTCCCGCCGCGAGGCTCCTTCGTGATATTGCGGCACTTCGGCGAGCTGCTCGGCGATCCGCATCGACGGATTGAGCGACGCCATCGGCTCCTGATAGACCATGGCGATCTTCGAGCCGCGGATGCGGCGCAGCTCCTCCTGCGTCATGGTCCGCATGTCGCGCCCGTGAAACAGGATCTCGCCGCCGACGATCGCGCCGTTCTTGCCCATGTAGTTCATGATCGCGAGCGCGACGGTCGATTTGCCGCAGCCGGACTCGCCGACGATCCCGTGCGCCTCGCCGGGCATCAGCTTCAGATTGAAATCGACGACCGCCGGCACTTCGCCAGCGCGGGTGAAGTAGGAGACGTAGAGTTCGCGGCACTCGAGAACGGGCGTCGGCTCGCTCGCTGCCGCCGCGCCGTTCGCCAAGGGCCGCTCGTTCGCCTGCATCAATCTCTCAGACTCATTTCGCGCAGCCCGTCGGCGAGCAGATTGAAGCCGAGGATCAGGCTCGAGACGGACAGCGCCGGGATCAGTAGCATGTAGGAGAATTTCCAGACCATCGCGACTTTGGCCGATTCCTTGATCATCAGGCCCCAGTCAGGATCGGGCGGCTGCAGGCCCAGGCCCAGGAACGTCAGCGTCGTGATCGCGACCGTGGTGTAGCCGAGCCGAAGACAGGCGTCGACGATGATCGGGCCACGGGCATTCGGCAGCAGCTCGTAAGATCATGATCCGCAGCGGATGCTCGCCGCGCGTCTGGGCGGCGAAAATGTAGTCCCGGCTCTTGGTGTCCAGCGTCAGGCCGCGCACGATGCGCATGATCGCCGGCGCGGAGGCGAAGGTGACGGCGATGACGATGTTGAAGCCGCTGGGTCCGAGATAGTTCAGGATCAGGATGAACAGCACCATCACCGGGAACGACAGCAAGATATTGCAGACAAGCGAAATCGCCTGGTCCCACCAGCCGCCGAGATAGCCGGCGATCAGACCAAAGAACGCCCCGATCGCATAGGCGACCAAGGTCGCCGTGACGCCCCAGACCAGCACGCGCTGGCATCCCCAGAGATTGCGCGACAGCATGTCGCGGCCCTTGAAGTCCGCGCCGAGCAGGAACCAGTGATCCTTCTTGAACGCGCCGATCCCCGCGAACGGCGCGATCGGCTTGTTCGGGGTCGATCAGCGGCAGATAGGGCGCGCGTGACGGCGACGAGCAGCCAGAAGAACACCAAGCGTCGCGCCGATCACCGCAATCGGCGACTCGCGCCACGAAGTCACCGCGATCGAGATAGAGCACGAGCGTCGCCGGGATCGCGGGCAGCAGCACGAGGACTCTGAGCGTCAAGCCCAAATAGTCGCCGAACATGACGTAAAGCGTCAGCGGAACCCACATGAGCAGGATGCAACGCGATGAGCACGTCCGGCTGGCGAATTCGCAGCCGAAACGGCAGCGACGGCGCGTCAAGCGCGACGTTGGCGACGGTCATTGACGCGCGCCCGCTCATGCGAAGCGAATCCGAGGATTGAGAAAGGTGTAGCCGACGTCCGAGATGATCTGCGACAGAACGGCGACGAAGACCGCAACCAGCGTCGCCGCCTGGATCACGTAGATGTCGCCGTAGAGGGCGGCATCGAGCAGCAGCTTGCCGAAGCCGGCGTATTGAAAGAACACCTCGACCACCACGACGCCCGACAAGAGCCAGTTCAGCTGCAGGACGATGATCGTGAACGGCGCGATCAGCGCGTTGCGCAGCGCGTGGCGCAGGATCACCCGCCGATAGGGCAGGCCCTTCAGCACCGCGGTGCGGATGTATTGCGAACCCATCACGTCGGCCATCGAAGCGCGCGTCATTCGCGCCACATAGCCGAAATCGTAGAGCACCAGCGTCAGCACCGGCAGGACGAGCGCAGCGCCAATCCCAGCCGTTCGACCATCGCGGCGTTCGGCGGCAGCCAATGCAAGCCAAGCGCGAAGATCACGGTCAGGATGATCGCGGTCGCGATCTTCGGGAAGCGACGTCGTCACGACCGAAATGAACGACGTAAGTCTATCTTGCGCCGAGCCTTCCTTCATTCCGGCGACGATCCCGAAGGTGAGCGACAACGGGATCATCAGGGCGAAGACCCAGAACGCGAGAATGCCGGTGTCGGACCAGTCGCGTCGCCAGCAGGCGGCCCACCGGCTCATTTTTCTCGAACGATTTGCCGAAGTCGCCGCGCAAGACTCCGCCGGCCCAGTTCAGGTAGCGTTGATAGAACGGAACGTTAAGACCCTTCTTTTCCAGCCAAGCGTGGTAGTCCTGGTCGGAAAGCGCGGAGACGGCGAAGCCGCCGAGTTCATTGACCGCGATCTGCTTCTTGAATTTGTCGCTGTCGAAAATCGCGAACAGAATGAACGAAATGATCGCCCATGATGAGGATCATTTGCAGAAGGCGACTGCCGATGAGCTTGAGCACGGCCGATCCTTCGCATTCACTTCGGTTGCTAAGCCGCGGCCGGCGTCTCCGCCGGGCGCGGCTCCTTCGCGATTAGCCTAGCCAAATCTTGTTGAACTGATGATACTCGGTCGGGTGGCCCTCGTAGCCGTGCACGTTCTTGGCCACGATCGTGTAGACCGGCCGCCAGATCGGCATCACCATGACCGAGTCGTCCTGAAGGATTTTTTCGCACACCCCGAGCTTCTCCTTGCGCGCCTGGACGTCGAGCGTCGCCTCGGCCGCGTCGAGCGCCTTGTCGAACTCCGGGTTGGCGTAGTGCGATTCGTTCCACGGCACGCCGGTGCGATAGCCGAGCGACATCACCATCGTGCCGAGCGGCCGATGCGTCCAGGCGGTGCAGCCGAACGGCGTCTTGTCCCAGATCTCCCAATATTTGGCGGCCGGCATCACGTTGACCTTCAGCGTGATGCCCGCCTCCTTCATTTGGTCGCGCATCGCCTCGCAGGCCGTCTGGTGCCAGGGCCCGTCGGTGTTGCCGACGTCGATGGTGAGCTCCAGTCCGTTAGCGTAGCCCGCCTCCTTTAAGAGCTTCTTGGCCGCCTCGACGTCGCGCTTGAGCGGCGGCAGTGACGCGTAGTCAGGATGACACGGCGCCACATGGTGGTTCTCGCCGACGTCGCCGTCCTCGCCATAGACGAGCGCCCTCACCTTCTCGTTGTCGACCGACGCACAAACCGCTTGGCGGACGCGCTTGTCGGTGAACGGCTTTTGGTCGACCTGCATGCGGCAGCAGATGCACTGCGCCGTGCGCGCCGCATGAATGACGCCGTCGAGCGACTTGGCGAGATCGATCTGCTCGACCGTGAAATCGTAGAGCGTCTGCACGTCGCCCGACGCGAAGGCGGAAAGCTGCTTGTCGCCGTCGAAATTGTAATAGGCGATCTCGTCGAGATAGACCTTGCCGCCCCAATAATTGAAATCCTTGCCGTCTTTGGTCTTGGTTATGCGCTTCAATACGCATTTGTCGCCGACCCTGAAATCGGCGAGCGCGAACGGCCCGGTGCCGATCATATTGTCCGAGAGCGGCGCCTTGAACGATGGGTGAAGAATCGCTGTCGGGTAGTTGTAGAGGTCCTCGGGCGCGGACAGCACGGCCCGGTTCAGGTGGAGACGCAAGGTATATTTGTCGGCGACTTCGATCGCGCCCTTGCCGACCGCCGTGATCGGTTTGCCCTTGTCATCCTTCTTGCCCGTGTCTTCGACCATAGCCCGCGATCACCGACAGGCCGACATTCGACGACGCGGTCGCGGGATCGGCCCAGCGCGCGATGTTCCAAGCGACGTGATCGGCGGTGAGCTCCTCGCCGTTGTGCCACATCACGCCCTTGCGGATGTGGAAGGTCCAGGTCTTCAGGTCGGGCGAGGCGTCCCAGCTTTCGGCAAGCATCGGCCGGGTGACGTTGTCCGGACCCGTCATCGCCAGATATTCGATCGTATGGCGCGCCTGATTGCTCATCTGCACCCAGGAGAACGTCGCTGGATCCTCGAGCTTTTGCACCTGCATGGCGACCTTCAGGACGCCGCCCATCTTCGCCTTCGGATCGTCCGGGGGAAACGGCAACGAGCCCTCGGCGAAGGCCGGAGCGGGCAGGCCGACCAGCGCGTATGCCGTCGCGGCCGACGCGCCCAGGAGCGTGGCGACGCGAACGAACTCGCGCCTATCGAGCCGTCCCGCTTCGAGATGGCCGAAGGCGTTTTGAATGACCGGATGCCGGAATTCGCGCGGAAGTCTTCGCGACATGTCCTCGTCCTCCCATAGATGTGTCGCACATTTGCGATCTCAATTAGTTCTGACCCAGTTTTGGCCGCGGCACAACCAAAAGATTTCAAGTGAAACTGGCTATGCGGATGAGGTTAACTGCAACTTGAAGCGTTCGACGATGGAGCGCCAGCACGTTGGCGGCTCGCTGCGAGAGGATTGCGCTTCATGCTCCGCGCCGGATCTGGCTGGTGCGGGTAGGGGCCGGCGACACTTCGCGTTCCTTGCCGCCAGCCCGGTAGCGGAACATCCAATAGCCCGGCCTTGGCCGAGCGTCTGGAAAATCATGCATCGCCGTCGCCCTGGCGGTCGGGTTTTTCATCACGCTCCCGAGCGCGGCCTGTGTAAGCTTTGGCATGTGCGTCCTCAATTTCCGCGCCGCGGGTAATCCGTCGGCCCGACGTTCGCACGACCTCGAGGTTTGCTCCCATGACCTCTATCTACTGTGGTCATTGCGTACGAGACTGAAGTGGCGGCGCGCCGGCGTCTTAGCGCCTTCGGCTACGCGCCCGACGTCGCGGTGGAGATTGCGGTCTATCTCGCCCAGTCGACCGATTTGCCGCAACATTCCGGCGACATCGTCACCGCGCTCCACGAGGACGGCCTTCGGGCCGAGTTCATTCCGCTCGACGACGCGCCCAGGCGTCTGAGGGAGCTTCACTCGCGCCGCGAGGAGACGATCGTGTGGGCGTTGACCGACGGGGTGCGCTTCTACCGCGGCTCGGCTGTTCCGGCGCTGGCCCGCCTGGAAGGCTTCGCCAGGTTCGGCAGTCCGGCGAGCGCGGCCCATCTGGCGCAGGACAAGTTCGCGAGCCTTGCGCTCGCCGCTGCCGCCGGCATCGCCGTTCCGCCGACGCGCCTTATGGAGGGCGACAGGGAAATCGCAAGCCTGGGAGCGCCACAGGAGGTGGGAGCGCTGTTCGTCAAACCGAATGCGCTCGGGGCCAAGATCGGCATTTTCTCCGACAGCCTTTGTCTCGATCACGCCGACGCGCTCGACCGCGCCCGGCGCATCTGGGGCCGGTATCGCGACCGGGCGCTCATCCAGCCTTTCGTTGAGGGCGACGACGTCCGGTTGAGTTTCATGGATTGCGACGGCGCCTTCGTCGATCAGATCGGCGTCGAGCGGGTCACCAAGAATCCTGCCAGCGAGACGGGCGGGGCGTTCCTGACGATGAAGGACAACGAGACGCTCTCTGGCGCGAAGGACACTCTCGGCGCGCGCGGCGGCTTCGGCGAGCAGCGCACGGCCGCCTTCGTACCGCGGATGATCGACTTACGTCGAGAAGCCGACGAGCGATCCCGGCGCGCGGTCGAAGCCGTTGTGGACAGTGCCAGCCGCCTGGCGCGTCTGGTCGGCTTGCGGGACTGCTTTTCGATCGACTTTCGCATCGACGCCGCAGGTCGGCCGACGTTCTTCGAATTCGAGGTCTGCCCCGCGGTGACGATCTACGACTTCCAGAACTATCTGGCCGGCCGGGGCCTAACACTCGGCGGCGCGCTCGCTAAGGCGATGCGCCGGGCTTTCGCTCGGCGAACGGCGGCGGAGGAGGCATAAGGAAAGCATTGTCACATCAACCTACTGATTTCCGTTACGATTCAATAATTCAATAGCTTAGCGAGTAGGCAGGGCGCGTCGCGAGAGCCTCTTCTCGCCAGAAATGCCTCGTCGGGAAGTTCGCAGAACTGGAGCTCGCGACGATCGGCCGCACCAGACAGGAAGCAGCACTTCCCCTGAACCCTGCTTTGACGGACCTCCTGCGAGACTGTCTCTGTAGCCCAATTGGCGGATGGTCGTGCTGTCGATACCCGGCCCGACCTTGCCGATGCGGTTCATCAGAGGAATATTTGGCCTCATGACTGTTTCTTGGAAACTTGCCGCGCAACTCTCAACAAACCATTCCTCTCCCGAGTCGCTCGATCCGCTCGGAATGCTCGAAACGGTGCGTCGAGTGCAGGAGGCGATCGACCTCGATCTCCTGATTGTCGGCTTTCGAGAGGCGCCAGAAATCTTCCACGAACTCTGCGGCTCCGGCCGTCCGGTCGACGACACTGTGCTTTGGTACGGCGCTCTTTCCGACTTCGAAGGCATGGAGGATTCGGACCTCATCGTGAACTGGCGGGGCGAACGCAGCCGCGGCTGGGGAGGCTGGGCCGCAAAGGGTGGTGAAGTGGAAGAGACGTTTCGCTTCGCGTGCCCAAACAATCCGGCGGTGCGCGGGAAGGTGGTCGGGAGGCTTCGCGAGCTCCTCGCTCGATATGCTTTCGGCGGCGTCTTTCTCGACAAGATCCGCTTCCCTTCGCCCGCCAACGGCATAGATGAAATGCTGTCCTGCTTTTGCGACCACTGCCGGAAAGCTGCGGCAACCGTTGACCTCGACCTCGACTCGGTCGTCAAAATCCTCGCGGACCGCGCAATTGACCCCCGCGCTTGTCCGGACGAAACAACGGGCGGCCGAGGCTCCAAATGGCTTCAAGCGCTGCTAGCACATAGCCGCATCCTTTCGCGCTTCCTCCGCTTTCGCGCTGACAGCATCGCAGCGCTCGTCGCGGAGCTTGCCGAGGAGGCGCGGCGCATGAGACGGACGGTGTCGCTGGATCTGTTTTCGCCGTGCCTTGCCCCCCTAGTAGGGCAGGACTACGAACGCCTGAAGCGGCACTGCGATTGGGTGAAGCCCATGACGTATCGGCTGGCGAAGGGACCGGCCGGATTGCGGCTAGAAATTCCGGCGCTGATCGGCGGGGTCGCAAGCCGATTTGGGCTTGATGAGGGACTGATCGTGGAATGGTCCGCGCGCCACGCAGCCTTCGACAAAGACATGCTCCGCGAAACCCGAGAGCGCGCGGTTCCGATCTCCTTCATTCAGGCGGAGATCCACGCTGCTGTTCGGACGCTCGCGCCCGTCCCTGTCTATTTCGGACTGGAGCTCATCCGTCAGCCGGGCGTCATCGATGTCGATCCGGCCCACGTTGTCGAAATGGTGAAAGCGGGCCGCGCGGCGAACGCGGCGGGTCTCGTCATCTCATGGGACCTTATGCATGCGCCGATGGATAGCGTTCGCGCCCTCGCACAAACGGTTACCGCGGGCGGCCACTAGCTTGCTGACGACGATGATCTAATCGCACCCCCAAGCAGCCGGGGTCTTTTCGGCGTTCTCTTTCGTCACCAGAGGCAGCGGTAAAAAATAGGGCTTGGGGATGTCGGCGTCTTTTCCGCTGAAATGCAGCCAAGCCATTTTCATCGCATTGTAGGCCTGCGGATAGGGATCCTGATCGACAGTGCCGAAGATCTTGCCGTCGTGGATCAGTTGCCGGACGTCCTGGGGATAGTCGCCGACAATGAACTTGATCTCGTCGCGCCCGTTGCGCAGCGCGAAATCAACGGCGGCGCCAGCTTCGGGGCCCTGCATAACGATGGCGTCAAGTTGTCCCTTCGGGAATCGACTGAGAAGATCTTGGACGGCGGCGAGGGCTTTCGCTGCGTCGAAATCATCGTTCACGCGGGCCACCTCCTCGTACTGCGGGTTCTTTGCGCGAAATTCGTCCCAACCCTTGGCGCGGAGGATTTGTGGTGATGTGCCAGCGATGCCCATGACGTAGGCGACCTTAGCCTTCTTGCCGCCGAACGCCTGATCCAGAAGCTTGCCTTGCAGCCGACCGAACTCGACGTCGTCCGCCCCGACGTAGGTGAGCACATTGACCTCGCTTCGCCCGAAGCCGGCCTTGTTGTTGACCTCGATCAGCGGCACGTGGGCGTCATTGACGAGCTTGATGCCAGGGATGATTCCATCGCCGGAAGGGGTGAGAAGGATGAGATCCTTCTTCTGCGCGATAAAATTCTGAAGATTGGCGAGCTCAGTCGCGACATCGCCGCTGTTGCCGTCAACAAGATCGTATGTGAAGCCGAACTGTTTAGCGCCGTCCTCGAGGCCGGTCTTGAAGTTTGCGTAGAACGGCACCTTCAGGTAGGCGACACTGACCCCGATTTTCTTGTTGGCAGGCGCGGGAGTGGGGTTCTCCGACAGCCTTTGCGGCGGCGGGCAAGTCAGTTTGTCCGCAAGGGCGGCAGGAACGAGCGCCGAGAGGAGTCCTGAGGACAGGACGCCAAGCATCAGCGCTCTTTTGACCGCAAAACGCCGCGAACGCGTTTCGCTCGAATTCCTAGATTCATTGTGAGTCATCGGCGATCCTCCCAGTTCGCTATTGCTGCGCGCTGCCGCTCGCGCTTGTCGTTTCTGGATTGTCTCCGAAAGACAGCGACAGGGAATATGCTAGCGCATCTCCGTTATTTACAAAACTGCAAATAATATAAGCTGTTCGCCTGGGCTCTCATGAGCCAAAGCCCCCCCGCTTCGAATATCCGTCGAAAGCGACTGCGGCGATAAGGATCAGACCCGTCGCGACGGGCTGCCAGAAAGGCGAGACGCCGAAGAGATTGAGACCGTTTGCAACCACCCCAAGGAGAAAAACGCCGACGATCGTGCCGGCCATGCGGCCGCGGCCGCCTCCAAGCGGGGCGCCTCCAACAATAACAGCGGCGATCGCGGTAAGCTCGTATCCGAGCGCCGCCTGCGGCGTCGCGGTCGCCGTCTCGCCGACCAGGATGATCCCCGATATCGCCGCGCAAAAGGACACGAGAACGTAGACCGCGAAGCGCACGCGCGCCGCGTTGACGCCCATCTGGGCCGAGGCGATTGAATTGCCTCCGACGGCGTAGACATAGTGACCAAAACGCGTTCGGTGGAGAACAACCCCGAGCGACGCGGCGACGACGAGGAAGAGGATCGCCGGATTGGGAATTCCAAACAGGCGTCCGAGGCCCAGCGTAGTGAATGAATACGGGACGCCAAAGCGTGGGGAGGCGTTGGTGGCGACATAAATGAGTCCGCGCACGACCGTCATTGTTCCCAGCGTCGCGACGAATGGATTGACTCCGAGATAGGCGATGAGCCAGCCGTTCGTTGCGCCGACGAGAAGACAGGCCGCGATGGCGCCAATGACGCCGATTGGAATGCCGGGCGCACCCAGGTCGATCATGAGTGTCGCGCCAACAACGCTGGAAAGGGCGGTTACGGATCCGACAGAAAGATCAAAACCCCCGAGAATGATCGCGAATGTCATGCCGCACGCAATGATTCCGATGATCGAGTTTTGTTGCAGCACATTGATGAGGTTCTGATATCTCCCGAAGGTTGACGTCGACGCGAACATGCCCGCGACAAGCAGGATGAAGACGATCAGGACGCCGTGGCGCCTTACGATTGCCGCGAGCGTGTTCCAGCGGCCAACGGTCATGTCCCAGCCCCGGCGGACGCAGCCGCTCCGGTAATCATGCTGACGATCTCGTCTGGGTGGGTCTTCGCCGTCTGACGATAGCCGATGACCCGCCCGCGGCGCATGACCCAAACGCCGTCGGCAATGCGAAAGATTTGATCGAGATTGTGGCTGATGACCAGTATCGTCAGTCCCTGCCGCTTCAGCTCGAAAATGACGTCTTCGACCGCTTTGGTCTCCGCGACGCCGAGCGCGGCCGTCGGCTCATCCATTAGAATGAGTTTGGAACCCCACGCTCCAGCGCGCGCAATCGCGACAACCTGTCGCTGTCCGCCGGATAGCAATTCGACCGGCTCGGCAATTGGCGGCACGTTGCGTATGAAACGCTCGAGCATTTCGCCCGTCTTCGAGAGCATCGCGCGCTTGTCGAGGATATGAAGCGTTTTCGGGCCCATGGTGAGTTCACGGCCGAGATACACGTTCGCCCATACGGGAAGGTTACCGGCGAGCGCGAGGTCCTGATAGACAGTCTCGATCCCCTGCTCTCGAGCCGCTGCCGGCGAAGCGAAATGGGCGGCCCTCCCCTGGAACTCAATCGACCCGGAGTCGGGCGTGAGCACGCCGCTGATCATCTTGATCAGCGTGGATTTGCCGGCCCCGTTGTCTCCTACTAGGCCGATGATCTCGCCGGCGGGGAGGTGAAGCGTGACATCCTGCAAGGCGACGACCGCGCCGAAGCTCTTGCTGATTCGCTCCACGCGAAGCAGAGCGTCCAGCGCCTGTGTGGAATCATTCATTATCGTTGAGTTCCGAGAGCCGCTCGTAGCGAAGCTCCTCTCCCAGCCATCAGGGCCATTCCCGGGAAGACGATCAGCCCGCCGATGTCGTCCATCGCGATGACCTGCGAAAGTGTTTCGCGCCAATCGTCGTCCGACATCGGAGGCCCCCAGTCTCCGCTGACGTCCGGGCTCCGGTTCGAAATCGGCTTGCAAGACCGGCAGCGTCTTTTTCCCAGCGACTTCAACCACAGGAGCGAGCGCCGATGCGATCCACGCAGGCGGTTGCAGCAAGATGTTGTGATAATGCATGGGCGCGACCCAGTCGACCAACGGCGCGAGATCCTTAATGCGTTGGCCGGTCAACGGCTCGGTCAGCCCGTTGACGTCCGGCACGACGTAGATTCCGAGCTCCGCGTTGGCATTCGCTGCTTTTAGCGTGCTCTGCGCCTCCCTGACGAAATCGTTCACGACTTTGCATTTGAATTCAACCCACTCGCCCAACCGATTTCGGCGGATCCAAGCGGCCCTCGCGGACGTGTTCTCGAGGTCTCGAGGAAGCGCTCCCGCCGCTTCCTCAAACATCGCGAGTGTCGCCGGATCGAAACTTGAATCGAGCGGCCTGTCTCGTCCCGGCCTGAGCTCGATCTCCCAATGCAATGGCCAGCGAGCAAAATCGAGAAAGATCCCGTCAACGGGATACGACCTCGCAATCGACTTGATCTCTTCAAGAGCCTCAATCTGGCGAATGCGGTCAGTCGGCGCCATACCGACATACCACTCCATCTGCTGACGGCGCTGTCCGTTCTCCAGGACAGGCCAAAGCTCGGGACGCTTCCGCAGGGAACGAAAGTTGGAGGCGTGGTCGGAGAAGCAAGCAACACCCGCGAAGAAGCGCAGTCCCGCGTTGTGCGCTGCGTCCAACGCGGAGAGTTCGTAGCTATCGCTCTCCGTCATGATCGCGTTGACGCCGCAGTCTCTTAAATGGGCCAATTTGGAATTCACGCGAAACGAGTCCTCCCAGAAGTCGGGGAAAACGAACGCGCCAACGATCGGGTTAGACGGCAAGGCGACCCCCTCGATCTCCAGGTTCAGAACGCCATTTTCGTCTTTGGCAATTTGGATGATTAGCAGAACGGAGCGTCACTGTGCTTGGAAGCGCACCCCTAGTGGCGCGAGCCTCCTTGGGCAGAGTCCGCTTTTCTCGTGCTTCCAGCCCGTTCGTACGGCCGAACTTCGAAGTCGGCTAAGCGTCCAGCAGCCCAACGCGATTAAGATCGCGAATGTCTCGGAAGGGCGGAAAGCGCGCCTCGAAGGGTCGCTTCGAGAAGGACCGGAGTGAGCGCCAACGTCCGTTCCCTTGGACCGCGCCCTTTGAGGCCGTGTAGGGGGCGATGTTGGTCCGCGCGAGTTCGCTCTGCACCGAGGCGATGTTGATGATCTGTCCCTTCCCGCGTGGGATCATGCGCTTGGCGACCGCCTGACCAACGTAGAACACGGCGTCCAGATTGGTCCGCATGAGCTCGCCCCACGTCTCGGGCGGAAAATCCTCCAGCGGCGCGCGGCGCTGGATGCCGGCGTTGTTGACGAGCACGTGAATCGGTCCGATCTCCTGTTCGATCGAGGCGACGCCGCGTTCGACGCCTTGAGGATCGGTCACGTCGAAAACGGCCGCGTCCGCCGAGAGCCCCTCGTCCTTAAGAGCGGCCACCGCGGCCGCGACCCTGTCCGGATCGCGTCCGTTGACCACGACGCGCGCGCCCGCTTCCGCCAAACCACGCGCCAGCGCAAGGCCGATCCCACCGGAAGAGCCGGTGACCAGCGCAACGACATCGTCAAGCGAGAACAGCCTCCGAATATTGTCCCTCACCCCGCACTCCTTTCTAGGCCAGCCCGTTGCAGAATTTCCTGGCGAATTGTTGAGCGGCTCCTCGACCTCGACAACGTTCGCCGGCAGTCCTATCACACGCCAACAAACACGCGGCCGACTTCACGAGTCGCGATGCGGAAGGGTCGGATCCATGCGCGCCGTCGTCGCCTATGCCGCGAAGGACATAAGAATCGAAGAGGTCGCCATGCCTGACGTTGGCCCCCGCGACGTTCGGGTGCGGGTTGGCTTCGGAGGCATCTGCGGCTCCGACCTTCATTATTTCAACCATGGCGGCTTTGGCGCCGTGCGCCTGCGCGAGCCGATGATCCTCGGCCATGAGGTGGCGGCAACCGTCGAGGAAGTCGGCGCGGCGGTCACGCGGGTGAAGCCGGGCGACCGGGCTGCTGTTAATCCGAGCCTGCCGTGCAACGCCTGCAACTATTGCCTCATGGGCCGACAGAACCAGTGCCTTGACATGCGCTTCTATGGGAGCGCCATGCGCATGCCGCATGTTCACGGCGCTTTCCGAGAGTCCCTCGTCTGCGCCGAAGAGCAAGTCTATCCGATCAGCGACGAAACCTCGCTCGAAATGGCTGCGCTGGCGGAGCCGCTGGCCGTCTGCGTCCATGCCGTTCGGCAGTCGGGCGATCTTGTGGGACGACGCCTGTTGGTGACTGGCTGCGGCCCGATCGGTGCGCTCGTCATGCTCGCGGCGAGGCGCGCAGGCGCGCTCGAGATTGTCGCCACTGACCTCACGGACGCGACGCTGCAATTCGCGCGGAAGATCGGGGCCGACCGCACAGTCAACACCTCTTCCAATCCGGAGGCGCTTACGGCATACGCGCACAACAAAGGCTATTTCGACGCTGCTTTCGAGGCGTCCGGCGCGACGTCCGCGCTGCGGAACTGCATCGAAACCGTGCGACCCGGAGGCGTCATCGTACAGCTGGGCCTCGGCGGCGGCGACATGTCCGTTCCGATGCAGATGGTGACCGCGAAAGAGCTTCAGCTGCGCGGATCATTTCGATTTCACGAGGAATTTGGGGTCGCGGTCGACTACATCGACAAGGGCCTGATCGACGTCAAGCCGCTGATTTCGGCGACCTTGCCCTTCACTCGAGCGCACGAGGCGTTCGAGCTCGCCAACGATCGGTCTAAGTCAATGAAGGTGCAACTCGCGTTCTAGCGAGGCTGACCTGACCCCGTTTCTCATCCAGCCATACCGAGAGTCCGGGGTTGATCTGGTCCGCTCCCCAACGTTGGCCCGCCGGAAGGAGTTTTCCGGCTTTTGTCACGCTGGCGGGCTGGATGCGCCGGCGGGAGTCATGAGGCAAACCGGGGGCTTGTTGCCGATCGCCCGATGCGGCCGAACCTCGTTGTGGTCCTTGCGCCAATCGTCCAACTTTTCACGGGCGTCGGCAAGGGTCAAGAACCAGTGTGTCGCTAGCACACGATATGTCCGGTTTAGGTAGCGCACGATCTGTCCGGTAGGTCCGGCCCTTTTGGGAGGGCTGGATGGGCCGGAGGGAAGCCCGAGAGGCTGTGCGCATGGCGAAGTTTTTGACGCTGCTTCACCGGTGGGAATTGGCGGAGCTGAACCAGGCGGAGGCGGCGGAGGTGCTGGGCGTGAGCGAGCGGACATTCCGGCGCTGGACGCGGGCTTATGAGGAGGACGGCGAGGCCGGGCTTCTGGATCGCCGGCTCGGCAAGGCGTCGGGCAAGCGTGTTCCGACGGACCGGGCCGAGGAGGTCGAGCGGCTTTATCGCGAGCGCTACCAGGGCTTCACGGTCAAGCATTTCCACGAGCATCTGGTGAAGGACCATGGCTTCGGCTGGGGCTATACGTGGCTCAAGCTGCATCTGCAGTGGTCGGGCGTCGTGCCCAAGGCGCCGCGCAAGGGCGCCCACCGACGCAAGCGCCAGCGGCGCCCGCTGCCGGGGATGATGTTGCATCAGGACGGCTCGCGGCATGAATGGCTCGAGGGCCAGCCCGCCCTTGACCTGATTGTCACGCTCGACGACGCGACGGGGGCGATCTATTCGGCGTTTCTCATCGAGGAGGAAGGCACGGCCTCGACCTTCCGGGCGCTCAGGGAGGTGTTTTCAGAGCGCGGCCTGCCGATGAGCCTCTACACCGACCGCGGGGCGCATTACTTTCACACGCCCAAAGCCGGCGGCGAGATCGACCGCGGCCATCCGACCCAGGTCGGAAGGGCGCTCGAGCAATTGGGCGTCGAGCATATCGGGGCCTATTCGCCCCAGGCCCGGGGCCGTTCCGAGCGGGCGTTCCAGACGCTGCAGGATCGGTTGCCGAAGGAACTGAGGCTCGCTGGCGTCACCGACGTCGAGGCGGCCAACGCCTTCCTCCGCGACCGCTATCTGCCGGAACACAACGCCCGCTTCGCGGTCGAGCCGGCCGGCGCGGGCTCGGCCTTCACGCCCATTCCCGGCGTCGACCTCGACGACATCCTGTGCGTCGAGGAGGAGCGGCAGGTCGGCCAGGACAATTGCGTCTCCTACCGGACGCTCAACCCCGGACTGCGATCCGGGGGGCCGATGCGGCCCCATTTCGTGCGCGCGCGGGTCAAGGTGCACGTCTATCCCGACGGCTCGCACGCCGTCTTTCACGGACCCCGCTGCATCGGCCGCTACGACGAGCAAGGAAGGCTCAGGACGACCGATGACGCTCGACGCGCCGCTTAAATCCGCTCAGCGGCGCAACGCTGTGGACGGCCTGGACAAGCCTCCGGCTTGGCCACCCCGCCCACAGCAGAACAAAACCAGAAGAAGCGGACATTTGATGGGCTACCAAAACCGGACAACTTCATTCGCTATCGACAGGGTCAAGAACCAGTGCGCGTTCAGGCGCTCGGCTCGCAGACGGCCATTGAAGGCCTCGATGAAGGCGTTGTCGGTTGGCTTGCCGGGCCGTGAGAAGTCCAGGCTCACGCCCCTCGCATAGGCCCAGAGATCGAGGTCGCGGCTGACAAATTCAGAGCCTTGATCGACCCGGATCGTCTTCGGATAGCCCATTGCGTCGCAGACCCGTTCGAGGGTCGCGACAACGTCTTCGGCCCGATAGCTGAACCTCGGATCAAGCGCGACGAGAACCGGCTGAATGTGTCCACGACGGTGAGCACGCGGATCTTCTGACCGGTGGCCAATTGGTCATGGACGAAGTCCATGGCCCAGACCTCGTTGGATGTGGAAGCTGCACGACGATCGTCGCGCAGCTTCGCCTTCCTTCTTCGCTTCGGCGTCTTGTTGCGCAGTTGCACTTTTTTAGCTGTAACCCATTGAAAAGCGTAAATTCTACCGAGAGAATCCAAGCAAATCCAACCCTCATTATCGAGGGTTTTCAGAGCGAAATAGCCACCATCCAAGAAAACCCAAATGATCGACCGCGCCGGGTCGGGGCGGGCGCCAAGAGGGAGCCAAACCCACTCCCCAAAGCCGAAGCGCCTTAGCGCCTCCGGTCCGCGAACGCCTTGGCGAGGAAATGGCCGCCCTGACGCAAGCCCTCGGCGTCGATCCCGTGGCCGATCCCAAGCGAGAGGTGCCACTGGGCCGGGATCGACGCTCCGGCGAGCGCTTCCGCCGCCATGAACATCGCCTCGAACGGGATCAAGGGATCCTGATCGCCGTGAATGAGCAGGATGGGCGGAGGGCGCCCATGCGCATCGCGCGCCGTCGCTTCGCTGAGATGCTCCGGACCCACCAAGAGGCCTGAAAAGCCAAGAATCGCCGCCGGCGCTCGCGGACGCCTCAAGCCCACATGCAGCGCCATCATGGCGCCCTGGCTGAAGCCGACCAGCGCCAGCTTCGAATCGTCGAGGCTCAGCCGCTTGAGCTCGGCGTCGAGGAAGGCGTCGATCGCGCCGCGCGCCTGAACCGCGCCGTTCCAGCGCTCCGCGGCCCCGGCGGAATCGTCGGGCGGTCGGTTGGCGAGCGCGAACCATTGGCGGCCCATCGGCGCCCCGGGCGCGCGCTCCGGCGCGTGTGGAGAGACGAACGCCGCCTCGGGCATGAGCGCGCGCCATTGACGCCCGAGCTCGATGAGATCGTTGCCGTCGGCGCCGTAGCCATGCAGAAACACCACGAGCTGGCTCGTTCGGCCGGCGGCCGCAGGGATGCGGGGTCCGTCGAGGGCGGCGGTCATCAGACAGGGGCTCCGGGCAAGTCCGGATCCGGCTTATCGCGAACTCTCGGCGAGGGCCATCCCCGAGCGCGCCTTGACACCCCTATAGTAGGCCCAGAGCATGCGTGCGGCGACGCCTCTCAACGGTCGCCAGCGTTCGGCGATCCGCTCGAGCCGCGCGGCGTCGGGGCGCCGCTTCAGGCTCAAGGCGAGCTTGGCGGCTTCCTGCAGCGCGAGGTCGCCCGCGGGAAAGGCGTCGGGGTGGCCGAGGCAGAACAGGAGGAAGATGTCCGCTGTCCAGGGGCCCACGCCTTTCACCTTAACGAGCGCTTTGTGGGCCTCCTCGGCGTCGAGACCGCCGAGGCCCGCAAGATCGAGGCCGTCGTCCGCGATCGCTTGCGCGACCGCCCTCAAGGCGCGGATCTTGGCGTTCGACAAGCCGCAAGCGCGCAGGGCCTCCTCCGTCGCCCTCGCGATCCCAGCAGCCTCGAGCGGGACGATCAGCGCCTGCAATCGGCCGAAAATGGCGGCGGCGCTGGCGGTCGAGACCTGCTGCGCCACGATGATTGCGGCGAGGCCGGCAAAGCCAGCTTCTCTGCGCCGAAGCGGCGGAGGGCCGCCGGTTGCGATCAGGCGTTCGATCAGCTCCGGGTCTTTGAGCCGCAGGCGCTCGGCGGCTTCGCGGAGCGTCGCCTCGTCGTCGATCGGGGGCCCGGGATGATAGACCCTTTTCTTCA
The DNA here is from genome assembly GCA_963820095.1 of uncultured Alphaproteobacteria bacterium. Lineage (GTDB taxonomy): Bacteria > Pseudomonadota > Alphaproteobacteria > Rhizobiales > Beijerinckiaceae > Roseiarcus. Next base: position 147,529 of record CAWFZA010000008.1, read on the forward strand.
CCGGGCGCGCGCGGCGCTTCGCTCGGCCCCGCGGCTTGGACACCCGATTTGTCGCGATGATTGATGACATTCTAGCGACCACGCCCGTCCTGCGCTTCGCGCCTTCGCCGAACGGAGCGCTCCATCTTGGCCACGCCTATTCGGCGCTCATCAACGAGCGCCTCGCAGGCGAATTGGGCGGGCGCGTTCTTCTGCGCATTGAAGACTTGGACCGCGCGCGCTGCAAGCCGCAATTCGAGGCGGCCATTGTCGATGACCTCGCATGGCTCGGCCTTCGCTTTCCGACGCCGCCGCGCCGGCAGAGCCAGCACGGCGACGATTACGCCAGGGCCCTCGCCCGCCTCGATGAGCTGAGCTTGATCTACCCCTGCTTTTGCAGCCGCTCGGAGATCGCTCGCGCCTCCGTCGGCCGATGCGACCCGGACGGCGCGCCGCTCTATTCAGGGACCTGCCGCGGTTTCTCCCGGACCGAGGCGAACGAGCGCCTCGCGCGCGGCGAAAAGGCCGCCTTCCGGCTCGACATGAGGGGCGCCCTCGACGTCGCGCCAGCGGATCTTTGCTGGATCGAGTATGGCGAAGGCGCTATTCCCTCCCACCGTCCTGCAGCGCCGAAGCTTTGGGGAGACGTTGTCCTGCGGGGCCGCGATCTGGCCGCGAGCTATCATCTGGCGGTGGCAGTCGACGACAGCCTGCAGGGCGTGACTGACGTTGCGCGCGGGCGCGACTTGCTCGCCGCGACCTCGGTCCACCGCCTGTTGCAGGCGCTGCTCGGGCTTGCCGCGCCGCGCTACAGGCATCACCGGCTCGTTCTCGATCCGAAGGGAGCGAAACTCTCGAAAAGCCGTCAGTCCGTGTCGCTCGCCGAGCTGCGCGCCGCGGGCTTGGCCCCCGGCGAAGTTCGCGTGGCGTTGGGGTTCGCGTCGGGCGTCAACGTGGGAATTGCGGTCGAGTTCGGTTGAAACTCAGCCGTTGCGGAGACGGGCGTCGAAGCGGGCCTCTCCGCCGACATAGCCAGGGCGGATGGGGCCTCGCCCATGAGCTGGTCGATGCGGTCGCGCTCCCGCTTGAACGCGGCAAGCATCTTGCCGTCGAACTCGCGCGTGCGCGGCAATTTGATCGCCATCGGGTCGACGAAGTTGCCGTTGATGATCACCTCGTAGTGCAGGTGGGGACCGGTGGCGAGCCCAGAGTCCCCGAGATACCCCACCGTCTGTCCTTGGACGACATGGACGCCCTCGGCGATCCCGCGCCCAAAGGCGGACATATGATTATAGGCCGTCACGTAGCCATTGGCGTGTTGGACCTCGACCCGCCGTCCGTACCCGCCATCCCACCCCGCCTTGATCACGACGCCGTTGCCCGCGGCATAGATCGGGGTGCCGATCGGCGCCGCCCAGTCGACGCCGGTGTGCATGCGCGCATAATGCAGAATCGGATGGTAGCGCATCCCGAACGGCGAGGTCATGTCGCCCTCGGCGATCGGCTTGCGCACGAGGAACTTGCGCATCGAGCGCCCGTTTTCGTCGTAGAAGTCGACCATGTTGTCGTCGGGGGTCTGGAAGCGGTAGTACCTGAACGTCTGGTCCCGGACCGTCATGGAAGCCCGTAACAACTCGGGCCTCGGATTAAGGTCGTCGGGATCGGAAAAGAATACCTCGATCGAGTTCGCCCGGCGCGGTTGCGCGCTGGAAATCGACGTCGTTGGCGAAAACCCTCGTCATCACGTCAATGATCGATCGCGGCAGCCCCTGTTTGAGCGACGTCTCATAGAGGCTCTGATAAAGGCTCATCCCGCCGGCCGATGCGTCTTCGTCCGCCGCTCTTGGCTTTCGCGACGCCGGCGCAGTGCGCAGCGTCACGGGCTTGTAGGCGCCGCTGTCGGTGATCGCGACTGTCGCCTTGAGCTGATCGTCGGCATAGACCGAGATACGGCCTATTCCGGGCTTCTCCCCTCGAACCGCCGGCTCCTCCGGCAGAAGGATGATCTTCTGTCCCTCGTTGACGGGCGACTCGCCATGCTTCACGCCGAAGGCGGCCAGGATGCCCTGTATCGCCTCAGGACTTGCGCCATTGGCTTTGAGCACGTCCTCGAAGCTCTCGCCATGACGCATTTGGACCAGCTTCTCGTTCGGAGACCCGTCGTCGGGACTCGCCTTGACCACGTTGCTCACATTCTCCGGAATCATACGGACTTCAATCGAGGCGAACGGCGTGCTGGGACTTACGCTGCCGACGGTTGCATAAGCGGAGAGCTGGCGCAGGGCTTCGCTGGCCCGGCTCGTTCGCATCAACAGGAGTTGAGGCGGCAAGGTTTGGGAAGCCGCTTTTTCAGTCGGCGCTTTAAGCGTTTCCACGACTTGCGCTTCCGCTTCGGCCTGCGTCAGTTCTCCCGAAGTCTGCTCCTCGTCGCTCGGGGTAAGATCGGCGACGCGAAACGTCACTTCCGCGTTGTCTTGAACCGGCCCGGGATCGGGGGGCGCGTCGGCGACGTCCGTTCCACCGTTCGTGATCTTGAGGGGGTTGAACGGGGGCACGGCGTCGGCGAACCCGGTCGGAGTCATGGTCAAAGTTGTTTCGAGGCGAGTGAACGGTCGCGCCTTCACCACTTCCTTGTCGCCGACCTTGATGATCGTCGGGGCCTTGAATGTCTGTTTGTCCGAGACAATGTCGACGGGCCGGAGAAGCCGATCGCCCTTGCTGGGATTGACGCCCGCTTCTTGCGAGTCCGCCGGCGGCGCCGACGCGGCGTATTCAGGCGCCTCGGCGAAATCATATTGGCTGTCGAGGTCGAGATACAGAGCCGCCCCGATCAGGGTCACCCCGCAAAGCCCGGCCAGCGTCGCGCCAGCCAGCCATCTGAGCGATGCGAGCCGCCGCTCGTTGCGGTCAAGCCGATCGTCGCCCAATCGAATCGGCGGCTCGACTCCGAGGTCGGGGCCGACCGTCGCACGGTCGCCGCGGGAGCCTAGCCGCGGCAAAGCAGCCGCCAAGGTCGTCAAAACTGTTGTTTCGCTCGCTTTCGGCGCCCACGTTGAGTCGGACCGCCTGCGAGTTTAGTTACCGCGCATGGCATGGGAGCGCAACCTCTCCTCCGGGCTGCGCCGTCTATGTCCCTGTCACCGCTTGCAATTTGATCGTTTTCTTACCCGACCGGGCGACGCGCGACGGCCGAGACCTCACGCAATGGATCGGTATGCTTGATTCTCCATACGCGCGCTCGGGTATCCTTGCGCTAATCACCGGAGAACTCCAACTTATACCTAGGCCGGTTTGGCGCTGCGGAAAAGGCGTCAACCGGGCTTGGTGATTGGCGTTGACGAAATGGGCGAGACCCCAGAGAGCGGCGCCGGGGGAAGGAGAGGGGATGGCTGATCAAAGCGAGACGATGCGCGTCGTGGTCGCGCCGCGTCCGGGCGGGCCAGAGGCCCTGGAGATTCAGCTGCGTCCACGTCCGATTCCGGCCGAGGGCGAGGTTTTGGTCCGAGTCGAAGCGGCAGGCGTCAATCGACCCGACGTCCATCAGCGCCAGGGCCACTATCCGCCGCCGCCGGGCGTGACCGACGTGCTCGGCCTGGAAATCGCCGGCGAAGTGGCGGCCCTTGGGCCGGGCGCCCGAATCCACCGCCTGGGCGCAAAGGTGACGGCGCTGGTTCCCGGCGGCGGCTATGCCGACTATTGCGTCGCCCATGAAACCAATGCGTTGCCGATCCCCGCAGGCCTCACGGCGATCGAGGCGGCGGCCATCCCGGAGACTTATTTTACGGTTTGGGCGAATGTTTTCATTCGTGGCGCGCTGAAACCCGGCGAAACGCTGCTGGTTCACGGCGGGACCTCGGGCATCGGCACAACCGCGATCGCCCTCGCCAAGGCGTTCGGGGCGCGCGTCATCGCGACCGCGGGGTCGGACGAGAAGGCCACGCAATGCGAGCGCCTGGGCGCCGACCTCGGCATCAATTATCGCAAGGACGACTTCGTTGCGCAGACGCTTCGCGCAAGCGGGGGCCGGGGCGCTGACGTCATTCTCGATATGGTCGGCGGCGACTACGTCGAGCGCAATTATGCGGCGGCGGCGCTTGACGGGCGCATCGTTCAGATCGCCTTTCTGAAGGGCCAAGAGGCGACCGTCGATCTGAGGCCGATCATGGTGAAGCGCCTCATCCACACGGGTTCGACGCTCCGCCCCCGCTCCCCGGCGGAGAAAGCGGTTATCGCCGAGGCCCTGCGCGCAAGCGTCTGGCCGCTCCTGGAAGCGGGGCGTTGCCGGCCGGTCATCGACTCCGTCTTCCCCCTTTCGGAGGTCGCAAGAGCGCATGAGCGGATCGAGAGCCCAGAGCATGTCGGCAAGATCGTGTTGACGATGTAAACGTTCCTCAAAACGGCGAGCTTGAAATGGACGCCCGGAGATCGCATCTTTCCCGTGCGTGGGGCGCGAATCGGCCCGTTCGAAGAGGATTGCGACGCTGAACTTGACGCCCCACTCCGCCGCGGCGACGGCCCCCGGCAGCCAGATCGCCTCTGGGAACGCGCAACCAGCCGAGGTCCTGTCACAAATTATCGTGAACGGTCTTGAGGACGCCAAGGCTGACGACATCGTCTCGATCGATCTATCCGGCAGGACGACGCTTGCCGACCGCATGATCATCGCCTCCGGCCGTTCGAGCGTGCATGTCGGCGCCATCGCCGACCGGGTGGTCAAAGCCTGTCGTGACGCCGGTTATCCTTCGCCGAAGGTCGAAGGCATGCCGCTTTGCGATTGGGTGCTGCTCGACGCGCAGAATGCGATCGTGCACATCTTCCGTCCGGACGTTCGCCGGTTCTATAATCTCGAGAAGATGTGGAGCGCCGACCGGCCTGGAGAGGCCGCCAGGAGCTGAATTGGCCGATATCGGAACATGCGCCTCGCGCTGGTTTGCGTAGGCAAAATGAAGGCCGGGCCAGAGCGCCTGCTCTTTGACCGCTATTTCAAGCGATTGGCGCAGAGCGCGCGGGCCGCGGGTCTCGCTGGCGTTGACCTGCGTGAGGTCGGCGAGTCGCGCTCGCGCCGATCCGACGAGAGACGGGCCGAAGAGGCCGCCGCAATCCTCGCCGTCAGGCCCAAGGGCGCTGCTCTGGTTTTGCTGGACGAGCAAGGGCCGTCGGCGACGAGTGAGGAATGGGCCGCCGACATCGGCCGGGAGCGGGACGCGTCACGATCGGCCTATGCGGTCGCGATCGGCGGGCCGGACGGGCTCGACCCCTCGCTCCGCGCCGCCGCGCACCGAATTCTGAGCTTCGGCCAAATGACCTGGCCCCACCAGCTGGTGCGAGTGATGGCTGGCGAGCAACTCTATCGAGCGATGACAATTCTCGCCGGCCATCCCTATCATCGTCAATGAACGCCGCGATATTGGCTAGATTTGATGATCCTTGCCCCAGATGTCGCAACGCTTGAGCCGCGCCGCGAGAATGGGTTCCCGGGCGGCAGCCCTCGTGGCGTCGCTCGGAGCCGTTTGCGGCGCGCTCGCCGATCCTGCTCCGCCGAATCCGCCGGCGGCGGATCAGCAGCGCGCGGACAAGGAAATGGAGCTGCGCGGCGTCGAGGATACGCTGCGGGACTCGGAGGACCAGCGGCATAGGATCGAGACCGAGATCGACTCCATTCGCGCCGATCGGGTCCGTCTTTCCGCGGCGCTCATCGAAACGACCGCCAAGGTGCAGGACGCCGAGCGCGGCGCCGCCGCGGCGGCCGACAGATTGTCCGGCCTCAGCGCAACGGCCGAGGGGCTGTCGCGTTCGCTCGAGCGTCGGCGCGGCGTTATCGCCGATGTGCTTGCAGCCCTGCAGCGGATGGGAAGCAATCCTCCGCCCGCCATTCTCGTCAAACCAGACGACATGTCGGAGGCGGTGCGCGCGGCCACTGTCATGGGCTCCCTTATTCCGGAGCTAAAATCGGAGATCGAAGCTGCCAGGCGGGATCTTGAGGATCTCGCCAAGACCCGTGAATCCATTGCGCGGGAGCGCGACACGCTGACCGAGCAAGGCAAAGCGCTTGCGGCCGACAAAATGCGCCTTGCGGCGCTCATTGACGCACGCCAGCAGTCTCTGGCCTCGGCGCAGGACGCGCTCGGGTCGCAGCAGCAGCGCGCGGCGGATCTCGCCAAAAAGGCGGGGTCACTCAAGGATCTCATCGCACGGCTAGACAGCGAAACCGCCGCTCGCAAGGCCGCCGCGGCGGCGGCCCATGCCACCGAGGTCGCCGAGGCGAATGAAATTGAGGCGCGGGCGCAAGCCGCTCGCGGCCCGGAAACAACGCGACTTAAACCCGAACTTGCCTTTGCTGACGCCAAAGGGCTGGTGCCGCTGCCCGCTGCGGGCGCGATCTTGAAAACATTTGGCTCGCCGGACGACCTCGGAGGGGTCGAACGGGGGGTTTCCCTGGCGACGCCCGCCGGGGCGACCGTCTCCGCGCCGGTGGACGGCGCGGTGCTTTTCGCTGGAACTTACCGAAGTTACGGACAACTCTTGATCATCGACGCGGGCGGGGGATATTATGTCTTGCTCGCCGGAATGGATCGAATCAATGTTGAATCCGGTGAGTTCGTACTGGCGGGAGAACCGGTCGGCATAATGGGCGACGGGTCTACCCGGATGGCGACGGCGGCGGCAGTTGGCGCGGCGCGGCCGGTTCTCTATATAGAGCTACGCAAGGACGGAACTGCGATTGATCCGGGGCCGTGGTGGGCAAAGTCAGACATCAAGAAGGCGCGCGGATGATTCGTAAAGCTGGTTACTTAGGAGTTGGAGTCGTTTTGGGGGCCGCGGCTGCGGCCACGGCGCCACAAGCGCTGCTCTTCGTCAGTCCCGCCGCCTACGCCGCGGCTGCCGACACCTATCGGCAACTGAATCTATTCGGCGACGTGTTCGACAAGATCCGGAACGACTATGTCGAGAAGCCGGACGAATCGAAACTGATTGAGGCGGCGATCAACGGCATGCTCTCCTCCCTCGACCCGCATTCTAGCTATATGGACGCCAAAGCGTTCCGCGACATGCAGGTCCAAACGAAGGGCGAGTTCGGCGGCCTCGGCATCGAGGTGACGCAGGAAGACGGGCTCCTCAAGGTCGTCACGCCGATCGACGACACGCCGGCCGCCAAGGCGGGCGTGATGTCGGGCGACATCATCACGGCGATCGACGACACGTCGACGCAGGGGCTGACGCTCGACCAGGCGGTGGAGAAAATGCGTGGCTCCATCAACTCGCCGGTGAAGCTCAAGGTGGTCCGCGGCCCCAAAAAGGACGTCAAGGATTTCACCATCGTCCGCGATCTCATCCACGTCCAGTCGGTGCGCTCGCATGTCGAGGATGGCGACATCGGCTACATCCGCATCACCCAGTTCACCGAGCAGACCGCTGATGGCCTGAAGAGCGCGATGGAGAAGCTGCACAGCGAGATTCCGGCCGACAAATTCAAGGGCTACATCCTGGATTTGCGCAACAATCCGGGAGGCTTGCTCGACCAGTCGATCGACGTGGTCAATTCGTTCGTCGACCGGGGTGAGATCGTTTCGACCCGCGGGCGCACCCCGGATGAGACCCAACGCTTCGACGCCAAGCCGGGCGGCGATCTGTCGGCGGGCAAACCCCTGGTCGTCCTGATCAACGGCGGCTCAGCGTCGGCGTCGGAAATCGTCTCCGGCGCCTTGCAGGACCATAAGCGTGCGACGCTGATCGGCACCCGGTCGTTCGGCAAAGGCTCAGTGCAAACGATTATGCCGCTCGGCGAGAACGGCGCCCTCAGGCTCACGACGGCGCGTTATTACACGCCGTCGGGCCGATCGATCCAGGCCAAGGGGATCGAGCCGGACATCAAGGTGCTTGAGGACGTGCCTGACGATCTCAAGGGCAAGGACGATATGAAGGGCGAGGCCTCGCTCAAGGGCCATCTCGCCAACGGCGCCGAGGATACGTCGGCGTCCCAGGCTTATGTTCCGCCGAACGAGAAGGACGACAAGCAACTCACCGCCGCCGTCGACCTGTTGCACGGGGTCAAGCACCCGGAGCCGGCGGTGAAGGCTGATGCGGCTCCGGTGAAGAGCGATCAGCCCGCCCCTGCGCCAACCGATCCCGGCCAAGCGGCTCCCGCCAAGCCGAATTGATGCGCTCAACACGAGCTAGGGAGCTGAGCGTCCACCGATGAGGAAGGGTCTCTCCTATCTTGCCTATGGAGTCGCCGCTGGCGTTCTGCTGGTCGGCGCCTCGCACGATGCGCTTCGCGCCGCCGGCTCGAGCGCGAACGACAAGCTCGCGCTCTTTGCCGAAGTGTTCAACAAAGTCCGCGACAACTACGCCGAGAAGCCGGACGACGAAAAAATGATCAAGTCGGCGATCGACGGCATGCTGGCGTCGCTCGACCCGCATTCGAACTATTTCGATCCGAAGGCCTTGCAAGACTTCCAGAGCAGCATGAAAGGCGAGGAATTCGGCGGCCTCGGGCTCGAGGTGATGATGGAGGGCGGGCTGGTCAAGGTCGTGAGCCCGATCGACGACACGCCCGCGGCGCGCGCTGGCATGATGTCCGGCGATTTGGTCACCCGCATCGACGACACCGCGGTCAAGGGCCTTACGCTCAAAGAGGCGGTCGACAAGATGCGCGGCCCCGCCAAGTCAACAGTGAGGCTCACCGTCGAGCGCGGGCAGAACCACGACATCAAAGAGGTCTCGATCGTTCGCGAGATCATCCACGTGCAATCAGTCCGCTCGCATCTGGAGAGCGGCGACATCGGCTATATCCGGATTACCCAGTTCAACCAGGAAGCCTATGACGGAGTGCGCAAAGCCTTCGATCATTTTCGCACAGAACCCGGGCAGGCGAACATCAAGGGCTACATCCTAGACCTGCGCAACAACCCCGGCGGGCTGCTCAACCAGGCGGTCGAGATCACCAACGCCTTTGTAGATAATGGCGACATCGTTTCGACACGGGGCCGAAACGCCGATCAGGGGCAGCATTACTCTGCACGCCCCGGCGTCAATTTGTCGCAGCAAAAGCCGGTGGTCGTCCTGATCAATGGCGGGTCGGCCTCGGCCTCGGAGATCGTCTCCGGCGCATTGCAGGACCTTAAGCGCGCAACCCTGATCGGCACACGGACGTTTGGCAAAGGGTCGGTTCAGACAATTCTTCCGCTCGGCGAAAATGGCGCCCTCAAGCTGACCACCGCCCGTTATTACACGCCCTCCGGCCGCTCGATCCAGGCCAAGGGCATCGACCCGGACATCCGAGTGCTCGAAAACATTCCCGATGATCTGAAGGGTAAGGTCTCCAGCTTGGGAGAAGCCTCGCTGTTCGGCCATCTGAAGAATACGGGCGAGGAGGAGAAGGGCTCCGACGCCTATGTGCCGCCGGATCACGACAAGGACACGCAGATCACAGCCGCCGTCCGATTCCTGCACGGCGCCAAGGCCGAGACGCTGCGAAGTCCTGATCCGCCGGCGACCGTCACCTCGCAATGATCGTCCGGTGGCTCGCTGCAATTGCCTTTGTCGCCGCGCCTAGCCTGGCTCAGGCGCAGGAGGGTTCGGGCTGCAGCGGGTTCAAATGGCCGCTTGACCATGAGCGGGCGGCGCTCGTGCGCACGGACAAGGCTTCGGTGCCCAACGGGGGCGCGCTTCCCTACGATGTCGCCACCACGCTCGGACTGCAGCCGCTCTCGGCTGCGGGTTTGCCGAAGGCGCCCGAACGGGCGCCCAGGTCGCCTTCCGCGTTTGCCGGCCACTTTGCCCTTGCCGCGCCGGCAAAGCCGGGCGCCTATAGGATCACCATCTCCTCGGAAGGCTGGGTCGACGTCCTCGACGGCGGAGCCTACCTGCACCCGATCGGGTTCACTGGCGCAAAGGATTGCGAAGGCGCGCGCAAGAGCGTCAAGTTCGACCTTCCCGCTCGGCCGCTTGCGCTCCAATTCAGCGGCGTCCCACGCGATCAAATCTCCGTTATCGTTTCGCCTGACCAATAGCCTCGGCCCAGCAGCCTCCTTCGACGACGCTCGCGTCAGCCACTGCGCCTGCCTGACCGAGGATCGGTCAGTGCCGGAAATGCCGCATATTCGTGAAAACCATCGCCACGTCCGCTTCGTCGGCGACGGCGATGACCTCGGCGTCCCGCACCGAGCCTCCGGGCTGGATGACCGCGGTCGCGCCGGCCTCGATCGTCGCAACCACGCCGTCGGCGAATGGAAAGAAGGCGTCGGACGCGACGACCGACCCGTGGGTAAGCGGTTCCGGCCAGCCCGCCATTTCGGCGGCTTCCTCGGCCTTGCGCGCGGCGAGGCGGGCGGAATCGACCCGCGACATCTGGCCGGCCCCGATTCCCACCGTCGCGCCGTTCCTGGCATAGACGATCGCGTTCGACTTCACGTGCTTGGCGACTGTCCATGCGAACCTCAGGTCCGCCACCTCGCGCAAAGTCGGAGCGCGTTTGGTCACCACCTTGAGCGCTTGCTCTTCAAGCACGCCATTGTCGCGATCCTGGACGAGGAGGCCGCCGGCCACCGATCGCACCGCGAGGCTTGGCGTTTTCGGATCGGGAAGCGAGCCGGCAAGCAAAAGCCTCAGGTTTTTCTTCGCCGCAAGTATCTCCAACGCCTCGTCGTCGGCCGCCGGGGCGATGATCACCTCGGTGAAGATCTCGACGATCTTGCGGGCCGAGTCCGCATCAATCTTGCGGTTGAGCGCCACCACTCCGCCGAACGCCGACACGGGATCTGAGCTCAGCGCCTTTTCGTAGGCCTCGAGCAGCGACTCGCCGGTCGCGACGCCGCACGGGTTTGCATGCTTGATGATCGCCACGGCAGGGCTCTCCGCCGGATCGAATTCGGCGACCAGCTCGTAAGCGGCGTCAGTGTCGTTGATATTGTTGTACGATAGCTCCTTGCCCTGGATCTGGCGCGCGCTCGCGACGCCGGGGCGCGTCTCGCCGCCGAGGTAGAGCGCGGCGCGCTGCTGCGGATTTTCGCCATAGCGAAGCGCCCCGAAACCTGGATGCAGAACGCCGCCGACAGCGCGCCATTTCGGCGCCGGCTCGTGAAACTCGCGGGCGAGCCAATTGGAGATCGCCGCGTCATAGGCTGCGGTGCGGGCGAAAGCCTTCTGGGCCATCTTGCGGCGGAAAGCGAGACTGGTCGCTCCCTGGCCGCGCTTGAGTTCGTCGATTAGCGCTGGATAATCATCCACATCGACGATGACGGCCACATCATCGTGGTTCTTGGCCGCGGCGCGTATCATCGCGGGGCCGCCGATATCGATGTTCTCGACCCTTTCCTCAAACCGCGCGTCCCGCGTGAGCGATGCCTCGAATGGATAAAGGTTGACCACCAAGAGATCGATCGGCGGGATGTCGTTGGCGATCATGGCCGCCTGATGCGCCGGATCGGACCGGATCGCGAGCAGACCTCCATGCACCCGGGGGTGCAGCGTCTTGACCCGCCCGTCCATCATCTCCGGGAAGCCGGTGACCTGCGCCATGTCGACGACTGCGAAACCGGCCGCGCTCAGCGTCGCCGCAGTGCCGCCCGTCGACAGGAAATCGACGTCGAAGCCCTTGAGCGCGCGCGCCAGGTCGAGGAGGCCCGTCTTGTCGGAAACGGAGAGGAGCGCCCGCCCGATCCTGACGATATCCGTGGCCATGAGCGCGAGCGTCCAGTTCGGTTGCGGGTTTTGCTGCAGTGCACTAGCACAGCTTCAGCAGCTCGGGAAATGCCGGGAAAGAGGGCGTTGCTCACCAAAATGTCATAGTCCTCATGGGCGCACGGAGCATTGTCCGGCCTCAAATGTTTCCTATTTGACACTTCGACGAGTGGATCGAAGTCAGGAGCAACCCATGGTCAAGACATTCGCATTGATCGGTCTCACCGCCGCGCTCGCGCTTCCCGCCGTTCCGGCTTTCGCGGTCAACGGCAATTCATCCTCCTATGGCACGGAGGGTTATGGCCCAACCGTTCCGACGCAATCGCTCACGCCTTTCCAGCGATCGTGGAACCACGCCAACGAAAGCAAGGAGCGGGCGCGCGCTGGCGCGGCCTGGGTGCGCCACCACGGCGCCTACGGCTATCGCCACTATCCGTGAGTGCGATCGAGCGGCGCGACTTGTGCGCTGGATCACTGACAACCAGGAGCAAAGAGTAGAGTTTCGAGCCGGAGGGTTCGAGACCTGCCGGCTCTCCCAGAAGGAAAGTGAAATGTCCAAGACCTTGTCCGCCATCGGCCTCGCCGCTGCGCTTGCGGTTCTGTCGAGCGCCGCTTTCGCCCAACAGGGCACTTCGTCCTCGTGGGGCACCGTCGGTTGGGGCCCCGTGATTCCGACGCAGTCGCTCACCCCCAGGGAACGCGCTTGGAATTTCGACAACACGCCGCTGTACCAGGCTTCGCAAGGCTCCGAATGGCTTCGCGAGCATGGCAAGGGCCTGTTTCCCTTCTTCCAGTGATCAGGCTTCAGGCCCCTAATCTGTCTTGACCAGCCGCGCGGCGAAGAACCCGTCCAGCCCGGAGCGCCTCGGGTTTTCACCCCACAAGTGACAGGGCAGCGTCCGTAGATCCCCCGAGGGGGTGATGCACTCGCTCAGACCGCCGATCTCTTCGGCGGCGACGGGCAAACGCTGCACATCTGGATTGCGGCGCAGCGCGGCCGTGATCTGGGCTTCGCCCTCCTCCGGTTCGAGCGAGCATACGCAATAGACGAGGGCGCCGCCCGGCCGCGTGAGCGCAACAGCCTTATCGAGCAATTCCGCCTGCAGCTTGACCAGCGGAACAAAGTCGCCCGGACGCTTGATCCAGGCGACGTCGGGATGGCGGCGGATGGTGCCGGTCGCGCTGCACGGCGCATCCAAAAGCACAGCGTCGAACGCCGCCGCTTCGAAGGCGAGCGCGTCGGCGACCACGACCTCGGAGTTGAGACGCAGGCGGGCGAAATTGGCCGCGAGCAGCTTGAGTCGTTCGGCCGATCGGTCTACGGCCAAGACATCGGCGCCTGCCGCGGCCAGTTCGGCTGCCTTTCCGCCCGGCGCCGCGCAGAGGTCGACGACGCGCATGCCGGGCGCCGGACGCAGCAGCCTCGCCGGCAAGGCGGCGGCCGCGTCCTGCACCCACCATTCCCCGTCCGTATAGCCTTCGAGTTCGGCGATCGGCGCGTGTGTGTCGAGACGCACCGAGCCGGTCGGCAAAACCAATCCGCCAAGCTTTTCGGCCCAAAAACCGGGGTCGCTCTTGACGCTGAGGTCGAGCGTCGGCTCCGAGCGATGCGCCAGCGCGATGGCGCGCGCGACGCTCTCGCCATAGGTCGAGCCCCAGCGCTGGGCGAGCCAGGCGGGCGTATCGTCCTCCAGCGGATCGGAACTGCCGAGGATTTCCTCGCGATCGCGGGCGATTGCCCTAAGCACGGCATTGGCGAGCGCGGCGAATGGAGCGCTCGCCGGTTCGGCGCGCGTCGCTTTCACCGCGAGATCGACCGCCGCATGGTCGGGAATATCGAGAAAGAGGATCTGCGCGGCGGCGACAATGAGCGTCCACTCGAGCGCGCCGCCGCGCTTGGGCATGCCCTTTTCCAGCCGCCGCGCCAGCGCCTTGCGGATCGTTCCGAGGCGCCGGAACGCGACTGTGGCGATCGAGCGCGCCAACGCCCGGTCGCGGGCGTCGAGGCCGCCCCTCTGCTGTGGAGAATCAGCGGCCAGTCGCTCGTCGAGAGGGCGCGACGCAGTCAAGGCTTCGGCGAGTGAGCGCGCCGCGGCGACGCGGGCCGCCATGCCCGGCGGCGGAGCGGCCGGCGGAGCGGCGCGGCCTACGTGAAACCCGCCCAATTGTCGCGCCAAACGAGTCTCGCCTCGAATCGGAAATTGATGGCCGCCAAACGCGTGACTATATGCGAAATCTGAGGCGGGCGTGCGGCCGGGCTTAAGACGGAAACGGCGTCGCTCGGCGCCCGGCGAACAACCAAACGATGCGGGGCGCAAAGATGAACGGCAAACCTCCAGCTTCCGTCCCCCACGCCGACGCGGGCCAGGCCAAGCCGCGCGATCTGCCGCCCGCGGCGCAAAGGGCGCTCGCGGAAGCCGAGGCGCGCCGCGCCCAAGGCCTCCCTGAGACGCCGCGCGAACTGAATGGCCGGGGCGGCCTCGACCCGGCGCGTTACGGCGACTGGGAGGTCAAGGGGCTCGCGAGCGACTTCTAGGCCTGGATGCAGGGCGGACCGCGACCCATCCGCCTTGCGCCTCATCAACATCGCGCGTTCCGAGGCCTCTTTGGATCGGGGGGAAGCCGGCCGTGCCTCGAAAGTACGGCTCGGCTGCATTCCCGCTTAGCCTTTGGCCATTTCCGGCGATGTCGACGCTAAGCCTCACGGCGCAAGCGCCGTCTCGACCAGTTCGACCCAATAGCTCATGCCATAGGGCAGGACCTCGTCGTTGAAGTCGTAAGATGGGTGATGCAGCTTGGCGGTGTCGCCGTTGCCGATGAAGATGAAGGCGCCGGGCCGCGCCTCGAGCATGAAGGAGAAATCCTCCGAGCCCATGGTCGGGGGCGTGTTCGCATCGACCCTGGAGTCGCCCGAGACCTTGCGCGCGATGCTGGCCGCGAAGTCGGTCTGGGCCTCATGATTGATCGTCGGGGGATAGCCGCGGCGGTATTCGACCCGCGCCTTCGCCCCGCTCGCTTCGGCAAGACCAGTGGCAATCGCGCTGAATTCGCTTTTCGACCATGTCGCGTGTCTCGGGCTTGAGCGTTCGGACCGTGCCGTTGAGCCAAGCCGTTTGCGGGATGATGTTGTTGGCCGCGCCAGCCTTGAATTGCGTGATCGAGATGACGCTCGAGTCCAAGGGATCGACATTGCGTGAGGTGATGGTCTGCAAGGCGGTGACGATCTGCGCCCCCACCATGACGGGATCGATGCAGAGATGCGGCATCGCTCCGTGGCCGCCCTTGCCCTCGATCGTGATCGTGATCTCGTCCGCCGCCGCCATCAGCGGGCCCTTGCGAAGGCCGAAGGAGCCAACCGCGGCGCCCGGCCAATTGTGCATGCCATAGACCTGCTCGAGGCCAAATTGGTCGAGGAGCCCGTCGTCGATCATCGCCACCGCGCCCGCGCCCCCTTCCTCGGCGGGTTGGAAGATGACGACCGCATTGCCGGCGAAATCGCGCGACTCGGCAAGCCGCCGCGCCGCGCCGAGCAACATCGCGGTATGCCCATCGTGGCCGCAGGCGTGCATCTTGCCGGGTGTCTTGGACCGATAGGGGAGGTTGGTCTCTTCCTCGATCGGCAGCGCGTCCATATCCGCGCGCAAGCCGATCGAACGCGAACTCGATCCCTTGGCGCCGCGGATGACGCCGACGACGCCCGTGCGGCCGATCGCCGTTCTGACCTCGTCGCAGCCGAAGGCGCGAAGGCGCTCAGCGACGAATTTCGCGGTCTCCTCGACGTCGTACATGAGCCCGGGATTCTGGTGGATTTCACGGCGCCAAGATCGCACTTCAGGGACGAGATCGTTGATGGCGGCGCTGATCGGCATTGGAAAGGGACCCTTGCAAACAGCCCACACGTTGCCGCCGCCCGAGATGCATTGTCAACGACCGCGTGGGTCAGCCCTTGCGATGGAGGAGGAAAATCGCCTGACCGCGCGACGGAGCTGCGGCCTTGACGCGGCGAGTTTCATGCGGAATTTCGCGCCAGCTCCTTGAGGATCGCGTCGCCCATGTCGCTCGTCGAGACGAGCTGATCGCCCTCGCCGCGAATGTCGGCGGTTCTGAAGCCCCCCGCCAGCACCTTGGCGATTGCGGCGTCGAGCCGGTCGGCGGCGGCATGGAGACCGAACGAATAGCGCAACGCCATCCCGAACGATCCGATCATCGCGATCGGGTTGGCGATTCCTTTGCCGGCGATGTCGGGCGCCGACCCGTGAACCGGCTCGTAAAGCGCCTTCCGGCGGCCGGTCTTTGGATCGATGTCGCCGAGCGAGGCGGAAGGCAGCATGCCGAGCGACCCAGTCAGCATGGCCGCGACATCCGACAGCATGTCGCCGAACAAGTTGTCGGTGACGATGACGTCGAACTGCTTCGGCCAGCGAACAAGCTGCATGCCGAGAGCGTCGGCGAGCTGATGCTCGAGCTTGACGTCGGCATATTCCCGTTTGTGCAGGGCGGTCATCACCTCGTTCCACAGGACGCCGGACTTCATCACATTGCGCTTCTCGGCCGAGGTGACCCTGTTGCCGCGGTTGCGCGCGAGCTCGAACGCGGTCCGCCCGATCCGCTCGATTTCGTACGTGTCGTAGACCTGGGTGTCGATCGCGCGCTTCTGACCGTTGCCGAGCTCGATGATCTGCTTCGGCTCGCCGAAATAGACGCCGCCGGTGAGCTCGCGCACGATCACGATGTCGAGACCTTCGACAACCTCGGGCTTGAGCGACGAAGACGAAGCAAGCGCCGGATAGCAGATCGCCGGACGCAGATTGGCGTAAAGCGCGAGCTCCTTGCGCAGGCGCAGGAGGCCTGCCTCGGGGCGAACGTCATAGGGAACGCCGTCCCACTTCGGGCCGCCGACCGCGGCGAACAGGATCGCGTCGGCCGCGCCGGCGAGCGCCATGTCCGCCTCGCTGATCGCCTTTCCATGCGCGTCATAGGCGCTCCCGCCGACCAGGCCTTTTTCGATCTCGAACTTCGCCGCGCCCTCGCGATTGAAGTGGTCGATAATCTTCTCGACTTCGGCCATAACTTCGGGGCCGATGCCGTCGCCGGGGAGGAGCAGAAGCTTGAAGGTCGCCATGTTCCGTCACGTTCATGTCAAGGGAAAGCGGGTTGTGTGCTAGACGATTTCCTGTTCGCGCGAAAGCCTGACCTGGGCGTGACCCGTTCTGCCTCTCCGCAAGGGAAGGCACGGCGCGCGCCCGTGCGCTCGGGCGCGGATTCAACCGGTCCGCGCATGGGCGCTTCATCCTCGTCATGACCGCGATCAACAGCGGCGCCGCGGACGGCTTCATTCAGCGATTGCCGAAGGAGATCGGCTTCTTTCTGGTGCATGGCCAAGACGAGGGGCTTGCGCACGAGCGGGTGAAGGCCATCGTTCGCAGCCGCATCGGCGACGACGCCGACCCAATGCGGCTCGTGCGCCTTGACGGCGATGCGGTCGCGCGCGATCCCGGCGCGCTCTCCGACGAAGCCTACGCGATCTCGATGTTCGGGGGAAATCGCGCGATCTGGATCGACGCGCAGGCGCGCGATCTCATGCCGGCGCTCGAGGCTCTGTTCGCCCGTCCGCCGACGGATTGCACGATCGTCGTCAAGGCGGGACAGCTCAAGAAGGGGACGGCTTTGAGGGCGGCGTTCGAAAGCTCGGCCGCTCGCGCGTCGATCGAGTGCTATCCTGACGATCCGGGCAGCCTTCAATCTCTCATCGATGCGGAAGCCCGCAGCGCAGGGCTCGCAATCGCGCCGGACGCCCGCGCGGCGCTCCTCGACATGGTCGGCGCCGATCGTCGAACGACCCGCGGTGAGATCGCGAAACTCATGCTTTATGCGCGAGGACAGTCGGAAATCACCGCCGAGGACGTCGAGGCGATCGTCTCCGACGCAGCCCCGTCCAATCTCGATGAAGTCATCGATCACGCCCTGCTCAGCGACCTGGCTGAAGTTGAGGCGTCCCTTTCCCGATTCTTCCGCGAGGGAGGCGAAGCGGATTATCTCATGATCCGGCTCATCGCCCGATTGACGCTGCTGCACCGGCTGAGACTGGAAATGGACCAGGGCCGGCCGTTCGACGCCGCGTGTCAGGCTTTGTTCGTGAGATTGCCGATGTCGGCGCGGCGCGCGCTCGCGAGACAAGCCGAGCGCTGGACCTCGGAGGCGATCGCCGAGCGTCTGCCCGCAATTCGGGCGGCGAGCGCGCGGGTTCGGACCGAAGTCCGAGCTCGCCGACGTTCTGGCGACGCGAGCGCTGTGGACCCTGGCGTCGCGGCGGCGCGGCGCCAGACGCTGAGCCGGGCGTCAGGGCGCTAGAGTCGACTACGGAGTCTTGAACGTATTCCATCGGTAAATTAGTCCAGCCGAGCAATTTGGGTTTTCTCGGCCCTCGCCCCTTTCGCCGCGAAAACCCCCATCAATGTTATTGGATTGTCTTGGATTTCCTTGGATTCTCTCGTCCGAATCGAGACTTATCAATAGGTTATGGGGATTTCTCCGGAAAGAAAATTTCGTGCGTCCTTTCCGCGGGCTGAGAGGCGCGACGGAGGCGAGCCCTGCGGTTGAGGCCATGCGGAAGGGCGGGATTGTTCATCAGGAGAGCTTAGCCAGATTTCTGGTTTCCCGCAATAAAATGTCATCCCGAACCGTTGCATTCCGGCCGTTCTGAAGCGTCTCCGTCTGCCAAAGCCGAGCAACTTGCTTGGAAGGAACAACGAGGCCGGTCGAGAGCCTGTTACGAGGATTCAATCGCCCAATCGAGAGCAGTTATTCTCTCCACTCGAGATGCAATTGGATTCCTTGAGCGGCTGCAATAGCGGCAATCCTCGAACTGAAGCCTTCTATTGCCTCTCCAGTTCCTCCCGCAGGATCTCCAAGCCGAGCCACTCATCCTCCGCGTTGGCGAGCGCGTCGCGCAGCTCCCCGTAAGCTCTTGTCGCGGCGGCGAACGCGGGCGGCTCGCGCGCGGGAAAGTCCGCGTCAGCCAGCTTGCTCTCCAACAGGCCGAGATCGGCTCGAAGCTTTTCGATCTTATCCGGCAGCGTTTCGAGGGCGCGCTTCTCGTTGAACCCGAGCTTGCGTTTCGGGGCCGGTCGCTCCGGCTGGGGCGCCTTGTCAGCAATTTCCATCGTCGCCACTGGCGCGGCGAGCGGGCCGGAGAGCCCCCGCCCGCGCTGGGCGACCATGTCGGAATAGCCGCCCGCATATTCGACCCAGCGCCCCTCCCCCTCCGCCACGATGACCGATGTCGCGACGCGGTCGAGAAAGTCGCGATCGTGGCTGACGAGAAGGATGGTCCCTGGGTAGTCGCCGAGCAGCTCCTCGAGAAGGTCCAGCGTTTCGATGTCGAGGTCGTTGGTCGGCTCGTCAAGCACCATAAGATTGGAGGGCTTGGCCAGGGCCCTCGCCAGCATGAGCCGCCCGCGCTCGCCGCCGGACAATTTTCCGATCGGCGTGCGGGCCTGTTCGGGCGGAAACAGGAAGTCGCGCATGTAGCCTTGCACATGCCGCCGTTCGCCGTTGATCGTCACGTAGTCGCTGCCGCCCCCAGTCAGCGCGTCGACAAGGGTCGTCGCCGGCTCGAGCGAGGCGCGCCCCTGATCGAGAGAAGCCGTCGCGACGTTGGCGCCGAGGCGCACCGACCCAACGTCTGGCGCGAGGGCGCCCGTCAGGAGGCCCAGGAGCGTCGTCTTGCCCGCGCCGTTGGCGCCGACGATGCCGATCCGGTCGCGGCGCATGACGCGGA
This sequence comes from uncultured Alphaproteobacteria bacterium, assembly GCA_963820095.1. GTDB lineage: Bacteria > Pseudomonadota > Alphaproteobacteria > Rhizobiales > Beijerinckiaceae > Roseiarcus. Next base: position 166,970 of record CAWFZA010000008.1, read on the forward strand.
GCGAGAAATCGCGCACGATCGGACGGTCGCCATAGGTCTTGCTGATCCGCTCGGCGTCGATCACCAGCGCGCCCGAGGCCTTCGTCTCTTGCGCCGCCATGGCGGCGACGCCGGTCGGCCGTAGAGTTTCGCGCCGTTCGCGCCTGAGCTCGGCGAGTTCGCCGACCCGTCGCATGTTGCGCTTGCGGCGCGCGGTCACGCCATAGCGCATCCAGTGCTCTTCATTGACAATTCTGCGGTCGAGCTTGTGACGCTCGAGTTCCTCCTCCTCGAGCTTCTGGTCGCGCCAGGCCTCGAAAGCGCCAAAACCTTGATCAAGGCGACGCGTGCGGCCGCGATCGAGCCAGATCGTGGCGCGGGTCAAGTCAGCGAGCAGCCTTTTGTCGTGGCTGATGAGCGCCAGCGCCGAACGGCTTTCGATGAGACGCGCCTCGAGCCATTCGATGGCGATGAGGTCGAGGTGATTGGTCGGCTCGTCGAGCAGCAGAATGTCAGGCTTTTGGCTCAAAACCCTGACGAGCGCCGCCCGGCGCGCTTCGCCGCCGGAAAGGCGGGCGGGATCAGCGGCCGGATCGAGCCCGAGCTCGGCCATCATCGCTCTCGCCGCGTAGGGGTCGTCGAATTCGTGAAGCCCCGCGAGCACATAGTCCAGCGTGGTCTTGAAGCCGGACATGTCGGGCTCTTGCGACAGATAGGCCAAGCGCGCAGAAGGCTGGACGAAGCGGGTTCCGCGGTCTGGCGCCATCTCGGCCGCCGCGACGCGAAACAGCGTCGATTTGCCCGATCCGTTCCGGCCAACGACGGCGATGCGGTCGCCGGCGGAAATGGACAATTCCGCTCCGTCCAGAAGCGGCGCCCCGCCGAGCGTGACGACCATGTCTCGCAATTGTAGGACGGGCGGCATATGAATAGATCCGGACGCGGGGGGCGTCACGCTTAACGGCAAGCGGGGGAAAGGAAAAGGTCTATGGCGACCCAGGCGACTCTAGCGGCATTGTCGAAATTGACCAGCTTGCGCGACGGCGTGCTTGCCCGGCCGGCAAGACAAGATTTTGCCGACGATCCGGCCCGCTTCAAGCAATTCAGCGTCACGCTCGACGATCTCCTGTTCGACTATTCCAAGCAGCGCATCGACGCAGGGGTCTTGAGCGCGCTCGTCGAGCTCGCCAAGACGGCCCAGGTCGAAGCCAAGCGCGAGGCGATGTTCGCCGGCGAGAAGATCAACGTCACCGAGAAGCGCGCCGTCCTGCATACCGCCTTGCGCAATTTTTCCGGCAAGCCCGTTCGGGTCGACGGCCAGGACGTCATGCCGGAGGTGATCGGCACGCGAGAAAAGATGCTGAGCTTCGCCGCCGATGTGCGCGAGGGCCGGGTGCGGGGCGCGCTCGGCCAGCCGATGACCGACGTCATCAATATCGGCATCGGCGGGTCCGATCTCGGCCCGGCCATGGCCACGCGGGCGCTCGCGCCGTTCGCGCCGCCGCAATTGCGCAGCCACTTCGTTTCCAATGTCGACGGGGCGGACATTGGCGACACCTTGCGCGGGCTCGATCCCTCGCGAACGCTGTTCATCGTCTCATCGAAGACCTTCTCCACGCTCGAGACGATGACCAATGCGGCGACGGCCCGCGCCTGGATCGCGCAAGGGGTCGGCGAAGCGGCGGTCGGAGACCATTTCGCCGCCGTCTCGACCCAGCTCGACAAGGTCGCGGCGTTCGGCATCCAGCCGACGCGGGTGTTCGGTTTCTGGGACTGGGTCGGCGGCCGCTATTCGGTCTGGTCGAGCATCGGGCTGCCGCTCGCGATCGCCATCGGGCCCGACCGCTTCAACGAATTCCTGCGTGGCGGCTATGAGATCGACGAGCATTTCCGTAACGCGCCCATCGAGCGCAACATCCCGATCCTGATGGGGCTGCTCAGCGTCTGGAACCGCAATGTCCTCGGCCACGCGACGCATGGCGTGATTCCATACGACCAGCGGCTCGGGCGCTTCCCCGCCTATCTCCAGCAATTGCAGATGGAGAGCAACGGCAAGCATGTCCAGCTCGACGGCTCGCCGGCCAACACGGCGACCGGCCCGGTGGTGTGGGGCGAGCCCGGCACCAATGGTCAGCACGCCTTCTTCCAGCTCATCCATCAGGGCACGGAGATCGTCCCCCTCGACCTGCTCGTGGCTGCGACGCCGACGGAGGCCGACGGGCATCATCACGATCTTCTGGTCGCCAATTGTCTCGCCCAGGGCCAGGCTTTGATGCATGGCCGAACGCCGCAAGAGGCCGAGGCGATCACCCACAAGCAGGGGGCGAGCGAAGCGGAGGCGAAAAGACTGGCGCCGCACAAGAGCTTTTCCGGCAGCCGGCCGACGAGCACGTTCCTCTACCGCCATCTCGATCCGCGCACGCTCGGGCGCCTCATCGCCCTTTACGAGCACAAGGTGTTCACCGAGGGCGTCGTTTGGAACATCGATTCGTTCGACCAATGGGGCGTCGAATTGGGCAAGGAGCTCGCCTCGAGCTTGGCGCCGATCGTCAGCGACGCGGCTGCGGCCATTTCAGAGTTGGACTCGTCGACGGCCGGGCTCGTCACCCATCTGCGCGAGCTTCGCGGCGACCCTGCGAGCGGCTGACGGCCGAGAGGTCATTCTGGCTGCGAGCTCAATTGGCTTCACCGCCTTTGGCGAGAAGCCCAGGGGATTCGCGGCCTGCTGTCGTTCGGCGCGCTGATCGCCGGCTGACGATGGCGGCGACCCTGTTCGGAACCGTCGTCTGTGCGGTTGCGGCCGCGCGCAATCGGGTACGGGCTGCCTCCCAACACTGGATTGTTGCGCCGAGAAAGTACAATGCGGTTTGATTTGCGGATGAGCTTTCCGCAAGAGCGCTTGCGTATGGCTACCGTCGGAACTCCGGCTTGACGGCAGCGTAGAGCGCCTTGAAGCGCTCGCGCTGTCTCGCGAATTTTTCCGCAAGAGCCGGGTCCGGTTCGGTCACGTCGGCGATCCCGGGCGGCAGGCAGACGGCTTCGGGCAGCTCGCCGGTCGCGGCGATGCGCGCCAGCCGCGCGGCGCCATAGGCAGGGCCCGTTTCGCCGCCCTTCATGCGCACGACCGTAAAGCCGGTCGCGGCGGCGATCATGCGCGTCCATGAAGAACTCTTCGCGCCGCCGCCGATGAGCCCGACGCGCTCAATTTCGACGCCCGCCAGGCTAAGACAATCGCGCGCCTCCGCCAGCGTGAGCGCGACCCCTTCCATCACCGCGCGGGCGACCTCGGCGGGGGAGGTCGTCTCGCTCATGCCGAACAGAACGCCGCGCGCGTAAGGGTCATCGAGCGGCGTCCGCTCGCCGCTGAGATAAGGCAGAAAGAGAAGCGCGGCAGGGCCGGAGTAGTCCGCCGCCGCCTCACGCTCGAGCGCGTCCGGGGAGGCGCCGAGAAGACGCCCCAAGAAAGCAAGCGCGCCGGCGCCGTTAAGCATCGCCGCCATGGCGTACCAGCGATTCGGCAGCGCATGGGCGAAAGCGTGCACGAGCTGTTCGGGCGCGCTCCGGTATCGATCGGTCGTGACGATGAGCTGGGTCGCGGTTCCAAGCGAAATGAAGGCTTCGCCCGGCGCGATCGCGCCCAGGCCGACCGCGCCTACGGCGGCGTCGCCGCCCCCGGCCGCGAGCAGAACCCCGCGCGGCAGGCCTAGCGCGTCGGCTGCCTCGGGCCGAATCTGTCCGGCCGGCGCCGATCCCTCGAATAGAGGGGGCGCCCAGGCGGGGTCCGCGTCGCAGGCGTCGAACGCTTCGGCCGACCATGCTCGCCGGGCCTCGTCCAGGAGCCACGTCCCCGCCGCATCGCTCATGTCGGAGGCCCGTTCCCCGCCAAGCTTGAGCCGCAAATAGTCCTTCGGCGACAGGAGCGCGTTCACCAGGCGGCGATGGTCCGGCTCGTTGCGGGCGATCCATTTGAGCTTCGGCCCGGTGAAACCCGGCATCGGCTTCACGCCAACCGTTTGGGCCAGGTCAGGATAATCGCGCGCCAGCTCGTCGGCCTCGCGAAAAGCACGTCCGTCGTTGTGGAGGATCGCCGGGCGAATTGGCCTGTCGGCTCGGTCGAGAAGCACGGCGCCATGCATCTGGCCCGAGAAGCCGATCGCCTTCAGGCCGCCGAGCGCCTTGCCCGCGGCGCCTCTCAGATCGGCGATCGCGCCGGCCATCGCGCTCGCCCAGTCGTCCGGATCTTGTTCGGACCAGCCCGCGCGTGGGCGGTCGGGGGAATAGCTCCTGGCGGCGCTCGCGATGGGACTGCCGCGCTCGTCGGTCAGAAGCGCTTTGAGCCCGGAGGTTCCGCAGTCAAGCCCGAGATACATCGGTCTGCATAGTGCTCTGCGGCGGCAGCCGCTCACAAGCGGGAGCAGACGATCACGCGCGAAGAAGGGGGCTTACGTTCGTGCCTGCCCTCTCAATGGCCCCAAGCCTGACGACAGGAGATTGCGGGCGTCGGCCCAAGCCAGCACCACTCCGGATCGACGTCGTCTTCCTCCAGTTCGGCGAAGTTCTCGAGAATGTACTTAAGGCCAGAAAGGATCGGTTGATCAGCCCCGCGGACCGCCTCGTCGACGCCCTCCCACTCGCGCGCGCCCGCCTGCCGGGAGAAGCGGCGAACGAGGCCGGCGGCGAAAATGCCGCTCGTCAGATTGCGCTGGGCCGCGTCACGCGAAAGGCGGCGCGCGAAATCGCCGCCGATCGAGGCGACCGCCGCGCGCGCCACGTGTGGGTTGGAACAGGTCCGGAGGATCTCGCGCACGATCATTGCAGCCTCTCTCGTGTGAGCCGGGCAACATCTTATGGCAATCGAATTTGTTCTCAACATGTCATTGCTCAGGAAAAACCTTTCATCTCGCCAAAGTCAACGTTTAGACAGTCGAATGTCAACGATTTGTCATATTCCAATCTGGCGCTGCAGCATGAAATCTGGACTTTTGTTTTTGTATCATGACAATGGTTCGGAAAATCTTGCTAAGCACAACCTCGGTTGCTTAATCGAAGGATCTTTTGCTTGCTCATAATTGCCACAAATGATACGGTATTCCAGGGCTGATTCAGACAGCAGGCGGCGCAGGCGTCGAGACGCCGAGCGACCAGGAATCGTCCGGCCGAGTTTGAGCGCGGAACGGAGAGAACAAGTGCGCGTGCTGGTCCTATTCGCCCACCCCGTCGCGACGAGCTTCGGCTCGAGCCTGCACGCTACGGTCGTTCAGACCCTGCGCGCCCACGGCCATGCGGTGGACGATTGCGACCTCAACGCCGAAGGGTTCGATCCGGTTATGACCGGAGAAGACCGGCTCGCCTATTACGATATTCCCGAAAATCGAAGCCGGGTCGGTCCCTACGTCGACCGCCTGCTCAAATCCGACGCGCTGATTTTTTCCTTTCCGGTCTGGAACATGGGGTTTCCGGCGATCCTCAAGGGCTTCGTCGACAAGGTGTTCCTGCCCGGCGTCAGCTTCAATTTGAAGGACGACGGCTCATATGTCCCTTGCCTGCACAACGTCAAAAGGCTCGGCGCGGTTTGCACCTACGGCGGCGCCGTTTGACCACCTATCTCATGGGCGATCCGCCACGGCGTTTTCTCAAGCGCTCGATGCGCCTGAATTGCGCGCCGGGCGCGGCTTGCGATTATCTTGCGTTTTATGACATGGACCACGCGACGCTCTCGCGCCGCATCCGTTTCCTAGAGGCAGTCGAAAGGAGATTTTCGAGGTGGTGAGGCGCGCGCGGCGCACACCCGCGAAACTGAAACCAAACGCTACGTTCCAGGGATTCTGAACAGTTTGGGGTCCCCGTTTTTCTGGCGAGCGAAATCCATTGTGGGGTTGGGGCTTGCAACCGGCCGCGACTTCCAGCAGGTTGAGACGGTCAAGCAATTGTCTCGCATATTTGGGAGGCAGTGACCATGAAGATTTTCCAATTCGCTGTCCGGATTTCAATTGTCGCCGCAGTCGTCGCCATTGCGTCCTTCGGATCAGCAGCCGCTCAAATGTCGCTTACGCCGCAAGGCGTTGCGGACGGGTTTCATTTGTCGACGGTCGTGAGCGGTCTGCCAAGCGGTGCGCCGAGTGGATGGACCACCAATAATGCGGGCGACCTTGTCGGCGAAACGAATTCCGTTACGGGCTATGTCTTCAAGGACCTCGACGGTCAGTCCTTCTCGGACGCCTTGTCGGCTCCGCAGGGACCGGCCTTCGGCACGATGGACATTACCAGTGACGGTGGCGTTCTTTATGGCGGCGACAACTCGGATCCGGAAGACGATGTCCCGCCGACTCCGGGTCGACTGATCCGTCTCAACGACAACGGCTCTATAGACACTATTGTTTCGACCACTCCACCGTTTGGCGTGGCTGGATTTGGCATCGCCACCAATCCCGTCACTCATCACATCGTCGCTGTGTCGGTGAATGGAATCTGGGATATTGATCCGTCGACCGGCATGGCGACCGAGATTCGGGCGGCCAGCTTCCTCTACGCCCTCGCCATTTCGGCGGACGGAAGCCTTATCTACACCACCCGTTTGGGCCACGTGTTCGGCATCGACTACTCCGGCCACATTACCTACGAGTCGCCGTATTTGGCCGGTTTGGCGAACCACGGAGGGTTGGGCGTCCTAGGCGGCGCCGGCGAGTTTGCGGGAGACCTCATCACCAGCGGCGCGGACGGCGCCGTTTACTTGCTGGATCCGGATGGATCGTTGCCCGATGGGCAACTGGCGGATCTCATTGCGTCCGGTGGCTCTGACGGCAACTACATTGGCATGGACTTGACCAACGGTTCTCTGCTCCTGACGCAGTCCGACAGTCTCCTCCGCCTGACAACCGGTGTACCCGAGTCCTCCACTTGGGCGATGCTGCTCCTCGGCTTCGTCGGCGTTGGATTTGCTGGCTTTCTCGGACGACGGAATGCGGTCGCGCTTGCCTAGCTGGTTTGGGCGCAGGTCGGTCGCAGAAGTGGCGTCTCACCTGCCCGGAAGGATTTGATTCTCCCGAGCGCGGAGCGTGGCCCGCTCAACCGGCGGCGGAAACCTCATCGATAAAATCGCGGATGTGCCGTTCGATTTCGTCGCCCGGCAGGCCATAGCGCGACTTGGCGTCGGCCACGCCGAGATTGCCGCTGATGACGAAGGCGCGCAGGCCTTCGCGGGCCAAGGCGACGGCCTGCTCAGCGCTGAGGCCGCCCACCACCTGCACGGAGGCCCTGTCGCCCACGCTCTCGAAAACCGCGCACGCCACATCGTGCAGGTACCCGCCTTGAAAGAGACCCGGGTCGGCCCGCCGGGCGTCGTATTGCAGATGAATGCCGACGCCGTCCACGCCCGCGGCGAGCATGCGCTTCGCCGTCTCGACCGCCGGCCCGGCCGGGCCTTGCATGGGCAGGAGGACGTCGGCGAAGGCGAGCCTCGGGATCGCCGGATCGGCCTTGCGGAACGCATCACGCGCGGCGCACACCGCCTTGGCCGTGGCCTCGCCGGCCAGGGCAAGGAAATCGATGACGTTGGCGCCGCCGCGATAGACCGCGTTCGCCTCGCCCTCGCCGCCGTCCATGGTCTTCATATCGGCAAGCAGCAGCGCTTCCGGGAACCTTTGCCGGAAGATCGGCACGACGTTGCGGACGCCCTCGTATTTGAGGAGCGGCGTCCCGAGCTCCAGGATGGTCACGCCGGCCTTGAGCGCCGCTTCCGCGACCGCAAGCCCCTGGACCACATGGTTGACGTCGATGGAGATCTGGAACGTGAGTTGCTCGCGGAACAGGCGGCGGACGCGGTTCGATTCGCGCGGGACGTCGTTCATGTCATCAGGCTCTCAAATGGCCGCCACAACGAAAGTCGGCGACGGACAATCGCTGAGAATGCCGATTTTGAAAATCCGCGCGGCGCGCAGCGAGCGCGCCAAGTGAAAAAGGGCCCGTCACGACGGGCCCTTTCTCGACTTGGCCTCTTCGACGGCGAGTCAATGGTCAGGGTTTGCTGCCGCCGGCCGGCGTGACAGGTTGCGAACCTCCGGTCGAAGCCGGTCCGGGCGTCACACCAGCGCTATTGCTGCTTCCGCCCATATGCTGGGAATTGCTGGCGGAATTTGTGCGCTGCGACGCCTCGGTCAGCGCCGTCACTGAATCCGGGCTGATCATCATCGTCACCGCGTTGCCCTCGGAGTTCTTGGCTTGCACGAAGAATGACGAAGGCATGATGGTGATATCGGTATATCCTGCCTTGGTCAGATCAGCGCGCAGCTTCTTCGCTATGTGCATGTTTGCGGCGCTCGCCTCAGCCGAATTCGCATTCGCGTTGGTCTGGCCGTTTTGCATCGAGCTTGCAGGATTTGCCGCGGCCGGGTTTGCGTTCGCGGCGGTCTGGCCGTGTTGGGCTGGGTTCTGAGAATTTGACGCGGCGCCTTTGGTCGGCCCGCTGCCGGCGTCGTTGGTGGACGTCGCGCCTGTCGTTGGGCCGCTGCCGGCGTCGCCCTGGGCCGCCAATGCGGGCGTCGCAAGGCCGCCTGCCAGTACAAGAGCGCACGCATATTTGGTGATCGATGTCATGGGCTGTCTCCTTCCGGATTGCAGGATTGCCGCCCAGCTGTTGAGCTAACGCTCGGTTTGATCACCGGTTCCAGCCCACAACGAATTTGTTCGCGATCGGCGCCAAGCCTCCACGCCGCCTTCTGTTCGGCGCTGCAAGCGCTTGGAGTGACATCGGGCGAGCCCATGTGGGGGGCGCGCCAAGGCGATTTTGACTGCGGTGGGCGTTCTCCGTGCGGCGACAGCCCCTCGGCGACGGATCTGCGCACCACGAGGCGCCCGCGCCTGGAGCCTGTGCTTCCGTCGACCTTGCGCTTCGAGATACTGGCTATGGCTGGGGATCGAGTTTGGCAAGGAACGCGAACGCCAAGAGACAACGCCACCGCGTAACCTGAAGCCCTCCGTCAGTCGAGGCCCATCGTCGCGAGCTGGATGCGGATTTCCAGCGCCAGATTAACGAGGCACGTCATGAGGAGGGCCAGCGCCACCACGAACATTGCGGCGACGATTGCGCCGTGTCCGAATCCAAGCAGCGCCGAAGCGAAAGCCGCAATCAACAGCGCCGACGTCACCAGGGCGCTCAGCACGCCGAAGTAGATCGCCCGGCCGAGCAGCATCACCCGGCGGTCGAGCGTCTGCAACAGCGCTTTCTTAGGATCGGCCCCGCTTGAATCGTCCGCCCGCAAAGCGCGCAGACGGTCGCTGAGGCGCTCCATCCGTTGAATGAGAATGGAGAGAAACGCCGCTACCGCCCCAAGCATGAAGGCCGGGGCGGTCGCATGGGAGATCACCGAGCCAAGGTGATCGATATCAGTCACGATCACCCTCAGTCCCCGCGCTCAAACGATGCGACCGCAATCACGCGTGATGCCGCTAGTGAGAGAGGAATTTGAACGGTTCGGTGCTGACGAACTTCTCGGAAACTTCGCCCGAGAGAATCGGGTTACCGCTTAGGTCGAGCTTGGCAGGCGCGGACCCTTCGGCGAGCTTCAGCTTCGCCAAGTCGACCCAGAAGATCGACGGGTTATACGAGGACTCGAAGAAGTAGCGCTTGGCGGCGGTGTCGGACACCGTCCGCCAGATTGTTGCGGCGATGTTCGGCTTTTCCGGGTCGGCGAGGCCGAGCGGAACCGAGATCGAGCGGATCAGCGAGAAAGCGGTCGCGACCGCGAGCCTCGGGTCCTTCTCCTTCGGCGCCGCGTTGAGGCTCCAGCTCATGCGGACGAAGCGATCGGCGGAGCCGATCGTTCCCGGCTGGAAATTGAGTCCGTTGACGCCCTTCCAATAGGTGTTGATCGCGAGCTGCTGGTCGAAGCTCGGCGAGTTGGTCATTACCGTATATTTGCGGTCGTGATGGACGACGAGCTTACCGCCGATGTACTCGAAAATGGCGCTGTCGCCCGAAGCGTCGGCGAGCGCCAGGTGACCGCCGGCTTTCTTTCCGCCGGGCAAATCCGGCGCGACGACAGCGAACGGATCGTGGCTCAGCGCGTCGACCGCTTCGGCGACGTTGCTGTAATTGTCGAGGACGTACTGGGTCCAGGCGCCGACCGAGATCAGCGGCTTGCCGGAAGCCTTGGCGTCGCCATAGTCGGTTTCGACGAGGTAGAGGGCGTTGGCGACGAGACCCGCATCGTTCATCCCGTCGACAGTGGCGATATTGTAGAACGACGAGATCACCGAGCCATGTTTCGACGTCCATTCGACCGAGCCGGGACCCGCGCCGCCGTCGCGCTTAAGACCCTTCGGGAACGACCAGAGATCGGTCGCCGGATCTTCCGCCCAATCCATCGAGCGGCCGACGATATAGCTGTCGATACCGGTCTCATAAATGAAACGGGTGCACGCGAGCGCATCGAAGCTCATGCACGCGATCGTTGCGGCCGCGACGAGCGCGATCAACCGGCTGTTCCTCATTTTTTGTTTCCCCAGGTCATGAAAGCGTGTCGGCAAAACAGGCGTGACGCTCTTCCGCCAACACGATCGCAGATTGCGGTTGCGCCTTAGCGGTAGACGCGGACCCCGCCCCGATAGCCGTAGCCGCGCCGAACAACCGCCGCGTCGCCGTGGTAACCATAGCCCCGATGCACGCCGACCGCGCCGTTCGGACCCGCGCAGCCAGCGCGGTAAACGCCTCGCGCGCAGACGACGGCATTCGCGTCAACCGGCAGAGCCACCATCAAACCAAGCGCCAACATTGCGTATGTGATCATTTTCATTTTCATTGTTCCTTCCAGCCCATTTGCAACCGTCGCGAATCCGCGGCGGCATACCCTCCTCGCCGATCCTCCCGGCGCAAAAGCTCTAGATCGGGTCGATGTCATTCGGACACGTCCGCACGGCGCGAGTGGTCCGTAGACGTAGCTGCAGAATCATGAATAAGCCCTTGTCGGGAACCGCCTGGACCCAGTTAGCGTCGCGTTCCTGCGATTGCAGGAGATGGCGCTCACGGAATCAGGCCGCACTCGAACATCTTGTTCAAGACTGGGCCGGCGATAGCAAGCACGTGGATTTCGACATTCTGCTGCGCGGCCTTGAGGCAGTGCAGGCAGAGTGGGTGCTGATCTGCGCCACCCATAACATCACAAAGCTCGCCAAGGCGATCTGAGGGCGCCAATCTCAAATCTTCACTCCGTCCAGACGCTATCTGGACGGGCGCCTAGTGGACCGAATCAGACGCTTCGCAGTCTTGGGGCGCCAAAGCGTGACTCCAAACCGCATTGGTTAAGCCCATCGATTGACAGTCCTGATCGCGGTGCTACGTCAGCCATCTCATCCTGGGCGTCGGGGCGGACTCAAATGTCAAATTTGATCCACCAACGTCATTGCAAGCCGAACGAAGTCAGAAGCCTACCGCCCGTTCGTTTCTCCAGCGCTCGTGGGTTGCTGCTCCAATTCTTGCTTCTCAGGCTTGGACAGCTGCTCCAATTGTCCGTCGAGCTTCTGGAGCGAAGCCGCCGCCTGCGCCGTCCCTTCAAGCCATTGCTTGTGCTCTGTCGATAGAAGATCGGTCACTGCGTCGGTAAACGCCACCAAGGCCTTCGGCTGGCCGGCGACGATCTTCTCCGCTACATCGTCAATTCGTCCCGCAAGCTGGTCCAGCGCCACTTCCGTGCTTTCATACCGTTCTGCATTGGCCCGGTCCCGCCTCAGCGCGTCTCGATTTGAGGAAAAGGCGCCGATAGCGGCTCCGACGACGCCAGCGAGGACCATGAACACGGAGCCTGAGGCCTGTGCCGCAAAAATGGCCCCGCTGCCGGCAACAAAGGCGAGTGCGTTGGCCACGCCGCCCAAGAGGCTGGTGGTTTCAGACGATTTCCGGTGGCGCAAAGCGCGGGCGTCCAACCACTTTCGCTGATCGTCCAGCAAATGAACGGAAACGAGCGCGAGCCCTTTCAGGGCTGCGTCGTTCCCCTCCTCCGCGGCCCTATCCGCGATCGCGCCGAACACGGCAAGGCGCTCTAGCTCGGCTTCGCCTCGGCACGTCTGCCAGCGTCCAACGCGACCTTGATCGCGGGCGATGTAGGTGAAGAAAGCCGCAGCGGCGCCGAGCAGGAGCGTGCCGATCCCCAACAAGACGGTGAGGATCTTGAGCATGGACTCGTATGGCGAACCGGCGGACAGGGCGGTAATCGCAAGTATGACCCCGCTGGATACTCCAACAGCCGCAAGGCAGGCGCTGGCGCGGGTCGCTTCCTGCACAAGATAAGTCTGCTGGCGCACCGCTTCGGCATCCTGGCGAGCAAAGGTGTCGAGCTTTGTGCGTACGGCGGAAGATTCGAAAATCTTCGCGAGCTCCGGCCAATTCTGCCGAAGTTTGCTTGGCAAGGCGCTTATCGCCTCGATGCCGGACTTGTCGGCTAAAGTGACGACTTTAAAGCAATCCACAAACGATGGCGTCGGCGCGGCCGAACCGCCCTTAGACGGCGCCGAGGGGGCCTCCGACTTTCCCGAGGAGGCCTCCATTCCCGTCGAAAGGACCTCCGTCGCCGAAGGAACCTCCGTCGCCGTCGCCACGTCCGTAAGAGTAGCCGTTGCGTTGTCGTCCATCGTTTGGCCCGTGTGTCAGTGATCGGTCATGAGCGACGTGTTGGGCGCGGGCGCGTCCGGCGCGCAAATCGTGTCTTTGATTTCGATGCCGTAGCGCGCTGCAAGGCCTGAGACGTCGTGGTTGGCGCCGAGCATCTTGCAGGCGGTCGCGATGATGTTCGGCGCGACAGGAGGGGCCGTCCAAAGCCGGGCGCTATTTCCAGACACCGTCAGCACTCGCTTCCCATCGGCGCCAAACGCGGCGCTTGTAACCTTGTCCGCGTGTTGGAAGCGAGGGCCGATCGGCTCCCCCGTCGCCGCGTCCCAAACCTGGACGTCGTTTCCCGAGGCCGTCACCACTCGAGTGCCGTCGCGATTGAATGTCGCGCTGTCCTCTGCTGGAAACAAGCTCTTTCCGATCTGTAGCCCGGCGGCGACATTCCACACTTGCACAGTGCCCCCAGAGTTTGTCAGCAGCCGGGCGCCGTCGGGACCGGACGCGGCGCTGACAACTTTGCCATCTTTTTCCACAGGCTGCCCAACCGGCTCTCCCGTCGCTGCGAGCCACACTCGGGTAGTGCTTGTCCACCCGCTCCCCCGACGACTGGCGACACCAGACGTAGTCAAGATGAGCGCGCCATCCGTGCTGAACGCCGCTTTGTTGAGCTTTGCTCCATGCTTCAGAGGCTTACCGATCGGCGCTGCTGACGTCGCGTCCCACACTTGGACCCTATCGTCGCACTCTGTGAGCACCTTCTCCCCGTCGGGACTAAACGTCGCCGTCAACACTTGCTGTTCGTGTAGCAATGGATTGCCGATCGGCGCGCCGACCGCGGCATCCCATAGCTGCGCGGCATTTCCCGACGCGGTCACGGCTCGCGGTCCGCTGGCGCCGAAGGCGACCGCGAGGACAGCATCCTTATACTCTGTTAGTTTGGTCAGCGCGCCGGTCGCGACCTCCCACACGCGAACCGTCTTGTCCTTAGACGCCGTCACCATGCGCGAGCCGTCGTGGGTCAGCGCCACGCCGATAACCTCGGCATCGTGCTCGAGCGCTTTGCCGATCTGCGCTCCGGTCTCCGTATCCCATATGTGCGTAGTGTTGCCGGACATCGTCGCCAGTCGAGCGCCATCCAGGCTGAATGCCGCGCCAGTTACGGGACCCTGATGCTGCATTGGCGGCCCGATCGGTTTGCCGGTCGTCACCTCCCATACCCGTGTGTCTGTTGCGGCGGTTACCGCTCTTTCGCCGTCTTTACTGAACGCGGCCCCGCTGATTTCGCCGGAAGGGCGCATCGGGTCGCCGATCGGCGTTCCGGTTGCCGCGTCCCAAACCTGCGCCGAGTTTTTGGAGGCGGTCAGTATGCGCAAGCCATCGGGGCTGAACGCGGCGCTGCTGACATTGTCGTCGTGCCTTAAGGGCTCGCCAAGAGGAGTTCCTGTCGCCGCGTCCCATACTCGCGCCGTCTTGTCTTCAGATGCGGTCACAACCCATTTCCCGTCAGGGCTGAAGGCGGCGCTCCGCACCAAGTCCTCATGCGACATCGAGTTTCCAATTCGCCTCCCTGTCGCCGCGTCCCACACCTGGGCAGTCTTATCGAACGACCAAGTGACGACTCGCTCGCTGTCGAGACTGAACGCTGCGCCGATTACCGCATCTTTGTGTTCCATGCGGCTGCCGACCGGCTCGCGGGTCGCGGCGTTCCAAACCTGCGCTGTGTTGTCAAACGACCCGGTCACGATGAGCTTGCCGTCAGGACTGAATGCTGCGCTGTAAATAGCGCCAGACTGTCGTAGGGGTTTACCAATCGCCAGTCCTGTCGCCGCGTCCCACACCTGGGCAGTCGCGTCATTCGACGCCGTCACCACCAGCGCGCCGTCATGGCTAAAGGCCGCAAGGTTGACTTCCTTCTCATGTCGCATCGGTTTGCCGATCGCATCCCCGGTGGCGGCATCCCAGACCTGCGCAGCGTGGCCTATGTAAGATACGGTCACGATCAGCTTGCCGTCGGCGCCAAACGTCGCGCTGTCGATTCCCTCGGGCCGCGTCAGCTCGTGGATGACTTTCCCGGTCGTCGCGTCCCAAACACGCGCAACTTTGTCCTCGGAAACGGTGAGCAGCCGGCCGCCGTCGGGATCAAACGTCGCGCTGAAGACCCCGTACCCGTTGTGTTGCAACGGCGGCCCGACCTCCAGAGGTTCGGTCAAGGTCTGCCCGAGCATTTCAATCGTTTGGCGCAACTGGGGGCGTGTGTCCGACGGGGAACGAGGCCATGCGGCCAGCGCCAGTTTGACGCCGTCGGTATAACGGCCATGGGAGTTTGCTGTCTGAGAAAGCGCCGCCAGAGCGCGCGAACTCGTTTGCGCTCGCGGTCTTTTGCGCAACGATCGCCCGCTGCTCGGATTCGCGCGCGCTTTTCTCGTTGGCGGTTGCGAGGTCGCGCGCCTCGTTCGCCCGGTTTTCGGATTTCTGCGCCCGTTCCGCGTTTTCTGTCGCAACGCCTTGGGCGTGGTACGCCCAGCCAGCGAGAATGGCCAGCCCGACCACCATGAGACTCAGGACGCCGATGACCACGCGGCGGGTCCGCTCTCTGCTACGCTTTTGCGCCTCTTCCCGCTCGACGCTGGCCTTGATGAAGCCGCGCTCGTCAGCGGTCAGTCGCGTCGGATGTTCGACGAGCCAGGCCGCGGCGCGGGTCAGCTTCATGCCGTTCAGAAGCGCGGCGCCCTTGTCCTGGTCCGCCGCCGCCTGCCAGTCGCGCAAATCCTGCTCGAGCTGCTGCTTGCCGATGAGGAACACTCGCTCCGCGTCGAGCTTTTCCTTGAGCCAAGGCCACTTGCGCAAGAGCGCCTCGTGCGCCACCTCGACCAGGCGGGAGTCGCCCTCCTGACGGATGGTGAGAAGTCGCGCCTTGGCCAGTCGCTCGAGGAGCGGGTGCGAGTTCGGCGGCAACGCGTCCATCCGCGCCGGACGCCGGACGTATTCACCCTGCTCGTTCACGCGCACCATCGCGGGCACGAAAGCTTCGCGCAGCGCCGTCTTCTCCTCGTTCGTCGCATTGGCCTCGTCGAGCACCGCGTCGGCAGCCTTGCGCACCGCGTTCTCGAGCGGGGTGAGACCCGCCGCCTCGTCCCCCAGCGCCTTGTACGCCTGCAAGGTCAGACTTCCGTCTTTCGATCGATCGAAAAGCTGGCGCAGCGTGAAGGCCAGCAGAGGCAGGGCGTCTTGCGTCTCCGCGTCGTGGGCGGCCTGTTGCACGAACTCATCCTCGACGCGCAGGCCCGTTCGGCGCGCCGGCCCCCCGATGATCTGGGGGATGCGGGCGAGCGGCATGGGACCGAGCGAGAATTCCTCGAACCGCGCCGTCAGCGACGCTGCCGACTGCAGCTGCCCCAGGAAGTCGGAGCGGATCGTCATGACCGCCATGAACGGCAGGCTTTCGGACATCGCGTGACTCAAAATCGTGAGAAATCGCTGCGCCTCGTCGCGATCGGCGACGCCGAACAGCTCCTCGGCCTGATCGATTGGGATCAGGATCCGCGCCTCGTTGGCGCGAGCTTCGCTGAGAAGACTGCGAGCGAGGCCTTCAAGCGCCCGGCCCGGGTCGGTTCCGATGAGATCGTCCCGCACCTTCGCCCAATCGACCGGCGGGTCGCGGGCCATCGCCAGCGCGGTCGCGAGCTCGTCGACCGGGTGGAGGCGCGGCCGCATTGCCGGGACTACGATCCAGTTCCGCCCGGCCCGTTTCAGCCGTGGAATGACGCCGGCCCGAAGCAGTGAGGACTTGCCCGATCCCGAGGAGCCGAGGAGCGCGATCAGCTTGGCGCCTCCCTGATTGCGCCTCGCGTCGAGTCGTTCAATAAGGCGGCGGATGTCGTCGTCGCGGCCGAAATAGACGGCCGCATCCTCCTCGCCGAAAGCCAACATTCCTGGAAACGGCGGGCGGCGCGCGTCCCAGTCGAAGCCGCCCTGGGCGTCGAGGGCAATGCGAACGAGTTCGCGCTTGAGCCGCTCGAGCCCGCCGTCGCGGTCGCTGAGAAGATTGAGCGCCTGGATGTCGGGAGATATCAGCGTGTCGCCGGTCGGCGCAACGATCGCCGGGAAGATCGCCTTGCCTAGCGCCCGGGCCTGAGTGAACTCGGCGAAGCACCATTTCGAGTCCAGCCAGTTCGGCGTCTGAATGATGATAACGGCCTGAGACTGCTCGACCTCGCGGTAGAGTGTCCTCTCCCAGTCCGCGCCGGGTGGGATGCCGGTCGTCTTGTCCTTGTCGAGGAAAGCGGACTCGAACCCCGCGTTCTCGAGCCACGCCCTCATCTGCGCCGCTTGATCGTTGTCGGCGCTCGAATGCGAAATGAAAATCCGGGCCATGGCGATTTTTAGGTGCAGATTTGGCCAACGTTGTCTGTGATGGCCGTCACAGACAACGTCTTCAAGCTCACTTTTCGGGTAAAAGCCAAATCCGCGACAAAGCCAAATTTGGCCCTCATCCTTGGCCTGCCGGACGTTGCCATGTTCCGCCGAGGACCTGTGAGGTGGGCGGGTCGGCATTGCATTTTTTTAAGTC
This sequence comes from uncultured Alphaproteobacteria bacterium, assembly GCA_963820095.1. Classification (GTDB taxonomy): domain Bacteria; phylum Pseudomonadota; class Alphaproteobacteria; order Rhizobiales; family Beijerinckiaceae; genus Roseiarcus. The sequence continues at coordinate 184,117 of CAWFZA010000008.1, forward strand.
CGCCTTGCACTGCGTGACGTCAGTGACGCCTTATTGACGACCAGCTCCGTGCAGTATTTGCCCGTCGTTGGTCGTCAAGGCGACAGCCGGCTGAACGTTTCGCCATCGGCAGCGATCAGAAACCCCACCAGAAGCGCCGTGACTTGACCGAGTCCGTCGTCCTATCCTCCGCGCCCGAGAGGTTCGCGGACATACTGGCCAAGCGGGCGCTGTGAGCCGCGTCACGTCTCCGAATTCCAGGAATGCGCTGGCTGGGGCGGGAGGATTTCGAACCTCCGGATGGCGGAATCAAAATCCGCTGCCTTACCACTTGGCTACGCCCCAATGCGTCGCAAGCCTCGAACGGGCCCTGGCGGAAAGCGGCCGGACAATAGTTCGGGCGCAACGGCATCGCAACGGCCGGCGGGACGAAATTTGCTCCGTCTCGACGCCGCGGCAAGTCCGACGACTGACCGACAAGCGACTGGCGGGCCGAAGGCCTGTCGCTCAGCGGCTTCGGCGTGGACATCGCTGGCAAACGACCGCAGTGTGCGGGATTGGCCCGGAGGCTCGGCTCGAAGACAATGCAAGTCGCCGATCTCATCTTGCCCGTGTTCGCAGTGATCGTGACCGGATGGCTCGCCGGCGCCCTCGGATATGTTGCGCGCGACCTCAGCGACGGCTTGATCCACTTCGCCTATAACGTCGCGATGCCGGCGCTCTTGATCGTCACGATCGCGCACGAGCCGGCCCGATCGCTGCTGGCGTGGCGCTTCCTCATTGCGTTTGGCGGCGGGTCCCTCCTGTGCTTCGCAATTGTTTTTGCGTGGCTGCGCGCTTTCGGCGGGCAAGGGCTGGCGGGGGCGGCCATGCTGGGATGGGCCGCCTCGATGACGAACACCGGCTTCGTCGCGCTTCCGGTCCTGCAGGCGACTTACGGGGCTCGGGCCGTGTTGCCCGCCGCGATCGCGACAGTGTTTGTCGCGGTGATCATGTTCCCGGCGGCGGTGATCATGCAAGAGCTTGACCCGCAGGCTGCGGGCGGATCGGATTTTGCGCCCGGGAAGCTCGCGCGCCACGTGATCCTCAATCCGATGGTGCTGTCGACCCTGGTCGGCGTCGCCTGGGCCGCGGCTGGCGTTCCCGTGCCGGGAGCGGTGAACGCCTATCTCCAGATCTTGGCGGACGCGTTGACGGCTTGCGCGCTCTTCGCCATCGGCCTTGGCGTGTCGATCCAGGGCCTGCGCGCCAACATCGGCCGCTCGGCCGCGCTTGCGGCGGTGAAGCTCGGGCTGATGCCGCTCATCGTCCTCGGCCTTTCGATCGCGCTCAAGCTCGAGCCCCTCTACCTGATCGCAGCCGTCGTATGCGCGGCGGTTCCGACCGCCAAGACCGTCTACATCCTTTCCGGCGAATATCGCTGCGAGGAAACGACCGTTGCCGCGACCGTCTCTCTGACGACCTTGTGCTCGATCGGCACGCTCATCGCATGGATCTATGTCTTGGCGAGGTTCTTTCCGCTGGCCTGAGCAGGAGGCGCGACCGCGCAGGCCGCTCGCCAATTCCTCAGGCGGCGCCAGCTGCCATCATTTTTGCGAACGTGGCGAGATCGACGTTGGAGCCGCAGACGAGAACGCCGACCCGCTCGTTGCGCTCCGGTTGATAGGCGCCGCTCATGATGGCCGCGAAGGCCGCCGCTCCCCCCGGCTCGGCGACGATCGAATGATCCGTCCACAGGCGTCGCTGCGCCTCGGTGATGGCCGCGTCTTTGACCAAGACAACGCCGCTCACAAAATTCTTGGCGATATCGAAATCGAGTTGGCCGACCCGCTTCGCGCCGAGCGAATCGGCGGCGACGGAGTTCACACTGACGTCGATCGGCTTGTCCGCCTCGAGCGCGGCGTGAAGCGCGCGCGAACCTTCCGGCTCGACGCCGACGACCTTGACCCGGCCCTGAAACCACGCGGCCACGCCCGCGATGAGCCCGCCGCCCCCGACCGCGATGAGGACGGTGTCGAGCTTTCCAAGTCCGGCTCGTTCGAGGTCTTCCTCCCACTCGAGCGCGACCGTCCCCTGGCCGGCGACAGTCTCGACCGCGTCATAAGGATGGATGAGGAGCGCGCCGCTCTCGGCGGCATAGGCGTCGCAGCGCTGCTGCGCCTCCGCATAGAGGGCGCCGCCGATGACGGCTTCGGCCCCGTAGGCCTTGATCTTGGCGATCTTGGGCGGCGGCGCCAATTCCGGCACGAACACGCGCGCGCGGACGCCAAGCTTCTGGGCGGCGAAGGCGACAGCGGCGCCATGATTGCCGCCCGAGGCCGTGGCGCAGCCGGCCGCAGACGCTGGTCGCGTGAGGAGATTATGGAAGGCGCCCCGCGCCTTGAACGAACCGGTCTCCTGCAGGCATTCGAGCTTGAGCGAAAGCGGCGGCGCGCCGTCGATCGGCGAATCCGTCTCAAGCATCGGGGTGCGACGGATGTGGCCGCGGATACGCGCATGGGCGGATCGGATGCTGGAGGGTGTGACCGGCGCTGTCATTGTCAAATGCGACCCTTCAAGGCCTCTTGGGTCTTCTTGGGCAGGGCCGCAAGAATTATCGCGTAGCTCTGTCGAATATATTGCTTGAGATCATGGTTGCTGAGGGAGCGCGCATCGACACGCTGGACCCAAGTCAATCCGCGAGAAGCGAGATAGGGCGCGGGGCGCAGGCCCGGCAGCTCTCTCAGGATGGCGAAGCTCATCTCGGAGCATTTGAACGTCACCGCGAATTCAGGTCCCTCGAACCATCCGCCGATGGCGAAGACCTTGCCGCCGATCTTTCCAGACGCTGGCGTCGCCCCACTGCACGACATGGGTCGTACATGGAAGGCCGCCGCAAAAATCGTCGTAATCATCGCGAGTCATGGGGCGACGAGGCGCGGCTGAGGCCAGGAGGGCGTGCAAGCTGCGCTCGCGGCTCAGAGCTTGATTGCGTCCTTGAGCTCACGCAAACGATCGAGCTTCTCCTGGGCCAGCCGCTTCTGCTCCTCGGTCGCGTCGGCGAGATCCTCTTCCGCGTTCTTGATCTCCTGCCCGAGCATGTCGGCGTTCATGTCCTCGAACGGAATGGCTGTCTCCGCAAGCAGGATAAGGCCGGCCTTGCTCGCGTCGGCAAAGCCGCCGCGCACGAAGACCCGGCTATGCTTTCCCGCGGCGTCGTCGATGCCGACCACTCCGGCGCGCATCGCGGTCATCACCGGCGCATGGTCGCTCAGCACCTGAAAATCGCCTTCGGCGCCCGGCACGAGGACCGCCTGGGCGGAGCCGTTGAACAAGACCTTGTCCGGCGACACGAGCTCAAAGTGGAAAGTCGTAGGCATGGGGACTCCCCGAACGCCGCGCCTAAGCCTCGGCCGCCAGCTTTTTCGCCTTCTCGACCGCCTGCTCGATCGTGCCGACCATGTAGAAAGCGGCCTCGGGCAGATTGTCGTACTTGCCCTCAATGATACCCTTGAAGCCTTTCACCGTGTCCTCGATCTTCACCTGCACGCCGGGGGTGCCGGTGAAGACGGCGGCGACGTCGAAGGGCTGCGAAAGGAACCGCTCGATCTTCCGCGCCCGCGCGACGATCTGCTTGTCCTCTTCGGACAGTTCATCCATGCCGAGGATCGCGATGATGTCCTGCAGCGCCTTGTAGCGCTGAAGCACCTGCTGCACCTGCCGGGCGACGTTATAGTGCTCCTCGCCGACGATCGCGGCGGTCAACATGCGCGAAGTCGAGTTCGAGCGGGTCGACCGCGGGATAAATGCCTTTTTCCGAGATCGCCCGCGACAGCACGGTCGTCGCGTCCAGATGGGCGAACGAGGTCGCGGGCGCCGGATCGGTCAGGTCGTCGGCGGGGACATAGATCGCCTGCACCGAGGTGATCGAGCCCTTGGTCGTCGTGGTGATCCGCTCCTGCAGCGCGCCCATGTCGGTGGCGAGGGTCGGCTGATAGCCGACCGCCGAGGGGATGCGGCCGAGCAGCGCGGAGACTTCCGAACCGGCCTGAGTGAAACGGAAGATGTTGTCGATGAACAACAGCACGTCCTGGCCCTGGTCGCGGAAATGCTCGGCGACAGTGACGCCAGCCAGTCCGACGCGCATACGCGCGCCGGGCGGCTCGTTCATCTGGCCAAACACCAGCGCGCATTTCGATTTAACGTTCGAATCGGGATCATGGGGATCGGCGTTGACCTTCGATTCGATGAATTCGTGATAGAGATCGTTGCCCTCGCGGGTGCGCTCGCCGACCCCCGCGAACACCGAATTGCCGCCGTGGGTCTTGGCGACATTGTTGATCAGCTCCTGGATGAGCACCGTTTTGCCCACGCCGGCGCCGCCGAACAGACCGATCTTGCCGCCCTTGGCGTAAGGCGCGAGCAGGTCGACAACCTTGATGCCGGTGATGAGGATCTGGGCCTCGGTCGACTGATCCACATAGGAAGGGGTTGGCTGATGGATGGCGCGGCGCTCGTCCATCTTGATCGGGCCGGCTTCATCCACGGGTTCGCCGACCACGTTCATGATGCGCCCGAGCGTGCCCTCGCCGACCGGCACTGAGATCGGCGCGTTGGTGTCGACCACCTCCTGACCGCGCACCAGGCCTTCGGAGATGTCCATCGCGATGCAGCGCACCGTATTCTCGCCCAGGTGCTGAGCGACCTCGAGCACGAGCTTGTTGCCGTTGTTGTCGGTCGTCAGCGCGTTGAGAATGGGCGGCAGGTAGCTGTCGAACGCGACGTCGACGACGGCGCCAATCACCTGTGTGACGCGACCGGTGGCGTTGGAGACATTGGCCATATGAGCGTCCTCGTTCGTAAGTTCTGTGCGGGCGGCGACGGGCTAGACCGCCTCGGCGCCGGAGATGATCTCGATCAGTTCCTTGGTGATCATCGCCTGGCGGGTGCGGTTGTAGCGGAGCGTGTATTTCTGCACCATCTCGCCGGCGTTGCGGGTCGCGTTGTCCATCGCGCTCATCTGCGCGCCGAAGAACGACGCCTGATTTTCAAGCAATCCGCGGTAAACGCGCACCGTGACCGCGCGCGGAAGCAAGTCGGCGAGGATTTCCCCCTCGTCAGGCTCGTAGTCGTAAACCGGCGCGTTCTCATCCTTGGCGCCAAGCTCCGGCGGGATGAGCTGCTGGGCGGTCGGGATCTGCGCGATCACCGACCTGAAGCGCGAGTAGAACAGCGTGCAGACATCGAACTCGCCGTTCTCGAACAGGGCGATCACCTTGTCGGCGATCGGCTTCGCGGTTGCGTAGGTGATCGTACGCACCGCGCGCAGGTCGATCAGCTCAAGGATCTGCCGCTCATTGGTGCGGCGAAGCTGATCGAACCCCTTCTTGCCTACGCAAAGGATCTTGACCGTCTTGCCCTGCGCCACAAGGGAATTGGCCCGCTCGCGCGCGAGGCGAACGATCGCCGTGTTGAAGGCGCCGCACAGCCCGCGCTCGCCAGTGCAGACGAGAAGCAGATGAGTCTGATCCGAACCGCTGCCGACCAGCAGGCGTGGCCCTTGGCCATCGGTCGCCGCGCCGGCGAGATTGGTCAACACCGCTTCGACCTGCTCGGCATAGGGGCGCGCCGCCTCGACCGCTCCTTGCGCGCGCCTGAGCTTCGAAACCGCGACCATCTGCATGGCCTTGGTGATCTTCTGCGTCGACTTGACCGAGGCGATCCGGTTCCGCAGTTCCTTTAGCGACGGCATCGCTCAACGCCTCCGCGCGGCTTCAAGGCCGGCCAAAGATTGGATGGAGATCGGCCCATTTTCTAAGCAAAGGTCGCGGCGTAGGATTCGACCGCCGTCCTGAGCTTGGCTTCGACGTCATTCGTCAGATCGTTTGACGAACGGATCGAGTCCAGAATGTCCGGGTGCTTCGCCCGCAGAAAACTGAGAAGCCCGTCCTCGAACGGCCGAACCTTGTCCAGCGGCAGCTTGTCGAGGAACCCATTCACGCCCGCGTAGATGACGCAGACCTGCTCCTCCATCTTGAGCGGCGAGAACTGCGGCTGCTTGAGAAGCTCGGTCAAACGCGCGCCACGGTTGAGCAGGCGCTGGGTGACCGCGTCAAGATCGGAGCCGAACTGGGCGAAAGCCGCCATTTCGCGATATTGCGCAAGCTCCCCCTTGATCTTGCCCGCGACCTTTTTGGTCGCCTTGGTCTGCGCGGCCGAGCCCACCCGGGAAACCGAAAGGCCGACGTTCACCGCCGGCCGGACGCCCTGGTAGAACAGGTCGGTCTCAAGGAAGATCTGCCCGTCGGTGATCGAGATGACGTTGGTCGGAATGTAGGCAGAAACGTCGTTGGCCTGCGTCTCGATGATGGGCAAGGCGGTCAGCGATCCCGAGCCGTTCTCCTTGTTGAGCTTGGCGGCGCGCTCGAGCAGGCGAGAGTGAAGATAGAACACGTCGCCGGGATAGGCCTCGCGGCCTGGCGGACGCCGCAGCAGAAGCGACATCTGGCGATAGGCGACCGCCTGTTTGGAGAGGTCATCATAAACGATGACCGCGTGCATGCCGTTATCGCGGAAGAACTCGCCCATCGCGCAACCGGCGAAGGGCGCCAGGAACTGCATCGGCGCCGGGTCCGAAGCCGTGGCGGCCACGATGATCGAATATTCGAGCGCGCCGTGCTCCTCCAGAACCTTGGCGAACTGAGCGACCGTCGAACGCTTCTGCCCGACCGCGACGTAGACGCAGTAAAGCTTCCTGCTCTCATCGCCGCCCTGGTTCAGCGGCTTCTGGTTGAGAATGGTGTCGAGGGCGATCGCGGTCTTGCCGGTCTGACGGTCGCCGATGATGAGCTCGCGCTGGCCGCGGCCGATCGGGATCATGGCGTCGATGGCTTTGAGGCCGGTCGCCATCGGCTCGCTCACCGACTTGCGTGGAATGATGCCGGGCGCCTTGACGTCGACACGCGCGCGCTTCTCGGCGTGGATCGGACCCTTGCCGTCGATCGGATTGCCCAAGGCGTCGACCACGCGGCCGAGAAGCCCCTTGCCGATCGGCACGTCGACGATGGCGCCGGTGCGCTTGACCGTCTGGCCTTCCTTGATCTCGCGATCGGCGCCGAAAATGACAATGCCGACGTTGTCGCTCTCGAGGTTGAGCGCCATGCCGCGCGTGCCGTTCTCGAATTCGACCATCTCGCCGGCCTGAACCTTGTCGAGACCGTAAGCGCGCGCGATGCCGTCGCCGACGCTCAGCACTTGCCCGACTTCGGTGACATGCGCCTCAGCGCCGAAATTGGCGATCTGAGTCTTGAGGATTGAGGAGATTTCTGCGGCGCGGATATCCATCAGCCGACCTCTTTCATGGCAAGGCGAATAGCGTTGAGTTTGGTTTTGAGCGAGCCGTCGACCATGCGCGAGCCAAGCTTGACGATCAAGCCGCCGATGATCGAGGGATCGACCTTCATGTCGAGATCGACCTCCCGGCCGCCGGAAGCCGCGCGCAGCGACTCCTTGAGCGCGGCGACGTTCGCGTCGGTCAAGGCAGCGGCGCTGGTGACTTCGGCCCGCGTCACGCCTCGGGACGTATCGTAGAGTTTGCGGTAATCCGCGATCATTTCGCGGATGAAGAACAGGCGGCGCTTCGTCGTCACGAGCCGAATGAAGTTCGCCGCCACGCCGCTGATTTGCGCCTGCGCGAGGATGGCGTCGAGAGCCTTGAGCTGGTCGGCCGCCGAGAACACCGGACTGCGCACCATCCGTTCCAGATCGGGACTCTCGGCTATGAGCGCGTCGAACCTCGTCAAGGCGTCGGCGACGGAATCGGCCTGACGCTCGTCCTGGGCGAGCGAGAACAGGGCGGACGCATAGCGTCCGGCTACGCCGGAAACAACCGTGTCTTCTTCTGCCACGCCGTCACCTCAGAAGACGCTCGCTCAAGCCCGCCTGGCCTCCCCGAAGGCTTGCCGTGAACCTCGGAAATTCTTGACGATTCCGCGCTCGCAAGTGAGCGCTCGGCCTGAGCCTGCCCGAAAGGCGGCGTTGCCTAACATAGGCGTTTTTCAGGCGCAACCCACCGCGAGCCCGCCCGCAGCTCCATCTCGATGTGCAGTCAAAATGGCGACGTCAGGCTGCTGTGGCGGGAACGCACCGGCGCTCATGCGCGATTCAGATCGGCTTCGGTTTCACGTAAGCACTTTGCCAATACCGCGCCGGCGGTCGAGCGCAGCGACTTGGCGAGAACATCGAGCGCGGCTTCCCGCGGCGAGCCGCGCTTGAAAATGAGCCTGACCTGCCGCGACGCGCCGTCGCCAACGATCTTCAAGCCCGCAATGCCGGCGCCGGAACGCCGCCAATCGGCGTAGGCAAGCAGGGGCGCGAGCGTCGCCCCCTGTCCGGCCGAGGCGAGATGGCGCAGCGTCTCGAGGCTCGTCCCACGGACATCCGCGCCGAGCGCCGTCCTCTCCGCCGCATGGCAGAGCGCCAACGCCTGGTCGCGCAGGCAATGGCCCTCGGCCAGCAGAAGAAGGGTGCCGGGGTCGATCTCCTCGACGCCGATCGAGGCGCGCCCGCGCTTTTTCTCATGATCGGAAAAGACCAGGAAAAAAGGTTCGTCGTAAAGCTCGATCGACATGAGCTTGGCGTCTCGCGGGTCGGTCGCGATGACCACGGCGTCGAGGGCGCCGTCGCGCAAGCGCGTTAGAAGCCGGTCGGTCAGATCCTCCACCAGATAGAGGGGCGTGTGCGGGAGCGCCTCGGCGAGCCCTGGCAAGGCGATCGGCAGCAGGTAGGGCGCGACCGTCGTGATCACGCCGAGGCGCAGTTCGCCGGCGAAAGGATCGCGCGCCGCTTGCGCCGCGGCGCTGACTTCGGCCGCGGCGGCGAGCGTGGCGCGCGCCTGCGCCACAACGGTCGCCGCCCGGTCGCTGACGCGAGCGCCGCGACCTTCCCGGTCGAACAGACGAAGGCCGAGCTCGGCCTCGAGCTTCAGGATTTGACCGCTCAACGTCGGTTGGCTGACGTTGCACGCCGCCGCCGCCCGGCCGAAATGGCCATGAGTGGCGACGGCGACGACATATTCGAGGTCTCGGAGGTTCATGGGCATGAAGATCGGCCAAGCCGATTGCTTGTCAAGAGACAATCGATTTGACCTATCCAGCCGTGAGGCTTATGCGCACGGGAACGGATGGAAGTGACGCGGCAGCGCCATATGGGGCGGCTATGATCGTGCTCCACCCAGCTCGATCTTGGACGGCGCGAGACGCCTAAATCATTGGAGGAAAGCATGACAGAAGAAAGCAAGTGCCCGGTTGCGGGTGGCGGGACACGCACACGCTCAAACCGCGACTGGTGGCCGAACCAGCTCGACATCAGCGTCCTTCACCAAAACTCCACCCTGTCCGATCCGCTGGATGCCGATTTCGATTATGCGAAGGAGTTCCAAAGCCTCGACCTCGACGCCGTGATCAAGGACCTGCACGGCGTGATGACGAACTCGCAGGACTGGTGGCCGGCCGATTTCGGCCATTACGGCGGCTTGTTCATCCGCATGGCCTGGCACAGCGCCGGCACCTATCGCATCGCTGACGGGCGCGGCGGCGCCGGCGCCGGCCAGCAGCGTTTCGCCCCCCTCAACAGCTGGCCGGACAACGCCAATCTCGACAAGGCGCGTCGCCTGCTCTGGCCGATCAAGCAGAAATACGGCCAGAAGATTTCGTGGGCCGACCTCATGATTCTCGCGGGCAACGTCGCGCTCGAGTCGATGGGCTTCAAGACCTTCGGCTTCGGCGGCGGCCGCAAGGACGTCTGGGAGCCCGAGGAGCTTTACTGGGGACCCGAGGGCACCTGGCTCGGCGACGCGCGCTACAGCGGCGAGCGCGAGCTTCAGCAACCCGCTCGCCGCCGTGCAGATGGGCTTGATCTATGTCAATCCCGAAGGACCGAACGGCAAGCCGGACCCGGTCGCGGCGGCGAAGGACATCCGGGAGACCTTCTTCCGGATGGCGATGAACGACGAGGAGACGGTCGCGCTCATCGCCGGCGGCCACACCTTCGGAAAGACGCATGGCGCGGGCGATCCGTCCTTGTCGGCGCGGCGCCGGAAGGCGGCGCGATCGAGGATCAGGGCCTCGGCTGGAAGAGCAAGCCACGAGACCGGCGTCGGCGCCGACGCCATCACCGGCGGTCCGGAAGTCATCTGGTCGCAGACACCGATCAAGTGGAGCAACCATTTCTTCGACAATCTCTTCAAGTTCGAATGGGAACTGGACGAAGAGCCCGGCCGGGGCCTTCCAGTGGGTCGCGAAGGGCGCCGAAGCCACGGTCCCCGATCCCTTCGATCCGTCGAAGAAGCGGCGCCCGACCATGCTGACGACCGATCTGTCGCTCCGGATGGATCCGGCTTACGAGAAGATCTCGCGACGCTTCTACGAGCATCCGGATCAGTTCGCGGATGCGTTCGCGCGGGCCTGGTTCAAGCTCACCCATCGCGACATGGGGCCGAAGATTCGCTACCTCGGCCATCTTGTTCCGAAAGAGACGCTGATCTGGCAGGACCCGATTCCCGCGGTGGATCACCCGCTGATCGACGAGCAGGACGTCGCGGCGCTGAAAGCCAAGATCCTCGGCGCCGGCCTTAGCGTTCCTCAGCTGGTTTCGGCCGCCTGGGCGTCGGCCTCGACATTCCGCGGCTCCGACAAGCGCGGTGGAGGAAACGGCGCGCGCATTCGCCTCGATCCGCAGAAGAACTGGGAGGTCAACAATCCGGCCGAGCTTAAAGTCACGCTCCAGAAGCTCGAGGCGATTCAGAAGGACTTCAACGCCTCAGCCAAAGGCGGCAAGAAGGTTTCGCTTGCCGACCTGATCGTGCTTGGCGGCGGGGCGGCGATCGAGAAAGCCGCTAAGGACGCCGGCAACGAGGTGAAGGTTCCCTTCTCGCCGGGACGCATGGACGCCACGCAGGAGGAGACCGACGTCGAGTCCGTCGGCGTGCTCGAGCCGCGGTCCGACGGCTTCCGCAACTATCGTGGAGCGAAGGAGTTCATGGCCCCGGAAGAGGCCTTGATCGACAAGGCGCAGCTCCTCAGGCTGACCGCGCCTGAGATGACGGTTCTCGTGGGCGGCTTGCGAGCGCTCGGCGCCAACGCCGGAGGATCCAAGAACGGCGTCTTCACCAGGAAGCCCGGAACGCTGACCAACGACTTCTTCGTCAACCTCCTCGACATGAGCACCGAATGGAAGCCCGTTCAGGGCCAGGAGGGCGTCTATGAGGGGCGCGACCGGAAGTCGGGCGAAGTCAAGTGGACAGGGACGCGTGTCGATCTCATCTTCGGCTCGCACTCCATTCTGCGGGCGATTGCTGAGGTCTACGGATCGTCCGACGGCAAGGAGAAGTTCGTGAAGGACTTCGCCAAGGCGTGGGCGAAGGTGATGAACCTCGACCGCTTCGACCTCGTCTACAGGAGCGAGCCGGCGCTGAAGATCGCGGCGGAATAGGCGGGCGATTTCGCCTTCGGCCCCAAGCGCGGGCCGGACAATGGAGAGGCCGCGCGGGAGAATTCCCTGCGCGGCCTTTTCGCAAGGCGAGTGAATATAAACAATTTCATGAGGCTTGGGCGGTTACTCGATCTCGACGATCCTAAATCCCTCGACCTCTTTCACCACCTTATGGGCCTTCCACCGTTCGGTGTCGTGCAGAATGACGAGGCGGCTCAGGTCGCCGTCGAGCTCGTCGTTCATCTTGTCGATCGTCTTGATTTGCTCCCAAACGCTGCCGACCGCGTTGTTGAGAGGCACGTAGACGCCGTCGTTATTGTGACCGGTGAACTGGCGGCGTGAATAAACGCAGTCTCCCGAGATCACCTGGCGCCCGGCCTTCGTCTCGACAATCACGAATTGCTGGCCGATCGTATGTCCGCTTCCCAGCCGGACGTGGATCCCGGGCAAGACGTTGTTCCTGTCGCCGTCGATCAGCGTGACGCGATGAGCGATCGAAGCGTCGAGGGCTGTGCGCATATTGTCGGGATCGACGATCGCGGTCAGGTGAGCGTAGCGTCGCGGAAGCGCGAACGCTTCGTACCAGGACAGAAGCTCGCTCTTCTGGATATGGATATGAGCGTTCGGGAATTCGGCGATCGAGCCCATGTGATCGAAGTGGCAATGGGTGAGGACGATATCGGTGATCGCCTCCGGCGCGAGCTTCATTTCCGCGAGCAGTCTCACGGGCGAAATCCAGGTCGGAATGCCGAACTTTCGCGCGAACCCGGAGCTGTGATCGTCCTGCATGAACCCGGTGTCGACGAGCACGTTGCGATCGCCGCGCTGGGCGAGAATGAACGAGAAGGGCAGGTCCACCGTCCCTTCGCGGTACATGCCGCTTATGAGATCGACCCACGGCTGGTCTTTCGAACGAGCATACTCCATCACGTAGACCTGCCAACTCGATGTCGCTTCCATCACCCGCTCCTTAGCTCTCCGCCAACATCCGCCCTAGACTCGAGAGCGCGACCGCAACGATCAGGATCGCGCCCTGGAACACATATTGGGAGAAGGTCGGCGCGCCAAAAATGTTGAGACCGTTGAACCCGAACACAATGATCAGCGTGCCGATGAATGTCCCCAGCACATGGAACTCGCCGTCCCTGAGCGTCGCGGAGCCGAGGAACACCGCGGCGAAGGCGGTCAGCAAATAGGAGTCGGCGGCGCTGGTCGTGCCGCTGCCAAGACGCGACGCGAGCAAGGTCCCCGTGAGAGCGGCGCAGACGCCGGAAATGATGAAGCCGAGGATCTTGATCCGATCGACGCTGATGCCGGCGAGCCGCGCGGCGACAGGGTTGCCGCCGACGGCCTGAATCTCCTGACCGATCGCCGTGCGCTCGACCAACGCCCAGAGCGCGGCCATCACCACGGCCATCACGATGATCGGGTTGGGGACGCCAAACAGCCAACGGCCGAGCGCAAGCTGCAGGAAGCCCTCCGGAACCCCGGCGACGATCGGCACGCCGGCCGAATAGGCGAAGGCGAGACCGACGATGATTGTGCCGACGCCGAGCGTCGCGATCACGGAATTCACTCGGAGCTTTGTGACGATGAGGCCGTTGAAGAGGCCGACCAGCGCGCCGAGCGCGAGCACGATCGCGATCGCAAGCCCGATGGGCAGCTTATCGTGAACGATGAGTTCGGTCACCAGCACGCCGTGCAGACTCGCCGCATAGCCAATCGAGAGGTCGAGTTCACCGACGATGACCGCGAGCGTCAGGCCTCCCGCGATGATCATGGCGAGCGAGGCTTGATTGAGCACATTGACGAAATTGTTGAAGGTCGGAAAAGCTTGCGGGGACAGGATCGAAAAGACCACGATCATTGCCGCAAGCCCGAGGATCGTCGCGTATCGGGCGAAAATGGAGAGACCGGCCTTCGCGGAGGGCGAGAGGCGCCGCGCGCCGATCGGGAAGTCACTCATGCTTCATTCCGTTCCGCAACACTCGCGTAGCTCGCCGCGATGATACGCTCACGGGTCAGCGCCTCGCCGGCCAACTCGCCGACGATCCTGCCTTCGGCCATGACAAGCGCCCGGTCGCACAGGTCCGGCAACTCCTCCGGCTCGGAGGATATGACAAGCACCGCCATGCCCTCCGACGCAAGGTTTCGGACCAGACGGTGAATTTCCGCCCGCGCGCCGACATCGACGCCGCGGGTTGGCTCGTCCAGAATGAGCACTTTCGGTCTCGACGCCAACCATCGGGCGATGACGACCTTCTGTTGATTGCCGCCGCTGAGCCGCCCGACCGCCGTCTCGGCGTTGGTCGTCTTGATGGCAAGGTCGCGAATGGCGCGCTCGGCGAGCGCTTTCCGGCGGCCGCCGCTGATGAAGGGCAAAGCGGGATGGAAGACGATCGACCGCAGATTGGCGAGAACTTCAGGTTGAACGCGAGGCTCTTCGACAGGATCAAGCCCTCGACCCGGCGCTCCTCGGGCACAAAGCCGACCCCAGCCTTGACAGCATCTCTGGGACCGCGCGGCGCATAGGGCTTCCCTTCAAGCGTCATTGATCCCTCTTCAGCGCGGTCGACGCCAAATAGCAGGCGCGCCAGTTCCGTCCTACCCGCGCCGACCAGGCCTCCGAGCCCGAGCACCTCGCCCTTTCGCAGATCGAAGCTGACGCCTTTCACTTTCGGCGCGCGCGCAAGATCACGAACCGACAAGGCGGGTTCGCTGGAGCTTCCAGCGTTCGTCCGCACGACCGGCGACTCGACGGCGCCCCCGACAATCGCTTCGACAATCGCCTGTCGCGTCAGATCCGCTCCGGCGAGCTCCGCCACCGACCGCCCATCGCGAAACACGGTCACCCGTCGGCAGAGCTCGAGAACTTCATCGAGGCGATGCGAGACATAGAGCACGGCTACGCCCGACCGCCGAAGGTCGTGGATGATGCCGAACAGCCGCTCGGCCTCGGCGGCCGACAGCGCGGCGGTCGGCTCATCCATCACAATGAGCCGGGCTTTCAACACCAGCGCGCGGGCGATGTTGATGAGCCAATTTTCCGCTGTCGGCAGTCCCTTGGCGTTCGCGTCCAGCGGGGCCCGCACGCCCACCCGCGCCGCGACCGGCGCGACATCTTTGGCGATGGCGCGCCAGTCGACGACGCCCAGCCGTGTCTTTTTCGGCATGCCCAGCATGATGTTCTCGAGCACCGTCATGCCCGGAACGAACGCAAGCTCCTGGTGGATGAAGCTCATGCCGAGCTTGTTGGCGACATGCGGGCTGTCGGGCGCGACAGGCTTGCCCTCGATGAGAATGTCGCCGCCGTCAGGCTGCGTAAGACCGGCGAGGATGCGGATCAGAGTCGATTTGCCAGCGCCGTTCGCGCCGACGAGCCCGTGGACCTGGCCTGAAAAAACCGACAGCGAGACGCCGCGCAGCGCGTGCGCGCCGCCGTAACTCTTGCTGACCGATCGCACCGAAAGAAATGGAGGCGCCTCAAGCGCCTCCGCAGGACCTGCCGAAACGTTCATGCCGCTCGCTGGCCACGGTCATTTCAAAGCGGAAGGATGATCCGCCAGAAACTTGTCGATGTTGTCCTTGGTCACGAGAACCGCCGGAACTTCCACCGCTTTCGGCGTCCAGCTCGCTCCTGCCTTCACGATTTCCGGCATGAGCGTGATCATGTTGTGGCCCTCGGTGTAGCTGTCCTGCCAGGCGGTCGCCGTCATGAAGCCCTTCTTGATGTTTTCGAGCGCCTGCGCGTTGCCGTTCACGCCATAGACCTTCACGTCGTCGCGATTTTGCGCTCTCAGCGAGCTGATCGCGCCAATCGCGGGATCGTCCCAGCAGCCCCAGATCGCAAGGCTCTCCTTGCCGGACGGATGCGAAGCGAGCCAAGCGTTGGCGTATTGGGCGCCGTCCTCGAAATAGCCCGGAATGCGGACTTCGTTCTTGGTGACCTTGATGTCGGGATGGTCAGCGAGCGCCTTGTCGAGCTCAACCTCGCGATTCCGGCACACTTCCCCGGTATGGTAGGTCAGCTCGAGAACCGAGCCTTTGCCGTTCATGGTCTTGATCATGAGATCGTTGACGGGCACGACCATCGGGCCGCCCGAGCCGTTCGTGGCCGCGACCCCGCCGCCCAAGCCGCCGCCCCAGGTCACGACGGGAATCTTGGCGCTCTTGGCCGCGTCGAGTCCGGCGCCGATCGAGGAATACGGGAACACCATGTCGACGATCGCGGCCGCGCCGCGCTGGGCAAAGTTTTGAATCGCGGCATTCGCCTGATCGGCGTTGCCGGCGGCGTCGATCACCGAGACATTCCAGCCGATCGCCTTGGCGGCGTCCTGAGCGCCGGAGATGTATCGGGCGTTGTTGGCTTCGGTTGCGGAAATGGACACGATGCCGACCAAGGGCTGCTCTGCGTGAGCCGAGGCGAGCGACGCCGCGAGCGACGCCACCGCCGCAGTGATCAGTGTTCTCATGTTCCCTCCCGTCCTGAAGCTTGCTCGCCATCTTCCGGCGAAACACGACTAACCGTTTCGCTGAACTTCCCGCAATCCGTGGCGCCACGCAAGCAGAAAAATTCGCGCTGACCCTGTCTTGGCCATGAACGCTGGGCAATTCGCGAGCTTTACCGGCAGCCGCGAACGGCCGATAATGCGCCAAATCGATTTGCTGGAGGCCAATGGCGGCGACGATCAAAGATGTCGCGAGGGCGGCGGGCGTTTCCACCGCCACCGTGTCGGCGGTGATCAACGAGTCGGCCTACGTCAGTCCGGGCTTGCGCGCCCGCGTGCAGGAGGCGGTCCGGGACCTTGGCTATGCGCCCTCGCAGCTCGCGCGCCGCCTTAGGACGGGGGTGAGCGAGCTCATCGCCATCGTCGTTGCGGACCTCTCCAACCCTTTCTACGCGCGGGTCGTCTGCGCGGCGGAGGCCGCGGTCTCCGCTTGGGGCTTCTCGCTCGTGGTCTTCAACAGTGACGAGAAGCCGGAGGCGGAGAAGCGCATCATATCGCGTGTGCGGACCCTCTCATGCGGAGGACTGATCCTCGTGCCGGTGAGCGGCGCGGTCTCGGCGCTCAGCCGCGGGGCGGACAGCGCGGCGCATCCCGACTGTCCTGTTCGGGCGCACCCTCGAGGGAGACGGGCTCGACGCGGTCACGATCGACAATTTCGCGGCGAGCTTCCAGGCGACGAACTACCTGATCGACCTCGGTCACAAGCGGATCGGGGCGATCACCGGGCCGCCGCACCTCAGCACTGGTCTCGCTCGCATCGAGGGCATGCACTCCGCCATGGGCGCCAAGGGGCTCGCGGTCGAACCGCGGCTCATCCGTTCCGGCGACTTCCGCGAGGAGGTCGCCTATTCGGCCGCGCGTTCTTTGCTGGAGCAGCCCGACCGCCCGACCGCGCTTTATGTCGCCAATGGCCTCATGGCCCTAGGCGTGATGCGCGCGATCGCCGATATCGGTCTCAGGTGCCCGGAGGAGGTCTCGGTCGCCTCGACCGACAATATTCCTGGCATCAGGGGCCTGAGGCCAAATCTCACCCGCACGGAGCATCCGATCGTCGACATGGTGAACGAGGCCGTGCGGCTGCTCGTCGACCGCATGAAGCGCGGAGACTCGGTCGAGGCGCGGCGGGTGGTCTTTGCTTCGGCGCTCGTTGTCGGCGACAGCTGCGCCCCGCTGAGAGGCTAGTGTCGCCGAGTGAGGATCAGAGCCCGAGCTGGCCGGCCAGATCCATGAGATCGGTCGCGAGGACGTCCCAATCCTGCTCGGGCCCGAGATCGGTCGTTTGTCGCGGACCATGCTCGGTTGGGCGCGGGATGAAGGCTGTCCGTAGGCCACAACGCCGCGCTGCGGCGAGATCGCCATTGTGCGCGGCGACGAGGCAAACTTGCTCGGGCTTGAGCATGAGCGTCTCGACGGTGCGCAGATAAGCTTCCGGGCTTGGCTTGTAGGCCTGGGCGATCTCTGCGCCCAGGATGGCGTCCCAGGGCAGGCCCGCACGCTTCGCCAGATCCAGCATCAGCCGGATATTGCCGTTGGAAAGGGGCGCAACGATGAACCGGCGCTTGAGCCGCGTGAGGCCCGGAACCGAATCCGGCCATGGGTCAAGTCGACGCCAGGCTAGGTTCAAGACGTCCAGTTCGGAAGGGGGAACCGCGCCGCGATCGATCCCGAATTCCGGCAGCACGGCTTCGAGATTTTCCCGGTGCAGCACGTCCAGCCGAACGAAGGGACGGCGGCCCGAACGCACCTCCTCCATCGCCGGCGAATAAAGGCGCCGCCAGGCGTCGGCGAAGGCGGCGGGATCGGCGCTCGGCGCAGTGCGGGCGAGGAAACCAGCCGACTCCCGCGCCACGCCACCGCGCCAGTCGACGACCGTGCCGAACACGTCGAAGACGAGCGCCTCAACGTCGGCGAAGGCCTGCATGGATATCGCCATCGGCTCCGTGCGCCCGACGCTACTGCAGGCGATCCTTGATCTTGTCGAGGCCGGCGCGGGCGCATGCGTCGTCGAGCTTGGCGCCGGGAGCGCCCGCGGCGCCGATCGCGCCGATGATTTCGTCGCCGAGCTTGATCGGCACGCCGCCGCCGAAGAACATCACATGCGGGAGCTTGGCGAGGCCGGCGATCGAATCCTCGCCCTTGGCGCGAGCGGCAAGCGCAAGCGTATCGGTCTTGAACGACGCGGCCGTATAGGCCTTGTCGAGAGCGCTATCGAGCGAATGCGCCCCGACGCCGTCGCCGCGGAGGGTGGCGATGATCACGCCATCGGCGTCGACCACCTGCGCCGTCTCGTGATAGCCCTCTTTCGCGCAGGCCGCGACCGTCTCGCTCGCCGCCTCGGCGGCGAGGGCGGCGGGAATGCGATGGGTCGGCAAGGTCTGCGCCTGCGCAGCCGAGCCGATCAACGTGACGCCAGCCAGCGCTGCGAGAATTCTACGATCGATCATGACGCTCCTCCCGATCCAGCGCCCCCGGCGGAACCCGCCCCAGATACCGAAGGCCGCCCCAGTGCTGCCTCAAGCGCCGCCAAGTTGTCGCGCGCGCCCTTCGTAGAGGGATGGTCCGGGCCGAGGCGCGTCTCGAAAATCGCAATGGCGCGGCGCATGAGGGGCTCGGCCTCAGCCAGGCGGTTCGTGGCCTGAAACAGCTGCGCGAGATTGTTGAGGTCGCCCGCGACATTGGGATGAACGGGGCCGTAGCTTTTTTCGTCGATCGCGAGCGCGCGACGCATGAGTGGCTCGGCCTCGGCGAGGCGGCCGGTGGCCTTCAATATTTGGCCGAGATTGTTCAGGCTTGCCCCCATCTTAGGGTCGTCTGGACCAAAGTTTTTCTCATAAATAAGAAGCGCTCGTCGTGCGAGCATCTCAGCTTCGTCGAGGCGATTCCGAGCCCGCAGAAGAGTAGCGACATTGGTGAGGTCTTTAGCGACGGTGGGGTGATCTGGCCCGAATCTGGATTCATCTACAAAAAGGGCGCGGCGCATTAGTTGCTCGGCCTCCTCGAAGCGATTCGTTTCCTGTAGGAGATGTCCCAAATTGTTGAGGTCGATCGCAACATTGTCGTCGTGCCGGGCGTCACTCGCGAGGTTGAGCGCGCGTCGCATGAAAGCTTCGGCTTCCGCCGTGCGCCCAAGACTTTGCAGGACGACCCCTATATTGCTGAATATAACGCCCACACGCTCGGATCCAGGCCCATAGAATGCCTCCACCGCCTTCAACGCGCGTTCGAAGGTTGCAAGGGAGCCGGAAAAATCTGCCTGATCGCGTTGAAGGTTCGCCAGTCGCGTCAAGAGCTCTATTGAGGTCGGGTGCGCGTCGCCATGCGCCGAAAGAGACAGCTCGAGCGCGCGTTTGAGATGGTTGGTTGCGCCCACCAAGTCACCTATCGCTGTTAGTGCGTTTGCCAACTCTTGCTCTTGTTCGATGGGGTTGCTGGCCCGCGAGCTTAGGATCGCAGAGATGAGATGTTGCCACGCCATTTTTTGGTCCAGGCCGTCCCCCATGTCGATCCATTGCCTGGTTTTGAGCAGAGCTGGCATCGACGTCTTGCGTGCGTCAGGAAGCAGTAGGGGAATGATAAGTCTTTGGTTTTCTTCCGCGGCGGCAACGATTTCGTCAAATTCTCGTTCTTGCGAGGCTGATACGCCAGATGCTCCGACAAGAAATGCGAACGCTGAAGCGCGCCTGATCGCCTCGACGATGACCGACCGCCAGTCCTGGCCGGGAATGATGGACGATCGGTCAATCCACACCTCCAGACCGGCAGATCTAAGCGTCGAAGCGATCGCATTGGCATCGTTCGAATTCAGCTCTGCTGTAGCTTATGAATACGTCAATTTTAGTTGTATTATCGGTCACGATCAATTTCCGATGCCAAATTTAATGTCAAGCAATCGTTTTTGATACTCGATAGCCACACTATCGTCGATTAATTTACTATCACGATAGGACTTTATCTTCTCTAGATTATCTCTAATCTGATCTATAATCTTACTGGGCACCCCCAAATCTTCGCGATCCAGCCGCCCGGGAGCTCTACCGATTATGCCGCAGGCAAGAATGTAAATTGCGTCTTTGTCAGCTATCCCCTTCTTGAAATCCACCCAGGTACGCAACTCCAGGTAACCATCGACAACATTTGGATCGGCGTAGGGAAGAAGAACTGGTATTACGCGAAACGCTTTATCGCTAACCTGCCGATTTAACGCCCTCTCGATCTCTTCCTTGAACCACCCCCGCGGCGTGTTTTTTCCGAGACAAACCGCACATGTCCTTGCTTGTTCAAGTCCGCGAGCCATGTCCTGTTGCCAGTGGTCGCCGGGGATAAGCACCCACTTGTCAAGCCATACCCGAAAATGTTCCTCGCGATCGCTGAGAACTCGACCGAGTTCTTCTACGATCGTCGCGTCTTCATGCGAATGACTTAGGAAGACGTCGAAGAGGTCTGGTGGTTCCCGGTCCATCGCCCCATACAGACAATAGCTTTAGATCGATTGCTTATGCGCGCACGTTCGTCGTTTAACCAACCTATGTTGTTCAACTCCCGGCGCCTTCAAAATCACTTTCAAAAATACGCCCGGGCGAGCGCGGGCGCAACCGCATCTCAACATCCGACATTCGCGGCCGCCCACATGGCAAAATGGGTCCCTAGGCTTTGATTTTCTTCGAACTGCGCGCGACAAACCACTCGGGAAGCCCGGCCTGAGAGCGCCTGCCGCAGCTCTCACGAATCCATCTTGAGCGCCGCGATAAAAGCTTCCTGCGGAATGTCGACCTTGCCGAACTGGCGCATCTTCTTCTTGCCCGCCTTCTGCTTCTCGAGCAGCTTGCGCTTGCGGGTGGCGTCGCCGCCGTAGCATTTGGCGGTGACGTCCTTGCGCAAGGCCCGGATCGTCTCGCGGGCGATGATCTTGCCGCCGATCGCCGCCTGGACCGGGATCTGGAACATGTGCGGCGGGATGAGGTCCTTGAGCTTCTCGACCATCGCCCGGCCGCGCGCCTCGGCGCGGTCCCGGTGGACGAGCATCGACAGCGCGTCGACCGGCTCGGCGTTGACCAGGATCGACATCTTGACCAGATCGCCGGCGCGGTAGTCGATGATCTGATAGTCGAACGACGCATAGCCCTTGGAGATCGACTTCAAGCGATCATAAAAGTCGAACACAACTTCATTGAGGGGCAGTTCGTAAACCACCATCGCGCGCTTGCCTACGTAATTGAGGTCGATCTGCACCCCGCGCCGGTCCTGGCAGAGTTTCAGGATCGCGCCGAGGTAATCGTCGGGCGTGAGGATCGTCGCCTTGATCCACGGCTCCCGGATTTCGGCGATCTTGACCACGTCGGGCATGTCGGCCGGATTGTGCAGCTCGATCTCCGACTTGTCGGTGAGCGCGATCTTGTAGATGACCGACGGCGCGGTCGCGATCAGATCGAGGTTGAACTCCCGCTCGAGCCTCTCCTGGATGATTTCGAGATGCAGGAGACCAAGGAAACCGCAGCGGAACCCGAAGCCAAGCGCCGCGGACGTCTCCATCTCGTAGGAGAAGCTTGCGTCGTTGAGCCTGAGCTTGCCCATCGCCGCGCGCAGATCCTCGAAATCGGCCGCGTCGGTCGGGAAGAGGCCGCAGAAAACCACGGGCTGCGCGGGCTTGAACCCCGGCAGCGCGTCGCGTGTCGGGCGACGCTCGTCGGTGATCGTGTCGCCGACGCGGGTGTCCGCAACTTGTTTGATCTGAGCGGTGATGTAGCCGACCTCGCCCGGGCCGAGCTCGGCGATCTCGATCATCTTCGGCCGGAAGACGCCGATCCGGTCGACCTCATAAGCCGCGTCCGCGGCCATCATGCGGATGCGCGAATGCTTCTTGAGCGTGCCGTCGATGACGCGGACAAGGACGACGACGCCGAGATAGGCGTCGTACCAGGAGTCGACGAGGAGCGCTTTCAACGGCGCGGCCTCGTCGCCCTTGGGCGGGGGCAGGCGCTTGACGATCGCCTCGAGCACGAGATCGATGTTGAGGCCGGTCTTGGCCGAGATCGGCACCGCGTCCGACGCGTCGAGGCCGATCACGTCCTCGATCTGCTCCTTGATCCGCTCGGGCTCGGCGGCGGGCAGATCGATCTTGTTGAGGACGGGCACGATCTCATGCCCCGCGTCGAGGGCGTGATAGACGTTCGCCAGCGTCTGCGCCTCGACCCCCTGGCTTGCGTCGACGACCAGGAGCGAGCCTTCGCATGCGGCGAGCGACCGCGACACCTCGTAAGCGAAGTCGACGTGGCCGGGCGTGTCCATGAGGTTGAGGATATAGGGCTTGCCGTCCTCAGCCACGTATTCGAGGCGAACCGTCTGCGCCTTGATGGTGATGCCGCGCTCGCGCTCGATGTCCATGGAATCGAGCACCTGCTCGACCATGTCGCGCTCGGCCATGGTCCCGGTCTCTTGGATGAGCCGGTCGGCCAGCGTCGACTTGCCATGGTCGATATGGGCGATGATCGCGAAGTTGCGGATGTTCTCGATCGGGTGGGCGGTCATGGGCCGCGCCATTAGCAGGGCGCGGAGGGTAAGGGAACGGGTGCGCGAGCGGATTCCGGGGCGCGGCTGGCGTAGCGGCAATTTTACCGGCGCGCCCTAAGGTTTTCAAGCGCATCGCGTTCACCGGCGGCTAGCTGGCGCCTGTCACGATTGCATTCCGGCATTGGTTGCGGCCCTCGAGCCGCTTAGCGTGCGCTCGACTGAGGCTCCAGGATCGACAGGCGAGGCTCGCGAAGGGGAACGCCAAAAGAGGCGATGACGCCTCGGCTGGTGCGTACGAGATTGGCGCTCGGCCCTTTCGTTCCGACGCTGCGACGGCTCACCCGGGCGCCTTCGATCAGGAGAAAAAGCGTGTCGGCGAGGAGCTCCGGCTGCGAGGCGCCGGCGGCCCGACAGAGGTCCGTCAGGCGATTGCGTTGGCGCACCTTGAAGTCTTCAATGACACGAAGCCCGGGATGGCCCTGCTCCGTCAATTCGATGGCGGCGTTTGCGAGATCGCAGCCGCGCTCGTCCTCGGCGATGAAAACGGCGGCCTTATCCACAAACCCATAGAGCTGGCCGATCGGGTCGCCCGGGCTTTCAGCCTCGATTTCGGCCCAGACCTCGTCTGCTTTCCGCCCCTTGTAGTTCAGATATTCGAGGATAAGCTCGTCCTTTGAATCGAAATGGCGATAAAGCGCCATCTTGCTCGTGCCCGCCGCTTCTGCGATCGCTTCGACTCCGACCCCCCGGATGCCGCGGCGGTGGAAGAGATCCTGCGCGCAATCGAAGATCCGGTCGCGGGGCTTCCCGGCCCTGGAGACAGGGGCCTCGGAACATGGACCCGATTTTTCTTTGCTCATGGTGCTTGACGAACCCGTTACCGATCGGTATCAAGATAGCGATACCGACCGGTACCATTCCGCGCTTGCGGAGTCAAACTGCCGCGCGGTAAGCCGGACGCCCAGTCGAAAGGAACCACCGCCATGGCGTATCGAAGCGCCGAGACCATCGACGATCTTCTGGGGGACTCGCTCATCCAGAAAGTCATGCTGGCCGACCACGTGGAGCCCCAAGCGCTCAAAACGCTGCTGGATAAGACCGCTCGCCGGATCGCCGATTCTCGACGCGGAGGCGTGGTGGAGGTCAAGCAGGATCTCGGCCGGCGCGGCTTGTTTCGCGGACCGCTGCTCCTGAGTGCGGCCCACGCCCCGCACGACGGGTGGCGAATGCGGAGCGTCCCTCTGCGGCTGATCTTGTTCCGCTGAAGCCGAGGCGATCGAGTGGTCGGCTTTTTCATCCAGCGCCCAATCTTCGCCTCGGCGATCGCCGCGATCCTCGTGCTCGCCGGCGGGATCTGTTTTTTCCTGCTGCCGGTGTCGCAATTTCCGGAGATCACGCCCCCGCAAGTTGTCGTCAGCGCCAACTATCCCGGCGCGAGCGCCCAAGTCGTCGCGGACACCGTGACGACACCCCTCGAGGAGCAGATCAACGGCGTCGAGGGCATGACTTACATGTCCTCGTCGAGCTCGAACGACGGCTCCTCGACAATCACCGTCACCTTCAAGGTCGGCTACCCGCTCAACATCGCCGCCGTCGACGTGCAGAACCGCGTGTCGCAGGCGGCCTCCTCGCTTCCTGCAATCGTCAACCAGGGCGGGGTGACGATCAAGAAGCAGAATCCGAACTTCGTCCTCATCGTCAATCTCATTTCCCCGGACAAGTCGGTCGATGCGGTGACGCTGTCGAACTATGCCTATCTGCAGATCCTCGACCAGTTGAAGCGGCTCCCAGGCGTCGGCGACGTGCAGATGTTCGGCGAACGGCGCTACTCGATGCGAGTCTGGCTCGATCCGGACAAGCTCGCCAATCTCGGCGTGACCGCCGTTGACGTCCAGAACGCCATCGCTGAGCAGAACGTTCAGGTCGCCGCGGGCAAGATCGGCCAGTCCCCCGCTCCTCCTGGGACTGCGTTTGAGTTGCAGGTCAACGCCCAGGGGCGGCTCACCGATCCGCAGCAGTTTTCCGACATCATCGTCCGCGCCGATCCGGCGAGCGGCGCGGTCGTGCGCTTGCGGGACGTAGGTCGCGTCGAACTTGGGGCGCTCCAATACTCGTCGTCCGCCTATTTCGGCAAAGATCCCACGGTCGTGATGGGCATCTTCCAGATGCCGGGCTCCAACGCGCTCGACCTGCAGAAGCAGGTCAAGACGAAGATGGAGGAGCTTTCGAAGCGTTTCCCGCCTGGGATCGCCTATGCGATGCATTACGACACGACGCGTTTCGTGTCGGCCGCGATGCACGACGTTGTGATCACGTTGATCGAAGCGCTCCTCCTCGTCGTGCTCGTCGTCTATGTCTTTTTGCAGAGTTGGCGCGCGACGATCATTCCCACGATCGCCATCCCCGTTTCCCTTATCGCGACGTTGGCGGTGATGCAGGTCCTCGGGTTCTCGCTCAACATGCTGAGCCTGCTCGGCATGGTGCTGGCGATCGGCCTCGTCGTCGATGACGCGATTGTCGTCGTGGAGAATGTCGAGCGCCAGCTCGAAGCGGGTTTGCCGCCCCTTCAGGCGGCGAGGAAGGCCATGTCTGAAGTGACGGGGCCGATCATCGCGACGACGGCGGTGCTTATGGCCGTCTTCATTCCCGTGGCCTTCATTCCAGGCGTCGCAGGGCGACTCTATAACCAATTCGCGCTGACGGTGGCGATCTCCGTCGGAATCTCGGCCTTCAACTCGCTGACGCTCAGTCCCGCGCTCAGCGCCGCGTTTCTGCGTCACGGCCCAAAAGGGCAATTTATCCTGTTCCGGTGGTTCAACGCCGGCTTCGACTGGCTCGCGAACTTTTATGCGCGGGCGGTCAGGCAGTTCATTCGATTCGGCTGGGCGCTGGTCGCCGTCTTTTTTCTATTCGTCGGCGGCGCTTATGTCCTGTCGCGCTCGATCCCGACCACCTTTTTGCCGGTTGAGGACCAGGGCTATTTCTTCGTCATCGTGCAATTGCCGGACGGCGCTTCGCTCGAGCGCACCGACGCCGTGGCGCAGAAGGTGCGGGACATCCTGCAGGCGACGCCGGGCGTCCAGATCGCGGGCTTCATCAGCGGGCTCAATTTTCTGACCAACGCGGCGCAATCGAACTCGGCGATCGAATTCGCGGTTCTGAAGCCGTGGAGCGAGCGCGGGCCGGAGGAGAACGCCTCGGCTCTGGTCGCTTCGGTGCGCCCGAAGCTGCTTGCAATCCCGGAAGCCTTTGCGCTGAGCTTCGATCCGCCTTCGGTCAACGGACTTGGCGCGACCGGCGGCTTCGAGTTCGAGGTCGAGGACCTGGCGGGACGGGGCGGCGCGCAGCTCAGCGAGGCCACACAGGCGCTGATCGCCGCGGCCCGCAAGCAGCCCGAGCTCAACCCGCAATCGTTGTTCACCTCATTCTCCGCTTCGACGCCGCAGCTCTTCTATGATCTCGACCGGACGAAGGCGAAGCTGTTGGGCCTGAGCCTGCCGGACGTCTTCAACACGCTGCAAATCTATCTTGGTTCGCTCTATGTGAACGACTTCAACCTGTTCGGCCACACGTTCCGCGTCACCGTGCAGGCGGACACAAAATCGCGCGCCTCTCCTTCCGACCTCAGCAAACTCTACGTCCGGAACGGGACGGGAGGCATGATTCCGTTGAACGTGCTCGGCAACCTCAAGCCGATCGTCGGGCCGGAGACCGTCCCACATTACAACAACTATTCTTCGGCGCTGATCAACGGAGCGCCGGCGCCGGGCTTCAGCTCGAGCCAGGCGGTGGCCGCAATGCAGCGCGCGGCGGCCGCCGCGTTGCCGCGCGACTTCGGCTATGAATGGACGGGCGTGACCTTCCAGGAGCTCAGCGCCGGCTCGCTCGCCACGATCGTCCTCGCGCTCGCGATCTTCTTTGTGTTCATGATCCTCGCGGCGCAATACGAGAGCTGGTCGATGCCCTTCATGGTGCTCTCGTCCGCGCCCCTGGCGCTGGTCGGCGCGCTCGGCGCGATCTATATCCGCCAGATGCAGGTCGACGTTTATTCGCAGATCGGCTTTGTCATGCTGATCGGACTCGCTGCGAAGAACGCCATCCTGATCGTCGAATTCGCCAAGCGGCGTCGCGAGGAAGGCCTGTCCGTCGTTGAGGCCGCGATGGAGGCGGGGCGGCTCCGGCTTCGGCCGATCCTGATGACGGCCTTCGCCTTCATCTTTGGCGTGCTGCCGCTGATGTTCGCGACAGGCGCCGGCGCGGCGAGCCGGCAGTCGCTCGGCACTGCCGTCTTCGGCGGCATGGTCGCGGCGACTGCGTTGACGCTGATTTTCGTGCCCGTGTTCTACGCCCTCATCGAGCGCGTTCGCGAGGGACGCGAGGCGGAGACGGTTGCGCCGCATAAAGCCGGCGCCCGCCTGGCGCCCCGCGCCGAAGCCGCCGAATGATCGCCAGGAGTCCTTTTATGCGCGTCCTGAGACTTTCCCTTGCGGCGCTCGTGACGATCGCCGTTGTCGCGGTCGTCGGCGTTCGTATTGCCGGCGAGCGCGCCGACGGCGCCACGGAATCGGCTGCTCCCCCGGCAATGATGGCGATGCCGGTTCCGGTCGTCTCGGTCGTCAAGAAGACGCTGCCGATCTATCTCGAATATCCGGGCCGTATCGAATCGATCCGCAGCATCACCTTGCAGGCCCGGGTGTCGGGCTATATCGAGTCCCAGCTTGCGGCTGACGGCGCCGATGTGAAGAGCGGCGACCTCCTTTATGAGATCGATCCGCGCGACCTGCAGGCCGCGCTCGATCAGGCGAATGCGCAGTCGCAGCGCGACCAAGCCTCGCTCGAATATGCGAAGGCCAACTTCGGGCGCGGCGAGGAACTGGTCAAAAGCGGCTTCGTCACCAAGGACGCCTACGATCAGAGGGCGAGCGCAATGCATCAAGCGGAAGCAGCCCTCGTGTCCGACCGCGCCGCGATCGAGGCGGCCAGACTCAATCTTGGATATACGGAGATTACCGCGCCGTTCCCTGGGCGACTTGGGCGGAACTTGACGGCGAAGGGTTCTCTTGTCGGGCCGACGACCGGACCGCTCAACACGCTGGTTCAGCTCGACCCGATTTATGTCAGCTTCAATCCGAGCGAGTCCGAGCTCGCGGAGATCGTAGCGGCGCGCGCCTTGGGCGCCGTTCAGGCGGAAATCTCGGTCGCCGGGCAGCCGCAGCTAGCCCGCAAGGGCGAGCTTAGCTTTCTCGACAATGGAATCGATAAGGCGACGGGCACCATCGCTGCGCGCGTCACCATCGCCAATCCCGACTTCGCCCTGCTGCCCGGCCAGTACGTGCGGGTGAGGCTCCACATACGGGACGAGCCCGACGCGTTCATGACGCCGCAGACGGCGCTTGGCTCGAACCAGATGGGCAAGTTCGTCTACGTGGTCGGCGCGGGCGACAAGGCGAAATGCAGCGCCTTCTCACGCTTGGACCGGTGGATGGCGATCTTGTCAGCGTCATCAAGGGCCTGAGCGAGGGCGACCGCATTATCGTCGGCAACTTGCAGAAGATCGGACCCGGCTCGTTGGTCAAGCCGTTGCCGCAGGAACAGAAGCCAAATCCCTGACGGTCGTTGACGTCAGTCGATCGCGTCTTCCAGCGATGGGCGCTCAGGCCTCCGCCGTACGGCGACCATTTCCGCGAGGATCGAAAGCGCGATCTCATCGGCGGAGATGGCCGAGATGTCGAGCCCTGCCGGCGCTTTGATCGCGGCCAGCGCTTGTTCGGATACGCCCTCGCTCGCGAGTTCGCTTCTCAGCGTCTCGGCCTTGCGGCGCGAGCCGACGAAGGCGCGATAGCGCGCGTCCATGCCGGCTGCGCTTCTAAGCGCCGCGCGGTCTCCCCCGCCTTGCGTCGAGATGACGACAAAGGCCGCCTCGCCAATCTCCTTCGGCGGCGACAAGCCCGCGACGCGCGCGATGCTTGTGTCGAAGCGCTGATGCTCCTCCGGCGCCGCCGCGACCGTCACGTCGAAGCCCATTGACGGCGCCAGCCTGGCAAGCGCGACGGCGACTGGCGAAGCGCCAAGGATCAGGAGACGTGGGCTCGGCAAGACCGGCTCGACGAAAACATCCATCGTTCCCTGGCTCGGGCAGGAATTCCTGGCGTAGAAGACGCCGCCGCGCTCCTCTCCGGCCGCTGCGCCAAGTTCGGCAAGCGCGTCTTTCGGCGCGATCGACACCAGCCGAGATCGACCGTCAGCCATCGATTGGCGCGCCGCCTTGACGACCGCGGCGCGGGCGCAGCCGCCGCCGATCCAGCCCGCCTCGATCGATCCGTCCGGCCCGATCAAGGCTTTGGCGCCTGCCTTTGCAGCAGTGACGGAGATCGTGCGAACAACCGTGGCGAGCGCGAACGCTTGGCCCTTGGCCTGACGCAAAGCGGCCTCATCGAGCACGCCCATCATATCCTCGCCAGATAAGGCTCGAGCGCCGCGAGGCTCTCGAGGCTATGCGCAGGCGCGAACAGATCGAGGTAGGGTAGCGCCGCCTGCATTCCGCGCGCGCTAGGCTCAAAACCATCTCGGCCGGTCAGCGGGTTCAGCCAAACGATGCGCTTGCAGCGCCGCCTCAAATCGCGCATCGCGGAGGAAAGCAATTCCGGCGGTCCAGTGTCGTAGCCGTCGGACAGGATCACCACGCACGTGCGCGAATGGATCACCCGCTTGGCGTGCATGCGATTGAACGCCGTCAAGCACTCGCCGATTTTTGTGCCGCCGCCGACGCCCCCCGCCATCAAAGCGAGCCGATCGAGCGCGCGCGCCGGATCGCGCTCTCTGAGCGCGGAGGAAACATGCGCAAGCCGCGTATGAAACAGGAACGCCTCGGATTCGCGAAAGACCTGGGTGACGGCGTGCAGGAAGCGGGTGAAAAACGAAACGTAGGGTTCCATGGACCCCGACGCGTCTAGAAGCGCGACGAGTCTGAGCGGCTTGATCTTGCGCCGGCGGAATTTGAGGTCGAGCGGCTCGCCGCCGTGGGCCACGCTGAGCCGGATGGTCGCGCGCAAGTCGAGCCGCCGGCCGCGCCGGCGCGCGCGCTCGCGGCGCGTCAACCGCGTCCGCATTACGCGCGCAAAACGCTCGGCAAGTTCCCCGACTTGCGCGCGCTCCCTATCCCCTACGAAGGCCGCGATGTCCTTTCTGGACATCGCCTCCCGCGCCGACGCGCCTCCATGTCGCCCGCCGCCGTCAACCGGAGCGCCTTCTGCCGCGGACCCACCGCCAATATGCGTCGGGTCCTGCTCCGCATCGAGCGCGCCGGGGCCTTGTTGGAAACGGCGGGGCGAACGGGCGGCGAGCGCCTCGGCGTTGATCTTCACGGCGTTCTTCACGCCACGCCCGCGCCAAAAGGCGTCGAACAATTCGTCGAACCGTGCAATCTCCGAACGGCGCGAAGCGAACAAGGCCCGCATCGCGGCGCGCAAGCGTTCGGGCCGCTCAGCCATCGCGCTCACGATGAGCCGCGCCGCATCCTGCGCCTCCGCTTGTCCGATGACGAAACCCGCGTCGCGCAAGGTTACGACAAATCCAGCAAGGCGCTGGCGCATCGCCGGGCCTGGTCCGGCTCCTTCGACAACAAAGCGCTCAGCGCCCATCACGCGACGCCCTCATGCGACGCCCCTCATGAAACTTGGCCGACGAGCCGGCTCGTCGTCTCCGGGCTGATCGAGGCGCGGTCCTCGCGGGTCTTCAAGAGCGCGATCAGCGTCGCATGGACAATTTCCGGCTCGTCGCGCAGATCCTTGACCTCGAGACCGGCAAGTGTCGCCGCCCAGTCGAGCGTTTCGGCGACGCCGGGAACCTTCTTCAGATCTTCCTCGCGCAGCCTTCCGACCATGCGCGCGATCTGCAGCGCGAAATTCGCATCGAGACTGGGCTGGCGGTTGAGCAGAATCGCCGCTTCGCGATCGACGTCCGGAAAATCGAGATAGTGATAGAGGCAACGGCGGCGCAGCGCGTCGGACAGTTCGCGCGTCGCGTTGGAGGTCAGGACGACGCGCGGGATCGACTTGGCCGTGATGGGGCCGAACTCAGGGATTGTCACCTGGAAGTCCGACAAAAGCTCGAGCAGGAAGGCCTCGAATTCCTCATCCGCCCGGTCGACCTCGTCGACCAGCAGCACCGGCGATGTCTCTCGCCGGATCGCTCTGAGCAGCGGCCGCTCAAGCAGATAATCCTCTGAGAAAATCTGCGCTTCGATCTCGGATGCGCTTCCGCCTGATCCCTCCCGCGCCTTGATCGCAAGCAACTGCCGCTGATAGTTCCATTCGTACAGCGCGGAGCTCGCGTCGAGCCCCTCGTAGCACTGCATGCGGATGAGTTCGCAGCCATGGACCGCAGCGAGCGCCTTGGCGACCTCAGTCTTGCCGACGCCGGCCTCGCCCTCGATCAAAAGCGGACGCTTGAGATAGTCCATCATCCACAGCGCGGTCGCGAGATCCCGGTCGGCCACGTAACCCACTTCGGCTAGCCGCGCCGCGATCGCTTCGCGTGGAATCTGTCCGCTAGGCATCTCCGCTTCGCGTCACTCCTCTCCCCGCTTGCGGGGAGAGGCTGGGTGAGGGGCACGGCGATCGGCCGCTCGGCGCGAACATGAACTCGCCCTCATCCTAACCTTCCCCGCGTGCGCGGAAGAAGGGACGATAGCGGCCCTCGCGATGGCGCCAATCGCTGTCACGCATGCAGGCCCAAATCCTCAGCCGCTTGCCAGATGCGATAAGCGTCGTGCGGCATGGGAATGTGAGTCGAGCCCGCGAACTTGAAGGCGTCGTTCACCGCATTTGCGAAGCACGGCACGCTGCCGACGTTCGGGCTTTCGCCGACGCCTTTGGCGCCGATCGGATGATGCGGCGAGGGGGTGACCGTATAGTCCGTCTCCCAATGCGGCGTCTCGACCGCGGTCGGCAAGAAGTAATCCATGAACGACGCGCCTTTGACGTTGCCGTCCTCGTCGTAGACGATCTCCTGACCCATGGCGATGGCGTAGCCCTCGGTGCAGCCGCCGTGCACCTGGCCCTCGATGATCATCGGATTGATGCGCGTGCCGCAATCGTCGAGCGCGTAGAAGCGCCGCACTTTATGAACCCCGGTGTCGACGTCGATGTCCATCACGCAAATATAGGCGCCGAAGGGATAGGTCATATTCGGCGGGTCGTAGTAGCTCACCGCCTCGAGGCCCGGCTCCATGCCCGGCGGGGGCTTGTTGTAGGCGGTCCAGGCGAGCGCGCTCATGGTCTCAAACTTCTCCGGATTGCCCTTGACCCGGAACCGGTCGACGTCCCATTCGAGGTCGTCCTCGTGCACTTCGAGCTTGTAGGCCGCGATCATCTGCGCTTTCGCCTTGATCTTGCGGGCCGCCATGGCGATCGCGGCGCCGGCGACCGGAGTCGACCGAGAGCCGTAAGTGCCGAGGCCGTAGGGGGCGGTGTCGGTGTTGCCTTCCTCGACCGCAATGTCGTCGGCGGGAATGCCGATTTCGGTCGCGATGATCTGCGCCCAGGTTGTCTCATGGCCCTGGCCCTGGCTCTTCGTGCCCATCCGCGCGATGCCCTTGCCGGTCGGATGGATGCGGATCTCGCAGGAATCGAACATCGCAATGCCGAGGATGTCGCAATTCTTCGATGGGCCCGCGCCGACGATCTCGGTGAAGAACGAGACGCCAATCCCCATGAGCTCGCGCGTCTCGCCGCGCTTGAACGCCTCTTGTTTGGCCTTCTGCTCCTCGCGCAGCTTGCGGTAATCGGTGGCGTCGAGCGCCTTCTGCATGGCGGTGTGATAATCGCCCGAATCGTACTCCCAGCCGAGCGCCGAATGGTAGGGAAACTGCTCGCGCTTGATGAAATTCTTGATGCGGAAGTCGACCGGGTCGAGCTTGAGCTTCTGCGCCATAATGTCCATCGCCCGCTCGATCGCGTAGGCGACCTCGGTGACGCGGAACGAGCAGCGATAGGCGACGCCTCCGGGCGCCTTGTTGGTGTAGACGCCATCGACCGCAAGGTGCGCCACCGGGAAGTCGTAGGAGCCGGTGACGATATTGGCAAATCCGGCCGGCCATTTCGACGGATCTGCGCAGGCGTCGAACGCGCCGTGGTCGGCGAGGATATGCACGCGCAACGCCGTCACCCGGCCCTCGCGCGTCGCCGCGATTTCGGTCGTCATGTGATAGTCGCGGGCGAACGAGGTCGTCGACAGGTTCTCGATCCGGTCCTCGACCCATTTGACCGGAAGCCCGGTCACGATTGAGGCGACCGCGGCGCAGATATATCCGGGATAGGCCCCGACCTTGTTGCCGAAACCGCCGCCAATGTCGGGCGAGACGACGTGGATCTTCTGCTCCGGCAGATTGGCGATCAGCGCGACCACCGTTCGGATGACATGGGGCGCCTGGAAGGTGCCGTAGATCGTGAGGTCGCCGGTGATCTTGTTGAAGCTGACCACACACTGGCAGGTTTCGAGCGGACAGGGGTGGACGCGTTGATAGCTGAGGAGGTCCTTGGTCGCGACTTCCGCCTTTGAGAACGCAGCGTCGGTCAGCTCCTTGTCGCCGACCTGCCAGTTGAAGATGTGGTTGGGATGGTTGCGCGGCCCGTGGGCGCCGTCCTTCTTGTCCTTGATGTCCTCACGCAGGATTGGGGCGTCCTGATCCATCGCCTTGAACGGGTTGACGACGACGGGAAGCGCTTCGTACTCGACCTCGACCAGGTCGGCGGCGTCGGCGGCGATATAGCGATCGGTCGCGACGACGAAGGCGATCTCCTGATTCTGGAACAGGACCTTGCCGTCGGCGAGCACCATCTGCACGTCGCCCGCGAGCGTCGGCATCCAGGCGAGATTGACGCCCTTGAGGTCCTCGGCGGTCAGGACGGCGACGACGCCGGGCAGCGCCTTGGCCTTCGAGGCATCGATCTTGACGATGCGTGCGTGGGCGTGGCTCGAGCGATGGAAATCGCCATGGAGCATGCCGGGGAGCTTGATGTCGTCGATGTAATTGCCTTTGCCTTGGGTGAAGCGCACGTCCTCGACCCGCTTGCGTTTGCAGCCCATGCCTTGCAGTTTTTCGGCGCGCTCGAGCGAAGTGGGTGACGGGGCGTCGTTCATTCCGCGGCTTCCTTGACTTCGAGGCCGGCCAGCCTGGCGGCGGCGTATTGGATGGCGCTCACGATGTTCTGGTATCCGGTGCAGCGGCAGAGGTTGCCTGAGATGCCGATGCGGATTTCGCTCTCGGTCGGATTCGGGTTCTCCTGCAAGAGCCGATGGGCGCGCATGATCATGCCCGGCGTGCAATAGCCGCACTGGAGCCCGTGCATCTCGCGGAACCCTTCCTGCAGGGCGCTGAGCTTGCCGTCCGCGCCGGCCATGCCCTCGATGGTCAGGACATTCGCGCCCGCGGCCTGCACGGCGAACATGGTGCAGGATTTGACCGAGCGGCCGTCGAGGTCGACCGTGCAGGCGCCGCAATGGGAGGTGTCGCAGCCGATATGCGCGCCGGTCAGGCTGAGGTTCTCGCGCAAATAGTGGATGAGCAGCGTGCGCGGCTCAACATCGGCCGACATCGCTTTGCCGTTAATCGTCATGCTGACGTTGGTCAGAGACATGTGGGGGGCCTTTCAGGATCTTGCGCGCGCGAACGCGCGGGTCAGCGCCCGCGCGGTCATGACGCCCGCCATCTTGGCGCGATATTCGGCCGAGCCGCGTCCGTCGGCGGCGGGCTCAGCGATCGCCCTCGCCGCTTCCGCGGCCCGCGCGAGGGTTGGCTTGTCGAGCGCGGTTCCGATGACGGAGGTCGCTGCGTCGGCGGCGAAGAGGGGCGTTCCCGCGACGTTGGTCAGGCCGATCGCGCAGGTCGCGATCTTGCCGTCAGTGACCGTCAGCAGCACGGCCGCGGCCGCGGTCGCGTAGTCGCCGACCTTGCGCTTGAGCTTCTCGTAGGCCCAGCCGTGAGCTGGAGGGAGTGCGGGAATACGGATGGCGATCAGCACCTCGCGGGGCTCGGCGGCGGTTTCGTAAGGAGAAAGATAATATTCGCGCGCCTCCAGACGCCGCTCGCCGTTCGCGCCTCGCAACACGTAGGTCGCGCCGAGCGCCATCATCAGCGCCGGCATGTCGTTTCCTGGGTCGCCATTGGCGACATTGCCGCCGATCGTCCCGACATAACGCACCTGCGGATCGGCAATCACTTCGGCCGCCTCACGCAGGATCGGGGCGTGCTGGGCCAGCAAGCCGTCGCCGATGATCTCGTGCTGAGTGGTCATGGCGCCGATGACGATATCGTTCCCCTCCAGACGCACCCCCTTCAGCTCCGCGAATTCCGGCGAGGTCGATGAGATGGCTCGGGAGCGCGAGACGCAGCTTCATCATCGGGATCAAGCTGTGGCCGCCAGCGAGGAGGCGCGCGTCGGAATCGAACTCACCGAGAAGAGCGATCGCTTCCGAAAGACCGGCCGGCCGATGATACTCGAAGGGTCCGGGGATCAAGGCGTCCTCCCGCTTTGCTTTGTAGCCGCGCTCGGTGAGCGCGGCGCGGTCATCGACCGCGGCTACCGATTCGCGTGCGTAAGTCAGGAGACGATCGGCCTCGGGGGCTGGACGATCAACGGCGGATGAACCGAGGGAGCGGAAAAGGCGCCAGCGACGGTTTGCGTGCACGAAATGCGTCAGCGCCTATGACGCATTTCGGGCGCTGCCGACCCGCTAGCCTGCGGCGGCGCCGATCCTGAGCTTCACCTGACGGTAATGGGCACGGGCGATGGGTATGCTGCAGCGGACGGGGAGGCCGAGTTCGGCGACGCCGGCCTCGCCGGATCGTTTGACCCGCGCGATCCGGTCGACCGAGACGATATAGCTGCGGTGGACCCTCAAAAACGCCTTCGGATCGAGCCGCGCCTCAAGCGCGCTGATCGACAGGTTGCAGAAATATTCCTTCTCGCCGTCATGGACATAGGTGTAGTGGGCGTTCGCGCGGACGGCGTAGATGTCGCTCACGGCGATGTCACGCGGGCGCCCGTCCTTCTCGACCCGGATCGACGCGGGGAGTCCGCCCCCCGAGGCGACCGCTTGCGGTTCGACGCATGGCGGCTCAGAGAGCAGCGTCGGCTCGAAAGCGTTCGCGCCGCTTGGAGCAAGCGGCAAGTCCGATTCGGCTTCGTCCGGGACGGTCTCGGCGCCGCGTGGCGCGCGGGCGTCAGGCACGAGCGAGAGAAGGAAGGCCCCCGACACCCCGAACGCGACGATCGCCGCGAGCGACGCAAGCGTGTTGCGCGACAAGGACAATTCGGCGCCCACGAAACGCGAAACATCATAGCACAGCGGGTCGAGGCGCATCCCGGCCATCGCCGTATAGTGCATGCCGGAAATCGCCAGGCCGAGCGCGACTGCGCCCAAGAACAATCGCGGACAAGTCGGCCGGCTGTCGATCGTCCACAGGGCGAAGGCGCTGGCCGCGATCGCGACCGTGATCGAGGCGAAGACATAGCCAGGCGCATAGGACGTCGGCCCGGCCAAATGCACGGCCGACATGCCGACATAGTGCATGAGGCTGACGCCGAGGCCCATTGCGAGCGCGCCTGTGCCGATCCGAAACGCGGGAGGGCCCGACATATGGGCGGCGTAAGCGCCGATGCCGACCACGATGACGCAAATGAGAAAGGAGATCAGGGTCGGCAGCACGAGATAGTCGACCGCGCTTGGAAAATTAGCGGCCAGCATCGCGACGAAATGCATGGACCAGACGCCGGTCGCAAGCGTGATCGCCGATCCCGCGATGGCGAGGCGCCGGCGGAAGCCCTCGGACGAGTCAATTCCGCGCGCAAGCGACAGGCCGACGAAGCTGCCCTGGATGGCGATCGCGATGGAAAGAGCCACGAGCCATGGCTCGTGAGGAATTGTCATTCCGCGCCTCCCTGTCGCGCCCGCGGAAGAAGAAACTACTCAGCCCTGACGGGAGCTGCAATGATTTCTCGTTATATATATTTGGGAATATCGAGGCGTTTCTTGTCTTTATCTTCGCAGTCGAGCGCTCGGAACTCAACGCCTCTGCCACGGCTTTCGTCAAACGTGTCGCGATCGCCGCGGCCAATCGACACCGTAAGCGGCCTCGACGCGAGCTTAAGGCAGAGGACAGCCGATGCTGAATGAGATGCTGTTCGCAGAACCGGTCGGGCAGAGCGGGGTCCAGCTAAGCGAGCTTGCTCTCGCCTTCTTTATTGTCGGCGCTGATCGAGCTTGAGCGCGAGATGCGCAAATCCGGGCGGCAATTCGGGCGCCTTCAGCATTAATTTTAGCAGGCGCGCAACGTTAATGACCGAAGGCTGGCCTTCCTCCGATGCCGCACGCCGGTTCCCTAGCATCTTCATCAAAATTACGCGTCGGAGATAAGAGCGGAGTAAGGGCTTGGCGCGCAGGGTTCGCCGTGGAAACGAGGTTGCGGCGACGATGCGGTCCGTGGGCGAATTCTTCGTTGGTTTAAATCGTCGCGGGCGAAAGCTGGCGGGCGACGAAACGGGTTCTCCGGCGGTCGAATTCGCTCTGGTCTTTCCCATATTCATAGCCATCGTACTCGCCACTTTGCAGGCGGGGACGATCTTCCTGGTCAAGGCGTTCTTCGAATCTTCGGCGGAGCAGGCGGCGAGGATCGTTCTCACCAATCAGACCGGCTCCTTGAGCGTCGCGCAATTCCAGGCCGAGATCTGCAATCAGCTGACCGCGCTCTTCAATTGCGGGGAGCTCGTCATCGAGCTCGAGCCTCTGCCGGCTGGTACGACAAATCTCCAAGCCCTGCTTCCAACGTTCGAACTCGCATGGAAACGTCCTTGGCGCGCCGACGGTCGATGTGGGCGCCAACGCCGCCGCCTCCGGCACGGACATGCTGCTGGTCGTGATGTATCCGTGGCCGGTCTACGGCGGCCCCCTCGGCCTTAATTTCTCGAACATGGGGAACGGCAAGATGCTGATGACCGCGACCCAAGTGTTCCGCACCGAGCCCAAAGGCCTGGGGGCGTCTTCAGGATGAGTGGAATGATTCGCATTGCGCGCAAATTCCGCTTTGGATCGCGCGCGTTCCTCGTCGACGCCAGAGGCTTGGCGGCCGTCGAGCTGGCGCTGATCCTGCCAATCGCCCTCATGCTGATGAGCTTGGTCGTCTTCGGCGGTCAGGCTTATGGGGTCCAGCGCAAGGTGACTTTGGCCGCGACCACGGTCGCCAACATTTTCGCGCAGGCCAACAACACCAACGCCTCCACGATCACCGCCGCGGAACTCAACCAGATCCTCGCCTATCCGAACCTGATCCTCTTTCCCTACGACGGCAGCACCGCCGCGGTCGTGGTGTCGCAGTTGCAGGTGACCGTCAATGGGAACGGGACCGCGACCGGCACCGTCGGGACTTGCCCGATCGCGGGCAATGCTTCGGCCCCCTGCAGCTGGGCCAACGCCAACGGAACGCCGCTCTCGGTCGGCACGCAATTGTCGATCGATCCGGGGATCGCTTCCGCCTTTGCGCCCGGCTCGAGCGCCAACTACGTCGTCCTCGGCGAGGTGCGCTACCCGTTCCAGCCGACCGGAATCTGGTTCTCCGTCGGCCAGATCAACCTGCACGACTCGATCTACATGATCCCGCGGGTCGCGAGCCCGATCACCGTACAGTGACGGCGCGCTGCGCCTTGGGGCGCGCTCCGGACGCCTGATTCAGCTGGCCTCCAGCTATCGCGCTTCGCACGTCGGTCAAGGTGGCATGAGCGTTTAGGGGTCCCGCGCGCGCTGGCTAGCCCCGTATCTCTCAAGCCATTCTGCCGCCTTGGCGGCTATCCACTCGCGCGCTTCGGCTTCCGCTTTGAACTCGCCGATGTGCTGCGGCAACATATTGGGGCGCGTCAGACGCACATACCATCCACTTCCATCCTTGAGCTCAACCGCTTCGAAGATCGGATCGGTGGCGGGATCGGTCATGATGATCACTATGGGCACGGTCAGGAAACGGCGCTACCGGAAAATTGCCCGCCGCCTTGAACGGGGTTCGCGTCCAATGACGATGTAACGGACTCTCCGGGAAACGCACTGGCGTTTCAGGCGATCCGCGCCGCGGCCGGCGCGCTGGCGCAGGTCAGGGCCGTTCAAGAAAGAATGCGAGGCTCTGCTGCGTGACGCGAAGGGCGACGCTCGACGGACTCGACGTTCAACGCCCTCTGCGGTCGCCGGCACAAAAGCGCAGGATTCCGCATGAGGCCGATGACGAAATTCCTGGTGGTTTGCGGGGCGATCGCTGGCGGCCTCTATGTCGCCTATCTCATGATCTTTCCAACCGTCTATCTCCGTTACCGCCTGACTTTGGATGCGGATGTCGACGGCGTCACCCGGACAGGTTCCGGGGTGGTGGAGATCGCCTACCAGGGAATGCCGGATTGGCTCTCGGAAATGGGTCAAGGCTCGCATTTCGGCGGGGTGATGCGCGGCTATGCGATCACCGTCGATCTGGGCGAGCGCGGATTGCTGTTTGTTGTCAACTCGCGCCCGTTTTTGGAGGACCCAACAACCCACCTGCTCGCCCTTCCCAAACTTGCGAGCCTCAATATGCTTCCCTTTGTCGCGTATGGACTGTCGCAGTCCTATGATCCCTCGTCGGGGTTAGCTGCCGTGCGCGAACTGCAAACGAAGAAGGGCTCCGTCGACCTTCCGCCGGACAGGCTGCCAATGTTGGTGCGCTTCCGAAACATCAATGATCTCGGCACGATCGAGGAGCTCGACCCGCGCGATCTGGCTGCCGCCTACGGTCCCGGAGTGCGACTGGCGCGCGCCCGTTTCGAGTTCACCACCGACCCAGTCAGCCCGATGCCCAGAACCTGGCCGAAATGGCTAGCCAGCGAAGAACAGCGCGGGTTTGGTTTTTCATACCAACATCTCTGGTCATCCAGCCCGATTTTCGATCGATGCGTTCAAGAGGGGATAGCTTGGGAAGCGCGTTCGGGGACCTGGCTGGCCTCCGTAGGCCCCAGACGCAAACGATGATCCGGCGGCGCGTCTTCCCGGCCTTGGGCCTCACTTGGCCGTCCACCAACAGCCAAGGCTCAAAACGCGTGTTATCCTCTAGGCAAAACCAGAAATACGTGGTATGTCTTTCTCTTCGCCGGATTCAGACGCGCGTCGCCGGCCGCGGGGGAGAGATAGGCAAGCGAGAAGGAGACAGGTTGGGAGACGCTTTGCCGGCGGGCTTGGGGCGCCGGCGGAAATTTTTTATTTCAATCGGTCGCAACCCGTTGAAAAGTCCCAATTCGAAGAAATAAACGTCAGTAAAAGGAAGCAAATCTACTGACGTTTATTAACGTTTATTGACCTTTTGCGCGCGGCTATCTGCAGACCCTGTCGCGCGCCCTATTGGGTGAGGTGGCCCGAATTGGTGATCGCCGCGAACAATGCGGACAGCGCCTGTCCGAGATCGGCGCCGATCGCCGCGTCATAGAACAGACCGGGCGTAGCGCAGGCTTGCAAGGCCGGGCCGATGTCCGATTGGATCGGCGCGATATAGCTTTGGTACCAGCCGTTCGCTGGCACCGCCAGATAGTCGGTGTAGAGGATTGCGATCTTGACGCCACGGTTCTTGATCGCGGTGCACCAGTTCGTGCTGTTGGAATTGCCGCCGGGCGCACTGCCGAGATCGTTGATCGCCTGCTGGATGCGACCGCCGCTTTGCTCATCCTCTACACCGTCAGTGACGATGAACAGCACTTCCTGCGGCGTGTCGCTGGGCTGGTTGGTGCCGTTCCCGGGGTTGGGGATATAGCTGGCTTGGCTAAGTTTCCCGAGCGAGTCGTCATAGTTGGTCCCTACGTCGCCGCCTGGCGAACCCGTGCCCGAAGAGCATGCCGAATTGGCGCAATTGTTGTTGTTCGAATACATCTCCATCACGCCGAAATTCGCCGACGCGGTCGTCCAGCCCGAGGTGTAGTTGGGGGTCAAGGACATGAGCTGGTTGAGGCCGATTGCCCACAGGCTGTCCATGGAATAGATCGCAAACCGGTAGTTTGGCGGGGTTGCGAACACACTCGACTGTGCGGTGGCCGATGCGGTCTGCAGCAGAGTCGCAACCCCGCTGTTCAATTCGTCCAGGCGCAGCGTGATGCTATTCTTGCGGGCAAGCGCGTAATTGTCGATCTGCGTGCCGTGACTGGTCTTACAATAGTTGCTGCCCGACGTCGTCGAGGGGGGAGGCGAGCTCAAGGTTGGCGCCGTCCCGTCCGTGCAGGGATTGCCTGCCGTATCCGAGTTGGCGTTCGTGCCCGCCTGATGGCAGGCGAAGGCGCAGCCCCCGGTCGCCTCCTTCGTCGTCAGATTCTGCATCTGGGTGATGCCGGCCTGCGTCGCCGGCAGCGCCATCGAGGGGGAGTTGTCGAGCAGGACGTAGAAGTCGATATTCGGCGGGGCCTGCGCGCTCGCCTGCGAGAAGCCCGAAACCCCCAATGTGCTCTCGCCCAGCACCTGCGCGAAAATGGTGTTGACGGAGCTAGAGTAGGCGACCGAGACGTTCCGTATGAGCGAGGTGGAGCCGGCCGAGACAGTGACCGTCACCTGCGTCGCGTGGGCGGTCAGGCCCGGGATGCTCTCGGTCAGGCCATTGAACATGTTCTCAGCCGCGGTCTGGGCCACGTCCGAGCTTTGCTGCAGCATCGAAGGGGTCAGCGCGGCGAGCGCCGCGGCGTCGGCGGCGGCGTTCAATTTCGTGCGAATTTGCGCCGTCCGCCCATAATCAATCGCGGCCCCGCCGGCAAAGACAAGGACCGGCGCGACCAGCGCATACATCATGGCTACGTTGCCGCGCCGGTTGCGCCACAGGTTATCAAAGCCGAAGATTGACACCGGAAAGGCCTCACTTTTGTCGAAGCCGCCAGTGTGCGTGAGACACAGGCG
Organism: uncultured Alphaproteobacteria bacterium; assembly: GCA_963820095.1. GTDB lineage: Bacteria > Pseudomonadota > Alphaproteobacteria > Rhizobiales > Beijerinckiaceae > Roseiarcus. The sequence continues at coordinate 225,519 of CAWFZA010000008.1, forward strand.
GCATCGAGTGAATAGTGCAAGCATCAAACTACGGGCGAGTTTATGTGGTATTAACGGCCTCTGAACGATTTGCCGCAATGCTAAAGTTTTTCTTAGCGCCACTGTGGTTTGCCGGGCCGTTCTGTGCGTCAAATGGAGTTGGCGCTCGCCGACCGAGCGCCGTCGTCAAAGGAACCGATCCGCTTTGGCTGCCTGTTTCACCCAGCGAACGGCGGGCGAATCCGGCGGGTTTCGGAGCCGGAAAAACCTTCAAGCCGACCGCCGCGCATCGATTGAAAGCCGACGAACCGATCGAATAGGCTTCCATGCCAGGCGCGGGTCAGGGCCATTGCCATTCGTCGGGTAACGTTGACGAACCGGTTGGCGCGCCGCAGCGGGTCGGCTCCGTCCGCCCCGCCGATTGCGGCGAAAGCGAAATCGACCTATGCCGCCCTGAACTCCATAGGACTCGCTTGGCCCGCTGATGAAAGCTCCCCGTCGGTATTTTGATCCGCTGGCGATCGGAGCCCCGCGGCCGCTGCTTGAGCTTCCCTCGCGGCTTGAGCGCATGATTCATTTCATACCGCCGCACAACGAAAAGGTTCGCGCGAAGGCGGGCGAGCTCGTCGGTCAGGTCGACGTCGTGCTCGGCAATCTCGAGGACGCGATCCCAATCGATGCGAAAGAGGCGGCCCGGGACGGCTTGATCGCGATGGCGAAGGCGATCGATTTCGGCTCGACGGCCCTATGGGCGCGCGTCAACGCGCTCAACTCGCCCTGGTTCATGGACGATATGACCAGGCTCGTCGGTGAGATCGGCGACAAGCTCGATGTGGTCATGATCCCCAAGGTCGAGGGCGACTGGGACATTCACTTCCTTGACCAGTATTTGGCGCTGCTCGAGGCGCGCAACGGTCTCAAACGTCCCATTCTGGTGCATGCAATTCTGGAGACCACCCAGGGCGTTAACAATGTCGAGGCGGTCGCCGCCGCGTCGCCGCGCATGCAGGGCATGAGCCTCGGCCCGGCGGACCTTGCCGCCTCGCGCGGGATGAAGACGACGCGGGTCGGCGGCGGCCATCCCGGCTATCGCGTGCTTGCCGACGTGACGGAAGGCGTCGCCGCACGCTTGAGCTATCAACAGGATCCCTGGCATTACACCATCGCTCGGATGGTGGACGCTTGCGCAGCGAACGGCATCAAGCCGTTCTATGGGCCGTTTGGCGATTTCTCCGACCCGGCCGGCTGCGAGGCGCAATTCCGCAACGCCTTTCTGCTCGGCTGCACAGGCGCTTGGACCCTTCATCCGAGCCAGATCCCGATCGCCAAAAAGGTGTTCTCGCCAGACCCTGCCGAAGTCGCTTTCGCGCGAAAGATTCTGGAGGTCATGCCGGACGGGTCCGGCGCGGTCATGATCGACGGCAAGATGCAGGACGATGCGACCTGGAAACAGGCGCGGGTGATAATGGGTCTTGCCCGACAGGTGGCGGCAAAGGACGCCGACTATGCGGCGCTGTATCAGTTCTGACCCCTTCGCTCTGGACGCCGTGCTTGCGGCCCGAATATTGCTTCTTTGAAGGATGGGTCACAGTTTCGTATCGCCGAGCTGTGGGCAAGTCAGGAGATGGATCGACGGGCGGTTCCTGTTTCAGCGCAATGCGCTATAACGGGCTGACCATGGGGAAGGGAGGTCGGAGGCTATGCAAAGTCGCAACGCCAAATTCGGGATTGGACAAGTCGTCAAACACCAATTCTATCCATTCCGTGGAGTGATCTTCGATGTCGACCCCATCTTCGCCAATACAGAGGAATGGTGGCGTTCAATTCCCGCCGAGGTCCGTCCTGCGAAAGAACAGCCGTTCTACCATCTGTACGCCGAGAACGAGGACAGCCAGTACGTCGCCTATGTCTCCGAGCAGAATCTGGTTTCGGACGAATCCGGAGAGCCGGTTCGTCATCCGCAAGTCGGCGAGGCCTTCGAGCGGACGGAAGACGGGAAGTATTGCGCTCGCGGCCGATCCCGCCTGAGCTAGATCCGTCGTCGAGGTTCTTGCCAATGCTTCCCGACAACCCTCCTTTGACGTCCGCGCCAGGCCTCCCGCCGTCGCGAGAGGCCTGAACGGCGGGTTACTTCGCCGGGGGAGCGGCCGGAGCCGGAGCGGTAGGAGCTGGCGTTGCCGGGGCTGCCGGCGCGGCGCCCTGCTGCTGCTCAAGCATCTTGCGCTGCTCTTCCGCCTTCTTCTGCAGCTGCTGCTGCAACGCCTGGCGCTGTTGCTCAAGAACCTTGGGGTCGGTCGGCTTGCCCTCGAACGCCGGACCCAGATCCTTCAATGGGATGTTGAACGTCAGCTCCCGCCCGGATACATCACCACCAGGCACGCGCATGACGACGGCCATATTCTGCCCCTTTTTCAACGCCTCCAGCGTCTTGGCGCCGATGTCGATTTCGGCCGAGCAGGCGTTCTGGAAGCACATGTCGTAGCGGCCTTCAATCGGCTCGCCTTTGTCGATGATGACCCGGAAGCCGGGCTTCAGCAGCATGCCGATCGGCAGGATCAGAAAACGCAATTTGCGCCTCTCTTCGCCGGCGATGTCGAACAGGTTGATGCTGATCATGGGCGGTTGATCGGCCGAGGTGGAGAAGTCGCGCATCGTGGCGCAAGCCTCCTTGCCATTGGCAGGCTGTTTGGCGCAGAATTTGGCCCATTGCGGCTCCGGCGACACCAGATCGATCTTCGACGGGGGAGCCGGCTGCGGCTGGCCCTGGGGCGCAGGCGCGGCCTGCCCCGGCGCCGCCGGAGCGCCGGGAGCTGCAGGCTTGGTCGGCGCCTGCGCAGACGCGCCGCCAACGAGCGCGAGGCTCATTGCGAGGGCCGCCGCGCTGGCGCGCATGACTTGAAATCTCATCAATCGTCCTTTCGAACCGTTAACCGGAATCGTGTAGCGCTTGCCCGCGCCAGAGCCATGCCACTCAGCGCCCGCAATTGGCGTCCGCGAGCCGCCGGGCGACCTCAGGACGCAAGGCGGTGAGCGCCCCACGGATTGGGCCCCTCATTCCACATTCGACGCGACATTCCAATAGCAATTTCGTGCTTTTAGCCACGCGCTCGCGGCAAAAATGGTCCTCAATGCGAGGCGCCGGTCCGAGGGGGCGCCGTCCATTCGGAATTTGGCGAGCGTGGGTGATAGAACGACACGCCATGATCGGCCGAACGATTCGCTCCTTCCTCGGCGCCGTGCTTGCGCTCGCGTTTGCGGGGCCGCCTGCGATTGCCGACAGCGTCGGCCCGCCGGCGGGGGCGATCGCGATGCATGGCGAGCCCGCCTTGCCGCCCGACTTCGACCATCTGCCCTACGTCAATCCGAAAGCGCCCAAAGGCGGCGCGCTCAATCTTGCCTATCTCGGCGCCTTCGACAGTCTGAACCCTTACAATGTCAAGGCTTTGTCGACGGCGCAGGGACTCATCGGCAACGTCTACCAGTCGCTGATGACGCGCTCTGCCGACGAGCCGTTCACACTCTACGGCCTCATCGCCAAGAGCATCGAAGCCAACGCGGCGCGCGACAAGGTCGTCTTCCATCTCGATCCGGCGGCCAAGTTCTCGGACGGAACGCGGATCACCTCGGCCGATGTCCTCTTCACCTTCAACCTGCTCAAGGCCAAGGGGCGCCCGCAGCAGCGCGCCGCCTTTTCGCTGGTCAAAAGCATCGAAGCCCCGGACGACTGGACCGTGGCTTATGACCTTTCCGGCGCCAACGACCGCGAGCTGCCACTCACGCTTGCGATCATGCCGGTCTTGTCGCGCGCCCATACCGACGCGGAGCATTTCGAGGACCAGACCTTGCAGATTCCGGTCGGGTCGGGCCCCTATCGCGTCGCGGAGGTGAAGCCTGGGCAGGGCCTCACGCTCGAGCGCGACCCCAATTATTGGGCGAAGGACAAGCCGATCTCGCGGGGCTTGTACAATTTCGACCGAATTCGCATCGATTACTACCGTGACGCGACGGCGATGTTCGAGGCCTTCAAGGCCGGACTTATCGACTATCGGGTCGAGGACAACCCGAACCGATGGCGCAACGAATACAATTTTCCCGCCGCAAAGGACGGTCGCGTCATCAAGGCGGCCATATCGAGCGGTCTGCCGAAAGGCGTCTCGGGCTTCGCCTTCAACACCCGTCGCCCCGTCTTCGCCGACCCCCATGTGCGCGAGGCGCTGGCGTCGATGTTCGACTTCGAGTGGATCAACGCCAATCTCTATGACGGCGCGTACAGGCGCTCGGAAGGGTTCTTCGACGACAGCGAGCTGTCGTCGATCGGCCGGCCGGCCTCGGCTCGCGAGCGGGCGCTGCTTGCGCCTTTTCCCGGCGCGGTGCGCGACGACGTGATGGAAGGCGCATGGCGGGCTCCCGTTTCGGACGGTTCGGGCCGCGACCGCGCGGTCGCCAGACATGCCCTCGATGAGCTTGCCGCGGCTGGCTATACGCTCCGCGACGGCCGCCTGGTCGACGCGCATGGCGCGCCGCTCGCTTTCGAGATCCTGGTCCGAAACCGCGACGAGGAGCGGCTGGCGCTCGCTTACGCCCGCAATCTCGCCCGCATCGGGGTCGATGCGAATGTCCGCCTCGTGGATGAGGTCCAGTTCCAGCGCCGGCGCACCAGCTTCGACTTCGACATGATGATCGGCTCCTGGATCGCTTCGCCCTCGCCCGGCAACGAGCAGCGCGGCCGGTGGAGCTCGGCGGCCGCAGACGCCCAGGGCGCCTATAACATTGCCGGCGTCCGCTCGCCTGCCGTCGACGCAATGATCGCGGCTATTCTGGCGGCCAAGACCAACGAGGATTTCGTGGCGGCGGTGCGGGCGCTCGATCGGCTGCTGATCTCCGGCTTCTATATCGTGCCTTTGTATTATGCGCCGGAGCAGTGGATCGCCTATTCGGCCAAGCTCGGCCGGCCGGACAAGACGCCGCTGTTCGGCGTCGAACTCCCCACCTGGTGGCTCCGCGAGCCTTAGGGAGGCCGAGCTCAAACAGGCTATATGTGTCCGTGCGTCAGCACATGAAACATGGGTCAACTCTCAGGCTTCCCAATGGACAAACTCCTCAATCCCTTCAAGCAGGCGCTCAAGTCCGGCCGATTGCAGATCGGATTGTGGCACAGTCTGTCGAGTCACCTCGTCGCTGAAATCCTCGCGGATGCCGGATTCGACTGGATTCTGCTCGACACCGAGCACGCCCCGAACGAATTGCCGATGGTGCTCGGCGAGCTTCAAGCGATGAGCGGGGGAACGGCTCATCCCGTCGTGCGGCCAGCCTGGAACGACCCGGTGATCATCAAGCGCCTGCTCGACATCGGCGCGCAGTCGCTTCTCATTCCCTACATTGAGACGGAGGAGGAGGCCCGCCGGGCGGTCATGTCGGTCCGGTATCCGCCGGAAGGGTTCCGCGGTTTCGCGGGGCAGGCGCGCGCGTCGCGCTACGGCCGGATCAAAGGGTACCACGCGGCGGCCAACGCGCAGATCTGTCTTCTTTTGCAGGTCGAGACGAAACGGGGGCTCGAAAACCTTGAACGGATCGCGAGCGTCGAGGGCGTTGACGGCGTGTTCGTGGGGCCGGGCGACCTTTCCGCCGGCCTCGGCTATCTCGGTCAACCCGCCCACCCCGACGTGGTCAAGATCATCGACGACATGATTCCGCGCATCAAGAACGCCGGCTGCGCGCCGGGAATCTTGACCGGCGACGCCGAACTGGCTCAGCATTATATCGACCTTGGCTGCCTGTTCGCCGCAGTCGGCTCCGACATCGGACTGCTGGCGAGGGGCGCCGATCAACTCGCGGCGAAATTCAGGGGTCAGAATCCGGGGCGGTAACCGGCGGCGCCTGAGACCCAGCGATGCGGGATGATGGCGATGCGGTTTCCCCGCTCTGACCAATCGGGGCGGATCTTGGCTTTTGGCGACGTTGGCTGCTAAAGTCTCAAGCCTGCCCTTCCCTCGATATCGAACCCGCGCATGTCCGGGTTCGATCCGAGGCTCCACGCAGGGGAGAGCATCATGCGCGCGCTTGTTCTTTCGTTTGCCGCTCTGATAGCCATGGGGCTTCCAGGCTACGCCCAGGACCAGACGCTGCGCGGCGTCTACGCCCCCCCTGGGGCGACGCCTCCCGCCGCCAAGTCGGGCAAGTCGAGCTACACCGCCCCTGACTATGCGCCGGTAGGCGGCTATCCGCGCGTTACGATCTCCGGCCGAGCGAGTCGAGGGACGTTGCTCCCGAATAACGTCAATCCCGCCCCGATCTCGGATCGGCCGGGCTATGGGACCGCGATCGTCAACGGCCGTCGCTCCATTGTCGACCTCAGCAACAATCGCATCGTCCAGGTCGAGGAGTAGCGCGGGCGCGCGCCATCCATAAACGCGGCCCTCGCGCAAAAGCTGCGGCGAAAGCCGACCATCATTAATTTTCTGTCAACTCCGCTCAGCGATGATTGACCCGCCGTCAGCGCGCCGCCGCGGAACGAGTTTCGCTAAGCGCCCACAATGTCAGAGCGCCGATCGCCTCGAAGGAGGTCGCAATGAGGACTATCTCTCGCCGACAGGTCTTGACCATCGCCGCGACCGGCGCCGTTGCTCTGGCGACGCCAGCAAGAGCCGAGGCGCCTGAGCAGTTTTCCCCCGACGAGGTCATCAACGACGGCCAACGGTTTTTTGGCGCCATGTCGCGTGGATTGGCCGACGGGGTTCAGGAAGCGGGCCGCCGTTGGGGCCTGCCCAACGCCTATATCCTCGGTCAAGAGGCCTCTGGCGCATTCGTTGGCGGCCTCAGATATGGCGAAGGCAAGATGTATACCCGCAACGCCGGCAACCAGCCGATCTATTGGCAAGGACCGTCGATTGGCTTTGACGCCGGCGCGGACGGCGATCGCACGATGATGCTCGTCTACAATCTGCCGGACACAAGAGCGATTTTTGATCGCTTCGGAGGATTGGACGGGTCGGCCTATTTTATCGGAGGCCTGGGCTTCACCGCGGTCGGCGCCAAGGGCGTCGTCGTGGTTCCCATCCGGACCGGATTGGGGTGGCAGGCTCGGCGTCAACCTCAACTATCTCAAGTTCACCCAGAGAGCGACCTGGAATCCGTTCTGATGGCCTGCGACCTGGACATGGCTTAAGCCTTCCGTTGACGACGCGCTCGCCGTCGTCCTCGAGGAGGCATTGCGCATGATCATCGATTGCCATGGGCACTATACGACTGCCCCCAAGGCGCTCGAGGCGTGGCGCAACCGGCAGATCGCGGCCATCAAGGACCCCGCCCAAACGCCCAAGGTCGCGGACCTCAAGATTAGCGACGACGAACTTCAGGAGTCGATCGTGACCAACCAACTGCGCCTGATGCAGGAGCGCGGCTGCGACCTCACGATTTTCAGTCCTCGCGCCAGTTTCATGGCCCATCACATCGGCGACTTCGCCGTAAGTTCGACCTGGGCCTCGATCTGCAACGAGCTTATCTGTCGCGTCTCGAAGCTCTTTCCCGACAATTTCATCGGCGCGGCGATGTTGCCGCAGAGCCCTGGCGTCGACCCCAAGACCTGCATTCCGGAACTCGAAAAGTGCGTCCGGGACTATGGCTTCGTCGCCATCAATCTCAACCCCGATCCGTCCGGGGGCAGGTGGACAAGTCCGCCGCTCACCGATCGGCACTGGTATCCGATCTATGAGAAGATGGCGGAGTGGGACATCCCGGCGATGGTCCATGTCTCGACTAGCTGCAATCCGTGCTTCCATACGACCGGCGCCCACTACATCAACGCCGACACGACGGCGGTCATGCAGTTCATCCAGGGCGACCTGTTCCAGGACTTCCCCTCTCTCCGCTTCATCGTTCCGCACGGCGGCGGCGCCGCGCCCTATCACTGGGGCCGCTATCGCGGCCTTGCGCAGGAATTGAAGAAGCCGCTGCTCACCGAGCAGCTCTTGAAGAACGTCTTCTTTGACACCTGCGTCTATCATCAGCCGGGCGTCGATCTCTTGACCAAGGTCATCCCGGTCGACAACATCCTGTTCGCCAGCGAGATGATCGGCGCGGTGAGAGGAATCGACCCCGAGACCGGCCATCACTACGACGACACCAAGCGCTACGTCGAGGCGGCAGGCGCCCTCAGCCCCGACGACCGGCGCAAGGTCTACGAAGGCAATGCGCGACGGGTCTATCCGCGCCTCGACAAGGCCTTGAGAGCCAAAGGCCGCTAGCGCGGACGCCCTGGGTGAGAGAGCATGGATGCAACCTTGGCGTAACCTTCCTGTAAGCAAATCCAAATGAGACGGGCCTACGCCTAAACGCGAGCGTTTAGGCTCATCTAAGCGCGTCTACGCTCGTTTACGTTCAGCGGCTATTTACGTTTAGCGTCGAGACTGCTGCGCCAGGACGGCTGCGCTGGCAGGTCAGGTTTGGCCGGCGCTCAGGCGGTCGCCGCGACGTTCACGCAAAAGTGAACGATCGCCTTGAGCGTCGCCTGAGGCTGGTCGAAATGAGGCGAATGCCGGCAGGCTTCGAGGATCAGGCTCCGAACGGGCGTTGGCGAGCGGGCCTCGATGGCGCGGATCTGCTTCACGGTTCCATATTGATCGTCCGCGCCCTGGACGAGGAGCGCCGGAACGCGCCAGCGGTCGACCTTGTCTTCGATGTTCCAGGCCTTGAAGCCAGGGTCGAGCCAAGCGTCGTTCCAGCCGCGAAAGGCGCAGTCGACATGGGCGTGATATTTGGCGAGCTTGGCGCGGAGATCGCCGGTCTCGTAGGCGCGCCGGGCCTCCGCGATCGAGGCGAGGCCCATCTCTTCAGTGAAGAGATGCGGCGCCATCAGGATGAGGCCCCTGATCCGCTCGTCAGCGCGTTCGCCGGCGTAGATCGCCGCGATCGAGGCGCCGTCGCTGTGCCCGAGCAGGACGCCGCGCTTGAAATCGATCGCATCGAGCACGGCCGGCAGGCCTACCCTAGCCTCGCGGCTCATGTAATCGAGCGGGCGCGGCAGATCCACCGGCTCGGACCGGCCGTAGCCAGCCCGCGAATAGACGAACACCCCATGGCCGGTCGCTGCCGCAAGCCGCCGCGGAAAATCGCGCCACAGCGCAACGCAGCCGAGCCCCTCGTGCAGCATGACGATCGTCGGCGCCTGGTCCGGGGGCGGCCCATAGGCAACGGCCTCCAAGGATTTGCCGCAGGCCAACACTTTCCCGCGGATACCCTCGATCCAGCGAAAGGACGTCGTTGACGAACCTGATTGGAACATCTGACGACTACCGAAGGGCCGCCCATTGTACGGGAACGAGGCGTGTTCTTCGTTCCGCCTCCACATGTTTGTTGATTGCCCTGGCGTTGTTATGGTACATTAGTGACGAAACTAAGCTGCAATTTGGGCGGGAGGGCTCAGATGCCCAAAGAATTGACGAAGCCGTGCGAGCGGTCAAGGGCCTCAAGGGCGAACCGCGAACGAGTCGATTTGATTGGTTCGAAAGGCAGCCGTGACGCCCTGGCTGAGGCCCTAGAAGCTTGTTCTTGACGTCTATGGCTGACGCCGATGGGAAATGTCACGATCGAATTGGCCGCAATAAGACTTACGGATACGATCCTCGGTTATAACGAGCAAGATCTGGAGGAGACGCTTAAAGCAATCGCGCTCGATATCGGCGTTAGTCACATTGCTTATATGCGCTTTGCTCCCGACAAAAGTTCTGACGCTAGCCTCCTTACAGGAACCGTAACCTACTCGTTCCAATGGCAGACCCGATACTTTCTCAAGCAGTATGTGCTAATTGATCCAGTTATTACGTATGGAAGCAAAGCGGTTCTTCCATTTGATTGGGATGAGTTGACGCGCGACGATCCCGCAGTTCAGGCGTTTTTCGCCGATGCGTCGACCCACGAAGTCGGCCTCAACGGGCTGTCCATCCCCGTTCGCAATCGAAGGGGCGTCTATTCTTTGGTGTCCTATAGCAGCAATCACGGGAAGTCAGAATGGCAAGAATTCAAAAAGAACAATATGATAAAACTACAACTGATCTCCGTTCTCATTGATTCCGCGGCGAGCGTCAATCTCAAACTCAGTAGCCCGCCGGTCAAATTATCAAAACGAGAAGAGCAGTGCCTTATTTGGGCTGCGCGAGGCAAGACTTACCAAGATATCTCAGATATATTGAACATATCATTTGGTAGCGTGAAAAGCTATCTCGACACCGCAAGACATAAATTGAACTGCGCAAACTTGACGCATGCAGTTGGTGTTGCGATTGCTACTGGTGTTATACCTGCGAAAGCACTCCAGGGTTCGTCTTTCAAGTGATTCCAAAAATGTCAACTCAACTTGTATGTGGAATTGTAACGATTAAAATTTAAGGTTAACATTCGTGGTCTCGTAGCAAGGGAGATGCCACGATGTTGAAGTTTATTGAAGGTTCGCGAGCGTCGTCGTTTCCAAGGGAAATGGACGCAATGTTTCGAAACAGGGCGATGACTTTCTCAGAACGGCTCGGTTGGGACGTTACTGTGAAGGACGGATACGAAAGGGACGAATTCGATGACGCCAATCCGTTGTATCTGGTGTCGGTAGACCCAAATACGAACGAATATTGGGGATCGTTGCGACTGCTTCCGACAACAGGGCCAAACATGCTGCGCGATGTTTTTTCCTGCCTCCTTGAGGAAAGCGAATTCATCGAAAGCGCAACAATTTGGGAGAGCTCTCGGATTTGCGCCGTGGCCGTTGACGGCCAGCCGCAGCGCAGCCGGAACGGCGTCAACTTTGTGCTGAGCGAGTTGATCGCCGGCATCGGCGAAATCGCTGTCATCGCTGGCTTGACCCAAATCGTTTCCGTATTCGACGCCCGTATCTACCGGGTTCTGAAAGCCGTCGGCTGCGATCCGCAGCTGATCGGCCGGCCGCGTCGGATCGGCGGCACGATGTGCTATGCGGGGCTCTTCGACACTGGCGAGGGCCTGCTCTCGGCGCTGCAGGCGTTCCGTGAGGAGCTCGGAATCGAGCAGCCGGAGTTGAAAGAGCTCGCTTTCGCCGCCTAAACAGGGGCCTTGTAGCGCAGTCGATTGCATTGGCTGCGCTACAAAGCCGAAGGTGAATCATCGCGCGACTCGATGCGGTAGGGATGCGCGGGGTAGACGCCGAGAATGCGCACTTCGCGGGAAAAGAACTTGAGCTCCTCAAGCGCCCGCGCGAGGGCCAAGTCCTTGGGGTGCCCGTCGACATCGGCGAGGAACTGCGTCGCGGTGAACTCGCCGCCCTCCATGTAGCTCTCGAGCTTGGTCATATTGACGCTGTTGGTGGCGAAACCGCCCAGCGCCTTGTAGAGCGCCGCGGGCACGTTGCGGACGCGGAAGACGAAGGTCGTCACTGCCGGCCTTTCCTCGGCCGGCATCCAACGCTCATCCCTCGACAACACGACGAAGCGGGTCGTGTTGTGGCTTTCATCCTCGACGTTCGAAGCCAGCGTTTGCAGCCCATAGATTTCGCCGGCCAGCCGCGGCGCGAGCGCAGCGCGGCTCTTGTCGCCCCATTCCGCAATCTCGCGCGCCGCGCCAGCCGTGTCGCCGGCGACAACCGGTTGAAGCTTCAATCGGCGGATGATGTTCCGGCACTGCCCAAGCGCATGGGTATGGCTATAGACCGCTTTCAAATCCTCGATGCGGGCGCCTGGAACCGCCAATAGCTGAAAGTGGATCGGCAGAAACGTCTCGCCCACGATGTGAAGCCCGGAGGCGGGAAGAAGCGCATGAATATCGGCGACCCGTCCCGCGATCGAGTTCTCGATCGGGATCATGGCGAGTTCGGCCGCGCCGTCCTGCACGGCTGCGAAAGCGTCCTCGAAGGTCGCACAAGGCAGCGGATCGAGGTCGGGAAAATCGTCGGCGCAGGCGATATGCGAATTGGCGCCAGGTTCGCCCTGATAGGCGATCGATTGCGTGGTCTTCATGCCTGTTTCCCAGGCGCGAGCATGATGCGCGCGCGTTCCAGATCCTCCGGCGCGTCAACGCCGAGCGGCGCGGTCTCGACAAGCGCCACATCGATGCGCATGCCCGCCTCCAAAGCCCGCAATTGCTCCAGTTTCTCCCGGCGCTCCAGCGGCGACGGGGGCAAGCCGACAAATCGCCGAAGCGCGTCACGGCGATAGGCGTAGAGACCGATATGGTGCAAGAGGCGGCCTTCGCCCCAGGGAGCGCGAGCGCGGGTGAAATAGAGCGCTCTCAAACGGGCCGGATCAAGTTCGGTCGCGACAACCTTGACCACGTTGGGGTCGTCTTTCTCCCGCTCGCGCGCGATCGGCGTCGCCAGCGTCGCGATGTCGACCGCGCGCTCCCCAAGCGGCGCGAGACAGGCGCGCGCGACCGAGGGCTCGAGGGTCGGCAGATCGCCCTGAATGTTGACCACGATGTCGTGCGCGCCCTCGGCGTCGACAGCGCCCAGCGCCTCGAAAATGCGGTCGGATCCGGAGGCGTGATCGGAACGGGTCATGATCGCTTTGCCGCCGGCCGAGGCGATCGCCTCCATCACACGGGGGTCGTCCGCCGCCACCCAAACCGGTCCGATATCCGCCTCCCTTGCCCGGCGCCAGACATGGACGATCATCGGCTCGCCGTGAATGTCGGCGAGCGGCTTTCCCGGCAGCCGGGTCGCGCTCATGCGCGCGGGGATGAGGACGATGGGATTCGCCATCAATTTCGATTAAGCCAAATTTGGAACGCGACGGCTTATACGTGTTGCCAAGGCGAGCGCAAAGCAGCTAATCAACTCCCTGAGACGAACGCCCTCCGACTCCACCCAAACCTCCAGCCGACGAAAGCCCTTCGCCTCATGGACCACGTGAATGTGAACCGGGTTTCCCTTACGGCGTTGGGCGCGGTGTTGTTCGTCATGCTGCTCACCGCCTTCAGCAACCTCGTCATGTCCCCGCGAATCCCGAAGGTTCCGGGCTTCGCCCTGCCGGCGGCCGCCCCCGCAGCCGCCACCGCCGCCGCGCCCGCGGCCGCGCCGGAAGAGCCGCTGCCCGCTCTCCTCGCCAAGGCCGACGCCAAAAAAGGCGCGGAGGACGCCAAGGTCTGCGAGACCTGTCACAACTTCCAGGAGGGCAAGGGCGCGAAGATCGGGCCGGACCTGTGGAACGTCGTTGGCCGCAAGATCGCTTCGGTCCCCGGCTTCGCCTATTCCGATTCGCTCAAGAGCCTGAGCGGCGACTGGACCTATGAGCTCCTGAACAAGTGGATCACCGACCCGAAAGCGATGGCCCCGGGGACGAAGATGACCTACCCCGGCGAAAAGAGCGCGCATCGGCGGGCCGATATCCTGGCCTTTCTGCACACGCTGTCCGACAAGCCCGTCCCGTTCCCGAAGTAGGGAGAACCGGCCGGAAAGGCGCCGACCAGGGCGGCGAGGACAACCAGAGCGCGAGTTGCATGCAAGACAATCCAAATAAAAAAAAGGAAATTTGTTTGGATTTCCTTCGAAAAGTTTTTGCGAATCGGGACTTTTCAAGGGCTTATGGCGGAAAAAACAAAAAAATCGACCGTCCGCTCAACTCGCGTCTAAGGTTGTGCTCAACGCCGTTTCGCTGACCGCGCCTCTCCTGTCTCCGCGCCGGATTTTCGCCGGCCTGAGTTTGCTTCGGCAGAAAATATACGCCTCGGCTTTCTGATTTGTCAAGGAATTGACCATTCGTCCATAGGCGGGGCGTCTCGGGCGGCCGCCCGAGCGACAAAGGCGCCGCGACAGTCGAGCCGCGAGGCCCCGCGATCGTTGCTCGCGCCTGACCGCTGAAATCATTCCCGTGGGCGCTCTATAGTGGTCACGCGAATGTGATCGAAGCCGCTAAGTTCGGTCTTGTGACGTTCAAACTGAAGCCGGAGGTTTTCGAACGGCGCGAACCGGCGGCGGCGCGAGGGGAGGCGGCTATGAAATCCATTCATCGTTCAAGTTTGACGCGCGCGTTGCTGGCCGGCGTGGCGTCGCTGGCCTTCGCGATGGGCAGCGCGGGCGGCGTTCGCGCGGAGATCGTGACCGTCCAGGGCGCTGACGGCGCGGCAGGCGCGGATGGCGTCAATCCTGGCGATCACGGTCTGCCTGGCGGCGACGGGGAGTCGGTCGACCGCCAACGCAGGCAGCGCGCAACCGATCACCGACCCTCTGAATAAAGCCACCGCGACCGGCGGCAATGGCGGCCAAGGCGGCAATGCCGGAGTCACGTCCTTTTCCCCTGTCTCCGGCAACGGTGGCAACGGCGGCAACGGCGGCGCTGCGAACGCCACGGCGTCGACTGCCATCCTCTCCGGTCCGGCGGAATCGGATGCCTATTCTTACGGTGGAAGCGGTGGCTTGAGTGGAACAAGGGCGACTTCGGAGGCAATGGCGGCGCGGGCGGAGACGCTACCGCTACGAGCTTCGCAACGAACGCGGACGCTACGCCTGTCACGAGCAACGCCCTCGCCAAGGGGGGCGCGGGCGGTGATGCAGGCTCCGACGGCTTTGCTAACACGGGCGCAGGCGGCAACGCTAAGGCTAGCAGTTCAGGAACGTCCATCGGGGGCGGCAATGTATCATCGTCGGCGAGCGCCAGCGGCGGCAATGGGGGTGATTACAACGGCCAGGGGGTAGGGCACGCCGGCGCAGGCGGATCGGGGACGGCTGTCGCGACGGGCAGCTCCGCGGGCGGCGACGTGACCGTTTCGGCCTCGGCTGAAGGCGGCCTTGGTGGCGCGATTGACGGGAATGGCACCACCTTTGACGGCGCGGGCGGAGGCGCCAACGCCAGCGGGAGTGCAAGTTCCAGCGGGTCCGGCGAGGCATCGTCGACGGCGATCGCAAACGGCGGCGCAGGCGGAAGCTTGGGCCCTGCTGACTTCGGTGGTGGTGACGCTGGTGCGGGCGGTCTCGCCGGCGCGGTCAGCACGGCGACGTCAAGCGGTCTGGGCGAAGCGTTATCGTCGGCGATCGCGAACGGCGGCGCAGGCGGAAGCTTGGGCCCGCTGACTTCGGTGGTGGTGACGCTGGTGCGGGCGGTCTCGCCAGCGCGGTCAGCACGGCGACGTCAAGCGGTCTGGGCGGAGCGTCATCGTCGGCGATCGCGAACGGCGGCGCAGGTGGGAACAACAACCTCTTTTCAGTCTCCGGCAATAATGGGGGTGTCGGGGGTGACGCGAACGCGAGCAGCCGCGTGGCGTCCGGTGGTTCTGGTGGCGCGGTGTCATCCGCAGTCGCGACTGCTGGTTCAGGTGGAGACACTGTTGCTCAGGGTGGAGGAGGCGGCGCCGGAGGCAAAGCGACGGCAACGAGTGTGGCGACCACCGGCGCTGGCGCTGGCGCAGCGACATCGAGCGCAAGCGCCTATGGCGGCTCCGGCGGCGGTACGAACGCCGGCGCTGCCGGCGGTAGCGCCATTGCGAACAGCATAGCAAGGTCCGGTGGGACGGGCGCGGCGACCTCAAGTGCAAGCGCATCTGGAGGAGGCGGCGGGTCAGGCGGGAACGGGGATTTCGGCCCTGGCGGCTCGGGTGGCGAGGTTACCGCCGACAGCAATGCGGAAAGCCAATCGGGGCCCGCGACATCTTCCGCGAATGCGGCAGGAGGGGCCGGCGGTTCTGGGGGAAGAGGGTTCGGTTTCAGCGGAGGCGTGGGCGGCGCCGCGAGCGCCGTTAGCACAGCCACGTCCGGCGGTTCCCTGGCTGCCTCGTCTTCGGCGAACGCAGTCGGCGGCGCGGGCGGTGAAACCACGGGGGGTAACTTCGACCCCGCAGTCGGCGGCGCCGGCGGCGGTGCTGTACGCCAACAGTACGGCGGTCTCGAACGGCGCTGGTTCTCGATCAAGCGCAATGGCGACCGGCGGCTCAGGGGGCGACGGACTTCCGGGCTTCAGTTCTTCCGAGCCCACTGCCGGCGGCGACGGAGGCGAACGCGTCGGCAACGGCCAACGCGTCCGCGGGAAGGAGCGGGACAGCGACGGCGAACGCGGTCGCGACGGGTGGCGCGGGTGGCGACGCAGTTTCCGAAGATTCCAACTCCAATGTTAACACGGGCGATGGCGGCGCCGGAGGCGAGGCGACCGCGACTGCCAACGCGTCCTCGACTGGCGGCGGGACAGCGGTAGCGAACGCAGCCGCGACCGGCGGCGCAGGTGGAGCAGGTTCATTGGAGGTGTGCCCGGTGCGATGGGCGCTGCCAACGCCACGTCGAATGCCACGACCATAAAAGGCGCGTTGGCTCAAGCGCAATCGACCGCCATCGGATCGAGTGGACAGGCCATGTCTACCGCCAACACCAGCTACGCCTTCGTGAAGGCTCAATCTTCGGCTGTGGCGCCGACCAACTGCGACACGGCGACAACGAATGCCATCGCGCAAGGCGGCTCGGGCCAAGCCTTCGCCAACCCCGGCCAGACGGCTTACGCGTTCTCGACCGCTCTTCCAGATAAGGCTTACGCCACGACCTTGATCGATGGCGCGAGCCATGTCGCAAGCGCCCTCTTGGGCCCTCGCGACGCAGTGTTCGGGACGGCGATCCTGGGCGCCAATTATGCTCCTGATGGCGGCGGCGAGAGCAACACTTACAGCGCGAGCTCGACGTTCGATTTCGGCTATGGCGGCGATCTCATGCTCGGCCTGATCGACGATCAAGTGAGCGGCTTCGCCAATGGTCTGGGCTTCCAATCGATGGAGTTCACCATCACGGCCAATGGCGTCGAAATTCTCGATACGACTTTCCGGAGCTTGGCGGTCGCGGAGAGTTTTTTCCACGATGACGTCATCGATCTGGGCTCCGACTTCGGGCCGAACATCGATCTGACCTTCGGCTACACGCTTGTCGCTGACGGGTCCGGCGGCTTTGGCTTCGACTTCGCCATCGGCGGCCCTGTTCCCGAGCCTTCGACCTGGGCGATGATGCTGGCCGGCTTCGCGGGCCTTGGCTTCGCCGGCTATCGTTCGAAAAGGGCACGAGCCGAGGTTGGCCTTCCGGTTTAGCGAAACGCCCGGCCGCGTGGGTCCCAGCCTGGCGGCAGCGCTCCCATGACATGGCCGCCGAGATCCTTCCGGGCCTCGTCCCCCTGGTCTGTGAGATCGGCCCCTTCTCGATGACCGTCACGCGTTCGTGAGCCGGCTTGCAAGGATTCGTCTTGCGAGCTTCAAACTGAAGCTGCATGTTTTTTGAACGGGCTGCTTTACCGACGGGAGGGGCGAAAATGAAATCGCGTTCAATCGTGACACGAGCATTGATGACCGGCGTGGCATCGTTGGCTTTCGTGGTGACGAGCGTCATGGAGGTTCGCGCCGAGATCGTGACTGTCCAGGGCGCCAACGGCGCAGATGCCATTGACGGCGATCCCGACGTACCCTCCACTGGCGGCAAGTCTGCGACTGCTACGGCCGGCAGTACGCAGCCAGTCACAGACGCTAGCAATAGCGCATTTGCGACTGGCGGAAATGGAGGCAACGGGGGAAGCGACCTCTTTAACAATCCTGGATCGCCCGGTGGAGCGGCGACAGCGACGGCGGCGACGACCGTCACCTTCGGCTCGGCGGAAGCGGACGCCAAAGCCACAGGCGGTAATGGTGGAAACTACGGCCCCGGGGTCGGGACCAGCAGTAACGGCAACGGCGGGTACGCCAGCGCCAGCAGCACCGCCCGAACCAGCGGTTCTGGCGACGCATGGTCGTCCGCCGACGCCACTGGTGGCGCGACGGGAACGGGTGATTATGGTTTCGCGGGCGCCGCCGATGCGGCGGCTGTTGCTGCGGCTGAGGGCGGCGGAAAGGCGACTGCTGCCGCGGTCGCAACGGGGGGGATTTGCAATACAGCCTGCGGCACAATTCTCAATAGCGCGAATGCAACGTCGACCGCCGAGACCGTAAACGGCGCGACGGCGAGTGCACTGTCCACCGCTACCTCAGGGAACTCAGGAGGCTCGATCTTACCTCCTCAGGGACAGGCCTCGTCCACGGCTAAGACCAGTTTTGCCGGCGCAAGTGTTAAGTCGACGGCAACGGCATTGATCGGCAACCCGTCGCCGTATAGCGACGGTGTTGTGGCGTCGACAAATGCGATAGCAGAAGGCGGCTCAGGGCAAGCTTTCGTAAATCCAGGTCGGACGGCTTATGCCTTCTCGACGGCGCACCCAGATAAGGCCTACGCGGCATCCCTGATCGACGACGCGAGCCATGTCGCGAGCGCGCTGCTGGGCCCCAACGATATGGTGTTAGGGACAGCGATACTCGGTGCCAATAACGTTTCCGACAGCGTCGGTGGAACCAACCAGTACAGCGTAAGCTCGACCTTCGATTTCGGCTATGGCGGCGATCTCATGCTCGGCCTGATCGACGATCAAGTGAGCGGCTTTGCCGACGGCCAGGGCTTCCAGTCGATGGAATTCACGACCATGGCCGACGGCGCCGAAATTCTAGATAGGACTTTTACCAGTCTGGCGGTCGCCGAGAGTTTCTTCCACGATGACATCATCGATCTGGGCTCCGACTTCGGGCCCAACATCGACCTGACCTTCGGCTACACGCTTGTCGCTGACGGGTCCGGCGGCTTTGGCTTCGACTTCGCCATCGGCGGCCCTGTTCCCGAGCCCACGACCTGGGCGATGATGCTGGCCGGCTTCGCGGGCCTTGGCTTCGCCGGCTATCGATCCACACGGAGATCCGCCGCCGCTGGCCTTCAGGCGTAGTGCTCGGCGTTCTAATGGAATCATCATCGCGAGGACCCCCGGGCCTTTGGCTCCCGGGGGGGATGCGGCGATCCAGGAGATCGTAAGGCGGTTCCCTGGATTGCTTCGCCGTAGCCCGTCCGGAAGGACGGGCGTCTCTCGGCGCCCCTATGGCTCGCAATGATGATCGCGGTTCGTTTGGATATTCCAATTCTCCACAAGGAATGACCCAACTTTCCGTTCATCCGGACTCCGGCTTGAGGCCTGGGCCGAGCGCCGGGCGGGCTTGCCTCTGGCGGCGGCGACGGCCAAGAGAGGCCGTCCATGTCCTCCTCCCTTCCCGATACAAGCCCCGCGGGCGTCGTCGCCGCGGAAACGGTCCTGCAACATCCCGCCACGCTCAGCGACCTTCTGGGCGTGCGAGATTATGTCTGGTTCTGGACCGGCAGGCTCAGCACGACGCTCGCCGTGCAGGTCCAGGCGATCGCGCTCGCCTGGCAGGTCTATGCGGTCGCGCGCCATACCGCGTCGGTCAATCAAGCGGCGCTGGCGGTCGGCATGCTGGGCCTCGCCCAGTTCCTGCCGATGTTCGCCCTGACCCTGTTCGCCGGCCACGCCGCCGACATTTACGACCGGCGCAAGATCATGATGGCGGGCCTTGGCGTGCAGCTCTTAACGTCAGTCCTGTTCGGCGCGATGGCCTATCGCGGGCTGACCCTTCTCTGGCCGATCTACGGGGTCGCCGCCTTGTTCGGCTGCGCTCGCGCCTTCTACACGCCGGCGAGCGCGGCGCTCGCCCCGACCCTGGTCGAGCGGCGGCTCATTCCGCGCGCGATCGTGCTCAATTCGGCCGGCAATCAGATGGCGACCATCGTCGGCCCGGCAATAGGCGGGCTCCTGGTGGCGTTTTCGCCCGTCGCCGCTTTCGTCGTGTCGGGGGCTTTGTGCCTCGCCTCGCTCGTCTCGCTCATGGCTGTGGCGTCGCCGAAGCGCGAGCCTCGTCCGGCGGCGTCGCGCTGGGCGCTGATCGCCGAGGGCCTGAACTACGTGTGGACCACCAAGGTCGTGCTCGGCGCGATCAGCCTCGACCTGTTCGCGGTTCTCTTAGGGGGAGTCACCGCGCTTTTGCCGGTCTATGCCCGCGACATCCTGCATGTCGGGCCGCAAGGTTTTGGCATCCTGCGCGCCGCGCCGTCGGCCGGCGCGATCTTGAGCGGCTTCGTCCTGGCCGCCCGGCCGCTTAAGGCCCGTGTGGGCCTGAAAATGTTCGCAGCCGTCGGGATCTACGGCCTCTCGACCTTGGTGTTCGCCCTGTCGCGCTCGATGGTCTTGAGCGTACTCGCTTTGGCGATTCTGGGCGCGGCCGACATGGTCTCGGTGTTCGTGCGCCAGTCGCTGGTGCAGATCGTGACCCCCGACGCCATGCGCGGCCGCGTCTCCGCGGTGTCGAGCCTGTTCATCGGCGCCTCCAACGAACTGGGCGAGTTCGAATCCGGCGGCATGGCGCGCCTGCTCGGGCCCGTCGGCTCGGCGATTTTCGGCGGCTGCGGCGCGATCCTCGTGACGCTCCTGTGGGCCGGGCTTTTTCCGGCGCTGAGGAAGGCGGACAGGCTGGAGTAGAGGCGGGGGCTGGTTCAAACGCGTGAACCCTTTAGGCTCGGCTGGATCCCCGCTTGCGCGGGGATGACACGGGCTGGTGCGGGTAGCGCATCATCTCTGGACGGAGCTTGAAGGAGCGCTGATGACAGCCACCTCCCTCCTATGTCATTCCCGCGTAAGCGGGAATCCAGGCGACGGAATGCGGCGATGCAAGCCGGCGGGCGTTATGCCGTGTACATCATGGCAAGCCGTCGCAACGGGACGCTGTACGTCGGCGTGACGAACAACCTTGCAGTTCGCGCCCATCAGCACCGGACGGGCGAACGGTAGTGAGTTCACTCGGAAATATGGTGCGACCCGGCTGGTCTGGTACGAATTCCACTCGGACATCAACGAGGCCATCACCCGAGAGAAGCGCGTCAAGAAATGGGAGCGCCGATGGAAGTTAGAGCTTATCGAGAGCTTCAATCCCGAATGGACTGACTTGTATGGCACGCTGAACGGGTGAGAGTTGGTGATAGGCGGTTGCCTGGATCCCCCGCTTGCGCGGGGATGACATGGGCCCGATCATCCCTTCATCAGCCCGTCGCAGCGGGGCCGTCACGACAGCCTTCGCGGCGCCCGTTAACAAATAATTGCGCCTCTCCCTGCATCCCGCGGCGAATCCAACCGTACTGCATGTATCCACACACAGCGAAGGCGCCCTCCCATGCAGAAATTCCTTGGTATTCTCGCCGTCAGCACCTTGCTTTCGGCTCCAGCTTCGGCCGCAGTTGTTCTCGGCGGACCCGAAACTCTGTCGGCAACACCGTTTACATTTGGTCCGTCGCCGGCGGATCAGTTTTCTCTCAGCTACCCGACGAGCGGGTTCTTCGCCGACACGTTCGTTTCGACGACGGGCACGGCCGAAGTGTCGAGCTTTGGCGGATTTCTCGGCATTCCCGTCGAGCCGAGCACGTTCTTCACCGACATGCGCGGCGGCCATGACGTGCTGTTCGGGCCTGACCAGTTCGGCTCCTATGCGTCTTTCCCGACCGCGACGGATATCCCTTATTCCTCGACGGACAGTTTTCTCGGCCTTCGCTACATGGTCGGGGCGGACACTTATTATGGATTTGCGCAATTCGCCGGGGGCGATCTCGAAGCTTACGGCTTCGAGACGACGCCCAACACCGACATCGACGCAAATTTCCCGATTGCGCAGGTCCCGGAAGCTTCGACCTGGGCGATGATGGCGCTGGGATTTGCCGGGGTGGGTCTTCTCGCCGCGCGCCGCGGTTCGTTCCGCCTCGCCTGACGGCGACGGCCGCTCGGGAGGGGGCGGCTCGACGCGCCGGATCGCTCGCAAGCTCGGCCTTTCAGCGTGGCCAGCCGCTCGGCTGCCGCGGCTCCTAGCGCAATTGCCGCCAATCCGGCGCGCCACAGAGCTTCACACTTCGCCACTCGCCGCCAAAATCAGCGAGGAAGAATCGCAACCCAGTCAGAACAGCCAATTCCTTCACGCGCTCGAACGCGGAAACGACATGACGGTGACCGGCCGCCGCAGACGAAAGCGGCGCCTAACCCCTCGTCTCCAGCCCCTGCACGAAAGCTTCGAACTCGCCGTCCGCGATCGGCACGAGATGCTTGTCCTCGGGAAAGGCGCCCTTTTCGACATCGGCCCGGAATGCCTTGAACGCGGCGACACGCTCGCGCTGAAGCCGGTCATATTCGGCGCGAAAGTTGCGGTAGACCTTGGCGTGGCGAGGCTGATGGCCGCGCGAATAGCCGAGCACATCCTCGGCGAACAGATATTGCGCGTCGCAGCCCGAGCCGGCCCCCATCGACATGAGGATGAGCGACGTGCGCTTCGCAATCTCGCTCGCCACGCGCGCCGGCACGACCTCGATCTCGGCCGCTATCGCGCCTGCCGCCTCGAGCTTCTTCACATGCTCATAAACCTGCTTCGCTTCGGCGGCCGTCTTGCCCACCGCCTTGAATCCGCCGGTCCATGTCGCGCGCGCCGGGATCAGCCCGACATGGCCAACGACCGGAATGCCCTCGGCCGCGAGCTTGGCGATCGTATCGAGGCTGCCGGCGCAGTAAAACGCATCGCCGCCGATCATCAGGTTCTTGTGCGCGGCGCGGAGATAATCCTCATAGGTGCAGTGCTCGCCGTAGATGAGCCCGACCTGAACGAAACAATCGCCGGCCGCCTCGCGCATCGCGGGCGACCAGAGGTGTTCGACGATCGACAGGATATCGATGCCGGCGGCGGAAGCCGCAGCCGCTTCGTCCGGCGTTTCGACAAACAGCATGGTCAATTGCCGCTTGCCCTTGAGCTTGCGCAAGGCGCCGACCGTCAGTCGATTGTGTTTCGTCAGAGCCATGTCGTCCCCTCCATATGACCCACTCGATAGGCCAAGCGCGCCGTGACGCGCAATGCCTGCAAGACAGCGGTCTTCACGCGCCACGCCATGCAGGTAGGTTGGGTTCCCTCACCGCCTCGGATAGCGCGCGCTCAAAAGCTCGAACAGCCCTCGCGCCGCCTGAATTTCTCCGCCAGCCGGCCCATGGGCGCGCGGCTTCGGATTCCACGCGTAGACGTCGAAATGCGCCCACGATCTGGCTTTCTCGACGAAACGCCTCAGAAAGAGCGCCGCCGTGATCGAGCCCGCCATGCCGGCGCCCGTGCCTGAATTGCTGATGTCGGCGACCGTCCCCTCGATCATTGCGTCATAGGGGCGCCAGAGCGGCATCCGCCAGACCGGATCTCGCGCGCCCGCCGCGTGGCTCGCGATCTCCCCCGCAAGCGCGTCGTCGTCGGTGTAGAAAGGCGGCAGGTCCGGTCCGAGCGCAACCCGCGCCGCGCCGGTCAAGGTCGCGAAGTCGAGCATGAGCTCGGGCGCGTCCTCGTCCGCAAGCGCGAGCGCATCCGCGAGGATCATCCGCCCCTCGGCGTCGGTGTTGCCGACCTCGACCGAGATCCCCTTGCGGCTGACAATCACATCGCCTGGACGCATCGCCGACGCCGCGATCGCATTCTCGACGATCGGGATCACGGTCCTCAGACGGAGATCGAGCCCGGCCTCCATGATCAGCCGCGCCAGCGTCAGCGCGGTCGCCGCCCCGCCCATGTCCTTTTTCATGAGCTCCATGCCGGAGGCCGGCTTGATGTCGAGGCCGCCGGTGTCGAAGGTGACGCCCTTGCCGACGATCGCCACTTTCGGCGCGTCCTCGCGTCCCCAGGTGAAGTCGACGATCCGCGGCTCTTCCGCGCCCGCGCGCCCGACCGCGTGGATGAGGGGAAAGTTGGCGGCGATGAGTTCCTCGCCGCGCACCATGGCGACGCTGGCGTCAAAATGCTCGGCGAGTTTGACCACCTCCTGTTCGAGCGCGTCGGGTCCGAGCGCGTTGGCCGGCGCGTTGACAAGATCGCGTCCGAAAGCGATCGCCTCGGCGATGCGCTGAATCCTGATCGCGTCGGCCGCCTCGGGCGCGACGAGCTGGGGGCTCGGCGCCTTGTTGGCCTTGAAGCGGTCGTACCGATAGAGGCCGAGCAGGAAGCCGAGCGCGGCGAGATCGGCGCGCTCGGGCGGATCCGCGAAGCGGTAGACGCCTTCGGGCAGCGACGTCGCGAGCTTGCCGGGCCCGAACGGATCGTTCGCCGGCGCGTTCGCCTCGTCAACTCCGAACAAGACCCCCGCAAGCGCGCCAGCATCGCCTGGAAGAAGTTGCAGGCGTCCCGCCTTCGGCTGGAACCCGCAACGTTCGGCGAAGGCCGCGGCGGCCGCGCCGATCTTCGATTTGACCGTTGGCCAGTTTTCCGCGCTGACCAGCCATACCGGCGTCGCGTCCGGCGTCGGCGAAGCGAATGCGAGCAAGGGCTTAGGCCTCCACGAAAATGAGAGAGCCGGCGGCTTAGCCTGATTTGCCGGCCCGGCATAGGCCGCGGCTCTCCCGCAGCGGGGCCGAGGCTTGACTTGCCGGCGCCCTTGCGGTGGTTACGACCACGCACTCAAGTTCGGCGCCGCTGGGCCAGTTCCCGAGCGCGCGTTGAGGAGGATTGATGGTCCGGAAGCGCCGTCATCCGGCGCAGGTGGCTTTTCATCAAGCGCGACCGAAGGATCTCTTGGAGCGCCATGCAAAGTTTGTCGCAATGATGCGGACCGGTCTTCCCCATTCCATCCGCGCTATGCGTGCCGCGCCGCAGTGAACCTGGCTTTCAACGCCAGGAGCGTGAGGACAGACGCCTGTGAGATCGGTCGCGCAAAGACGCGCGCTGCGTCTGCTTTGTAAAAACATACGTGGCCGCCGCCGCCAATCCTAGGAAGCCGGCGACGATCACCCCGTCCCGATGCCGGTCGGTGAACATCTCCCAACTCGTGTCGCGCGCCTGCGCGTCGAAACGGCCATGCGCGCCGAAGTCGCCGGCAACGGGTTCGAACAAATTGCCGGGCGCGTCGGGATCCGACGCCTTGTCGCTCAACTGTCCGCTGTAGCCGAACTTCGCGAGGTAGCGGTCGATCAGTCCCGGCGCAATCCGGTTCACGAGAATCGCTCGAACCGTCGGCAGCCCGACCCAGATCTGACGCCTCGGATGAAGCGCGCCAAAGACGATGGCGCGAGCCGCGACTTCCGGCTGATAAACCGGGGGCACAGGCCGGGCCTTGTGACCTGTCTTGTTGCGGGCCCAATCGAACTGCGGGGTATTGACGGCCGGGAGATCCACTTCCGTCAGCGTCACATTGATCTCGTCGTGATAAAGTTCGGACCGCAGCGAGTCGAGAAATCCGCGGATCGCGAATTTGGCTCCGCAGTAAACCGACTGAAGCGGCACCGAGCGATAGGCGAGCGCAGATCCGACGCAGACGATCGCTCCCCGGTTTCGCGGGCGCATGTACCTCAGCGCCGCCATGACGCCGTGCACCTGGCCAAGATAGGTAACCATCGTCCCGCGCTGAAACTCCTCCGCGGTGAGTTTATGAACGGGAGCGAAAACAGTCGCCATCGCCACGTTCACCCACACTGAAATTGGGCCTAGTTCGACCTCCGCCCGGGCAGCGGCGGCGTCGACGGCAGCGGCGTCCGCGACATCGGTTGGGATCGGCAGCACGCGAACATTGAAGGCGCGCAATTCCAGCGCCGCCCGTTCAAGCCGCTCGGGATCGCGGGACAAAATGGCCATGTCGAAGCCGTTTCGGGCGAACTCGGTCGCGACCGCACGTCCAACGCCAGCCCCCGCGCCTGTGATCACGACGATGTTTGTCATTTCGTTCCTCTGCGCTCACCGCGCCACGCAAGAACATAACGCGGCTCGGAGAGTTCCGGTTCCGCGAGGTGGCGTCGGGTTACGGCGGCTTCGCCTCACGGCCGACCCATTACGGGGCGATTATTCAACGTGGGCGTTCGCCCGACTGCTCAGGACACAGGTCATGGCTGATCGTCCACTTTCCATCGACATTCGCCATCCCCTGTTGCTCAAGGCCAACGACCTCGTCCTCCTAACGCGCGAGGACGGAGAGATCGTTCGTGACGTGCCAGGCTTCGGCCTGTTCTATCGCGATACCTGTTATCTCGCCGCCTATGCGTTGCGACTGCATGGAACGTCGCCGCTGCTTCTAATGTCGTCGGACCGCGAGGGCGTGTCCGCCCAGATCGCCCTCACCAACCGCCATCTTGCAACCGCCAACGGCCGGGTCATCGCCGACCACAAGCTCAGCATCCGGCGGACCTTGCAGGTGCTTGATGACGGGCCCCTGTTCGTCGACACGATCACCTTTCACAACTTTGGGACCGATCCGATGGCGGTACCAGTATCGCTGGAGTTCTCGACGATTTTCGAAAGTATGTTTGTCTTGCGCGGGGCGCCGCCGGGCAAGCGTGGGCGGATGCATGCGCCCGAATGGGACCGTGCCGCCCTTTGCTTCGCTTACGAAGGCGCGGATGATATCCGGCGAACGCTGCTCGTCGGCTTCTCGCTGTCGCCGGTGATCGCACCGCGTACGACGGAGCAGACCGTCGCCAATTTCGAGCTCTTGCTTGGACCCCAGGCCTGTCAGGATCTGGTCGTGACATGCCGCGTTGACGAGCGTCCGGTGAGTGAGCCGCCTCTTGGTCCCGCCCGCGTGCTGACGACACCCGCCGAGATGCGGAAAGCCCAGGCGGCGGCCTCGAAGACACTGCTCGACGGCTACGCTCGGGTCGAAACGCCCAGCAAATCCTTTGGCGAAGCCCTGGCGCGGTCTCTGACCGATCTCGCGCTCCTGCAAGTCAGACGAGGACGGCATAAATTCACGGCGGCGGGCGTGCCGTGGTTCGTCGGTCTGTTCGGTCGCGACAGCTTGTTGCCGACGATCCAATGTCTTGCGTTCAATCCCGATCTCGGCCGCCACACGAGCGAGTCTCTGGCGCATTGGCAAGGGACGAAAGACGACTCCAGGACTCGCGAGCAGCCGGGAAAAATCCTCCACGAACTCAGGGTTGGCGAGCTCGCCCATCTTGACGAGGTCTCGCAGACGCCGAGCTACGCAGCGGTCGACTCGACGCTGCTGTTCCTGATCGCGATTGCGCGCCATGTCACGTGGACAGGCGAGATGGCTTTGTTCGATACGTTGCGGCCGAACATCGATCGCGCGCTGGAATGGTTGAATCGGAAGACCGACGAAAACGAATTTGGCTACGTCACCTATGACGGACTCACTGACGGAGGCCAGCCCATTAATCAGAGCTGGCGCGATTCTGGCACGGGCGTCTTGCGCGAGGATGGAAGCTATCCCGTTCCCCCGCTCGCCCTCGTCGAGGTACAGGGCTACGCCTATCAGGCCCGCATGTTGATCGCGCCGCTGTTCCGCCGGAGCGGCGAGAACGGAAGAGCTGATCGACTGGAAGCGGACGCGCGCGATTTGCGGGCAAACTTCCTGCGCGATTTCTGGATGGAGCAAGAGGGTTGCTATTGCCTGGCGCTTGAAAAGGGTTGGCGGCAGGTCGCATCGATCACGTCGAACGCAGCGCAGGTCCTGTGGACAGGAATAGCGACGACGGAGCATGCCCACAGGGTCACAGAGCGGATGATGAAGCCGGATATGTTTTCGGGCTGGGGCATACGGACGCTGTCGGCGCACCATCCTCTATTCGATCCGCTCGCCTACCAGCAAGGAAGCGTTTGGCCGTTCGACAACGCCCTGATCGTGTCCGGGCTGCGCCGCTACGGACAGGATGAGGCGGCGCTTCGCGTTGTCGCCGCGACCCTGGACACGGCGGACGGTTTTCGATTGAAGCGACTTCCTGAGTTCATTGCCGGAACGCAACGTTTGTCCGGTGATGGGCCCATCCATACGCCGCGCGCTGATCCGCTCCAGGCCTGGTCGGCGGCGGCTATCCCCTTTATGACGAGTGAACTCCTCGGCCTGGAGGCGAACGGGTTCAAGAAGCGTCTCCACATTCGTCGCCCGCGTCTGCCGGACGGCGTCGATGAGCTATCTCTGCACGATCTACGCGCCGCCGGAGGAACAGTCTCCCTCCGCTTCACCCGGGAGTCAGACGGAGTTCGGACAGCGTTGATCGAAGGCGGCGACGGCCTCGAGCTTGCGATCGGTTAGCCGCGAGACGAGAGAGGCCGCGCGCCGAGACGGAAGGACGAAATGAACCCTCTTCCGTCTGCGCTCATAACGCTCCCTGCCGAGCCAATTGCCCGATCCGCTCGGCGGCGCGCATTGCGATCGCGGTGATGGTCAAGGACGGATTCACGCCGCCCGCGGTCGGAAACACCGATCCGTCGCAGATGAAGAGATTGGGGATATCCCAGGTTCGGCAATCTGCGTCGATCACGCTGTCCCGAGGCGTGAAGCCCATGCGCGCCGTGCCAGCCAGATGGTTCATGTCGTTGTCCTGCCGCCAGACGTCCTTGGCGCCCACAAGCTCCAGGCTGATGCTCATCTGGTCGAGCGCGTGGCCGATCAGGGCTTTGTCGTTCTCCCCCCAGGAGTAGGTGATGCGGGGGATGCGCAGCCCGTATTGATCGGTCTCGTCGGCCAGCGTCACCCGGTTGTGCTCATTGGGCAGCTGCTCCCCAACCATTTTCAGGCCGACGAGGTGATTGTAGCGCAGCATTTCCTCGTGCAGCGCTGCGCCCCATAGCCCCTTGGATCCGGTGATGATCGTCATGGTCTCGATGGGCAGCGGGCCCTGCGCCATCCAACAGTAGCCGCCGTAAAAGTCTTTGCGGTCCTCGTAGTTCCAGTGCTCAGTGATGGTGGTCGAGGGGGGCGCCTTGTATGCCCGCACCGGCTCGTCCATGTAGCCCCACGCCGCCTGATTGGACTGGCTCATGAGATTCCGTCCGACCAGGCCGCTGCTGTTGGCGAGCCCGTCAGGGAAGCGGTCGTTCGCCGAGTTCAGAAGCAGGCGCGGCGTCTCGATCGCGTAGCCGGCTACGACCACGGCCCGCGCCTTCTGAAAGCGCCAGCGGCCTTCCCTCATGTAATGCAGTCCGGTGGCCCGCCCATCGCGCCCCATCTCGATCCGCCCGACCATGGCGAGATCGCGGATCTCGGCGCCGGCGGCCAGCGCGCGAGGAATGAAGGTGACGAGCTGGCTCTGCTTCGCGTTGGTCGAGCAGCCGAAGCGGCAGAAGCCGCGATAGACGCAAGGCGGGCTATCGCCCTTCGGCGCCGATACGGTGGCGAGCGGCGTCTCCGTCCAGGCGTATCCCATCGCCTCGGCCCCGCGCGCCAGCAGTTGCGCGGCGCCGTTGATCGGATGCGCCCTTAACGGGTAGCGCGGTCGCTTCGGACCCCACGGGTAGGTGATCGGGCCGGAGATCGACAGCGCTTTTTCCGCGCGCCCGTACCAGTCCCACATCTCGCGCCAGTCGAGCGGCCAGTCGGCGCCGTAGCCGAGCTGCGAGCGCGACTTGAACCATTCCGGCCGGAAGCGCAGCGAGACCATGGCGAAATGCACCGTCGACCCGCCTACGGCCTTGCCGCTGTTCTTGCCACCCATGACTAGCGGGATTTGCGCCCTCAGAGATACGGTCGTCGTTCCAGTAGAGCTTCTCCTGCTCGCTCTCGTCCGAGGCGAAATCCTCGAGCGGCCGGAAGTAGGGGCCAGCGTCAAAGCCGACCACCGAAAAGCCCTGCTCCGCCAGTCCCGCGATCACCGGGCCGCCGCCGGCGCCCGTGCCGACGACGGCGAAGTCCACTTCGTCCTCATCGTCGAATTGCCGCATCGGCGTCCAACGCGCCGCGGCGAAAAACGTCGGGCGCCCGCCCGTTTGCGGCGCGCGGCGCGGCGAAGGGATCAGCCGACACGTTCGTTTTCCCGCGCGGCCCGCTCTTCGCGACCGGACGCCGCCTCTTCTGGTTCCCAGGAATCACGCTGGTCGAGTCCCAGGCGAACGTAGCCGCGCGGCGAGGCAGGGCCGCCAAATCCGATCTCGCTC
This sequence comes from uncultured Alphaproteobacteria bacterium, assembly GCA_963820095.1. Lineage (GTDB taxonomy): Bacteria > Pseudomonadota > Alphaproteobacteria > Rhizobiales > Beijerinckiaceae > Roseiarcus. The sequence continues at coordinate 255,207 of CAWFZA010000008.1, forward strand.
CAGGCCTTGGGGTGGGCGTAATAGGCGCCGACGACGTCGTGGAGCACATGCGAGGTCCAGAAGGTTTTGGACGGCATTCCCCGCATCGCGTCAGCGTCGAACGACCCATCCGCCATCTGCGCGAGCATCGCGTCCTGATCCGCCTCCGTCAGCAGCGCAAATGGCCGGCCGTGCTCGCGTCCGGCCACCTCGTCCAGCGCCGCAAGCGCGCGCTTCCACGCTTCCCCGGGCTGCGGCATGCCGGCAAAGCGATACCCCTTCTTTTTGCCGGCCAGAAGATGCCGGTCGACATAGGCTGCAAGGGGCGCGCGAAACCGACCTTCGGGTTGCGGCATGACGCGGTCGCAGAGCGCCACGAGCGTTTTCCATTCGTCGGCGGAAAAGAAAACAGGGCGCGGCTCTATCGCGAGCCGGGCGTCGATCACCTCGCGCGTCTTGTCGTTCCACGACTGGCTATCGCGTTTCGACATCACGTCGTACCCGGGATAGAGCCCGCTGGTCATCCGCTCAGTCATGCGGATTGTCCTGCAGCAGCCCAAGCGCCGCGAGGCCAGCGAGCGCGAGGCCAGTGAAAGAAGGCGGAGCCGGCAGCGGCGGACCCGCCTGAAGGTTCTGAGTCCAGTTCCGCCAGCCCCCCATGTTGCGCGCCACCCCGATCGCGTGGAAGCCGACGCCGACGACGCCCATGAGCGCGGTGAAGCGCAGCCACAATCGTGTCAGGCGTCGGGGCCGGTCCGCCTTCCCCGCCGCCGCCGCGCCCAGCATGGCGGCGGCTATAGGGGGCACCGTCACCGGCAGGAGCATGGCCGGGTTATGGAAGGCGCCGCGAAAATGCAGGAGCCCGGCCTCCATCGCCGTGCCCACCAGGCCCGACGCCGGTCATCGCCGCGACCGCCCGGCCTGCCGGCAGTCCGAGCACATCGGGCGTGGCGCCGGGCGCATTGTCGCGCACTCGCTCGGCCAGAAACCCGGTCATTCCCGCCAGCGACATCGCGGCCGGCGCTCCGAGCGGAGCGCCGTAGAACAGAATTCTGCCAACAGAAGCCGCCCGGCCGCTTGCCGACGTTGTAGAGGTGGAAGCCTGTCCCGACCACGCCGGTCAATCCGGCCAGCGCGTAAACGGTGTCGCGGACCCAATGCGCCCGCGGCGCGGAGTCCTTGTGCCCGTGGAATGAAACGAGGAGCGTCAGTACAGACGTTGCGAGGGGCGTGTACATCGCCTTATTCCGAAAGGCGCCGCGATAGTGCTCCATCGCGCTGTCGATCAACACGGAGACAGCGATCGTTCCGGCGGCGCGGTTCAGGCGCTGGGCGGCGAGCACGGTCCCGCCGCCGTCGCGCTTCGCCGCGATGGCTCTCGGGAGCTCGCGTTCGGCCTCGGGGCGACCGGCGGTTCCCGCCTCGAGGCCAGCGCCACGGTTCCCGCCGCAGTCGCGGCGCCGAGAAGCAACAGCGCCGCGAAAATATCATCCGTCGGCCGCGCGTTGACGACTTGTCCCGACCACGCTCTTTCGATGCCCATCGTCATGCGGCGTAGCGCTCCGCGTCGCGCTCCTTGAACTCGAGACCGAGGCCGGGGCGGCTCATGTCCGGGCCGGATCGCGCCGTCTTTGGCGATCGGCGCGCCGTCGAACAGCATGTGCTCGATGCGAACGTGGTCATGAAACCACTCGAGATGGCGCAGGCGCGGCGCCGCGCAGGCGGGATGCACATGCAGCGCCGGCGCGCAATGGCCGGAAAGGTCGATATGATGCGCGTCGCAAAGCGCCGCCGCCTGCAGGAACCCCGTGATGCCGAGGCATCGCGACGCATCCACCTGCTGCACGTCCACCGCGCGGCGGATCAGCATGTGCCGCACGTCGTCGGCGTTGTAGGCGTATTCGCCGGCGGCGACGTCCATGCCGGGAGGCGCCGATGCGCGCACCTGCGCCAGCCCGTCCAGGTCGTCCGACGAGACCGGCTCCTCGAACCATGCGACACCGGCCTCCGCGGCAAAGGCGTCCGCCATTCGTAGCGCCTGCTTGACCGAATACGCGCCGTTGGCGTCCACGAACAGCGACGCGTCTCCGATCGCCTCTTTGGCGACGCGGACCCGACGCAGATCGTCATCCGGATGGCTGCCGATTTTCATCTTCACCGCGCGACAGCCTTCCCGCTCGACCCAGCCGGAAAGCTGCCGCGTGAGCTGTCGATCGTCGTAAGAGGTGAAGCCCCCGCTGCCATAGATCGGCACGTCGCTTCGCGCCCGGCCCAGCAAAGCCGCGAGCGGCAGGTCGAGCAGCTTCGCCTTCAGGTCCCACAGCGCGGCGTCGAGCGCGGAGATCGCGGTCGCGGCCAAGCCGGAGCGGCCCAGGTTGCGAACCTGATTGACCAACAGGCGATGACAACGCGGGATGTCGAACGCATCCTGTCCGCGAGAGCGCCGCCGCAAGCGGACCCTCCGCGAGCGCGACAATCGCTTCCGCGCTGTAGGTGTAGCCAAGTCCGCTCTGGCCTCCGGCCTCGATGGTCGTCACGAACGATCGTCGTTTCGCGCCAGGCGTAGGTCCCGTCGGCCTCCGGCGCGTCCGTCGGAATCGTGTAGGCGCGGGCCGTAATGGCCCCGATGGGCGCCTCCGCGCGCATCGCCCTATCGGCCCGGAAGAACGGTGGAGACGAGCTCCTTGGCCGTGTTCTTCAGGACGCTGCCAAGCTCCGGCTCGTCCGGCATCATGGTCATGAAATGCGCCGCGTCCTTGAGCGTGATGTGCGGCGGCAGCGGCGGCACGTTGGGGTCGGTGTAGAACTCGAGGATCACCGGGCAGTCGGCGGCGAGCGCCTCGTCCCATGCGGCGCCGATCTTGTCGGGGTCCTTGCAGAATATGCCCTTGAGCCCGAGCAGTTCGGCATATTTGGCGTAAGGCAAATCCGGGATGGACTGGGTGCTTTCCGTCTTGCCGTCGCCCAGCTGCACCCGCTCTTCCCAGGTCACCTGGTTGAGGTCGCGGTTGTTGAGAACCATCATGATGAAGAGCGGATTCGACCATTGCCTCCAATATTTGGACACGGTGATCATCACGTTCATGCCATTCATCTGCATGGCGCCGTCGCCGATCGTGCCGATCACCGGCCGCTCCGGATAGGCCATTTTCGCAGCCAGCGCATAAGGGGTCGCGGCGCCGAGCGAGGCGAGCGAACCGGACAGCGAGCCCTTCATGCCGCGGCGGAATTTCAGGTCGCGTCCGTACCAGTTGGCGACCGAGCCGCTGTCGGCGGTGACGATGCAGTGGTCCGGCAGGCGCGGCGACAGCTCCCAGAAGACGCGTTGCGGGTTGATCGGGTCGGCGCCATTCATGGCGCGGCTTTCGAGCACCTTCCACCAGTCGGCGAGATTGTCCTTGATCGTGTCCCGCCATTTCGTATCGCTCTTCTGTTCGATGAGCGGCAGCAAGGCTCGCAAGGTCGCCGCGCTGTCGCCAACGAGGTTGACCTCCATCGGGTAGCGGAGGCTCAGGTTCTCGCCCTTGATGTCGATCTGCACGCCCCGCGCGTCGCCGGGCTCCGGCAGAAACTCGCTGTACGGGAAGCACGAGCCGACCATCAGCAGCGTGTCGCAATTCTTCATCAGCTCCCACGACGGCTTGGTGCCGAGGAGGCCAAGCCCGCCCGTCACGAAAGGCAAATCGTCGGGCAGCACGGCCTTGCCGAGCAGCGCCTTGGCGACGCCCGCGCCGAGTTTGTCCGCGACCGCGATCACTTCGTCGGTCGCCTCGAGGCAGCCGGCGCCCACCAGCATGGCGACCTTCTTGCCTTCGTTGAGCACCTTGGCGGCGTCGCGCAATCCCTGGCTTTCGGGAACCTTGCTTTCCGCCGGAAAGCCGACGCCCGTATGCGTCGCGCCGTGCGCCAGCGGCGGATCCTCGTAGTCCATCAACTGCAGGTCGTTGGGCAGGATGATGCAGGTGACGGAGCGCTTGGTCTGGGCGATGCGCACCGCGCGATCCACCATGTGACGAACCTGACCCGGCACAGTCCCGATCGCGACGTAATCGCTCGCGACATCCTTGAACAGCGCAACCAGATCCACTTCCTGCTGGTAGCGGGCGCCGAGCGCGGTGCGCGCCTGCTGGCCGACGATGGCGACCACGGGTTGATTATCCATCTTCGCGTCATAAAGGCCGTTGAGCAGGTGGATCGCGCCGGGGCCGGAGGTCGCGTAGCAGAGCCCAACGCCGCCGGTGAATTTCGCATGCGCGCTGGCCATGAAGGCGGCCATCTCCTCGTGGCGGACCTGCACGTATTCCATGGCCGGCTGCGCTTTCTGCAACGCCACGTCCAGTCCGCCGACGCCGTCGCCGGGATAACCGAAGACCCGCTTGAGGCCCCATTCCTGAAGGCGCTTCCAGACGAATTCGCTGACGTTCATGGCCAAGGGAGGAACCTCCGCACCGACTGCCCCGCTCTGGTCTAACGAGCGAACCGAACAGAAGTTCCCGGCGCGATGAAAGGTTCAGAGAACGATGCAAGGCCTAGGAAGACCGCGGACGCCGGGGCGGAACCGGAACAGCCCGCCGGCATGGGGCTCGCGCTTGAGCTGGTCTTCGGTCAGTTTGTCGCGGGCGCTTGTCACCACCATCTCGTCAAGCTCCCGGCCTACGAAAGCGCACATTGTCGGCTGGCTGATCGGCAATGTGACCCGCGCCATCAAGGCGCCCGACGGATCATAGCGATGCAGGACGCCGCCGCCGTGGATTGCGCACCAGTAGCAGCCTTCCTCATCCATCGCCGCGCCGTCGGGCACATGCCCTTCCGTTCGAAATCTTAGCGAACGGAAGGGGCCTTCCAAGGCTGCCGGTCGTCCGGTCGTAGGGCGCGCGAAGCACCTCACCCGCGTGGGAGTGTGACAGGAAGAAGGCGTCCTCTCCGGCGTTCCAGGCAAAGCCGTTATGCAGGTCCGACCAGTCATCGCCGGCGACCAGCCCCTCGCTAAAGGTAAATCGATGAATGGGCGCGGCGGCGCGCTCTGCGGTGACGCCCGGAAGGGGATCGAACATCACGCCAACCCAAAAGCGGCCCTCGGCGTCACAGACGCCCTCGTTGAACCGGAAGAGGTTGGGGTCAAAAGGAGGAGGGGCGTACATCTCCGTCTCTCCTGAGGCGAAATCGAGGCGAAAGATCCCGTTGCGCAGCGCGACGAGTGCGCCCGCACCGTCCTCCAGCAGCGCGAAGGCGCCGATGTCCGCGTCGAGGCGCCATTGCGCCTGCAAGCCGTCGACGCTCAGCCGGTGCAGAGTCGGCCCTTTGACGTCGATCCAGTAAAGCGCCCGCTCGGGCGCGAACCAGGTTGGAGATTCGCCGATGGTCGCTCGGCAATCGAGCACAAGTTCTATCTCTGGCATGGTGCGCTCCTGTCGTTCGATCTCAACAGCCGGAAGCGAGCGCCTGATCCGTTCCTGACGCCCTAATTGTCGAAGAGGCCCTCATCCGCCGCCGCGCTGCAACATCGGCCCGCACAGGCCGAGCGCGGTGTTGATGACGGCGACGTGGGTAGAGCTGCTGGCAATCGTAGTCGGCGAAGATCACGATTGCCGTGCGGCCCCCCATGGCGGCGGCTAGCGTCCACTCGGTTCGGTAGTCGCGATAACCTTGATTTGCGCCGTTCCCCACGCGCCGGATTGGCCGGCGACCTGCCCTGCGACAGCGATCGCTTCCTTAAAGTGCGAGACTGCTCCCCTCATTCCCAACAAACCAAATTCGCAGCGACATGTGAGAAGCAACAGCGACGTGATCACTCGTATTGTGAGGGGATGGGGAGAGGGGGTGGGCTGCTCTTTCTTTTTGTTTGCGCGTCCGGTAGCGTCCGTGGCGAGCCGTACTTCCAATGTGGGCATTTGAGTACGTAGGACTCCTATCCTTACTACGAGGCCTATAAACTTCAGCGGCTTAAAGCCAATGCCGGAGGATTGATTGTCCGAGCCAAGCGTGAATTCGAAGGTTCGCCTGCTTGGAGGCGTCGGGACGAGCGACAAGCCGGCCTTTCCGATACCCGACAGGGCCCCCGTGCAGTCGGCCGCGCCGGCGGTTTCGATCGCGCCCTCTCCACTGGCCGCTTCCGTTCGGGCCGAGCCCATCTTCCTTGGCAATTCGGCCGACGGGGCGGACCTCCTGAACGCCGGCCAGATCGTGCAGCCCTTGGCTCATCTTTGCGTCACCCCTCAGGTCCAGACGCCGTTTCTGGCGGCGATTTTAGGCCCGTCCGGGGCCGGCAAGACGTTCGCGCTGAGGCGCCTCACGCAAACGATCGAGCAGCTTGGCGCTTCAGCGACGGCGGGCGGGCACGCGCTTCAGCGCGTGGTCCTGGCGCGGGTCGACGCGTCGAGCGGCGTCGAGGCGCCGGTGGCGATCGCGAGCGCCGCCTATGCCGCGCTCGATCGCGAACCCAGCGGCGTGGACTATTCGAGCCTCTTGGACGAGATCCACCACGCGGGCGGAAATCCGCACAGGGCCGCCAGAGCGGCTTCGGATCGGCATGACGATCTCGTCAGGAAGCTCGAGGCTGAGCGTGCGCAGCGCGACGAGGTCGAGGCCAAACGCGCCCGCCTCGCAGACACCCTGGCCTTCGACACCCCCGGCTCGCGTCTCGACGTCTTCGCGCGCGCCCGCCGCGGCACGATCGAAGCGCAGTTGCGCCGTTTCGGACTGGTCGGAGCGGACGCCGACTCGAGCTACCGCAATCTGGCGCGCGACGTCTCGACCATGGGCCCTGGCGGCCGGGTCGGGATCGTGATCCGGTCGATATGGGCCTACGGCAGCCAGGCGCGACTGCTCCTCTGGGGGATTGTCGCCTTTGCGCTGGCCTTCCTTCTCCGATTTCTGCACGGCCAAACGGCGGCTTCGGTGATCGAACAGGGAAGCAACTCGCTGAAGCCCGCCGGCGATTGGGTCGCGGCGCACGGCGAATGGTTCGATCGGGCGGCTCAGATCCTGTTCGTCCTCGGCGCGCTCGCCATCGCGCTCAACCTCTGGCGCGCGCTTGGATTCTCGAACCTCCTGTTGCGCGGTTCCCGGCTCCTGACCCAAGAGACCCGCGAACGGCGCCAGGATCTCGAGGCCCGCGCCGCACGTCTCCATCAGCGCGTCGCGGCTCTGACCGCGGAAGCTGACGCGGCGGCCAAGCGCGCCGAAGCCGCGAGCCAGCGCGCCGGCGGCAAGACGTCCATGCGGGCTCCGGGGCCGGAATTTCTCGAATCGAGCCACGCCCCGTCGGGCGCGGCGCGCGAATTCCTCGCCGCGCTCGGGGCGAGGGTCGGACACCCAAGCGCGGCGGGACCGGCGCCCAACCGGCTGATCGTGGTCGTCGACAATCTCGACGCGTTGTCTCCAGCTGAGGCCGTGAGCTGGATCGACGCCGCCCAGGGCGTGATCGGGCCGGGCTCCATCGGCTTGTTGGCCTTCGACCCTGGCCGGCTTGCGGCCGCGCTGGGCGGCCCGAGCGAGGCGCGCCGTCGGCTTGGCAAATGGCTGCAGGTCGTGGTCAACCTCCCCGCCCGGAAGGACGCCGACGGACAGCTCGTGGTCGCCCGCCTCCTGTCGGGAGGCGCGCAGCCGGCCCAAACGCCGGATTCAGCGATCGCGGCGGCGCTGGTCGAGCCGCTGTCAAGCGCGGAGACGACGCTGCTTGCGGCGCTTGCGCCCCTCGCCGCGCGTTCGCCGCGTGACGCCAAGCGCTTCCTCAACGCCTATCGCCTTGCGCGCTGCTCAAAGTCGCCGCGGGCGGTGATGGCGCTCATGCAGGCGGCGGCCTTTGCCGACGACAATGCACAGGCGGCGATGCTCGAGCGGCTCGCCCATGGATCGGGCGAGCTAACGGAAATCAACGGTCCGCCCGCCTTGGTCGAAGCCGTCAGAGCGGCGCGCGCCGCCAACAATGGTTCGATATCGATCGAGGACGCGCGCAACGCGGCCGAAGTCGCGCTGCGGTACGCCCTGCCGGTCTAGGCTAGCGCGGCGCCCGCGCTCACTCGGCTGCGCCCGCCAGAGGCGCGGCGCCGTGGCGGAGGTAGTAACGGCGCCAGAGGCCGCGGAGCCACTTGCCGAAATTGTCCAGGTAGATGAAGACCACCGGGGTCGTGTACAGCGTCAGCACCTGACTGACGATGAGCCCGCCGACGATGGTGATGCCGAGCGGATGGCGCAATTCCGAGCCTTCGCCGGTTCCGAACGCAAGCGGGAGAGCGCCGAACAGCGCGGCGAAAGTCGTCATCATGATCGGGCGAAAGCGTAAGAGGCAGGCCTCTTCGATCGCCTCGCGCGTATCGCGCCCCTGTCGTTCGGCCTCGAGCGCGAAGTCGACCATCAGAATCGCGTTCTTCTTGACGATGCCGATCAGCAACAAGACGCCGATCGCGGCGATGACGGTGAACTGAGTGTCGAACGCCCACAAGGACAAAGCAGCCCCGACGCTGGCGGAGAACAGCGTCGAGAGGATGGTGAGCGGATGGATCAGGCTCTCGTAGAGGATGCCCAATACGATGTAGATCGTCAGGAGCGCGGCGCCGAAGAGAAGGGGCATGCTCGATTGCGATTGCTGGTAGGTCGCGGCGGTGCCGGCGAACGCGCCGCGGACGGTCGAAGGCATGCCGATGCGCTCGATCGCCTTGTCGATTTCGGTCTTGGCTTCGCTGAGCGAGCGGCCTGGCGCCAGATTGAACGAAATCGTCGATGCGGCGAACTGGCCCTGGTGATTGATGCTCAGCGGCGTGTGGCCCGGTGCGAATTTGGCGAAAGACGACAGCGGGATCATCGTCTCGACGGCGCTCGAAACCGCGGCGCCCGTCGAGGCGGCCCCATGGCCGCTGACGGCCAAGGAATTGGTCGCGAGGTTGCGCGCCGAATCCGCGGCGATCTTCGCCGCGCTGCTGGCTGGCCCGGTCGACGACGTATAGTCGCCGGCGGGGATTCCTGTCTGTTGGACGCCGGTCGGATTGGCGCCGGAAGTGGAAACGTAAATCTGGTCGAGCGTGCGCGGGTCTTGCCAGTAGCGCGGCGCGACCTCCATGACGACGTGATATTGGTTGAATGGATTGTAGATGGTCGAGACCTGCCGCTGGCCGAAGGCGTCGTAGAGGGTGTTGTCGATCGCGCTCAAGGTGAGGCCGAGCCGCATCGCGGTGTCGCGATCGATTGTGAGGTTGGTCTGCAGGCCGCCAAGCTGCTGGTCGGAATTGACGTCCTTCACGACATCGTTGCCCATCAGCGCCTGGGTCAGCTTGGGCGCCCAGGCGTAGAGCTCCTGGGGATCGTCGGAAAGCAGGGTGTATTGATAGGTGGCGTTGCTTTGACGCCCACCCGTCCTCAGGTCTGAGACGGCGAACATGAAGAGCCGCGCGCCCGCCACCTCCGCGAGCTTGGGGCGCAGCCGCGCCACGACTTCGTCAGCGGTGAGTTTGCGTTTGTCGTAGGGCTTGAGCGAGACATAGATGAAGCCGGCGTTGGTCGCCCGGCCTCCGGTGAAGCCGACGACGCTGTCGACCGCGGGGTCGTCCTGCACGATGGTCTGCAATTGGGTGAACTTGGTCTTCATCGCCTGGAAAGAGATGCTCTGATCGCCCTGGATCCCGCCAACGATGAGGCCCGTATCCTGTACCGGAAACAAGCCGTAGGTCATGTGATAGCGGAACATGTAGTAGTTGAGCCCGATCGTGGCGAAGAGCGACAACGCCACGGCTCCGGGATGGCGAAGGGCGATGCGCAATGTCGATCGATAGAATGCGAGCATCGCGTCGAACACGCGCTCCGTGGCGCGATAGAGGCGCCCATGCTCCATTTGCGATTCTCGCGGCAGGATCAGCGCGCACATCATCGGCGTGGTGGTCAGCGAGACGACCATGGAGATCAGGACCGCGATCGTCAGCGTCAGCGCGAATTCGGTGAACAGGCGCCCGACGATGCCGCCGAAGAAGAGGAGCGGCGCGAACACGGCGATGAGCGAGAGCGTGATCGAGACGACGGTGAAGCCGACTTCGCTTGCGCCCCGGATCGCGGCCTCGACGCGTGGAACGCCCTGTTCGAGATAGCGCGAGATGTTCTCGAGCACGACGATCGCGTCATCGACCACAAAGCCGGTCGAAATCGTCAGCGCCATCAGCGACAGGTTATTGAGGCTGAAGCCGAGCAGATACATCACGCCGAACGAACCGATGATCGAAGTCGGCACCGCGATGCTCGGGATCGCCGCGGCCCGCACGCTGCGCAGGAACGCGAATACGACCAGAATGACCAGCACGACCGCGATCACCAGTGTCGTCTCGGTGTCGTGCAGCGACTGCCGGATGGTCTTCGACCGGTCGACGGCGACCGTCAGGTCGATGTCGCCCGGAAGCGAGGCGATCAGGCGCGGCAGCTCGGCTTTTACGCCGTCGACCGCCTGGATGATGTTGGCGCCCGGCTGGCGCGACAGGATCACCGCGACGCCGGGCTTGCCGTTGACGAGGCCGGCGTTGCGCAGGTCCTCGACCGAATCGAGCACCTCGGCGACGTCGGCGAGCCTGACCGCCGCCCCGTTGCGGTAGGCGATCACCAGATCGCGATATTGCGCCGCATGGGACGCCTGATCGTTGGCGTAGATCTGATAATGGTAGTCGTCGTCCTCGATCGCGCCTTTCGGACTGTTGGCGTTGGCGGAAGCGAGCGCGGCGCGAATGTCCTCAAGCCCGATGCCGTAATGGAAGACCGCGCCGGGGTTGATTTCGACCCGCACCGCCGGCAGCGCCGCGCCGGAGATGTCGACCTCGCCGATGCCCGGAAGTTGCGACAGCCTCTGCTGGAGTACGTTGGAGGCGAGGTCATAGAGCTGTCCCGCCGTATGGGTCGTCGACGACATGGCGATGACCATGATCGGCGCGTCGGCGGGATTGACCTTATGGTAGGTCGGATTCTGGCGCAGGCTGGTCGGGAGATCGACGCGGGCGGCGACAATGGCGGCCTGCACGTCGCGGGCGGCGCCGTCGATATTGCGGTCGAGCCCGAACTGGAGCGTGATGCGGGTCGAGCCAAGGGTGCTCTGCGACGTCATCTCGTTGATGTCGGCGATCGAGCCTAAATGCCGCTCGAGCGGCGCCGCGACCGAGGTCGCCATGGTGTCGGGGCTTGCGCCCGGCATATTGGCTTGAACCGAGATGACCGGAAAATCGACCTGCGGCAAAGGCGACACCGGCAATTGCGAATAGCCGAGCAGTCCGCCGAACACGATCCCGATCGTCAGCAGGGCCGTTGCGACGGGCCGGCGGATGAAGAGCTCGGAAAACCGATTGCTCACGGCGCTTCTGTCGCCAGAGCCGCATGAGAAGAGCCCATGCCGAGACGCTCGCCGAGCCGCTCGAAGAAGAGATAGATGACCGGGGTCGTATAGAGGGTCAGCACCTGGCTGAAGGCGAGACCGCCGACGATCGCCAGTCCCAGCGGACGGCGAAGCTCGGAGCCTACGCCAGTTCCCAGCATCAAGGGCAGGGCGCCGAAGATCGCCGCCACCGTCGTCATCAGGATCGGCCGCAGGCGCAAGAGACAAGCCTGATAGATCGCTTCGCGCGCCGGCAGACCCTGCTGGCGCTGCGCGTCGAGCGCGAAGTCGATCATCATGATCGCGTTCTTCTTCACGATGCCGATGAGAAGCACGATGCCGATCACGCCAATGATGTCGAGGCCCGCGCCTGCGGCATTGAGCGTCAGCAGCGCGCCGATGCCGGCGGACGGAAGCGTGGTCAGAATCGTGATCGGGTGGATGAAGCTTTCGTAGAGCACTCCAAGCACGATATACATCGCGGCAATCGCCGCGATGAGCAGAAACACCTCGTTCGACAACGCCGACTGGAACGCCTGCGCCGCGCCCTGGAAGCTGACGGCGAAACTCGGCGGCAGATCAATCTCTTTGAGCGCCTGGCCGATCGCATCGACCGCCTCGCCGAGCGAGGCTCCAGGCGCGAGGTTGAACGAGATCGTGGTCACCGGAAACTGCTTTAGGTGCGAGATCTGCAGGGGCGAGGTCTTGACGGTGTAATCGGCGACCGATCCGAGCGGCGTCTGCCCGGTGGTCGTGGCTGCCGACGGCAGGTAGATCGAATCGAGCGATTTCAGCGAGCGCGCCATCGCCGGATCGATGTCGATGATGACGCGGTATTGATTGCTCTGGGTGAAGATGGTCGAGATGATCCGCTGGCCATAGGCGTCGTAGAGCGCATTGTCGATGATGGCGGGGGTGATGCCGAACCGGGCGGCGTTGGCGCGGTCGAGATCGACGATCACCGAGCGGCCGTCCGGCTGCAGATCGCTGGCCACGTCGACGATCGCCGGAATTCGGCTCAAGCGCTGGAGCAACTTGGGCGTCCAGGTCTCGAGCGTCTTGAGATCCTGGTTCTCGAGGGTGAACTGATATTGGGTCGCGCTGACAGCCGTGTCGATGGACAGGTCCTGCACCGGCTGCATGAACAGCGATATGCCGGGAACATTGGCGGTTTCCTGTTGGATCCGGCGGATGATCTCGCTCGCCGTCGCCGTGCGCTTTGCATGGGGCTTCAGGTTGATGAGGAAGCGGCCGGAGTTGAGCGTGACGTTCGAGCCGTCGACGCCGATGAACGACGACAGGCTTTGGACGTCCGGATCGGTCAGGATCACTTTCGCGAGCGCCTGTTGATGGTCCGCCATCTGGTCAAATGAAATCGCCTCCGCCGCCTGGGTCACGCCTTGGATGACGCCGGTGTCCTGGATCGGAAAGAAGCCCTTCGGGATCGCCACGTAGAGATACCCGGTCAGCAGGAACGTCCCGAGCGCGACCAGGAGCATGAAGCCTTGATGATTGAGCGCGATCCGCAGCGTCGCGGCGTAGAAGCGAGTGAGCGCCTGGAAGAATCGTCCCCCGCTCGCCTCGCCGCCACGACCGCGCGGGCGCAGAAGCTTGGCGCATAGCATCGGAACCAGGGTGAGCGAGACAACCGCGGAAAGGATGATGGCCGCGGCAAGCGTGATCGCGAACTCGTGGAACAGCCGCCCGACGACGTCGCCCATGAACAGGAGCGGGATCAGAACCGCGATCAGCGACACGGTGAGAGAGATGATGGTGAAGCCGATCTGCGCCGAACCCTTCATCGCCGCGTCGTAGGGACTGTCGCCTTGCTCGAGAAAGCGCGCGATGTTTTCGATCACCACGATCGCGTCGTCGACGACGAACCCGGTCGCGACGGTCAGCGCCATCAGCGACAGATTGTCGAGGCTGAATCCGGCCTCATACATGATCGCGAGCGCCCCGATCAGCGATAGCGGCACCGACAGGCTCGGAATGATGGTCGCGGGGATGTTGCGCAGGAAAAGGAAAATGACCATCACGACCAGGCCGACCGCGAGCGTCAGCTCGAATTCCACGTCTTCGACGGAAGCGCGGATGGTGGTGGTGCGATCGGTCAGAGGCTTCAGCGTGATTGCGGCCGGCAACGAGTCGCGCAGCGTCGGCAACAGCGCCTTGACGCTATCGACGACCTTGATGACGTTGGCGCCAGGCTGACGCTGGATATTGACGATCAGCGCAGGCGTCGTGTTCATCCACGCTTTCAGACGACCGTTCTCGGGCCCGAGTTCAACATTGGCGACATCGGAGAGCCTGACCGGAGCGCCGTTGCGGTAGGCGATGATCGACTTCGCGTAATCGTTCGGGTCACGGATCTGATCGTTGGCGTTGATCGCCGAGGCTTGCGCCGGTCCGTCAAAATTTCCCTTGGGCGTGTTGACGTTGAGATTGGCGATCGTCGTGCGCAGATCATCGAGATTGACGCCCAAGGAGGAAAGGGCGAGCGGGTTGACGTGGATGCGCACGGCAGGCCGCTGTCCGCCGGAGATCGAGACCAGTCCAACGCCGGGGAGCTGCGACAATTTCGGCACAAGGCGCGTCTCGATGATGTCTTCGACCTCGGTGAGCTTCATCGAGTTCTGAAGCGACGCCGAGCGTCAGGATCGGCGCGTCGGCCGGATTGACCTTGGCGTAGATGGGCGGCGCCGGCAGATCGGCGGGCAGAAGATTGCCGGCGGCGTTGATCGCTTGCTGAACCTCCTGCTCGGCAATGTCGAGGCCGATGTCGAGGCCGAACCGCAGGGTGATGATCGAGGCGCCGGCGGAGCTTTGCGACATCATCTGGCTGAGACTGGCCATTTGGCCGAACTGCCGCTCGAGCGGCGCCGTCACCGCCGAAGTCATCACCTCCGGGCTCGCGCCTGGATAAAAGGTCTGGACCTGGATCGTCGGGTAGTCGACCTCAGGCAAAGCCGAGAGCGGCAGGAAACGAAAGGCCATCACGCCGACGAGCAGAATCGCGATCATCAGAAGACTGGTCGCGACCGGCCGATCGATGAAGATGCGGGACGGGTTCACCGCTCCGCCCTGAGGCGCCGAAGCATCATCGCGACTGGCCCTGGGGCGGCGGGCTTCCTGGCTGAGCGCCTGAAGACGGGCGGCCTGAAGGCGCGGCGCCGGGGGTCGCCTCCTCTCGCGCCGGCTCGTGAGAAGTCGCAGGCTCCGGATTGGTCTCAGCGGCGCCCGACTGGTCGCGCCGGCGGTGATGATGCTGCCCGGCGCCGTTGGCTGATCCGTCGCCGTCCGACCCCGGACCCGCTCCGGCCTGCCCGCTCCCCGCGGCGCCAGGGTCAACCACCTTCACCTTCGCGCCGTCGCGCAGTCGGTCGACGCCGTCGATCACCACCTTGTCGCCCGCGCTCAGCCCGGTAGTGATAACGGTGTGCTTGCCGTCGGTCGGCCCGATGACCACGTCGCGTTTGGAGACCGTCGCATCGTCGTTGAGGAGGTAGACAAAATTGCCCGACGCGCCGAGCTGAATCGCCGGGTTGGGCGCCAGCGTCACGCCGCGTCATCGTGTCGACCAGCAGACGAACGTTGACGAACTGATTCGGGAACAGGACGCCGTTGGGATTGTCGAACGTCGACCGCATCTTGATGGTGCCGGTGGTGACGTCGATCTGGCTGTCAAAGGTGGT
Organism: uncultured Alphaproteobacteria bacterium; assembly: GCA_963820095.1. GTDB lineage: Bacteria > Pseudomonadota > Alphaproteobacteria > Rhizobiales > Beijerinckiaceae > Roseiarcus. The sequence continues at coordinate 270,219 of CAWFZA010000008.1, forward strand.
GAGCGTTCCGGTCGCCAGCGCATGGACATTGTCCCGGTCGAGCACGGTGACCGGAAGCTTGGCGCCCGTTTTGAGCCGCGCCGAAATGCGCGGCAAATTGCTTTCGGGCGTGGTGAACACGACGCTGATCGGATCGATCTGGGTGATGACGACGATGCCGTTGGCGTCGGAGGGCTGGAGGTAATTTCCGGGATCGACGAGCCTCAATCCGACCCTGCCGGTGATCGGTGAGACGATGTGGGTATAGCCGACGTTGAGTTCGGCCGTCTTGACCGTCCCTTGGTCGGCGGCGATCGCCGCCTTGTCCTGGGCGACCAGCGCAATCTGGTCGGTGACCTGCTGCTGGGCGATCGAATCCTGCTTGGCGAGCTGCTGATAGCGGGCGAGGTCGCCCTGCGCCTGGGCTAGCAGAGCCTGGTCCTTGGCCAATTGCCCTTGCGCTTGAGCCAGCGCCGCCTCGTAGGGACGCGGATCGATCTGGGCGATAAAATCGCCCTGCTTGACCGTCTGGCCTTCGGTGAAGCCGACGCTCTGCAGAGTTCCGGCGATCTGGGTGCGGATGGTCACGGTCTCGAACGGCGTCACCGTTCCCAGGGCGTCGATGGTGAGGGGCATCTCGCCGGTTATGACCGGCGCCACGCGGACGGTTTGCGGCGGCTGCGCGCGGCGCTCGCCGGAGGCCTCCTCGTGGTTGGCGGATGGGGCGGCGTTCTCGTACTTTTTCCATGCGAAGGCTGCCGCGGCGGCCAGCGCCGCAACGATCGCAATCCACAATAGCCAGTTCCGGCGGCGGCGCGGCGGCGCCTCCACAGGCGGCTGGTCTAGGGGCGCCGGCGCCGAGCGCTGCGTGACTTCGTCTGGTCTAAAAGCCTCGTTCATCGCAACGCTCGCATTGTGCGCCACGCTTGGCACGGACGAATCGTTGGTTCAAATCAACCTCGCGTGCGCGGACCGTTCCGATTTGGGTATCGTTTGCGCCGGGGTGTAGACCGGAGGGTGTTGCATTCTCGTTACCATTGCGTCATAAGCGCGGCCAGCGGCGTCGCCGTGACGGATGCGGGTGTAGCTCAGGGGTAGAGCACAACCTTGCCAAGGTTGGGGTCGAGGGTTCGAATCCCTTCGCCCGCTCCAAATTTCCTCAAGAAAAGCAAAACGTTGACAGCGGTCCGTTAGGACCGTTTTTGCTTCCCCGGGCGTTTCCCCGGCGCCATCTGCGGGACGGATGCGAAGCTCATCGTTCAGCGCTCCCGCCCGCTAGGCGCATCGGCAGAACGAGCCGCAGCGAGTCCGGCAATCGCACGAATCCGTGCGCCGCGTAGAAACCGGCTGCCGCCTCGTCTGGCGCATCGACGATCACCATCGAGGAGCCGACCGTGCTGGCGCTCTCGAAGGCCCGTTAAAGCCGAATTGTCGAGCAACGACGAGCTTGCGTCCGTGCCCGTCATCAAGGATGTGCGGCAGGCGAGTTGGGCTGCGCTGGGGACCGCCTTTTCGCGCCCACTCTAGTTCACAGTCGCCGCAGGCCGTCGAGCGGCGGTGGGCGCGTCCTCAAAGCCGACTGCGCGCTCGACGACATAGAGCGGCCGGCCCTTCGCCTCGGCATAGATGCGCCCGACATAAAGCCCGACGACCCCGGTCATCAGCATGTTGGCGCCGCCAAGCGCGGCGATGACCACGATCGTCGAGCTCCAGCCGCGCTCGAGGCTCGGGTCGCTGAGCGCCCACCGGACGATCACGCTCAACCCATAGACGAAGGCAAGCGCCGACACCCCGCCGCCGGCCCACAGCGCAAGGCGAAGCGGCGCGTCGGAGAACGAGATGACGCCGTTCACCGCGAGGCGCGCCATCTTGCTGAGCGAGTATTTGCTTCTCCCCGCGGCCCGGGGCGGGCGATCGAAAGTCACCGTTCCCTGGCGGAAGCCGATCCAGGCGAACATGCCGCGCACGAACCGGTCGCGCTCCGGCATGGCGAGAAAACAGTCGAGCGCCCGGCGATCGACCAGTCGGAAATCGCCGGCATTGCGCGCCATCGGCACGTCGCCGAGCCGCCCGATCAGGCGGTAGAAGAGATGCGCCGTCGCCCGCTTGAAGCGGCTTTCGCCCTGGCGCGAGGCGCGCTCGGCTGAGACGACATCGTAGCCTTCCTTCCATTTGGCGATCATCTCCAAGACAACCTCGGGCGGATCCTGCAGATCCGCGTCCATCACGATGACCGCGCGGCCAGCGGCGTAATCGAGCCCGACGGTGATCGCGATTTGATGGCCGAAATTGCGCGACAGCTTGATCAGCCGGTAGCGCTTGTCGGCGCGCGCCTTGGCCTCGATGACGATCGCGCTCGTGTCGCTCGAGCCATCATCGACGACAATCACCTCGGCCTCGGCGTCGATCGCCTCGAGCAAGGCGTCGAGCCGCCTCAGCAGGACCGGGATGACGGTTTCCTCATTGAAGATCGGCACGACGAGGGAATAGGTCGGCGGCATGGGCGCGCGGGCCTTTTTGCGAGCGAAAGTCCAGACACTGTCCGGCAAAGGCCTAAAGAAAGGCTTTGCGGCGCGCGGGGCGGCGAGCCGCTACTCCGTCGGGGCTTTGTCTGATAGGAGGGTTAAAACGCGTTAACCGACATTTGCCGGAGTTAAGTCATGGAATACGACAACATGCCGTCTTCCTCGAATATCGAAGATCGGCGCGGGCAGCGCGGCGGAGCGGTTGGGGCGGGCGGGCTCGGCCTCGGCGCCATCGTCGTCATTTTCGCCATCAGCTATTTCACCGGCATTTCGCCCCAGGTGCTTATCAGCGGGGCCGAAATGGTGGGGGTCGGACAACAGAGCGCGCCGCCGCAGACGGCGCCGGTCGATCCAAACGATCCGACGCGCAAGTTTCTCGCCAAGGTGGTCGGCGGCACGGAGGCGGTGTGGTCGGAGGTGTTGCCGGCGCAGACCGGCGTCCAGTATCAGCCCGCGACGCTGGTCATCTATGACGGCGCCACGCGCTCGGGCTGCGGCGGCGCGCAGGCCGCGATGGGGCCGTTCTACTGCCCGATCGACAAGAAGGTCTATCTCGACACGTCATTCTTCCGCGATATGAAAACCAAGTACGGCGGCGGCGGCGACTTCGCCTATGCCTATGTCGTGGCGCACGAGATCGGCCATCACGTGCAGGACCTGCTCGGCATTCTGGACAAGGCCGACACTTACAAGCAGCAGGTGAGCCAGACCCAGGCCAACGCCGTTTCGGTGCGGATCGAACTGCAGGCCGATTGCTTCGCCGGCGTATGGGCGAACCACGCCAACGACAAGTGGAAGATCCTCCAGCCGGGCGACATCGAGAAGGCGCTGGCGACGGCGCAAGCGATCGGCGACGACCGGCTGCAGACGGCCACCCGCGGCTACGCGGTCCCCGACAGCTTCACCCACGGCTCCTCGGCGCAGCGCCAGAAGTGGCTGACGACGGGCCTGAAGAGCGGCAACATCAACGACTGCAACACCTTCTCGAACTGACGGCTCATCTTCAATAGCAGCCAGACGGGCATCTTTTTTAGATGAAATCAATCCTCTCGATTGTATTGGTGATGGGACTGCTGTTTGGGACGGACGCACATGCGCTGGCGGCATGGACATGCGGCTGTGGCTGTGGCTGTTGCGCAGACGGCAACTGCTGCGAGGCAGACGGCAACTGCTATAAATACGTGAATCGGTTGGGCTACATACTGACAAAACAGGCAAAATGAACCGGCGATCTTCTAGGTGACCGAAAATATCGTACGGAACAATGCACTGCAGTCTTTCATTACATTTGCTTCAGCCCGCCAGCATTGTTGCGGACTGTGTTTCTGATGGGGTTATGGGAAGGCCGACCCGAAAGCCTCACTGATCGCGTGCGTCGCGCTCGTTTTCGCCCGTTGCCCGCGCACCCGCGCGCCGCTTCTTGGCGGCCATCTGATCTCGGAGGGATGAAACGCCGGACGCGCCGGTCGCCTGTTTGGCGAGCGTCCTCCGGGTCGCCTGAAGCCCGTCGCTCATCCATGTGGCAAAACGGCGTCACCCCGTTTCTCGCTGTCGAGATGGGCCATCGCCGGGGCCGGATAGCGCTCGCCTTGGCGGCGCCATGCGAGCGTCGCCTCGCTTCGGTGAATGACGTCGGCGCACGGCCTTGACGCAGTGTAGGCTGGGCCTATGCTCTTGTTCATGATTTGTTCCAACCTCCCCTTTATGGAACAGCGCCATGAACCCGACCCAGGCCCGCTCTTTCCCCATTGACCCGCGCCACCGCCCGGAGGCGATCGCCGAACGAATTCTGCCCGCCGAGCTCAGGCGCGGCCGCGGCGCCGCGACCAACGCTGACTGGCCGATTCGAGCTCGAGAAGCGCGAGGATTTCGACGACGGGTGGACGCGAGCGGAGGCGCCTGAGCCGCTCGCGACGGAAGTCACCTGGGAGAAACCCAAAGCGATCATCACCCGCAACGAATCGCCCGACATCGGATTCGACCGGTCGATCAACCCCTATCGGGGCTGCGAGCATGGCTGCTTCTACTGCTACGCGCGGCCAACCCACGCCTATATGGGGCTTTCGGCCGGGCTCGATTTCGAAACCCGCCTGTTCGCCAAGGAGCGCGCCGCCGAGCTTCTGGAGCGCGAGCTGGCCTCGCCCAAATATCAGCCCGGCGCCGATCGCTTTCGGCGCCAACACCGACCCCTATCAGCCGATCGAGCGGCAATATCGCATCACCCGGTCGCTGATCGAGACGCTGGCGAAGGCCCGCCACCCGCTCTCCATCGTCACCAAATCGAATCTGATTCTGCGCGATCTCGACCTTTTGGCGCCGATGGCGCGCGACGGTCTGGTCAAGGTCTTTGTCTCGGTGACGACGCTCGACCGCACGCTCGCGCGCCGGATGGAGCCGCGCGCGCCGACGCCCGCAGAAGCGGCTCGAGGCGATCGAGGCGCTCAACGACGCCGGCGTGCCGGCCGGCGTGATGGCCGCGCCCGTCATTCCGGCGATCAACGACGAGGAACTGGAGACGATCCTGACCCGCGCCTATGCCGCCGGCGCGCGCGAAGGGGCCTACGTCGTGCTGAGGCTGCCTGGCGAATTGCGCGACATGTTCCGCGAATGGCTGCAGGTCAACTATCCCGACCGGCTCAAGCGCGCGGTTTCGCTCATGCAGTCGATGCGCGAGGGCAAGGACTATGAGGCCCAGTGGGGCCGGCGGATGGCGGGCTCGGGCCCCTATGCCTGGATGATCGGGCGCCGGTTCGAGATGACGGCGCGGCGCCTTGGCTATAGCGAGACGTCGCGCGCGCTGCGCACCGACCTCTTCCGCAAGCCGATCCCGGCGGCGAGCGACGCTGGCGCGCAGCTCAGCCTGTTCTGAACGGATGCCGTCAGCGCGGCGACTTGAAACCGCGCTCGTTGAGCGCGGCGGACGCGGTCAGCGACCGCGTCTACAAAGCGGCGACACGGTCCAAGGGCGTGCAGAAGGACGCTCCTCTTTCAACAAACTATGGAGGCTCGGGGCGATCGCGAGCGGAAATCCGGCGATGGCCGCTTTCGTCCCGGTTCGCGGGGTGGATCTGCACCCGTGCAGTCCGTGTCCCATGCGGTAGGGGGCGCAGCGAGAGCATTGGCCTGGCGCTCGCAGGCGGGTTCGTCGCGGTTCGCCGGGCGCGCCGCTCAGCGTCAGTCCGTGTCTCAGCGGAAGCGGCGGAGCGGGGCATCCGGCCTGGCGCTCGCGGGCTCGGGTGGCCAGGAGCTCGCCGCGGATCGCGGTCGAGCGGCAACGCGGAGGCGTCGCTCAGATCGCAGCGGGTGAGACCGATGTCGGCGAGCTCGCGACAGTCCATTTGCCCGAGCGCCCGAAGGGTCGCGCGAGCGGCGGCGACGCGGAACGGCCAGTTCGCCGCTCGGCTCGCGCCAGCCCAGACTGACTGGAATACACGGCTTTCGATGGTAACATTGGATTCGTCCTTTCCTCGCCCAGCATCCGGCGCGAGGGCTTGCGGCGCCAGAGACAGTTCAGTACAGTGGCACCAAACTGTACCAATCCACTGGCTGTACAGTTCGAGCGATATTCATGGACGATCGGCCCACTTCCCGCGTCGAGACCACTGCCGGCGTTCATTCGCGGCCGCATAGCGAGTCGCGCGCTGGCGCGCGGCGCGCGGCTTCCCTCGGTGCGCGAGCTCGCCGCCAAGCTCGATGTCTCGAAATCGACGGTCGTCGAGGCTTACGACCGGCTCGCGGCCGAAGGGGCGGTCGTCGCCCGGCGCGGCTCCGGGTTCTTCGTCGCCGGCGCCGCTCAACCCGCTGACGTTCGCAGCCGCGGATCCGCCGCCCGAGCCCGCGGTCGATCCGTCATGGATCAACCGGCACGCGATGACGGGCGCGCCCGATTTTCTCTGTCCCGGCGCCGGCTGGCTGCCTGATTCCTGGGTGCTCGATCTTGGCGTCCAGCGCGCGATGCGGCTCGCGGCGCGCGCCGATTTTGCCAGTCGGCGCCAATATGACGAGCCGCTCGGCCACGCTCCGCTCCGGCGGCTCTTCTCGGTGCGTCTCGCCGAGCGAGGCGTGATGGCGGATTTCGACCAGATCGTCGTCACCGACTCCTGCTCGCAGGCGCTGGATCTCGCCTGCCGTTTCCTCTCAGTCCGAACGACACGGTGGTCGTCGACGACCCTTGCTACTTCAATTTCCATTCGCTCTTGCGCGCCAACCGCGCGACCGTCGTCACGGTTCCGATGCACCGCCGAAGGCCCCGATGTCGCCGAGCTTGAGCGCCTGTTCGCTGAGCATCGGCCGCGTCTCTATCTCACCACCGGCGGCCTGCACAATCCGACGGGCGCGATTTCCTCGCCCGCTATCGTTCACCGGGTGCTCCGACTGGCCGAGGAGCACGACGTCATGATCCTCGAAGACGACACGTTCGCGGATTTCGAAGCGGAGCCTTCGACCAGGCTTGCCGCGCTCGACGGCTTTCGCCGTGTTGTGCAGGTGGGCAGCGCCACCAAGGCGGTCGGCGCCGCCTTGCGCTGCGGCTACATCGCAGCGCGTCCGGATTGGATCCCGCAGATCGTCGACCTCAAGCTTGCGACGACCATGGGCAACAGCGCGACAGGGGCGGCGATCCTGCATCGCGTTCTGACGGAAAGCGGCTACCGGCGCCATCTCGACGGGCTTCGGCGAAAGCTCGCCGACGCGATGGGGCGAACGTTGCAGACCATGCGCGCGCACGGCCTCGTCGCCCTGGATCGAGCCGCGCGCCGGCATCTATTTGTGGGCGCGCCTGCCCGATGGCGTCAGCGCCGCCGACGTCGCCCGCCATGCGCTGACGAGGAAAGTGATGTTCGCGCCCGGACCCGCGTTCAGCGCCTCGGACGATGCGCGCGGCTGCCTGCGCTTCAACGTCTCCCGCTGCGCCGACCCGCGCGTCTACGAAGTCCTCGACGAAGCCATCGCCGCCGCTCGCCGCGTCGAGCCGGTCCAGGCGGCGCATGCCGCGCTATAAGCTCACGCTCGAATATGACGGCGACGCCGTTCGTCGGCTGGCAGCGACAGGAGAACGGCCTCTCGGTCCAGGAAGTTCTGGAGAGCGCGCTCACCGCGATGACCGGCGCGCGCGCGACCGCCCATGGCGCGGGGCGCACGGACGCTGGCGTGCATGCTTTGGGCCAGGTCGCGCATGTCGACCTCGAGCGCGACTGGGAGCCGTTCCGCCTGAGCGAGGGGCTCAATGCGCTCGTCCATCCGCATCCCGTGGCGATTCTCGGCGCCGAGCGCGTGGACGCCGATTTCGACGCGCGCCATAGCGCGACCGCTCGCCACTATCTCTATCGCGTCGTCAATCGCCGCGCGCCGCTCACCTTCGAGCGCGGCTCGGCCTGGCGGGTGAAGCCCCGCCTCGACGCCGAGGCGATGCACGCGGCGGCGCGGGCGCTCATCGGCAAGCACGATTTCTCCACCTTTCGCGATTCGCAATGCCAGGCGAATTCGCCGATCCGCACGCTCGACCGGCTCGACGTGAGGCGCGAGGGCGACGAGGTTCTGTTCGAGGCGAGCGCGCGGTCGTTCCTGCATCGCCAGGTGCGCTCGATGGTGGGCTCGCTGGTCGAGGTCGGGACCGGGCCGCTGGAGCGCGGACGAGTTCAAGGCGGCGTTCAAGGCCGCCGACCGCAGCCGCTGCGGCCAGGTCGCCCCGCCGCACGGCCTCTATCTGGTTCGGGTGGACTATCCAACCGCCGCTGGGTGAAAATAAAGCTCGAGCGCCCGCTCATAGATGCGCGACAGCGCTTCGAGATCGTCGAGCGCGACCCGCTCGTCGACGGCGTGGATCGTCGCGTTGACGAGGCCCAGCTCGACCACCGGACAGGCGTTCTTGATGAAGCGCGCGTCCGAAGTCCCCCCGCCGGTCGAAAGCGAGGGCTTCCGCCCGGTCACGTCGCTCACGGCTTCGGCGACGAGATCGGTGAACGGCCCGGGCTTGGTGAGAAAGGCGACCGCGTTGCTCGGCTCGAAGGTCACGGTCGCGCGCTTGGCCCCGTCGGCCGCCGCCACCCGGCGCTTGATCTCTGCGGAGAGCGAATTCGAGCGTCCACAGGTCGTTGAAGCGGACGTTGAACTTGAGGCGCACCTCGCCGGGGATGACGTTGAACGCCGGATTGCCGACGTCGACCGAGACCACTTCGAGGTTCGTCGGCTCGAAGTCGGCGTTGCCGGAATCGAGCGGCGGCGAGAGCAGCGCCGTCAGGATCGGCGCCAGCGCCGGAATCGGATTGTCGGCGATATGCGGATAGGCCGCGTGGCCCTGGCGGCCGCGAATCGTGATCCGTCCGTTGAGCGAGCCGCGCCGGCCGTGCTTGATCGTGTCGGCGACCGCCTCGACGCGAGGTCGATTTGCCCAGGATGCAATGGTCGAACGTTTCGCCCTTGGCGAGCGCCCAGTCGACGAGCTTGACGGTGCCGTTGACCGCCGGGCCCTCTTCGTCGCCGGTGATGAGGAAGCTGATCGAGCCTGCGAACGCCGCCCTGGCGATGAAGCGCAAGGCGGCGGCGACGGCGGCGGCGACGCCCCCCTTCATGTCGCAGGCGCCGCGGCCCCAGAGGCAACCGTCGGCGATTTCGCCCGAGAACGGGTCGAACCGCCAGAGCGCCTTATCGCCCGGCGGCACGACGTCGGTGTGGCCGGCGAAGGCGAGATTGGGCTTGGCCGCGCCGAACCGCGCATAAAGGTTGAGAACCGGAGGCGTTCCCGGCGCCTCGAAGGTGACAAGCTCGGCCGCGAAACCGGCCTTGCCCAAAAGATCGCGCAAGTAGGGCAGCGCGCCGCCGTCGGTCGGCGTCACCGACGGAAAGCGGATGAAGCGCGCGCGCGATTTCGAGCGCCGATGGCGGAGAGGACATGCTCACGCTTGAGGCCGCGCCCTACCTCGGCCGCATTTCGCGCACCGGCGCGGCCCAGTCGAGGCCGACGTCGTAGATCGGCGGCTCGGTGTTGGAGAGAAGATTCCACAAACCCGTCTGCGGGCTGCGCTTCAAGGACTTGATCAGGACCCGCCCGTCGCTGAGGCCGCAGACGCACATGCGTCCGACCAGACTGTCGTCCGCCGGATTGCGCATGTCGTCGTAGAAGACGAGCCAGTTGTCGAACAAGACGCCGAGCGAGTGGCCGCGGACCTGCACCGCCACCGTCGTCGGCTTCGAATCGAGCGGCGCGTCGACATCGTCGAACGGGCCCTGGCCGTCGGCGTAGAAATGCGCGACCGCGCCCGCGCCGACATAGCCGACCAGCGGCGCGCTCGGCGGCCGCGGCGGTCCGCCTCCGATCGAGGCGAGGCGGCTCGATCCCGAGATAGTCGGACACGATCGCGATCTCGTCGGCGCGCAGGCGGCGGTGGCCGTTGAGCAGGTCGGTGACGGCGGATGGCGAGCGGCCAAGCGCCTTGGCGAGGCCGCTTCGGGTTTTGCCGGTCCTTTTGAGGCCGGCGCGGATCCAGTCGACAGTCAAAGCTGAAGCTCCTGCAACTTGCTTTCTCCAAGCGAAGGGCGTGGGGCGCTCTGGCGCGTCCCCGCCATCGAAGACCTGCGCGACTCACGGTATTAACCTCATTTCCGAAAAACCGCAATTCAAAAAAACAGAATCTTGACACAAGCTTCTGTTTTACCCGATACTGAACAAAGCAAGAACATAACACAGCAAAACAGAAAGGGCAAGATCCATGGCCACCTCCCCGCCGCTCCGGCGCCGTCCGCCGAAAGTCGACACCGAACGAATGGAGGCCATACGATCTTCCGCGCGCCATCTCAAGGACTTGCACCGCGTACACAAGCGCTTCCCGGTGAACGTGGAGGTCAATACCCGCGGGCATTCCGAAGTTCGTCCCTCCAATCATCGAGCAGTCCTATTGCACTTCGCCCGCGGCGCTCTGCGCCGAGCTCGCGGAGCCGATCAAGCCACGCCCTGAAGCTGCCGCGCCCCTCGCTGAACTGGCGGAGCCGATCGAAGCTGCGGCGCTTTGTGCTGAACCGCCTGATTCGATCGAGGACGAAGCGCTTTGCGATGAACTGCTGGAGCTGACCGAGGACGAAGCGCTTTGCAGCGAATTTTCCAAGGAGGCCACCCAATGAGCAGCACGAGGAAGATCAAGCGCAAATCGCCAAAAGAGCTGCTCGACGCCGTCCAGGAGCGGCTCGACGCCACCCCGGAGCGCATCGCCCGCGCCAGGGAAGCGGGTGAAACTCCGAGCCCTCGACGCCCAACGGACGCGCCGCATGCTCGACCCGTTCGACACCATGCGCGCCAACCGGCTGCTCGCGCCGCATGATCCGAAGCTCAACGACATCCGCTGGCTGGTCGGCGAATCGCTGCGCCGCACCCACCATCGCGCCCGGCTCGATCAGTTGCGCGCGGTCGCGCCCGACCGGCTCGGTTCGACCGGCTTCGGGCCGCGTCCCGGCCTGCCGCAGTCCGACGTCGCGCTTCAGGCCCGCGACAAGTTGCGCAACGCCGAGGATCGCGTCGGTCCGCATGCCTGGCCGATCGTGACCCGGATCGTCATCGAAGGCGCGGGCGTTCGCGACTGCCGCGGCTTCGTCCCCGAGCTCGCCACCCCCTGGCGCGCCGATGCGGTGGTGTCCGACCGCCTTCGGGTCGCGCTCGACATGATCGGCGGCCTGATGGGCGTCACGGCGAGGCGGGAGAAGCGAGCAGGACTGACCCGTCGCCATACGCTCATTTTCGAAACACTCAATGAGGAGCTGATCCCCATGACGTTCAACATCGTCGCCATGATCTGCATGGCCGGCATGAGCCCGGCGGATTGCGGGCCCGAGCCTGGCTTCTCGCGCGACGTCGCCATCATCGGCTCGGTCTCGAATGAAATCTGGTGCGGCGTCGAAGCCCAGCAGGACCTCGCCAAAAGCGCGCCGTTCCGCAATCTCGCCGAAGGCGAGTTCATCAAAGTCATGTGCGTGAGAAACGGCTGATCGCCATTCGGCTGCTCTGGCTCCTCAGGGCCAGAGCCAGCCGAAGCCTCGGGCCCCGCCTGCCGCGGCCCCGCCCGCAATCCCTTTGAAAATAGGTTTCATAGATGACGGTCGATCGATCGCCCATGTGGATTGGCCTTGCCGATCTTCTCCTCTGTGTCCTCTCCGTCGTGATCGTCGCGGTCGCGCCGACCAAGGCCAAGGTCGATGGCGTGAAGCCGAAGGCGGAATTCCTGATCACCGCCGACTGGCCCGTCGCGCTCGATTCCGACGTCGACCTTTGGCTTGTCGGCCCGGACAGGAAGCCGGTCTTTTATGGCTCGCGCGAAGCGGCATGCGCTTCGCTCGATCGCGACAGCCTGGGCTTCTCGACGTCTCAGATCACGCTCGCCGACGGCTCGATGGCGCAATCGGAATCGAACAAGGAAACGACCACGATCCGCTGTCTCGCGCCGGGCCACTACGACATCGGCGTCAACCTCTATTCCGACCGCGAGCTCGCCAAGGGCGAGAGCTCGATTCCGGTGCGCGATCGAAATCACCGGCCTCAATCCGCAAGTCACGACCGTGTTCGCCAAGGACGTCGCGCTCGAAAGTGTCGGGCAGACCATCAATGTCGTGAGCTTCGACCTCACGTTGGACGGCCGGATCAAGCTGGTCGACCCGCCGCTCGAGCCGATCACCGACGCCTACCGAAAGGACAAGCCGTGAGGGACGACGCTCAGCATGTTCGAGGCCACGCAGGGCCCTCCAGGCTATCTAGCAGACAGCTACAAGGGCCCACGTTCCGCCAAGCTAAACGCCGGAAAAAGGCGATGCGAAAATTCTTATTGCGAAAGGCCCCGCGTAACCCATTGATAAGTCACGATTCGCACGAGAAATCCAAGGAAATCCAAGGAAATCCAATAGGCAGAATCGCTGGGTTTCGCAGCCAAACGCGCGGCTTCAAGAAAACCCAAATCTAGTCACCGGACCAACGTCGCCGCCCGCCGTCGACGAGGGGCCAAACCGATCCGAGCCCCGACAAGGCTCCCGCTGTCTCGCGCGAAGACAGCGAGCGGCCCTCAAGCGCCGCCCTGCGGGTTGTGCCGCCAGGACGCGCGGCTCACCCCCTCCATGTCGGCGAAGCGCCCGACAATCGCCTCGAGCGCCAGCTCCCGGCGTTTGTGCGAGGTCACGGTCGCGGTCACGTCGACCCGGCCGGTCTCGCCGGCGAACGCGCTGTCCAGTTGGGCGAAGCGGAGCTCCGGCACGGCGCCCACGTCCTGCACGAGCTCGGCGCGGATATCGGACGCCCGCGCCGGCCGGCATTCGATCGAGATGATGTAGTGCTGCTCCTCTTCGCCCATCTCCATCGGCTGGCGGTTGATGGCGGCGGCCAGCGGGCGCAAGCCCACATTGGCTCCGATCACCAGGACTGCCGCCAGGAGGCCGTGGAGCGCCATCCCCTCGCCGGCGAGCAGGCCGACCGCCGCCGAGCACCAGAGGGTCGCCGCGGTGTTGAGGCCGCGCACGTTGAGCCCCTCCTTGAAGATGACGCCCGCGCCGAGAAAACCGATGCCCGTCACGACCTGGGCGGCGATCCGAGTGGCGCCGTCCGCATCCGAGACCGCGCGGCCATAGGTGATGAAGATCGCCGCCCCGAGCGCGACGAGCGTATTCGTCCTCAAGCCCGCGAGGTGCTGGCGCCATTGGCGTTCGAGGCCGATCGACGCGCCAAGGCAGGCGGCGATGAAGAGATTGAGGCCGGCTTGGGCGAGCGCTGTGGCCATGCGGCCCCCTCGGATATGGGCGGGAGATACCCATCAAACTGTAAAGAAAACGCCTCAATTTGCCATGAACCATTCACGCCAAATTCAGTTGTTAAGGACCATAATCCCGACGTGGTCGGAAACCTGGAGGCAACCATGGTCCTACGCATTCTGTCGCGCGGCGCGATCGCCGCTGTCGCCGGCGCGACGATGCTCGCCGCCTCAAGCGTCCCTTCGTCCGCCTTCACGCTCGCCTCGCCTTCTCTCGAGACAGCCCGTCGCCAGCGCAGACATTCAGTCGGTCTGGTGGCATGGCGGTTGGCATGGCGGCTGGCACCGTGGCTGGGGCTGGCATCGCGGCTGGGGATGGCACGGCGGCTGGCACCGCTGGGGCTGGGGAGGCGGATGGCACCGCTGGGGCTACGGCCCCCGATACGGCTTCGCACCCGGCTGGCATTGCTGGTGGGGCCCGTGGGGCCGTCGCTGCGGGGTTTGACACGCTGCCTGGGATGAGCGCCGCTCGCAAGGCGGCGCTAGCCCTCCATCTTCTCCAGTAGCGCCTCGGAGACCTCGAAGTTCGCGGTGACGGTCTGGACGTCGTCGTTGTCCTCGAGCGCGCCGATGAGGCGCAGGATCTTTTCGCCCGCCTCGTCGTCGACGGCGATCGGTGTTCTGCGGCCGCCAGACAATCGAGGCCTTCAGCGGCTCGCCGAACTTCGCCTCGAGCGCCTTTTGCGCCTCGCTCAGCGCCGCGACCGAGGTGACGACCTCGTGCTCGTCCGGGCCTGACGCGACGTCGTCCGCGCCCGCCTCGATCGCCGCCTCCAGCATCGCGTCCTCGTCGGCGACCTTGCGGTCGAAGACGATCAGTCCGACGCGGTCGAACATGAAGGAGACCGCGCCCGTTTCGGCCAGCGACCCGCCGGCCTTGGTGAAATAGGAGCGCACCTCGCCCGCGGTGCGGTTGCGGTTGTCGGTCAGCGCCTCGACGATGACCGCCACGCCGCCCGGCGCATAGCCCTCGTAGCGCACTTCGTCGTAAGTTCTCGGTGTCCGCCGAGGACGCCTTCTTGATCGCCCGCTCGATATTGTCCTTGGGCATGTTCTCGGCTCTCGCCGCGATCATGGCGACGCGCAGCCGCGCGTTCATCGCCGGATCGGGCAAGCCGAGCTTGGCGGCGACGGTGATTTCGCGCGCGAGCTTGGAGAAGAGCTTGGAGCGGATCGCGTCCTGCTTGCCCTTCTTGTGCATGATGTTCTTGAACTGACTATGGCCGGCCATATTCGCCTCGGTTGACCCTTCTGCGGATGTGTTGGGGGTAATCGCGCCTCGTATACGCCGCGGCCGGCGCAGAGGGAAGGCGGGGCACGGTCACCACTTTGACGGTCGGGGGCAGCAGCTTCAGGTCTTCCCCGAGAAGCGCGAATTCTGCCGCAACAGGGCGGCAAGGAGCGTCGACCCCGAGCGCGGAAGGCCGGAGATGAAGTGCAGGCGATTTGCATAGAGGAGCCAGCGAGAAAGGAGCCGCGCACGACGCGCCGCCGTTTGGTATAACTGAGTTCGGCTTCCCCTTCGTCATCCACGTCATGTCGCACGTTGCCGTTTCGATCACACCGGGGGTCGATTACTTCCCCGGCTTCCTCGGCCGCGCCGCCCAGGAGGCGCTGCGGGATGAGGTGCTGGCGATTTTCGAGGCCGCGCCGCCATTCCGCCCGCGCATGCCGCGCACCGGCAAGCCGTTTTCGGTCATGATGAGCAATTGCGGCGCCCTGGGTTGGGTTTCCGACGAACGGGGCTATCGCTACCAGGCGACGCACCCCGAGACCGGGCGCCCGTGGCCGGCGATGCCGCGCGAGCTTCTCGAAGCTTTCGCGGCAATCGCTCCAGGCGCGCCGCCGCCGGAGGCTTGCTTGATCAACCTCTACGATTCCGCCGCGCGTATGGGCCTGCACCAGGACCGCGACGAGGATGAGTTCGCCGCGCCGGTCGTCTCATTGTCGCTCGGAGACACGGCGCTCTTTCGCGTCGGCGGGCTTCAGCGCAACGCGCCGACTCGCTCCTTCCGCCTTGCGTCGGGCGACGCCATGTCGCTTGCGGGCGAGAGCCGTCTCGCGTTCCACGGCGTCGATCGCGTGATCGCCGGCTCGTCGAGCCTTTTGCCTCAGGGCGGCAGGATCAACTTGACGCTTCGGCGGGTGACGAAAGCCGGCGCCGCCTAAAGGACGGCTATTCGCCGCTCGACGCCGACTCCTGCCTTGGCGCGGCCTTGGGGCCGCCTTTGGACACGCCGACCATCGCCGGCCGCAGCACCCGATCGCCGATCGTCCAGCCGCTTTGGACGACCTGCGAAACCGTACCCGAAGGCACGCTCTCGTCAGGGGCCTCGAAGATCGCCTGATGGAAGTTGGGATCGAACTTCTGGCCCTTCGGATCGAGCTTCCTCACTCCATGACGGCTGAGCGCGGCTTCCAGATCCCGAGCAGTCAGTTCGACCCCTTCAATCACCGAGCGGATGGAAGGATCGGCGGTCGCGCGCGCTTCGGCGGGCAAATGCTCGAGCGCGCGCGCGAGGTTGTCGACCACGGTCAACATGTCTCGCGCAAAGCTCGTCACGCCATAAGTCTTCGCGTCCGACACCTCGCGCTCGGTGCGCCGGCGCAGATTTTCCATCTCGGCCAGGGTGCGCAGCACGCGATCCTTCAACTGGCTGTTTTCGGCGTTCAGCGCCTCGATGACGGCGAAAGCGTTCGGTTCGCCCGTCTCCGGTCGAACGCCGTCGGCCGGATCAGGGCCGCTTTGGGCGCCCGAGTCCCAATCGGCATTGTTATTACTCATCGTTTCATTGAGCCCCATCGGAATTAGCGACGGATATCAGGGCTGACGAGCGAAAAATCAAGCGCGGGAGGACCTGTAAAATGCTCGGCCGCCGTCGTCAGTCGGCGGCGAAGTCAGCCAGCAATCGCCGTTTGATCGCCGCCTGTCGCGCGGGCGCGGTGATTTTCTGTCCGGTTAGGTCAGTGACATAGAACGAGTCCACCGCCTTCTCCCCGAAGGTTACGATATGAGCTGAACCGATGTTGAGATTGAGGCTCGACAAGGAGGCGGTCAGGTCCCTGAGCAGGCCCGGCCGGTCGAGACCGGAAACCTCGACCACGGTGTAGCGGCGGGAAAGGTTGTTGTCGACCGTCACTTCCGGCTCAATTGCAAACGCATTGTGGCGTTCGTCCCGTACATGTCTGGGCGGCGTCATTTCAGCTAAGCGGATCTCGCCTCGCAGCGTCTTCTCCACGTTCGAAGCGATCCGTTGACCGCGTCGCACTTCGTCCTCGTCGCGCTCGAAGGCGCGCGACACGAAAATGGTGTCGAGCGCAAGGCCGTCGGTGGTGGTGAATATCTGCGCATCGACGATGTTGCCGCCTGCGGCTGCGCACGCGCCGGCGATGCCGGTGAGCAGCCGGGGGTGGTCAGGCGCGACCACGGTGACGGCGGTGAAGCCATGAAACGCGTCGGTCGTGACCTCTGTCGCTAGCGAACGCGTGTCGGCCGCCATCGCGCGGAGCAATTTGGCGTGGGCCGCCTGCCGGGCAGGCTCCACTTTCAGCCAATAGGCGGGATAGTGCCGCTGGGCGTAGGCGTCGAACTCCGGATCGGACCAGCCCGGGAGCAGCTTGCGGACGGCCTCCTGGGCCGCTTTGACGCGGCCGTCGCGGTCGATGACCGAATGACCGCCCCCGAGCGTCACTTCTGTCTCCCAGTAGAGCGTGCGCAGGAGCTGGCCCTTCCAGCCGTTCCACACGCCCGGTCCGACAGCTCGGATGTCGGCCTCGGTCAGAGTCAAGAGCATCTTAAGCCGTTCTTGGGTCTGCACGATCGCGGACAGCGCTTCCGCCGTCTTCGGATCAAAAAGGTCCCTTCCCTGCGCCATGTTGGACATGACCAAGTGCTGCTCAACCAGCCAGGCCACGCGTTCGGTATTCGCCGCGGTGAGGCCAAGGCGGGGACCAAGCGCCCGCGCCACGTCGGCGCCGGCGCGCGAGTGATCGACCCCCCGTCCTTTGCCGATGTCGTGCAGGAACGCCGCGAGATAGAGCTCGGTGCGATGCGTGATCTGGCGCCACTGATCTTGGTGGCGAGCGGCAGTTCCTCGCCAAGCCGGCCTGCTTCGATGGCGCTGAGCTCGCCGACGGTGCGAATGAGATGCTCATCGACGGTGTAGTGGTGGTACATCGAAAATTGCATCATGCCCGACGACGCGGCCGAAATCGGGAATGAATTGACCGAGCACGCCGGCTTCGTTCATCCGGCGCAGCGCGATTTCGGGCGCATTGCGCGAGGTCAGGGTCTCCAGAAAAAGGCGATTCGCCTCCTTGTCCTCGCGCACGCGGGCGTCGATGCGCTTCAAGGACTGCGTGACGAGTCGGGTCGCGTCCGGATGGATCGGCAGGTTCGACCGGTCGGCGATCCAGAAGAGCCGGATGAGGTTGACCGGATCGCGCTCGAAGACATCGTCGCGAACGACGTTGACGCGATCGTTGTCGACCTTGAAATCCTTGGCCTCCGCGATCGCGCGGGTTCGCCGCCTGAGGCGTCCGACCAGGCGGCCGAACGCAGGCGTCGTTTTGGCGTGTCGCTCCTCGAGCGCCGCGCACACGATCGCGGTCAAATCGCCGACATCCTTGGCGATGAGGAAGTAATGCTTCATGAACCGCTCGACATCGATCAGGTCCGCGCGAGTTGAATAGCCGAGCTGGCGAGCGATAGGCCGCTGGACGTCGAAGCTCAGGCGCTCCTCTGCCCGGCCGGCGAGAAAGTGAAGCCGGCACCGCACAGTCCACAAGAATTCCTCGCAGCGGCGGAAGAGCGTGAATTCGCGCGGCGAGAACAAACCTGCGTCGACGAGCTCGCGCGGGTTGTGAACGCGGTAGACGTATTTGGAGATCCAAAACAGCGTATTGAGGTCGCGCAAGCCCCCTTTGTCTTCCTTGACATTGGGCTCGACAAGATAGCGCGAGGCTCCCGCCTTCCGGACCCGGGCTTCGCGTTCGGCGAGCTTCGCGGCGACGAATTCGGCCGCCGTCTTGGCGACGATTTGCTTGTCGAACCGGGCTCTCAGCGTCTCGAACAACGCCTTGTCGCCGCTGATGAACCGCGCCTCGACGAGCGTCGTGCGAATGGTCATGTCGGCCCGAGCCTGCTTCAGGCATTCCTCGACGGTGCGCGTCGCGTGTCCGACCTTGAGCTTGAGGTCCCACAGCACATAGAGCAGCGCCTCGACCACCTTCTCCACGCCGGGCGGCGACTTGTCCGGGAAGGAGAAACAGGACATCGATGTCCGAATAGGGCGCGAGCATGCCCCGCCCATAGCCGCCGACGGCGACAATTGTCGGCGCCGGCTGGCCTGAGCGCCCTGGGACGAGCCAGCGCGCGGACATTTCGAGCCCGACACGCATGAGTTCGTCGGTCTCAAAGCTCAGCGTCTCCGCGCAGGCGCGGCCGGCTCCGCCAGCCTCGAGAGCGGCGCGCGCCTCGCTTCGTCCCGCATCAAGGGCCGCTCGCAAGGTCTCGACGGCGGCGCGGCGCAATGCAGTCAAGTCGCCCCGATGCTGCTCATGCAGGGAGGCGAGCCGATCGAGAAGCTTGGCTTGCTCGACGCCCTTTAGCGGCGGGGCGGCGCGAGAGCGGCGATCGACCGCAGGAAGCTCGGCGTCTGACATTGGACGTATATTCTCCCGCGGCCCGGTAATCGCAAGGCCAGCCGGGTTTCGACAGAAAAGTCAGGCCTCGCCGACCTTGGCCTCGATCGCGTCCCAGATCGTCACCGCCAGATCCGGCCCGCCAACCTTCTTGATCGCGCGAATGCCGGTCGGCGAGGTGACGTTGATCTCGGTCAGATACCCGTCGATGACGTCGATGCCGACGAACAGAAGACCGCGCCGTCGGAGCTCAGGCCCGATCGTCGAGCAGATCAGCCTTTCTTTCTCGGTCAGCTCCGTTTCCCGCGCCGCCCCGCCGCGCACCATGTTCGAGCGGATGTCGTCGCCAGTGGGCACGCGATTGACCACCCCCCTCGCCTCGCCATCGACAAGAATGATCCGTTTGTCGCCGCGCGTCACCGCTGGCAGGAACTTCTGGATCACCCACGGCTCGCGAAGGCTTGTACTGAACAGGTCGAACAGCGAACCGAAATTCGGGTCCTGAACGGCGACCTTGAACACCGATGCGCCCCCGAAACCGTAAAGCGGTTTCATCACCACCTCTCCGTGCTTGGCGCGGAACGCTTCGATCCCCGCTTTGTCGCGGGCGATGAGGGTCGGGGGCATGAGTTCGGGGAAATCCATCACGAACAGCTTCTCGGGCGAATCGCGCACGCCGCGGGGATCGTTGACCACCAGCGTTTTCGGATGGATGCGCTCGAGAAAATATGTCGTCGCGATATAGGCGAGATCGAACGGCGGATCCTGGCGCAACAGCACGACGTCGACGGTCGAAAGGTCGACGAGCTTCGCCTCGCCAAGTTGCGCGTGAGCGCCCTCGACGTCCTTGACGGTCAGCGCCTCGGCCATCGCCTCAACGCGCTTGCCGTTGAGTCTCAGCCGGTCGGGCGTATAGTGGAGAAGGCGATGCCCGCGGGCCTGAGCTTCGAGAAGCAGCGCGAAGGTTGAGTCCCCGGCGATGCGGATGCGCTCGATCGGGTCCATCTGCACGGCGACGGTCAGGGGCATGGGTATCCGCTCAAGGTCAGTACGTGTTTGGGGGCAATCAGTCGATTTCGAGCCTATACGCGTCCGGCTCGTGACGGGGAAGCCGCCCGCGCGCGACGAAGACGGCGTCGACGCGATAGGTCATGCCCGCCGCCCACGGGTTTCGCGTGAGCCACAGGCGCGCCGCCCGCGCGATTCGCCGCCGCTTGGTTGCGCTGATCGCAATCGCCGCGACGTCGAGATCGGCGCGCGCCTTGACCTCGACAAAGGCGATCGAGTCGCCTCGGCGCGCGATCAAGTCGATCTCGCCGCCGGAGACGACGAATCGCCGGGCGAGGATCGTGTAGCCTTTGAGGCGCAGAAGCAGCGCCGCTATCGATTTCGGCCTTGAGGCCATAAAGATGAGCGCCGCGTCGGCGCTCTGTCCGCTCTTCGGCGCGACCTCTCACCGCTGCGTCCCCGCCAGCGCCAGGGCGCGCGCATAGACCTGCCGTCTCGGCAGCCCATGTTTGGCGGCGATCGCCGCGGCGGCGTCCTTGACCGACAGGTTCGCGAGATGCGCGGCGATTTCCCGGTCGAGTGCGGCTTCGGAGACCGCGGCCCTCTCTTCCGTCGCGCCGACAACGATGACGATCTCGCCCCTCGGGGTTTCGCCGGCCGCATATTCGGCGGCGAGTTTGTCAAGCGCCCCGCGTCTCACCTCCTCATGCAGCTTGGTCAACTCGCGCGCCACCGCCGCGGGCCGAGGCCCAAGCTCGACAGCGAGGTCGGCAAGGGTCTCGGCAAGCCGTCCCGCGGCCTCATAGAAGATGAGCGTGCCCGGCACGGCGGCGAGCGCGTTGATCCGCTCGCGGCGCGCCGCCGACCGAGGCGGCAGGAACCCCTCGAAATAGAAACGGTCCGTTGGCAGGCCCGCGACGCACAGAGCCGCCAGCGCGGCGGAAGCGCCTGGGGCCGAAACGACAGCGAAGCCCTGCTCGATCGCCTCCGCGACAAGCTTATAGCCCGGATCGGAGATGAGCGGCGTCCCGGCGTCGGAGATAAGCGCCAGCGCTTGGCCCTCGGCTATGCGTTTGAGCACCCGCGGCCGCGCCTCGGGAGCGTTGTGCTCATGATAGGGCGAGAGCGGCCTCTTGATGCCGTAACGCGCGAGCAGGGCGCGCGACACGCGCGTGTCCTCGGCCAGGATCGCGTCGGCGCCGGCCAGGATCGCCAGAGCGCGCAGCGTCACGTCGGCGAGGTTGCCAATCGGCGTGGCGACCACGTAAAGACCAGGGCCCAGCGTCGCTGCCGGAAGAGTTGCGTCGCCTATCTGAAAGGTCCGGCTCGTGCGAACCGTCTTGATCGTGTCCGCCCGGGGAGCTTTTGCTGCGGTCATTGCGCTCTTATCCGCCGATCGGACAGCTGGCTCAAAGACCGACGCATAGCCAAGCGCAGGTGAAAATGCCACAATTTCCGTTGACAGCCGGCAAATCGCGTCTGTC
Organism: uncultured Alphaproteobacteria bacterium; assembly: GCA_963820095.1. Taxonomy (GTDB): domain Bacteria; phylum Pseudomonadota; class Alphaproteobacteria; order Rhizobiales; family Beijerinckiaceae; genus Roseiarcus. Next base: position 291,633 of record CAWFZA010000008.1, read on the forward strand.
GCGCGCCGATGAGCGATCATGAGAACGCAACGCCCTCGCCCGCGCTGGCGCGGCTCAAACGAGAGGTGAGTATGAGGTTTGCCGCTGAGCAGCCGGCAGCAAGTCGAGGCGTGACAAGGCGCGCCATGCTAGGCGGCGGACTCTTCCTGACGCTCGCCGGTTGCAATTCTGGCGGCCTCGAGATGCCGAACAACGCCGGCGGACCCGCGCCCGCCACCCCGGCCACGCCCTCGAACGGCCCGCCCGTCGGCGAGACGCTGGGCGCTGGCCCCGTTCGGGTGGGGATGATCCTGCCACTGACCCAGAACGGCGGCCCAAGCCCGATCGGCGTTTCGATGCGCAACGCGGCGCAATTGGCGATCGACGGCTTTGGGGCTCCTTACATCACGTTGATGATCGAAGACGATCATTCGAGCGCCGACGCCGCCGCCCAGGCGGCGCAAGCGGAACTGGGCGCCGGCGCGCAGCTCATCCTGGGGCCGGTGTTCGCCAACGAGGTGCGGTCTGCGTCGGCGCCGGTGAAATCGGCCGGCCGGCCAATGATCGCTTTCTCGACCGACGTCACCGTCGCCGCCCCGAGCGTCTATCTCCTGTCTTTCCTCATCCAGGGCTATGTCGACCGGATTCTTCAATACGCCGTCTCGAGCGGCAAGAAGTCGTTCGCGATCATGGCTCCGCAGAACGACTACGGCAATGTCGCCGCCCAGCGGTTCCAGGACCAGGCCGGAAGCCTCAACGCACAGGTGGTCGTGACGGCTCGCTACTCCGCCGGCCAGATGGCGACCGCGGCTCAACAGGTGGCGGCGGTTCAGGGCCAGATCGATGCTCTTTTCATTCCAGAGCAGGCCGACGCCATGCCGGCGGTGGCGAGCGCCTTGGGAGCCGCCAACATCAAGACGAAGTTTCTGGGCACCGGGGTCTGGAACGACGCGCGAGTTCTCAAATTGCCGCAGATGCAGGGGGCGTGGTTCTCGGCCCCTGACAATTCCGGCTTCGACGCCTTCGCGCAGCGCTACAAGGCCAAATTCAACAGCGATCCGGCGCGCCTCGCGACGCTCGCCTATGACGCGGTGACGCTCGCCGCCGCGCTCGCCCGCAATGGGGGCGCTGATCCTTTCAGCCAGGCGGCGCTGACCAACATATCGGGCTTCAACGGCGCGGACGGCGTCTTCCGCTTCAAGGCCGACGGGACCAATGAGCGGGGCCTGGCGGTGATGGAGATCGCCGACGACGGCGCCAAGGTGATCAGCCCGGCGCCGCGCAGCTTCGCGGCGGGGTGAGGCTCGCGCTGATCGCGCGCCTTTCTCCCTTCCGGCCTCCCTTTCTGCCCAAGGGGATCGATTTGAGTAGGGGCTATTGCCAATAGAGCAGAGATTGCTTCGGAGGCTTCCTGATTCCATTTTTCCGCGCCGAGCAACTCTACAAGCTTTTCATCTCGAAGGGATAATGAACAGTTCGTTTTCCCATATATGCCCATTTGCCATCTCTCAAAGTGGCTGTCGAGGTCGCTGGACCTCTTGACGCCCTTGTCTTGTTCAGCACAGCCGAGGTCCTCCCCGGCATGGTCCGACATTCGCCAGCCACTTAATTATCGCGAAGAACGAAATGACCGGGCGTCACCTCGTCGTAAGTTGAAGGCTCGGGTTTGTGCCCAAGCGGGAAGATGGGCGAAGCAAGAGATTTGGCGCTTGGAGCTTCGTGGATTCGTCGTCGTTTCGGGTCGGCGACCGGGACTGCGGCCATCAATGTTTTCGTGTAGGGGTGGCGGGCGTCCTCGAACACCGCGGAGCGCGAACCCAGCTCAACAAGACGTCCGAGATACATAACTCCAACCTGGTGCGAGATGCGCTCGACGACCGCGATGTCGTGGCTGATGAAAAGGAAGGACAACCCCAGATCTGCCTGCAATTCCGCGAGGAGGTTCAGCACTTGTGCCTGCACCGAGACGTCAAGCGCCGAGACCGCCTCGTCGGCAATGACGAGGCTTGGATGGGGTGCAATCGCGCGCGCAATCGCAACGCGCTGGCGCTGTCCTCCGGACAGTTCGTGAGGGTAGCGGTTGAGGAAGTTGCGCGGGAGATCGACGCGGTCGAAAAGCTCTGCGACACGATCCGCGATTTCCGATTTTGAGGCGAGATTAAAATTGATGAGCGGCTCGGCGACCTGATCGCGCAAACGGCGAAGCGGGTTCAGTGACGCAAACGGATCTTGGGACACCGTCTGCATGTCTCGGCGCGCTTCACGCAAGTCGGTTTGCCCGAGGCCGCGGATTTCCCGGCCATTGACCCATATCTCGCCCGACTGCGGTTCGACCAACCGCAGGATGGACCGGCCGCAAGACGATTTGCCGCAGCCGGATTCGCCGACCAGCGAAAACGTCTCGCCAAGGTTTACAGAGAAAGTCACGTCCTCGACGGCATGGATGTTGGCGACGACACGTCGAAGCACACCCCCTCTCACTGGATAGCGCGTGGTCAAGTTCTTGACTTCCAGCAAACGGCGGGATTGAGGCCGTGACGCCGAAACGTTGCGACTGACGGAAGCGAAATCGCCAACCCCGCGCATGGGCGCAGGCGTGGCGGTGCCGCGCATTTCGCCAAGTTTCGGAACGGCCGCGAGCAGTATCCGAGTGTAGTCGGCCTGCGGATTCTCGAAGATTGTCTCTACATCGCCTTCCTCGACAATCTTGCCGCGGTACATGACGACGACGCGGTCGGCCATCTGCGCAACGACCGCCATATCGTGGGTGACGAAAAGGACGGCCATATGGTTCTCGCGCTTCAGCCGGTCGATAAGGGCGAGGATTTCCGCTTGAATCGTGACATCGAGCGCGGTCGTTGGCTCATCAGCAATGAGAAGCCGCGGCTCGCAGGCCATCGCCATGGCTATGACGACGCGCTGACGCATGCCACCCGATAATTCATGAGGATATTGTTTCAGGCGGCGCTCCGGCTCGGGCACCCGCACGCTGCGGAGAAGCTCGAGCGCCCGAGCTCGCGCTTCCTTCCGCTTCAGGCCCCGATGCGCCTTGAGTTCATCTACGAGCTGCCGCTCGATTGTGAAGACCGGATTGAGCGAGGTCATCGGCTCCTGAAAGATCATGCCGATCTGGTCGCCGCGGAGCTCGCGCATGAAATCTTGCGAAGCTTTGGCCAGATCGACCGAATCCCCCGTGCGCGGGGCGAACTTGAGTTCGCCGCTCGATATTCTCCCGCCGCCAAATTCGACCAGGCGCATGAGAGAGAGGGAAGTCACCGATTTTCCCGAACCCGATTCGCCGACGAGGCAGACCGTCTCACCCGGGTCGATCGAGAACGAGACGCCATCCACCGCGACGATCGTCCCGCCGTCGGTCTTGAATTCGACCCTGAGATCGTCGACCGCGACCAGCGGCCGCCGGGTGTCGGCTTGCGATGCGAGAAGAGGTTCGGCGGTTGACGACATTTTGACCGTTGCGCCTCACCTCGTCCGCGGATCGAAAACGTCGCGGAGAATGTCGCCCGACATGTTGAGCCCAAGCACGGTGATCGCGACGGCGGCGCCCGGGACGAGGCCGGTCCATGGCGCGACATCGAGATAGTCGCGCGACGCTTGGATCATCAGCCCCCAAGAGGATTGTGGCGGCTGGGTGCCGAGCCCGAGAAAGGAAAGCCCAGCCTCCGCCAGAACGGCGAAAGCAAGGCTGATCGTAGCTTGGACGATGATCGGCGGCATGACATTGGGCGCCACGTGCCGCAGAATGAGATCGAGGTCGGTTGCTCCCGCCGCCCGCGCTGCTTCGACATAGGGCATTTGCGTAACGCGGAGCGCCTCGCCGCGTACAATCCGCGCCAGAAACGGTGTGAAGGCGACGCCGATGGCAATGATAGCGTTGGGGATGCTCGGGCCGAGCATGGCGCTGATGGTCAGCGCCAGCAACAACACTGGAAAGCTTAGGAGCGTGTCGACGAGACGCATCAGCGCATTGTCGATACGGCCGCGGTAGAAGCCGGCCACCATGCCGATCGGCAGGCCAAGGACGACGCTTATCAACACAGCAGCGCCCGCGATTCCAAGCGATGTTCGCGCGCCGAGCATCACCCGATAGAAGAGGTCGCGGCCGAGTTGGTCAGTACCGAACCAATGCAGCTCCGAGGGGGGGCGGAGGCGCGCAGTCATGGTCATCCGAGTTCCATAATCGGCGGGAATGACAAGTGGAGCGACAATCGCGACCAGAACCATCGCGATCACCAGCGCCGCGCCGAGGAGACCTTTGGCGGTGAGGAAGCGCCTCATCTTTTCCTACACAAGGCGGATACGCGGATCGAAGTAGAGGTAGAGCAAGTCGACAGCGAAATTGGCGAGCATGACAACGGCCGCGATGACGAAAACCGTGGCCTGAATCAAAGGAATGTCGCGGTTGAGGAGAGCTTGGTAGGTCAGCCAGCCCATGCCGGTGTAGTTGAACAGCGTCTCGATGACTATGATCGACCCAAAGAGGTAACCAACCTGGAGGCCGGCCACCGTGATCACGGGGCCGATCGCGTTAGCCAACGCGTAACGCCAGACGATTGTTCGCTCCTTGAGGCCTTTCGCGCGTCCGACGCGAATGAATTCTTGTCCGAGAATTCCCGTCATGGTCGAGCGGGTCATGCGAGTGAGATGCGCCATGAGGCCGAGCCCGAGAGCGAGCGAAGGAAGGAAGGCGTGGGTCAGCGCCTGCTCGAGGCTCACGGACGGATCAGCGAAGCCGCTAGACGGAAACCAGCCAAGAGTCCGGGCGAACAGGAGGATCATCATGATCCCCCAGAAGAAATCCGGCAGACTCACGCCAACAAGCGCCGCGCTGCTGCTTGCGCCGTCCTGCCAATGATCCCGATGAACCGCAGCCCAAACGCCGAGCGGCACCGCGCAGATCAACGCGATCCCCATCGACATCATGACGATGAGGGAGCTGGCTTTGATCTTCTGGATAAGAAGATCGGCGATGGGGACTTTGAATATAAGCGATTGCCCCCAATGGCCGGTCAGCATGCCGCCGATCCACCGTCCGTATTGAACCACAAGCGGGTCGTTGAGACCCAGGGTCTTCCTCAATCCTGCTAGCGCCTCCGGATTGCTCTGTGTGCCCATGATCATGGTCGCGACATCGCCTGGAAGAATGGTCGTGACGGCGAAGGTGATGACCGAGATCAAGAACAGCGTCAGCGCAATCGAGAGCAGGCGGTTGACGATAAAAGACATGCGGATCCAAAAGTCGGTTTCGCTTGAAACGGCAGGCGCCTTTTCATCGCGCCCGCCGCGACCCTCACGTCCGCAGCCAGACTTTGTGGAACTGGAAGTTGCTGCCGTTCGGATGAACGATGGTGTCGAGGCCGCCGACAGAAGGCTGCGCTCCAATCGACCCGTTCCGGAACCAGAGGATGACGTCGTGATCCTGATCGTAGATGCGCTGCTGCACCTGCTTGTAGACGTCGGCGCGCGCTCCAGGGTCGATCGTCACGCGCGCTTTCTGCAGGAGATCGTCGAGCTCGGGGTCCCGGATATGCCGATAGTTGAATGCGCCGGTCGAATGCCAGAGGCTATAATAGAGGAAATCCGGCTCCCACAATGTGAAGAAGTTCATCATTGAGATCTGGAAGTCCTTGTTGACCCAGACTTGGCTCAACCAGTCGGCCCAGGTCAGCTGCTCGATCTTCATGTTGATGCCGGCTTCCTTGAACCATTCGAGCATGATCTGCGCCAACTCGACGTGATAGGGATAGTTCGTGGTCGCCTTGAATACGAGGTCGAGCTTGCCTGGTCCGTAACCGGCCTCCGCGAGCAGTTGCTTCGCCTTCTCGATATCCTGAGGACGATTCTTGAGCGTGGCGTTGTACGAAGGGGAAGTTGGAAAGCTCGGTGACGCGGTTATCCTGCCTTCGCCCCACAACGCGCCTTGCAACAACGCCTCCTTGTCGATCAGGAGATCGATCGCGAGGCGTACGCGCTGGTCCTTGAACGGCTCGAAATCGTGGTTGAGATTGACGAAGTCCCAGTTGAGGGGAAACCAGGTGGTGACCTGAAACTTCGGGTCACTCTTCACCTCCTTCATCCGGTCGGCCGGAATGTCGTTGATCATGTGCATTTCGCCAGTTCGGAGTCCGGTGAGCCGCACTGTGGGCTCGGTCACTTCTCTTGCGATGACCTTGTCGAGATAAGCCGGCCCGTCCCAATAGTCGTCGAAGCGGACGAGCTCGACCTCGTGTCCAAATTCCCGTCGCGCGAATTTGAACGGTCCCGCGCCGATGGGCGCCTTCCCCTGCTGGTCTCCCGAGCCTTGAGGCATAATGGCGCCGGCGCCGTTTTCCGCGAGACGGCTCAGGAACGGGGCGTTGACGCGTTTCATCTTGATTACGACGGTAAGGTCGTCTGGCGTCTCGATCGACGCCACGTCGTTGAACACCTCGAAATTGACCGCACCCGTTTCCTTGGCCCGGCAACGGTCAAAGGAGTATTTGACGTCCGCCGAGGTCATCGCCTTGCCGTCGTGGAACTTGACGCCGGGGCGTAGATGGAATGTGTAGGTGAGGCCGTCGGGACTCTGCTCGAAGCTCTTCGCGAGGCTCGGGATCACTGTGAAATTCTTGTCGACGGTGACGATCGCGTCGTGGACGTTCTGAAGCACCCGAAGCGTCGAGGCTGTGCCTGTCTGGTGAATGTCCAAGTTCTGGGTCGTCTCAGAATGCCCCCAAATCAAGGTTCCACCTTTGACTGGCCCATCGGCGCCCCGAGACGGGTCGGTCATGAAGCCGCCGAACGCGGCGGCTCCGACCAATGTTGCGCTCGACGTCAGGAATTCTCTACGCTTCATGGCATGCCTCCCTCTGAATGGACTTGCTCGCTCTTCGAATTCGACCTACCGTTCAACTCTTAGACTCGTTAGGCCGCACGAACGCTGTTACCTCGGCAATTCGGGACGGATGGCGGCGACGCCTAGCTCTTTCTCAAGCGCCATGCCGAGATTGAGGATCGGGCCTTCTTCGAACAACGGCCCCCACAAAGAAACGCCCTGGGGAACGTTGAAGGTGCGGCCCGCAGCCTCGGGCGCTCCCGTCGTCAGCTTACCCGAGCCGAGGGAGGCTGCGCCGCGAGTCGCAAGCTGAAGGAAGCCGGCACGCAGATGCAAGCAAGGATGTCCCGTGAAATTGCTGGCGATGAGCATCGGCCCAGTCATGAAGGGCCCGATTACCGCGTCGACATTATTGAAAAGCTCGTCAAGCGCCAGCATCACCTGATAGCGGAGCCTGTCCAATTGGACGTGATCGACCGCGGAAAGAAAGCGCGCCTTGCGAAAGGTGTTAGGCCAGGCGCCGTCGTCCTGCCATTTGAGGGTGTCGTCAAGATCGGACAGGGTCAGGTCCTCAAACGCGGCCGCAGCCTCCGCGTAGACCACGTTCATCAGCGCCTCGTAAGGCAGAGGAGGCAACGAAACTTCGACGACCTCGACGCCCAGACGCCGGCTCGCCGCAAGCGCGGCGTGATCAACCTCGGTGGCGCCTTCGCCAAAGGCTTCCGGAAGATAGCCGAGCTTGAGGCCGGAAATATCGGCCTCGGCGTCGAAACGGAACGGCGCCTCGATCGAGAAGCGGTCTGCGCCATCGGCGCCGTTGATCGCGGCCAGCACGACCCCCGTGTCTTCGACGAAGCGGCAGATGGCGCCCACTTTGTCGAGCGACCAACAGAGCGCCATGCCCCCCGCCCGCGAGACCCGACCGAACGTCGGGCGCAATCCGGTCGTGCCGCAACGTTGGCTGGGCGAGGTGATCGATCCGAGCGTCTCGGTGCCGATCGAAAACGCGCATAGGCCCGCGGCGGTGGCGGAAGCCGATCCGGCGCTCGATCCGCTCGAACCTTCATTGAGGTTCCAGGGATTGCGCGTCCAGCCGCCATACCAGATGTCGTTGTAAGCCAGCGCCCCGACGGTCGTTTTGCCCAAAAGTACGGCGCCGGCCGCACGGAGCTTGGACACAATGGTCGCGTCGGTGGCCGGGATTCGATTGTTATATGGCTCAGCGCCCCAGCCGGTCGTAGTTCCCTTGGTGTCGAAAAGGTCCTTCAGTCCATAGGGAATGCCATGGAGCGGGCCGAGGTTCACGCCGCCGCGCGTCAACGCATCCGCCGCGTCCGCCTCCGCCAGCGCCCGCTTGGTTGTGACCGTGGCGAAACATTCGAGCCTTGGTCCTAATGCGTCGATCCGGGAGAGGTAAATCTCCGTCAGCCGGCGGCTCGTCAACGCGCTCGCGCCAATCCAGGCCGCGAGTTCTCCAATCGGCGCGAAGGCGATGTCCGCCTCATCTTCGGGCAATGGTCGGACGGCGGCTGTCGAAAATTGCGGCGAACCCGGGGCCGGCATGCCGAAGTTCGGCAGGCGCGGGTCGAAGCGGCTTGCTGTCGGCATGGAATTGTCGAAGCGGAACTTCCGGCGGGCGATCGCTGAAGCGATCTGGCCTTCAAGATTCTCAACCATCTGACCGCGTTCGGCCGCGGTATAGGCGATCCCCAAGAGGCGTTCGGCGCTTTCGATGTCCGCAATCGAGACCACTTCGCCTTCCTTCGATTTCGAGCAGCCGCGATCGAGCCGAAAAAGGTTAAGCAACCGATTCCGTGGTCAGCGGAAGCGGAAGGGCGCGGACACCCGGTAGCTGCGACGCAAGTTTTAGACCGTCATGGCTAAAGACCTGAAGCGTCCCTGTAAATGGCTCGCCGCCAGATAAGTCGCGGACGGCGGACTTTTCGGCTGCCAGCCACGACGACCCGGCCAGTGGGGGTGAGGTAGAGGTACATGGGACACGTCGGACTACCAGCACATTGGTACGCAATTCACGCCTCCTCGATCTGAGCGCTATGCGCCGCCGCAGCAGATCGTTCTTTCGATGCCGCGTCCGCCTTCTCGCGCTTCCTGCCATTCATCGAGCGCCGCATTTGCGGCCCCGGCGGCTCTCCCCGAGGGGGAGCCACGATGTTTGAGGGAGAAGCCCGATGACGCACGAAACCCTTTCAGAGCGGCAATGACGCCGGCGTGGACGCATGCGACCCTCACCGACCGCGCCCGGAGCTCGATCACCGCGCTCTTTTCTGACACTGGTCGACCTGTTCGCGACGCAGGCGATTCTATCCTCGCTTGCCCACGCTTATCGAGTCACCCCGGGAGCGATGGGATTTGCGGTCAACGCGACAACGATTGGCATGGCCGTGTCGAGCCTCGCCGTCGCCCTGCTCAGTCAGAGGATCGACCGAAAGCTTGGGGTTACCTCATGACCTTCACCGGCCTCAGGGTCGCGCGGGCTCTTTGCATGGCGGGCTTTCACCCTGACCCTCGCCTATCTCGGCGAGCATTTTACGGGCGCGGAGGGGGCCGCCGCCTTCGGCTGCCCATATCACTGGAAACGTCGCCGTCCTGCGGCGCGCGGACCGGATCGCTGCGCCCATTGCGCCGAAGCCATATCTCCAGGTTGCGGTTCCGGGACGGAATCTTGCTCGATGCAAACCTGGCCGAGGTCTCCGGAATTAAAGGCCATGGTCAGCACACTGCTGACTTGCCAGAAGCCTAGACCGAATATCCGTTGTTGATGATGAAGCCTATTACTAAGCCTCTTACATTAAAGGGCAATTCTCCAAATAGGAAGGCGCCGTCAGAATCAGAGATAACTGGAGTGGTGAATGCGCCTAGGAGCGAGCGGCGCTGACCAAAGTCGGCTCTGGCTTGTAAAGCGCGGGAAAGAGGCGCTTCAGGTTCGCGACCTTCGGCAGATCGTTGTAGACGATGTACGGGTAGCCCGGATTCTTCGCCAGGAAATCCTGATGATAGTCCTCGGCGCGATAGAAGGTCTTGCCCGGCTCGATGGTCGTGACGATCCGCGCGGGATACGCATGGGCCGCATCGAGTTGCGCGATATAGGCCTTCGCCACCCGCGCCTGCTCGTCGTTCATCGGAAAGATCGCCGAGCGATATTGCGTGCCTTCGTCGGGGCCCTGGCGATTGAGTTCGGTCGGGTCATGCGCGACCGAGAAATAGATCTGCAGGATGCGCCCGTAGGTGATCTTGCGCGGGTCGTAAGTGATCTGAACCGATTCCGCGTGCCCCGTGTTGCCCTCCGAGGTCATCTCGTAGTGGGCGGTCGACTTGTCGCCGCCGGCATAGCCGGAGACGGCGTTGGTCACGCCGGCGACATGCTGGAAGACGCCCTGCACGCCCCAGAAGCATCCCCCCGCGATTACCGCGACTTCGGAGGTCTCGCCGCCCGCTGGCTCATCCACCGTCGGGGTCGGCGCGACGCGCGCTTCCTCGGCGGTGGAGCGGGTGACGAAAAAGGCGGCTGTGGAGAGGAGCCCGATAAGAACAAGTGCGGGAAAAGAAGAGCCTCTTTTGAAGGACGAAATCATGGCTCAACTCCGTTGCTGCGAAAAACGAATTGTCAAAAGCGCGCCCCGCGTAAGCCGTCACTATGGCGTTCGCGCGACAGGCCGACTTACTCACGTGCTCGTGTCATCACACTTGCGAGAGCCCTGCTCTGCTTGTCCGCACGATCGCTGGATGGCCCGTTACAGGACAAGATCCGTAACCCAAAGTAAACGCGCGTCAGGCGGTCGTCGCTGGCTTGAAGGCAAGCGCCAAGCCGTTCATGCAATAGCGTAAACCGGTCGGCTTCGGCCCATCGTCGAAAACATGGCCCAAGTGGCCGTCGCATCGATGGCAGGTCACCGCCGTGCGCGTCATGCCCCACGAATGGTCGGCGTGGGTGTCGACCGCCTTGTCCAACGGCGCCCAGAAGCTTGGCCACCCGGTGCCGCTGTCGAATTTCGTTGATGAGGAGAACAGGTCGGAGCCGCAGCCGGCACAGGCAAAGGTCCCCTTCCGCTCCTCATGCAGAAGGGGACTGGTGAATGGCCGCTCAGTCCCGTCCTTGCGCAGGATGGCGTACTGCTCGGCGGTGAGCTTCGAGCGCCACTCGGCGTCGCTATAGGCGACATGGTCTGCTTCGGCAGAGCGGGCAGCGCCCCCTTGCAGGAGACCGGCGCTCGCCATAGCGGCAAGACTGCTCAGAGCCGTTCGACGCGTCAGCATGCCTCAATCTCCCTCCTCCTGCCGGTCCACGATCCTTCCCGGGTCCGCAATGGCAATACGTTCGGGCCGGCGATCGGTTACAAGGGAGCGGCAAAATTCTTTGCCCCCTCCATCGCGGCCCTGAAGCGCGCCGCGCTCTCGCCAGCAGTTGACCGAGGACGCGGGCTGCCTGAACATGCCCCTTGGCCCGGCAAAGCCCCAAACCTCACCGGCGCGCTCCGTCCTCGGCGCTCGCGCAGTCCTTGTCCAGAGGAAACATTCCATGGCTGCCATCAATTCGGTCGTCGACCTCGCGATCGAGGGTGAAGTCGCGCTGGTGACGATTAACTCCCCGCCGGTGAACGCGCTTTCGCAAGCGGTCCGCGACGGCCTCAAGCGGGGGGTCGAGCAGGCGGAGGCAAACGGCGCCGTCAAGGCTATCGTCATCATATGCGACGGGCGGACGTTCATCGCCGGCGCCGACATTTCCGAGTTCGGCAAGCCACTCGTCCCGCCCTCTCTCCCTGACGTCCTGGGCGTCATGGAGAACGCATCAAAGCCGGTCATCGCCGCGATCCACGGCACGGCGCTCGGCGGCGGATTCGAGGTCGCGCTCACGGCGCATTACCGCATCGCCGTCCCCTCGGCGAAGTGCGGCCTGCCGGAGATCAAGCTCGGCATCATCCCCGGCGCCGGCGGAACGCAGCGCCTGCCGCGGCTGATCGGCGCCGAAAAGGCGCTCGACGTCATTTTGTCCGGAACGCCGTTCGGCGCGGGCGAGGCGGCGGCATGGGGCGTCGTCGACGAGCTCGCGGAGGAAGGCAAGTTGCATCAGTCCGCGATCGCCTACGCCCGCCGCCTCGTCGCCGAGAAGGCGCCGCTCAAGAAGGTGCGCGACCGGTCGGACAAGATCGAGCCGGCGCGCGGCCATCCCGAAATCTTCGAGGCTGTCCGCAAAGCCAACGCCCGCAAGTTTCGCGGCTTCGAGGCCTGGGAGGGAGCAATCGAGTTGGTGAAGAACGCGGTCGACCTGCCGTTCGACGAGGGACTGGCCCAGGAGCACGCGATTTTCAGGAGGCTGGTCGTAACGACCCAGTCGAAAGCGCAGCGCTATGTCTTCTTCGCCGAGCGGCAGGCGGCCAAGGTCGCCGACATCCCGGCCGACACGGCCGTGCGAAAGATCGCCAGGGTCGGCGTGATCGGCGCAGGCACGATGGGCGGCGGCATTTCGATGAATTTCCTTTCCGCCGGCATTCCCGTCACCATCGTCGAGACCTCGAAGCAAGCGCTCGACCGCGGCGTTTCGATCATGCGTCGCAACTACGAGAACACGGCCAAGAAGGGCCGCATGACGATGGCCGAAGTCGAGGAGCGGATGGGCAGGCTTGTCCCCACGCTCGACTTCAACGCTCTGGCCGACGCCGACCTGGTGATCGAGGCGGTGTTCGAGGATATGGATCTAAAAAAGGGCATCTTCGAGCGGCTCGACACGATCGCCAAGCCCGGCGCGATCCTCGCCTCGAACACCTCCTACCTCGATGTCGACGCCATCGCCGCGATGACCAAGCGGCCGGAAGACGTGCTCGGCACGCATTTCTTCTCGCCCGCCAATGTGATGCGCCTGCTCGAGATCGTGCGTGGGCAAAAGACGTCGAAGTCCGTGCTCGCGACGATCGCGCAGCTCGCGCCGAAGATCGGCAAGGTCCCCGTCGTCGTCGGCGTCGCGCATGGCTTCGTCGGCAATCGCATGCTGACGGAGCGCCAGCGCGAGGCGTCGAAGCTCATTTTAGAAGGCGCGACGCCCTGGGACGTGGACCGCGTGCTGGTCGATTTTGGTCTGCCGATGGGCCCGTTTGCGATGACGGATCTCGCCGGCCTCGACATCGGCTGGTCGGCCGCGACGTCAAAACGTGCGTCGATCCGCGACATCCTCTGCGAGGAAGGACGGCGCGGCCAGAAGACGGGCGCAGGCTTCTACGATTACGACGAGGCGCGCAACGCCAAACCTTCCGCGAAGGTCGAGGGGATTATCCGCGACGTCGCCAAGTCGAAAGGCATCGAGCAGCGCCAGATCGGCGACGCCGAAATTCTCGAGCGTTGCATCTATCCGATGATTAACGAGGGCGCGAAAATCCTCGAAGAGGGCAAAGCGCAGCGCGCCTCCGACATCGACATCGTCTGGATCAACGGCTACGGCTGGCCGGTCTATCGCGGCGGCCCGATGTTCTACGCCGACACGGTCGGGTTGAAGACGGTGCTCTCTAAGCTCAAGGCGTATCAGAGTAAGTTCGGCGACGACTTCAAGCTCGCGGCGCTGTTGGAGAAGCTCGCGGCGGAAGGCGGGACGTTTACGAACTCGTGACCCAAGCGCCCTCATCCGGCGCTGCGCGCCACCTTCTCCCCGAGGGAGAAGGGATGCTAAACGGCGCCTTCGTTGCGGGGAGGAAGTGCGCCAAACGGCGCCTACCGGGAACCCTTCTCCCTCGGGGAGAAGGTGGCGCGCCGGAGGCGCGACGGATGAGGGCCCTCCCCGCCGATGGGTGACCGATGAAGACTGACGCAGGCGTCTCGTCGAACCAGCGCTCCCGCGCGCGAGGCATGCGCGGCGCCCCGACCGACGTCGAGTTGCGCTTATGGCGCCTGCTGCGCGATCGTCGCCTCAGCGGATTCAAGTTTCGCCGGCAGGTCCCGGTGGGCCTCTACATTGTCGACTTTCTTTGTGTTGGCGCTAAGCTGATCGTCGAAGCCGACGGGTCGCAACACGCCGAAAGCCCTCGCGACAAGGCCCGAGACGCATATCTGTCGAGCCAAGGTTGGAAAGTGCTTCGCTTTTGGAACAATGAAGTGTTGCAGAATCGCGAAGGTGTCCTGGAGACGATCTACGCGCATGCAAGACCCTCATCCGACCCTTCGGGCCACCTTCTCCCCGAGGGAGAAGGGTTGCTGAACGGCGCCTTTACGCAGGGCGGAGAGGCGCGCCAGCCGGCGCCACCGCAGGCCCTTCTCCCTCGGGGAGAAGGTGGCGCGCCGGCAGGCGCGACGGATGAGGGCTAACTAATGAACAAACAGCCGGAGACCCATCATGCGTGAAGCCGTCATCGTCTCGACCGCCCGAACGCCGATCGGCAAGGCCTATCGGGGCGCGTTCAACGACACCCAGGCCCAGACGCTGGGCGGCCATGCGATAGCGAGCGCCTTGACGCGCGCGTCCGTCGAGCCCGCCGAAGTCGACGACGTCGTCATGGGAGCGGCAATGCAGCAGGGGTCGCAGGGCGGCAATGTCGCGCGGCAGGCGCTGCTGTGCGCCGGCCTTCCGACCAGCGTCGCGGGCATGTCGCTCGACCGGCAATGCGCCTCAGGCCTCATGGCGATCGCGACGGCTGCAAAGGAGATCGTCGACGATGGCATGAGCGTCACCATCGGCGGCGGCCTCGAATCCATTTCGCTCGTCCAGAACGACAAGATGAACCGCTATCGCGCCCAGGACCCATGGCTCGTCGAGCACCGCGACGACCTCTACATGACCATGCTTGAGACCGCCGAGATCGTGGCCGAGCGCTACCAGGTGACCCGCCAGCGCCAGGACGAATATGCGCTCCAGTCGCAGCAAAGAACGGTGGCCGCCCAGGCCGCAGGCCGCTTCGACGCCGAGATCGTAGCCCTACCGAGCGTGATGAAGGTTACGGACAAGGTGACCGGCGCCGTCTCGGACAAGCCGGTCACCCTGAGCCAGGACGAAGGGCCGCGCGCCGACACGACGCTGCAAGGCCTTGCGGCGCTAAAGCCGGTCTTCGCCGATGGGCAGCGGGTCAAGGCCGGCTCGTTCATCACCGCCGGCAACGCGTCGCAGCTGTCCGATGGGGCAAGCGCCTGCGTCCTCATGGAGTTCGAAACTCGCGAGCCAGCGCAACCTGACTCCACTCGGGATTTACCGCGGCATTGCAGTCGCCGGCTGCGATCCGGACGAGATGGGCATCGGCCCCGTGTTCGCCGTGCCGAAGCTGCTCAAGGCGCACGGCCTCAAGATGGACGACATCGACCTTTGGGAACTCAACGAGGCGTTCGCTGTGCAGGTCATCTATTGCCGCGACCGGCTCGGAATCGACAACGACAAGCTCAACGTCGATGGGGGCGCGATCTCGGTCGGCCATCCTTATGGCATGAGCGGCGCGCGTCTCACTGGCCACGCGCTAATCGAGGGCAAACGGCGCGGCGCGCGCTACGTCGTTGTGACGATGTGCGTCGGCGGCGGCATGGGCGCGGCCGGCCTGTTCGAAGTCGCCTGAACTTTCGGGACGTTCGCGTGGCCGACTCGAACCCTATGGCGCCGCTCGCGGCTTTTCGCGGGCAGAGGCCGCCGGCGCCGGCGTGGTTTGAGCGCACGGTCGCCATCGAGCCCGAGCGGTCGTTCGTCACTGTCGAGGGCGCTGAGGTTGAGACCCTGGCCTGGGGCGAGCGCGGCAAGCCGGGCCTGATATTCCTGCACGGCGGGGCCGCCCATGCCGACTGGTGGAGTTTCATCGCGCCGTTTTTCGCGCGCGACCGGCGGGTCGTCGCGCCGTCGTTCACCGGCATGGGACGGTCGGACTGGCGCTCGGCTTACGACTTTCGCCAGTTCATCCGCGAAGCCCGCGAAGTGGCACGCGAGGCGGGCGCGTACGAGGCAGGGGCGCCCGTTGTGGTCGGCCACTCGTTCGGCGGGCGCATCGCGGTCGGGCTCGCTCATGATTTCGGCGAGGAACTCGCCGCGGCAGTGATCGTCGATCCGCCCTTCTTCGCGCCGAAGAACGAACGAAACCCCGCTCCGCCCCGAGCGACGCCGCGGGAGCACAGCGTGCGGCCGTCGCTCGAGGCGATCATCGCCCGGTTCCGCCTCGCCCCGCCGCAGGCCTGCGACAACCTGTTCATTCTCGACTTTATCGCGCGCCGCTCGGCGCGGAAGGCCGTCGACGCCGAGGGCGCCGCCGGCTGGTCATTGAGCTTCGATCCGCACTTCTGGGAGAAGTTCGGCCGGCTCGACCCGGTCGCGTTGGTCAAGGCCGTACGCGCGCCGCTCGCGATCATTCGTGGCGGGAAGTCGCAACTCTTCCAAGCGGAGGACGCAGCTTATCTCCGGGGCCTCATTGCGCCCGGATCGCCTTACGTGGAGATCCCGGAAGCCGAGCATCACGTGATGATCGACCAGCCGCTCGCCTTCGTTGCGGCGCTACGAGCGCTGCTCGCGGCTTGGCCAGCTGCGAAGGCGGTCAGGGATGACGCTCGTTGAAGGCGGCGCGAGCGCCAGCGGTTTTAGCGTCGGCCTCGCACATGTAAACGCCACGCTTGGTGTCTCCGTAATAATCGTTGCCCGCAAAATGATAAATCCGCGACCAACGATTGACCCAAACAATCGCATCCGACGGGCAATGAGCGCGAGCGTGCGCTTCGAACATGTAGCCTCTTCGAATGAAAGGCGCATGGAGAGAGAGGAAGAAACCAAGTGCAAGGCCAATCGCCGCGAGCACTAGCGTCTTTGTCACCCGCATATGAGACAACCTGCGAGGCCTTGGCGCTCAAGATGGTCGGTGATTGCTCGAGCTGGTCGTCACCGCAGCCTGGCGCCGGAAGGTTAAAATCCCACCGCTGGGGCGGTCCAATCATTCCAGCCGCACCGTCACCGCGTCCGAGGCGCCCTTGGCGTCGGTCACCGACACTCTCGCGAAGCCTGCGCCGTCCGGTTTCCAGGCCGATTGGCGCCGGACCTCGGCTTCCCCGACCGGCTCGCCGTTGACGAACCAGGTGAAAGGCGGCGCGCCACCAAGCGCCTTCAGAGCCAGCGGACGATCCGGGGCGCCCTCTTTGAGGCCAAGGTCGATGCGCGCGCCGTCCGGCGGGAACGCGATCTTGAGCGATGCTGTCTCCGGCCCGGCGAAGCTCTTCGATGCATCCTGGCGCAGGCGGCGTAAAGGCGGCGGGAGATCGGCCGTGATTGTCGCTCTCACGACGCCCTTCGGCGCCGGGATCGACTCGATGCTTCGCCCAGCCGCTCGAAGGCGTCGAACAGGATCGGCGCCGCCGCCTCGCGGCCAATGAAGTCCTGGCGTAGGGCCGTTGTCCGGCCGCCCGACCCAGACCGCAATCGTGGTCCGCCGATCGAAGCCGATCGCGAGCGCATCGCGGAAGCCGTAGGACGTGCCGGTCTTGAAGGCGATGCGCCCTTTGAGCGCGTTCGCTGGCGGCGGCGCGCCGCGCAGAATGTCTGCAACGTAATAGGCGGCGACCGGATCGGTCACACGGCGTTCCTCGATGGCTGGAGGCTGTCCGTCGAGTCGCTCAATCAGCGGCGGAGCCTCGCCGCCGCGGGCGAAGCTGGCGTAGAGCCGCGCGAGATCCGTGAGCGAGATCCCGAGGCCGCCGAGGCCGATGGCGAGGCCGATCGACGTGTCTTTCGGCAATGTGATTTCGGCGCCCGCGCTGTGCAGCCGGGCGAGAAAAGTCGCCGGACCGACGTCGGACAAGAGTTCGACCGCGGGAAGATTGAGCGACATCTGCAGCGCCTTGCGCGCCGTTACCGCGCCCTCATAAGCAAGATTGAAATTCTGCGGCGCATAGGCCCCATAGCGCATCGGCCGGTCGAATAGGCGCGTTTCCGGATGAGCGAGGCCCTGCTCGAACGCCAGCGCATAGATAAATGGTTTGAGCGCCGAGCCCGGCGAACGTGGCGAGCGCGACATATCGATCGCGCCATCGCGCGAAGCGTCGCCGTAATCGGCCGAGCCGAACTCGAGCGCGAATCTCGCCCGTGGCATTGTCGACCACGACGACCGCTGCCGACAGTTTCGAGCCAAGCCGCTCGACACTTTCTTTGGCGAGAGTCTCAAGCTTCGCCTGCAGACGCGCGTCGATCGAAAGTTTGATGACTTTGGCTCGGCTGTCGGCGGCAACGGCCTCCTCGGCGGCGTGCGCGGCGAGTGCGGGAAAGGGCAGGCGTGCTTGCGGGACCGGCTCGTGCTTGGCCGCGGCGGCCTCGACGGCGCTGATCACGCCCCGCGCGGCGACGCGGTCGAGCACGCGGTCCCGCGCGGCGCGCGCGACTTCATGCGAGCGATCCGGCCTGCGCGCCTCTGGCGATTGTGGCAGCGCCACCAAAAGCGCCGCCTCAGCCACGGTAAGGCGCAGCGGTTCCTTGCCGAAATAGGCGAGCGAGGCCGCGCGCACGCCCTCGAGATTGCCGCCGAACGGAGCAAGCGTGAGATAACGATCGAGCGTTCCAGCCTTGCCGACGTCGCGCTCGATCTCGAGCGCGCGGGCGATCTGCCGGAGCTTGGCGGCGATCGTGCGGTCGGGGCGCGGCTCGATCAGGCGCGCGACCTGCATCGGCAAGGTCGAGCCGCCCGAAACAACATGCCCCCGCATCAGCCATTGCGCGCCCGCGCGAGCGAGAGCGCGAAGGTCGACGCCGTCATGGCTGTAAAACTGGCCGTCCTCGTAGGCGACGAGCATCGCAAGGTAGCGCGGATCGACGTCGTGGGTGGTCGCTGGCAGACGCCAGCGCCCGTCGGGCAAGGTGAAGGGCCGAAGCAGCCGGCCGTCGCGATCGACGACGATCGTCGAGCCTTCGCGCGACGCGGCAAGATCGAGCGGACCGAGGCTGGCCGTGTAACGGCTCCAGGCGAAGGACGCGCCAAAGCCGGCTGCTGTGACGAGTGCAAGGGTCGCGGCGAGCACGGATGACCATGGAGTTTAGGAAAGGCATGACGTCGCGCCCTCATCCGGTCGGCAGGCCGACCACCTTCTCCCCGAGGGAGAGGGGGTCGCGACCGCTTCTCGCCAGGGGAGAACGGGTGACCCCCTCTCCGCGGGAAGGACCGGATGAGGGATCGCCGCCTCACTTCGCCCTCACCGTGAGTTCGCCAAAGGCAGTGCGGCCGTAACGTTCGGGGTCGTACATGTCCTCGGCGGTAGCCGGCGGGTAGATGTAGCGGCCGGGCGCGACGGCGCGGACGACATAGGCCATGGTGATGAACGCCGACTGGCCATCGGCGCGATCGAAGGCCGCGACGAAGCGGTCGTCGCGATACTCGGTGTGTGTGGGCGCGATCTCCTTGCTGAGCCACGAGAAGGCTTCGACCGAGCCGCTGTCGACCAAAGCGGGATTGTCGATCTCAAGGCCTGCGGGGAGCCGGTCGACGACGAGCAGCCGCGCGTAGCGCGCCTGCGCCTCGGTCACCTTGAGCGCCACCACGACGCGCTCGTTCTGCGCCATGCTCTGCAGTGCATCGAGCTTCGTGCCGTCGAGCTTGTAGAAGGATCGTTCGACCGCATAGCCGTTGGCGGCGGCCGGGTCCGGCTCGATCGGCGCGCCGGAAACCGACACGACAAGCTGCGCAGGATTCTGTCCCCCATTGGCGATCACGAAGGACTGCCCGGAGAGCATCGGGCCGCGCCAGCGGCGGTAGAGCGCGCCTTTGACTGACTGGCCGTCGACGCGGAACTGGGCGAGGCTCGCGTGCTCCGCAAGCGCCTCGGCGGCGACGGTCATCCAGTTCATTTCCTGCGTGCTGAGATAGGAGCGTCCGGCCCTCGACTGTTCGAGAACGGCGCCGGCGCGCGTAATCGCATCGCCTTGAATCGCGCCACCCAGATTGGCTTCGGCGACAAGCGCTAGGATCGCGGCGGCGTCACGGAGCCGCGAGCCATAGTCAGGTCGCGAGACGCCCTCGTCGCGTTCGGCGTCGAGCGCCTTGAGCGCGGCGCCGAAGGCGTTCGCCGCGCGCGCCTGGTCGCCAAGCATCGCGAGCCCAGCCGCCAGTTGGGCTTTGCCGAGCGGAGACGTGAAGGCTTCGAGCTTGGCGTCGGTGAGATAGCGCAAGTCGCCGATAACGGGGCGCCCGTTGCGAGCAAGAACGTACAGGGCATAGGCGATTGGCGCGGAATTATCCTTGTTCGGCTCGGGCGTGTTGACGACTTCGTTGCGCAGCCGGTCGAGCGCCTGATCGAAGGCTTGTTGCGACACGGCGAAGTTCCGCTCGCGCGCGCGGGTGAGAAAGTCGGTGACGAAGGCGTCGAGCCAGACGTCATCGTCGTTACTGTCCGCGCTCCATAGGCCGAACGCGCCGCTCGCGCTCTGCCGGCTGAACTCGCGCTCGATCGCTTGATTGATCCGGCCGTCGATATCGGGGTCAACTCCGAGATGTTCAATCGAGGCGAGACGGTTCGCGTAAAGCAGCGGCATGGCGATGCTGACCGTCTGCTCCGAGCAACCGTATGGATAACGTTGCAGCTGAGCCAGCAGCGCCGGGGCATCGAGCGCGCCGAAGGGCGAGGCGGAGATCGCGATCGAGCCAGTGCCGGGAATAAATTCGGCGAGGAGATCGCCCGAAATGGTCTGGCTTGCCCCGCCCGGTAACGGCGTGACGGTTCGGCGGTAGGATTCAGGCGCGCCGGAGTGGACTCCCAACTGGAAATGCTGCGTCAGGTCCGTCTTCGGCCCGGTCAGCCTGAGGTCAAGCTCAGCTACGCCAATGCCGGCCGCGGTGATCGGCATCGCGAGCGATTGACGCTGGCGCGCATTGAGACGCACCGTCTTCGTCATCGCGTCGGCGTCGGCGGTCAGCGGCCCATGGATGTCGAGGTCGAGCTTGTACTCGCCCGCATCGCCTTCGACATTGTCGACTTCGACATGTATTTCGGAGCGATCGCCGACATTGAGGAAACGCGGCAAAGTAGCGGCGACGACGACCAAGTCGCGCACCGTGACGTCAGCCTGAGCCGATCCGACTTTGTCCTTCGACCAGGCGACGGCGGTCAGCCGCACGGAACCGTTGAACGGCGGCAGATCGAACGAGACGGACGCGTTCCCCTGCTCGTCGACCTTGACGACGCCCGAGAACAAGGCGAGCGGCTCTTGCGTCGGCACATTGCCCTCAAGCCCCGCGCTCTCGTCGCCACCGGTGTGGATGGCGCCGGCCGCGCCCTGCATGCCGTCGATCAGCATCCCCCAGAGATCGCGGATCTCGATCGGCAGCTTACGCTGACCGAAGAAATAGCCGCTCGCGTCGGGAGTCTTGAATCCGGTTAGATTGAGAATGCCGACATCGACCGCCGAGACGGTCACCCGCGCCTCCTCGCCGGGCGCGAGGCCAGCGAGGTGAATGGGCAAGCTCATGGATTGGCGAGGCCGCGCCAGCGGCGGCGCATCGAGCTTGACGTCGAGCGTATGCGAGCTGCGGTCTATGGCGAACCAGGAGAGGCCAATCGCGCGGCCTGGCATGCGCTTCGCCCCAACGTCGAGCGGACGATGGGTCAGCGCCACGGCGTAGGCGCCCGGGCCCCAATCGGCCCCGACCGCAAACGGAACCACGTTGTCGCCGGAAACAAGATCGACGTCGATGAAGCGCTCGATTTTGTCGCCGACCAGCGCGATCGTCGCCTTGCCGGCAAAGGCCGAGGCGATGCGCAACTTGGCCTCTTCGCCCGCCGCATATTCCGTCTTGTCGAGCGTCACGACCACGTTGTCGGGCGTGTCGGCGCCGGCCGTTCCCGACCAGCCGACGTCGAACGCAATACTCGTCTCCTCGCCGTCGAGCGTCTTGATGTCCAGCCGATGCGCGCCCCACCCGACACGGCCGGAAAACTTGGCCGGCGCATCGGCGCCGATGTCGATCGTCCCGCTCGCAACGCGTTTCGAGGATTTGACCGGCTCGAAGCTCCAGCGGCCGTCGGCGTTGAACCACTGATAGTCGTTCGTGACCTGATAAAGAGACCAGGCCGCGCCTTTGCGAGCAATGCGCGCGCCGTCAGGCTGAACCGCGATCGCCTCGAAGGTCGCGACGTCGCCCGCGCTCAACGAGGCGTCGAAGTCTTTTTTGACGCCGACGGTCACGCCCTTCGCGCGCACGGGCAACGTGAGCGTGCGCTCGACCGTGCGTCCGCCCGGTTCGCCGACGTCGACGATCAGTTTCGCCTGAAGCGGGCGCGTGCTCGAACCTTCCGGCAACTCGACCGAGAGGTCGGCGTGGCCCTTGTCGTCGGTCTGGACCTTGTCGGAAAACTGGGTCTCGATCGTGGTGAAATCATCGTCGGCGAGACCGGCGACATAACCGGGGAAGCCGGCGAGCGCTCCCCCTTCGACCGCCTGCAGGCGAATGGCGCCGGTGACATCGAGCCCGTTCGCCGGCGCGCCGTAGAGGAACCGCGCGTCGAGCGAGAATTCGACCGGCTCGCCGGGGTCGATGACGGACTTCACGGGATGCAGGGTGAAATCGAGCCGCTCGGGAATGTAATCCTGGAGCATGAACTCGACGCGGCCGATGCTGTCGCCTTTCGGATCGGCGTAGGCCTCGATCGACCATTTTCCGGCGGCCGAGCCTGGCAGCAGAGGTATGGCGTAGGCGCGGCCGCCGAGCCCCTGGTCGGGCAAAGTCGCGCGCCGGTATTCGACGCCGTCCGGCCGCTTGACGACAAGCGTCAACGGCAGGCCGGATTTCGCTACGCCCTTCGAGTCGCGCAAAAGCGCGGTGGCGAACACAGTCTCGCCCGAGCGATAGACACCGCGCTCGGTGTACAGGAAGGCGTCTAGCCCAGTCGCCGGTTCGCGACCGGCGACGCCGCGGTCGCTAAGGTCGAAGGCGTTCTGAGCGAGGCTCAGGAAGTTGTAGTCGCCGGCAAGCGTGGCGACCAGAAGGCCCGGCGCCAACCCGCCCTTGCCGCGTGAAAGGCCCGGATCGAAATCGACCCGACCGTCGGCGCCTGTCGTTTTTGAGGCCAGCACTTCGTTGTTGCGAGCAATGAGCCTGAGCTCGACACCGGGGAGCGCCCCGGCCGAGCCAAGCGATTGCACCAGCGCACGCACCCCGTCCTCGCCGGAGATCGCGGTCAGGCCAAGATCGGAGACCACCATCCATTGAGCGGCGAGTTGCACGCTCTCATCCACATCCGGAGTGGTTGGGCTCGCCGCGCCCTTCCAGGGTCGCGCGGTGACGATGTAGATTCCGGGCTCGAGCTTGCCGACCGCGTCAAGCACCGGAAAGTCGGTGACGACGTCCTGGTTGAGCTCGGAGGCGACGTCCATCGTCCCGCTCCAGACTTTCGCTCCATCCTGCGAGGCGATCTCTTCTGCGCGCGACGAGTTCGATGGGTTTGAGAAAATCATCGCGATTGACTGTGGCAAGGAGATTGCGGTCGCCGACGCGATAGACGTCGATCGAAACCTTCGCCGTATTGACGGTGACGAGGGGCGCGCCCTTCTGGCCCTCGCGCGGAAGCACGTAAGCCTTGCCGGCGAAATGCGCCTGCGGCGAGCGGTCGCGCACATAGATCTCGTAGTCGGCGGATGTGAGCAGCGACTCGCCGACCGCGGACGGCAGGCCCTGACGCAGCACGATCGCGTAGCGCTCGCCATGCTTCAGGCCCTCGACGCAGATCTGCTGGTCCTCGTTGGAGATCGCCGTCTCCGATGATCCGGACACCGCGACATAGGGCGAAAAGTCGGTCCGGCGTGCGAGAGCTTCAGAGAAATTGAAGCAGACACGAGGAAGAGCGGATTCGTTGTCGACCTTGTAGTCGAGAATGCGGAAACCGTGCTCGGCGCGCATCGCCTCATAGGTCTTGCGCACGTCGACCGAATCGTGACGGTCGAGAGAGGCCTTGAGCGCGTCGAGCGCCGGGCGCCATTGCTCGTGGCGCGCGAGCAAATCAGCCAGTACCGCGAGGTCCACGGCTTGAGCGTCTGGCGTCGTCGAATGCTGATAGGCGGCATAGGCCGCGGTCGCTCCACGGCTGACGAGTTCGTAGCGGTCGTTTGCCTTGGCGTCGTCAGCCGCGGCCGCGATCCCGGCGTAGGCCAACCAGTTGGTTGGGTCCTTCGGCGCCGTTGTGATCGCCGCGCCCGCAAGCTTCGCGGCATCGCCAAAATTGGAGCCGGCGACGGCCCTCGCGGCCTCGGCCAGCAATTGCTGTGGCGTCTTGCCTTTGACCTGCGCGCCAATGGCCGCCGTCGCGATGCGCAGAGTCTCCGTCAGACGCACGGCGTCGCTCGCCATGTCCTCGCGCGCGAAGGGCTTGGTCTCGGCGGCGCCGGCGCTCCCGGCAAACAGGATCAGAAAGATGGCGAGCGAGCGCAGAGCGTGAAGCATGGGCAACCCTCAAATTGACGTACAGGCGGCTCGTCGAGAATATATCACGGTCGAAGCGTCCTTTACCAAGACAGACTTGAGGATGTCCGACGGCCCGGAGCACTCATGAAACGAACGAACGCAAGTCTGGCCTTCGTCCTGGTCCTAGGGCTCATTTCTCCGGTCGGCTTAGCCCAGACGCCGCCTGCGCTTTCGGCGGACGAGGCGGCGCTGGCGGGGCAGAAGGCGGCCTTCCTCGCTTTGCCGGAACCGACACGCAAGGCTGCACAGGAGGCGCTCGTCTGGCTTGGGCTTTACGTGGGCGTCAATGACGGCGACTTCGGCAAGCGAACGCGCGACGCGATCCTTGCCTTTCAGGCGAGCGTCAAAGCGCCCACCGACGGGACACTGTCGGCGCCTGAGCTCAAGGCTTTGCTCGCCGCCGCTCAAAAGGCCCGGGAGGCGACCGGATTCCAGGTCGTGAGCGACCCCAAGACCGGCGCGAAGATCGGCGCGCCGCTCAAGCTCCTGAATGCGCGCGTCCAGGCGCGAGGCTCGATTTCGCCTCGAACGCCGACGCCGACCTCGGCGCGCTCTATACGCGCTTGTCCGCAGCGACGCCGACCCGCAAGATCGCCTATAAAGCCATCAAGCCGGACGCTTTCTTCGTCGTCTCCGGGCAGGACGGACCGGTCAAGTTCTACACCCGCTTCGACAGGAACCCTGCCGCGACCCCGCCAATCCGCGGCTTCACCTTCGCCTATCCCGCATCGCAGACCGCGTACCTCGACCGGGTCGCAATCGCCATCGCCAATTCATTCGAGCCCTTCCCGGAATCCGCTGCAACGCCCGCTTCAAGCGCCGGGGCTGGCGCCGCCCCGCCTCCCGCGTCGATCGCAGCCCCGCCTGCGGCTGCTCCCTCGCCGGCCGCGACTGCGCTTATCATAGCGCCCGGCAAGGCGCTGACTGCGCTCAAGGGGAACGACTGCCCGAACCCGACCGTCGGGGGAAAGCCAGTGCGGATCGAGCGAACGGACGCCGCAACTGGCCTCACGATACTCGCCGGAGATTTCGCGTCGAACGGCGGAGCGCCCCGGCTCGGCTCACCATCGCCGGATCTCGTCATTCTTGGATTTTCCGGACCGCGCCTTGCGGCAAGCTCGGCCTCGTTGGCAAGCGACGAAGGACGCCCGATCGTAACGGCCCCGCTGGACAAGGGCGCCGGCGGCGCCCCGGCGTTCGGTCGAACCGGGGCGCTCGTCGGCCTCGTGGCGCCGATCGCCGGTGAGCCTAAGCGGGTCGGGGGCGTGGCGCTGGCCGAGCCTCACGCGTTGATTGGGCAAGACGCGCTTCGCGCCTTCCTCGGCGTCGACGAATCCGCTTCAGAGCAAGGCGCTCCGCTCAGCGCCGGCGATATCGCCGCCCGCGAGAAACAGGCGCTGGTCGCCGTCTTCTGCCAGAAATAGGCGCGCGTCCTGCCGCTCAGTGCGGGATTATTCCCGGGAAGACGTACTGCTGCAGCGCCACCAGCACGCCGAGGATCAACGTCAGGATGATGCTGTGCCAGAAGGTGCGCGCAAAGACGATGCCTTCGTGCCCCCGCAAGTCGGTGACCGAGACGCCCGTCGCTATGTTCTGCGGCGAGATCATCTTGCCCATCACGCCGCCTGATGAGTTGGTGGCGGCGAACAGCACCGGATTGAGGTCGAGCTGCTTTGCCGCCACCACCTGGAGGTTGCCGAAGAGCGCGTTGCCTGAGGTGTCGCTGCCCGACAGCGCAACCGCAACCCAGCCAAGGAAGGGCGAGAGGATGACGAACAAATGCCCGACGGAGGCGACCCCGAGGCCCAGCGTGTAGGCCATGCCGGAATAGTTCATGAGATAAGCGAGGCCGATAATGAGGCAAACGGTCAGGATGGCGATCCATGCCTGTTTCAGCGTCCGCACAACGCACTGGAAAAAGCCCCCGACGCTCATTTTGACCACCATCGCCGTGATGATGGCCGAGAGCAGGATCGCCGTTCCCGTCGCGAGAGGCTGGAAGCCCCAGACCGCCGCATAAGGCTTGTCATTGTAGAGCGTGATCGAGACCGCCTTGTCGAGGCCGGGCCAATGGATCGCCTGCGCGCCGATCTTGAAGATCTCGAACGTCGTCCACAAGATGACGACCGCGGTCACGATGAGCCAGGGCAGCCAGCCTTGCCAGGGCCCGACATCCGAATGCGCGTGCAGGACGTTCGCTCCGCCCCTCACCGCGAATTCCGGATCAGGCGCTGGC
Source organism: uncultured Alphaproteobacteria bacterium (assembly GCA_963820095.1). Classification (GTDB taxonomy): domain Bacteria; phylum Pseudomonadota; class Alphaproteobacteria; order Rhizobiales; family Beijerinckiaceae; genus Roseiarcus. Next base: position 318,070 of record CAWFZA010000008.1, read on the forward strand.
TTCCACACCTGCAGGAACAGGAGCGTCACGATCAGCGAGCCGAGCGACGCCAGCACGTCGGTCAGTGCGTAGTTGATATAATTCGAGGAAATGAACTGACAGAGGGCGAATGAGCCGCCGGCGACCAGCAGAACCGGCCACAGCGCCTTCAGCGAACGCGCCCCGCCGTAGAGTCCCATCACATAGAAAGGCAGCAAAAGCGCGATGAACGGCAGTTGACGGCCGATCATGGCGCCAAGCGTCCCCGCGGGCAGGCCTGTGACCGCGCCCAGCGTCGTTACCGGAACGCCGAGCGCGCCAAAAGCGACCGGCGCAGTGTTGAAGATCAACGTGAACACCAGCGCTTCGAGCGCCGGGAAGCCCACGAGGATGAGAAGCGACGAGGTGATCGCGACCGGCGTGCCAAAGCCGGCGATGCCTTCGAGCAGCGCGCCGAAGCAGAAGCCGATCACGACCAGCACGACGCGGCGATCATTGGGAAGATGGTTGAGAACCCACGCCCGAAAGGCGTCGAACCGGTTCGACTCGACCGCGATATTGTAGAGGAGCAGCGCGTTGACGACGATCCACATGACCGGCCAGAGGGCGAATACAACGCCGTTGGCGACGGAATTCAGGGCGAGGTTAACCGGCAGGCTCCAGACGCCGATCGCGATGATCAGCCCGACGACCAGCCCCGCCAGCGACGCTTGCCACGCCGGCCGGCGCATGACGCCAAGGAGCACGAGAACGGCCGCGACAGGGAGCGCAGCTACGATGAACGAAAGCGGCAGGCTCCCGGCGACCGGCGTGAGCAATTGTTTGAACAATTCTTAGCCTCCCCAGGCCCGTCAGTGGATGAGCCCCCGATCGCCCCAGCGACTCAGGCCTTAGCTGTTTTTCTTAAGGCGCCATGGCGGCAAATCAAGCTCTGGCCCGTCCCGCAATAACAGTATCTAGCGGTTCACTAGCCGTCGATGTCCCATTTCTCGGCGCTCGCGCCGGCGAGTTCGCGCACCCGCTGCTCGTCGGCGCCGAAGGCGCGCGCGTCGCCCTCGTAGACGATCCGGCCGTCGTCCAGCACGTAGGCGCGATCGGCGATCTCGACCGCCGCGCGCACGTTCTGCTCGACCAGCAAGACCGAGAGGCCTTCGCGCCGCGCCGCGACGACAATTCTGAACACGTCCTCGACGATCAACGGCGCGAGGCCCTGCGAGGGCTCGTCGAGCATCAAGCAGCTTGGGGTTCAAGAGCAGGGCGCGGGCGATCGACAGCATCTCCTGCTCGCCGCCCGAGAGCTGCGCGCCCTTGTTCGCCCGGCGCTCGGCGAGGCGCGGAAACGTCTCGTAGACACGGCTGCACCGTCCACGGGCCGGGCCGCTCGACTGGAACCAGAAGGTTCTCGTCCACGGTCAGGTTGGCGAAGATGCGCCGCCCTTCCGGCACATAGCCGACGCCCGACTCAGCGATCCGGTACGGGGGAAATCCGGTCACGTCCGCGCCGAACACCGCGACCTTGCCGGTGCGCGGGCGGGTGAGGCCGATCAGGCTGCGCAGCGTCGTCGTCTTCCCCGCGCCGTTGCGGCCGAGCAGCGCGACGATCTCGCCCTCGCGCACCTCGAGGCTCACGCCGTGCAGGATGTGACTCTTGCCGTAAAAAGTGTGCAGATCCTCGGGCTTCGAGCGCGATCATGCCGCCGCCTTGCCGAGATAGGCGGCTTGGACCTTTTCACTGTCGGCGATCTCCTGCGGCGCGCCTTCCGCCAGCACCCGCCCCTCGGCAAGCACCATGATGCGATCGGCGAGGTTGAACACGACGCGCATGTCGTGCTCGATCAGCATGATCGTCAGCCCCTCCTGCCGATGCAGCCGCCGGATGAGCCGCGCGATGTCATAGGTCTCCTGATCGCCCATGCCCGCCGTCGGCTCGTCGAGCATGAGCAGGCGGGGTCGCAAAGCAAGCGACATCATGATCTCCGCCGCCCGCTGGTCGCCGTGCGACAGCGCGCCGGCGCGCATGTCGAACTTGTCGGCCAGTCCGCCCAGTTTCAGAAGCTCAGCGACGCGCGCCGCCACCGCCGCCCGCGCCTCCGCGCCTAGCCAGGGCCGGAGACGATAGCCAGACGCGACCTCGACCGCGACGCGGATGTTGTCGGCGACCGAGAGCTCGGGAAAGACCTCGGTGATCTGGAAGGTGCGGGACATGCCACGCCGCACCCGCTCATCGGGAGCGAGCGCGGCAATGTCGCGCCCCTCGAACCGGATCGAGCCCGCGGTCGGCGCGAACAGGCCGCTGACCAGGTTGAAGAACGTCGTCTTGCCGGCGCCGTTCGGACCGATGATCGCGCGCAATTCGCCCGGCTCGATGGTCAATGACACGTCGTCGATGGCGACCAGGCTGCCAAAGCGCTTCGATGCGCCCTCGACCTGAAGCAGGGTCACGCCTTCGCTCCGGTGCGCAGCATGCCCAGCACCCCGCGCGGAAAGAACCGCACCACCAGCACGAACACGAGGCCGATCACCGACATCCAGTTCTCGGTGTGGCTCGAGACGTAATCCTGCAGCGCGACGAAAATCGCCGCGCCGATCAGCGGGCCCCAGAACGAGCGCATGCCGCCCAGCACCGCCATGATGACGAGATTGCCCGAGAGGTCGACGCGAAGCGCTCGCGGATCGATGAAGTTGTTGAGCAGCGCATAGAGCGCCCCCGCCACGCTGACGAAGAGGCACGAGATCACGAACGACAGCCAGACATGGAACTCGATCGGGACGCCGAGAAACCGCGCGCGCCGTTCGTTCTCGCGAATGGCGATGAGAGAGCGTCCGAATGGCGAGTTGAGAAGCACCGCCATCGCGCCGACGCAGACCGCAAAAATCGCGAGAGCGAAATAGTAGAAAGCCCTGTCGTTCTGAACAATGTCGAGCTTAGCGAAGCCAAAATTGATCGGCAGACGGCGCCAGCCGGTGAGCCCGTCATCGCCGCCGGTCACTGCGTTCCAGCGGAAGGCGATGAAGTAGAAGACCTGGCCAAAGGCGATCGTCACCATGGCGAAATAGACGCCGCGCAGCTTGATGATGAGCGCGCCAATGATCATCGCCGCGATCGTCGCGACGATCACGCCGAGCACGATGGCCGGGATCGACCCGACGCCCCAATACTTGATCGCCATCGCCGTCCCATAGGCGCCGAGCCCGAAATAAGCGGCATGGCCGAACGAGAGCACCCCGGTGAAGCCAAGCAGGAAGTTGAGCGACATCGCCGCCAGTCCCATGACCACGATGCGGGTGGCGAGTTCGGTGTAACCGCCGATCGCGCTCATCCAGAAGGGCGCGAACAGGAGCAGCAGGCAGAGCGCGACATCGACGGCGCGAGCGCGGACGGCGTTCAATGCAGCCTTCCCTCTTCGCCAAGCAGACCGCGCGGCCTGACGAGCAGCACCAGCGCCATCATCACGTAGATCACGGCCTCAGTCGCGGACGGGAAATAGACCGCCGCCAGCCCCGAGGCGACGCCGATCATCAAGCCACCAATGAGCGTTCCAAGCAAGCTCCCAAGGCCGCCGACGATGATCGCCACGAAGCTCGGCATGATGAGGTTCGCGCCGATGGTGGGCGAGAGCCCGAGGAGGCCAGCCGCCAGCACGCCGGCGAGGCCGGCCATGTAGATGCCGATGCCGAAGTTGAGGCTGCGCAGCACCCTGACGTTGACGCCGAGCGTCGAGACCGTGTCGAGGTCGCGCGTGCCGGCGCGGATGCGCATGCCCAGGCGCGTGTACTTGAGCACCGCGAACAGGCCAGCGACCGCCACCGTAACGATGATCACCATGAACACGCGATAGCCGGTGATGAAAAAGAGCTGGCTCGACAGCGAGGTCGTGAGCCAGGCGGGGACCTGAAACGGCACGCTCTGCGCGCCCCAGATCAGGCGCGTCATATCCTCGAAGATGTAGGCGAGGCCGAAGGTCAGAAGAAGACTATAGAGCGGGTCCTTGCCATAGAGCGGGCGGATCAGCAGCCATTCGACGACGAGGCCGAGCGCCGCGGTCAGCGGCGGCGCGAGGATCAGCGCGCCCCAAAATCCGATATAGGGGATCAGCGTGTAGGCCAGATAGGCGCCGAGCGCCAAAAATCCGCCGTGGGCGAAATTGATGACCCCGCTGAGGTTGAGGATCAGCGACAGGCCAAGCGCCATCAGGGCATAGAACGCCCCGACGATCAGGCCGTTGAAGAGGTTGAACAGAACGACCTGGGTCATGCGCCGCGCCGTCGTAGCCGCGCTCGCCCAGCGCGGCCGACGCGGTCAGCGACCGCGTCTACACAAAGCTGGCGCATAGGTTCAGGTCGGCCAAGTCATCTTGCAGCCGCTCTCTTCGACCGTGCCAGCGACATCGGCGCCGTTGACGACGTCGGTGACCTTGAACAGATCGTCCGGCTCTTCGCCTTTGGCCTGAGCGTCACCGACAAAGAGCGTGGCGATAAGCTGGTTCTGGCCGGCGCGATAGAAGGCCGGGTTCGGCCCGAGGGCGATTTCGGGCGGCAGATGGAAGTCCTGCAGGGCCTTCGCCATGTCGACCGCCTTCAGCGACTTGGCCGCGGCGGCGGCGTGCGCGCAGGTCCAGGTCGAGACATAGCCAAACCAGGTGCGCGCGGTCGGCACGCGGCCGGTGCGCTTCTTCGTCGCCTCGACGAATTCCGCGACATGGGGCACGCCCGGCTGTTTCCAGTACCATTCCATGACCCAGGTGCCGATGCGCGCCTCGGGCGGCAGGCCTTCGAGGGGCTCCATCTCCTGCTGGGCGCCGGCGAGATGGACCTTCTTTTCAAGCCCGAACTGAACCGCCTGCTTCAGCGCATTCAGCATATCGTCGCCCTGGGTGAGGAAGATAATAACGTCGGGATTCGCCGCCTGAGCCTTGATGAGATAGGAGGAAAAATCGACGCTGCCGAACGGCGCGAGATCGCCTCCGACACGCTCGCCGCCGAGCTTCGCAATCGCCTTGACCATGCCGGCCTCGAGCGTATGGCCGAAGGCGTAGTCGGGCGTGATGTAGTAGTATTTCTTGCCATAATTCTTGACCAACGCGCCGGCGACCGCGTTCGCCTCCATTGCCGTGGTGTTGCAGACACGGAACACGTTCCAGTGGCAACTCTTGCCGGTGATCGCGTCGGTATGGCCGCCGGGAACGATATGCAGAACGCCCTTTTCGTTCGAGACCTGCGCCATGGCGAGGGCGAGCGCCGAGTTCACGTTGCCGAGCAGGAAGTCGACCTTGTCGCTGTCGATCAGCTTGCGCGCCTTCTGCACCGCCGTGCCGGCGTCGCCGCTCGACGAGTCCTCAACCAGGAGCTCGGCCGGTCGGCCGAGGATGCCGCCCTTGGCGTTGATCTCGTCGAGCGCCATCTGGCAACCGACGAGCTCGTTCTTGCCCGGGCCGGCGTAGGTGCCGGTCAGCGGATTGTCGAGGCCGATCTTGACCGCGTCGGCGGCGCGGGCGGGGATGACGAACGGGCTGGCGAATTGCGCGGCGGCAAGCGCCGCCCCCGATTTGACGAGTGTGCGGCGGCTCATGCCGGCGCGCCAATTGGACTTGGGCAAGCTTCTCTCCCTTGTTCGGATTATTTTCGTTCCGGCTGAGCGCAAGCGCTTAGCCTGACGATCCTGCAGGTTGACGATCGTGCAGCACTTTCGTCGATGCACGCTTAGGCCGTCAAGCCAAGCAGCGCATCGGCGGGACTATCTAATAGTCCAATATTACACGTACGTCGAACGTAAGTCATGTGGCTTCGGGCGGAGTCAGCCGCCGAAGATCACCTTGCGGAAGCGGACGCTGGCGATGGTAAAATAGACAATCCCGATCGCGAACATCGCGACAAGCGGCTGCCATACGAGCGTGATATCGGCGCCGCGGAACAGCACAGCTTGGGCGAAGGCGACAAAATGCGGCGTCGGACTGATTGTCTTGACCAGATATTGCAGCCACACGGGCATGCTTTCCATCGGCGTGCTGCTGCCTGACAGCAATTGCGTGACAATCAGCACCGGCATGGCGAGCAGGCCGAACTGGCCCATCGTCGTCGCGAGCGTGCCGAGCATGATGCCAAGCGCCGCGACGACGAGCGCATAGATCGCTGCGCCGAACAGGAACAGAAGCAAAGATCCGTTGATCGGCGAGCCAATCCACCAGTGGACTACGAATTGCAGCGAGAGCATCGCTGCGACCAGGATGACGAGCCCGTTGGCGATCATCTTGGCGAGCATGATCTCCGACGGCACGACCGGCATGACGAGCAGATGCTCGACGGTGCCTTGCTCGCGCTCGCGGATCAGCGCCGCGCCGGTGAGAATGACCGTCAGCAGCGTGATCTGGTTGATGACCTGGGTCATCGCCGAGAACCACGAAGTCTTAAGGTTCGGGTTGAAAGCGGCACGCACTACGAGATTGATGGGCGCGCCGTTCGAGTCAGCTCTCCCGGAGATGAACCGCTGGATCTCGGTCGCGATGGCGTTGCGCAGCGAACTTGCGCCGTTGCCCGCCTGGGCGACTGCGGTCGCGTCGACATTGATTTGGATGCCGGTCTTTCGCTCAGCCCGAACGTCAGCCTCGAAACTCGGCGGGATTTCGACCACGAACAAGAGCTTGCCCTGGTCCATCAACGGGTCGATGTCGGAAGCGGTGATTTGCACCGGCGGCTGGAAGGTCGGCAGCCTGAGCCCCTCAGCGATGCGCCGCGACAAGTCCGAGCCGTCCTCGTCGACGATGCCGACCGAGAGATTGGTCGCCTCGGTCACGGCGCCCGTGGCGACCGTGTTGACCGAGATGCTGAAGGCATAGACGACCAGGATCAGCATCGTCGGGTCGGCCCGGATGCTTCTCAGTTCCTTGATGACCAGATGGAAGATGTTAACCACATGGTCGACGAAGGTCAGGGGCTTCGCTTCGACGAGATGCGCGGCTTTGATCAAGGGAGCCTGGGACATCTCACGCCTCCTGCTTGCGAAGCAGGACCAGCGAGATGGCCAGGAAGACAAGCGCGATCAGAGCGATCGCGGCGATGTCGCGCCAGAGGTCGACGATGCCGAGCGCCTTTGCGAACACGCCGACCGAAACCTGCTGGTACCAGGACGAAGGGAACGACAAGCCGATCACCCTCGCCCCGCCGGAGAGCGAGGAGACCGGCGCGAGCATCCCGGAGAAATTGACCGCCGGCACGATCGACAGGATCGCCGTTGCGAAAACAGCCGCGACCTGCGTTCGGGTGAAGGAGGAGATCAGAACGCCGAACCCGACGGTCGCAATGACGTACACCATCGTTCCCAGGAGAAGGACGAGGAACGGTCCCTTCGGCGGCACGTGAAAGATGAAAATCGCGATCAGCAACAAGGCAAAGAAAGCGATCATCGCGACCGCGATATAAGGAAGTTGCTTGCCGATGAGGTATTCAAGTCGCGTGATCGGCGTCGAGCGGAAGTTGGCGATTGAGCCGGTCTCTTTCTCGCGCACGACCGCGATCGCCGACATGATCGCGGGAATAAGGCACAGCAGCAGCATGAAGATGCTGGGCACCATTGCGTTCACACTGAGAAAGGCCTGATTGTAGCGAAAGCGGGTCTGGATATCGTCGTCTGTCCAGGCGTTTGCGCTCCCTGCGCGGCGCTGGCTGCGCAGCAATTCCTCGCCCTGCTTCCTAATGACGCCTGTCACATAGTTCTTCGCCGTCTCGCCCCGGAAAGTCATCGCGCCATCGACCGTTGCGTCGACTTCGGGCGTCCGGTTGTTGAGAAGGTCTCGGCCGAAGCCAGGCGGCACTTCGACGACGATCTGTGTGTTCCCGCTTTTAAGCCGTCTCTCCGCCTCGTTCGCCGAAGTAATCGGCGGCTGGACAGAGAAATAGCGCGAGCCATCAAAGCCCTGAAGCAGCTCGCGGCTTTCCGGTGTTTCATCCTGGTCAAATGTCGCGGTCGCCAAGTTCTCGATATCGAACGAGATGCCGTAGCCGAAGGCGAACATGAGAATGATGGGCCCGAGAAGCGCGAAGGCCAGCCGGATCGGGTCGCGCAGCAGCTCGACCGTCTCGCGCCGCGCGTAGGCCCACAGCCGGCCAATCTTGAAGCGCTTCGGCCGGTCGCTGGTTTCCACTTCTGCGGCGGCCGTCGCCGGCGCCTCGACCTTTTTCGACATGTCGATGCCCGCGGCCTCCGCGAGGTAGCCAACGAAGCAGTCTTCGAGCGAGGCGCTGCCGCGCTCTTTGACGAGCTCCTGCGGCGCGCCGACGGCCAGCACCTTGCCTGCGTGCATGAGCGAGATGCGATCGCAGCGATCGGCCTCGTTCATGAAATGGGTGGTGACGAAAATCGTCACGCCGTCGTCGCGTGAGAGGTCGATCAGCGTGCGCCAGAAGGCGTCGCGCGCAATCGGGTCGACGCCTGAAGTTGGTTCGTCGAGGATGAGAATTGAGGGCTCGTGCAACACCGCGACAGCAAGCTGAAGGCGCTGCTTCATACCGAGAGGCAGGCTGTCGGGGCGCGAATTGACGACGGACTTGAGGTCGTAGCGCTCGAGCAGCTCCTCGATTCGAGGGCCGATCTTCTCTTTCGGCAAATGATAGAGTTCGGCATGCAAGAGGAGGTTCTGCGCCACCGTCAATTCGCCGTAGAGCGAAAAGGCTTGCGTCATGTATCCGACGTTGCGCCGCGCCTGCATGTCGTTCGAGCCCATCGGCTCGCCGAATAGCTTGCACGTGCCGCTGGTCGCCGGGAGGAAGCCCACCAACATTTTCATGGTCGTCGATTTCCCGCACCCGTTCGAGCCGAGAAAGCCGAAGATCTCGCCGCGGGGAATCCTGAAGCTGACGTGGTCGACCGCGACAAAATCGCCGAACTGGCGCGTGAGCCCCTCCGCCTCGATCGCCGGCGTCTCATCCGGCGAGGCTACGCGCGGACGCACGACCACTTTCTTATGCAGGGCGCGCTTGGCCTCGGGCATCATGGCGATGAAGGCGTCGTCGAGATTGGGCTCGCCCGTTTTTGTGAGCAGCTCCTTCAGCGTGCCGGTGGCGATGATCTTGCCATCGTCCATCGCCATCAGCCAGTCGAAACGCTCCGCTTCGTCCATGTAGGCGGTGGCGACAATGACGCTCATCTGCGGCCGGCGGGCGCGGATCGTGTTGATGAGGTCCCAGAACTGGCCGCGCGACAGGGGGTCGACGCCGGTGGTCGGCTCGTCGAGGATGAGCAGGTCCGGGTCGTTGATGAGGGCGCAGCAGAGGCTCAGCTTCTGCTTCATGCCGCCGGACAGCTTGCCAGCGGGACGCGCTTCGAACTTCTCCAGGCTCGTCGCCGTAAGAAGCTCATCGATCTTAGTGCGACGCTCTGTCGCCGACAAGCCAAACAATCGGCCGAAGAAATCGATGTTCTCGAAAACGGAGAGCGTCGGGTAGAGATTGCGGCCGAGGCCCTGCGGCATATAGGCGATGCGGCCCCGGATCTCCCGCAATGTCTCCTTGTCGGCGATGGTCTTGTCGAAGACGACAACCTCGCCGCTCTGAATGACCTTCACGCCTGCGATGAGCCCGAGCAACGTGGACTTGCCAACGCCATCCGGCCCGATCACGCCGACCATGATGCGCGACGGAATGTCGATAGAGACGTCAGCGAGCGAGACCGTCGCGCCATAGCGATGTGATACGTTCTTGACGCGGGCGACGGCCTCGCCGGTCATTTTGCGTCGGGCGTCTTTGTTTCCGCCGCGTTATCGGCAGCTGGAGGGGCAGAGGCCTTGGCTGCCGGCGGCGGGCTGGGCAGCTTGACCTGAAGCTCGGCAGGCCACTCGACATCGTGCTTCGTGCGGACGAAGCCCAGGCCCCGGACGCCGGTCTTCACCCGCGTGTAGAATTGCTGAAGAACCTGCGCATCGATCTTGAGCTTGATGCGGAACATCAGCTTGGCGCGTTCGTCATTGGTCTCGACGGTTTTTGGCGTGAACTGTGCGTCGGAGGCGACAAAGCTGACCTTTGCCGGAATCACGTAGTCGGGAACCGGATCAAGAATAATGCGGGCCTCGTCGCCGACCGCCAGCCGGCCCGCGTCCGCCGCCGGGAGGAAGACCGTCATATAGACATCGGTCAGGTCGAGGATCGTGACGATCGGCGCGCCGGCGGCGACGACCTCGCCGGCCCGCGCAAGCTGGTACTGCACTCGGCCCATTCTCGGTGAAACGAGCGTCAGATCGTCGATGATCGACTGGATGCGATCGACCTCCGCCTCCGAGTTCGCGATCTGCGACAGGGCCTGATCGCGTTGCGAGGTGAAGTTTTGCACCGCCGCAACCGCGGAATCGAAGTTGCGCTTGCGCTGTTCAAAGACCTGCTTGGTGATGAAGCCGGTCTTCATCAGCTCCTGGCCGCGCTCAAAGTCGGATTTGGCGAACTCGAGCGCGCTCTGCCGGGAGGTGATTTCCGCTTCCGCCGACGCAAGCGCATCGTTCGCCTTCTGCACGTCGGCCTTCGCGGCGCGCAACTGCGCCTCGTATTCCGGCGAGGTGAGTTTCGCTATAACCTGCCCTTGGGTGACGCTTGAGCCTTCCTCCACGGTCACTTCCGCGAGCCGTCCCGGATATTTCGAGGACACGTCGACCTGGGTCGCTTCGAGGCGCCCATTCGCCTTTGCAATGCCCTCAGGAAGCGTCTGGCCGCGCAGGCGGGCAATCAGGTTCCGGATCATGCCTTGAGCGTGCGCCGACGGCGCCAACGAAACGCCGCGCTTCGGGTCCACGCTCATTGAGAGCGCAAATGGCCCGAGGCCGAACAGAAGGGCAGAAACGGCAATGCGCCGACGAAAGCTCATGGGTCTCCTCCGCGTCGAGGTACCTGGCTTTCGCCAGCGAATATCCGAGATCTCAGAGCGCGACAAGCGCGTCTTCGGAAGCGCCAGGCGACGGCAAGCCTAAGCCACCTACCCGCCGCTCCTAGTCCAAGCCACCCGTTGCGTTACTAGGCAAGCGCGTCCGGGATGTAAAGGACTGCGGGGGAGGAGCGGTCGGGCAAAGATTTGAACAAAGCCAAGAAGACCGCGGACCGCGCGAGCACCTCGCTAGGCGTCGCCGTCAAGGCGCTGACCGAGTGAGTCGAAAACCCGCCGAGCCAACTCACCATCGCTGCACGCCCATAAACGTATTGTGGATCGGGGTCGGATGATCGAACCGGTGGCGCGAGTAGCCGTATGCCGATTGGCGACGCGCGGGCTTACCATGGGGATAGAGCGTGAGCTGGTTATGCCGCATCGGAACCTTGTGACCCGGGGCGCTCTTTTGCTTGACGGACGGGTGCGAGACAGTCTGGGCTGCCGCTGGGCCCACCGGCGCACAGCCCGCCATAAAAACAAAGACGGTTAGGAGAATCGGCACGCGTTTCATTCTGTCCAGCCCTTGATGGCGACATTCAGTGCTTCATTGGCCGAGAGCGGAGCAACCGCACGCGAGCTTATATCAGAACACCTGCTCTCCGAGCGCGATTTCGGCGAGCGGCGAAAGCAGGATGATCTCGGAGCGCGCATTCTTCGCTCCGAGAATGAGCACTTCGGACTGAAAGCCAGCGATGTTGCGCGGGGGCATGTTGACGACGCACACGACCAGGCGGCCGACGAGTTCAGCCTCCGAATAGCTGGTGATCTGCGCGCTCGACCATTTCTTGCCGAGCGAGCCGAAGTCCACCTCGACTTTATAGGAGGGATTGCGCGCGCGCTCGAACAGCTTGACCGTGACAATGCGGCCGATGCGCATGTCGACCTTGGCGAAGTCCTCGTAGACGATCGGCGGCTTGCCCATCACGCCTTGAGCGCCTCCCGATGCGCTTCAACGAAGTCGGCCAAACTCTCGAAGCGAAAGTCGTACCTAGGCATCTTGGCGAGAGCCATGGTCGCGCCGGAGCCCTCCTGGCCGTGGCGCCGGTGAATCCAGCACGATGTGAGCCCCTGCTCGTTCGCCGGCCCGTGATCATGGAAGAGGCTCTCGGCGGTGTGCAGGACCTCATCCTTCTCAATCCGGAGCGTCTTGAGCTTGGCGAGCATGTAGTCGAAGTTGCGAGCAGAGGGCTTGTATGAGCCGCAATCCTCGGCGGTATAGACGGCGTCGAAATCGACCCCGAGCTTGTGGTTGCTGAAGGAAAAGCTCTCGTTATCCACGTTCGACAGGATGGCCAGTTTGTAATGCTGCTTGAGATATTGAAGCGAGGCGGCGGCGTCGGCGAAGGCCGGCCAGTTCCGGATCGACCGGCCGTAGGTCACGCAATCGATCCCAGCGGACCGCGACGCCCCATTCCTCGGCCAGGCGGCGATAAACGATCGCGAGCAGATCGCGATAAAGCTTCGCCGGCGTCTGGACTTGCTGCGAGGATTCGTGGCGCGCGTGCGCTTCGAGAATTTGATCGCGAGAAAGCTTTCGCGACGCTTTGCTCGTCAGAGGCTTCAAGGCCTCGATCATACCCGATTCCCAGTCGATCAGCGTGCCGTAGCAATCGAAGGTCAGGATCTTGAAATCAGTGAGCGACGCCGCCGACTTTGCGCTCGATGCTGCTGAACTGGAGGACGTCATTGGATGGGCGCCGGAGGCAGACGGAATCGAACCGACGACCTCTTCAATGCCATTGTCATGGGCTTGTCTTCCTGACCGTAGCCCGCCGTCGCTCGACGGCGCCAAATCCCCTTGAACTGGGCCTTTTCCGCTTATCTTGATTTCTGACCATTTCTCCATCCTCGATTTTCGGTGGCGATTTTAGCAGCGGACCACCTGCCATGATGAAGTCGAAAAGGCGCGCCATCGACACCCTCGCGCCCGACAAAAGCAATATATCGATTATGATACAGTGCTTACTGGCTTCGGGGTAGCCGTCTAGTTCGCACTCGTTGGGTCAGATGCTCCAAGGCGGCGAAGCTGAGCGCTTCACATCATAGCGGTCGATCGCGTCGGCAACGGCTTGTCGTGCTATGAGGCCCTCCGTCGCGATTGCATCGAGAGCTGCGATCAAGATGTGAAATCGGTCGACTTCGAAGAATGTGCGCAGCGTTCGGCGCGTGTCGCTGCGCCCAAAGCCGTCCGTCCCGAGCGCAGTGAACCGGGCGTCCAGATAAGCGGCGATCATCTGCGGGTAGGCGCGAACATAGTCGGACGCTGCAATGATGGGCGCGGCGCCTGGCAGGCAGACGGCGAGGTGGCTGACGACTGGCTCATCGAGTGGATTGAGTTGGTTGCGGCGTTCGACTTCTCGCGCGTCCCTAGCAAGCTCGGAGTAACTGGTCGCGCTCCAGACTTCGGAGGCAACGTCCCACTCAGCCTCCAGCATCTTAGCCGCTTCGACAACTTCAGGAAGGATCGCCCCGGAGCCAAGCAGGCGGGCGAGACGGTTGCCTTTCCTCGAACCATGCGACGCAAATAGGTAGAGGCCCTTGATAATGCCCGCTTCAACATTCTGCGGTCTCGACGGCTGGTCATAACTTTCATTCATCGCCGTAATATAGTAGAACTCGTCCTTGCCTTCCTCCATCATCGAGTGCACGCCGTGATTGAGGATCACCGCCATTTCGTAGGCGAACGCTGGATCGTAAGCGCGACAATTGGGGATAGTCGCGGCGATCAAATGACTTGAACCGTCTTGGTGTTGGAGTCCTTCGCCCGCCAGCGTTGTGCGGCCGGCCGTGGCGCCGATCAGGAATCCACGCGCCCGCTGGTCCGCGGCCGCCCAAATATGATCACCGACGCGCTGGAAGCCGAACATAGAGTAGAAAATATAGACTGGCAGCATCGCGAGCCCATGGACGCTGTAAGAGGTGGCGGCTGCGACCCAAGACGACAGGGCTCCTGCTTCGGTGATGCCCTCCTCCAGAAGCTGGCCGTCCTTCGATTCCTTGTAGTACAGCATCGAGTTCGCGTCCTCCGGCTCGTAGAGTTGACCGACCGACGAATAGATGCCGACCTGGCGGAAGAGATTCGCCATACCGAAGGTTCGCGCTTCGTCCGCGACGATCGGGACGATGCGGGGCCCAAGCGCCTCATCCTTGAGGAGATTGCCGATGAGACGCACGACCGCCACGGTCGTCGACATTGTCTTTCCCTCGGCGTGAAGGGCGAAATCCCCGTAGGTTTCGAGCGCGGGCGCGGGGACTGCGGAAGCCATACGTTGGCGGGCGGGCAGGTAGCCGCCCAGCGCCTGACGCCGGCTGCGGAGATAGGCGAGCTCCGCGCTGTCGTCGGTCGGACGGTAAAAAGCAAGCGTCTGAACTTGCTCGTCGCTGAGGGGCAAAGCGAAGTGGTCGCGGAAGGCGAAAAGCGCGTCGACGTCCAGCTTCTTCGCCTGGTGAGCAGTCATCCGGGACTCTCCGGCGCCGCCCATCCCGAAGCCTTTCTTGGTCTTTGCAAGGATGACAGTCGGCCGGCCTTTGGTCGATCTAGCGACCTGGAAGGCCGCGAATAACTTTTTGAAATCATGGCCGCCCCGCTTCAACCTGTCGATCTCCTCGGAGGACATGTCTGCGACGAGTGCGCGCACTTCCGGGTCCTCGTCGAAGAAGTGCGCCAGATTGTAAGCGCCGTCCCTCGCGCCGAGCGTTTGGTACTTGCCGTCGACGGTGGCGGCGAAGCGGCGCAGAAGGGCGTGGTTAACGTCGCGGGCAAAGAGGGCGTCCCATTCCGAACCCCAAAGCACCTTGATGACGTTCCAGCCCGCTCCGCGAAAGGTCATCTCCAGCTCTTGTATGATCTGGCCATTGCCGCGCACTGGCCCATCCAGTCGCTGGAGATTGCAGTTTATGATGAAGGTCAGATTGTCGAGTTTCTCGCGCGCGGCAAGCGAGAGGCTCGCGGTCGATTCCGGCTCGTCCATCTCGCCGTCGCCGAACACGCCCCAAACGTGCCGGCCATCAGTGCCCAAGAGGCCACGGTCGCGCAAGTAGCGCATGAAGCGTGCCTGGTAGACCGCGCTGATGGGGCCGATACCCATGGAACCTGTCGGAGTTTGCCAGAAGTCAGGCATCAACCAAGGATGTGGATAGGACGAGAGGCCGGGGTCGCCGACCTCCTGCCGATAGCGCTTCAGCTGCGCTTCGGTGAGCCGGCCTTCGAGGAACGCGCGAGCGTATACGCCGGGGGCGGAGTGAGGTTGAAAGAAGACGACATCGCCGCCCAACTCGCCGTCAGCGCCACGGAAGAAATGATTGAAGCCGACCTCGAAAATCTCAGCGGCGGAGGCGTAGCTCGCGACATGGCCACCGAGTTCGCCATAAGCCGCGTTCGCTCGCATGACCATTGCCAAAGCGTTCCAGCGAATGATCGCCGTGATGCGCGTCTCGATTTCGATGTCGCCGGGAAACGCGATCTGCTTTTCGAGTGGGATTGTGTTTCGGTAGGGGCCGAACGGCAGTACGTCGGGTACGACCCCAAGATCCCTCGCCTTACGGTCGAGCGCAGAGAGAATGAACTCGGCGCGCCGGCCGCCTGCCATGTGAAAGACGGATTCGAGCGCGTCGAGCCATTCGGTAGTCTCGGTAGGATCGCTATCGCCCGCAGGGGTCGAATCTTTGCAGATCAGTGTTGGATTGATCTTCTCGAGCATATCGTCACTCCGCCGCCGATCGCCCGATCATAGCGGCCTGGGGACCGCATATCCTGCCGAACATTTTGCAAGCGCTCATCTATTCGGTCATATATGCCGAATGAGAAGACTATTGCAGCACAAAGCCGCGGTTGGTCGGCCCGATGCCATCGACATTCGAATTCTGGCTGCGCTACAGGACGACGCCAGTCTCACCAATGTCGACCTCGCCAGACAGGTGGGTCTCTCGCCATCGCCATGCTTAGCGCGCGTCCGAGCGCTGGAGGAAATGGGAGTGATCCTGCGCAGGGTTACCCTCTTGGATCCGGTAAAGCTTGGCGCGAGCGTCAGCGTCTTTATTCAAGTCACGCTGGAGAAGCAGACCGAAGCGATACTCGAGGCGTTCGAAGCGGCCATGGCGAGCTTTCCGGAGGTTATGGAGTGCTATTTGATGACTGGCGACTCCGATTATCTCCTGCGTGTCGTTGTTTCCGACACCGTCGCCCTACAGCACTTCATCGTCGGCCAGCTGTGCAAGACGCGTGGCGTGGCCAACATCCGTTCCAGTTTTGCGCTAAAGCAGGTAAAGTATAAAACGGCGCTTCCGATCCATGAGCTGATTGATCGAAAATAGATTTGCCGCGTAATCATTGCGGAGTGGGCGCGTCCGGAGCGATGAGCCCTTGATTTTTTAGGTCTGACCAAAGCGATGTCGGAATCCGATGCCGGCAATGGTCGATGTTCTGTCGGACCTGATCGGGGCTGAACGCGCCGGGGATGATCGAGGCGACGATAGGATGGGCGCAGGGGAATTGGAGCGCCGCCGACGCGAGCGGCGTCGCATGGGCCGTGCACACCGCCTCGATCTTCCTGAACTCGATCCATCTCTTCGGGTGTGGCATCCCGGTAGTTGTACTTAGCGCCCGGTGTCGGACCCGTCGCGGTAATCCCAGAGTTGAAGACGCCGCCCACCACGACGCCGACGCCGACACGCTGACAATAGGGAAACTCCTCCTTCAGAACATCCTGTTCCATCAGCGTGTATCTGAGCGCCACCAGAAAGAAATCCAGTGGGACCGCATCGAGGAACCGCGGTATCATCCCCAGTTCGTTAATCCCGGCTCCGACTGCGCGCACGAGACCGTGCGAGCGCAACTCATCGAGGGCCCGCCAGCCGGAGGTGAAGAGCTGATTGAGATAGGCCGCGACCTTCGCCTCCGTCAGATGGAACCAGAAGTCGAGATCGTGAATGAGCAGGAGGTCGATACGGTTCATACCGAGCCGCATCTGTGACTGTTCATAGGACCGCATGATCCCATCGTAGCTGTAGTCGTGGACGTGATCGAAGCGGAGACCGCCCGCCCAGGGTTCAGATTGGAACTCGTTTGGCTTTGGCGGCGCGAAGAACCAGCGGCCCACCTTGGTCGACAGAACGAATTCGGACCGCGGCTTCGTGTCAAGGAAACGGCCGCATCGAATCTCAGCCAGACCCCGACCGTAATAAGGCGCCGTGTCGTAGTAGCGTATGCCGGCGTCCCAAGCCGCTTTCAGCGTGGCGGCGGCCGCAGCTTCGTCGACGCGGACGAAGAGCTCGCCTAGCGGTGCGCTGCCGAATCCCAGGCGCGTCAGCTCCACCCCGGACTTTCCGAGCTTGCCCTTATCGAAAGGATTCATAGGCGTCCAATCTCCAGCTTTTGTTCCATCGTCTTGCGCGCCAAGAAGGGACGTTCACGAAATTGCGAAGATGTCCTTTGATCAGGCATCTCATAGTTATTTCGCCTGAGACACGCTCGACATGCGTTCCGACAGCCCGTTCAGGTCTTCGCAGCGAGATAGTCGTGAATAATGCGCCCCTGGACGAGCGTGAAGTCCGCCCGCCAGTACAGACCGTCAAGCATATCGACAACAGGCAGGCGATGAATCGGGGCCTGAGCGTTAGGGCGCAATTCAACGGTGCACGGCCCTCCCCAGCATTCGTGCACGTTGACGTTCGCTAGACGACGAGCGGTCAATTGCCGGATGGCTGGAATGCCATCGATGTGATCGACCGCCTTCAAATTGATGTTGAGTGCGAAATCGAAGTGCCGCGTCAAGCTGTCAAGGCTGTCTGGCCGTTGTTTCGTCGCGATAGTTCCGGTTAATACGTCGATCGCATTGCGCCTAACGATACCGACCGTCAGGTCGCCGCGAATTTCGAGCACGGGCTCGCCGAGTTTTTTTGGCTGGCCGTGAACCTCCCGGCCATGCGCAACGCCAACGTCCGACGATAGAAACAGATACGGGGAATAAGACCCTGCTACGTCTGTGCCCAACATTTTGCAGCCGACCGACAGGTTGCTCTCGCCATAGGCGCCGAGCCAGTCGACATCATTCATGCGGTAAACATGGGCGAGGACGACGTCAGACGTCGGCTCAAGCGGCGGCGGCAACAGTCGCGCCACAGCCGCCTCGTTCGTCCGCCACGCAAGCGTCAGCACTTCGACATTGCGAAAGTTGAATGGGAAAGGAGGGACCGTAGGCGCATCCCATGGCGTCGAAAATCCCGGCGTCAAGATGTCTTCGACTGTCAGACGGTCGAGGCCGCCACGGCGCAGGTCCTTTCCGCTCATTCCCCCTCCCTAACGAAAGTTTGCCGCAACGAACTAGACCTCCTCAAGGCGGCCTGAATGCGCCGAACGATAGAGCGCGTCGAGAACCTCGACGGCGCGCATGCCCACCTTCCCTGGCGACTGGTTCTCGACCTCCCGGCCAAGACAAATATCGACAAGGGCGTTCAACGGCCTTTCACATGTGTAGGCGCCTGCTCCCCTCGGAATTTCGACGACGATATCCTGCTTATCACGCCTCCACATCTCCAGGCGCTCCCGTTCGAGGTCGAGCATCAGCACGCCTTCCGAGCCGAATATACGCAGATCGATCTGGTTACCCCGATGCTTAGGCGCGGTCGCCGACCCCGAGACCGAAGCGGTCGCTCCATCGGCGAACTGTACGACCGCGGCATCATAATAATCGACGCCAGTCGGCGACTTGCCGGTAAGAGCGAATACGCGCGCCGGTTCGAGATCAGCGATGCGGAACAATAAGCCCAACGCATGCACGAGCTGACCCCAGCCATAGCCTCCCGCCCGCCTGGGATCCGCCCACGTAGAGGGCGGGGGACGAAACATGTGCGTCTCGGTTTCCTTCATGGGCTCGCCAGCGAAGAGATCTTCCAGCGCGGAGGCCATCTGCAGCACGACATGCTCGACGCGGCCGATCCTTCCATTGGCGACCAGGATCCGCGCCTCGTCGGTCCAGTCCTTGAAGTTCCATCCGTAAGGCACGATCACCTGTTTACCCGCGGCGTCGGCTCTGGCCATCAGGTCTCGGGCGTCGGCAGTCGTGGTGGTCAACGGTTTTTCCACCAGCAGATGGCAACCTTTGGCCAGGGCGCCCAATGCGTGCTCGTGATGCAGCATGTGAGGCGATGAGATGACTACCCCATCCATCGGAACCTGATCCAGCATGGCGCGATAGTCTTCAAAACCGAACGGGATTTCGAATTTGAGTTGCACCTCGGCGAGTTCAGCGGCTCCAAGGCGATTGACAGCGACGATCGCGCAATCCTTGTTCGCTTTCAACACGGGCAGATGGTTGACGACCGCCCACCAACCGGCGCCGATCACACCGATGCGCGCCTTCCGAGCCATTCCTCCGCCACCTAAGCTGTCTCGTCCACGTTTAGGTTCACATGCTACGGTATGCGGAACGCGTTGAACATCCCGCGCGACCTTGACCCAGTAGGGCGCGTCGCATTAGCGTTCCTACCTTCTCCCAGTTGTGCGTGCGGTGTAGCCGCGGCTGAAGTTTGAACCGGTCGGCGAACCGAAGGGGCCACCCCGCGTTGAGGCCCATTCGTTTCACGACGACAGAACCTTTTCGCTGCGGTAACCGTTGACCACCTCCTCGATCACTTCGATCCCGAGACCCGGACCGGTCGGCGGATAGACCCAACCCTCCACGTGCTCGAACGGTTCTGTCACCAGATCGTGCTGCATCGGATTGCGCAGGGGCTTGAACTCGAACAGCTTGCAGGCAGGAGAATTGAAAGAGATCGCCAGACTCGCGGCAGTGACGATCGCCGACGACCATGCGTGTGCGTTGGCCTGCCGACGATAGAATTCACACCGCTCGGTCACCTTCTTGAACCCGGTGATGCCCTCGGCTCGACCGGGATCGACGCCGATGACATCGACGGTGCCGGTCGCCAAGACCCGTTCAAATTGCTCGAGCGTCCACTCGCGCTCGCCGTAGGCGATGCGCGTGGTCGTCTTGGCGCGGAGATTGGCGTAGCCCTCGGGATCCCAGGCGCCGAGCGGCTCCTCGATCCATGCGAGATTGTATTCCTCCATCGCCTTGGCGCGCCGCACGGCGTCGGTGACATCCCATTTGATGGCGATGCCATTGTCGATCATCAGCATCTTGTCGCCAAGCACTTTGCGCATCGCTTTGACATAGGCGACGTCGCGGTCGTGATCATAGCCGAGGCGTGCCGAGCCGCGCTTGCCGAAGCCGGTCTTGAGCCCCTGAAGCCCGGTTGAGACCCACTGGACCGTCTCCTCGGCCATCTCGTGGATCGACTCGTAATGAGCGTGGCACGAAGCAATGGCCGGCAGCCGCTCGTGGACGGGACCTCCAAGCAAATCGAGCACGCTCCTGCCCAGCGCCTTGCCCTTGAGGTCCCATAGAGCAATGTCGATCGCGGCGACGGCATAGGAGGCGATGCCACCCTGATAGCCATACCACCAAGCCTGCTGCTTGTTCTGACGCCACAGCGTCTCGGTCTGGACCGGATCCTTTCCGATCAGGTTCGGCGCCATGCCTTCGATGATGGCCTTGGCCGCGAAATTGGCCTCGGGGAATTGCGTGATGGACTCGCCCCATCCGACCTGCCCGTCATCGGCTGTGATCTTCGCGAGGCAGAGGTGACGAAGCGCGTTGAAGTCGTTCGGCTCGGGATAGCTGACCGGTATTGCCTCGACCCTTGCTATCCTCATCACGATACCCCTAGTCGATAAAGCCGCGAAACAACGGCAGGCGTTTGCGGACGTCAACCGTGATGAGGCCGCCGGTCATCGCTTCGCCCATGACGTCAAACATCACGTGTCACAGCAATGGAGAGCGGCTTCGCTGCCGAACACGAGGGTCGCATCGTTGCCGCCGCTATCGAGGAAATACAGCGGTTCACTATTCTTGTCGATCACATCATCGCCCATCGCGGCGACAGCGGTCGTCCAGAAGGCGCCTGCGGCCTGGGTCTTCGAGCCGTCGGGCACTTACCCCTTCCACATCTTATGAATGACCTGCGTCCGCTTGTTGCACGAGCAAACCCGCTCGGCTATGGATTGTGACGATAGACTGTCAAGTCGGCGTCATCGAGAGAACTCCGGCATTCATCTCGGAAGTGGTGGGCGCGGGCGGGTCGACAAAGGTTGCACCTCTCGATAGCCCGTGCCGGGAGGACACGCGGCAATGGCCGAAATTCCCTTCGTTGACACCCACTTTCACCTCTATGATATGAAACGTCCGGAGCTACGCTATTCATGGCTCGAGCCTGACGCGATCCACGGCTTTCTGGGCAATATCGACGCACTCAAGGCGCAGCACTATTGGATCGATGACTACATTGCCGAGATCCGCTTCTCGAACGTGCCGAAGGCGGTCCACGTCCAGGCGGCGCTGGGCGTTTCCGACCCGGTCAATGAGACGAAGTGGCTTCAGACTTTCGCCGACGCGACTGGTTACCCGCATGGGATCGTCGCCGAATGCCACCTTGCCGATCCCGACGCCGCGGGGGTGCTCGACCGCCACTTGCATTACCCAAACGTCCGCGGAATCAGGGATTTCGGCAATGGGCGCTATCTCCTCGATGCCGCCTGGCGCGGAGGCTTCGGGCGCCTCAAGCGAGACAATCTCGTCGCGTGCATCGACACGCGCATCCAACATTTCGATGATCTCATCGACCTTGCCACCTCTTTTCCCGACACGATGATCTGCGTCGATCACTGCGCCATCCCCGAGGCGCGAGATGAAGGCTATTTCAAGCGCTGGTCGACGGCGTTGCGCGCCCTTGCGAGAGCCGACAACATCGTGATGAAAATATCCGGCCTTGGCATGATGGACCGTCGATGGACCATCGAATCCCTACGTCCATGGGTGCTAGGCAGCATAGAAGCCTTTGGCGTGGACCGCGTAGTCTTTGGCACCAATTGGCCGGTCGACCGGATGTTCAGCTCCTATCCCGATCTGATCAACGCTTACGCGAAAATCATCTCAGGTTTTACGCCAGAGGAGCAGACCAAGATGTTCTCGCGCAACGCCCAAAAACTGTTCAGGATTTGATGAGGGGTTTTGGCCGCAGCCCTCCTCGCCGAGAGCGATTTCGAGCGCTTCCGCGATCCATCCAGCCCTGGGGGCGTTTGAGGACCCATCGAGCATGATCAGGCGCGTCAGTTTCATCCGCCGTAAGGCAGGGCTCAGCCGCGAGGAATTCTTCTTGCATTGGACTGGGCGCCACGCGGAGATCGTGCGCCAGCTTCCGGGCTTGCGCGGCTTGCGTTTCAGCCGCGTGGATCGCTGCGTTCCCGAGGAAGCCCAGTGGGACGGCGTCGGCGAAACCTGGTTCGACAGCATCCCTGACGCCGACCGCGCATTCGCAACCGACCCGTTTCGCGAGATGCTGGTCGAGGACCGCGCGAAATTCATCGGCGACGCCCATTCCTGCTACATCGAAGATCCGCCGAGCGTTTTGCCGCCTGTCGAAGCGAGCCGGCGATGACCTGGAATCTAGGGTCGGGCCTGGAAGGTAAGCGTGTTCTAGTCGCCGGCGGGGCAGGGGGAATCGGGCGCGAAGTTGCACTCGCTTTCGGCGCGGCGGGATCGCGGGTAGCGGTTGTCGATCTCGTCGAAGACAAGGCGCAGGCAGTCGTAGCGGAGATGGACGGCGGCCCGCACCTATCCTTGGCAGCCGACCTGCGCCCTGTCGCCGGCCACGCAAAACTGATCGAAAGCGTTGTCGGCGGCCTTGGCGGTCTCGACGTCCTCGTCTGTGCAGCGGCCGTCCTCGTCCGCCGCGCAAGCGTGGACGACGTCTCAGAGGCAGATTGGGACTTTCAGCACGACATCAACCTCAAGTCGACTTTCTTCCTCAACCAGGCCGCGGCGCGAGTCCTTCGACAGCACGGACGGGGCGGGCGCATCATCAACTTCACCTCACAAGCGTGGTGGAGCGGCGGCTTCGGCGGATCGGTGGCATATGCGGCGACGAAGGGCGGGATCGTGTCAATGACGCGCGGTCTCGCCCGGTCGCTGGCGCAGGACAATATCACCGTCAATGCAGTCTCCCCCGGCGCCGCGGATACCGCGATGATGCGCAGCGGGATGACTGACGAGTCCTTGGCGGCGACCGTCGCCGCGATCCCGCTCCGACGAATGGCGGCGCCGTCGGAACTCGCGGGCGCTGTGCTTTTTCTCGCTTCGGACCACGCCGGCTACGTGACCGGCGCTACCATAAACGTCAGCGGCGGTTGGCTGATGTACTGAGCGGTTGGGGAGCCGGAAGGAGGGCGCCGATAACTAATTCGCTTGCGTGCAGCGTCGCCGTCGTGACGGCGCCGCGCGCGGGATGACGTCGCAATTGCGCTCGCCGAAGGAGCGCGCATCTTCCCCCTTGACATGCTGCGCGTCTCGAAGCCGCGCACGACCGTTGTCGATCTCGAAGTGGACGTCACCGGTCTGTCCAGGGTCGCGGAGGCTTTTCAAGGCGATCGATGCGAAATCCGACGGGATCGACATCCTCGTCAATGGTGCGGCGCTTCAGCGTCGACCTTGTCGGGCAGATTTCGTTCCCCGACCTATCGGCGGTCATCTCGACCCATCTCAACGGATTTCTTCCTGTGCGCGTCGGAAGCGGCGGCGCGCGGAAAAGGCGGCGCGAACGTCAGTATCGCATCGACCGCTGCGTTTGTCGGGCTGCCGGGCGCGGCGCATAAGGCGAGGCAGTTGCCTGACCGACATTCGGGTCAATGCGGCGCCCCGGCTTCACCCGGACCACGTTGATCGATCAGGGACGGACTGATGGATCGTTGCAGGAGGATTGGATGGTGGCGCGCGCCGATGAACGCCTCGCCGCCACGCAAGAAATCGCCAACGTTGTGCGCCATCTCGCCGGCGCCGACGCGTCCTACGTGGCCGGCCAGGCCAATTTCGCCGACGGCAGGGTCATAGAGGGCATCCCGCACGCGACAGCGTGGTCGCGAACTCCCCCACGGAATAAGCCGCCGCGGCAACGCCTCGGCCCACGCCGATCATCATCGCTGCTGGCCGGTCGCAAGATACTTAGTTTGCAGGCTCTTCACCATCCAGACCATTGCGTCGTTGAACGGCGTTGGCACGGAGTTCTGCCTGCCGGCCTCAACGATTGCACCATTGACGACATCAATTTCGGTCTGCCGGTTTGCTTCCACATCCTGCAGCATGGACGCCCGCGCGCCGATCGCCTGCTTGAGCAGGCTGGTAATTGCCTCCCAGCGCTCCGCTTGATCCAGGTTGATGCCCTGTCCCTTCGCCACCGTCACGACCTCAGCGAGCAACCCTTCCATCAAGGCGATCGTCCCTGAGTGCTGGACAAGTTCATGTGCTGGAAAATGCAGGAGCGCCGATGTTGGCAAAGTGCAGACGTTCAAGGCGAGCTTCTTCCATATCTCGTCTATGATGCGCGATGAGGCCGCCGTCTCGATGCCTGCCTTGCGAAAGGCCGCGACCGCCGCGTCCAACCGCGACGACATCGAGCCGTCGAGCTCGCCCACGTGGGTCATTCCAATTCCGGAATGCTTAACGCGGCCGGGGCCAACGAGAGTCCCTGAATGATAGGTGAGGCCGACCATCACCCGCGATTTGCCCGCAACCGCTGCAATTCGATCAGCATTGCCCCAGCCGTTCTGGAGCGTCAGGATCGCCGTACGATCTCCTAGCATTGGCGCCGCCGCCGTGATCGCCGCCTCCGTATTGTAGCATTTGACGAAATTGACGATGAGATCAACTGGGCCGATATCGTCTGGCTTCGATGAAGCCTTGACCCGGAGCGTCGCTGTCAGGCCGTCCTTCTCTTCGATCGTGAGGCCGTCGCGATTTATGGCGTCGACCGACGCCTGCGACACATCCACGAGAACAACGTCTTCTCCGGCGCGCGCCAGATAGCCTCCAAATAGGCCGCCCATCGCACCGCCGCCCCCAAGAACTGCGATCTTCATTGGTGATAACCTCCCAGACAAGTTGCCGCGTAACTTCGCGTACCCGCAGAAACCTGGTCAAGGTCGCCGACGAGCGAAGAGGCTGCTCCTGCCGGCGTCGGCGTTGCAAAAGCTTTGCAGCTGAGCCAACCTTGCCGGGTGGAGCTCGACGCAGCTTCGATCGCGCGTGGTAGAGAGTTGAACGCCATGTCCAAGACCATTCTGGTTACAGGCGGCTCGCGCGGCATCGGACGCGCGACTTGCCTGCTCGCCGCTCAGCGTGGCTGGTCGGTCGGCGTCAATTACCTGAAGGACAAGGCGGCGGCGCAGTCCGCTGTTGCTGAGGTGGAGCGGTTAGGCGGCAAGGCTTTCGCGGTGGCGGGCGACGTGTCGCGCGAGGGCGATGTCGTTGCCATGTTCGAGGCGACGGCAAAGGCGCTCGGTCCGCTCGACGGGGTCGTCGTGAATGCCGGCGTGGCGGCGACGACGTCGCGGCTTGTCGACATGAGCGTCGAGCGCATGCGGCAGGTCTTCGACGTGAACGTGCTGGGCGCTTTTCTCGTGGCGCGCGAAGCCGCGCGGCGGATGAACAAAAGCCGTGGCGGCCACGGCGGCTCGATCGTCCTGATCTCCTCCGTGGCGGCACGGATCGGCGCGCCCGACACTTACGTCGACTACGCGGCCTCGAAGGCGGCGGTCGACGCGATGGCGCTGGGCTTGTCGAAAGAACTCGGGCGCGAAGAGGTGCGCGTCAACGCGATCCGACCTGGCGTGATTGAAACGGAAATTCACGCCGCTTACGGAGAGCCGGATCGGCCATACAAAATAGGCGCTTCAACTCCGCTCGGGAGGCCAGGAACCGCGAACGAAATTGCCGAGGCGATCATCTGGCTCTTGAGTGATGCTTCGTCCTATGTCACCGGCGCGATCATCGACGTGACCGGCGGGCGCTAACAGCATGGCCGCGCCGCAAAAGACTACCGACGGCGCGACCGCCGCGGCGCCGATCCTCGAGATTCGCGGGGTCTCCAAACGCTTCGACGCCACTCAAGCGCTCCATGAGGTCGCGCTCACGCTTCATGCCGGCGAGATCCATGCCCTGCTCGGTGAGAACGGCGCCGGCAAGTCGACTCTCATCAAGATCATGACCGGTGTGCACCAACCTGACCAGGGCCAGATCCTGCTGGCTGGTCGACCGATTACGATACGCAGCGCCGCCGAGGCGCAGCGATTGGGCGTCGCCGCCATTTATCAGGAGCCGTTGCTCTTTCCCGACCTCAACGTCGCTGAGAACATTTTCATTAGTCACCAGGACCGTGGCGCAGTCGTAGGGTGGCGGCGGATGTTTCGCGAGGCGGAAGTGATACTCGCCGAACTCGGCGTCTCGCTGGACGTGCGAAGTCCCGCACGCGGCCTGACGTTGGCCGCCCAACAGTCGGTCGAGATCGCCAAAGCGATCTCGCTCAACGTCCAAATCCTTATCATGGATGAGCCGACGGCGTCGCTCTCCGCTCACGAGGTTCAGGAGCTGTTCAAGCTTGTCCGCGATTTGAAGAGGCAGAACGTCGCTATCCTTTTCGTCAGCCACCGTATGGAGGAGGTTTTCGAAATCGCCGACAAGGTCACAGTCTTTCGCGATGGGCGATTGATTTCGACGCGCGTGCGTAGCGAGGCCACCCCGCAGCGCGCAATCGCTGACATGGTCGGACGCGAGATCGATCTGACTAAGATGCGGGCGACATCAGCCCGAAAGGACCTTGTTCTCTCGGTGACCAATCTTGGCCGTCAAGGCGTGTTTGATGGAGTCACCTTCGATCTCCATCGTGGCGAGGTCCTCGGCTTCGCGGGCCTCATCGGCGCGGGCCGCACCGACGTCGGACTTTCCCTTTTCGGCATCGAACCGGTGACCTCGGGCTCGATCCTCCTTGAGGGCAAATCCATCACGGTCCGTTCCGCGCGCGATGGAATGAATCTCGGCATCGCCTATGTTTCCGAAGACCGACGCCAGCTCGGACTCGTTCTCCCAATGGCGATTTTCGCCAACATCACATTGCCGATTCTGCGTCGCTACCTCAATCGTTTTGGACTCGTCCGAACGAGTGAGGAGCGGCAATGCGCCGACGCCTTCCGCACCCGCCTCGCGATCCGCACGCCCTCGGTCGATCTCGAGGTCGCCAAACTCTCGGGTGGCAACCAGCAGAAAGTTATGTTGAGCAAGTGGCTCAACACCAACCCGTCAATTCTGATTCTCGACGAACCGACGCGGGGCGTCGACGTCGGCTCCAAGGCGGAGGTGCACGCCATCATCGGCGAGCTCGCCGCGGAGGGCATCGGCATCATCGTGATTTCGTCCGACCTGCCGGAGGTACTGGTTCTTAGCGACCGCGTTCTGGTCATGAGGGAGGGCCGGCAGATGGCGATCTTCGACCGGAGCGAAGCCACTGAGGAGACCATCATGACCGCGGCGATGGGTCAGAGATCGGCGGAACCGGCAGGTGGAAGATCGCCATGGACTGGTTGAAGCGGCGGGTTCGCCCGGAGCAGATTCGCGAACTGAGCCTGCTAGTCCTCATCGTCGCGGCGATCGTGATCTTCGGGTCGTTCATCGACAATTATTATAGCTTCCGCACTTTCAACCGCATTGCATCCAGCGTCGCGATCATCACAGTCGTCGCCGTCGGCGAGACGCTGGTCGTCCTGACACGCAATATCGACCTGTCGGTGGGCTCGATCGTCGGCTTCACGGCCTATTTCGTCGGAACGCTGATCGCCAACCACAACGGCATCTACCCGCTGGCAGCCGTTGCGATCGCGATCGCGCTTGGTGCGGCGCTGGGCGTCATTAATGGGGTGCTCGTGGCGTGGGGCCGCGTACCCGCGGTGGTCGTGACGCTCGGGACGCTGGCGATTTATCGCGGCGTCCTCGTCGACCTCTCCGGAGCCAAGACCGTGACGACTGACAGTCTGCCCGAGTGGCTGACTGGTCTACCTTTGGTCAATGTGCTGCCGGTCGGCAATCTCGATATCCGACCGCTCTTCGTTCTCGCAGTCGTGATCGTCGTCATATTCCAGTTCGGCACGACCTATCTGAGTTTTGCCCGACGATTCTATGCGATTGGCTCCAACCCCGAAGCGGCGCAGCTTGTCGGACTACCGATCAAGGGTGTCGTCTTCCTCGCGTTTGTCATCTGCGGCGCGCTCGCAGGCCTCGCAGGCTTCATGTTTCTCGTTCGGTTTGGCAACATCACGGTCGAGGCGGGACGGGGCCTCGAGCTCAGCGTGGTGGCTGCTGTCGTCGTCGGCGGCGTCAATATTTTTGGGGGCTCCGGAACGGTGGTGGGCGCCATGCTCGGCGCGGTGATGATCGGGACGCTCGAACAGAGCCTCTTTCGCCTGGGCATTAGCGAGTTCTGGCTCGACGCGATGCTCGGGCTCCTCATCCTGTTGGCGGTGGCGAGCGACGCCGTCATTCTGCAGCGCCTGCGAACGCTGTGGGGCGGGGCGGATCTGAAGCTCGTCGCGAGAGAAGCCGACTCAATGTCCGGCGCACAAGACGTGCGGCAGCCATGAGCGTGCTTGACAGGTTCAAAGGCTGGGAAGCGATGATGCTCGCGCTCCTGGTCGGGGTCGTCGCGTTCAACAGCGTCGGCTCCCCCTATTTCCTCAGCGTCGGGAATTTCGTCAATCTTTTCCAGCTGTCGATCGAGAAGAGCATCGTCGCGTTGACGATGGCGCTGGTCATCATCGGCGGCGAAATCGATCTTTCCGTCGCTTCAGTCATGGGGCTCTCGGCTTGCGTCATGGCCTGGACGTTCCATGAGGGCGCGCCGATGCCGGTCGCTATCGTCATCGCTCTCACAGCGGGCGTTCTCGCCGGGCTCAACAACGCCTTCTGGATCGCCAGAAGTCGGCCTGCCGTCGCTTGCAGTCACGCTCGCCGGCCTTATCGGCTATCGGGGCGTCGCCCGCATCCTCTTGGAGGATCGCGCGATCGGCGGTTTTCCCGACTGGTTCAACACGCTCGGCCAGCAGGCTCTGATCGGGCCGCTCACCGCCGCGATCTCGATTTTCTTTGTGCTGTTCATCGTCTTTGCAATTGTGCTGCACGGCTCCGCTTTCGGTCGTCTCATCTACGTCGTGGGCAGCAACGTGCAGGCAGCCCGCTATTCCGGCGTGCGGGTCGGATTGGTCAAGGCGAGTTTGTTCGTAGGCTCGGCCTTGGTGGCGGCTCTCGCTGGAATCCTCTACGCTGCCCGATTGGGATCTGTGCGCGGAGATATGGCGGAGGGCTTCGAACTCGACGTCATTACCGCCGTGCTTTTGGGAGGGGTCAGCATTTTCGGCGGCAAGGGCAATCTGGTTGGTGTCGGCCTTGCGCTGCTTGTGATCTTAAACCTTCGCAATGGAATGGGGCTTGCCGATATCACCGGCAACACTCAGAACAACGTGATCGGGGGGCTTCTCATCCTCTCGGTGTTGATCCCGAATGTCTGGCAAGACCTACGCAACAAATGGAGAGGGAGAGAATCATGAAACAACTTCTGATTGGCGCCGCGGCGCTCGCAATGATCGCGGCCCTGCCTCAATACGCGCTGGCCCAGGAAGCCACGGCGACACCCGGCAAGGCCGTAAGCATGGTGCTGCTGCCGAAATTCCTTGGGATTCTGCCGTTCGACGAGGCGCATAAAGGGGCCGAGGAGGCCGCCAAGGAGCTTAAGAACCCGACGCCGCTGCAGTTCCTCGGCCCCACGCCGCAGAACAGTGTCGCCGGACAGATCGAGATTGTCACCAACGCCACGACCCAAGGTGTGAAGGCGATCATGCTTTCGAACAACTCGGGCGATCAGATCGTGCCAGCGGCCAAGGCCGCCCAAGCCAAGGGCATCAAGGTCGTGACCTGGGACTCGCCAATTCCCTCGGGCGAAGGCGAAGACGTGTTCGTCGCTCAGGTGGACTTTTCCGATATCGGCAAGGTCATGGCCGACATGACGCTCGACATCACAGGACCCGGTGGCGGCGAGTTCGCAATCCTGTCTGCGTCGCCGGACGCGGCCAACCAAAACGCCTGGATCGCTGCAATGAAGACCGCGCTA
This sequence comes from uncultured Alphaproteobacteria bacterium, assembly GCA_963820095.1. GTDB lineage: Bacteria > Pseudomonadota > Alphaproteobacteria > Rhizobiales > Beijerinckiaceae > Roseiarcus. The sequence continues at coordinate 347,990 of CAWFZA010000008.1, forward strand.
AAAAACTCCAAATACGCCAAGCTCAAGTTAGTCGACACCGTTTACGGCAACGACGAGTTGGAAAAGAGCTATACGCAGGCGCAGGCTTTGGTCGACAAATATCCGAACCTCAAAGTGATCATGGCGCCGACCTCGGTCGGGATCGTCGCGGCCGCCAAGGCGTTGCAGGACGAGAAACTGTGCGACAAGATCAAGATCAGCGGTCTTGGTCTGCCAAGCGAGATGCTGGCCTACACGAAAAACGGCTGCGCGCCGGAGTTCGCTTTGTGGAGCTTCGTCGACCTCGGATACCTTACGTACTACACAGCCTATCTCCTTGCCACCGACGCGTTGAAGGCTGAGGAAGGCGCGAAGTTCAAGGCCGGCCGGATGGGAGAATACGCCATCACCAAGGACCCGACTCGCGCCAAGGGCCTGCGCGTCCTAATGGGGCCCTTTACGGTCTACAACAAGGACAATGTCGAGGCAGCGGCGAAGTAATCGCCGCAAGCGCGCTGGGCCGAAAAACCATCAGGTTGTCAGGGTGACGACCTGATGGTTGGGGACGGCGTCAGAGAACGCGTGGGGAAGCCATGGACCGCTACGACGTCATCGTTGTGGGCGCGGGCTCGAGCGGCGGCGTCGTGGCGGCGCGTCTCTCGGAGAACGAATCGCGTAAGGTCTTATTGCTGGAGGCGGGACCGGATTTTCCCCTGGAGGAGATAATACCGCCGCTCTTCACGTTCAGCGGTGAACACCATTGGCGCGGAGCCGCGGGCATCCCTGAATTCGACTGGGACTTCGTTAACACCGACGGCGCTGGCGCCCTCGGCGGCCGCAGCTTGCGGGTGCCGCGCGGCCGCTTGGTTGGTGGCACGTCGATGATCAACGCCACCATCGCGGCGCGGGGTGCGCCCTTCGACTTCGACCGCTGGGCTGCGATGGGGAACAAAGGCTGGGCGTGGGCGGACATGCTGCCCCTGTTCATCGCAATCGAAAACGACGTCAATTTCGGCGGCGATCCGATCCATGGCCGCGATGGTCCCATTGTCATCCAGCGCTACAAGCCGCAAAGCTGGGCCCCCGTCAATCGCGCCATGTACGACGCGTGTCTCGAGCTCGGCGTGCGCGAGGCGCCGGACCTCAATGCGCCCGACGGCCAAGCGGGTGTGGTTGGGCCAATGCCGCATAATCGTTACAAGGAAGTGCGGCTGGGCACGCTCGTGACCTATATTCGAGCCGCTCGCGCGCGGCCCAATCTGGCCATTCGAGCCGGCTGCTACGTTGATCGCGTCATTCTCGAAGGCGACCGCGCTACGGGCGTCACCTATCTCGACGCCGCGAAAGAGCGACGGACCGCGTTGGCCGATGAGATCGTGGTCAGCGCCGGCGTCTATAACAGCCCTGCAATCTTGCAGCGCTCGGGCATCGGTCCAGCCGAGTGGCTGCGGCCTCTCGGGATCGACGTCATTGCCGATCTCGCGGTTGGACGCAACCTGACCGACCATCCGGGCTTCCCCATGTTATTCAGGGCGGACGGCCTCGGCGTGACGACCGGCCGCTTCTTCGCGGCGAATGTGCGCGGTCCTGCTAACGCTTCGGGCGAGCCCGAATGGCAGACGCATCCGTTTCCAGTCGATGAGGAGGAGCACGCCGCCGGGTTCTGGACCTATCTCACCCGTCAGGAGGCGACGGGTGAAGTGCGTATCCAAAGCGCTGATCCGACCCGCGCCCCGCTCATCGACCATCGTTATAATACCAGTGAGCGGGATAGGCATCGGTTCGACGACGCGCGCTCTTTTGTCAGGGCGATGCTGGCCACGCGGACCTTCCGGTCGCACGCTGCGAAGGCGATCGATGACTTGGACAAGCCGATCGCTCAAGCGCTCACCGAAGCTATGGGACCTGCCCACCACCAGGCCGGATCTGTCAGAATGGGCCCCGCCAGCGACCCGACATCCGTTGTTGGACCGGACCTTCGCGTGCACGGGTTTCAAAATCTGCGAGTTGCCGACACCAGCATCTATCCTGACAACATAATGCACAATACGAATCTGACCGCCATTGCGGTGGGGGAGAAAGCGGCTCGGTTCATCGACGGGGTCAATGACCCGTGAGATGAGGAACTCTAGGAACGGAGCGCCCTGTCGCGTTGGCGCTTCACGATCTGGTCGAGGGAGACTGCGAGGACGATAACTGCGCCCGTGACGAAGGTGCTCCAAGTCGCGTCGATGCCGAAAAAAATGATGCCGCTGCTGATCACCTGAATGATCAGCATGCCGACGACCGCGCCAATTACTGTGCCCCAACCGCCAGAAAGGGGTGTGCCGCCGATAATGACGGCGGCTACGACGATCAGCGCGAAGTCTGCCCCCTCTTGCGGATCGATCGCTCCGCGGAAACCGACATACATCGCTCCGGAAAGCCCACAGACGGCGCCCATTAGAATGAGCGTCTGTAAGCGCACAAGAGCAATCGGAATGCCTGCGAAACGGGCGGCTTCGGGGTTGCTTCCCACAGCCTGCACCCGATAGCCGAAGCGTGTCCGGTGAAGCACGATGTGCAGAACTACGGCCAACCCAACGAAAAGCACCCCCACCACTGGAACAATGCGAAACATCTTCATCGACGCGAAAGCGAAAAAGCTGCTCGACTGGTCCGTCGGAAACACCGCCCGGCCATGATTGGCGACAAGTGATAACCCCTCGAACATTGAATACGTGCCGAGCGTGACAATGATCGCGGGCAGTCCCAGGCCGATCGCTAGCACGCCGTTGACCAGGCCCAGAAGAGCGCCGAAGCCGACGCCCGCAACGGCGGCGAGCCAGGGATTGACTCCGCCTGTCATCATTAGCGCTGCGACGACCGCGGAAAAGTTGAACATCCACCCGACCGACAGATCGATTTCGCGGATCGCAAGCAGAAAGACCATGCCGAGCGACAGCATGCCCTGAAATGTGGTGTTCCCGAGAATTGTCAACAAATTGATTGGATTGAGAAAGCGTGGCCGCGCGACGCCAATGACGGCGATCATCACAATCAAAGCGACGATGACACCGATTTCGTCTGGCAGTCGAAACGAACGACGGCGCAACTGCGAGACGGCCGCGGCTTCACCTTCTTGCCGTGACAGATCTCGCATCAGGCCACTTCTGTTAGGGGTAACGATTCTGGCGCGACGACAATGCTGTCCGCGATTGCCGTCGAGGTCATCTCGGCGCGAGCGACAAGCATCAGCGCCGCACCCTGAGAAGCCAGTCGGAAGGCGACGCGCTGAGCACCACTCGACCCGATGACCATGGCGACCTTTCCACCAAGATCTGTCATTGCGGCGCGCCAGCTTTGGTCTCTAGGTGGAAGATCTCCCGAAGGGTGCTCGAATCCACGATTCCATCGTCGCGAAAAAACATCAGCGGGTTCATCGCGTCTTGCGACCACTTGTCATGGATCTTGGTGCGCCAAAGCTTGTCCCATGCGCTCTCGTCCACAATCTCCGAATAGAGAAAGAGCACGGGATCGTTCTCGAATATCGTCATCGTGGCGATGCCGCTCTTCTCGATCTCGGCGACCAACTCCGGCCAGACGTTGTCGTGAAAGCGTTTGTATTCGCCGAGCTTACCGGGCTGCAGGCGCATCGTGAAAGCTCGGCGTATCACGGGAGTTCCTTCCTAAGCCTGGCGGCGACGGGCAGCTCAGAGCCGACGGCGCCATTCCTACGCCGCTCTTGGGATTTCACCGGTGTTTACCGCGTGCAGCAGCGCGGCCCCGTCGATCTCACCCCCCTTGATCTCGCCTGCGATACGTCCGCGATAAAGCACGAGAATTCGGTCGCAAAGTCCAATCAGCTCCGGCAGTTCAGTCGAGCTGAACAGTACGATTTGCCCGTCGGCCGAAACCCGCCGGATCAGCCCATAGATTTCCCGCTTGGCGCCGACGTCGACGCCGCGTGTGGGATCGTCCAGTAGAATCACGCTCGGCGCAACTTCTAGCCATTTGCCAACGACAGTTTTCTGCTGATTACCTCCGGAAAGCTCGCTAGCCAACGCGTCGGGCGCGGGGGTCTTAATCCGCAGGCGGTCGATTTGGCGGATCGCCCGTTTGAGCGCGGTCCCGTGGTCGAACCATGGCAGCCCGCCTTTGAGCGCGCCAACTGCAACGTTACTGATGTTGAATAGCACGCTTTTCTCTAGCATCAGTCCGTTTCGTCTCCGGTCGGAGGGAACCAGCGCAATGCCGCGCCGCGCCGCGTCGGTGGGCCCGCGCGGCAGTCCCTCGGAGTTTGGAAAGGTCACATAGCCGGCGTGCGCCCTCTGCATCCCGAACAGCATGCCGAATAATGTTGCGACACCGGAGCCTTCGAGTCCCGCAAAACCGACAATTTCCCCAGATCGAGCCGTGAAGGCGACATCCGTCAATGCGCCGCCGCTCAGCCCCTTGACAATGATGGCCGACGGCTCGCGATGGCTTCGCGTTGGGAGGCGCGGTGGGAATAGGGCTGCCTGCTGGGCCCCAATCATCCCTTCGATCACCTCCGGGATAGTCAGACGGGACCTCTCTTTAGTCAGCACATCGCGTCCATTGCGGGCGACGGTGATCCGGTTGCAGATCGCGAAGACTTCCTCGAGACGGTGCGAAACATAGAGCATGGTGATGCCGCGGCGATTTAACTGGCGCAGCACATCGAATAGCCGCTGCGTTTCTTGTTCGTTGAGGGCGGAGTTCGGCTCATCAAGAATGAGCAGACGAGGCTCTTCGAGGAGCACCCGGGCGAGTTCGACAAGCTGCTGCTCACCGATGCTGAGGCGGCTCACTGGAATATGCACGTCGAACCGCAGGCCGAGGCGGTCCAGCAAGTCCCTGCTGCGTTCCTCCATGGCGTGGAGCGAAATGAGCCCTCGCCGCAGCGGCTCCCGATTGACAAACAAATTCGCCAGGACGGATCGTTGCGGGAACAGGCTCAATTCCTGGTAGACGATTCCGACGCCATGCTGGCGCGCAACGGCCGGTGAACTGATGACGATGGGGGCGCCGTCGAATTCGATCTCGCCAGCATCGGGGCGCACCACGCCTGCAAGCACTTTCATCAGCGTCGACTTGCCTGCGCCGTTTTCCCCCACCACGGCATGAACGTCGCCGCGATGCACGGTGAGGTTCATGCCGTCAACGGCGGCCACGCCCCCATAGCGCTTGTGCAGATCGCGGACAGCAACGAAGGGCGTGTCGACCATCCGGGATCCGAACCTATGGGCGCCGGCGGAGTTGCCGGGCCGAATGCCTCTCTATTGTGCTTCCGCGGCGATCGGCTCCATCGTCGCGCAGCTTTTGCCAGCCTCCGGCCCGGTAACGCATTGAGACCAAGGCTTGTAGAAACTCGCGGTCGCTTTCGGGTCCGCGGACATCGTTTGAAGCTCGGTAAAGGTCATCGCCGGCAGACTGTTCGCCATGTCAACGTTGCTGGCGGTGACCGCCTGTGTGCCGGCATTGTAGAACCCGACCTCAAGCGGCTTCTTGCTCTTGATCGCTTGCACGAGCAGGGCGACCGGAAGATAGCCCTGAACGAATGCGCTCTGGCCAAGCGTCACGTAGGCGTGACCGTCCTTCACAGCTTGCAGGTTAGGAGCCGTCAGGTCGTAACCGCCGGCGACAAATTTGTCGGCGTTGGCGGCGTTGAGCTTGCCCAGGCTCGCGACGTCGGGAGCGCATAGTCCGACAAGGGCGACAGCATCGGGGTTTGCGGCGTAGAGCTGCTCCCAATGATTGTAGTTCTCAACAGCGCTGACTTTCACGTCGAACGGACCGAGGACCGCGACCCCGGGCGCCGTTTTCAGAGACTTTTCCACGCCTTTGGCGCGGTTCTCAAGCACTGTAAGGCCGGGAAAGCAGTTGCCCATGATGACCTTTCCCTTGGCGGCGGCGCCGCCGAGCTTATCGACGATCGCCTTACCAAGGACGCGGCCGCTTTGAGTCGACTTTTCGCCCACATAAGGCGCTTTGACCGCGGCGCTTAGGAGATTGAACTGTACGATCGGAACGCCGCTTGCGATGATCTCATTGAGGCTGTTCGCCATCGAATCGCCGGGAACCGACGTTGCGACTCCTTGTGCGCCAGCATTAACGATATTCTGCACGAGCTTCAGCTGCCCGTCGGGCGCGGCCCCCTGCTGCTGGGCCACTTTCAGAGTAACTCCCAGATCCTTAGCAGCCGCCTGCGCGCCATCGATGATCTGCTGGATGAACGGATCACCTTGGGAGTGGGTGACGAATCCGATCGTTATGTCCTCGTCGGCCCTGGCGGATGACGCGAGGACACTGAACCCGAAAGCAACTGTCACGCACGCCAAATGCTTGCCGATCGACATCAACGTTTCCTCCGCCTGCTCTGCGTTCATCTGCCCGACTCAATCCGAGAAGGCTTCCCGTTTTGCAATCGGTCCCGCATTTTCTATCACTGTCATTGCTTCATCCGCAACGCGGAGCGCGTGGCGGCGTGACCGTCAGCTGCCAGCGGCGGTAATATCGGATGTCGTTTGACACTCCCCGTCGCGGATGATTGGATGATCGCAAGAGACCGGACTTGGACGCCGCCGCGCCGCGCGATTCCGATGTTCGAAGTCTATCGAAGGGCTTGATAGGGAGGATGGCTATGGGTTCGATGAAATGGGTTTTCGCGGCGGCGCTAACAGGCGCCTTAGCCGCCACGGCGCCCGCCTCCGCCAAAGATTACAAGATTGGATACTCTGTCTTTTGGGGAACCAATCCCTTCCTCGTGACCATGGTCAACGGGGCCAAAAAGGCCGCCGACGAATGGAAGGCGAAAGGGGTCAACATCGACCTGATCGTCACGAATGGCGGCGATGACGACAAAGCCAAGCAGGTTTCCGATCTGGAAGACCTCAGCGCTCAGAAAATCGACGGCGTCCTCATTTTCCCTGGCGACAGCGTTATGGTCGCTGAGCCGATCAAGACGATTTTCAACGCTCAAAACATCCCGGTTGTCATCACCGATATCGGAATTCGGTCGGGCAAATACATCAGCCTGATCATCACGGACAACAAGAAGGGGGGCGAGCAGGCCGGCGAATATATGGCGTCGCTGCTTCCCAAGGGCAGTAAGGTGATCACGCTCGATCACGCGCCGACCAACGACAATGGGCAGACCCGACGAAAGGGCTTTGAGACCAAGTCGGCCGAACTCGGCCTGCAAGTGCTTCCCGAGCAACCCGTCGCGCGGCTGACGTTCGACGATTCGCGCAAGGCTATGGAAGACCTCCTGGTTTCCGAGCCTGACGTCAAGGGCGCTTTTGCGTTCAATCAGCTGGTGCTTCAAGGCGCCTACCAGGCCCTCGAGCAGGCGGGAAAGGCAGGCCAGGTCAAACTTGTCGGATTCGATCTTGATCCCGTGTCCTATCAGATGGTGAAGGACGGCAAGATCGATGCTTTGGTGATTCAGGACCCGTTCAAGATGGGTTACGAAGGTATGAACACAGTCGTCACCAAACTCGAGGGCGGACAGGTCAACGAGTTCATGGGGCTCGGCACGAAGCTGCTGACCAAGGCGAACGCCGCCGAATTCGCCAGCGATCCGCAGGTCACCGGCAAGTGACAGGGTCGCTCGTCGAGGTCTTCTGTGCGGACATCGGCCGGCGCGCGAGCAAAGCGCGCGCCGAGACACGAATGGCGCCGTAGTCGGGAGTGCTCGTGGCTGAGCGCGAGAGGGCCGTCCTGCTGCGTTGCAAGCGGCTGTCACGGAGTTTTGGCGCGGTCCGCGCCCTCCGCGGGGTCGATTTCTCAATCGCGTCGGGTCGCGTTCGCGGCCTTGTCGGAGAGAACGGGGCCGGCAAGTCGACACTGGCCAAGATCATTGCCGGGGTGCACACGCCGGAGGCGGGAACGATCGAGCTCGAAGGCCGGCCGGTGCGGTTCACCGGCGCCGAGCAGGCCCTGCAACACCGCATCGTCACCGTGCATCAGGACATCAACCTTATTCAGACGATGAGCGTGGGCGAGAATCTGCTACTCAACAACGAGCCGACTTACCGCCTCGGGATTGTTCGCCGCAAGGCCATGCGGGCGGCGGCGCGGAGCCTGCTCGACAAATACGAGATCGCGGTCGACCCGGACGACAACGTAGGCTCGCTTACAAACGACCTTAAGAAGATGGTCCAGATCGTCAAGGCGGTGAGCCTCGAGCCGAGGATCCTAATCCTGGACGAGCCGACTTCGTCGCTGACGGACGCGCAGGTTCGCGTCGCGCTGCGCCTCATCAGGCAGCTTGCGTCCCAAGGCGTCGGCCTGGTCCTGATCTCGCACTATCTCGCGGAAATATTCGAGGTCTCAGACGACCTGACGGTCATGCGTGACGGCGAGGTGGTGGCGGACGGGCCAGTGATCGAAACGACGCTGCCGCGAGTCGTGACCCAAATGGTTGGGCGCAGAATTGAGACTTCGCGCCGCGTTGGCCGGGCCTTCGCTGAAGCGACCCCGTTGATGAAGGTCGAGAACCTGAGCCTCCCGGGGCTTCTGCAAAATGTCAGCTTTGGCTTGCGCAGCGGCGAGGTGCTCGGCGTCACGGGCCTCGCCGGCTCGGGTCTTCGGGAGCTATCGAGGGGGTTGTTTGGGGCGGCGGGCCGCGAGGCTTCGGGCCGAATCCTCATTCAAGGAGTCCCTGTCCCCCAGCGAGATCCGTCGGCGTCGCTCAAGTGCGGGATCGCCCTCCTGACCAGCGACCGGCTTGGCGAGGGCATCTTGCCCAATTTCACGCTCGTCGAGAATATCTCCCTTCCGATCCTGTCGCGCTTTCGCCGACGCAGCGGCGCTCTTGATTTCGCGGAGATGGAGCGCACCACAGCGCAAAACATCCAGCGGTTGGGCATCCACGCGCCCGGCCCCTCAGCTTTGGCGCGCCAGCTTTCCGGAGGAAACCAGCAGAAGGTTCTGTTCGCCAAATGGCTGGAGACAAAGCCGAAGGTCTTCGTCATGGACGAGCCGACAATCGGCGTCGATGTCGGCGCCAAGGAAGAAATCCGGAAAATCATCCACGAGATCGCCAGCGCAGGCGTTGGAGTCGTGCTGATAACGGCGGAGCTCGATGAGCTCGTTTTGTTATGTGACCGCGTCCTTGTCATGTTCCGCGGCGCCGTCATTGGGGAGCTCTCTGGGGAGGCGGTGAATCGCGAGCGCATCCTGCACGCCTCGGCCTGCGGAGACATTCAGGCGGCCGCGGCGTGACGACTGTCTCCTCGCCAAATCCCGAACGTCTGGCAGGCGTTCCGCGCATCCTCGCAAGCCTCAAGCGCTCCTACAGCCTCATCCAGGCGATTGGCGTCCTTCTGATCCTGATCGTCGTCATGCAGATCGCCAACGACCGTTTCCTCTCGCCGGTCAATGTCGGCAATCTGCTCGGGCAGATGACGATGATGCTCATCGTCGCCGCGGGAATGACGATCGCCATGATTGCCGGCGAGTTCGACGTTTCGGTTGGTTCCGTCGTCGGCTTGTCGGCCGCTGTCGCCGGCTGGATCATGGTCCGGTGGATTCCGGCGCCGAGCGCCAACGATCATCCCTGGTGGGTGATCGTTCTCGGCCTCGTTGCGCCGCTCTTCATCGGGCCAATTCTCGGCCTCTTCGTCGGCTTCGTCGTCACCAAGGCGAGAATTCCGTCATTCATCGTGACGCTCGGAATGTTGATGATCGCCCGAAGTCTCACTCTCGTCGTCACTCAAGGGCAGCCAATTCCCGACATTCCGCTGATTGTCCGGTCTTTCGGCCAAGGCCGCTGGGCGCAGATCCCGTTGCCGATCGCCTTCACCGACTTTTTTCATACTGGGTCTTTTCTGAACATATTCGTCTGGTTCCCGATCCAGAACATCGTCTGGGTCGCCGTGATCGTCTACGCCGTCGGGTGGTTCGTGCTCGAGCGCACGGCTTTCGGCAAGCGCGTCTATGCGGTCGGCTCCAACCGCACGGTCGCAATTCTGTCGGGCATCCGCGCGGACCGAATCAAAATTCAGTGCCTGATGATCGTCGGCTTCACCGCCTCGCTCGCCGGCATCGTCAGCGTGTCGCGTCTGGGGGCGGTGTCGCCGAATACCGGGGAGGGCCTTGAGTTCGAGGTGATCGCCGCGGTCGTAATCGGCGGCACCGGCCTTTACGGCGGGCAGGGGAAGATTCTTCGCACAATCATCGGCGTCATCATCATCGCCCTGACGAGGAATTTCCTCAACCTCGCCCGCATCGCGATCTTCTGGCAGGGCTTCGCAACCGGAGCGATAATATTGGCTGCGGTTCTACTAGAAGCGCTGCAGCGCCGCGTCTCCGAACGGCGTTGAAGAGCTATCGCCCTCGCTTTACCACAGGGTTCGCCGATCCGACGCTTCGGGGCGGTCAATTCGACCGCGAACGCGAAGGCGCACGTGGCGAGGAGGTGGCGATCTCAATGTTTCCGCGCGCCATATCTGCGAGCTTATGGGACCTACGTCTTTGAAATGTTGGTGGAGCCAGACGGAATCGAACCGACGACCTCTTCAATGCCATTGAAGCGCTCTCCCAACTGAGCTATGGCCCCGTTCTCCAAATGCCGGCGGCTTCGATTGGGGCGAAGCGCGCTTCCTTCCGAGGGCGAGGGGTATAACCGCAAAATCGCGGCGCCTACAAGAGGCCGCACGCCAAAAAAGCCGTCGGCCGCGCCGCCTGGCCGTCGGCGAGCGACGAAATCCCTCGCCGCTCAGGTTTCCTCGTCGGGAGCGATATCGCCGTCGATGAGGTTGCTGACGTCGTCGTCGTCCTCCTCTTCTTCCTCCAGGAACGGATCGTCGGCCGCCTCGTCGTCGGCGTCCTCCTCCACCTCGAGGTCATCGCCCACCGGCTCGGCGGCGGCCTTCTCCTCGCTCGCCTCGACCTCGTCGAGCGAGACGACATCGACGCCGGCCGGAGTCGGAACCTCGGTGTCCTCTTCTTCTTCGGCCTTGGCGGCGGCGCGCGCTCGCGGCGCGCCCTGGAACACGGTCCCGCATTTTGGGCAGACGATCGGGTCCTTGTTGAGATCAAAGAATTTTGCGCCGCAGTTCTGGCACTGATGTTTGTTTCCGAGGTCGGGCTTGGCCAAGGCGATCTGTTCCCGGTGATTGGAGGACGGAATTTGGGCGGGGGTTCGGTTAGTCGCCGCCCTCCGCCCTGTCAATGCGCTATATGGATCGGTGATCGACAGTTTCCAGCGCCGGTGATACGAGCGCCGTCCGCCGCCGGCGCGGCTATTCGCCTTGGGGCGAAAGAAGGTTTCCAAGTGTCCGCCCATCCCTCGCATCAATCCGCGGCGTCGCCGCTCAGCGCCAAGCGTGCGCGGCCGCTCAAGGGGCGGCTCCGGCCGCCGGGCGACAAATCGATCTCGCATCGCGCGTTTCTGCTTGGCCTCCTGGCTTGCGGCGAGACCAAAGTCGAGGGGCTGCTCGAGGGCGACGATGTGCTCAGGACCGGCAAGGCGTGCCAAGCGCTGGGCGCCCTCACCGAGCGTCTTGGCCCGGGCGCTTGGCGAATTCGCGGGACCGGCGTCGGGGCGCTCTTGGCCCCGCGCGAGCCGCTCGATTTCGGCAACGCCGGCACCGGCTGCCGGCTGATGATGGGCGTGGTCGGCGGCCACGGAGTGACCGCAACCTTCGACGGCGACGGCTCGCTGCGCAAGCGGCCGATGCGCCGCATCCTCGATCCGCTGAGGCTCATGGGCGCTCAGGTTGTCTCCGAGGCCGACGGCGGGCGCTGTCCGATCGTGTTGAAAGGCGCCCGCGATCCCGCGCCGATCGAATATCGCACGCCTGTCGCCTCGGCTCAGATCAAGTCGGCCGTCCTGCTCGCCGGCCTCAACGCTCCGGGCGCGACGACCGTGATCGAGGCCGAGGCCTCGCGCGATCACACCGAGAAGATGCTGGCCTATTTCGGCGCGGAGGTCTCTGTCGCGCCCGAAGGCGAGGGGCGGCGGATCACGCTCGTCGGGCGCCCCGAACTGCGTCCGACGACGGTCGTCGTGCCGGGCGACCCGTCCTCGGCGGCCTTCCCCATCGTCGCGGCTTCGATCGTGCCGGGCTCGGACATCGTCGTCGAAGGCATGATGATGAACCCGCTCCGGACCGGGCTTCTCCAGACCTTGAAGGAGATGGGCGCCCATATCGAGACGCTCGACACGCGCGTCGAAGGCGGCGAGGAGGTTGCGGACTTGCGGGTGCGCGCGGGCACGCTCAAAGGCGTTGACGTTCCCGCCGCGCGCGCGCCCTCGATGATCGATGAGTACCCGATCCTCGCGGTCGCCGCGGCCTTTGCTTCCGGCTCGACGCGGATGCGCGGCTTGCATGAGCTGCGCGTGAAGGAGAGCGACCGTCTTGAGGCGGTCGCCGCCGGGCTCAGGGCCGCCGGCGTCGACTGCGCCATCGAGGGCGATGACCTCATCGTCGAGGGCGGGCGGCCGCGCGGTGGGGGAATGGCCGCGACCCACATGGATCACCGGATCGCGATGAGCTTCCTCGTCATGGGGCTGGCAACGCCTCGAGCCGATGGCGGTCGACGACGTCGCGATGATCGCGACCTCCTTCCCGGACTTCCGCCCGAGCATGGAGCGGCTCGGCGCGCAATTCGCCTAGAGATGGTCTGTATTATAGGAAGTTCGTCTGGCTCCTCCTGCGGGCAGCGATCGGGGGTTGCGGCGATCGATTTGGGTTTTCTGAGTTCGCGGCCGTTTGCTGTGAAAAACAGTCGCTTTCGCCTGTTGGATTTCCTTGGATTTGCTTGGATTCTCTGGTCCAAATCGGGGCTTTTCAATGGGTTACGCAGGATGCTCGGCGAAAGAATTTTTCGCACGCCTTTTGCCCCCTTGCGGCGGGGCGGCGCCGGAACCGGCGCCAGCGGCAATCGCATGCGGAGGATCGTTCATGGGGAGAAGCTTAGCTCGGCTTCTGATTTTCTGCAAGAGATTGTCGTCCGGCCGTCTCTTTTGGGCGAGATCTTACGAGACCTTGAACGCTCGACGTCATCGCGAGGATCCATAGGGCGTCGAAAGACGCCCGTCCTTCCGGACGGGCTATGGACGCTGCGATCCTGGAGTCGTCAGGCGCCCTAGGATTTCTGGATCGCCACGTCGGCCTTCGGCCTCCTCGCGATGACGGCTGGGCGTCTTCCGACGCCCTGTGGCTCGCAATGACGACGCTGGCTTCCTCCAATCCCAGCATCCTCTAAAGTCAATTGCTTCCGCCAAGATCCATTGTCGGAAGCGAAGGCATTCCGTATTATTTGAAGGGGGCTAGCGAAAGCATTAGAACTTCGGAAGCGGGCGGGACGCGTTCAGGTTTTGACCCCTCCAAGCATCGACTCTCAACCTTCTGATGGCAAGTAGAGTTGGCTTTCGCGAAGGAGAGCCTCAATGGCCAAAAACGGTAAGATGATAATTTTACGCGGTAACTCCGACCCCAAGGGAGAGCAAGGATATCCGGACGAATTTGGAAAGCCCGCTAGCTGGCCATTCGGAGCGCTGCACAAGCAGGCCGCAGAAGATTACGCGAGGAAGAGAGATTATGAGCCGGTAACTCTGCCTTTGGAAGGTCAGCAGAGCCGTTACAAGGGCAAGCAAGTTCAAGAGTTTTTAAAACAGTTTGCCGGGATTACCTTGGGTAAGAAAGAATATGAAATCAACATGGGCCTCATGCCCGATCGAGACATTCATGCACTCTACGGCTTTTCTGGCGGCGCCTACAATGTGTATTGGATCCTAAACTACTTGGCCGAGAACCGGCCGGACGATCTCAAGCGCATCGACCTGGTCGTGGTGATTGGCATGGATAAGGAAAACCACGGTAGGGCGGATTTCGAGTGGCCCAAGTATCAGGCGATCGCAAAAAAGAACTTCGTCGACAAGCCGACTTGGGCTCCCGAAAAATGGAAGAACGGATGGGAAACTATCTACCATACCAATCCTGACAGGACGCTCTTGCCGGCAACGCTTCCTGAGGACGTTCGGAAAAAGGTTCAAACCCATATGTTTGGCCCGGATGTTTTGCTGGCCGGAAACTGGCCAGACGAGACATAAAGCGGATTTAAATCTGACACTCGATGCCCATGCTGGTACGTCGCAAATGTGCGGAGAGCCAGCGAAGAGGGCGGAGCGACGGGAGGTTCGCGCCGGAGTCAAGCTCCACTAAGAGCGTTAAAAGAAAATCAAACTGCCTAAGATCGATCGCTCCAATGCTGATCTTTCCGACTGATATCAGCTAAGCGGTCTTTAACGGGTCGCGTAAGGGCGCGTATCGTCGACGCCGGATTGGCGACTGACGAACCATCGCTTATTCGGACTCGACATTCGGGAACTTGAGCGTCCTTTTCGCGGACATCTCGATGACCCAAGTGGGAGTCGTCGCCCGTGCGATCGTCTAGGTCCGCATCGTCGAATTCATCTAACCCCTGAATCGAGGTTCGGTGGTTGACACGATCAACGGGGTACGGAAGAGCACCAGCTAGCGGCTCGAAAGGGCCGAGAGCGGGCCCTTATGCACCTGATTTTGCACCGAGTAAGCCATTTGATGTGCATTCGGCCGAGGCCGAGCGTTTCGCATACAATCTTGATTTATGCACCATCCGCTTCGCCCCTCGGAGGTCGATTCCGGCTGTCTGACCGACGGTTGGGCGCGCGCCAAGCGTAAGATCAGCGCCATCAGCCCACCTCCACCCATCGCCCCTCGCGGCTCGAGCGGGCGATCGCGTGGATGGTTCGCTCGATCGCGAGACCGGCCTCGAAATCGACCGTGAGCGCAGGCCGCCCCAAGACGCGGTTCAGGAGTTCGTGCGCCTCGATGGTCTTGAGGTCGTTGAAACCCATCTGATGGCCGGGCGCGGAGATGAACTGGCCGTAGGGCGGGTGCGTCGGGCCGATCAACACCTGCCTGAACCCCCGCGCCTCCTCCGGCCCATCGGCGACAAAGAGCCCGACCTCGTTGAAACGCTCCTGGTCGAAGACGATCGCGCCTCGCGCGCCAAACAGCTGCAATTGCAGGCGTCCCTTGCGGCCCCAGGCGGCGCGGCTGACCTGGATCGTTCCCGACGCGCCGTCGGCCATCCTCAGCAAAGCGGTCGCGATGTCGGACGTCTCGACCTCTCGGCGCCCGCCGCCGTCCGGGCGGTTCGGGTATGGCTTGTTCATCTCGCCGAAGACCTGGTCGGGGGCGCCGATCAGGGTCGTGATCAGGCTCATCGGGTGGACGGCGAAATCGTCCAGGGCGCCGTAGCCGGAGCTCGCCTGGCTGCGCCAGGAAAAGGGCGCCTCGGAATCGGCCATGAAGTCCTCGTCCATTTCGAGGCGGAAATGGGTGAGGTAGCCGATCGCGTCGCTCTTGATCAGCTTGTCGATGAAGCGGATGGCCGGGCTCTGGATGTAATTATAGCCGAGGATGGCGACGCGGCCCGAGGCGCGCGCCGCCGCCGCCATGCGCTCGGAATCGGCGAGCAATGGCGCCATCGGCTTTTCGCACCACACATGTTTGCCCGCTTCCAGCGCCGCAGATCGCCATCGGCGCATGCAAGGCGTTGGGGGTGGTGATCGAAACGACCTCGACGCCCGGATCGGCGATCAGCGCCCGCCAGTCGTCGGTCGAGGACTCAAAGCCGAACTCGTCGGCCCGGCGCCGCGCGAGCCCTTCCTCGACCTCGCACAGCATCACGCGCCGAACGATCGGCGTGTCGTCGAACACCGCATGAACGCCCGTCCAGGCCAGCGCGTGGCACTTGCCCATGTAGCCAGTGCCGATGAGTCCGACGCCGATGGTGCGCATGCGCTCAATTCCCCCAATTGCGCCGAACGGCGCCCGCTCCAATACAAATATTTCATATGCGACAGAGATTGGAATATCTGTTCTATTCGTGTTGGCGCAGACTAACGCAGGCGAACGCAGGCGTCGCGGGGTGCGAGGGACGGCGATGAGCCACGACGCAGGACTCGAACCGCCGGAGAGCTTCGACCATTTCCAGCGCCGCCTGATCGAGATCGAGCCGCACCTGCCCAAGCGTCTCCGGCAAGCGGCGGCCTACGCGCTCGGGCATCCAGACGAATTTGCGCTGGGCACCGCGTCCGCGCTCGCCCGCGACGCCGAGGTCCAGGCCTCGACCCTTGTGCGGTTCGCCCAAACGTTGGGCTTCGCCGGCTTTTCCGAGCTGCAAGAGCTCTTTCGCGCCCGCCTGCGCAACCGCTGGCCCGACTATTCCGAGCGGCTCCGCGCGTTGCAGCAGGACGCCCGCGAGAGCGGCGATCCCACCCAGCTCTTGTTCGGCTTCGCCGATTCCGCGGCGGCCTCGATCTCGCGCTTGCGCGACAATGTCCAGCGCAACGACCTTGACCAGGCGGTCGCCCTCCTCGCCGCCGCGCGAACGATCCATTGTCTCGGCCAGAGACGGTCCTTCTGCGTCGCCCATTATCTGACTTACGCACTCTCGCAGCTCGGCGTTCCGTGCTCGCTCATCGACAATGTCGGTGGGCTCGGGCCGGAACGGCTGGCGCAGGCGGATGCCGGCGACGCGCTGATCGCAGTCAGCTTCTCGCCCTATACGCCGTTCACTGTCGACCTCGCCAAACGCGCGCGGCGCGCCGGCGTGCCGATCGTCGCGATCACCGATAGCGCGCTGTCCCCGCTCGCCGGCTTGGCCGATGTCAGGTTCGAAGTGGTGGAAAGCGACTTCGGGTCCTTCCGTTCGCTATCGGCCACCTTTTGCCTGGCGATGACGCTGGCCGTCGCCGTCGGAGAAAAGCGCGCAGAGGCGGCTTGATCCCCATCACTCGGCGAGCGCCTGCCGCCTGGGGGCGAAGACGACCTTCGGCACCAGGAACAGGGTCGCCGCCGCCATCAGCGCGACGGCGAACATCGATGCGAAGGTGAGGTGAAGCGACTGCTCGAGCGCGCCGCGAAGCCCCGCGTCGCCCGTTTCGCCCGGACCTCGCTCGAGAAGCTCGCGCAGCTGGTCCGAGGAGGCTCCCGCATGGCCCAAACGTAGGAGGCCGAAGTTGAGCACCGCGCCGAACACCGTCGCCCCGAACGTGCTGCCGAGACTGCGGGCGAACAGATAGGAGGCGGTCACGCTTCCGCGCTGGGACCAGTCGACGATTTCCTGGAGGAGGATGATCGAGGCGCTGCTGGAGAGGCCCATTCCGAGACCGACGACAAGCGATCCAAGGCCCGCGGTGATGGGCGAACTGCCCTGATGGAGGACGAGGAAAGCAAGCGAGCCAAGCGGCAGAAGGACCCCGCCCGCGCGCAAGACTCCACGCACGCCGAAGCGCTTGAAGCCAATCCGCACGCCGACCGTGGCGCCGACCGGCCATCCCAGCACCATCGCGGACAACGCGAAGCCGCCGACCAGCGGCGATTTCTGCATCACGCCCTGCACAAACACCGGCAAGAAGGTGGTCAGCCCCATCATCACCATGCCGCAGAGTAGCGAGGCGGCGTTCGCGGCGGCGATCGGTCGGCGCCCCCAAAGCTCGAGCGAGATCATCGGCTCGGGAGAGCGCCGCTCCTGGAGTACGAACAGGACGACCGCGACCAGCGCGACCAAAGTCGTGGCGCCGATCTCAAGTTCGCCGGAGGTCGAAAGAGCCGTGAGATCGGCCATGATCGCCGCAATGGCGATGGTGAAGAGGCCGGCGCTCACATGATCGATCCTGCCCCGGCCGCGGACGCGATCTTCATGCAAATAAGCGCAGAATCCCACCGTGGCGAGCACGCCGATCGGCAGGTTGATCCAAAAGATCCAGGCCCAAGAGAAGTGCTGGATGATGAGCCCGCCGGCCAGTGGCCCGAGGACCGCCGACAGCGCCCAAACGCTCGCCAGCCAGCCCTGTATCTTGGCTCGCTCGTGCACCGCATAAAGGTCGCCGACGATGGTCATCGCGGTCGGCTGAACCGCGCCCGCGCCGACACCCTGCGCGAGCCTGAAGACAATGAGGGACGGCATCGACCAGGCGAATCCGCATAGGATCGAGCCAAACAGGAAGATCGCGATGCCAACCAGCATCACCGTCTTGCGGCCGATGAGATCGGCGAGCTTGCCGAACACAACTGTGGTCGCGGTCTGCGTCAGAAGAAACGCGGAGAACACCCAACTGTAGAGCTGCAATCCGCCCAGTTGGCCGACAATCTGCGGCATGGCGGTCGAGACGATCGTCGCTTCGATCGCGATCATGAAATTCGCCGCCATAACGGCGGCGAGCACAAGCGTCCGGTGAGTCGTCAGGGAAGGCATGGAGTTTTCTTGGGAGGTGATGCGCAACTTTACCGGATAAACCGCGCCGATGCTAATCGCGTTCGCGTGAGGAGAAATGGCTTCGCCGGTGAAGCGCTCTTCCGAGCCCCATCTCACGAATCCGTTTCCGACGCGGAAAGCGCTGTCCCCGGCCCTCAACTTCAGGCTGCTGTCGCTTCGCGCAACAAATCGTGAGCCTGCGCCCTTCCCCGCCGACACGATATTACGTTATCCTGCACGGAATCAGGGAGAAATTCATGCAAACCCGCCGCCTGGGCCGCACCGATCTCAACATCGCCCCGCTCATGCTCGGCGGCAACGTGTTCGGTTGGACCGCGGATAAAGCGACGTCTTTCGCCATCCTCGATCGCTTCCTCGACGCGGGCCTCAACGCGATCGACACCGCCGACGTCTATTCGGCATGGGCGCCGGGAAATTCAGGGGGCGAATCCGAGACGATCATTGGCGAGTGGATGAAGGCGCGGGGAAATCGCAGCCGCGTCATCGTCGTCACCAAGGTCGGCTCGCCGATGGGCAAGGGCAAGGAGGGTCTCAAGGCGCGTTACATCGCGGAGGCGGCGGAGGCTTCGCTCAAGCGCCTGCAGGTCGACGCGATCGACCTTTATCTTTCGCACTGGCCGGATATGGCGACGCCGATCGAGGAGACGCTCGGCGCCTATCAGCGCCTCATCGAACAGGGAAAGATTCGCTGGTGCGGCGCCTCGAACCTCAGCGTCAAGCTGCTCGAGGCGGCGCTGGCGGCGTCCAAGGCCAAAGGCCTGCCGCGCTACGAGGTCCTCCAGCCCGAATACAATCTTGCCGACCGTCACGAATTTGAAAGCGGCCTTGCCGATTTCTGCAAGCGCGAGCAGATCGGCGTCGTCACCTATTTCAGCCTCGCCAAGGGATTCCTTACGGGCAAATACCGCAGCGAGGCCGACCTCTCCAAGAGTCCGCGCGGCGACGGGGTCAAGGCTTATCTCAATCCGCGCGGATTTCGCATTCTCGAGGCGCTCGATGCGGTCGCGGCCCGTCACCAGGCGAAGCCGGCGGAGGTCGCGCTGGCCTGGGCCATGGCGAGGCCTGGCGTCACCGCGCCGATCGCCAGCGCCACTTCGGTCGAACAGGTCGAGAGCCTGGTGCGCGCAACCGAGCTTGCGCTGACGGGAGCCGACATGGATGCGCTCAACGCCGCCAGCGCGCCTTAGAGCGCGCGTCGTACGCCAGTTCCCCGGCGTCTTGGGCCGGGGATGACGCGGCCATCCACGAGAACCGCCACCCCTATCTAAATCATTGATCTTAAGGGATGCGACGGCGCGTCACCCTCGAGGCGCACCGTCCTCGCTCCGCAATTCGCGGCGCAGGATCTTGCCGACTGTGGTGTGCGGCAGCGACTCGCGGAATTCGACGTGGCGCGGCGTCTTGTAGCCCGTCAGATGCTGGCGGCAATAGGCGACGAGATCGGCTTCGGTCAGCCCCATGTCCTTGCGCACGACCACGACCTTGACCGCTTCGCCGGTCCTGGCGTCCGGAATCCCGACCGCGCCCGCCTCGAGCACGCCCGGGTGGCTCATGACCACATCCTCGACTTCGTTGGGATAGACGTTGAAGCCCGAGACGTTGATCATGTCCTTCTTCCGATCGACGACATACACATAGCCGCGCTCGTCGACCCGCGCGATGTCGCCAGTCCGCAGGAAGCCGTCGGCGGTCATCACCTGGGCGGTTTCGTCCGGCCTTCTCCAGTAGCCCGCCATGACCTGAGGGCCCTTGATGCACAATTCGCCGGCTTCGCCGATTTCGAGGTCGCGGCCCTCGTCGTCGCGAATGGCGATGTCGGTCGACGGCATCGGCAGCCCGATGGCGCCGCTGTACCGATCGATGGTGAGCGGATTGGCGATCGCCGCCGGCGAGGTCTCGGTCAATCCATAGGCCTCGATCAGCGGCTTGCCGGTCGTCGATTGCCAGCGCTCGGCGACCGCGCGCTGCACCGCCATCCCGCCGCCGATCGCGAAATGCAGGCGCGAGAAATCGAGCCCCGCGAAGTCCTTGTTGTTGAGGAGCGCGTTGAACAGCGTGTTGACGCCGGGGATGACGGTGAACGGCGTCCCTCGCAACGCCTTGATCAGGGCCGGAATGTCGCGCGGATTGGCGATCATGAGATTCGAGGCGCCAATCATCAGGGGCACGAAGCCGTTCACCTGCAGCGCAAACACGTGATAGAGCGGCAAGGCGGCGACGAACAACTCCCCTTCCGCGCTGACCGCCGGGGCGATCCAGGCGTGAATCTGGCGCAAGTTCGCAACCATGTTGCGATGGGTCAGCATCGCGCCCTTGGGCACGCCGGTGGTCCCCCCTGTGTACTGAAGGAACGCAATATCGTCCGGGGAGATCGGAGCGTCAGTGAAGGATTGCCGTGATCCCAAAGCCAGCGCTCGATTGAACCGTTCGGCCCGCGGCAGGCGGAAGGCCGGAACCGCGCGCCGGACGTGCCGCACCACCGCATTGACAAGGGTCCCCTTGGCGCCGCCCAATTGGTCGCCGGCGCCGGTGACGATGACGGTCTTGAGCGCCGGCGCGCCCTCGATCGCCTTTTCCAGCGTGGCGGCGAAGTTCTCCAAAACGACGATCGCCGCGGCGCCCGAATCGGCGAGCTGATGCTTGAGCTCACGGGGAGAGTACAAGGGGTTGCAGTTGACGATGACGTAACCCGCGCGCAGCGCCCCAAACGCGGCGATCGGGTATTGCAGAACGTTCGGCAGCATGAGCGCGACGCGAGCGCCCCGGGGCAGGCGCGCGGTGGTCTCAAGGTAGCTCGCGAAGGCGCGCGACTTGCGATCCAGTTCGCCATAGGACATCGCCTTGCCCATGCTCGTGAAGGCTGTCCGATTGCGAAATGTTTCGAAGCTCGTCTTGATGAAGTCGCCGAGCGAGCCGACCGCGCTCAAGTCAATCTCGGCCGGCACGCCCTCGGGATAGGACTTGAGCCATATCCGTTCCATAAAATCCCCCATGGATGCGCCAACCGGCGCTCACGCGAATACCTTAGGGGACAGGCTTGTGTCGACGAGGCTATGCGCGTCCGGCGCTGAAGCGACCGCGCCGGTCAGCGCCGAACGCCAGCCGACTTGTCGACTGACGGCGGAGGAACGGCCGTTGGCCGAACTAGAGCAGCGCTTTCTTGGGATCGCCCACCATGAACTCCCGGGTTGCGGGATCCATAGAATTCAACAGATCGTGGATGAATTTATCTTGAATCTTGAAGCTTTGTTCCGCCGGGATGCCGATGGTCGAGACGCGGAAGAGCGCTCCATCGGGAACCCATCCCCTAAGGCCATAGCCAAGCTTGAGCACCTGGCGGGTCCAGTTGCTGCTCGAATTGTCGTAGCCGATCCGCATCCAGTAGGTGATGGGCTCGATTCGCTCCTCCCGCTGAGCGACGAGTCTCGTCGCCCTGAGCGGCGGCGCTGACGGGGAATAGTCGAGCTTGACCGGTTTCGTCCGCGATACCCGGAAGCCTTGCGCCGTGTAGCACACCTCCGGGTGGTGAAGCTGCAAACGATCGCTCTGGCTCTCGCCATAGGCGACCATCAGCATGACCACGTGCCCGTCCGGGTCGACGAATCCGCGCGACACCTCCTGGTTGTAGATCTCGGCCTCGAGCGAATCTGCGGCTGGCGGCGTGACGACGTTGAGGCCTTCGACCGGTTTCCAATCCCCGAATTTGGTCGGCAGGTGCTGATTGATATTGAACGCGTCGTGGGTGCGCGCCATCAGATTGTGCGGCTCCAGCGCAACCGCCAGCAGCATCGCCCCCAGCATCGCCACGCAGGCGAGAAGGATATTGGAACGCGCCATATTCGGCTCCTCCGCCCGCGAACCCCGCGTGCGCTCGTAAATATAATCGCTCACCCCGCGCCACGCAACGCCGAGGTTGTGGCGACGGAATTGTAGCCTATCGAAACGGCCGGGTCCCGTGAATTTATCTTAATGAACGCTGGCCATCCGCTCAGCTTACAATCGGAAACGAGGCTCTCCTGGTCTCGCGGGACTTGCCGGGCGCACGGATTTGGGCTCGAAAGAGGCTACCACGACGCCTCAGGGCCTGCCGGCTCTGAGGGGGACACGTAAAGCGCGGAGGACGAGGCTTAACCCCATGACCAGCGAGGACGTCCTCGAACGCCTAGGTCTCACCCCGGCCGATGTTTCCGGCGGCTCGCTTGCCGTCCGCTCTCCGATCGACGGCGCCGAGATCGCCCGCATCCGGGAGACGGCGGCTGCCGACATGCCCGCGATTATCGAGCGCGCCCATAGCGCCTTCCTCGCCTGGCGCGAGGTTCCGGCGCCGAGGCGGGGCGAGCTCGTGCGTCTCCTGGCTGAGGAATTGCGCGCCTCGAAACAGGAACTGGGCGCGCTCGTGACGCTCGAGGTCGGCAAGATCGTCTCGGAGGGTCTCGGCGAAGTTCAGGAGATGATCGACATTTGCGACTTCGCCGTCGGCCTCTCGCGGCAATTGTACGGCCTCGCCATCGCGTCCGAGCGCCCCGGCCACCGCATGACCGAGACCTGGCACCCGCTCGGCCCGTGCGCGATCATTTCCGCCTTCAATTTCCCGGTGGCGGTTTGGTCCTGGAACGCGGCTTTGGCGCTCGTCTGCGGCGATCCCGTCATCTGGAAGCCGTCGGAGAAGACGCCGCTCTCGGCGCTGGCGACGATGAAGATCCTGGATCGCGCCATTCAGCGCTTCGGCCCGGATGCGCCTGAAGGCCTGGCCCAGATCGTCATAGGCGGCCCGGCGATTGGTGAGGCGCTCGTCAATTCGAAGCGCGTGCCGATCGTTTCCGCCACCGGCTCGACCCGGATGGGCTCGATCGTCGGGCCCAAGGTCGCGGCGCGGTTTGGCCGCCCGATCCTCGAACTCGGCGGCAACAATGCGATGATCGTCGCGCCCTCGGCCGATCTCGACATGGCGGTCCGGGCGATCGTCTTCTCCGCCGTCGGCACGGCGGGGCAGCGCTGCACGTCGTTGCGGCGGGTCATCGCGCATCGCTCGATCCGCGCCGATCTCACCCATCGCCTCGTCAAGACCTATGCGAGCCTGCCGATCGGCGATCCGCGCAGAGAGGGGACGCTGGTCGGCCCGCTGATCGACCACGCGGCGCGCGACAAGATGGCCGCCGCGCTCAAACGCGCGGAAGGCGAAGGCGGCAAGGTCCATGGCGGAGGGACGGTCGCCAAGAGCGTCCCGAACGGCGGCGCCTATGTCGAGCCAGCGCTCGTCGAAATGCCGGACCAGTCGGGGATCGTGCGCGAGGAGACCTTCGCGCCGATCCTCTACACGCTCGGCTACGACACGCTCGACCAGGCGATCGCGATCCAGAACGACGTGCCGCAGGGGCTTGTCGTCATCGATCTTCACCCTCAACCTGCGCGAGGCGGAGACCTTTCTGTCGGCCTCAGGGTCCGACTGCGGCATCGCCAACGTCAACATCGGCCCGTCGGGCGCGGAGATCGGCGGGGCTTTCGGCGGCGAGAAGGAGACCGGCGGCGGCCGCGAGAGCGGCTCCGACGCCTGGAAGGCCTACATGCGCCGGCAGACGAGCACGGTGAACTATTCCGCCAAACTGCCGCTCGCGCAGGGGGTGAGGTTCGATTTCTGAGGCGGCGGCGCCCACGGGACCATCCTTGTACGCAACGCCCGCGCCGTTCGGATTTCGCGCGCGATTGATAACTTGAGCGCGGCTTTATAAACAGAGGCTGTAGAGACTAGGCTTCAGTCTCTTGAGACTTGAGGGAATTTCGGTGACCGGGCAGCCCGACAATATCGTCATCGAGCATTTGCGTGGCCTGCGCGCGGACATTGGCGACGTCAAAGCGGAAGTGCAGACGCTCAAAGCGGAAATGGCGACCAAATCCGATCTCCAATCGCTGAGGGCGGATGTCGCCTCCGACATGCTGACGATGCAAAAGGACACCCGCGACCAGATCGTCGGCCTTCGCCGGGCGGTGGTCGAATATCATTCCGCCGTCGTTGGGCACGGCTTGATCATCAGCGAACTCGAGGAACGGGTTCGCCGGCTGGAGCAGCATCTGAATTTGCCATCGCTGGAAGTCCGATAGACCGCTCCCTCTGGCGTGGATCGGATCGAGCGATCCGTCGACCCTCTCCGCGCGAGCTGGAACTACGTAGCAATGCCTGACATTATCGTGATCGGCGGCGGCCATAACGGCCTTACCGCCGCGGCCTATCTCGCAATGACCGGCCTCAAAGTCACCGTGCTCGAGCGCCGGGCACAAGTTGGCGGCGCGGCGGTCACCGAGGAATTTCACCCCGGCTTCCGCAATTCGGTCGCGGCCTACACGGTCTCGCTCCTCAACCCGACGATCATCCGCGATCTCGAGCTTCCGAAGCCACGGTCTGCGCATCGTCGAGCGGCCGCTCTCCAATTTTCTCCCGCTGCCGGACGGGCGCTATCTGAAGGTCGCGCCGGGACGCACGAAAGCCGGAGATCGCAAAGTTCTCCGCCCGCGACGCCGAGCGGCTCGACGCTTACGAGGCGCGGCTCGAGCGCTCGCCAACATGTGCTGCGCGCGCTCGCGCTGGACACGCCGCCCAATCTGGCGACAGGGCAGGGGCTCACCGCCAATCTCGGCGCCTTCCTCGACACGGCCAAAGTCGGAAACCGCCTGCGCGCGCTCGAACTCGAAGGGCAGCGCGATCTCTTCGAACTTTTCACCCGCTCGGCCGGCGACCTTCTCGACCAATGGTTCGAGAGCGATCCGATCAAGGCGATCCTCGGCTTCGACGGAATCGTCGGAACCTATGACAGCCCCTATGCGGCCGGGACGGGCTACGTCCTGCTGCATCATTGCTGGGGCGAGGTGAACGGCAAGAAGGGCGTCTGGGGCCATGCGATCGGCGGCATGGGCGCGATTGCGCAAGCGATCGCGCGCGCCTGCGCCGTGCGCAACGTCGAGATTCGCACGAATTGCGCGGTGAGCGAGATCCTGATCGAGAAGGGTCGCGCGGTGGGCGTCGTCACCGGCAAAGGCGAAAAGCTCACGGCCCGAGCGATCGTCTCCAACCTGCACCCGAAGCTCACCTTCGAGAAGCTTGTCGATCCGACCATCCTGCCCGCCGACTTCCGCGCCCGCATCGGCTCCTATCGCAGCGGCTCGGGCTCCTTCCGCATGAACCTCGCGCTCTCCGAGCTGCCGAGCTTTTCCGCTCTCCCCGGACGCGAGGCGGCCGAGCATCACGGGAGCGGAATCGTGATCGCGCCGAGCCTCGCCTATATGGAGCGCGCCTTTTTCGACGCCCGGCTCAACGGCTGGTCCGCGCAGCCGATCGTCGAAATGCTGATCCCCTCGACGCTCGACGATTCGCTCGCTCCGCCCGGCCGTCACGTCGCGTCGCTGTTCTGCCAGCATGTCGCGCCCAAGCTGGCGGACGGGCGTTCATGGGACGAGGCGCGAGAGACGGTCGCCGACCTCATGATCGATACGGTCGAATCTTACGCGCCCGGCTTCAAGGCCTCGGTCATCGCTCGACAGAGCCTCTCGCCCCTCGACCTCGAACGCGAATTCGGCCTTGTCGGCGGCGACATTTTTCACGGGAAGCTCAGCCTCGACCAGCTTTATTCGGCAAGACCGGTGCTCGGTCATGCCGACTATCGCTCGCCGATCCGGGGCTTATACATGTGTGGCGCCTCGACTCATCCGGGTGGCGGCGTCACCGGCGCCCCCGGCCACAACGCCGCCCGCGAGATGCTGCGCGACTTTCACGCCGGGCGATGGGGTCGCGCCTAGTTGGGCGGGCGAGTCGCGGACCTTTGTGCGCGGGCCGCGCTTACGTCCCGGTTGCCTCCGTCCGGAGACGCACGGCGACCTGATCGGCGGTCGGCAAGGCCGATTGTGCGCCGAGCCCCGTCGTGGAGATGGCTGCGGCGCAGTTGGCGAAGCGAAGGGCGTCCGGCCAGCCCAGTCTTGCGGTCAGGCGCGCATGAAGACAGGCGGCGGCGAAGCAGTCGCCCGCGCCGGTGGTGTCGAGAATTCTGGGCTTGAAGCCGGAAGAGGCGACACGTCCCTCGGCCGTCTCTACCCGGGCGCCGTCCGCGCCCAGCGTCGTGACGACCTCGGCGACGAGCCCGGCGAGCGGACGCTTGAGCGCCGCATCCACGAAGGCGCGCGACTCCGCGTTGCAGAAGATGAGATCGAAGCCGTCGATCGCATCGAGCAGAACAGCCGCGTCTTCCGGGCAATCCGCGCGCTCGATGTCGAGCGAGGCCGTCGCCCCGGAAGCCCGCGCGCCCTCCACGACTCTTCGGCACAGGGCGAGGTCGCCGACCGAGGTCAGATGCAGGTGCCGAACGCCGTCCAGCGCCGCTGCGGTCAAATCGCGGGCGTCGGGCCGATAGGCGGATGTCATCAGCTTGACCAGAGACTTCTCGCCGTCCGGCGTCAGCAGGCTGATGCAGCTGAAAGTCGCGACGCCCTCGAGGCGGGAGACGAAGCTCGTATCGACGCCCACCTGATGAAGGCTCTCGAGGGCGAAGGCTCCGTCGGCGTCGTCGCCGACGCGGCCGAGGACGCGCACCCGAGATCCCAGCCGGGCAAGCCCCGCCGCGACGTTTCCAGCCATGCCGCCTGGCGCTTTCTGCTTCACGACGCCATTCACCTTCCCGTCACGAGTCGGCAGACGATCAACCTCGATCATGACGTCGACGTCGAGGTCTCCGACACAGAGGAAGAGGGGACGCTCTTCGGATGATGGCAAGGCAGGGCTCAAACCCCGCTCCTCTCGGCGCCAGTGATATAGCCGACGACCATCGGCCCGGTCAGGCCCGCCGTTAGCCGGTCGGCGACCTTTCGACCGAGACGCAGAACGACAATCCGATCGCAGACCTCCAACACCTGCTCCATGTTGTGGCTGATGAGCACGATCGCGATGCCCTGAGCGCGGAGGCGACCGATGAGATCAAGCACGTGTCGCGTCTGCCGCACGCCGAGCGCCGCCGTCGGCTCGTCGAGGAACACCATGCGCCGGCTCCAACCGACGGCGCGTCCGATCGCGATGCATTGGCGCTGTCCCCCGGAGAGATCCTGAACGCGCTGCCGAACGGAGATCGTTCCCCCGATCCCGACCTGATCGAGAATCGCGCGAGCGCCAGCGCGCATCGCCTTTTTGTCGAGCCACCCGAGGCGTCCAAGCGGCGCCCACGAGGATCGGATCTCGCGGTTGAGATAGAGGTTCTGCACGACGTCGCCATGCATAACGAGCGACAGATCCTGATGGACGATCTCGATGCCGAGTTCGGCGGCTCGCTTGGGCCCGCCGGAACTCAAAGGTTGGCCATCGACTGTGATCTCTCCTGCGTCGGGGGTGTAATAACCGGAGATGCAGCGGACGAGTGTCGACTTTCCCGCGCCGTTGTCGCCAACGAGCCCGACCACCTCGCCGGGCCAGATTTCGAGGTCGATATCCTCAAGCGCATGAAGGCCGCCGAACGTCTTGCGCAGCTGGGCGACGCGGAGGAGGGGCTCTGTCCCCCTGGGCATTGGGTTCACTCCGCGGGCTGGCGCTGGCTGACCGCCACCGCGACGACGATAATGATGCCCTGCACGACGATCTGTTGCTGGACCGTTGCGCCCATGAGCACGAGTCCATTGACGATCATCGTCATCAGAAGGGAGCCCATGAGCGCGCCAAGCATGCTGCCGGATCCGCCAAACAGGCTCGTGCCGCCGATCACCACGCCGGCGAGAACCGTGAGGAGGTCGCTCGAGCCCAGCGTGTAAATGGCGCCGTGAATTTCGCCAGCATAGATCATCCCGGCCAGCGCCGCCGTGCAGGATGAGATGACCATGACGCTAACGCGGACGCGGTTGGTGTTAATGCCGAGCGCCCGGGCGCTGGCGCGGTTGCTTCCAGTCGCCATTACGCGCCAGCCGAAAGCAAGATTCTTGAAGGCGGCCTGGGCTACCAAGAAGCCGAGGACGAGCCACACGACCGCGTCGGAAAGCGGTCCGATCGTGCCCGAGCCAAAGAGGCTCGTATAGGCGTCGTTGACGATCGGCACGTCCTGAAGCTGGGTTGAAATCTGCGCTATGCCGGCAAAAAGCTGCATGGTGCCGAGCGTCACAAGGAAAGAAGGCACCCTCAGCCCGACGATCAGCAGGCCATTGAGAAGACCGGCGCAAATTCCGGTCAGAATTCCGAGGGCGACTCCAGGGACAAGTCCGTAGTGACGAAGACCAAGCGCCGTGAACAGCGCCGCCATGGCGACGACAGATCCGATGGAAAGGTCGATTTCGCCGGCTGTGAGGACGAAAACCGCGCCGAAAGCCATGAGAGCGATCGGCGTGACCTGCGAGACGATCGACGTCGCGTTCTGGGCGCTCAAGAAGCCCTTGTCGCCAATCGTGACCGCGAAAAAGGCGAAGACGAGGGCGAACCCAAGGTAGACGGTGAGGTCCTTCCACCTGAAGCGCGGTCCGTCGGAAACGCCCTCCTTCCGAGTAGGGCGCTGGGCGACAAAAGTCTCCGTGGCGGCAGCTTCCCTGTCCGTCGTCGCGGCGGCGCGATCCCCTTCGCGCTGGGGCAAAACCTACTTGCCCAGCGCTTTGGTGACTTCGGGCGGCGGCGAGGCATGGTAGCTGTCCGCATAAGCCTGAAGGATATTGTCCTTGGTGATCGCAATCGCAGGCACCTCGACATAGGCCGGCGCATCCTTGCCGAGAAGGCCATATCCGATGACTGCGGCGAGCGATTTGCCGATGGAGTAGGGATCGTCGACGGTCAGCGCCTTCACCGGGCCGCCAGTGACGAGCGAAACGGCGACAGTGTTCGACAGATCCATCGTGCCGATCGCGATGTCGTCGCGATGCGCGGCGCGTACGGCTTGAAGGACGCCGGAGGCTGGATCCGCCCACGGCGCGTAGATGGCCTTGATCTTGGGATGCTGCAGGATCATGGCGCTCGCGACCTGGTAGACGCGGTTGGGGTCCGAGAAGCCCGCGGGGATGATCTTGATGTTGGGGTAGTTCTTCTCGATCGTCGTCCGGAAAGCCGCGTCCCGCTGATTCACGACATAGGCGTTGGCGTCGAAATAGAGAAAGCCGAGCTCGCCTTCGCCGCCCATCGCTTTGGCGAGATTGTCCGCCGTCTTTTGGCCCATCGCGTAGAGGTCGTCGCCGACAAGACCCGTGTAATCCTTGCCCTGCTGGAAGCCTGAGGGCATGTTGCTGATGAGCGCGAGTTTGACGCCGGCTTCCGCCGCCTTCTTGAGCGCAGGGCTCAGTTCGTCAGGGTTGATAGGCCATGTGACGATGCCGGATGGCTTCTTCGCCATGATGGTCTGAACCGCATGCGCCTGATCCGACGCGCTGAAGTTCGAATTGCTGAGCCCGGCAATCTCAACCCCCAGCGTCTTGAATTCATCTTCCGCGCCTCGGGTCACGGCGTCCGCCCAATCCGAGCTGGTCTGGAAGAGCAGCGCCGCCGAATAATGTCCGTCGCGCAGTTTCTTGACCTCATCGTCCGTAAAGGTGAGCGCGCTCGCGGGCTGACCTTTCGCGTCGTTCGGACCGACGGTCGAGGTGACAAGTCCCTTCGTTGCGAACTCCCCGCCGACCATCCTGTCTGCGGCTCGGGCATAGATTCCGCCTGTGACAAGGATCGCAGTCGAAAGGAGAATGGGAAGGCTAAATGCGGCCGCTTTTGGGGTCGAGAGCGCGTTTGGGAATATGCATTGGTTTGGACTCCGCCTTTGAGAAGTCTTCACACCGGCGGGCCGAAGGCGTCGGGCCGCATCCGTTGGTTTGTCAACGCTGATGTTTCTCCGCGAGCCAGCGGACGAGATTCGTCCAGAGCGCGCCGTACCCCTTCCAGGCCAGGAAGGGCGGTGGCCCCCAATGGGGCCCGCAATCGGAAGCGAAGATCGCGCTGCGTCCTTGTCCGACATCGCGCACGGCGATGAACGGATCGTCGCCGACGCGCGCCAGCACATCCGCGTCCGGCCGCGCCGTGGAGCGATTGTAGCCCAGGAATTGGGGCCAGTCAGACAGGCCCTTGAGGACAGGGTGGTCGGATTTGACAAGGGACGGCGTCACTCCCTGAGGGCATTCACGCCGGTCGTCATAAGGAAACAATTCGACTGGCAGCACATCCTCTACCGGACTGCCCTTGTAATTGCCTTTGGCCTGGATCCCTTGGAAGGTGAGATAGCCGCCGACCATCAAGAGGCCGCCGCCGTCGATCACGAAGTCACGAATAAGCTCTAGCCGGTTGGGCCAGCTCTCGGATCGGATCGCGACCCGGTCGGGCAGCAGAAGCGTGTTCGCGCCGACATCGCTGAGGATCACAACGTCGAACGCGTCGATTTCTTTCCGCAAGAAGGGAAACGCTTCCATAGCGATGTGGCTGGGCTGGTAGGTTACTTCGGCGCCGCCGGCGCGAAGACCGGCGATCATCTCGGCGCCGCCCTCGTGGTAGGATGACGTCTCGAAGGAATCGAAACCTTTGACGTGAACACTATGCGTCATCCAAGATTCGCCAGCGAAAAGGACTCTTACTGGATTTGGCATCGGCTCTGCCCGTCGTTCTAAGATTGATTACTTAACGGCGCCCGCAACGCCGTCCTGCCCGCAGACGTCGGCTAAACGTTTAACTCGCACATTTCCCGGCTTCAAGTCCGTCCCGCCCATCGCGCCTTCGGGCGCAGCGCAGGAGTCGCGAGCAATCAATCGCGCCTCGAGAATGACCCGTTCCGACGGGCCGCTTTCGCCCCGAATTCGCGCATGGAGAATGCGCACGCCGTGTTCGGCCAGCGCCTCGATCGGCTGTCGCGCCGTCGTCAGGCGCGGCGCAAACGCGCTCGCCCAAGGAAAATCGTCGATGCCGGCTAAAGAGATGTCAGAGGGACATCGAAGGCCAAGCTCCGTTATGGCCTGCATGACTCCAATCACCATCTCGTTGTTCGAAACAAAAAGGGCTGTCGGACGTCGAGATGCGACCAGGAGATCGCGGGAGAGTTCGCGCGCCCGATCCTGTCGGAAGTCCGCGTAGATTACCGGAGCTTCAGCTGGGTCGAGCCCGAACTCCTCCAATGCGGCGCGGAAGCCATCAAGGCGTTCCGTTGTGTTGGAAAGGTGACGCCATCCCGCGACCGCGCCGAGGTGGGTGTGACCGAGCGACAAAATATGACGCGTCACATCCAAGGCCGCCTGACGATTATCGATAGACACTCCGTCGAAGCGCGACTCGGGGATCACGCGGTCGATCATGACGATAGGTCGAGGGAAGTTCGAAACTGGCGGCTCGAAATACATGGACCGCGGACCGGTCGGAGCCAGAATGACGCCTTCCACCCGATGCGACGCCAAGAGGCGAAGCGCTGACAGCTCTTTTGCTGGGTCGTGGTCGGCTTCGCACAGCAAGAACGTTATAGCCGAGCGAATCGGCAATCGAGCCGATGCGTCGCACCAGGTCCGAGAAGAAGGGGTTGGTGATGTCGGCGACGATCGACGCCGATCAGCCGCGTCGATTGCATGCGCAACCCTTGAGCGACTCTCGACGGCGCGAAGCCCAGCTGCGCCACGGCTTCCTGGACGCGCGCCCTGAGCGGCGCGCTGACAAAGCTCGTCCCGTTGATGACATTCGAGACCGTCGCCGTCGACACCCGGGCGAGACGCGCAACGTCCTTGATTGTCGGGTTCGGCAAGGTGCGCCTCGTTGTTCGGGAGCCGGGAGAGAGCCCTGGAAATTACAGCCCGGCAGACTCTCTCGCCGCCTTTTCAACGAAGATCAAGCTTGCGGCTTCGCCGCCGCAAGGCGGCTTGCGACCTCGCTCCTCAGTCGCAATCGCCCTTGTATTCGTATTTGTCGGCGGTCGCATTGTCGCCGGCCTTTATCGTGACGATCTCGGTCAACGTGGTCTTGTCCAACTTGTCGCCCTTGATGAGCTTGGCGGCGGATTCCATGGCGACCTCGCCCTCCTGCTTCGGGTCCTGCGCGATCAGGGCCTGGATGGCGCCGTTCTTGAGCGCGGCGACCTCAGCGCTCGCTGCGTCGTAAGCGACGACCTTCACCTTTCCCAGAGCGCCGGCCTGGCGGAGGCCGGTCAACGCTCCGATCGCGCCCTGATCGTTCGTCGCGAAGAGGCCCGCGAGCTTCGGATGGGCGGAGAGAGTCGAGGTCACGATTTCGGCTGCCTTCTGGGGATCGTCGCTTTGATATTGCGCGCCGAGATAGACGATGCCGGGATATTTCTTCAGTTCCTCCTCAAAACCGGTCGTGCGCGCGTCCTGCGCGGCGGAGCCGGGTGGCTGGGTGATGACGAGCACTTCTCCCTTGCCGTCGAGCAGCGCGTTGATCGCGTCGGCGGCGAGCCGTCCTCCCTGCGCATTGTCCGTCAGGATCTGGGTCTGGACGAAGGAATTGTCCTCGATCGTCTGGTCGACGGTCACGATCTTGGTCCCGCGGTCGGCGAGCTGCTTCATCGGCGCGATCAGCGCCTTCGCGTCGGTCGGCACGATAACCGCGACCGCAGGCGTCGTCGCCGCGACCGCGTTGACCACCGGGATCTGGCTGTCGGCGGCAAACTGGTCTGGAGCCGATATCGTGAGCGCGAGGCGGAGCTGCCTTTGCTTTCGCCTTCGCCCCGCAGGCGAGCGCCTGGTAGAAAGGACTTCCCTTCACGCCGAGCACGAGCGCGACCGCTGGTTCGGCCGCCTCGGCAGCCGATGAGGCCGCGAGGAGCGCGAAAGCAGCGGCGGCGCCAACTGTCATTTTCATAAGCCTTCTCCTGTTTATTGCAGCTTCAGCTGCGTTCTCGAGCCCTTCGCTTGAGCTGATCGATCCATACGGCGAGGATCAGAACCGCGCCGGTCGCCACGGTTTGCCAGAACGGCGGAATGCCGAGGATGACAAAGCCGTTCAGAAGCACGATCGGGATGAACACGCCGACCACGGTTCCGGCGATGCTGCCGATTCCGCCGAACAGGCTCGTGCCGCCAAGCACGACGGCGGAGATCGTCGACAGGTTGTCCATGGCGTGGCCGCCGATCGTCGTCGTCGCGAAGCGCGCGGTCGACATCATGGCGGCGAGGCCGGCAAGCGTGCCCGACAGCACGTAGATTGCAACGAGCTTCCGCCCAACCTTGATTCCCGCCCGCCGTGCGGCCTCCTTGTCGGAGCCAACGGCGAACACGTGCACGCCGAAGCGGGTGAGATGAAGGACGATCGCGCCGACAAGGGCGACGCCGACCGCGATCACGACAAGGACCGGAACGCCAGCGATGGTCCCGGATCCGATCGCATCGACGAGGGTCTCCGGGACGGCCCGGATGTCGGTGCCGTTCGTGAGGATTTGCGCGAAGCCCAGCGCCATGCCGAAGGTGCCAAGCGTGACGATGAGCGGCGGGATGCGCGCGGCGGCGACAAGGGTCGCCGTTGACGGCGCCCCAGAAGGCTCCGCTCGCGAGCGCAACAATGAGCCCGACGAGAACGACGCCCCATCCGCCCTGCGTCGTGCCATAGGTTCCTCCCGCCGCGCCGGATATGCGCAGCATGACCTGCGCGGACGCGATCGAGGCGAAGACGAGAACCGTGCCGACGGAGAGGTCGATCCCGCCGGCGATGATCACAAAGGTCTGCCCGACCGACAGAACGAGAAGAATCGCCGCATTGATGGCGAGCATCGACAGATTGAAGCTTGATCCGAATTGCTCGGGCCGCAACGTCGTGAAGATCGCAATGAGCGCGATCAGCAGGACAAAAATCCACCCTCCGCCAAGGAGCCGCAGTCCAGCGCTCGAGCGGTGACAGCCGTTCGTCCTCTGGTTCGCTCAAGGAGGTTGCGCTCATGTCACGCGCTCCTCGACCGATCCGCTGGTCATCGCCGCCACCAGCCGGTCTACATTGGCGTCCTGCGCTGCGAACCGAGCGACGCGTCGTCCGAGACGAAGAACCTCGATGCGGTCCGCGACGGCGAGCACCTGGGGCATGTTGTGGCTGATGAGAACGACGGCGATGCCCTGGTCGCGAACCTGCTTGATCAGGTCGAGCACGCGTCCAGTCTGCACGACACCCAAGGCTGCCGTGGGCTCGTCCATGAAGATGACGCGGTCCGCCCACATCGCGGCGCGCGCAATCGCGACCGACTGACGCTGCCCGCCGGACAGGGACGACACCGGAGCGCGAGCCGAGCGAAGCCGCACGCCCAGCCGCTCGAATTGTTCGCCGGCCTGCCGGCGCATCGCCGTGCGGTTGACGAAGCCGAGCTTGACCTAGCAGGCCCGGCAGGACGATCTCTCGGCCGAGAAACAAATTCTCGAAAGGCGACAGATCGGCGGCAAGAGCGAGATCCTGATAGACCGTCGCAATGCCGTGAGCCTGCGCGTCGTTGGGGGAATTGAAGGCGACCGGCTTGCCGGCGACAAGGATCTGCCCCTCGTCCGGTCGGTCCGCGCCGGAAAGGATCTTCACAAGCGTCGACTTGCCGGCGCCGTTGTCGCCGATAAGCGCGCAGATTTCGCCGGCGTGGACAGCGAAGTCCGCGCCGATCGAGAGCGCGCACATGCCCGAAGCGGCGACGAGATCGCACGGGCTTCGAGCAGCGGCGCCATTAGGGCGAACCTTCGATCGCAAGACCGATGTTGTTCGCGAAAGCGTTCAATTCGCCATAAGCCGCAGCCGTTAGCGCGGACCAATGCTCGAACGCAGCCTCCGCGCTCGGAAATCGCCAAATCTCGACGGTCTCGAAATCCTGTTGACCCCGGATATGATAGCGGCCGAGACGCGAGCCGCCCGCGGCGAGCGAAGCGTCCGCCGCCGTCGCCCATGTCTTTTCGTGGGCGGCTTGGGTCGCGGCGTCGAGCCCGTACCAATGGGGTCTCGGCCTCGCATAATGGATCCAGATGCACGCGCTCATCATCAGTCCGCGTCGGGTTCGATGAAGTCGGCAAGCGGGCGAAGCCGGCCGACATAGTGTCGCGAGGTCGTGAACTTGAAATCCGCCGCCGCCTCGTGGCCTTGCATCGCGAGGTCGACGGAACCGAGCGAGGGCGCCTCCCATAGCCCCGCATGATGCCAGCGGCTCGCCCAATCGAGTCGATGCCGCCCAGCAATGTTGATGCCAAGCGCGACGTCGCCCTTGAACGCGACGTCGCATTCCTCGTCATAGGCGCGGCGCTCCGCTTTCGTCGCGGCGGACCAGGCGTCATTCCACTCCCAAAGCGCGAGAAAGCCCCAGGAATGATCCGTCCTCGCGCCGCGACCCTGCACAGTGGAGAATTCCCGCGGACCGAGGAGCCATTCGGTCGCGAACCGGCGCGCCCAGCCTGCCTGCTCGAGACGGACCGTGCCGGCGAGCGCCGCCGATAAGGAAGGCGCCTCGAAAGCCCCCACCATATCCACGTCGTGCGCGAAACCCGTGTCGAAGACATAGGGCTCGGCCGACGCATTTGGCTCGAACATCGCGCGCACGGACATGAGCCATCCCTCGGCCTGCAATGTCTGCAAGAGGGTCTTCAGCCGCCGGGCCTGGTCAGCTCCGAAGACGCCGCTCGCGAGCGGCTGACGCTTCGCGGCGAAGGCGACAAGGCAACGGCCGCTTCGTCTCCGCGGCGGCGAAAACGTCCGTGGCTTCCGTGAGAAGCGTCATGGCCCATCCCGGAATTTCGCGACGGCTTTCATCAATTGCTCCACGCGCCGCGGATCGACCGGGTTCCACCAGCGGCCATCGCGCTTGAGCCACTGGCCGACGATCGCTCCATCGGCCGTCGGAAAGAGCGAGGGAACCAGATCCGCGGTGAGCCCCGATCCGACGATCACAGGCAGGTTCGTGCCGGCTCGAACTTCGGCGACTTCGCGCGGTTCGGTCGGCGAGCCGGTGCGTGTTCCGCTGGCGATCAGCACGTCGGCGTCAAACCATTCCGCGTCGGTCGCCTGCTCGGCGATGCTGCGGTCCGCCGTGATCGCGTGCGCTCCGAACTTCACGTGCACGTCGGCGAAGATCGCGACGTCGCCGGCCCGGATGTTCGATCGATAGCGCATGGCTTCGGGCGCGGGACCGTTGAGAAACCCCTCGTTCGCCACATAGGCGTTGACCCACTGATTGGCCCGCACCCATCCCGCCCCGACCGCCTTGGCGATTCCAAGCGCCGGGATCACCCCGTTGGCGACGCAAGTGATGCCGATCGGATTGGGAACGATCGCCCGCACGGCAAGGCAGGCGGCGGTGAGCGCCGCGACCGTCGACGGCCCGATATGCTCGGGCCGGGCGAAAGGCATGTCGCTCGCGTTTTCAAGGATGATCCCATCGACCCCGCCTTCCGCATAGCGTCTTCGCATCCGCTTCGGCGGCCGCGTAGATTTCGCTCATCTTTTGCCCGTCGTAGCGCGGGGCGCCGGGAAGGGCGGGCCAGGTGAATGACGCCGATAATCGGCTTGCGCACGCGAAAGAGCCGCTCGAGCGCATTTGATTTCGGCGGCAGCACCTGAGGCTTGGCGTTTGGCGCGCCATCTGGGTTTCGAAAGAGCGGTCATTGCGTCCGTTGAGGAGCGCTGTTTCCAGCGAGTTCGATGATGAAACGATACCGGTCGGCCCGGTAATGCATGATCGCGTATTCGATGGGACGCCCGTCCTCGCGCGTGCGAGCGGCGACGCGCGACCAGAAGAGCCGATCCTGGCGCAACCTCGAGTCTGCGCGCCATCGCCGCGTCGGCCAGAGCGGCCTCGATACACTCTCTTGCGCCGGCGATTTCTGCCCGCAGAATCTGGCCAGCCACGCGTACAGGGACCCGGCGTCGAGCTCCTCCGGCGTGGGCTGCCGGCCGGCCGCGAAGATCCAGGGAGCGAGCCACGACTTCGGACATGCCGATCGGCTCGTCGTCCGCGAGCAGAAGTCTGCGAATGTAAAAAGCGAGCGCGCCGTCGCCGATCTCAAGCGCTTCGGCGGCTTCTCGCTCTCGCCGGGGCGCTTTCCGCGCTGAATGTGGAGTAGGAGGGGCGAAGGCCGCGCCTGCGCATATCCTCGGAGAAGCTTGCGAGTTCGTTGACCGGCTGCTCGACCTTCGGGGCAAGCACAATCGAACCGCGACCGGACTGCCGCTTGATCAGTCCCTCTTGCCGTAGCCTCTCGAGAGATGCGCGGGCCGTCGCGCGGCTGACCTGGAAGGTCGCGTTGATCTCCGTCTCGGAAGGCAACACGTCGCCGGGCCTAAACTCGCCCGTGGCGATGGAACGGCGCAGCCGGTCCGCTATCTGACGCCAGAGCGGTGACGCGTCAGGCGATAAGTTCCCTTCGTTCCACGACATAATTCGATTGTACGAACGTTATGGCGTTTCGTCCAGCGGCCGCAGCGAGCCAGAATTGCCCAAACTTGTGGCTAGTGCAAAAAATATCGTTATAACAATGATCTAATTGGAGGCGACCGATCGCGCTTGCCAGTCTCGCAAACATGTGAAACGATTAAGTCGACGAGCCGCATCGGTCGCTTGCGCTATGACGAACGTCACAGCCGACCTTGTCAACCTGTTTGCCGAGAGCGACGCGCTTCGTCTGGCGGAGCTTGTTCGGGAGAAAGAGGTGACGCCGGCGGAATTGACGGAAACCGCGATCCACCTGATCGAGAACTCTGGACCCGAAGCTGAACGCGGTCGTCATCCGGGATTTCGAACGCGCGAGGGCGCGCGCGGCGGAGGCTCCCCAGAAGGTCCTTTCGGCGGCGTTCCCTATCTCCTTAAGAATATCGGGTCCGGTTGCGAAGGCCTGCCGCTGACCAACAGTTTGCCGTTTCGGAAAGACTACGTCAGTCCGTCCGACTCCGAGATGGTGCGGAGGATCAAGGCGTCCGGCCTCAACATTCTCGGGCGCACCAATGTGCCTGAGCAGGGATGGTGCATCGCGACCGAGCCTCGCATGTATGGCCCGACGTTGAACCCTTGGAACACGGCCGTCACCGCCGGCGGCTCGAGCGGCGGCGCGGTCTCGGCGGTCGCTTCGCGCATGATTCCGATGGCGGAGGCCAGCGACGGCGGTGGATCGATACGCGCGCCTGCCTCATGCTGCGGAGTCGTGGGGCTCAAGCCGTCGCGAGGACGGATCACTTATGGACCGGACGACGTCGATGTCTGGTTCGGAAGCGTGTCGACATTCGCGGTCACCCGCTCGGTAAGGGATACGGCGGCGCTTCTGGACGCGACGGCTGTCGTCATGCCCGGAGACCCCTACACGCCTCCGAAGCCCGCGCAGAGCTGGCTCGATTGCCTTCGCGAGCCAGTGAAGCCGCTCAAGATCGGCTACGCATTGACGCCGCCGTGGGGCGCGCCGTTCGCGCCCGAGGTCACCGATGCAATGACGCAGACGTTGTCCATTCTACAGGACCTCGGCCATGTCCTGGAAGAGCATGCGATGGTCACCGATCTCGAGGCGGCCTGGCGCGACTATAATCAGATGAACTCCGTCCAGACTGTCCTCGAATTCGACGAGCATGGCGAAGCTTCTCGGACGAGCCTATTCCGGAGTTCGGAACTGATTGCGTTCAACCGCGCCTGGCTTGCACGCGGGCGCGGGCTTTCCGGCCGCGACTACGCAGCGAGTGTCGCGGCCGTTCGAAAGGCCAATCAGCGGGTGCAGTCCGAACTGGCGCCGTTCGACGTGTTCCTCACGCCGACATTGACCCAGTTGCCCCGCCCGGTCGGATACTGGGACCTGAACGAGCCCGACTTCGACAAATATGTCGCGACATGGACGGACGCGGCGTTTCTCTTTCCCGTTCAATCTTTCTGGCCTGCCGGCGATATCCGTGCCGGCGACCTGGAGCGAGGACGACATTCCGGTCGGCGTGCAGCTTGTGGGACGCTACGGCGATGAAGCCACAATTCTTCGCCTCTCCGCGCAGCTCGAGCAAGCGAGACCATGGATCCAGCGCCGTCCATCAATCTGCGCGGGAGCGTAGGCTCAAGCGGCGGGGGCATTACAGGGCTAACGACAGAACTTGGGAGAGCCAGCATGCTGAAACGCTTGATACTGACGACCGCGATGTCCTTGGCTGCCCTGTCTTCGGCCTGGGCCGAGGACAAGCTTCCTGTGACAGGAAAGACGTGCACGGAACTGCTCGCCTTCTATAAAGACCTGCCTTTCACGTCGATTCTGCCGTTGCCCGATGGGCCGGTCTCCATCCCCGGAAAGACCGGAGACATCACGGTTGGATTTTCGCAGACGGGCTTCAATCATCCCTGGCGCGTGGCGATGCTGGCCGCCCTTCAAGCGGAGGCTTGCCGGCACCCGAACATCAAGATCGTCGTCGTCGACGGCAATGTCGACGTCGCCAAGCAGAACAACGACGTGCGCGATCTTCTCGCACGCGGCGTCGACGCGGTTCTCATGAGCCCCGTCGAATCGGCGGCCCTTGCTCCCGCTGCCCGCGCAGTTTTGTCGGCTGGCCTCCCGCTCATCGTCATGGATCGCGACGTGCCGGCCGACAAGACTTTGTTCATCGGGCAGAGCAACGTGACAATGGGGGAAGGCGTCGCCGAAAAAATGGCGAAGGACCTGGGAGGCAAGGGCAACATTGTCGTCATCACGGGCCTCAAGGGCTCGTCCCCGGCGGTCGACCGCGATAAGGGCATGAAGAACGTCCTTGCCAAATATCCCGACATCAAGATTCTGGCGACTGGCGACGGACAATGGATTCGCGACCCGTCGGTCCCGATTATGGAAGACTTCCTGACCGCCTACCCGAAGATCGACGCCGTCTTCTCTCACGCCGAGGAATTGGCCTGGGGAGCTCAGCTCGCCATTGCACGTGGCAATCGCTGCAAGGACGGCATCAAGCACTACACGTTCGACGGCTCGAACGCGGGATTCAAGGCTGTGAAAGCCGGGACTTTCCAGGCTGACGGGAACTACACCCCCTACATCGCCGATATCGGCCTGAGAGCGGCGATCTACAAGCTCATGGGCAAGGAGATTCCAGGAGAACAGGCTTATCAGTTTCCGGGTAAGGAGCTCGTCCTTCCTGACAGCCCGACTGTCGTTCAGGCGAATGCCGACCAGTGGATCGGGCGCGGCTGGGGCGATTTCGAGCCAACCCCGGACCCTTGCAAGAAATAGCGCGCACACACCAAGCCGTGCCTGAACACGCGGGAGAAGCCGGCGAACGCCATCGGCCGCTGGTCCGTGCGGTGGGAGTCGGTAAGGCGTTTGTCGGCAACCGCGTTCTCGAGGGCGTCGATCTCGATGTCTTGCCCGGCGAGGTGCACGCCATCGTCGGGGAGAATGGCGCGGGGAAGTCGACGCTCATAAAGATCCTGGGAGGAGTCTATCAGCCAGACGAGGGCCAACTCGTCGTCGACGGCGAAGCGCGCCGGTTTCGCTCTCCGCGCGAAGCGCTCGCAGCGGGGGTCGTCGTCATCCACCAGGAATTGTCTCTCGCTCCTGGTCTTTCCGCGGAAGAAAATGTTTTCCTTGGCCGGTTTCCCCGGAATGCGTTCGGCGTGATCGATCGCGGCCTGATGCGAGCTCGGACGCGACAAGTCTTTGAACAGCTGGGCATCACGGTCGCGCCGCAAGATATCGTCGCAACCCTCAGCATCGCTCAGCAGCAGATGGTTGAGATCGCCAAAGCGATCCTGGCTGATGCCCTCGTTCTCGT
Source organism: uncultured Alphaproteobacteria bacterium (assembly GCA_963820095.1). Classification (GTDB taxonomy): domain Bacteria; phylum Pseudomonadota; class Alphaproteobacteria; order Rhizobiales; family Beijerinckiaceae; genus Roseiarcus. The sequence continues at coordinate 388,890 of CAWFZA010000008.1, forward strand.
TCTCGACGAGCCAACCGCCGTGCTCGATGAGAACCGGGTTGACATCCTGTTTGCAACGATTGAACGGCTGCGCGCGAAGGGTCTCGGAATCGCGTTTATCTCGCACCACCTCGAGGAAATCTTCCGTATCGCAGATAAGGTGACGGTGCTTCGGGACGGTCGCGTGACTGGGTCGGCGAAGGTTGCGGAAGTCGATCAGGATTGGCTCGTCGCGAGAATGATCGGACGCAACTTCACGGCCCATGAACCGCACGCGAGGAGAATTCGACAACCGGCTCTTGCGATCCGGAATCTGTCGGTTCCGGAAGAACTGTCCGATGTCACCCTGACGGTGAGTGAGGGCGAGATTGTCGGCTTGGCTGGGCTGGTGGGGGCGGGACGCACGGAGCTGGCGCGCTCGGTCATTGGGCTCAGCCGTCCTGTATCCGGATCGATCGAAGTATTCGGCCGGGCCGCGAGAATAGGAAGCCCAAACGCGGCAGCCCGACTCGGCATCGCCTACGTGACGGAGGATCGCAAGGCGCAAGGTCTGCTCCCGAATCGCTCCGTCCGCGAGAACGCCACAATCGCGAATTTGCGTCGGTTTACCCGCTGGGGAATTCTCCGTTTGGCCGCCGAGGCGCGTTATGCGCGCGACATGGTGAAGCGATTGGACGTGCGGCTCGCAAGTCCGACCGTGGAGATACGCACGCTGAGCGGCGGCAACCAGCAGAAGGTTCTGATCGGCCGGGCGCTCGCCATCGAGCCGCGGATCCTGCTCCTGGACGAGCCCACCCGCGGCGTGGACATCGGCGCGAAACAGGAGATCTATGCGGCGATCGAGCGGCTGGTTGCGGAGGGGATGGCCGTCATGCTGATCTCCTCCGACCTGGAGGAGATCTTGCGCCTTTCGGATCGCGTGGTGGTCCTCCGCCGTGGGCGGATCGCCGCGACGCTTTCACGAGCCGAGGCCTCGGAGACTGCGATCATGCGAGCCGCGGCGCTTGCGGCCTAGACCCCGCATCGCGCGCGGCGCAACGGCCATCGCGCGAACATGGCAGCGCCTGGGGGTGCTTGCCGCGCTAGTCCTGCTTGTCATTGCTGCGTCGTTGTTGTCGCACCGCTTCCTAACGGTTCCCAATCTGTTGAACGTGCTACGGCAGGTATCGATCGTGGGCATTCTCGCGATCGGAATGACGTTCGTCATCCTCGCGCGCGGCATCGATCTCTCCGTAGGGTCAATCCTTGGCATATCGGTGGTGCTGTTCGCCGGTTCGATGGACAGTCGGGGGATGATTGTAGCCATTCCGCTGGGAATGGGCGCGGCGGCGCTCGCGGGTCTCGTCAACGGCGTCGGCGTCGCCTATGGAGGACTCCCGCCCTTCATCATGACGCTGGGCATGCTGTCGTTCGCGCGTGGGCTCGCTTTCATCTACACCGGCGGCACGCCGGTGCCGATCAACAACGAGAGCTTCTACGCGCTCGGCAACGGCTATTTCGCGGGAATTCCAATCCCGGCTCTCATTCTCATTGCGGCGCTCATCGTCAGCGGCTTCGTCCTCCAACTGACGCCGTTCGGGCGGTCTGTCTACGCCATCGGCTCCAACGAGGAAGCAGCGCGGCTTTCAGGCGTTCCCGTGAAAGCCTACACGACGCTCGTTTACGTCATCTCCGGCTTTCTGTCGGGGCTAGCGGGCCTCGTTTACGCGTCGCAGCTCAGCATTGGTACGCCCATCGCCGGCCAAGGGTACGAATTGGACGCGATCGCGGCGGTCGTCGTCGGCGGCACGTCGCTGTTCGGCGGAAAAGGGTCGGTCGCCGGCACATTCCTTGGCACGCTGATCATTGGGGTGCTCGCGAACATTCTCAATCTGACCGGCGTCGATCCTTTCGTTCAGCAGCTTTTCAAGGGAGCGCTGATCGTGGCGGCGGTCTTCATCATGAGCCGAACCAAGAGATGATGAGCGACGCCATGAGCCTCGAGGCGGCGCTGAGCGCTCTGCGTCCTCGAGTGGACCGCCACGTCACCTCGGATCGTGTGCGAAGATATCTCTCGGCGCTTGTGGACACGCCGGCGCCGTCAACCGCTGCAGGCGCCATGCGCGCCCCAGTCCTGAAGTCGCTGCTCGCGGCCGACGGCGGTTTCGACGCGGGAAGCCTTCGTCTTGATCCGGATTTTTGCGGCGTCGGAAGTCCGGTTATCTTCACCGGCGGCGAGGGAAGCGAGAAGCCGTTTTGGGCCTTCGCGCATCTCGACACGATCAGCTACCTTGTGCAGCCGGATGAGGGCGGACGCGTTCCGCTCGTTCCCTATTGCGTGCATCTCATGCAGGAGGGCGAATGCCCCGCGAGCGTGTACCGCTACGATCTTGAATCGAACCGCTATCGCGTGGTCGTCGAGGGCAGAATTGAGTCATCGGCTGGGTCCCCCTACTTTAAGGCCACAACTCCGGGGGTCCAGCTTCGACCCGGCGATCGGGTCGCGCCTTTCTCTCCTTTCAAAGATCTAGGGCAGGGCGGCCTCTTTACCGGCCTCATGGACAACGCCGGCGGCGTTGCGGCGCTGGCCGTCGCCGCGCCAGTTCTCGCGGAAGCGGGCGTCGCAGCCATGCTGGCGTTTCCCGACGAGGAGGAGGGGCCGGTGGGAGCCGGCAACCAGACGATGTGTCGGGGCAGCGCCCGCATCGCAGGCCTTCTTGCCGCCGCCGAAGCTCGCGATTGTCGCTGATGTCCAGCAGGGCGGCGGCGATCCGGACGCCGACACGAGGGGAGGCGTTGAAAACTCAACGAGGCTCGGCGGCGGCGCCGTTCTCTCTGAATTCTCGAGCCTCGCGCGCGGCGCCGTGACGCCTTTCGGACTCTATGGATTGACTCGACGCATGGCGGAGGTGATCGCCGAATTCGGCGTGCGGGTGCAGGAATCGAACAACGCCTATTCCTCGCGCAGCGACGACGTGAGCGTAATGATGAGGACGCCGAACGTCCTTCTTCTCGGCTATCCTGGGTTCAACCGACATTTTGACCGGGGCTTGCCGCGCGCGCATCTCGACGACGTGGTCAATCTCGCGAAGGCCGTGGTTTACGCTTCGGTCCTCGGCCCCATTTTCGAACAACGGTGCGCGGCGATGCTTCGAGACTCGTGATGATCGACATCGCGACCGTCGGCTGGCTTACGATGGACGACATTGTGCTCCTCGATCACTCCTGTCGACCCGGCGTGATGGGTGGCGGCGCGCTTTATTCAGCCGTCGGCGCGCAGATCTGGTCCGATAGGGTAGGGGTTCACTCTGTGACGGGTCGCGACGTCTATGAGGACGTGCGGGCCCGGATCGCCTCGCGGGGGCTCGACGGCGGAGGAGTCGGCGTCATCGATGGCGCGGGACTGCAGCTCTGGCTGCTGCATGAGAGCGAGACGTTCAAGCGACAGGTGCCCAAGCTAAATTCGGCCACCGCCGAAGACATGGATCGCGGCCGAGGCCTACTGCCTGAGGCCTATCGGGGAGCGCGCGGCTTTCATGTCGCGCCGCAGACTCCAGCGGGCACGGCCGAGAACGTGCGCGCGCTCTCCGAGCTTCCGCATCGGCCCGTCGTGACCGTGGATATTCTTTCCGACGAATTGATCGACCGCCGCCTGTACGCCGATTTCGGCTTCCTGCGCGGCGCGTCCGCTTTCCTTCCGAGCGAGGCGGAAATTGCGCGCATCTGGGACCCGCCGGACATTGGCGTTTGGCTGCGCGAGACAGCGTCGCGAGTCCAATGCCATATGGTCGCGAAACTCGGCGAGCGTGGATCGCTCGTCTGTGACGCCCAGAGCGGCGTCCTGATCCATGCGCCAGCGCACCCGGTCAATCTTGTGGATACGACGGGCGCCGGGGACGGATATTGCGGGGGATTCCTGGCTGGTCTCGCGGCTGGCCGGCCACTTGCCGAATGCGCGGCGATGGGGACCGTATCGGCCTCATATATTGTCGAGGCCTGCGGGGCGCTCGAAACGGAACGGCCGAGCGCTGCCGCTCGTCATGCGCGGCTGCAGCGTGTGCTGACGGAAACCGGATATGACAGTCCTTAGAACTTCTTAGCCTGGAGCTATTTACCGTTTTTCATCATTCGATCATACAACATAACATTCACAGTCGCGCTAAGGTTCATAATTGTCCTTGATCGCGTCCCGCCATTTCGTATCGCTCTTCTGTTCGATGAGCGGCAGCAGGGCACCCGCCGTCTCAAGCCGTCCTTCAAGATGATCGGCGAAGCGCCACAGGCCTCCGGGCGGCAACGGGATGCCACCCCCAAGACGGCCTCGGCCATCAATTCTTGGAATCAATTCCGTACCCGAGTCGCTGCATCAACGGGCCATGCGCCTGGAGGAAGCGAGGGAGATGAGCGTTTATTTCACGAATATTGCTGGCGTCGTCGCCTTTGCGAAAAAACTTAGGGTAAAGATTGTGAAGATCATCGAAAGTGCGTAAGCGAGTTGCGCGCGGTTTGACCGAAATGAAATCACAAAGGCGGCTAATCATTGCGCCGGGATCCCTTGTTATTTCTTCGAAGCGCAGCATGAGAGTTCTGGGTCTCTCGATGGGCCGCCATTCCCCGAAATGATCGGACCAAGATCCGGCATAGACCTTCCCATCTATCACAGATTCCAATGAAACAGGCACATTTTCAATGTCATTCAGGTAGTGGAAATAGGAGACCACTGCAGAGCGGCCGTCGCGGACAATGTATATTGCAGGGTCATCGGTAAGTGGAGGTTCATGGGTTTTGACAACATAAATGTCGTTCGACTGCCGAGCCTCCTGTATAAGATCAACACCACGGTTAATACTTTTAAGATGACCAACTGCATCGATCACCTCTGACTTGACCGAGAATACCCTATCGTCCCCGTCACCCGTCAGCGAACGGGTCTTGAATTCCAAAAACCTCATTGAGGATTACTCGCGTAAAAGTATTTCCTGAACGCGGATACGAGGCAAGCCAAACAAGCACGCGTAGACACCTCTTGGTTTAGAAGAACGCTAAAAGCTATGGAGGCCGGAGAGTCCAACACAATGGATGCGCGGCTTCAAGAGTGTCAGAAGGGCGCGTGAACCGCGTGTCATGGGCGCCCCGAGCCGAATGCGTCAAGCGAACCGCTCACTTCATGAAGCCGGCCCTCTTTCTGACGCCAAGAACCGGCGAACATATGCCGGAGGAAACCCGGAAAGGATTCATTCCTTCCGCGGGTCTGGAAGGTGCGCCATCAATTGCCGGTAGGCTTGGATTCGTGACCGATACTTTCGCCGTCGCCTTCTGGAGGCAATATGCAGCCAGTACTTCAGCCTGAATAGGAGAATGCGCGCGCGAACGCCGGTGCGGAGGGGTTTCGCGAGGTCAGGGATCAAGTCTCTCGCTAGCGCTTCACCCCAAAAGATTCCGTCCTCCGCACTATGCAACTGACCGGGCGGCCGACCTTGGCTGGCGTCGACAGGGCTCGGGGCGCCTCCAGATCCGAGAGAGTTTATCCGTCGGCGGAGGTTTGAGATCTGACCTCTCGCCAGAATGAACGGCGTTTGGTCCAGTTTGCGACAAATACGCTCATAATTTTTGCGCCATTGCTCCGGCGGATGTAACGAGCGCGAACTCTCGTTCTCCAGCCACCATCGATAGATGCCCGAGATCGCCGGGGAAGACGTGACGCCGCACACGGCGACGACCCGCATCAGGAAGTCCCAGTCTTCGGCGGTCTCCAAGGATTCGTCGAACCGGATCCCGAGATCATGGAAGGCTCCCCGCGGAAACGCGATCGTCGTGTTTGGCGAGCGATTATCTAGGAAGTGGTCGAAAATATCGAACTCGGAGGGATAGAGGCGGCTCGGTGGTCCGGAGGCGCGGAGGCCTAAACGACCATTGATGTGAACGTTGATCACGTTTTGCTGAACGGTCACCGCCCGTAACACGCGGCCAGGGGTTTGGCTGTCAAGTTCGCGAAATGTCTCAACCCAATTGCCCATTGGGATGTCGTCATCGTCGACGATCGCGATATAGCGTCCGCGCGCATTCGCGAAGCCGACGTTGAGCGGTCGTGACCGCCCTCCGTCCTCGAGACGCACCAGGCGAATCTTGTCGCGCAACCATTTCGGCGTGTCGTCAATCGCCCGTTTTACGCCCCCGACACCGGCCTCATCGAGGCGATGACCCACCACTATGACTTCGAAGTCGGTGTCGACCTGACCACAAAGGCATGTCAAAACTTCCGCAAGCGTATGCGGTCGTCCGCCTTGCGTGCGGATGATGACGGAAATCAGCGGTTGCTGTGGGTGCTTCTCGGCCGGGTCAGTTTTGCGGACGAACTCCTTCCCGGATTCGCAGAGACAGACAAACTGCGTGACGGTCGCGTTAGGGTTCGAAAGCTCCGCCGTGGCGAACAACAACTGATTGAGCGATGTTCCTCGCATTAGCGCCGGATGATCGGGTGGAAAATGCTGGTCGCTCTCGACCTCGACCACATCGTGGCGGTCGACGATGTGCAGCCCGGCCTTCTCCAACGCCGCCGTCAACTGCCTCTGATCGAACGGCTGGCGGCGGGTGTTTCGCTCGCCGGCGGCTGGATAGTCCCAACGGCCGAAGGCGAGTTTGGCGCCAATATCGCGGTGAGCGACATTTGGAGCGCTTACCACCGACAGGAGCGGCATTCTCGTGCGCGAGTTCCGCGATGCCGCGTAGGATTTCGTCCCCGTCGGCGGCGTGACCGATGGTGTCGAGGAAGGTGATTGATGCGACCGTCCGGGCGCCGACGGCTTGTTTGAGCCGTTGCAGTGTAAAGTCCCGACCTTCGCTGTCAGCGAACGCGCTTATGCCCACGTAAGTGCACTTCAGCTCCGACTCGACTTTCTCCGCGATGGGTCCCAAACGGCAACCGATGTCGAGATGGATTTGGCCGCGTTCGACTTTCGCAGGATGGCGAAGCAGGAGCGCGAGGGCGTGCTCGTGAACGTGATCCGCGCCGAAGTGAAGGCCATGCGTCTCGGAGGCCTCCAAGTTCATAAGGGAAACCTGTGCTGGGCGTACATCCCTTCGACGAATTGGCCGATCCGGTGTTGCTGGTCGAGTTGGGCTGGCAGCCGCCCCTCCGCGCGCCGACGCTCATACTCTTTCGCGGCCCGAATGAGATGGTCAGCGCCGGCTCGCTTAAATTCTCTCAGACAACGCTCCGTTACGTCCTCGCGCGACCACTTGTAGCTCAGCAATAAAGCCGCCTCAGCAGAGAAATATTTCTCCGCGTTCGACGCTAACCATGCGCCCTCGACAGAAAGGCGCTTGTCGTGGAAAGCGACCGCGGCTGGTTGAAAGATGACCGTGAAGCCGGCAAGCCGGACTTGCCAGGAGAAATCAACGTCGTCGCAATAGAGAAAAAAGGTACTGGCGTCGAAGCCGCCGAGCTGTCGGAACAAGCGCTTCGGAATCATGGCGCAGGCCGTCGTCGCCCAGGAGGTCTCGCCTGTTTGGAGGTCATAGTCCTTGGGATGTTCGATCGGAAGTTGTTTGGCTTCGACCATACCAACCCCGGAGACGGCGAATTCTCCCAACATGGTTTCTAGCAGGCGCGGCGACACGACAACGTCCGGATTTTGGACGAGCAGAATGTCAGCTGGATTGGCGTCGGCGAGACGGTTGTGACCCCGCGCCGAGCCAAGATTGTTTTCGAAGAAATCATAGGTGATTGTGAGCGCTTCCCCGGATTGTTCGCGCAGAGACTCCAATTGTTGCTCGCTCAAACATGGGCTGGGCGAACTGTCCCCATATTGAAGCGTCACCCGCTTGCAGACGCCCCCGAGAATCGCCAGCTCAGCCGCGCGCGCCAAGGCGCCAACCGCGCGCTCTATCGAGCGGAATTCGTTGTTGAACAATACCGACTGGACGCCGATCGAAAGCGACGGTCCGCCAAACGCCGTGTGTGGCGAAATGGAAGATCGCGCGGGAGAAGTCACGACCGGTGCGCTTCCAGAGGCGGCAATTGCCTCTCGATCCAAGCGATCAACGCATCAACCCCGGACGAGAGGTCGTTGGCCGCCCTCCAGCCGAGCAGCGACTCGGTCGGGAGGACGTTGCAGCCGGCATGCCGGACATCGCCGAATCGATATTTTCCGCACACGTTCGACGCCGGGGCGCCGTAATGTTTGACGATCACATCAGCGATCTGCGCGATCGTCGTGGCTTTCCCGGTTCCGACATCCAACGTACGCCCGATAGCGTTGGCGCAGTCAATCGCGCTCAGGATCGCGGCGACCACGTCATCGATGAGAATGAAATCGCGCAACATGTTGCCGTCTTCATAGAGCGGTATGGATTGACCCGCTCGCGCCGCACGGCAAAAGAGAGACACGATTCCGGTGTAGGGGTTGTATAGCGATTGGCCAGGACCGTAGACATTTTGTAACCGCAGCACCTTGAGGCCGACCCCAAAAGCGGTCGTCCAGGCTTTGAGAATATGCTCTTGCGCCAGTTTGGTCGCACCGTAAACGCTGACTGGATTCGGAACGGTGTCGGCCGCCTCTGATAGTGCGTACTCAAGGCCTGGGAAGTCCCATATCCCGGACGCCAGTTGTGTGCGCGACCGTTGCCCAGGATAGACGACAGCGCCGCCGCCGCACGGTCGCCAGGGGCCCTCGCCATAGACCGCCCGACTGCTTGTCAGCAGGATCTCGTCCGGTAAATGCTCGGTCTCCGCCAGCGCGTCCAGCATCGCGGCCGTCCCTGTCACGTTGACATGGGCGTGGCGAGCGCTTTCGGTCAACGATTGTCCGGTCCCGGTTTCCGCGGCCAAGTGCACGATCGTCGAGGGTCGCGTGTGAGCCAGCAGGCTGCGCCACGTATTGGGCTCGGCGATATCGTCGATCACCAGTTCGACGTCTTTCGCCAGCGTCTCAGGGCGCGTTCGGGCGGGGTGGATTTGCGGGTTCAGTGTGTCGAGCGCCACGACGCGGTCGAACCGCTCTAGGAGGCTGGCGGAAATCCCACAACCGATGAAGCCTGCTCCGCCCGTTACAAGACACGTCCTCTGCACTGAGAAATCCTTGCTGGCTAATCGACGAATCCCGCTTGGGCGAGGAAAATTGATCTAGGCGACCCGCTCGCGGCGACACTGAATCAGCCCAAATCGCCGTCCCGCCGCCTCGCGCCAAGCCCTGCGTCTCCGCATGGGCCAAAAGGCGAAGCGGTCGGTCCCCCTTGAGCGCGCCCTCATAGGACAAGCGCTGTTTCATTGCAATCGCGCGGTGCGCAATGGGCGCGAAGCTTCATGGCGTTCAGCTGACGAGATCCTCCTGATTCCCGGAGCCCGCTCACCCGCAAGGATCTCTACCATCCGGTCCGACAATGAACGCCCTCAGACGGCGCTTGAAAGGTGGCAACCTCCGACCTATTGTCTGGCGCGCAATCGGATATCCCTTTAAAACGCGGTCTAAGAAGTGCGCCTCCCGTTTGGGGTGCGCCTAAGAGTTCTTGATCGCCGCACCGGCTGATGCAGTCATCTGGAGAATTTCGTATTGTGAGTCTACTTCACCGGACCGCGAACTTGATTTCACCTCTGCGTCGCCTAATCGAGAGGCGCGATAGTCTGTCGGCCGAAGGTTCTCCAGTAACCGCCCAGACTTGCTGAGGAACTTCCGCAAGGCAGCGCCCCGAGCCTTTCCGCCGAGGATGCGAACGCCTTCCTCATTGCGCGGTCGGAAGGCCGCATGATAATCACGGATTATTCCTATTATCCGCAAAAGCGGCCATTGGAGACGTCCGCCTCCGGCCGCTACTTGGCCGAGCTGTTCCGACTGCACGAGAGCCGATTCCGAGATACGTTGCTGGCCATTGCTGGCCACGCTGAGGCTTTGGCGCGCATTCCCCGGCACAGTGATTCTCAGCTCGAGCCATTTTGGGACAATGGGTGGTTCCCGCCTTTTGACGGCGTTAGTCTCTACGGCTTGATCGCCGAAAGAAAACCACAGCGATACGTAGAAGTAGGTTCTGGCATCTCCACTCGCTTCGCCCGTCGGGCGGTGCAAGACCTCGGTCTAAAGACGCGGATCGTCTCTATTGACCCGCACCCGCAGACCACCGTGGACGGGCTTTGCGATGAAACCATCGTCTCTCGCATGGAGGACCTGCCCGGCGGCTTCTGGGAGAGTTTCGCGCCAAGCGATATGCTTTTTATCGACAATAGTCACCGCAGCTTCCCAGGGTCTGACGTCACCGTATTCTTCTCGGAGGTGTTGCCGGCGCTGCCGCCGGGCACACTTTACGGCATCCATGATATTTTTCTTCCGCAAGACTATCCGGAAGAATGGCGGGCTCGTTTTTACAATGAGCAATACTTCCTTCTTATGTATTTACTAGGAGGCGCCGATGGTGACGACGTCGTATTGCCAGTGAAATGGGCAGGCGGCGGAACCGCAACTTCATGGCTTGCTGGCGCGGCTATGGCAAAAACCGGGCCTCTTCGATGGGCTGCCGACCCAAGGCGGTAGTTTTTGGCTCCAGCGGCAGAATCAGCAGAATCATTGGCGGCCAATAATCCACCGGAGCGTGCTGGCATCACCCGCTGCCCGAGAAGATCCAACTCTGCCCAACGAGTCGCGCGCAGACTATTCGAACAGTTGAAATACAAATTCAGCTTGACCGTAGATTATCGTCAAACCACAACCAGCCACTAGAGCGTCTCCAACGGAACTGGTCAATGGCCTCGTTTAGAGTATCCGAATTGGAAGCAGGTCGCAGCGACTCACCGAGAAAATTCGATGTCGTCAGAATCCAGTGTATTCTATTTGAATTGCCTGCCGATCGCGTTCGCCGATCGGTGGACTATCTCAATTCGGCGGCTAAACACGCGGTAGCCGCTGGTTTGGTGACAAACGCGGAACTGGCTTATGGGGATTGCTCGCAGTCACCCACCTTGTCGGATGAGGAACTAACGCGGCTGGGATCCAAGAACACATATCTGAGTTCAATATCTTCCGTGCATTTTGGCGCGAACTTGGGATCGGCGGCGGGCCATAACCAACTGCTTTCGGCGTCGGACGCGGACCTCACCCTGATCATGAATCCAGATGTCCTGGTCGCGCCCAATTTGCTGGTGGAATTGATCGGCGCGATGTCGAAGCCAGGAATGGCGCTTGTTGAAGGACGTCAGATACCCACGGAGCATCCGAAAGACTTTGACCCCGAAAGTGGTCGGACAAGTTGGTGTTCGACCGCATGCCTACTGGGCTTGACGTCGGTTATGAGGTCTGTCGGTGGGTTCGACGCGGATACGTTCTTTCTCTACTGTGATGACGTGGACTTGTCTTGGCGTGTGCGCCTGGCGGGTTATGAGATAGCGTATCAGCCGACGGCCGTCTGTTTCCACGATAAGCGGCTTACTGACGAGGCGGGTTGGAATGCGAGCTTGGCCGAACGCTATTTTTCCGCGGAAGCCGGCTTATTGCTTCCTTTCAAATACTCTCGCCCTGATCTGACCCAAAGCTATTTGACTGCTTTCAAGCAATCTGAGGATCCCGTATTGCAAAAGGCGGCAAGAGCTTTCGAGGAGCGCGAGCGAACTGGAAACTTGCCCATCCCCCTCGATGCGGGTCACAAGGTCGGCCAATTCGTCGACGGCGCGTATGCGCCACACCGTTTCAAACCGCGCTGAGGCGCTCGTGGCTCAGGTATACGAACATAACTATCTAGAAGTGAGCGTCTATGGCAACGTGATGGGGCTGTTGCGCAAGTATGCAGGCAAGCAGGGCGTGCATCTTGATCTGGGCTGCGGTTACGGCGCTATTGCGGAAAGGGTGCGCGACGATCTTGGGCTGACTTACGTTGGATTTGACATCTCCGACGATGGCTTGACCGCTCTCCGCGAACGCGGGTTTGAGACCCACGTAATAGATCTGAATGACGTTGAAGCGGCCACCAGAACGATGCGAGCGATAATAGGCGCTCGAACGTTGGCCTCGATGACGATCATCGATACACTCGAGCACGTCGCGAATCCCAGAGAAATTCTTACCTTGCTTCGAAAGCTTTCTGGCGATTCGGGAGCAGCGCTCGTCGTCAGCGTACCTAACGTCACTCACAAGGATATCGCTATTAAGGCTTTACTGGGACGCTGGGATTGGACTGAAGCTGGTCTATTGGACCATACGCACATCGGTTTCTTCAACGAGCGTCATCTTACGCAGATCGCGGCTGAGCATGGCTGGAGGCAAGTCGCGGCCCGGGACTGGTTGCTTGAAAAGAGCGACCAGAATTTTCCTCCAGATCTGATTCCCCTAGAAGTCGCGACGCCGCTTGGAAGCATTCTCAGGAACGTAATCGAGAAAGCCAACCCAAATTGCCTCGTTAACCAATTCGTACGAGCCTATTTGCCGGATGACGAGATCGCGACGGCGTCGTATCCGTCGAGGAATAGCCCCCCTGGGCCTTTCCTAACCGTAGTGATTTGCACGCAGGGGCGTCGCATCTTTCAACTCCGCGAGACCCTCTTGTCGCTCGGTGGGCAAAGCGACGATGATTTTGAGGTTTTGATAGTTGTTCACAAGGCCGACGAGGCTCGTGAGGTCGCCGTCCGGGAATTGGTCGCCTCTTTTCCGGAGAACCTCAGCGGTCGGACAACTTTTGCTGTCTGCGCCGAGGAAGGGCGCGCCGCTCCGCTAAACGCCGCCGTGGGACAAGCCTTGGGCAGTTATGTGGCGTTTCTCGATGATGACGACTTTGTCTTCGGGCACTGGGTCGAGACGTTCCGCGGGTGTGCGACAGAGAATCCCGGAAAAATCGTACGCGCCGCCTGCGTTCGGCAACGTGTTTCCTGGCGGCCGGACAGCCTTCTCGGCGCCCATCCGAGCCCGACAACTTGGTTTGAGGCTGCATACCCGAGCCGATACGACCTGATGGAACATCTATATGACAATGGTACGCCGTTTATGTCGCTGGCCTTTCCTCGCTCCCTGTTCAAGGACTTGGGAACGCGGTTCGATCAAAGCTTAAGCACGGCGGAGGATTGGGATTTTACTTGCCGAGCAGCACAATTGTGTGGAACTGCAAGCACGCCCGTCATCACATCGGTTTATCGGTGGTGGGATAACTCCCCCACGTCGATGACGACCGTAGCACACGAAGACTGGAAGAAAAATAGGCTGAAGGTCATTGCTAAACTCAATAATGCTCCCGTTCTGCTGCCAGCGGGAGTTACGCATTCGGTTGTTGCGATGATCGAACGAGATCTTGTCACCAGCGAGCGCATAGTCATCGCTGACCAGAGAGAACAACAGTTATACGATCGAAATATCGAACTTGACTATCGAGAAATAGAGCTTCATAACCGAGCTGTTCAAGTTGACCAGCGGGAGATCGAGCTTCATGACCGAGCAGTTCAAGTTGATCAACGCGAAATAACTCTTCACAACCGCGCCGCTGAGATCGAACAACGCGAACTAGAGCTTAATCGTCGTGCTAAATATTGGATTTTCCCAAGAGTGAACATTAAAACCGTTCGCCGCAAACTGAGAAAATTGTATTCTGTCGACTCTTCTAACTGAATGAATAATTCGGTTGTTGTGATCAATCATTCCGTATATACTTTCGTGGGCAGGTCTCGACAAGTAAGTCAAGAATTTAAAATTGCCTCTTTCACTATGAAGCCTTCGTGTCGCGGCCCTTCTCACTCAGAATGAGCCCGGCGCGGGCTCCGTGCTCGATGACTATGCTTATCAGGGGTTACCTGCCGCAAAAAAGCGATCGATGAGCTCAGGACCCTTGGACGTGGCTTCGCCAAACGGCAGCCCCCTGAGCGCTTCGTGCCACTTGACGGTTTGAGCCACTGTGCGGTCGACCGGTCTGTACCGCCTCCTTAAGCCGCACGAATTGAGTTGCAATGAATTATAGGCGCGACTATTTAGCAGAAATGAAGCTTGGCGACTGGCTTAAGCGAAAAAGTGTCACACGCGCAGATTTCGCTCGCCGCATTGGCGTCTCCGCTGGCGCAGTGACCCTGATCTGCCGCGAGCACGGGGCCTGGATATCCCGCGAGACCGCCGAGCGCATTGTCGCCGAGACGGGCGGCGCGGTCACGCCGAACGATTTCCTCGGCGAGACGCTTTTTACGTCTCATGGAGCGAACATGCTGAGTCCCGTCGCCGCCGTCATTCAGGCCTTTGCTCGTGGTGAAATCGTCATCGTCACCGATGATGATGATCGCGAGAATGAAGGCGATCTTATCGTCGCGGCGCAGTTCTGCACGCCAGAGAAGATGGCTTTTATCATTCGCAACGGCTGCGGGATCGTCTGTGCGCCGCTGACGGCCGACGATGCCCGGCGCCTGCATCTTTCGCCCATGGTGGCTATCAACGACGCGCCGCTTGGCACGGCCTTCACGGTCTCTGTCGACGTCAAGCATGGCCTGACTACCGGGATTTCGGCGGAGCAACGCTCGAACACCGTGCGTGCTCTCGCAAACGGCAACATGGGACTGAATGATTTCGTCCGCCCCGGGCACGTGTTTCCATTGGTCGCCAAGGAGGGCGGTGTCCTGATGCGTTCGGGCCACACTGAGGCAGCGATCGACCTGTGCAAGCTCGCGGGGCTGCCGCCGGTCGCCGCAATCTGCGAGCTCGCAAATGACGACGGCACGGTGATGGTCGGTAAGCAAATTGTGGATTTCGCCGAGCGCCACAAGCTCAATCGGATTTCGGTCGCCGAACTCATCGCATACCGGCAGGCGCGCGAGAAGCTGGTCGAACGGGTCGCGTCCTTTCCCGTCAAGTCGCATTTCGGAGATTTCCAGGGCTACGCCTATAGGACGCATTTCGATCCGGTGCTCCACTTCGCCTTCGTGCATGGCGAGGTCGGCGATGGGCGCGAAATGCCGGCGCGGCTGCATCGCGCCGATATTGTGAGCGACATTTTCGGAGGTCTGATTCCAAAGGTGCTGGCCCGCTTCAAGGCGGAGAGGCGCGGCGCGCTCGTATATCTGCGTGATGGAGCGGCAGGCGTGCCGGCGAATCTCAGCGGCGCCGAACAGACCGGATCGGACGACGTGCGTGCGAATCTCTGGCGCGAAGTCGGGCTTGGCGCGCAGATCCTGCGTGATCTCGGAGTGAGCTCGATCCGCTTGCGCACGGACAATCCGCGCACCTACGTCGGACTTCTCTGGCTTCGGCATCGAGATCGCCGCGATCGAGCCGCTCGACTTGGGAGCGAGCTGAAATCCTACAGAAGCTTAAGAGAACCGGGATGCTGGCGGGAGGGGGAACAACTCGTCCCCGTGCCGGTAGCTCGGCCAGTCGAGATAGCGCGCAACCGCCTCTTGGACTGCGTCTGCGTGATGGCCGCGAACCATAGCGACGTGGTGCTCAAATCCATTCCGCGCAATGAAGCCGAGCAGCGGCCGGAGCCGGTCGACTTTGGTGACCGCGATGCCTCCGTCCATCGGAAAAGGATCATCGGTGAACTCGCCTTCGCCGACATAGGCCCTGATCGTGCCGGCCCGGTCATCTGTCGAGGCGCGGAAGAACGTCATCGGGCCCGCTTTGACCTTGCCTTTCACCGCGCCGAAGCAATTGTCCTTACCCAGCACGGTGCCGAGCACGTCGAGCTCTGAAATCTCGGGCGTTTCGCCGATGAAGCTCTTGGGAAAGTTGCCGCAATGGGTGCAGACGCATTTGTCAGCCTCGCGGCCGTAGTTGTTATTCCAGTCGAGGATCGCGGACGGCGCCTCGGCGGCGAGGGCCAGCGCGTACATTGAGATCGCGCCCATCACGTCCACTTCGCAGGCGCTTGGGCTGAGCTTTTCGCCCATCATGCTCATGGTCACGCAGGTGGCGCAGCCGAAATTGTCCTGCAAGCTGCGCCAGCACTGTATGGCGCTGGCGTCACACTCATTTTCCTCGATCCACCGATCGACCGCGATGGTCCACTTTGCCTGACGGACGATCTTCTCGCGCTTGATGTGGGCAGGAATGCGCCCGTAGGCCGAAATCTCCTCGAGTTTCGCTTTGACTTCCGGCGCGTCGTCGCCAAGCGCCTGGGCGCTGAAGATGATCTCCGAAAGGTCCACTGTTACGACTGTGAGGCCGGACGCCTGCAGGAGTTTTTCGCTGAAACGCATCGTCTGGAACGCGCCGGTGCGAGCGCCGATCGAGCCGATCCGCGCGTGTCGCAGGCCGCGAACCACTCGGCACGTTCGAGCAAATCGATCTAGATCGCGGCCGAATTCGTCGCTGCCGATGTCGCAAGTATGGCTGGTCGTATCGGTGAATCGCACGCCGTACTGATAGAAGTTGTTGGTGACCGAGATCTTGCCGCAAAACGCGTCGCGTCGGCTGTGGACGTCGACCTTGTCGATCTCATCATTGCTGGCTTGAAGCAGGATCGGAACGTCCAGCCGCGCCTCGTTGATGAGTTCGGAAATCGCGATCTCGTCGCCGAAATTCGGCAGGCAGATGACGAGCCCGTCGATCGAGTCGCGTTGCTCGCGAAAATGTTTCGCATAGAGGCGCGCATCCTCCCGCGACTGCACCGCGCCGTTCTTCGTCGCCTCGAGCGGAAGGATGCTGTAGCCGACATTGAGGCGATCGAGCTGAGCGATCAGCTCCTTGCGCGTCTCCAGCGTCGGCGCCGCGTTGAAGAACTCTCGGCTGCCGACGACCAGTCCAAGCTTGATGGGACGAAGATTGCGTTTGCTCAATGTCGGAAAGCCCTGCGTTCTGCGAGGCGGGCAGCCCCGCATATCTCGCGCGTTTCCTTTGGCATCGATTTGTTTCGGATGCCGCTGATTTGTCGCATTTAGAAACATTTCAAACTGACTGTAAAGCTCGGGAGCCCGCTTGAGGTCGCTCCGGATAGATTGAAATGTCACTCTACGGCGCTTTTGCCTCCAATTTCACTTCCGCCTTGACAGGGCGCCCGAAACTAAACCACATATATCGAAAATAAACGAAAGCGATCGAAACCCGAGGGAGGCTCGCCAAGCCTAGCGCGCCTAGAGACCTCGCCGGGCGCCGCGAAGGCCCGGCGCTGAGGGTAAAAGCCAAACAAGCGTTCCATTGCGGCATCCAACGGAACGTCTCCGACGAGCCCCGCTCCGAGGAGCCATCTTGATGCCTCAGAAGGAAAGGGAGGTAACAGTGAACTTCAGGCGAACGCTGGCTGGCGCGCTTTTCGCAAGCGCGGCTCTTTTCATCAATTCTGCCTACGCGGCGGATCTTATCGCAATCATCACTCCGTCACATGACAATCCGTTCTTCAAGGCGGAAGCGGACGGCGCGGAGGCCAAGGCGAAGACGCTCGGCTACGACGTCATCTCACTCGTTCACGACGATGACGCGAACAAGCAGTCGGAGCTGATCGACACCGCGATTGCGCGCGGCGCGAAGGCGATCATTCTCGACAACGCTGGCGCCGACGCCACTGTGGCTGCGATCAAGAAGGCCAAGGAAGCGGGCGTCCCTTCCTTCCTCATTGACCGCGAAATCAATGCAACCGGCGTCGCCCTCGCCCAGATTGTCTCGAATAACTACCAGGGCGCCCAGCTCGGCGCGCAGAAGTTCGTCAAGCTCATGGGCGAGAAGGGCAACTACGTCGAGCTCGTGGGCAAGGAGTTCGGACACCAACGCCGGCATCCGCTCGAAGGGCTACCACGATGTGATCGATGACTACCCGGACTTGAAGATGGTCGAACGTCAGTCGGCAAACTGGAGCCAGCCGGAGGCCTATTCCAAAATGGAATCGATCCTCCAGGCGCATCCGGATATCAAGGGCGTCATCTCCGGCAATGACACCATGGCCATGGGCGCGGAGGCCGCGCTGAAGGCGGCCGGCCGCGGCGACGTGATCGTCGTGGGTTTCGACGGCTCCAATGATGTGCGCAATTCGATCAAGCAGGGCGGCATCAAAGCGACCGTGCTGCAACCGGCCTTTCACGGCGCGCAGCTCGCGGTCGAGCAGGCGGACGCCTATATCAAGACCAAGACGGCGCCGAAGACCGAGAAGCAGCTGTTGGACTGCGTGCTGATCGATGCGTCGAACGCGGATAAGCTCGAGACGTTCCAGCTAAAGCCGTAAGGCGGATTGCAACAAGCGCGCGTGGCCAGTGGGTCGCGCCGCGTCTTCAAAGGAGCAGAGCTGCTATGCGTCGCGCCAGGTGCTTGGCGGTTTTGATAGCGGGCGTCCTGCTCTCTTCCTGTCGTTTTATCCCCACCTCCGAGGTTCAGGCTCTCGCGTCTGCTCAGGCGCCGGACGCTGGCTTCGACCCGGATAAGATGGTCGCTTCGATCTGGGCCTCCAAGGTCGTGCCCTATTTCGACAAGAAGGCGGGTCCCTTCGCCGACGTGCGCAGCCTCGCGGCGGCCTCTCCAGACGAGGCTGGCGCGAAATTCGGCTATCGGCCGAAGTCCGGCGACGTGCCCTGGACCTTTCTCGTGAGGCTTGAAGGCGTCGTCGTCGAGGCGAACACGGCGTCGCGCGCCGCGACCATAGGCGTCGACACGACCGGCAAGGGCAAGACGGACGCAGTCGTTCAGATCGGGCCGGCAATGCGTGGAACCGCGATCCGCGACGCGCTCGATTTCGTGTCCTTCAACGATTTCACCAACCAGATCGATTTCGCCCGATATGGCAAGGCCTTTAATCTCTATGTCAACCGTGAGGTCCTCGAGAAGCTTCCGAGGGACTCCCTCGTCGGTCGTAAGGTTGCGGTCGTCGGAGCCTATCCGTTCTCCTCACCCACCGACACGCCTCTGGTGACACCCGTAGAAATCACATTGGGTCCGAAGCCGTGACGGAAACGGGCAAGGATTTGAGCGGCTCGGAAGTTGTGCTGCGGCTTGAGGGCGTGTCGAAAGTCTATTCCGGCACGGTTGCTGTGAAGCAGGCGGATTTCGAAGTCCGGCGCGGCGCCGTCAACGTGCTCGTGGGCGAGAATGGCGCAGGAAAATCAACGCTCATGAAGATTGTCGCCGGCGTCGAACGGCCGACGGCTGGACGCATTGTGCTCGAGGGCGAGCCGGTGGTCTTTTCGGACACCGCCGATGCAATGAGCCACGGCATCGGCATGGTGTTCCAGGAACTCAACCTTTTCGGCAATCTGTCGGTGGCGGAGAACGTTTTCGCCAATCGGGAGATCACGCGCAATGGCCGCATCGACCACGCCGCCCAGGAGCGCGAGACTGCCACCATCATGGGCCGCTTGGGCGCGCCGATCGACCCGCGCGCTCGGGTCGAGGATCTGATGATTGGCCAGCAGCAGCTCGTCGAGATTGCGAAAGCCGTGGCTCAGAACGTTCGCATCCTCATCATGGACGAGCCGACCTCCGCGCTGAGCGCGCCCGAAGTCGAGATTCTGTTTCGCGTGATTGCGGATCTGACGTCGAAGGGCGTGGCGATCGTCTATATCTCGCACCGGCTCGAGGAGCTCATACGGATCGGCGATTTCATCACTGTTCTCCGGGATGGCCGCGTGACAGGTCGTCAAGCGCTGAAGGACGTCGATGTCCATTGGATCGTCCGGCAGATGATTGGCTCGGACGCCAAGGACTTCTCGGCTCCGAGCGATCATCAATTCGGCGGCGAGATCATGCGGGCGGAGGAGATCTGCCTCCCGCGGGCGGTCGGCGGCTACGCTGTCGACCATGTCAGTCTTTCGGTCCGCGGAGGAGAAATCCTCGGCGTCTACGGACTCATGGGCGCCGGACGCACCGAATTCCTCGAATGTGTGATGGGCCGTCATCCCTTAGCGTCAGGCCGGCTCTATATCGAGGGAGAGCTTGTGCGTGAGAGGGACGTGGGCGGCCGGATCGCGCGCGGCCTTGCCCTGATACCGGAAGACCGGCAGCGCGACGGACTCGTCTCCATTTTGTCGGTCGCCGAGAATCTGACGATGGCGAGCCTCAGCAAGCTCACGCGGTTCTTTCATATCCAATCGCGCGCCGAGGCCGAGGCCGTCCGACGCGAAGTGAAAAGCCTTTCGATCAAGGTTGCCGACCCCGCTTTGCCCGTTTCCTCGCTCTCTGGAGGAAACCAGCAGAAGGTCGTGATCGGCAAGGCGCTCCTGACCGAGCCGAAGGTTCTGCTCATGGACGAGCCAAGCCGAGGCATCGACATCGGAGCGAAGGCGGATGTCTTCCGCCTGATGCGCAAACTCGCGGCCGAGGGACTTGGAATCATTTTCGTCACTTCCGATCTCGACGAAGCGCTCGCCCTGTCCGATCGCATCGCGGTGATGAGCCAGGGGAAGCTCACCGCATTGTTCGATCGCGCCGACGCCGCGGCGGAAGCCAAGATCATCGCCGCGTCTTCCGTCGGTCACTTCCCCGGAACGGCGACGGAGCGGCAGGGAGCCCGTTCATGACAGCCGCGGCTGGACAGACGCCTGCGCAGCGCGTCGGCGGCTCTGTCACCCTCAATCTGATGCGGGTGCGCACATTCATTGCGCTGTTCGCGGTCCTGATTTTCTTTTCCTTCGCCGCGCCCAACTTTCTGTCAGCCGAAAACCTTGTCCTGATGTCGAAACATGTCGCGCTCAACGCCTTTCTCGCGATCGGCATGACCTTTGTCATCATTACCGGCGGCATCGACCTTTCCGTGGGCTCCATCGTCGGGCTCTGCGGAATGGTCGCCGGCGGTCTCATCCTGCATGGGCTCGATCTGCGCTTCGGGTACACATTGTTCTTCAACGTTCCCGAGATCATCCTGATCACGCTGGCGCTCGGCGTGCTCATCGGCATGGTCAACGGGTTCCTGGTCACCCGGCTTAACGTGGCGCCCTTCATCGCGACGCTTGGCATGCTTTACGTGGCCCGCGGCGCGGCGCTACTGATCTCGGATGGCGCAACCTTCCCCAATCTCGAGGGCAACCCTGCGTTTGGCACCACGGGTTTCGCGTTTCTGGGCGCGGGCAAGATTCTTTATCTGCCCGTGGCGATCTGGATTCTGATTGTTCTCGCGCTGATTGCCGCTTATGTCGCCCGCTGGACGCCGCTTGGCAGGCACATCTTCATGGTCGGCGGCAATGAACGAGCGGCGGCGCTGTCCGGCATCCGCGTCGATCAAGTGAAATTCTTCGTCTACATGTTTTCCGGCTTCTGCGCGGCGATCGTTGGCCTCATCGTCTCCTCGGAGCTGATGGCCGCCCATCCGGCAACCGGCGAGACGTTTGAGCTCAACGCCATCGCGGCTGCGGTGCTTGGCGGCACGTCAATGTCAGGCGGCCGGGGGACGGTCGGGGGGACGATCATCGGCGCGTTCGTGATCGGCATTCTATCCGACGGCCTGGTGATGATGGGGGTGAGCTCATTTTGGCAGATGGTGATCAAGGGGGTCGTGATCATCGCCGCGGTGGTGGTCGACCAGGCGCAAAGGAAGCTGCAACAGCGGGTCGCTTTGCAAGCGATGGCGCAGCTTGCGTGAGCAGCCGACGAGGCGAATGCGTCGCTTCTTTGCCAAGCCGTCGGAGCATGACATAAATTGAAATATTTATGACCTCCGAGTGGATTTCTTAGAATGCCCAAGGGTGCCGGTCCGGCTATGAAGATGAGGAAGTCGGCGAAGAGATCGCAGTCGGCCGCGCGATCTGGCAGGGGTTCCCGGCCCGCGATCGTAAGCGACGCGCGCGGCGACCTCAACAAGCTGCTCGCCGAGCCGCGCCGCATGAAGATTCTGGACTGGCTCCAGGAAGAAGGCAGCGCGCGCGTTCGAGACCTGAGAGTTGCGTTCGGGGTTTCGGAGGCGACGATCCGGCAGGACCTCGAGAAGCTCGAGAGCGACGGACATGTCAGCCGCCAGCACGGCGGCGCGTTTCTCCGCACCCTGCCGAAGCAGGTCGAGACGCTCTCGTTGCAACACATGGAGAATATCGAGAAAAAGCGGAAGATCGGCGTCAAGGCCGCGAGCCTCGTCGGCGACGGCGAGACCATCATTCTCGACGCGGGATCGACCACCACTGAAGTCGCGCACAACCTGCTCGGCCGCTCCGCCCTTACCATCATAACCAACGCGCTCAATATCGCGCTCATGCTCGGAGCCGTGCCCGGCTATGCCGTGCACATGCCGGGAGGACAGTTTAAGCCCCCGACGCTTTCCCTCAGCGGCGACAGGGCGGCGGACTACTTCCAGGACGTTCTTGCCGGGAAGCTTTTCCTGGCCACAGCCGGCGTTGCGCTCGATACCGGCCTGACCTATCCCAGCTTCGCCGACCTCCAGCTTAAGCAGGCGATGATCAAGGCGGCCTCGCATGTGTATCTCGTCGCCGACTCCACCAAGATCAATCGCTCGTCCTTCACCCGCCTTGGAACGCTCGACGTCATCAACTCCTTCGTTACCGACGATGGGATTCGCGAAGAGGATATTCGGGCTTTCGAGAGCCGCGGGATCAAGGTGATCATCGCCGAATAGACCTGCCAGCTCAGCAACGCTCTGGCCGCGATCGACGAACTCCTCCTGCGCCCTGTCGCTGAGTTGGCCCCCTTCAAAAGCGGCTCGCCGTTGGCGTTACGCGCGCCCGCATGGCGGCGGCTTGCCAACCTCACTCGCCACAAACCGGGCGATGAGTTGTTTCGTTTTCCCTTGATCCTTGACTCACACGGCCCGGAACGATAGAAATCGATAACAAACCGCAGTATACGAAACTGTTTCGAGATCCGAGGGAGGAGCGAGACATGCATCATGGCAGGTGGCTGAGGGCCGCGATCGTTTCGCTGGCGGTGGCGTTAGGCGCCGCGGCCGGTCAAGCTCAAGAGATTAAGTTCTGGACGCTCACCTTCGACAATCCGAATGTCACAAAGGCGTTCAACAAGATCATCTCGGATTTCGAGACGGCCAATCCAGGCGCGACGGTCAAGCTGGAAAACCGGGCGACCGATGAGCACAAGTCAGCGCTTCGCGTGGCGAGCGGCTCGGACCAAGCGCCCGACATCTACTTCATGTGGGCCGGGCTCGGCCTCGGCGGAGAGTTCGTCAAGTCTGGACTCGCGCTGCCGATGGACAAATATTATACCGAATACAAATGGGACGATGAGTTCATCGGCCCTGCGCTATCGTTCTCAAAACAATACGCGGGAGGACGATACGGCGTCCCCTACACCTTCCGCGGAGAGGCGCTGTACTACAATAAGGCGCTGTTCGAGAAGGCCGGCATCACGAGTCCTCCGCAAACCTATGAAGAGCTTGTCGCTGATGCTGACAAGCTTGCCGCTGCGGGCATCCCCGCGATCACCTTCGGCGGGACCGTGAATTGGCACCTCATGCGTCTGATGGACGAGATTCTCGAAGTCCAGTGTGGGCCTGAAAAGCACGACGCGCTGATGTCGATGAAGATCAGCTGGGCCGACGAGCCATGCGCCACGAAGTCGTTTGAGGAGCTACACAAATGGACGTCCAAATACGTGCTGAAGCCCTTCATGGGCATCGACAACAACCAGGCCTTTAACCTCTTTCTCGCTGGTCGGGCCGCCATGATGCTGGAGGGCAACTGGCTAGTCGGTCAGCTTAGAAACGCAAACAAGTTGGCGGACTACGGGCTGTTCCCGTTCCCCGGAACCACGCGTCTCTACGGATTCGGTGAGTACAACTACGTCAGCACCAAGAGCAAGCACCCTGATCTCGCGGCAAAGTTCCTCGACTACCTCGAGTTCGACGCCAGTGCAACAAGCCAACCTCGCGGTCTTCGGCGGCAATTCAGTGAACAAGAACGTCAAGTCGGACAGCAAGGAGCCTCTCGATCTCGAATGGGCCAAGCTCTTTGGCCAGTTCAACGACGTCTTCGTCAACGGGGACCAAGCCTTCCCGCTGGACGTGACGACGGAATATTGGCGCGTGATCAATGAAGTCGCCAGCGACCATCTCGATCCCAAGGCCGCGGCCGCGGAACTGCAAAAATTCATCGCCGCCCGTAAATAGGGTCGTCCCACCTGGGCCGGCTCCGATCGGACCGGCCTTTTTTCGGCGTCGATCGGCTGGCGCCACCGGATCTCGCACAATGGTTCGTCTGTCAGGCCCGGGCCAGGGCTTCGTCCTTCTGGCCCCGGCGCTTCTGGTCTACTGCTTATTTGCCGTCTACCCGATGCTCGATGTCGTCTGGTTGAGCTTCATGACGTGGAACGGCCTGACCACGACCAAGCAGTTCGTCGGCTTCGACAACTATGTTCAGGTTTTCACCCAGGATCCGGTGTTCTGGCAGGCGGTGCGCAACACGGTCCTGTGGACTGTCATGTCGGTCGTGCTTCCCGCCGGCGATTGGCTTTGCGCTGGCGCTTGCGCTGAACCAGAACATTCCGGGCCGCAACCCGCTGCGAGCGCTGTTCTACATGCCTGTCATCATCGCCCCGATCGCGGTCGCGACGATGTGGCGATGGATGTACGATCCGTTCTTCGGTCTCTTCAACGCCGCGTTGACTGCGCTCGGGTTGCAGGGTCTCATCCAAGACTGGCTCGGCGATCGCAACATAGCGCTCTACTCGATGTTCATCGCCTATGTCTGGCAGACCGTCGGCTTTTCGCTGGTTCTCTTCCTTGCCGGTTTACAGGGCGTCTCTCCCAGACGCTGATGGAGGCCTCGCGCATCGACGGGGCGGGGCGCTTTCAGGTCTTCCGCTATGTGACCCTGCCCGCGCTTCGCCCCGCGATCGCCATCGTCCTCTGCCTGTCGATCATCAATTCGCTGAAGGCCTTCGACATCGTCTACGGCATGACTGGAGGAGGTCCGGCGCAATCGACGCAGATGCTCGCGCTGTGGGCCTTCACCCAGGCGATGCAACTCGGCGACTTCGGCCGCGGCGCCGCGATCTCGGTCGTCCTGCTCCTCATCACGATCGCGATCGTGATTCCCTATCTGCGGTGGACGCGCGGCCGCCAGGAACAGCCGGCATGAACGGCTTCACCACAGCGTTTCGTCAGCCAGGTCTTGGCCGTATCGACCCGATCCTGGTGATTCTCTGGCTCATCCTCATCGTGGTGGCGGCGATCTGGATCGCTCCGTTCGTATTCATCGTCTTCACGTCTCTTAAAGCGAACTCGACGGTGATGGGGTCAAGCGCTTTCGCTCCTCCAACGAGCCTCGAATGGGCGCAATTACCTCGGCGCATGGGTCCGCGGTCGATTTGGCACGACCGTGTTCAACAGCGCCGTCATCACGATCATCAAGGTGCCGCTTCGGCCTCTTCATCTCCGCCATGGCCGCTTACGCCTTAAGTCGGATTCTGCCTGCCGGCTCGCCGGGCGATTTTCCTTCTCGTTTTGTTTGGGACGATGCTGCCCTTCCAGGTGATGCTCGCGCCGCTCTTTACGTTGGTCAATTCGTTCGGGCTTATCAACAGCCAAGCTCGGCATCATCCTGCCATATCTTGCATTCGGCGTGCCTTACCAGGTCTTCATTCTCCACGGCTTCTTCAGCGAGATCCCGAAGGAGCTGAGTGAGGCCGCGCTCGTCGACGGCGCATCTCACTTCACCGTGTTCCGCCGGATCTTCCTGCCGTTGTCGCTGCCGGTCCTGGCGGCGCTGCTCATTCTCGATTTCGTCGCGACTTGGAACGAGTTCGCCATGGCGCTGGTGATCCTGCAGGACAACAGCACTTGGACATTGCCGCTCGGCCTCATGTCGTTCCAGAGCCAGTTCCAAAGCGACTACGGTCAGCTCAACGCCGCGATCGTGATGACCGTGCTTCCAGCGACAATCGTCTATCTGATCTTCCAGCGTTACTTCGTCTCCGGTCTTACGAGCGGCGCGGTCAAGGAGTAGCGAATGACGGCGGTCGTCGAAAAGTGGGGTATGTTCGAGGCCGCCCTCCAAGGTCCTGGCGAACGGCAATCCGTTCGTCGACGTTACGCTCGATGTCGAGTTCTCGCGCGAGAACCGGATAGTTCCGGGCGCCTGGCTTCTACGACGGCGAAGGCCTCTATCGCGCCCGCTTCATGCCGGATGCGGAAGGCGAGTGGAGATACCGGACCCGATCGAACGTCGCGACGCTGAATGGCTTGACCGGCGCGTTCCGATGCGGCCCTCCGGCCGCCGGCAACCACGGCCCTATTCGGGTGCGCAACCGGTGGCATTTCGCCTATGCGGACGGAGCGCCCTACTTCCCCTTCGGTACGACCTGCTACGCCTGGACTCATCAACCGCTGGATATGCAGCGCCAGACGCTCGACACGATGCGGGCCTCCGGCTTCAACAAGCTGCGCATGGCGGTCTTTCCCAAGCATTACACCTTCAACGAGAACGAACCGCTTTACGACATTTATGAGCGCAACAAGGACGGCGCGCTGGACTTCGATCGGCCGAACGTGGTCGCCTTTCGGCACTTCGAGACGCAGGTCGCAGCGCTTGGCGTCATGGGTGTCGAAGCTGACGTCATCATCTTCCATCCCTACGACCGGTGGGGCTATTGCACGATGTCCGCCGAGCAAGACGACCGATACGTGCGCTATCTGGTCGCAAGGCTCGGCGCGCATCGGAACGTGTGGTGGTCGCTCGCCAACGAATACGACTTCCTTATCGACGTAAAACCGGTCGCCAGGTGGGATCGCTTCTTCCACATCATCGAGGAAAGCGATCCGGCGCGGCATCTGAAGTCGATCCATAACGGCGAGGAGACGATGAACTTCGATCATCGCAAGCCGTGGATAGACCACGTTTGCATTCAGAACTGGAACGTGAAGCGCACGACCGCCTGGCGCAACGAGTGGGGCAAGCCGATCGTCAATGACGAGCTGGAATACGAGGGCGACATCAGCCTCGCCTGGGGAAATATCCGGCTCGCCGCAGGAACTGGTCCATAGGTTCTGGGTAACGGTGATTCGCGGCGGCTACGCGGGGCACGGCGAAACCTATGCGCATCCGGAGGATCTTCTGTGGTGGGCGAAGGGCGGAGTTCTTCACGGCGAGAGCTGGAAACGAATAGCCTTCCTGCGGTCGGTCATTGAGGAGGACGTCGTCAACGGGCTTACGCCTGCGCCCGAGGAATGGCCGTGGCAGCGCGTCTCCATGGCAAGCGACGGCGAGGTGCGGTTCATCTACCTCGGCGAGCATCAGCCCGGCCTCTGGATTGCCGGCCTGCCCATCGACGACCGGCCCTGCGAGATCGATGTCATTGACACGTGGGAGATGACGGTTACGCCCGCCAAGCGCGTTCCGCGACCATCCTTTCCGAAGCTTCGGCAGCGCGGCGGCGAGTTGCGCGACCCTCAACCGCTCGCTTCGTTCGCCGTGGAGCTGCCGTCGAAACCCCACCAGGCTATCCGCATCCGGCCTCCTCGCAGAGCCCACGGCTGAATAAGACGAAAGGATCATCCCGGTGTCGTCCGTCCAGATTCGCGACGTGCGAAAGTCTTTCGGCCCGACGCCTGTCATTCAGGGCGTTTCGGTCGACATCGCCGACGGCGAGTTTGTCGTCCTCGTCGGTCCATCGGGCTGCGGCAAGTCGACCCTGCTGCGGATGGTCGCTGGCCTCGAGACGATCACCTCCGGCGAAATCGCGATCGATGGTCGCATCGTCAATAAGCTCGAGCCCAAGGAACGCGATATCGCGATGGTGTTCCAGAACTACGCCCTTTATCCGCAGATGACCGTGGCGCAGAACCTGGGCTTCGCGCTGGAGCTCGCGCGCCTCGACAAACGGACGATTGAGACCAAGGTAGCCGCCGCCGCCGCGTCGCTCGGGCTTCAGCCGCTGCTCGGACGCTATCCTCGGCAGCTTTCCGGCGGCCAGCGGCAGCGGGTGGCGATGGGTCGGGCGATTGTTCGGGACCCCAAGGTGTTCCTGTTCGACGAACCCTTGTCGAACCTCGACGCGAAGCTGCGCGTGCAAGTGCGCGGCGAGATCAAGGCGCTGCAGCACCGGCTCAAGACGACGACGATCTATGTCACCCACGACCAGGTCGAGGCGATGACGATGGGCGACAAGATTGTGGTTATGAGCGGCGGCCGCGTCGAGCAGGTGGGAGCCCCGCTTGAGCTTTACGATAGACCCGCGAATACCTTCGTCGCGACCTTCCTCGGCTCTCCCGCCATGAACCTTCTTCAGGGAAGGGTCGAAGGCGGAGGTTGCCCACGGCTTGCCTTGCCCGGCGGCCTCGCCGTGGCGATCGGCGAAGCGGGACGGGCATTCGTGGGACGCGACGTGACCTTCGGGATTCGCCCCGAGCATGTCCGATACGATCCGGTCGGCGGACTGCCTTGCATCGTTTCTCTTGTCGAGCCGACCGGTTCGGAAACGCATGTCGTGGCCCACGCCGGTCAGACCGAGATCATCGCTCTGCTTCGCGAGCGGACCAATATCCACGAGGGTGAAACCGTAGGACTTTCGCTGGATGCAAGTCAGGCGCATTTCTTTGAAACGGCTTCGGGCAGCCGTCTTCCGCTCGCTTGAGCGACTTTTCAATGGAGAGAATTTTGGGCCCTTTGCCGAAAACATCCGAAGAGGCTGCCTGTCTGCAGCCTTTCCTGGCCGCTACGACGGATGCGGTCGAGCGCTCGCGGCTGCTCAAGGCGCAATCGACGAAGATCCGCCGCAGTGTGGTCGAGATGATTGGTCGTGCCCGCCTCGGCCATATCGGCGGCGACTTTTCCGTCACAGACATCTTGACGACGCTGTTCTTCGCCGTGCTGAAGCTTGATCCCGCGAGACCTCACGCGCCCCTGCGCGACCGTTTCATTCTCAGCAAGGGCCATTGCGCCGCGGCGCTCTATTCGACGTTGGCGATGCGCGGGTTCTTTCCGACCGAAATGCTGAAAACCTTCGTCCAGCCGCTGTCGGTTCTGAATGGTCATCCGAACCGAAAGGTTCCTGGGGTCGAGGCGAATACGGGACCGCTCGGCCACGGTCTGCCAATCGGAGTCGGCGCGGCGGTCGCTGCGAAACTCGCGAAAGCCTCGTGGCGAGTCTTCGTGGTGCTTGGAGATGGCGAGCTCCAGGAGGGCTCGAACTGGGAGGCCGCGATGTGCGCCGGTCATCGCCGGCTCGACAATCTCACGGCGATCATCGACCGCAACCGCCTGCAGCAGGGCGCCCGCACCGAGGACACCAACCAGCTCGAGCCGTTGGCCGACCGTTGGCGCGCCTTCGGCTGGGAAGTCATCGTCTGCGACGGTCATGATCACGCCGCGCTCTACGACGCGTTCGTCTCGCCGCGCGGGGGTCGGCCGCGCTGCGTGATCGCAAACACGATCAAGGGCAAGGGTGTGTCGTTCATCGAGGACCGCGTCGAATGGCATCACAAACGCGCCGTCGCCTGAGCAGGTCGAACTCGCGCTGAAGGAGCTCGCCTGATGGACGCTCCGGCCAACAAACCGGCGTCGACCTTTGATTGTCGCGTCGCGTTCGCCGAAACCCTGATCGAGCTTGCAAAGGCTGATGAGCGGATCGTCGCCGTCTGCAACGACAGCGTGGGTTCCAGCAATCTCGTGGGATTCCAGAAGCTCTTTCCCGACCGGCTCATCAATGTGGGCATCGCCGAGCAGAATATGGTCGGGGTGGGCGCCGGGCTGGCGAACGGCGGCTTTACTCCCTTTGTTTGCGGAGCGGGCCCCTTCCTTACCGGGAGGGCCCTGGAACAGATCAAGGTCGACGTGGCCTATAACGGATTCCCGGTCGTTCTCTGCGGCATGAGCCCGGGCATGGCTTATGGCGAACTCGGCCCGACCCACCACTCGATCGAGGATTTGAGCTGGCTTCGCGCGATCGATGGACTCGCCATCGTCGTGCCGGCGGATCCGTCCCAGACAAGGGCCGCCGTGCGATGGGCGGCGAAATCCGAGACGCCATGCTACTTGCGCATCGGTCGCACGAAGGTCCCGGAAGTGACCCCGGAGGGGTCGGACGGCTTCGCCTTCCAGCGGGCCGACGTGTTGCGCAACGGCTCGGACCTGACGATTGTCGCGACCGGGGTCATGGTGTCCCGCGCCCTCGCAGCGGCGGCAGCGCTCGCAGAGCGCAATCTTGAGGCGCGCGTCATCAACGTGTCGACCATCAAGCCCCTGGACGAGGCGACGATCGTCGCGGCGGCGCGCGAAACGGGAGCGATCGTGACTGTCGAGGAGGCGACGATCGCGGGCGGCCTCGGCGCGGCCGTGGCGGAAACGGTTGTCCGCAACGTTCCGGTCCCGATGCGAATGCTTGGCGTAACCGGATTCGCGCCGACGGGAACCGCGGAGTTCCTGTTCGATCACTTCGGTCTCAATGCCGAAGGCATCGTGACCGCCGCGCTCGAACTCAAAGCTCGGTAGGATGGCCGGCCCTCTTCTCCTGGCGATTGATCAGGGCACGAGTTCAACCAAAGCGCTGGTCGTCGACGGCGACGGCGCCGTGATCTCGCGCGCTCAGGCGCCCGTCTCCCTCGCAACCCCCGAGCCCGGTTGGGTCGAGCAGGACGCCGCCGAGATTTGGGGTAGCGTAAGACGCGCGGTGAGCGAAGCGCTCGATGCGCACAGCGCCAAGCGGGTCGTGTCGGTCGGCCTCAGCACCCAGCGCGAATCTTGCGTCATCTGGGATCGGCGCAGCGGCGAGGCGCTAACGCCGGTGTTATCCTGGCAGGACCAGCGGACGGAACCGATCTGCGCCTCGCTGCGCAAACGGGGCTGCGGGGCGACCATTCGCCGCAAGAGTGGTCTGCCGCTCGACCCCATGTTTTCGGCGGCGAAGGCCCGCTGGCTTCTGGACAGACTGCCGCATGGCCAAGCGCGGGCGAAGGCGGGCGAAATCTGCATCGGCACCATCGACGCGTTTCTGCTGTCGCGCTTCGGCGGTGAAGCCGTCGTCGAGGCCGGCAACGCGTCTCGCACGCAGCTCTTTGATGTGGTTCAGGCGGCGTGGGACGAGGAGCTTCTCGCGATCTTCGACGTCCCGGTTGCGGCCTTGCCGCGCATCGTCCCGTCGATCGGGCCGTTCCCAAAAACGCGCGGGCTCGCCCCTTTGCCAGACGGCGCGCCCGTCGGCGCGGTGCTTGCCGACTCGCATTCCGCCCTGTTCGCCCACGGCGCGTTCGCACCCGGACCCGTCAAGGCGACGCACGGGACGGGCTCGTCGCTGATGGGGCTTGTCGACCGGGACGCCGTGCGCGACGGGGACGCAGGGGCGCCGGGAGTTTGCCTCACGCTGGCATGGCAGCTCGAAGTCACCGATCCTGGCGTATGAGGGCAACATCCGCAGCGCGGGCTCAACGCTCGTCTGGGCTGCAGAATTGCTCGGGATCACGACGAAGGAGCTCGCCGATCTCGCCCTGGACGTAGCGGACTCTCGAGGCGTCTATCTCGTTCCGGCGTTTGGCGGCTTGGGCGCTCCCTGGTGGGACCCGAACGCTGCAGCGACGGCGACAGGCTTTTCGTTCGGCGTCACGCGCGCGCCGTTCGCCCGCGCTGCGGTCGAACTCGATCGCCCACCAGATCGCCGACGTCGTCGACGCTTTTCGCGCCAGCGGCGCGCCGGTCGAGCGACTGCTGGTCGACGGCGGACCGACGCGCAACGACCAGCTCATGCAGTTCGAAGCCGACATGGTTGGCGCGCCGGTCGAGCGGACGACGGTCGCTGAGCTGTCGGCCATGGGCGCGGCGCAGCTTGCGGGCGTTGGCGCCGGCCTCTTCACGCTTCGAGGGGTTAAGCGGGCTCGACCGCGGGGCGGAGCGGTTCGCCCCGGGCATGGCCGCGGAGGCGCGGGCCAAAGAGCGACGCCAATGGGCGCAGGCCGTGGCGCGTGCGCAAGGTCTCGCCGTGCGTCCCGAAATCTCGTTGGCGCAATGACGCATAGCAAAAGTGCGACGGATCGAGGCGTTCACCTCCGTCTGCGCCGCGCGAACTCGTCGGCCGCGCAGAGAGGTTCTCGGGCCACGTACCGTTTGGAGGCCTGACAAAAAGGGCGGCCTTTCGGCCGCCCTTTCCGCTCAGGGTATCGAGCTTCGTGGACTTTAGAAGTCCATGCCGCCCATGCCGCCGCCGCCCGGCATTGCGGGCGCTGGCAAGTCCTTCTTCGGCTTATCGCCGATCATCGCCTCGGTGGTGATGAGGAGGCCAGCCACGGAGGCGGCGTCCTGCAGCGCGGTGCGCACGACCTTGGCCGGATCGACGATGCCGGCCTCGATCATGTCGACATACTCTTCCGTCTGGGCGTTGAAGCCCCAGGTCTGCGACTTGTTCTCGCTGACCTTGCCGACGACGATCGAGCCTTCATTGCCCGCGTTCTCGGCGATCTGACGGATCGGCAATTCGAGGGCCTTGAGCACGATGCTGATCCCGGCCTGCTCATCGGCGTTCTCGCTCTTGAGCTTGGCGACCGCGGCCTTGGCGCGCAGCAGCGCGACGCCGCCGCCCGGGACGATGCCTTCCTCGACCGCCGCGCGGGTGGCGTTGAGGGCGTCGTCGACGCGATCCTTCTTCTCCTTGACCTCGACCTCGGTCGCGCCGCCGACCCGGATCACCGCGACGCCGCCGGCGAGCTTCGCCAGCCGCTCCTGCAGCTTCTCCTTGTCATAGTCGGAGGTCGTCTCCTCGATCTGCGCCTTGATCTGGGCGATGCGGCCCTCGATATCCTTCTTGGCGCCCACGCCATTGATGATCGTGGTGTTCTCCTTCTCGATGCGGACGCGCTTGGCCTTGCCGAGCATCTGCACCGTGACGTTCTCGAGCTTGATGCCGAGATCCTCGGCGATCATCGTGCCGCCGGTGAGGATGGCGATGTCCTCGAGCATCGCCTTGCGGCGATCGCCGAAGCCAGGCGCCTTGACCGCCGCGACCTTCAAGCCGCCGCGCAGCTTGTTGACGACCAGGGTCGCAAGCGCCTCGCCCTCGATGTCCTCAGCGATGATGAGAAGCGGCTTGCCGGTCTGCACCACGGCTTCCAGCACCGGCAGCATCGGCTGCAGCGAGGAGAGCTTCTTCTCGTGGATGAGGATATAGGGGTCCTCGAGCTCGGCCAGCATCTTCTCGGCGTTGGTGATGAAATAAGGCGAGAGATAGCCGCGGTCGAACTGCATGCCTTCGACGACGTCGAGCTCGGTCTCGAGGCTCTTGGCCTCTTCCACCGTGATGACGCCCTCATTGCCGACCTTCTGCATCGCGTCAGCGATCATCTTGCCGATCGACTTGTCGCCGTTGGCGGCGATCGACCCGACCTGGGCGACTTCCGACGATTCCTTGATCTTCTTCGAACGCTTCGCGATGTCCTTCACCGCTTCGGTGACCGCGAGGTCGACGCCGCGCTTGAGATCCATCGGGTTCATGCCGGCCGCGACCAGCTTCGCGCCCTCGCGGACGATCGCCTGGGCAAGAACGGTGGCGGTGGTGGTGCCGTCCCCTGCAGTGTCGTTGGTCTTGGAGGCGACCTCGCGCACCATCTGGGCGCCCATGTTCTCGAACTTATCCTCGAGCTCGATCTCCTTGGCGACGGTGACGCCGTCCTTGGTGATGCGGGGGGCGCCGAACGACTTGTCGATAATGACGTTGCGGCCCTTGGGCCCGAGCGTCACACGGACGGCGTTGGCGAGAATGTCGACGCCGCGGAGCATCTTGTCGCGCGCGTCGGCGGAAAAACGTACGTCTTTAGCAGCCATTGCTTTCAGTTCCTTGAGAAGTCGTTGAGAAGATTGAGATCAGGCGGCTTTCTTGGACGAGGAAGGGGCACCCTCGACCACGCCCATGATGTCGGACTCCTTCATGATGAGGAGTTCCTCGCCATCGATCTTGACCTCGGTGCCGCTCCATTTGCCAAACAGCACTCTGTCGCCGGCCTTCACGTCCAAGGGGACGAGCTTGCCGCTTTCGTCGCGGGCGCCTGGGCCGGCGGCGATGATTTCGCCCTCTTGCGGCTTCTCCTTGGCGGTGTCCGGAATGATGATGCCGCCCTTCGTCTTTTCCTCGCCTTCGATGCGACGGACGACGACGCGGTCATGCAGGGGACGGAATTTCATGAATGTTTCCTCTTTCGAAATCGCCCGTGTCGGGCGCAAACGGGTGCTGGCACTCAATATGGGTGAGTGCTAACGGCCGTCAAATAAGGAGCCCGCGCGCCGCCGTCAAGGGCAATCAGCGCTTGATTTGGTGGCCCAATTGACGCCGCTGGAACGGGCGAAGGCAAATCTTCAGCCGCGTTCCGACCTGGCATGTCAACAACGCGAGCGCGCAGTAAACGAGGGCCGAGTTGGGGCGCTGCGAAGCAGCGTGAGGATCTGAACCCGCCCGCGTCGAGTACCCGAGCGATCGCGCCCGTTCTGAGGCAAAGGTCTATGACCTCTTGGTCTTTCTCGGCATCGACGACTGCGGCAGTGAAGACCACGCGAAATCGTGATCGCCGCCCATCTTGTTGGTGAAATCGCTCCAATCTACCTTAGAAGCAAGGGGGCGTTTCTCGCGGCGTTGCTGCGCCGCTGACGCAAAGGAATCTCGCCATGACTCTTGGCGTTCTTCGAGTTTCGGCCCTCGCCCTCGGCGCGTCCGCCTTGGCTTTGCTTTCGCCGCTGGCCTCGGCAAACGCAGCGACCGTCGCGGCACCCCTATCAGCACCACGCGCATCCTCGGGCAGCCCACGTCGCGCACGGTTATGTGGCTCATAGCCGCGCTGGCCTGCGCCATTACGTTTGGCGAAACGGGCGCCGCTATGTCTACGGCGATGGTTACAAGCCCGGCGCGGCCGTCGCGGCCGGGGTTATTGGCGGCGTCATCGGCGCGGCTGCCGGCTATCCGTATGGTTGCGACCGCGACTACGGGCCTTATTGCGATTCCGGCGATTACGGCTGGGGCGGCGCCTACGCGCCGTACTATGGCGGCTTCGGCTACGGCTATGCGCCCGGTTTCTACGGTCGCCATCGCGCCTCTGGTCTCGGTCACGGCTTTCACGGCGGCGGGGCTCATTTCGCCAGCGGGAATTTTGGCCACATGGGCTTTGGCGGAGGCCACATGGGTGGGTTCGGCGGCGGCCATGCGAGGCTTTGGCGGCGGCGGCCACATTCGCTGAGGCCTCTTCGCTTGGCTCTCAGTTTCGGGCGGTCTTCGGGCCGCCCGATTTTTTCGCCAAACCCTGGGGCGAGTCAGTTGGAATGAACGCTGTTACCCTCGGGCTTGTTACCGCCGTGGAGGAACCGTTGGCTGGCGCGCGGGTTTCCTAGAGCAGATAGGGCCTTCGCGGGCCCTGCAAACCGATCAAACGAAGGAGGTCATGATGGCCTTTCGCGTTCCTCGCATCCCGGCCCTTGCGCTTGGCGCCGCCGCTCTCGTGTCATTGTCGGCTCTTTCCGTTGCGCGCGCCAACTCATCTGCCGAGCCCGCGCCGACGCCGGTGACAACCGCGCCTGCGCATCCTTCAAGCACGCCGACGCCCGCGCCTGGGTCAAGCGCGGCCGCGCCGTCACTCGCCGAGCCTGCGCCGACTCCAGCCTGGGCGGAAATCGGGCCCACGGGCCACACAATTGCTCAGCAACCGGCGGGGCGCCGCTACGCCCATCGCCACTACGCCTACCGCAATGCGCATCGCTACCACGGCGACAACCCAATCGGGACTGTCGCGATGGGAGTGGCCGGCGCCGCCGCCGATCTGGGCTCGGTCGCCGCTTATCCGTTCTATTGTTTCCCGAACTACGGTTCCTGTCCTGTCCGGACGCCCTATCGGTATTGACACGGGCGCTTCCACACAATGGCGACGAAACCCCTCGGCGGACCGCCGAGGAGTTTGTTCGATCAGGGTCTGGACCCCAAGCCTCTGTTGGAATTCAGTCGACAGGATCGGCCGGGCTGCCCCGAGGGCCGAAAGGGCCCGGTCGAGGAACCGGAACGCGGGCTTACGCACGGCATGCGAAACGATTCGTTTGGTACGGCGAAATCTTTTCGCCTTGGCGACTTTCGGCCTCCTCGAGGCCCGAAGTGAGACGGCCCATGGCGGCTGCGGCGCCGGTAGGGCCAAATCGATGACCGGTCAGGCAGCCTCAACGACGCCGCCCTGCGGATCACCTCCCGCCTCGGCCGTTGCAAAGTTGCGCAAAAGCCGCAGTTAAGGCTCTGAAATGGTTGGGACGCGTAACCCTGTGCGGGGTGCGCTTCTTAGCGGGATAGCCGAGCCTGCTTCTGCTCGGTGATCGGAGACCGCCTCCCTCAGGCCGCTTTGAGAAGCCGCTCGACCTCGTTAACCAGTTCCCGAAGATGAAATGGTTTGGAGAGGATGCGGGCGTTTTTGGGGGCTGCGTTGTCGGGGTTCAGCGCCACCGCGGCGAATCCGGTGATGAACATGACCTTGATCTCCGGATCGAGCTCGGTGGCGCGACGAGCAAGCTCGATGCCGTCCATCTCGGGCATGACAATATCAGTCAGGAGCAGCTCGAACGGTTCCTCGCGCAGCCGATTGTAGGCGGACAACCCATTATCGAAAGAGGTTACGACGTAGCCGGCGTTCTGCAGCGCCTTAACGAGGAAGCGGCGCATGTCGTTGTCGTCCTCCGCAAGCAATATTTTGGCGGAAATCTCAACTGGCGTTTGCATCACTCTCCCCTGGCAAGGCTTGCAACCTTGCAGCGCCCTAGTAAAAATTTATTGAACCCGCCGACAACTCTCAGCTCTCGCCGGGTTTGGACGATATGGTAGAGCTGAGCCGCGCGCTTGGCGCAAGCGCTGGTCGGAGGGTCGATGGAACCGGTCGAAGGGACTGCCGTCCGAGACTTCGATCGTGCGTTCGAGACGATTGAGCCCGGACGGCTGGCTTCTCCGCTCGTTTTCAGTTCACCCCACTCCGGATCGACCTATCCTCAGCGCTTTCTGGCCGCCTCGCGGCTTGATCCGCTGACCCTACGCCGCTCGGAAGACGCCTTCGTGGACGAACTCTTTCTGCCTTGCGTCGGGCTCGGCGCGCCGCTCTTGCGGGCTTTGTTCCCTCGCGCCTATCTCGACGTGAACCGGGAGCCCTACGAGCTCGACCCCCAGGTTTTCGACGGCCGCCTGCCTGACTTCGCCAATACCCGATCGCTGAGAGTCGCGGTCGGACTGGGCACAATTCCAAGAGTTGTCGGCGACGCCCAGCCGATCTACCGAAAGCCGATTGCGGTCGCCGATGGCCTCCGCCGGATCGACACGCTCTACCGGCCCTATCATGCGCAATTGAAGACATTGATCGAGCGCGCGCGGGGATGGTTCGGGGTGGCGGTCCTGCTCGATTGCCACTCGATGCCCTCGAACGCCGCCGACGTCGGAGGAGTTCGACATTGTGCTGGGCGACCGGTTTGGCGCGAGCGCGGCGCCCACTGTCGTTGAGATTCTCGAATCGAGTTTCAAGCGAGCGGGTTATCGCATTCGCCGCAATAAGCCATTCGCCGGGGGGTATATCACCGAGCATTTTGGCGCGCCGGCAGACGGCGCCCATGCCGTTCAGATCGAGATCGCGAGGGCGCTCTATCTCGACGAGCGCCGAAT
Source organism: uncultured Alphaproteobacteria bacterium (assembly GCA_963820095.1). GTDB lineage: Bacteria > Pseudomonadota > Alphaproteobacteria > Rhizobiales > Beijerinckiaceae > Roseiarcus. The sequence continues at coordinate 426,245 of CAWFZA010000008.1, forward strand.
TGTCCGGACCGGACGATGGTCCGCACTCCAGGAGGATCTGTTCTCGGCGGCGAAGGCGCTGGCGCTGGAGATGGGAGGCAATCCGGATGCGGGCCGCCTTGCGGCGGAATGAAGGCCCGGCCTAAAGGACGCGCCGAAGGACGATCAGCGATGCTGCACCGCAGCGCATCCGAGGCGGCGCAACTCGTCCCGTGCGCGAACTGGGAAAAAGGAGGCCGCCATGTCGCCACGGCGGCCTTGAGTTTAGGGAGGAAACGCCCAAGGAGGGCATATGCGGCAGGTCATGCCGCACCGCAACAATATCAGGGCTCGCGGCCGCCGTTGCAAGCCTTTTCTTCGTCCGACGGGCGGTTGCTCACCGAATTCGACGCGCTGTGGCATTCCGGTCCGAAGCCTGTCTTACGGCGAAAGGAAAATTATCATTGTAATATCAATCTATTAAAACGACATGGAAGAAACACGCGAGGCTGAACCATCACGCCTTCGGATAGCAGATATGCAGCGCAGTCATGACATTTCACTCCTTTTTGAGGCCTTTGGATGACCGCAGTCGACTTTGCAGCCTTCGTGGAGCGACTCGCGCAGGTGTCTGGCGAGGTGATTTTCCCATTTTTTCGCAGCGCGATTCGCGCCGAGGACAAGTCGCCTGGGGGCATGTTCGATCCCGTCACCGAGGCCGACCGGGGCGCCGAGGTCGCCATGCGGCGGCTGATCGCCGAGACTTTCCCGGCGCATGGGGTGATTGGCGAGGAATACGGGCGCGATCGCCCCGAGGCGGAATATGTCTGGGTCCTCGATCCGATCGATGGGACCAAGAGCTTCGTTTCGGGGCTGCCGACCTGGGGGACGTTGATCGGGCTCATGCATCATGGCCGGCCGGTCTACGGCATGATGGCGCAACCCTTCACCCGCGAGCGATTCTACGGCGACGGCAAGGGCGCCAGCACACGCACCCTCGCGCCCGCGCGCGGCGACGCCCCGCCGTCGGAATGGGCGACGCGGGCGTTGCACGCGCGCGCCTGCCCGTCGCTCCGCGAGGCGACGCTGGCGACGACGAGCCCGCTGCTCATTCGGGACGACGCCGACCGGGCCGCCTATACGCGGGTCGAGAAGCAAGTCCGGCTCGTCCGCTACGGCGGCGACTGCTACGCCTATTGCGCGCTCGCGGCGGGCTTCGTCGATCTTGTGATCGAGACCAATCTCAAGCCGCACGACGTGGTCGCGCTCGCGCCGATCATCGAGGGGGCGGGCGGCGTGGTGACGACCTGGGAAGGGGAGAACGCCGCCAACGGCGGCCGGATCATCGCCGCCGGCGACAAAGCCGTCTACGATGAGGCGCGCCGCCTGCTGCTTGAGACTTAGGACCGGCGGCCGCATCGGACGGCCGGGGGATGGCCGAGGGCGCCTCCCCAATACAACCGAAGCGCGAGTCCCTGTCAAGGAAAACCAAGGAATTCCAAAGAAAAAGGCTTGGATTTCCTTGTTTTTCCTTGGTCGATTTGGGGCTTTTCAATAAGTTACGGGCGAAAAAATAAAAAAATCCGGCTTGGTCTCAACTCGCGCGCCGGGTTGTGGAAGGACCGGGGTAAAACCCACCCGATCCGTGGTTGCACACAGGACCTCTTCCCCCTCGCCGCCGCTTAAAGTTGGCGAGCGTGACCGGTCTTCGGTCAGACAAAATACGCTAGCATAGAATTCTGGCCGAGAGAAGATTTTGTTTGCTCTTTGTCGCTCGCCAAAGAAACCGCTCGCATGGAAAACGAGCCCGCCACGCAGCCCCGCAACCCGGGAGCCGCCGGGCCTTCACCGGCCCGCGAACTGTCAGCGTATACCGACCGGACGTGTCACCTGTAATACCCGTAATGCCGCCACCGTAGTGACCGCGATTCCACGGAACTCCCGCTTCGCAGCTTCGCGTGCTCGGAGCAGCCGACCAGATCCTCGGCGGGAACGGGATAGGTCCAAGCGTGGAGGGTTAGTGCGCTTCCGAGGCGCCGGATCGATTGCGCTGGACCCGGAACTTTGACCCTCGCGCTCGTCTCCTCTTCGATCCCGGCCGCCGGGCGGCGCAAGGAGCGGACATTTCTGAACACCTCCGGCGAAGGGACAAATCGATAGACTGTCCTCTCTCAGCGTTGCGCTGGACATACAAGCGAATCTCAACGATCTTCGGCCCCCAACGAGCTGGAGTGCGACAATGGATGTCGCGGCTTGGTTAGGGAGCCTCGGCCTCGGCCGGTACGAGACGGCGTTCCGCGACGGCGCGGTCGGCGTGGATGTTCTGCCAGACCTGACCGACGGCGACCTTGCGGAGCTCGGCGTCAACCTCGGAGACCGCAAGCGCCTGCTCAAGGCGATTGCCAGGCTGGGCTCCGCCGAACCGCCAAAGCGGGCGGCCGACACGCGGTCCTCGTCAATGGACGACGCCGAGCGTCGGCCTATCACTGTCTTGTTCTGCGACCTTGTCGGCTCGACCACGATCGCAGCCAAGCTCGACCCTGAGGACTGGCGCAGCCTCGTCGGGTCATACCTCGACGCAGCGTCGGCGGCGGTCGAGAGGCTTGGCGGCCGTGTGCAGGATACGTTCGGCGACGGCCTGATGGTTCTGTTTGGCTATCCGCAAGCGCAGGAGAATGACGCCGAACGCGCCGTGCGCGCGGCGCTCGCCATTCAGCGGGCGCTCGACGATCTCAACGCTGCGAACGCCAACAACGACGCGCCGCGGCTGGTGGCGCGGATCGGCCTCGAATCCGGCCAGGTCGTGGTGGACGCGACCGGCGCCGTCTTCGGCGAGGCGCCCAACGTCGCGGCGCGGGTGCAAGGCCTCGCCGAACCGGGGTCGGTCCTGGTCACGGCGGACGTGCAGCGCCAGATCGCCGGGCTATTTGTCGCAGAAGATCGCGGCGTGCACGAGCTCAAAGGCGTGCCGTCGCCGGTGGCGCTCTACCGCATCGTACGGGCGAGCGGCGGCGGGCGGCGGGGCGGCGGCCGGGCGCTGACGCCGCTCGTCGGACGCGCGGAGGAGCTCGAACGACTCGGCCGGCGCTGGGAGCGCGCCCGTTCCGGCGAGGGCCAGTTCGTCCTCGTGGTGGGCGAGCCGGGCATCGGGAAGTCGCGATTGATCGAGGAGTTTCACACCGAGCTTGGCGAGACGCCTCACACATGGGTGGAATGGTCATCATCGCAGCTCCTGCAAAACACGCCGCTCCATCCAATCGTGGAATGGGGCCGCTTGCGGTTTGGCGGCGCCGAGGCGGCCGACGGACGACGGCTCGCCGATCTCGAGAGCGCTCTCCGGTCAGTCGGCCTCGACGCAGCCGAGTACGCCCCGATGCTCGCTCTATTGGACGAGGGTCTGAGCAGCGAGGAGCGCCAGGGTCGATTCGCGCCCGAAGAACTGCGGCGCCGACAGCTGGCGGCGATAACGGCCTGGGTTCTGGCGGGCGCGCGGTCGCAACCGGCCGTGCTGGCCTTCGAGGACTTGCACTGGGCCGATCCGACCTCACTCGATCTCATGAGCGCGCTCGCCGAGCGGGGCGGTGAGGCGCCGCTCCTGGTCATTGCGACCACACGCCCGGAGTTCCGCGCGCCCTGGACGATGGGCCCCCATCATAGCGTCATCTCTGTGGCGCCTCTCGATCGAGGCGAGGTCGCGCGCATGGTCATCCAGCTGGCTTCGGGTCATGCGCTGTCTCAAGAGGTGGTTGAAGGGGTGAGCGAGCGCAGTGGCGGCGTGCCCCTGTTTGTCGAGGAAGTCACGCGCCTGCTTCTCGAGCGCAGCGCAGAGGGACAGGCGCCCGCCATCCCGTCGACTTTCCAGCAGTCGCTCGCCGCCCGCCTCGACCGGCTTGGGACGGCTCGGGAGATCGCGCAGATCGGCGCCGTGCTCGGACGCGACTTTCCCCATGCGCTTCTTGAAGCCGTCGCCGACCTTGAAGAAGGCGAACTCCGGTCAGCCTTGGAGCGTCTTACTGAAGCCGACATCCTTTTCATCGAGGGGGATGGGCCCCGCCCGAGCTACCGCTTCAGGCACGTGCTGATCCAGGACGCGGCCTACGACAGCCTCTTGAAGAGCCGCCGGCGAGCGCTGCACCAGCGCGCCGCCGAACTCCTGCGCGACAACCCCGAGCGCGCGGCCACGGAGCCCGAGGTGGTCGCCCGACATTTCACCGAGGCCGGCCTCGATGATTTCGCGATTGAATGGTGGGGCAAGGCAGGAGATCAAGCGCTGCATCGCTCGGCCTTTCAGGAAGCAATCGCCCATCTCGGCAAGGCGATCGCCATGGCCGACAAGGCGGACGCGGCGCCGTCGCGCGCGACAGGCCGCTCGGGCCTGGCGAGTCCGCGGCTCACGCAACTTCACGTCGCCTACGGCAACGCTCTGATCGCGGCGCGCGGCTATGCGGCGCCGGAAACGACCGAAGCGTTCGCCAGAGCTCGCGAGTCTGCCGCTGGCGACAACAATGCAACCGAGAGATTGGCGGCCATCTACGGCCTGTGGCTCGGCGGCTACGTGCGCGGCGAACTTCCGCCGATGAGAGCTCACGCTCAAACCTTCCTTGACGAGGTCGCGGAGAGACCCAATTCGCCGGAGGTCGCCGTCGCGCATCGCGTCGCGGGAATCACCTGCTGGTTTGCCGGAGGATATCGCGACGCGCGGACTCACTTTGCAAAGTCGCTCGAAGCCTTTCAGCCGGGCCGTGACGATGATCTCGCCTTTCGCTTCGGCTTCGACCCTGGCGTGGGGGCGATGGCCTATTTGGCGTTTGCGTTGTGGCCGCTAGGAGAAATCGATCGCGCGATTTCGCTCATCCAGAGCATGCAGAAGCGGGCCACGGAAATCACCCATGCCGGCACGCTCGCATTCACGAGATTGCAGACGGCCTTGTTCGAATTGATGCGCGGCGATGATCCCGCGCGCGCCGAGCCAAGCGCCTCGGAGCTCGCCCGCCTCGCGCGTGAGCACAAGCTTCCCTTCTTTGGCGCCTGCGCTGCCTTTCTCGAGGGCTGGGTGAAAGAACGCGGAGGCGCGCCCGGCGGGTTGGAGGACATGCGCCGCGCCATCGAGGCGGTGCGCCAACAGAAGGTTCTCACGTTTCTTGACCTGGGGTCCATCGCTTTGGCCGCGGCGGAAGCAAGGGCTGGTGATCCCGACCGGGCGATCGGCCTCCTTGACGAGGCGCTGGCGACGGACGAGCGTGCGGGCTGTCGCACGTTCGAAGCCGAACTGCAGCGAGCGCGCGGAGAAATCCTCCTGCAGCGCGATCCGAGCAGCCCCGCGCCGGCGGAAGACGCCTTTCTGGCCGCCATTGCCGTCGCAAAAGAGCAAGGCGCGCGCAGCTTCGAACTGCGCGCGGCGCTGCCGCTGGCCAAGCTCTACAGTGCAACCCGTCGGCCCGTCAGGGCGCAGGCCATTCTTGCCTCTGCGCTCCAAGGATTTTCGCTAACCCCGAAGTTTCGGGAAATGCAGGAGGCGTTAGAAATCGTCGCCGCCGTCGAGCGAAGCCCGTGATCGGGACTGGCCAGCCTTCTCCAGCATTTGACCCTCTTTTGAAATCGTGATTTGTGCGCCGCACGCACTAAATACTGGTTTTCCTAGAGTACGCCCCCGTGATGCGGCCCGAACGATACAACGTGCGCGAATCCGAGGCCAAATGGCGCAACGCCTGGGCCGACGCGCAGATCTTCAACACCGAGAACGACGATCCGCGCCCGAAATATTACGTGCTCGAGATGTTCCCCTATCCGTCGGGGCGCATCCACATGGGCCATGTGCGCAACTACGCGATGGGCGATGTCGTGGCGCGCTATCGGCGGGCGCGCGGCTTCAACGTGCTCCATCCGATGGGCTGGGACGCGTTCGGGCTGCCGGCCGAGAACGCCGCCATGCAGAACAACACCAGTCCGAGGACATGGACCTACGCCAATATCGCGGCGATGCGGGCGCAATTGCAGTCGATGGGGCTCTCGCTCGACTGGTCGCGCGAGATCGCGACTTGCGACCCGAGCTATTACAAGCACCAGCAGAAGCTGTTCCTCGACTTTCTCGACGCCGGCCTGGTCGCGCGCAAGCAATCGAAGGTCAATTGGGATCCGGTCGACCAGACGGTGCTCGCCAACGAGCAGGTGATCGACGGGCGCGGCTGGCGCTCGGGCGCGCTCGTCGAGCAGCGTGAGCTCACCCAATGGTTCCTCCGCATTACCGACTATTCGGACGATCTGCTCGCAAGCCTCGATCGTCTCGAGCGCTGGCCGGAAAAAGTTCGGCTCATGCAGAAGAACTGGATCGGGCGCTCTGAAGGCCTCTCGATCCGGTTCGTCGTCGATCCGGCGACGCTCGGCGCGCTCGAGGGCGACGCGGAAGCGCGCGAGCTCGAGATCTACACGACACGGCCCGACACGCTGTTCGGCGCGAAATTCATGGCGATCGCGCCCGATCATCCGCTGGCCGCCGCGGCGGCTAGGCATGACCCGGCGCTCGCGGCGTTTATCGAGGAGACGCGCAGGATCGGCACGTCGGTCGCCGCGATCGAGACCGCCGAGAAGAAGGGCTACGACACCGGCCTCAAGGTTCTGCACCCGTTCGATCCCGAATGGCGCCTGCCCGTCTATGTCGCCAATTTCGTGCTCATGGAATACGGGACGGGCGCGATCTTCGGCTGCCCGGCCCACGATCAGCGCGACCTCGATTTTGTCCGCGCCTACGGGCTGGGCGTCACCCCGGTGGTGTGCCCGCCCGAGCTCGACCCCGCGAGCTTCAAAATCGACGATGTCGCCTATGACGGCAACGGGGTGATGATCAATTCGCGCTTTCTCGATGGGCTCACGGTCGAGCAAGCGAAGGAAGAGGTGTCGCGCCGGCTGGAACAAATCACGCTCGGCGACAAGCCGCAGGCCAAGCGGCAGATCAACTACAAGCTCAGGGACTGGGGCATCTCCCGCCAGCGCTATTGGGGCTGCCCGATCCCGGTCATCCATTGCCCGACCGACGGCGTCGTGCCGGTTCCCGCCGAGGACCTGCCGGTCAAGCTGCCGGACGACGTGAGCTTCGATCAGCCCGGCAATCCGCTCGACCGCCATCCGACCTGGAAGCACGTCGCCTGCCCGAAATGCGGTCGCGCGGCGACGCGTGAGACGGACACGATGGACACGTTCGTCAACTCGTCGTGGTACTTCGTGCGCTTCACCGATCCCCACAACGCCTCGGCGCCGGACGATCCGGCGATGGCCGATCATTGGCTGGCGGTCGACCAGTACATCGGCGGCATCGAGCATGCAATTCTGCATCTGCTCTATTCGCGCTTCTTCACCCGCGCCATGAAGAAGTGCGGCTATCTCGATCTCGACGAGCCGTTCGCCGGGCTCTTCACCCAGGGGATGGTGGTGCACGAGACCTATCGCGGCAAGGACGGCCAGTGGCTCGCGCCTTCGGAAGTGCGCGTCGAAGCGGATGGGAACATCCGCCGCGCCTTTCTTCTTGCCGGCGACGAGCCGGTCGAGATCGGTCCGAACGAGAAGATGTCGAAGTCCAAGCGCAACACCATCGATCCGGATGAGATCATCTCGACCTACGGCGCCGACACGGCCCGGTGGTTCATGCTCTCCAACTCTCCCCCTGAGCGCGACGTGATCTGGACCGAGGCTGGCGTTCAGGGCGCATTCAAGCAGACGCAACGCCTCTGGCGCTTGATTTGCGACATCGAGCGCATCGTGGGCAGCGAGCGCCCGGGAAAGCCTGCGGTTTGGGGCGACGAGGGGCAGCGCATCCGCCGGATGGCGCATAATACGCTGGCTAGAATCGAGGACGAGATCGAGCGGCTGCGGTTCAATGTCTGCATCGCCGCCATCTACGAGCTGGCCAACGAGCTCGGGGCGGCCGTGGGCGCGATCAGCGAGGCGCCGGTCGCCGACGATCTGCGCGCCGCTTTCGCCGAGGCCGGCGACATCCTTGTCCATTGCTTTGCCCCGATGATGCCGCATCTGGCGGAAGAATGCTGGGAGGTTCTCGGCCACAAGACCTTCGTCGCCCAGAGCCCCTGGCCGGTCGCCGACCGCAGCCTCATCGCCTCGGCGGACGTCACCTACGTCGTGCAGGTCAACGGCAAGAAGCGGGGCGAACTTTCGATCGGGCGGGACGCCGATGAGAAACGGGTGGAGCGCGAGGCTCTTGCCCTCGACGCGGTTAAGCGGGCGATGGATAATAGGCGCCCCCGCAGGGTGATCATCGTGCCGCGCAGGATCGTCAATGTCGTCATCTAAGGGTCTTGGCGTCCTCGCGGCGCTTGCGGTCGCCGGCTCGCTCGCCGGCTGCTTCCAGCCGCTCTACAGCGAGGCCGCGCATCCGGGACTGGTCGAGGATCTGCGGGCGATCGAAGTCCTGCCGATCAAGGATCGCATCGGCCATTATCTTGGCGACAATCTGATTACCGATCTGAACGGGACCGGGCAGACGCCGCCGCCTAAATATCGGCTGACCGTCACCGTCACGACCACCGCGGTGACGCCGACGGTCAGCTCGCTCATCAACGTCGCGACTTCGGCGACCGTGACCGGCGACGCTACATATACGCTCAACAAGGTCGACGGCGGCGCTCAAGTTCTGACAGGGGTCGCCACCGCCAACGCCGCCTACGACCGCTCCCAGCAGCGCTACAACGATCTGCGCGCCGCGCGAGACGCCGAGATTCGGCTGGCGCGCTCGCTCTCGGACGAGATCTCGCAGCGTCTTGCCGCTGAGCTGGCCGGGAAAACTTGATGAACGCCGCGGCTGGGATCGTCATCGCGAGGAGCGCAGCGACGCGGCGATCCAGGAGATCGGAGGACGCCCTTCGGCCTCTGGATTGCTTCGCTTGGCTCGCAATGACGGCCTGGGCTCGACCCCATCACGTCATATCCGGGCGCGCGGGCGCGACCCCCGGCGAGCGCCGCGCGCGCAAGCCTTGAAGCGCGATGCTGCTGTACGTAGGACAACGGATCGCTGTTTTCGTAGCGACGCTCCTCGTCGCCTCGCTGGTCGTGTTCGCGGTCATGCAGATCCTGCCGGGCGATGCGGCTCAGACCATGCTGGGGCCGACGGCCACGCCCGAGGCGGTCGCGGCGCTGTCGCACAAGCTCGGGCTCGATCTGCCGGCGCCTGTCCGCTACGCGCATTGGATCGGGGGCGCTTTGCACGGCGATCTCGGCCTCTCTTACGCCTATGGCTCGCCGATTGGTCCCCTGATCGCCTCGAGCCTTGCGGTCAGCGCGCCGCTCGCGCTGATGGCGATGGCGTTCGCCGCGGTCGTCGGGCTTGCCGCCGGCGTCTACGCCGCGGATCGGCGCGGCCACGCGGGCGACGCGATGGTCATGGGTTTCAGCCAGATCGGCATCGCCGTGCCGAATTTCTGGCTGGCGATTCTGCTTGTGCTGGTCTTCGCCGTGACGCTGAGGCTGGTTCCGGCCGGCGGATTTCCCGGTTGGCATGATCCGGCGCGTGCGATTGCCGCCCTCGTCCTTCCGGCGATCGCGCTAGGCGTCGTGCAGGCCGCGATCGTCACGCGCGTGACGCGGTCGGCGGTGATCGAGGCGCTCAACGAGGACTTCATGCGCACCGCGCGCGCCAAGGGCGTCTCGCGCCGCTCCGCGCTCTGGCGCCATGCGCTGCCGAATGCTTTGACGCCGATCCTGACAATCATGGGGCTGCAATTCGCCAACCTGATCGCGGGCGCGATCGTGGTCGAGAACGTATTTGTCCTGCCCGGCCTCGGGCGCCTGATGCTGCAGTCGATCTCCAATCGCGACACCTTGGTGGTCGAGAACGGGGTGATGCTCTTGGCGGTGATCGTGATCGGGGTGAACTTCGTCGTCGACATCGCCTGCGCCGCAATCGATCCGAGGCTGAGGGCCTCGGCCGCGTGACGCTGTTGGGCTGGTTTCGCCCGCGCGGGGGAGTGAGCCTGTGGCTCGGCGCCGCGCTCGTCGCAACGCTGATCGCCGCCGCCGCCTTGTCGCTCGTCTGGACGCCCTATCCGCCGACGGCCATCGACATCCCCCACAAGCTCGCGCCCCCTTCGGCAGCGCATTGGTTCGGGACCGACAATCTCGGACGCGACGTCGCCTCGCAGATTCTGGCTGGCTCGCGCATCTCGATTCTGGTCGGCGTGATCGCGGTCGGCATTGGTCTCGTGTTCGGCATCGTTCTCGGCCTGATCGCGGCCTTTTCCAAGGGCCTGGTCGAAGACGGCATCATGAAGCTCAGCGACTTCGTCTTCGCGTTTCCGGCGCTGCTCCTCGCGATCATGCTGACGTCGACCTTCGGCCCGGGCGTCGTCAACGCCATCATCGCCATCGGCGTCTACAACGTGCCGATCATCGCCAAGCTCACCCGCGCCACCGCCAATGGCGTTCTGTCGCGCGAATATGCGCTCGCCGCCCGCGCCGCGGGACGCGGGCCGATCGCCATCGCGGTCGATCACGTGCTGCCCAACATTGCGCCGGCGCTGATCGTTCAGGCGACGATTCAATTCGCGATCGCGATTCTGGCCGAGGCGGCGCTGTCCTACCTCGGCCTCGGCGCGCAGCCGCCTGAGACCTCGTGGGGAAAGATGCTCGCCGACGCCCAGAACGTGCTCTACAACGCGCCAAGGCTCGCGCTCTATCCGGGCATTGCGATTGCGCTCAGCGTGTTGGGCCTCAATCTGCTTGGTGACGGCCTGCGCGACGCGCTCGATCCGAAACTGAAGGCCCGAGGCTAATGCTGCTCGAGGTCTCAGAGCTCGCCGTCGACCTCATCACGCCGGAGGGATCGCGGCGCGTCGTCGATCGGACGTCGTTTTCTCTTCGCCAGGGCGAGAGTCTCGGGGTGGTTGGCGAATCCGGCTCCGGCAAGACGATGACCGCGCTCGCGCTGATGGCGCTGACGCCCGAAGGGGCGCGGGTCTCCGGTTCGATTCGCTTCGAGGGCAGGGAACTTATCGGCCTCTCCGAAGAGGAGATGCTGAAGTTGCGCGGCGATCGTATCGCCATGGTCTTTCAGGAGCCGATGACGGCGCTCAATCCGTTGCGCCGCATCGGCGCGCAGGTCGCCGAGCCGCTGATCCTGCATCGCGGCCTTGCCAAGGCCGAGGCGCAGGCGCGAGCGATCGACTTGCTTCAGCGCGTGCGATTGGCCGAGCCGGAGCGCGCGGCTCGATCCTATCCGTTCGAGCTCTCCGGCGGCGAGCGGCAGCGGGCGATGATCGCCATGGCGATCGGCTGTGGCCCACGCCTGATCATTGCCGACGAACCGACGACGGCGCTCGACGTCACGGTGCAGGCGCGCATCCTCGCGCTCATCGACGGCCTCAAGTCGGAATCGAGGATGGCGATCGTGCTGGTGAGCCACGATCTAGCGGTGATCGCCGGGCACTGCGACCGGGTCATCGTCATGTACGCCGGGACGATCATGGAGAGCGGGCCGGTCGAGGCGGTGTTGCGTCAGCCGAGGAACCCTTACACGCTGGCTTTGCTCGAGGCGCGCCCGCGGCCCGGCGCGCCGCGCGGCGCAAGGCTCAAGACCATCCCCGGCGCCCCGCCGGTTGCGCCCGGGCACGACGTCGGCTGCCCTTTCGCCGGCCGATGCGCGCTCACGGTTCCCATCTGCTGGACAGCGCCGCCGCCCGAGATCGCCTTCGGCGCCGGCCACATGTCCCGCTGTCATCGCGCCCGGGAAGTGGGGTTCGCGCCATGAGCGAAGCGGGATTCGTGTCATGAGCGAAGCGCCGCTGCTCGAGGTCTCGTCGCTCGTCAAGACTTACCGCCCGCGAGGCGCCGGCCCGTTTGCGCGCAAGAACGCCGGCCCGGCGCTGGCGGGGGTGAGCTTCTCGATGAGCCATGGACGCTCGTTCGGAATCGTTGGCGAATCCGGCTCAGGCAAGTCGACGCTGGCGCGCATCGCGCTCGCGCTCGATAGGCCGGATTCGGGAATGGTGCGCCTTCAGGGACGCTCGCTGTTCGATCTGCCGCGCCGCGAATTGCGCGCAACCCGGGCGCATATGCAAATGGTCTTCCAGGACCCTTATGGTTCGCTCGATCCGCGCCAGCGGGTGGAGAAAATCGTGGCCGAGCCGCTGGCGGCGTTGGGCCGTGTGAGCCGGGCAGAGCGCCGGGCTCGCGTCCAGGCCTCGCTCGAGGCTGTCGGTCTCAAGGCTTCCGACGCTCTGAAGCATCCGCACGAGTTTTCCGGCGGCCAGCGCCAGCGCATCGCGATCGCGCGCGCGCTCATCACGCGGCCGAGGCTTGTCATCGCCGACGAGCCGGTGTCGGCGCTCGATGTCTCGGTCCAGGCGCAGACGCTGAATCTGATGAGCGATCTCGAACGGGAGGCGGGCGTCACCTTCCTCTTGATCAGCCACGATCTCGCCGTCGTCGCGCATATCTGTGCAATGACCGCCGTGCTGTACCGCGGGCGCATCGTCGAGATTGGCGAAACCGACGCCTTGTTCAATCGTCCCGCGCATCCCTATACGCGCGAATTGGTCGACGCCACCCCGCGCCTCGACCGGTCGGCGCGCGCATCGCCTCCCGCCGCCAGCGGCGGCGCGGAAACGGCCGAGGGCTGCCCCTACGCGTCGCGATGCGCTTTCGCCCGGCCGCGCTGCCTTGAGGAGGCGCCGATCCTGGAAGCGAAAGATGGCGGCAGCCGCAAGGTCGCCTGTCACTTCCCTCTCGATTAGGTCAGCGACATTGACATTAATGTAATGCTTTTTTACATTGGATGGCCCTTGCGCGCGCCTTGGCGGCCTCCAATGTCTTCACGTGCGTGAGCGGTCGCCCTTGCGGGTTTCGGCTAACGTGTGGAGATGGAGGCTCATAATGGGCACTGCGGAGAATGCAATGGGTGGTTCGTACGGCGCGCGGGAATTCGGCGCGAGCGATTGGGCGAACGCCCGTTGGCGACGCGGCGGTTCGCGCTGGAGCGCGTTCGAAATCATCGCGATGGTTCTTGGCTTCATCGTCTTTTGGCCGATCGGGCTTGCGGTCCTCGGCTATAAGTTCTGGCAAAGCCGGAACGGCGGTCCGGATCTTCAGACGCTGGCGACCAACAAATGGCAGGATGCGCGCACCATGATGTCGTCCAATTCCTCCTGGGGTTCTTCGTGGGGCTGCGGCGCGATGAACCGCGCGAGCCGCGCTTACGGTGCTTCGACTGGCAACGCCGCTTTCAACGAATGGCGGACGGCGGAGCTGGCTCGGCTCGACGAAGAGCGTCGTAAGCTAGACGATGCTCAACGCGAATTCGCCGAATATGTCGACGCAATTCGCCGCGCCAAGGATCGCGAAGAGTTCGATAAATTCATGGCCGAACGTCGGGCCCGCCCGGCCAACGGCGGCTCCGAAACGCGCTGAGCGAACCAGACTTTTCTGGAGTTGCATTCAGGTCCCTTCTTCCCTGCCGGGAGGAGGGACTTTTGCTTGACGCTCTCGCGCTGTGCGGTGCTATGTTTGGGGCCTCAGCAAGCCCCGGAGCGTTTTATGCGCCGCACCCATCGCCTTCTGTTCACGCTTGGCCTCGCCTTCATGGCGCAGTCGGGCATAGCCCTCGCCAAGGACAGCGTGACGATCGGAATGGTGCTCGAGCCGCCGGGGCTCGATCCGACGACCGCGCCCGCGGCCGCTATCGGGGAAGTGACGCAATACAACATTTTCGAGGGCCTGACCAAGATCAACGAGGACTTCTCGGTCACGCCGCTGCTTGCCGAGAAATGGGACTTCTCGCCGGATCTCAAGACGCTCACCTTCACGCTCAAGCCGAACATCAAGTTTCAGGACGGCGAGCCGTTCTCGTCGAAGGACGTCAAATATTCCTTCGAGCGTTTCGCCGCCAAGGATTTCGACCAACAAGGACAAGGGCTTCTTCGCCTCGATCGAATTGATCGAGACGCCCGATCCGATGACGGTGGTGCTCAAGTTCAAGCAGCCGAGCTTCGAGGCGCTGTTCCATCTCGGCATGGACACGGCGGTGATCCTTGATGAGAAGAGCGCGACGAGCGAAGCCACGAGTCCCGTCGGCACCGGACCCTACAAGCTCGCCTCCTGGACCAAGGGCTCGTCGATCACGCTCGACAAATGGGATGGCTATCGCGACGCGGCGAAGATCCCGCTCACTCATGCGACCTTCCGCTTCATCTCCGATCCCTCGGCGGCGGTCGCGGCGATGCTGGCCGGCGACGTCGACGCCTTCCCGCGTTTCGCCAATGTGCAGGCGCTCGGCCAGTTCAGGAGCGATCCGCGGTTCCAGGTGCTGGTCGGCGGGACCGAGGGCAAGACCATCCTCGCCATGAACAACAAGAAGAAGCCGCTCGACGATCTGAAGGTGCGTCAGGCGATCGCCTATGCGATCGACCGCAAGGCGATCATCGATGGCGCGATGGACGGCTTGGGCACGCCGATCGGCAGCCACCTCACGCCGAACGATCCCGGTTACGTCGATCTCACCGGCATGTATCCCCATGACCCGGCCAAAGCCAAGGCGCTTCTGAAAGAGGCGGGCGTGACGACGCCGCTCGAGCTCAGCCTCATCCTGCCGCCTCCGCCTTATGCGCGTCAGGGCGGCGAGATCATCGCCGCCGAGCTCGCCGAAGTCGGGATCAACGCGAAGATCCAGGATGTCGAATGGGCGCAGTGGCTCTCCGGCGTCTACAAGGACAAGAACTATGATCTGACCATCATCAGCCATGTCGAGCCGCTCGACATCGGCATCTACGCCAATCCGAACTATTACTTCCAGTACGACAGCCCGGCGTTCCAGGCGATCTACGCCAAGGTGACGTCGGCGCCCAATCTCGAGGCGTACAAGGCGGCGCTCGGCGAAGCGCAGAAGAAGCTCGCCGAGGACAGCGTCAACGCCTTCCTGTTCCAGTTGCCGAACGTGACCGTCGCCGACGCCAAGCTCAAGGGCCTGTGGAAGAACGCGCCGATCTTCGTCAACGATCTCTCGGCGATGGCGTGGCAATGACCGAGCACGCCAGGATGGCGAAAGGGTCGAGCACGCAACCGTTTAGAATGTCGGCTTTGGAGCTTTTGCGCCTCTATCGGGCGCGCAAGTTGTCGCCGGTCGAAGCCATGAGGTCGGTGATCGAGCGGGTCGAGGCTTACGAACCGCACATTCATGCGACCTATCTTTACGCTCCTGAGCGGGCGCTGAGCGAGGCGCGCGCCTCCGAAGCGCGCTGGGGGAAGGGAGAGCCGATCGGCCCGCTGGACGGCGTGCCGGTGACGATCAAGGACAATATCGCGACGCGGGGCGATCCGAAGCCGGTCGGCACGGCGGCGGAAGACCTGTCGCCGCAGAAGGAGGACGCGCCGCCAGCCCAGCGCCTGCGCGAGGCGGGCGCGATCATGTTCACCAAGACCACGATGCCGGACTACGGCATGCTGTCATCGGGGCTGTCGAGCTTCCACCCGCTCGCGCGCAACCCGTGGAAGCTCGACCGCAATCCGGGCGGCTCCTCGTCTGGCGCGGGCGCGGCGGCAGCCGCGCTCTATGGGCCGTTGCACATCGGCACCGACATCGGCGGCTCGGTGCGCCTGCCCGCGGGCTGGTGCGGGATTTTCGGCCTCAAGCCGAGCGCCGGACGGATCCCGATCGATCCGCCCTATGTAGGCCGGGTCGCCGGGCCGATGACGCGCGACGTCGACGATGCCGCGTTGATGATGGCGACCTTGTCGCTGCCCGATGTCCGCGATTATGCGAGCCTCAAATACGAGAAGCTTGACTGGATCGTCGAGCCCGCTTCGCTCAACGGCCTGCGCGTCGGCTTGTTGCTTGAAGCCGGCTGCGGCGCGCCCCCGAGCGCTGAAGTCACAGCCGCTGTCCAGCGCGCCGCGCGAGATTTCGAGGCCGCCGGGGCGCATGTCGAGCCGCTCAAGCCGTTTCTCACCCAGGAGATGCTCGACGGCCTCGACAGGTTCTGGCGCGCCCGCGCGCTCAACGATATCGGCGCACTCACGCCCGAGCGGCGCGAGCGCGTGCTGCCGTTCATTCGCGACTGGGCCGAATCGGCTGCACGGTTTTCCGGCGTCGAGGTGTTCCGGGGTTTTCATCAGATCCCGGAGATGGGTAGGGCGGCGGTCGCGGCGACAGCGCCGTTCGACTACGTACTGTCGCCGACGGCGCCGATGACCGCCTTTCCGGCTGAATGGCCGTCGCCGAGCCGCGATCCGCTCAATCCGTTTCCGCACATCGGCTTCACCGTCGCCTTCAACATGTCCGAGCAGCCGGCGGCGTCGGTCAACTGCGGCTATGATTTGGAGGGACTCCCGATCGGGCTGCAGATCATCGGCCGTCGATTTGACGACCTCGGCGTGCTCGCCGTCGCACGCGCCTTCGAGGCCATCCGGGCGTACGACGCCAGGCCGTGGCCGGAGCCGCCTCAGGCCTAGGCCGCCCCGCAATTGGAGCGCGCCGCTGGTGTCGTTGTCGGGCAGCGGGAAAGCGCGTAGAAGGCGCTGCGTTTCAGCCGTTTCTCGCTATGTTTTTCCTGACGGGGAGGAATCCGATGAAAAAGTTCATGGTCCTGTACATGGCCAATGCGGCTGACTTCGAAAAGATGATGAGAGAGTCTACGCCCGAGCAGCAAGAGAAGGGCATGCAGGGGTGGATCAAATGGATGGGTGACAATCAACCGTCCCTGGTCGATGGCGGCGCCCCGCTGGGCAAGACTAGCCGGGTCGACGCCAAAGGCGTTTCCGACACCAAGAACGGGATCGGCGGCTATTCGATCGTGCAAGCCGACAATGCGGAGGCCGCAACGAAGCTGTTCGGCAAGGATCATCCGCATCTCCAGATCCCGGGCGGCTGGATCGAAGTCATCGAAATCATGCCTGTTCCCGGGATGTGAGAGACGCCGCTCCGCCGCCCATCGTCGTGGCGGCTTCCGGATGACTTGGGGGAGAAATTGAGAGCATTGGCGTTCGTTGCAATGGCGGCTTGTCTCGCTGCCGCACCGGCTCATGCCGAGGATTGCGGCAGGAGCGCGGAGGGCTTCAGCGCCTGGCTCGCGTCCTTCAAGGAAGTCGCGGTGATGGACGGCCTCTCCCGAAGAGCCGTGGACGCTGCGCTCGACGGCGTGTCTTACAACCCAGCCGTCAAGCGGCACGACGGCGGCGCCGCCATGTTTGGGCACAACTTTGCCGGATTCGCCGCGAGCCATGTCACGCCGGGAATGGTCGCGCGAGGCAGGGCAGAGCTTAAGCGCTACGCCGCGCCGCTGGCGGCGATCGAGCAGCGCTTCGGCGTGCCGGGACCGGTGCTGGTCGCGATTTGGGGCCAGGAGACGAGCTTCGGCGGTGACGTCGGCTCGTTCCCCACTTATAGCGCCCTCGCAACTCTGGCCTGGGACTGCCGACGCCCGCAACGGTTCCGCGCCGAACTTATCGACGCGATCACTCTCGTTGACCGCGGCATCGTGACGCAGCCGCGCTCGCTCCATGGCGCCTGGGCGGGCGAGGTCGGCCAGACCCAGCTCATGCCGTCCGCCTATCTCATGTTCGCCACCACGCCGGACGGCTCGGGAACGCCCGATCTCATCCACAATTCCGCTGACGCGCTCGCGTCCACCGCTGCTTTCCTCAAGGCGCACGGCTGGCAACCGGGCGCGGGCTGGAACGAAGGCGAGCCGAACTTCGCCGCCATCCTGCAATGGAACTCGGCCGAGATTTACGCAAAGACAGTCGCACTCTTCGCCGACCGGCTTGCAGGGAGGTAGCGCTCGCCCAACCCGCCCCGTCCCGGTGGGGTCCAGCGGCGTGCTTGAAGGTTGGCGTGAGGCGCGGTGGAATATGCTCCTTCATGCGCAGGAGGCCAGAGAATGAGCGCGGAAACTGATCTCGCCTCGAGGGTGCGGGCCGCTCTTCAGGGCGTCGAGGCGCTGCGCGAGGTCAAGATGTTTGGCGGCGTCGGATTCATGGTGAACGGAAATCTCGTCGCCGCAGCGTCCAAGCGCGGCCTTCTTCTGCGGGTCGGCAGGGAGCGTCAGGACGAAGCGCTGGGGCAGCCCGGGATCCGGCCGATGGAGATGCGCGGCCGCCGCATGGAGGGATATGTCTTCGCCGATCCGCCGCCGCCCTCCGAGGATGCGATCAAGGCTTTGCTTCGGCCAGCGTTGGACTACGTCCAGTCGTTGCCGCCGAAGTCGGCGGGAGCGAGGCCCAAGCGCGCGAAGCGCCAAACACAATGAGGCGCTTCGCGCTTCGCCGGTCCGGGGCGGGCCTTGGCGCCTGGGCGCGCGCGGCTCGCGAGCGCGCCTTGAGGCCCGATCGCCGCTCTTGGCGGCGTTTTGTCGCCAGCGGGTAAGCCTTAACCCTCGTCGCTTATCGTTTCGCCCATGTCCGTTCTCGACGACGGCGCGCTCGCGCCCTTGCGCCTCACTGAGAGCCGGCTGCTCGCCTGGGGGGCCGCGTTCGCGCTCGCGGCTGCGGTCGGCTTTTTAGCCCACAAAGCCGCGCCCGGCGCGCCCACGATCGTCCTGACTGGCCTGACGGTTTTCACCGGACTTGCGGCGCTTGCCTTGGCTTTCACGCTGGACGATGCGGCGCTGTCCAAGTTCAGGAGCGCCGTCGCTGCTGGCGCGGCGATTGTCCTTCTCTGTGCGCTCGTCAGTCCAGACGCAAGGCTGAGGCTCGCCAGCTTCGCTTCCGCCGCGTTCGGCGTCGGGCTCGCCGTGTGGCTCGATCCGCACGGCGCGGAAGCGTCCCGCCGTTTCCCTGGCCCTGGTGGCGCTGTTCGCCGCTACGCTCGCTTTGCTGTCCGCCTACGCAGCCTATGTCGTGCTTGTCTCGCGCGATCTGATGATCGCCGACTTCATGACCTATCGCGGCATAGCCATGTTGGTCGCGCGTTTGGTCGATGCGCGGAATTGGGCTCTGCTGCTCGCCGCGTCCGTCCAATCGATCACCCAGGACTATTCCTGGGCGCCGGGACTGGTTCCGGGCATTCTCTTGGCGGCCACCGAGCCGACGTCGCGCGCTGTCTATACGTTCGCGATCCTCGCCCTCTATGCTTCGCCCGCCGCTTTGGGGCTCGCGATCCTGGCTCGCGACTGCGCCCGCCGGGCGAGCCTCGCGACGCGCAACGATGCGGCGATGCTCCCCCTTGGCGTCGGCGCCGTGCTCGTCGCTTTTCCGGCCGCATTCGCAGTCGCGGCGCGCGGCATGCCTGACGTCGGCGGTCTTGTGTTGGTGGTCTGCGCGCTCAGGCTGGCCGAACGGCTCGTCCGCCTCCTTACTTTGCGGCACGGCTTCGACGCGCGCGTGAAACCGATGATCCGCCGCGTCGCCCTCGCGCTGGCGCTGGCCCTGTATGCGATGTTCGCCTTCCGACGCTGGTACGCATTCGCCGCGATGGGAATCGTCATCATCTTGGCGCTGGAAGTCGGTTCGATCGCGCTGAGACGGGGAGCGAGTTTTCGCTGGCTCGACGCCGTGACGGCGGCCGCTCTCTGCGCCCTCACTCTGCTCGCGCTCGTGAGCCCGGTTCTCCTCGATTGGGCCCCGAACTTGGGCGCCCACGACTACGCCCAAACTTACGCGGGCTATCGCAAGCCGCCGGACGTGTTCCTCCACGAGCTTGGCGACTGGGTTGGGCTCATCCCGGCGCTCGCCGCGCTTGCAGCCGCGGCCTTCCTTTGGGCGCGCTCGCGCGACAAGCGTCTCTTGCGCTTCACTCTCGGCGCCTCGGCGATCGGCGCCGCCTTGTTCCTGCGCATCCAGACGCCCTACATTCATCATCTCGATCTGATCGCGCCGGCGATTGTCGCGCCCATCGCGGCTTCCCTGATGGTGCTCTTCGCGTCGGCGCCGCGCTTCGCGCTTCTCGGCCTCACGGCGCTTGCGGCGATCACGCTCTCACCGCTGGCGGCGGCGCTCAATTCCGGAGGGCTTGCGCCGATCGCCGGACTTCCCCGCGCTCCGCGCGCCGACCTGGACGAACTCAAGCGCCTGAAGGACTGGGTCGATGGGCACGCTCGGCCCGACGCCAAAGTCTGCGGCCTCGGCTCGAGCTACACGTTCAGCGGCCAGCTCATTGGAGAATTGTGGCAGCTCCGTCCGGAGCGCGGACCGGGCAGCTCCAAGCTCAACGTCACGATGCCCGACGTCGACACGGTCGACGGGCCGCCGACGGCCGACCTCAAGGATTGCGCCATCATCATCGTCGGCGATCCGGTCCAGACCCACCTCGATCCCAACTACCAGCAGACGGTGATCGTGCCGTCGCGGGAAATGCTGACCGGGCAGGGTATCGGCGCCAAGTTCCGCCGCACCGGCGAGGTCTTTCATCTGGAGCATGGCGTCAGCGCGATCGTGTTCGAGCGCGTCGCGCCGTTGGATGATTCCGATATCGCCGCGCTGCAGGCGCGATGGCGAGCGGCGCGCGCCGCGCTGGGGTTCGACGAGGGCGGACGATAGGGCCGCACCCGCTGCCGGAGACACCCCTATTTCCCGACCCCCGCCGTCGCGACCGTGTGCTCGGCAATCATCAGTTCCTCGTTGGTCGGGATCACGAAGACGATCGTCGGTGAATTCTTGGCGCTAATGATCTCAGCATTGGCGCGGTTCGCTTCGCCGTCGAGATGAATTCCCATCCATTCCATATCCTTGAGCGCCGCTTCGCGCATTCTCCACGAATGTTCGCCAATCCCGGCCGTGAATACGATCGCCTCCGCGCCGTCGACCGCCGCCGCAAGCCCAGCCAGCTCGCGCCGGATGCGCGAGACGAAATAGGCGATGGCGTCGCGCGCGGCCGGGCTGGTTGAGGCCTCGAGCTCGCGCATGTCCTGCGAAATGCCCGACATGCCTTTGAGGCCGGAGTTCTTCCATAAGAGGTCGGATATCTCGTCCGCGCCCATTTTCTTTTCGGCCATGAGATAGAGCACCACGCCGGGATCGAGCTGTCCGCAGCGGGTGCCCATCGCGAGGCCGTCGAGCGCGGTGAACCCCATGGTTGTGGCGACGGCGCGGCCGTCATGGACCGCGCACATCGACGCGCCGTTGCCGAGATGGGCGATGATCACGTCCTTGCGCGCGATCTCAGGCGCGATCGTGCGCAGCCTTCGGGTGATGAATTCGTAGGAGAGGCCGTGAAAGCCGTAGCGACGCACGCCCTCGTCGTAATACGAGCGCGGCAGAGCGTATGTGTCGTTGATGAACGGATGGCTACGATGGAACGCCGTGTCGAAACACGCGACCTGCGGCGTCGACGGGAAGGCCTTCATCGCCGCTTCGACGCCGGCGACATTGTGCGGCTGGTGGAGCGGCGCGAGCGGAATAAGCGCTCGCAGTTTCGCGAGCGTCGGATCGTCGATGAGGACCGGCTCGGCGTATTCCGGGCCGCCGTGAACGATGCGATGGCCGACTGCTGCGATGGAAGAATCGTAGCCCGCCTTCTTAAGCCAGTCGAGGATGGCGCGCATCGCGGCGGTGTGATCGACGCCGGCGCCCGACCGTTCGAAGCTGAGCTCGGCCGATTTCGCCCGAGGCTGTCTTGACGGCGCCTTTCGCGGTCGCGCCGATGCCCTCGATCTGCCCGGAGGCGAGCAGGTTCGGTTCGCCGCCATTTACGAGGCGGAACGCCGCGAATTTGAGCGACGACGAGCCGGCGTTGAGAGTGAGGACCACCGAATCCAAAATGCGTCACTCCGCCGCCTTGGCGACCGTCGGTTCATCGCCGAACGCGCGGCCTTCCTGGCGCCAGGATTCGTACATGTACGCCGGCGCACGGGAGACGAGCCGAGCGCGATCGTTATCGGCCCGGCTCGTCAACATGACTGGCGCTTTCTCCCCTGGCGCCAGTCCCGCCGCTTCAGCCCGCGCGACGAAGGCGGGAACCACTAGCACATTGGCGCGACAGAGGGCCAGCGAGGCGACAAATTGGCGCCCCGGCCTCGATTGGCGAACACACGATGAGTTGAACGCAATTGACAGCTGAAAGAAAGAGCGGCGTATGCGCCGGGTTGCGGCTTCCTCCTTAAAGGGGCGATTCGTTGATCCGCGCACGGGCCGCTCAACTCGTCGCCCGACTTGATTCTGCCCCCGCTATGCTGTCTTAAGCTGCCGCCTACGGGACGTCAGCCGACGACCCTGGCCGGCGGAACAATCGATGAACTTTTCCCAACGCCTGACCTTTCTGTTCTCGGCGCCGATGTTCGACGCCGACGACCTCGAGGGTCTCAGGGTCAGCCAGATCATCGCCGCCATCGAGCGGATGGGATTCCAGGTCATCAAGGCGCGGCGTCTCGAGGACGCCGAGATCGCCGTGCAGACCGACGCCGCGATCGGCTGCATGGTCGTCGACTGGGGCAAGAAGGGCATCGAGGGCAAGGCTGCTTCGCTCATCAACCTCATGCGCAAGCGCGGCCTCGACATGCCGATCGTCGTGCTCATCAGGCGCAAGCGCTTCGAGGACATTCCGGTCGAAGTGCTCGACTTCATCGACGGCTATGTGTTCCTGGCCGAGGAGACGCCCGAATTCATCGCCAGGAACCTGGTTTCGCGCCTCAAGCAATATGCCGACACGTTGAAGACCCCTTTCTTCGGCGCTCTTGTCGACTTCCAGGAAGAGGGCAACCAGTTGTGGACCTGCCCCGGTCATAACGGCGGCGTCTTCTATAGCCGCAGCCCGATCGGGCGTATCTTCGTCGAGCATCTGGGCGAAGCGGTCTTTCGCGACGACCTCGACAATTCGATCCTCGAACTCGGCGATCTTCTCACCCACGAAGGGCCGGCGCTTCAGGCGCAGAAAGAGGCAGCCGCGATCTTTGGGGCGGAGAAGACCTATTTCGTGCTCAACGGCACGTCGTCGTCGAACAAGATCGTCTGCACGAACCTCATCGCCGAGGACGATCTCGTGCTGTTCGACCGCAACAATCATAAAGCCGCGCACCAGGGCGCGCTCATGATGGGCGGCGGCGTTCCGATTTATCTGTCGACCGATCGCAACGCCTACGGGCTCATCGGTCCCATTCGGCCGGAGGATCTCGACGAGACGCGGATCCGCGAGCGCATCCGCGACAATCCGCTGGTGACCGACAAGGAGGCGTGGAAGCGCGAACGTCCGTTCCGCGCCGCGGTGATCGAGCAATGCACCTACGACGGCACGATCTACGACGCCGAGCGTATCGTCGAGCGTATCGGCCGTCTTTGCGACTATGTCATGTTCGACGAGGCCTGGGCCGGCTTCATGAAGTTTCACCCGCTTTATGAGCGCAGGTTCGCCATGGGCCTGCGAAACTTGGGCGAAGCCTCGCCCGGGATTGTCGCCACGCAATCCGCGCACAAGCAGCTCGCGAGCTTCTCGCAAGCCTCACAGATCCATGTCCGCGACCGGCACATCAAGGGCCAGCGTCGCCGCGTCGAGCATCGCCGCTTCAATGAAGGCTTCATGCAGTTCGCCTCGACCTCGCCGTTCTATCCGCTATTCGCGTCCCTCGATGTCGGCGCGCAGATGATGAAGGGCCGATCGGGGGAAGTCCTGTGGGACGACGCAATCCGTCTCGGGATCGAGTTGCGCAAGAAATTGCGCGCTGTCCGACGCGAATTCGAGGAGAAGGAGCGGGACCCGGCAAGGCGCTGGTTTTTCGATCCGTTCGTGCCGCAGCGCGTCTCGATCCGCGACGCCGCGCTCGAGGGCGCGACCCACGATGTGCCTTGGGAAAACGTGTCGACCGATCTGCTCGCCCGCGATCCACGCTATTGGGCGCTGACGCCGGGTGAAGCCTGGCACGGTTTTCAGGCGCTCGAGGCGGGCTTCGCGATCACCGATCCGGCCAAGCTCACCCTGCTCACGCCGGGCTTCGACCGCGCGACCGGCGCCTATGAAGCGCATGGCGTGCCGGCCCCGGTGGTCGCCCAATATCTGCGCGAGAATCGGGTGGTGTCGGAGAAGAACGACCTCAACTCGCTGCTCTTTTTGTTGACGCCCGGCGTCGAGTTCGAGCAAGGCGGGGACGCTCGTTTCTTCGCTGGTCGCCTTCAAGCGGCTGCATGACGACAACGTTCCGCTCGACGACGCGATGCCGGAATTTGTGGCGAAACGGCCGGCGCGCTATGGTGGGCGCCGGCTCAAGGACCTGTGCGGCGAAATGCACGCCTTCTTCCGCGATTGTGGGGTGAGCCAACTGCAGATGGCGCAATTCGCCGCCAAGCATCTGCCGGACGCGGCGATGACCCCTCGCGAAGCCTCCCGCCATCTGGTGCGCAACAACGTCGACTATCTGCCGCTTGCCGAGCTCGATGGCCGGATCGCGACCACGCTTTGGGTCGTGTATCCGCCGGGCATCGCGACCATCGTCCCGGGCGAAAGGCTGACCGAGCGCGCCCGGCCGATGATCGACTACCTCAAGACGTTCGAGAAGAGCGCCAACGTCTTCCCGGGCTTCGAGGCCGAGGTGCAGGGCCTCTATCGCGAGGTCGATGGCTCGGGCGCGATTCGGTTCTATACTTATGTGGTCCGCGAGACGTCCGCCTGAACGGCCTCATCCGGAGAAGAAGCGGACCCCAGTCCGGCTAGCCACGGTGTAGAAACCCTTCGTCCCGCCTGAAAGCCCCGTAAGCGTGTCGTCAACTCCGCCCCAGAACGATCCCGCGCCGCCTCGATCCGGGGCCAGCCGACGTTTGCGTTTGCTCGTCCTCGGCGCGGCGGCGATCGTCGCTTTCCTCTATTTCGTTCCGATCCCGTTCATCGCCTATACGTCGGACGCCTATGTCCGCTCCGACTTCGTCGAGATCGCCCCCCAGGTGTCGGGCGTCGTTAACCGCATTGACGTCGCCAACGATCAGAAGGTTGCGGTCGGCGACCTTCTCGCGACGCTCGATCCCGAACCTTTCGCCCTCAGCGTCGACCTCGACCAGAAGCGGGTCGATGGCGCGATCGCCGCGGCCAAGGTCAAAGACGAGGAGGCCCGGGTGCTCGCAAGCGCGCTCGAGACGGCGAAGGCGGCGGTTACGCTGGCGCACCAGGACTACGACCGCACCTCCGTGCTGGTGAAGCAGGGCGCGCTCGCCGACGCCATTCTCGACCGCTCTGTGGACGACCGGCAGAGAGCGCTGGACGCGGTCACCGGCGTCGAAGCAAGACTGCGCGTCAATGCGGCGGAAGTCGCCTCGACGCTCACGGAAGTGGCCGTGGCGAAAGCGCAACTTGCGCTCGCTCAATACAATCTTACGCAGACGCGCCTCGTCGCATCCGTCCCCGGCTTCGTGACCAATCTCTCGCTGCGCCCCGGCGACTACGCCAAAGCCGGCGTTCCGATCGTCGGAATCGTCGATGACGCGCAATGGCGCGTCGTCGGCAATTTCAAGGAATATACCGCGGCGCGCCTGAAGCCGGGGATGCGCGCCTGGATCTGGCTCGACAGCCATCCGTGGCGCTCTATCCGGCCCGGGTGTTCGGCGTCGGGCGGGGCGTCGCCCGCCACGAGGACGACCAGCGACTTCTGCCTTATGTAGCGCCGACGACCGACTGGATTCGCCTGTCGCGCCGACTGCAGGTGACGCTGACGTTTGACCCGATGCCTGACGTTCCGCTGTTCATGGGGGCGGACGCGCGTGTCCTCATGTTCCCGTGAGCGAGCTCGCGCCGCGGCGTGACCTCGACCTTCGCCTCGCGGAAGCGCTGAAGGGCGAATTTGCGGAATTGCGCCTGTCAGGACCGACGGCGGGCGTCGCCTTCCGCGCCACGCTCGCCAGCGTTCTTTCGATGCTCGTCGCGATGGCGCTCCATCTCGACAATCCCTATTGGGCGGCGATCACTGCGGTCTCGATCGTCGTCCCGGACGTTTCGAGTTCCTTCCTCCGGAGCGTCGATCGCTGCCTCGGAACGGTGACCGGCGCGGCCATCGGCTATTTCGGCGCGCATTTTGTGGGCGAGCCCCTCATCTTTCAGCTGATCTGCGCGAGCGCGGTCGCCTTCGGCATCTACGGTGCGGAGCGCAGCGCCCACGGATACGCCGTGCTTCTGGGCGCGGTGACGGTGGTGCTCGTCATGTTCGGCGCGCTTCAAGCGCCGAACGAGGGGTTCAGGATCGCCGTCTACCGTTCGATGGAGATCATGGTCGGGGTCGGGGTTTCCTATCTCGTGCAGGTTGCCCTCGCGCCCGCCAGCCGACCCGCGCCCGTCGACGCGAAGCCCGGAGTTTTTGCAGGTCCGGTCGACGAGGACCTGCTCGCCATCGCCGTCACAGGGGGGCTCGCCGTCGCCTGCATCCCGTTGATCTGGCAGGCGCTCGCCCTGCCTGGGCTTGGTCAGACGCCCATCACCGCTTTCGTGATCCTGCTCGCGATGCGGCGCGAACCTGCCTGGGTGGCCGTCAACCGCGTCGCCGGTTGCCTGCTCGGCGGCGCCTACGGGCTCCTCTCCATGCGCTTCGTGGGCGACGCCTTCGTCGTCTGGATCGCGCTGCTTTTCGGCGGCCTCTATGTCTCATGCTACGTCAAGGAGCGCGACGGCGAGGCTTCCTATACGGGGCATCAGGCGGCGGTCGCGGTCATCATGTCGATGGTGCAGGGGCTCGCGCCTTCATCGGACATCCTGCCTGCGATCGAGCGGCTGGTCGGGATGATCGGTGGGATTGTCGTGGTCATCATCGCCCAGGCTGCGGCGGCGCCCCTCGTCGCGCGCGCGATCTCCGCCATTCTTGGCTCCGGAAAGGACGCGATGCGCGAGCCGCGCGGGTCTGGCGAAGGCGAGCGACGGGGAGTTCCGCGCGGAGGGGATTTGGCGTAAAGGGCGTCTCATGGACACCACGAACAGCGCCGCCTTCCGGCGAAGCAGACGAACGGGCCGCGCTTCCTCGGATTGTGGTCCGCAACTCGCGCGACATCGATGTGCCGGGGATGCTCGCGATTTATCTGCACCACATCCGCCGCGGCGTCGATCCGGGCGTCGATGGCGAATTCGAAGCGCCGGACGCGGAGGATCTCAAGCGGCGCCGCAGGTCGATGAACAATCGCAAGATGCCGCATCTGGTGGCGGAGGAGGCGGGAACCGTCGTCGGCTACGCCTATGCGGTGCCGTTCCGCAAGCGGCCGGCCTATCGCTATACGGTCAAGCATTCGATCTACGTGCGCAGCGACCGGCTGCATTCGGGAATCGGGCGTCAGCTCATGACCGCGCTGATCGACGCCTGCGCCGCGGCGGGCTTTCGCCAGATGATTGGCTATATCGACGGCGCCAATGTCGCCTCAATCAAGCTGCATGAGAAGTTCGGCTTCCGCCAGGTCGGCCTTCTGCCCGCGGTCGGGTATAAGTTCGGCCGCTGGACGGACTCGATCATGATGCAGCGATCGCTCGGCGCCGGCGCGACCGAACCGCCGGCGGCGTAAACGGCCAGCGCCATCGGTCTGCGTTGCCGGTTCACGCGGCCGGCGCTTCGGCGGGGACCAAAAACCGCTCCAAATCCGCCGCCCGCGTGACGCTCCGGACTTTCACGCTTTCCTCGCGTCCGCGCGCCTCGACGTCGTGGGCGGGGAGATCGTCTGGACCGAAGCCAGCGCGTTCGTAGACCTCTTCCGACATCAAGACTTCGCAACCCAGCGTCTTGGTCAGCGCCTCGAGACGGGCCGCGACATTGACCGGATCGCCGATCACCGTGAATTGCGCATGACGCTCGTATCCGATGGCGCCGGCGATCGTCACGCCGCCGTGAATGCCGATGCCGAAGCGGATCGGCTCGACCAGCGCATGAGCCAGCGCGCTGTTCAGGCTTTCGACCCTAGCCGCGATTGCGGCGCTGGCGGCGACCGCTTGCCGGCAGGCGGCGTCGGGTGGCCCGTTCATGCCGAACAGGGCCAACAGACCGTCGCCGAGCACCTGGTTGGGCTCGCCGCCAACGCTCAACACCGCACTGCTCACGGCGTTGAGAAACTGGTTGATGATGAACACGGTGTCGAACGGCAGGCGCCTCTCGGCCAGCCGGCTCGATCCGCGCATGTCGACAAACATGATGACCACATAACGCTCGATACCCGAGGACGCGGCCCCGGTTCGATAAGCGTTCACGGTCGTCGCGTACGGAGAGAGCATCGGCACAAGCGTGACGTCGTGGGTCGGGCGAAGCTGGCAGGCGAGCCTCACGTCCGGCCCTGCATGCACGCGCTCGAGCACCGCTCGCTCGGCCGCGCTCGCAACCGGCAGGCCCGTCGCGTCGCCGAGTATGCGGATGCGGCACGTCGAGCAGCGGCCGCGGCCGCCGCACACATGCGCGTGTGGGATGTTGTTGATCAGGCTCGCTTCCAGGACGCTGAAACCGCGGGCGACGCGAATGGTGCGGTCGGGATAGGTCAGCCGGATCGAGCCGACCCGATGCTCTCGCCATCGTCGGAACGCCCGGGCGGCAAGCGTGGCGGCGAGCGCGACAGCCAAGAACGCGAGGATCCGCGTGCGCTCGTCGACAAGGACTGCGTTTTGAGCCGGAGTTCCGACGTGCTCTGGAGACGCCGTAGCCGCTCGCCAAGCGGGGTCCTTGACTGCCTCTAAAGTCCGTTCGCCACCCTGATAATAGCCGAGCAGCGCGAGCGCTGGCAGAAGCACCGCGATCGAAAGCATGAGTTCCCTCACGCGCGGATAGAACGGCTTGAGCCTCAGCCAGAAGTGGACGCCGAGGCAGCCGTGAATCCAGACGATCAGCAACAGAACCGCCTGCAGCGCGCCGAGCAGGGGTGAGACCACCCACAAACTTACGAGTTCCTGCGCATACCCCTTCTCGATCCCAAATTGGCTGAGTGCGACGCGGGTGCCGATCACGTGATTGGTCAGCAGGAAGGGGATCGAGAGGCCGAGGATAAGTTGGGTCGCCTCGAGTCGAGTCCAGCGAAATCGGCGCCGCTCGTAAAGCGCCCAGAAACCGAGACTCATATGGGTCAGAAGCGACACGTAGAGGATCACGGCGCCCGGCGCCGATTGCCAGATCAGCTTTTGAATGGCGAGCCCGCTCTCCATCGCGCCGACCGAAATGTTGCCGAGCGCATGATTGGCGAAATGCAGCGTCACATAAAGAAAGAGCACGAGTCCGGTCGCGAGCCGGGTCTGGCGAAGGCTGGGCATTGTGGCTCCATCTGCGCCATCGCGGCGGAGTCATCAAGCACGAGGAGCGGCATGGCTCCTCGAGAAACGCGCGAAAAAGTGGTGGAGCTGTCGGTGAATCCGGGGGGCGGCCGGCGGCCTGACGACCGCCTGTCAGCGCCGCTCCTCGAGCTGCCTGACCCGCTGCTCGAGGCGCTGCACTGCGAGAGTCAGCCCCTCGTATCCGAGCTTGTGAGTGTCGCTTAGGCTCGACAGCGCTGTCATCGTGCTCTGATGTTGGGAGCGAGCGACCTGAAGCCCGCGCCAGACGATATAGACGATGGCGCCGAGCAAAACGACGATGAGCCAAATGGCAATGTCGATCATGAGCAAGCGGTGATTGGTGACGTAGAGTTCGTATTAAGACGCTGTTCAACACAATGACGGAAGTGACGGCAAAAGTGAAACGATTTGCGGTTGAAACGTCGCGAGGCTGGGGTATGTGATCTGGATCACAGCGCAGAAACTGTGAATGAGCTACATAAAACGCATTCGGCCAAACATGGGAGTTATGTCATGGCGAATGTTCCAGAGCGAAGGATTGTCGTTGTCCATCCTCGCGTCGACGAGACCTCCAGCGGCGCTGCCGCCGGTGGAACCGGAGTCCGCGACGGCGCGAAGACCGCCGGCGAGACGACGCAGACGCAGAAGCCCTGGCCCGTCGAATTCGGTTGGGATTTTCCGTTTGATTTCCCCAAGCCCACGCGATGAGGGACGAGGGAAGGGCGGCCGAAAGCCGCCTTTCCGCCCGCCTGCCCTTAGCCGCCTGAGCGGAGAGCGATCCACTTCACCGGAACCCCAGACGGCCAACGAGACTGGCAAGATACACAAGTCCAGAAAGCGCCGTGATCCAGAATGAGGTCGGCCAGTCGGTGTAATAGGCCAGCGTCAAACCGCCCCATGCCTCAGCCAGCGCAAGACCCGCCGCGAGCAACATTCCGCCGATGAGGCGGCTCGACAGGTTCTGCGCCGCCGCCGCGGGACCGACCATCAGCGTGAACACCAGAAGCACGCCGACGATTTGCGCGCATTCCGCGACCGCGACCGCGACGATGGCCAGAAACACCACCGAGACGAAACGGACTGGCACGCCGCGCGCCTCCGCAAGCTCGCTTTCCAGCGACGCGAAGATGAGCGGGCGGAGGATGATCGCGAGCGCTACGAAGCTCACCACGGCAAGTACGGCCAACGTTGCAAGCGCGGACGAATCGAACTCCGAGCACGTTTCCGAACAGCAGCGCCGCCGCCTGTGTCGCCCCGCTGGTGTAAAAATGCAGGAACAGGAGCCCTAACCCCAGCGCAAGCGACAGCATCATCCCGATCGCCACGTCGCGCGCTGCAAGCTTCTCGCCGAACAGTCCCATTCCGATCCCACACACGAACGTGAAGCCGACAAGGCCCGCGAGCGGCGACAGGCCGAGCAGAACAGCTCCCGTCGCCCCGGTGAAGCCGACATGCGACAGCGCATGGCCGGCGAAGGTCTGGCCCCGCAGCACCAGGAAGAACCCGACCGTTCCGGCAAGGATCGCGGCCATGCCCGAGGCGGCGAAGGCCGTGCGCATGAAATCATATTCAAGCATGGGCGCCGTGGGCGTGGTGATCATGTCGATGCGCGTCACGCTCGACGTCGACGTCGCCCGCCATGACGAAATAGCGCCCCTTGACTTGCACGACCTCGATCGGCGCGCCGTAGAGACGTGACAGGACTGGCCCGTTCACCACGTCGTCGACCGCCCCGATCACCGCCTCCCCTCCGCCGAGGTAGAGAACGCGGTCAATCGCGTTGACCAAGGGGTTCAGCTCATGCGCGCTGAAAAGGATCGCGACCTTGAGGTCGTCGCAAATTCGTCGCGCGATCTCGACCACGCTTTTCTGATGGGCGGGGTCGAGCGAGATCAGCGGCTCGTCCATCATGATGAGGCGCGGCTTGCCGATCAGCGCCTGGCTCAACAACACGAGCTGGCGCTCGCCGCCGGACAATTCGCCGATCGAGCGCCGAGCGAACTCGCGCGCGCCGACTTCGTCGAGGGCCCAGTCGATCTCGCGGCGCGTCGCCTTGTCGAGGGCGACAAAGCCGAAGCGGGCGCCGATCGCCGACGCGGCGACGACGTCCCAGCCGGTAAGTCTCAGGCCTACAATCGCGCCGCGGTTTTGCGGCATGTAGCCGATCCGAGGGTTGCCGCGCGTCGCCGGCTCGCCCAGGACTGCAATCCGGCCCGCGCTCAAAGGAACGAGGCCGAGCGCGGCGCGCATGAGGGTCGTCTTGCCGGCGCCGTTCGCGCCCAGCATGCCGACGAATTCGCCCTTCTCGACCTCAAAGCTGGCGGCCGACAGGATCTCCCGGCCGCCGAGCCTGACCGTCACATGGTCGAACTCGATCGCGCTCAATTACGCCCCGCCGGAAAGCGCCTTGTCGAGCGCGTTGAGCTGCCCCATCATCCAATCCTGATAGGTCGAGTTCGGCGGCTCGGTTTCGGAGACGCCGACGACCGGGATGTTATTGTCCTTGGCGAGTTGCACCAGCTTGCCGACCGCGGGCTCGCTCGCCTGGGCGTTGTAGAGCATCGCCTTCACTTTTTTGCCCTTGAGGTCGTTCTCGAACGCCGCCACTTCGGAAGGCGTCGGCTCGGCGTTGTTCATGACCGCGAGGGCATATTTTTCGTTGTGCACCTTGAGACCGATCAGCCCCGCCTGATAGCCGAACACCGGTTCGGAAGCGGTGACCGGCTGGCCGGCGTAGGACTTGCGCATGGCGGCGATCTTGTCGTCGAGGGGCTTGAGCGAATCGAGGAACTTCGCGTGGCCCTGCTCATAGTCCGCCTTGTGCGCGGGGTCGACGGCGATGAGATCGGCGACCAGCGCCTTTGCGGCTGCCTTCATATAAGCCGGATCGTACCAGAGGTGCGGATTGTCGCCCGCCTTGTGGCCGACCAACTTCGCCACGATGATCTCCTTGCGCTCCGGCGCCTTGTGGGCGCTGAGCAGCTTCTCCATCCACGGGTCGTAGTCGACGCCGTTGACGATGACCACCTTAGCGTCGCTCATCGCCTTGGCCGTGCCCGGGCTCGCCTCGAACAGGTGCGGATCAGTGTCCGGATCGCTGAGAATGCTGGTCACCGCGACATTCGCGCCGCCGATCTGGCTCGCCATGTCGCCGTAGAAGTTTTCCGCCGCAACGACTTTCACCGGATCGGCGAATGCGGGCGCGCTTAAGCCGCAGATCGCGATCGCCGCGATAACATGGAGCTTGTTGATCATGGGAAACAGGCCTCCTGTCGATTGAAGCGCCAGATTGAGCGCAAGCGGGCACCGTTATGTTATATCCTGTAGGTAGGCAAGCCCAAGAAGCAACCTTATATCATTTCTGGGCTCGTGACCGTGCTATGATTGAAACCGCGATGAGCAAAAAGACAGGATCGACGAGAAATTCGGCCTTGCGCGCCAGCGCGGCGCGGTGGCGAGCCGGAGTGGGAAGCGCGTGCGAGCGCCAGGGCTTGCTCTTGACCCCGCTCCGCCGACAGGTTCTGGCCATCCTGGCGGAAAGCTCAAGCCCTCTTGGGGCCTATGCGATCATCGACCAGCTTTCGCGGCGGGAAGGCAAGCCGATCGCGCCGCCGACCGTCTATAGGACCCTCGACTTTTTTCTCGAAAATGGGTTCGTCTACAAGATCGAGAGCCGCAACGCCTATGCGCCCTGCGAGCACCTCGGCCACGCGCACCACGGCGCGCTGCTCTTGTGCGAGAAGTGCGGACGGAGCGACGAGATCGAGGACGTCAAGCTTGATCGGCTGTTGCAGGAAGCCGCCGCCCGCGCCGGCTTTGCTCCACATCGGCAGATGGTCGAACTCGTGGGTCTATGCCGGGACTGCGCGGCGTAGACTAGCGTCAAAACCCGCGTTCCAGCCCAAACCAGTTATTGCGGGCCATGGGTCACAAAATCATTTTCGCCGCCACCTGACTGGCTCCCGCAGTTTTTGATATCCTGCATATCCGGCCCTCGCTTTGGGGGAGCAAATGCAATTCGATCAATCGAAACGTCACGAGTTCATCATGCTCCTTGGCAGCGCGGCCGCAGCACGACTGCTCGCACACGGGCGCAGCATCCGGAGACGCGAGAGATCGGTCGCGCTCAGCGGCAGGGCAAAGGCTATTTTTAGGCCAGCCACATCATTCGCGATCCGATTGGTCCTATTGGTTAGTTGCGGGATGCTTGCGGCGCCAGCGCTGAGCGAAGACACTGGCATCGGTCCGCGGCTTGCGCTGGCGCCAGGGCAAGCGCCGCCCCTGCCGCAAGCGGGTCCATTGGCGGAGCCGCGCTCATTAGACCAGGGCGGCTTTCCGAAGGCTTTGACCGAGTACGTCATCTCGCCGACCACGCTCAGGCCCGCCAGAGTCGCATTGGGTCAGAAGCTTTTCTTCGAGCCCCGGCTCTCAGGTAATGGCACGGTCGCCTGCGCCACCTGCCACGATCCGGCGCGGGCCTTCACTGACGGCAGGCCCGTTTCAGTCGGCATCGATGGCCGTGCCGGCCAACGCAACGCCCCAACCATTCTGAATGCGCTCTATAACAAACATCAGTTTTGGGACGGCCGGGTCGATACGCTGGAGCAGCAGGCGGCGCTGCCGATCACGAATCCCTTCGAGATGGGCTCCGCAAGCATCGGAGACGCCGTATCCAGGATCGCCAGACGACAAGGACTACCAGACCCAATTCATTCAGGCCTTCGGCCGGGCCGTGAACCAGCAGGATATGCTGAGCGCCATTGCAGCGTACGAACGAACGCTGGCTTCGTTCGATTCGCCCTTCGACCATTTCATCGCGGGAGAGGCAAACGCCATCAGCGACTCGGCCAAACGCGGTTGGGAATTGTTCAATACCAAAGCCCGTTGCAACCTCTGCCACGCTTTGACGGACAATCAGCGGGATGTAACCCTCTTTATGGATAACGACTTTCACAACATCGGCGTCGGCATCCTCCGGCATCACGTAGGCCCCTTGGCGCAGCAGGCCGAGCGAGAGCTGGCGCAAGGCGATCTCCCCGCGGTCGACGCCGCGGCCATCGGCAGCGATCTGTCCGTGCTCGGACGCTTCCTCGTGACCAGGGAGCAGGAGGATATCGCGTCGTTCAAGACGCCGGGCCTGCGAAATGTCCTCGTGACCGGGCCCTACTTCCACGACGGGTCGATGGAGACACTGTGGGATGTCATGGATCATTACAATAAGGGTGACGGAATCATGAACCCGTGGCTCGACAAGGACATGCAGCCGTTAGCGCTGACGGAGTCCGAGATCGATGACGTGGTGGCGTTTCTCGCCTCGCTGACAAGTCCGCAATACAAGGAGCTTGGCGATCAGGAATATGCACGGCAACTCGCTCTATCCAAAGTGAGCCGCACACAGCGGGACACGCAGCGGGCGTTCGGCCCAAAGCCGAAACAGCCGCCGCCTCCGCCGCTCTGATTGTTCGGCGAGATTGCCGCAACCCTGCGATCCAAGTTGGCGCCGAGCGCAAGCGTGGGCGCCTTACGGCCTCGTCCATCGAATGAACCAGTTCGCCTTCCCGCTACGGCGCTGTCGCGGCGACCCGCGCGAAGGGTTGCTCGCGGAGCGCCCTCACCCCGCTCCGAGCCGTTTCAACCACCCGCGCGCTTGCTCGCGCACGTTGGCCGGCGCGGTTCCGCCGTAGGACGTGCGGCTCTTGACCGAGCGCTCGACGCCGAGCACGCCGAACGCGTCCTTGGTGATGCGCCGCTCGACGCTCTGCATCTCGTCCAGCGTGAGCTTTTCCAGCGCCACGCCCCGCTTGGCCGCGAGCGCGACGATGCGGCCAGTGATGTGATGGGCTTCGCGGAACGGGATCTTGAGCGCCTGCACAAGCCAGTCGGCGAGATCGGTCGCGGTGGCGTAGCCAGCGCCCGCCGCCGCCTTCATGCGCTTAGGCTCAGGCGTCATGTCCTCGACCATGCCCGCCATCGCGGCGAGGGAGAGCGCGAGGGTCCGGAAGGCGTCGAAGACACCCTCCTTGTCCTCCTGCATGTCCTTCGAATAGGCGAGCGGCAGGCCCTTCATCACCGTGAGCAGGCCGAGCAGCGCGCCGAAAATGCGGCCGGTCTTGCCGCGCACGAGCTCGGCCGCGTCAGGATTGCGCTTCTGCGGCATGATCGACGAACCCGTCGAGAAGGCGTCGGAGAGCTTGACGAACCCGAATTGCGGCGTGGTCCAGAGCACGATCTCCTCGGCGAAGCGGGAGAGATGCCCGCTCGTGATCGCTGCGGCGGCGAGCGCTTCGAGCGCGAAGTCACGATCGGCGACGCTGTCGAGCGAATTGGCGGTCGGCCGGTCGAAGCCGAGCGCCTTGGCGGTCATGTCGCGGTCGATCGGGAACGAGGTTCCCGCAAGCGCGGCCGCGCCTAGCGGACATTCGTTGAGGCGCTTGCGCGCGTCCTTGAAGCGCCCCGCGTCGCGCCCCAGCATCTCGACATAGGCGAGGAGATGATGCCCGAAGGTGACCGGCTGCGCCGATTGCAGATGCGTGAAGCCCGGCATGACCATGGCGGCGCTCTCAAGCGCGCGCGCTGCGAGCGCCCGTTGCAAGCGCGCGATCTGGCCGAGGATTTCGTCGATCGCGTCCCGCACCCAGAGGCGGAAATCGACGGCGACCTGATCATTGCGCGAGCGCGCGGTATGGAGGCGCCCGGCCGCTGGGCCTATGACTTCGGCAAGGCGGCTTTCGACGTTCATATGGATGTCTTCGAGCGCACGCTTAAACGAAAACCCGCCTGCCTCGATTTCGCCTTTGACTTGCGCCAGACCCTTCGAGATCGCCTCGGCGTCGACCGCTTCGACGATGCCTTGGGCAGCAAGCATGGCGAGGTGGGCCTGGGACGCCAGGATGTCCTGGGCGGCGAGGTTGCGGTCGAAATCGATCGAGGCGTTGATCTCCTCCATCGCCTCCGCTGGGCGTCCAGCAAATCGGCCGCCCCACATCGTGTTGCTCATGCGCGTCGTCTCGGATGAAAAGGACATGACGAATATCGATAACACGCCGCGCCGGCGACGGTTCATGATCCCTGTTCTGGGCGCGCTGGTAGCGGTTGCGGCTGGCGCCGTCCTATACGGGACGGTTGCGCCGGCCGGCAAGGCCGCGAGCGACTGCCCGGCCGACTTCGGCCAAGCTGGCGGCCCGGCTTGCGCCGCTTGCCAAGGGCGAATTGGCGGCGCTCCAGGTGGAGAGCGAACCTCGCCGGGCGATTGATATCGCCTTCCAGGGCGACGACGGCGGCAAGCTGACGCTTGCCGCTTTCAAAGGGCGCGCGGTGCTGCTCAACCTGTGGGCGACTTGGTGCGTTCCGTGCCGGGTGGAGATGCCGACGCTCGACCGTCTCGAGGCCGCCAAGGGCGGACCGGGGTTTGAGGTCGTGGCTGTGAATGTGGACACTTCCCGCCTCGAACGGCGAGCGGCCTTCTTGGACAGCGTCGGGGTGAAGGCGCTCAAGCGCTATTCGGATTCGAGCGGCGACGCCTTCGAGACGCTGCACAAGGACGGCAAGGCGCTCGGCCTGCCGGTCACGTTGGTGATCGACAAGGATGGCTGCGAGATCGGCGCGGTCGAGGGCGGGGCCAAGTGGGATTTCAGCGGAAGCGAAGGCGCTGGTGGAGACGCTGAAAGGCGGAGCCTAAGCAGACTCGCGCGCGAGGCTTGCGTCCGGAGCGGGTCGGGCTGCGCGCTGCGCGCGAGCGCGACGGAGACTGGCGAGGCCGAGTCCCGCGAAGCCCGCCAGCATCATCGACCAGGTCGCTGGTTCGGGGACGGGGGCGAGCGCGATCGTCACGGTGTCCACGCCGCCGGAATAGAAGTTGCTCTGGCCTGTGTAAATTCCGGGAATGAACGTGGGGCTGGCCTCGGTTCCCGAGTAATATTGGTCGCCCGAAAGGTCGAAATAGGTCGAATCGATCAGCCCTCCTTGTGCTTTCGCGTTATAGAAGGACAATCCGTCCAGGATGGTCGATGAACCGCCGACGACGGCGGGCGTATCTCCGACCTCGAAGGCGAAGTCCGCCGTGAACTGGGTCGGCGTGGGGCTCGCCGGCAATTCGAAGGTCGTGGTCGGATCGTCCCCGGATTCCGGCGGTGATCGTGAACAGCACCTCGGCAGCCGCCTGCGCGCCGCCCGCCGTCAAGCTCATGAGCGCGAGCACAATCCCATAGCTTCTGATCGACACAGATTCGCTCTCTTGACGTGAACGCCAACGCCCCAGCTCACGGAAAACGAGCTCAAGCGGAAAGTCAAATGGCGCAATGATGGCGCGCTCATGTTCTCAAGCCGCGGGCGCCAGACGCTTCTCTCCAATCCAGCGCCTCCCCCGTCTCGTCTCGAAATCCTGAATTCATTTTGCTTGATTGCCCTGCGCCTTGTGCAGAGCAGCATCCCGGCGAATGGGCTTGCCAAGCGGCGGAAACAGGACATGCTGCGGCGCAACAAAATTATTGCATCGCAACATAGAGACGGCGGAAAGGCTCCCTGGACGCCGAACCGAGCATCGGAGCGCGCCATGCATCTCGCCGACAAGCCAAGTCCGACCAAGGAATTCCTGTTCCTCAGCGACTTCGACCAGACCCTCAGCTTCCAGGACTCCGGCCATGTGCTGAGCGATGCGCTCGGGATTCCGAGTTTTCAGGAGAAAGTCACCGAGCTTGCACGAAAGCATTTCGTCCAGCAGGGCGGCGAGCTCGCCTATCTGCTCGTCCACGATCCTGATTTTCGAAGGATCAGGCAGGAAGACTTGCGCGCGGCTGGAAAGAAGGTGCGGCTAAAGGCCGACATTCCCCTGCTTGTCGCAGCTTCTCGGTGAACTCGAAGGTCACAATTTTACACCCTATGTCGTGTCCGCAGGACCGCAGGAGATCGTGGAATCGGCCCTGGAAGGCGTCATCGCGCCGGAGAACATCTTCGCCAGCCGGATCCTTTATAATAGCGAGGGCGAGATCTGCGACGTCGAATGTTTGCGAGCCGGCTACGGCAAGGTCGCGGTCCTTGATCATCTGCGGGAGAAGGCCGGGATCAGCCAGCATCGCGTCGTTTACGTGGGCGACGGCAGTTCCGACGTTCATGTGATGCTGCACGTCAATCGACTCGACGGCCTGACGATCGCGGTGTCGGAGAACAAATATCTGACCCAAATCGCCAAGCGCACCGTTCTGAGCGACAATGCGCTGAGCATCCTCATTCCCATCATGGAAGACGTTCTCGGCTGGAGCTCATCGCGCATCCGCATGTACATGGAGCAGCGGGGCTTCATCCTGCAGGAGTGGGAAAAGGTGCAGACCGACACGGTCACGATCGTCGAGGCCGCCTGACGACCACCGGTGAGCGGAAAGGCGGCGCGCCGCCGGGATTGTTCACTTGCGGGAGCGGAAGCCACGACGCCGGATGTTTCTTTCCCCGCGCCTCTGTTTTGAGTCCGGGCGGCTGCAATCCTTCCTCCGGAACTCCCCGAGAATGAAACCGTAGCTCGCGGCCGGAACCGTAGCCGCGTTGATCATTCTAAGGTTAGTATGATAGTCTCACCGCCCCGGGGTCGTCGGACCGAGAAGGGAGGGGCGAGGGGGCGGAATGAACGAAATCGCTCACATTGAGCTGACCGCTGCGCCGACAGTTGTCGACGCCGCGATCCGCCGCTCTGCAATCGAGCGTGCGCGCGCGCAAAAGATCGTGCTGCCGACGTTCGCGCAACTCTCTTCGCGCGCGCCGGTCCCGCAACATATCGCCGCCCGCCTTCCGGACGTCGACCCCGATGCGCCTCGTCCCGACAATC
Source organism: uncultured Alphaproteobacteria bacterium (assembly GCA_963820095.1). GTDB lineage: Bacteria > Pseudomonadota > Alphaproteobacteria > Rhizobiales > Beijerinckiaceae > Roseiarcus. Next base: position 465,136 of record CAWFZA010000008.1, read on the forward strand.
TTTGGCGCATCCACTGGCGCAACGCACCCAATCGGCGCGACACGGTTTCGGTCCCGGATCATATCGTCGTGCCGAAGGCGCTCACCGGCGTTGACGCGCCGATCGTGGTGTTGATCGGATCTCGCTTCCCGATGATCGGCGCCCACAAAGTGCTCCCGGCGTATGCTGGCCTTGTCACCAAGCTCGTAACCGGCGGCTTCGATCCGGCTCACCATCACGCGGTCTGGCCATCGACCGGAAATTATTGCCGCGGCGGCGTCGCTGTCTCTCGAATCCTGGGCTGCGACGGTGTCGCCGTCCTGCCTGAAGGCATGAGCCGGGAGCGTTTCGAGTGGCTCGCACGCTGGGTGCGCGACCCGTCCCATGTGGTGCGCACAGTTGGCGTCGAAAGCAACGTCAAGGAAATCTACGACAAGTGCAAAGAGCTGTCCGCATCGCCGGACAACGTGATCCTCAACCAGTTCTCGGCCTTCTCCAACTACATGGCTCATTACGTCTGCACGGGCGAAGCCTGCAGCGCAGCCTTTGAGCATGTCTCAGCCGGGCGCAAAGGCCTCAAGCTCGCCGCCTTCGTCTCAGCCACGGGATCGGCCGGAACGATCGCGGCCGGCGATTATCTCAAGGAGCGCCACGGCTCGGCGATCGCCGCCGTCGAGGCGCTCGAATGCCCGACAATGCTGGAGAATGGCTACGGCGCGCACAACATCCAGGGTATCGGCGATAAGCATATCCCGTTGATACATAATGTGATGAATACCGACGCCGCAATTGCCGTTTCGGACCAGGATACCGATCGTCTCAATCTCGCTTTCAACTCGTCCGAGGGCGCGGCCTACTTTGCCTCTCGAAAAGATATCGATCCATCGCTCGCGGCGGTCTTCGGCGAGATCGGTATATCGAGCTGGGCCAACATTCTTGCTTCGATCAAGCTGGCGCGGACGAAACGCTACGGTCCTGAGGACGTGATCGTGACGGTCGCCACGGACAGCGCGCGCCTCTACCGCACCGAGGCCGACGCCGCGCGACGCAGGTTTTTTCCTGGCGGCTTTAGCGCGAGGGACGCCGCGAGCGTGGTCGAGACCTGCCTCGGCGAAGCTTCGACCGAGAACGTGCTTCTCCTTGGCGCTTCCGAGCGGCGCCGCATCTTCAATCTGGGCTACTACACCTGGGTCGAGCAACAAGGCGTATCGGTCGAAGATTTCGACCGCCGCAAAGACCAGGGGTTCTGGCGCGGCGTCGCCGGCTCCGCGGGCGAATGGGATCGCCTCATTACCGAGTTCAACGGTGAGGCTGGAATCAACTGATCCGACGCGGGAGCCGCTCGAGGAGGACGGAGTGACGGGCTACGAGGTGCGGCCATACGCGACGTTGCGCGAAAGTCTCGCGCGACGCGATCGCAGCCTGCGTGAGAAAGTCACGTCGTTGCACGACGCAGCGACTCTCGTGCAGGACGGAATGTCTGTCGGCATCGGCGGCTCGACGATGTCGCGCACGCCGATGGCGATCATCTGGGAGTTGATGCGTCAGCGGCGGAAACGGCTTACCTGCTCGCGCAGCATCGTTTCGACCGACGGCGACCTCTTGTTCGGCTCCGATATCGCCGATGAAGTCGTCACCAGCTGGTTCGCGCAGGGCATTCTCTGGGGCCTCTCCAAGGTCATGCGCCACCATGTCGAAAAGGGGGGAAGCGTTTCCAGGAATGGAGCCACATGGCGATGGGCATGCGCTTCCGCGCAGGCGGCATGGGCGTGCCTTTCCTGCCGATTCGCTCGATGCTCGGCTCCGACGTGCTCAAGCAACGCCCGGAACCCAAAGAATTTGATTGTCCTTTCACCGGCGAAAGGGTGCTGCTCGTTCCCGCGCTCAACCCGGACATCGCGCTCATCCACGTGCAGCGCTGCGACCCTTACGGCAACGCCCAAATCGACGGGCTGCAGTTCATGGACATCGATCTCGCAATGGCGGCTGACCGGGTGATCCTGACGACTGAGCGTATCATCTCCAATGATCAGATCCGACGGGCGCCGGATCAAACCAAGATCCCCTTCTTCTGCGTGGACGCGGTCGTCGAGGTCCCCTTCGGCGCGGCCCCGCACGAATGCTTCGGCGTCTACGAGCCGATGATGCGTCACATGGAGGCTTATGTGGCGAAGGTGAACGCGGAGCCTGTCGAAGGCATGCGCGCCTACCTCGAGCGCCACGTCTATGAGCCGAAGACGTGGACAGACTTTCTGTCAGTGATAGGCCTCGACCAGCTGCTCGAGGCCGCCAACAAGGGGCGCAGCATCTACAATGACTGATAGCCAGCGCTACACGGCGGCGGAAATCCTGGCGATCCTAAGCTCGCGGCAGCTCGAGGATGGGCAGGTTGTGTTCGCGGGCGTCGGTGTTCCGCTGCTGGCCGCGACGCTGGCGCAGAGACTGCATTGTCCGGGTCTTACGATCCTTTTTGAAGGCGGCGTCATCGGCGCTTATGTCGAGCCGGGAAAGCTCCCGCCGTCGACCAACGACCAAAGATGCACGAAGCGCGCCAACATGGTGCTCGGGAGCGCCGACGTATTGTTGTTGCTGCAGCGCGGCTATGTCGATGTGGGCTTCATGGGAGGGGCGCAGATCGACCAATATGGGAACCTGAACTCTTCCTTCATCGGCGATCCTGCCGCGCCGAAAACACGCTTGCCTGGCACCGGGGGCGGAAACGACATCGCGAGCCTCGCAAACATGATCGTCGCGATGAAGCACGAGAAGAGGCGTTTCGTGGAGAAGGTCGACTTCATCACGAGCCCGGGCTTCATCCGCGGATGGAAGACCCGCGCTGAGAGCGGCCTGCCGGCAGGCGGGATGTTCCGCGTGATCACCGAGCTCGGTGTGTTCGGTTTCGACGAGGAGACGCGCCGAATGAAGGTGCTTGCCCTCAATCCGGGTGCGGACCGTGCGCAAGTTCAGGACAACACCGGCTTCGAGCTAATGTTCGACGAGGGGCTTTCGATGACCGAACCCCCAACAAACCGCGAGCTTGAAACGTTGCGGGCGCTTGATCCCGACCGTCTGTTCACGGCTTGAGGAAGTCGCTCCGGAGACAACGCTGATGAAGAGTCTCGCCAAGACGTTTGGCGTCGCCGCGCGGAATTTCACCGCCTATCCGGAAATGCCCAACGCGAAAGCGCTCGTCGAATATGGCGTCCGCGTCGAGGAGCTCGGCTATGACTCGGTGTGGGTGTGGGACCATATCCTGCTCGGCGTCGAACCGAATTTCCCGATTGTTGATTCGCTCACTGTCTTGACTGGAATCGCCGCCCGCACGGACCGTTTGAAGATCGGCACCGGCGTCCTCGTCTTGCCTCTGCGCAATCCTGTCACGCTCGCCAAGCAGCTTTCGAGCATCGACCATCTGTCCGAGGGGCGGCTCATCATGGGCATGGCCTCCGGCTGGTATAAGCGCGAGTTCGACGCAGTCGGCATTCCGTTCGACAAGCGCGGCAAGCTGATGGACGAGAATCTCGAGATCATGAAGCGACTGTGGGAAGAGCCGAAGGTCGACGGGAAATATAGGAATCACAACATTTCCGCCGCGGTCATGTATCCCAAGCCCTATCAGAAGCCGCGCATGCCGATCCTGATTGGCGGCTACGTTGATAAGGTCTTGCAACGCGCCGCCACGGCGGGTGACGGTTGGCTCACCTATTTCTACCGTCCCGCCGACTTCAAGAAATCGTGGGACAAGATTCGCGGTTTCGCCGTGGAGGCCGGCAGGGATCCCGACTCCCTGCTTAACGCCGCGCAGCTTCCGGTCATGGTCGGTCCGTCCAGAGAGGCGGTGCGCGAAGAGATGATGGACTGGCTGAACAAGGAGTGGGACTTCCCCGCGCATAGCGACTGCTCGCGCGAGAGCGCAATCATGGGCACCGTCGAGGATTGCGTGGCGCAGCTCCGTGAGCATTTCGCCGTCGGTGTGCAAAAGATCATCTTTGTTCCTTACAAGTACCGTCCGGATCAGATCGAGACGATCGCGCGCGAGATCATTCCGCGCTTGAAATCTCACTGATCGATGTGGCGGACCCGGAAAGAAAGAAGCGCCAATGACCGATGCCAACCGTAGGAAGATTCTCGACAAGGTCGACGCTAGCCGCGACCAGGCGATCGGTTTCTTGCAACAGATGGTCGCCATTCCAAGCGTCACCGGAGATGAGGCGGCGATCCAAAGGTTCGTGTCGAGCTACATGAAGGAAATGGGCCTTGAGGTCGATCTCTGGGAGACCGATTGGGAGGCTCTCAAGAAGCACCCCGGCTATCGGCCGGTCCAGCGCGGTTATGAAGGGCGGCCCAATATCGTGGGCGTGCTGAAGGGTACAGGCGGCGGTCGATCGCTTCTGTTGAATGGCCACACGGACGTTATCCCGGTTGGCGGCGGGGAGGGCTGGAGCGACAATCCGTGGTCAGCGCGTATCAGGAACGGTCGCATCTATGGGCGGGGATCCTGCGACATGAAGAGCGGCGTCGCGAGTCATATCCTCGCAGTGCAATATCTCAAGGAGCTCGGCCTTACCCCCAAGGGCGATGTCATGATCAACGTCGTCATCGACGAGGAGGTCAGTGGGCACGGCACGCTCGACACCGTGGTCCGCGGCTATAAAGCCGACGCCGGCATTTCGGGCGAGACCAGCGACCTCGCCGTGCAGCCCGCTTGTATAGGGCGCATCTGGTTCGAGATCGAAATTCAAGGCAAGCCGGCCGGGATCCAGAAGCGGTACGAAGGCATCAGCGGCATCGATCTCGGCAACAAGGTCGCCAAGGCGGTCGCGGATCTGGAGGCCAAGCGGGTCGCGACTGTCACGCATCCCCTTTATCCAAGCGCCATCGACTCGCTCCCATGCATCGTCGGCAGCTTTCAGGCGGGGGGATATCCGAGCGCCTTCCCGGCCAACTGTCTCTTGAAGGGCAGCATCGGCACGGTCCCCGGCGAAGACCATGAGGGCGTCAAGCAAAGCCTTGTTGATGAGGTGGCGCGCGCCGCTGCGGCGGATCCCTGGATGAAAGATCATCCGCCGAAGGTGCGGTTTGTCGGTTATGACGCAGAGGCGTCCGAGATCCCGCGCGATCATCCAATCGTCGATATGGTGTCGCGCGCGTATACCGAGATCACCGGCAAGCCTCCCGTGATCAGCGGCCGTCAAGGAGCGGCGGATACGCGTTTCCTTAATCTGTACGGCAATACGCCGACGGTCATTTTTGGACCCGGCTCGACGGCTGTCATGCACGCCGACGACGAGTACGTTTCGATTGACGATTACCTCACGTCGATCAAGGTCATGGCGCTGGCGATTTACGACTGGTGCAACGCCGAGCCGCTCCGCCGAAGCGCATAAGGCAATCGCCGTGGGGGGTGAGTGGCGGCGCCCGACGCAAGGAGGGCGCCGTACGGCTTGGTCGGGAGTTGTCGCAGCTCAGGAAGGCTAGGAGATGGGCGATCAGGGCGTAGGCGCCTCGGTTAAGCGTAAGGAGGACGACCGCTTCCTGCGTGGGCGCGGCCAGTTCGTCGGCGACATTCGGCTCGCGGGCATGAAAGACGTCGCCTTCGTCCGCTCGCCACTCGCTCACGCAAAGCTACGCGCCATCCACATCCCTGAGGAGCAGCGCGGCAAGGCCTTCGCCGCCACGGACCTTGTTGGCGTGAAGCCAATCGTCGCCGTGTCCGGCCTGCCCGGATTCAAGGCGTCGGAGCAACCGGTGCTCGCGGACAAGAAGGTGCGGCAGGTCGGCGAGCTTATCGCGATGTGCGTCGGCCAGACGCGGGCCGAGGCTGAGGATATCGCAGCAAGCATTGAGGTCGATCTCGAGGAGCTGCCGGCCGTGCACGACATGCTGGCGGCGCGCTTGCCGAACGCACCGCTTCTGCACGAACATTGGGGCGACAACACGTTTCTGGAGACGTTCGTCGACATCAATTTCGAAGCCGCGCTTGACGCGCCGATCAAAGTGACCCGCGAGATTTCCACCGCGCGTCAATGCATGGCTCCCATGGAGGGTCGCGGCACGGTCGCCTATTGGGACAGCCGCATGGACCAGCTGGTTTTGTACACCGGCAATCAGATGCCGCATATCGTGCGCACGGGGCTCGCGGAATGTTTGGGGCTCATGCAAACCCAGGTCCGCATTGTCTCGCCGGATGTGGGCGGCGGGTTCGGTTACAAAGGCATTCTTCTGCCGGAGGACATCTGCCTCGGCTGGCTGGCGATGCGCTGCGGCCATCCAGTGCGTTGGCTCGAAGACCGGCGCGAGCACCTGACCGCCGGCGCCAATTGCCGGGAGCATCACTATCGCATTACCGTCTACGCGGGCCGAGACGGAACGCTGCGCGGTATCGACTGTGAGGCGACAGTCGATTCGGGAGCCTATTCGTCCTATCCCTTTTCAGCCTGCCTTGAGGCGGCGCAGGTCGCGAGCATTCTGCCCGGCCCTTACGATTTCCAATCCTATCGTTGTCGCACTTGGTCCGCCGCCACCAACAAATGCCCCATTCTTCCCTATCGGGGCGTCGCGCGGACCGGCGTCTGCTACGCGCTCGAACTCATGCTCGATCTCGTCGCGCGAGAGGCGGGGCTCGAGCCCTTCGAGGTGCGGATGAAGAACCTGGTCAGGCCCGAGCAGATGCCGTTCGACAACATCACGAAGAAGCATTTTGACAGCGGCGACTATCCCGAAGCGCTACGCCGTGCGCTGGATGCGGCCGACCTCGAGGGCGTTCGCGAGCGTCAGAGGCGCGGCGAGCCGGACGGACGCCTCATCGGCCTCGGTCTTGCGGTCTATTGCGAGCAGGGCGCGCACGGCACCTCCGTCTACGCGGGGTGGGGCATTCCGATGGTTCCTGGGCACGAGCAGGCGACGGCGCGGATGACGCCCGACGGAGGGCTCGAGCTGAGGGTCGGCGTCCACTCGCATGGGCAAAGCATGGAGACGACGCTGCCGCAGGTGGCCCATGAGATCCTCGGGATCGAGATCGCGAAAATCAAACTCGTCCATGGCGACACTGAATACACCCCCTATTCAACCGGAAGCTGGGGCTCGCGCAGCGCGGTGATGGCAGGCGGAGCCGTTGCGACCGCCACGCGCGAAGTGGCGCGCCTCGCGAAAGCGATCGGAGCGCATCTGCTACAGACAGACGCCGAATCCGTCGAGCTGCGGGGCGGCGCAGTTCAGGGACAATCCGGCAGCGTGACTCTCGCGGAGATTGCTCACACTTGGTATCGGCGTCCGCAAGATCTTCCGGCTTCGGTGGATCCGCGCGGCCTCGAGGCGACGATCGGTTATAAGCCGGGCCGCGACTCGGGCACCTTCAGCTACGCCGCCCATGTCGCGATCGTCGCGGTCGATCCGGAGACTGGGGACATCGAGATCCTCGATTACGTCATTGTCGAGGATGGCGGCAAACTCATAAACCCGATGGTGGTGGACGGCCAAATCTATGGCGGCTTCGCTCAGGGCGTTGGCACGGCTCTCTACGAGGAGATGAACTTCGACGCCTCGGGCCAGCCGCTCGGGTCGACGTTCGCCGACTACATCCTCCCGGGCCCGACGGAGGTTCCTGCGCCGCGGCTGCACCACATGGAGACCCTCGCGCCCTATACCGAATTTGGCGTGAAAGGGCTTGGCGAAGGCGGCGCCATCGCCCCGCCAGCGGCGATCGGCAACGCGGTCAACGACGCCCTCCGGCCTCTCGGAGCGGAAGTCTTTCGTTCGCCCACGACGCCGAGGCGCGTGCTTGACGCCATTGCGGCCGCAAAGCGCAAGAACGCGCCAGTCGTCGCGTCCGAGGAACTTGAGGGGTGAAGCCGGTCAATTTCGACTATGCCCGTCCGAAAGATGTCGAGGCGTCGCTGTCGCTGCTGGCGAGAGAAGGAGTTTCCGCCAAGGTGGTGGCTGGCAGCCAGTCGCTTGGCCCGATGCTCAACATGCGCCTGGTCCAGCCGGATCTTCTCGTTGATGTCACCGGCATCGAGGAGCTTCGGCAGGTGCAAGAAGACGCCGACGGCGTTGTGATCGGCGCCTGCATCACCCACTCCGACATGGAGGACCGCCGCGTGCCGGATGTGACCGGCGGCGCGCTGCCCAGCGTCGCGCATGGGATCGCCTACCGCGCGGTGCGCAACCGCGGAACGATCGGGGGCAGTCTGACCCACGCCGATCCGTCGGCGGACTGGATCACGATTCTTGCCGCACTCGGCGCGTCGGTGACGCTGCGCGGTCCGAAGGGCGCGCGCACCGTGCCCGTCGAGGACTACATGCTCGGCGCGCTCGAGGCGGATCTCCGACCAGGCGAACTGCTTGTCTCGGTGAAGGCGCCGCGGCTGAGCCGGTCAGCCCGGTGGGGTTATTACAAGATCTGCCGCAAGACTGGCGAATTCGCACATGCGATTGGAGCTTTCGTCACAGATCCAGATCGGGACGTTTGCCGAGCGGTCATCGGCGCCACTGAGTCGCGTCCGATCGTGATCGCCGACGCCCGCCCGATCGTCGACGGCGCTCCGGCGGGTTTCGACGGCGAAGCCGCCGACGCGTTGGCGAGCTCCGGCGGCATGGACGATCCGCTGGATCGCCAAACGCATGTCGTCGCATTAAGGCGGGCCGTGGAACGGGCGACCAGGCGATGAGCAAGGTCAGCCTGACAGTCAACGGCGGCTCGCTGATCGCCGAGGTGGAACCGCGCACGCACCTCGCCGACCTGTTGCGCGAGACGCACAATCTTACCGGCACTCATATCGGCTGCGAGCATGGCGTCTGCGGAGCCTGCACGCTGCTGGTGGACGGCGTCCCGATACGTTCTTGCATCACCTTTGCCGTGGCTTGCGACAGCGCCATCGTCACCACGATCGAGGGCCTCGACGAGGACGAAATCGCGCGCGAGCTGAGGGCGGCGTTCACGGCTCATCATGCGTTGCAATGCGGCTATTGCACGCCCGGCATGATCGTATCCGCGCGCGATCTCGTGTTGCGCATGGAGTCGCCCAGCGAGCATGACATCCGTGTCGGGATGAGCGGCAATCTCTGCCGATGCACGGGTTATGTTGGCATCGTGCGCGCGATCCAGAGCGTGATTGCCGACCGTCGTGCGCGCGGTGTTGCGGCAATCCCGGGCGGCAATCCTGACCGATTGGGGCCAGCGGGATCGGGGCGCGCCGGCGAAGCGCGCGCGGCTACCGCCGTCACCGTTCCTTCCGCCGGTGGTCGCGCCGCCCCGCGAGTCCCTGCGGGGACGGGGGCGCGCCTTGAGACCGATTGGAAGCCGCAGGTTGAATTTCGGCAAAGCTTCGCCATCGCCCACCCGGTCGACGAGGTGTGGGCCTTCTTTGGCCGCGTCGAAGATGTCGCGGCGTGCCTTCCGGGCGCATCGCTCGACGGCGGCGAGAAAGATGGCGTCGTCAACGGCAGGATGAGGGTCAAGGTTGGCCCGATTTCGACGGAGTTCAACGGCGTTGCACAGATTACGCGCGACGAGGAGATGCATCGCGGCGTGATCCTTGGTTCCGGCCGGGACACCCGCAGCAACTCTGCGACACGCGGAGCGATTGCCTACTCAGTCAAGCCCGATGAAAGCGGCGCTGGCTCCCGCGTCGACGTCGACATCGGCTACACGCTTACGGGAATGCTGGCGCAGTTCAGTCGATCGAGCCTGGTTCAGGATATCGCGAGCCGCCTGACGGCGGCCTTTGCCCGAAATCTTGAGGCGCGGCTCTCCCTTGGGGGCGACGCCGCCGCGGCGCCCCTTGCCGTTCGAGAACTGAATGCCGGTTCGCTACTGAGGGTGGTGCTGCTCGACCGCGTGAAGAGCGCGTTGAGAAAGGTGTTCGGCTGGCCTTGACGGATTAGACTGCGAATTTGACAGTTCGTCGCAGGTAGGAGGACTGATGGGGAAATTTTCCACCATATACGACCGCAGCCGCGTGCCCCTTTATCTTCAAGTCGCCTCGGTCATGCGTCAGCGCATCAATTCCGGTCACTGGGCTGAGGGCGAAAGAATTTCCACTCTCGAGGAGTTGGAGGAGGAATTTGACGTTGCGCGGGTCACCATTCGCCAGGCCATCGAACTGTTGCGCGGCGAGGACCTGCTACAAGCGCAACAGGGGAGGGGCACTTTTGTTTCGGGCAGACCGGCGAACGACCGGTGGCTGAATCTGGCGACGGATTTCGATTCCCTTGTCGACTCGATCCGCAACAACGTGCTGAAGCGTGTGTTCATTCAGCGCGGCGCGGAGCCTCCGGTCCTCAATCCGGGCGAGGGGACTCTCGCGCCAACCTACACCTTCCTCAGAAGCGTCCAATTCAACGGCGGCAACCCGTTTTCGGTCGTCAACCTTCACCTCGATCAGAGCCTGTTCTTGCGCGACGCTAAACGCTTCACCCGCTCGGCCGCGCTGCCGAAGATCGTCGAAATGGAGGATGTGGTCATCACGCACGCCTACCAGAAGTTCACCATCGGCGTCGCCGATCCGGAAACCGCCGATCTGCTCGAGATTGGGCTCGGTGAGCCGACCGCCGACTGCCAGCTCACTGTCATCAACGACAAGGGGGTCGCGATCTACGTTGCCGACATCCACTATCTCAAGGATTGCTTTGTCTTGCGGAACGACCTCCTGAGGGGTGGCGGCGCGCCGCCGTCGTGGCGAGCTTCCGACCCAAAAGCTTTAACGGCGGGACTCCGGCGGAGCGTTGTAATTCTAGCTGCGCTTCGACGTCGATGAGCCCCGCGGAAGCGCCGCCGGAGCCGCCGTTCGCTATTGATCGGACGAAAGATCTAGGTGATAGTGGTACTAAGGATAGAATGATAGTGACTTTCGGAGACGCTGGAGACTTCGGACGTTGATCGAAAGTTGCGGACCAAGGGCTAGACACGTTCGACATCCGAACTCAGATCCGGGATGGCTGCTCGCGTAAATGGTTCACCAGCGACACGCGGCTGCGTGAAGCTCGTCATGCGATCGCTGGCTGAGGCTTGCTTCGGAAGCCACGAAGCTTCGGCGACTGGCGTGATTTGTGCAGGCGAAAGCGAAAAGGGAAGGGAGAAGCTTGATGCAAAGAAATGTTCTTAGAGCGCTGCTCTGCGCGGCCGGCGCTGTCGTATTGGCGGGCGCCGCATTCGCTCAGGATGCGGTCAAAATTGGCGTCACCCAGCCTCTCACAGGCGCTTTCGCCGCCGACGGCAATTATGTGGCGCAGGGCGCGAAGCTCGCCGCGGAAGCGATCAACAAGGCCGGCGGAGTGGACGGCAAGCAGATTCAGCTGGTCATCGAGGACAACAAGTCAAATCCCACCGAGGCGGCCGCCACCGCCGAGCGTTTGATCGTCGAGGATAAGGTCCCGGTCATGCTGGGCGCGTGGGGCTCGTCGCTCACGCTCGCCGTCATGCCTAAGCTTCAGGAATATAAGGTGCCGATGGTGGTGGAGACATCCTCGTCGGGCAAGATCACCACCTCGGGGAACCCGTACATCTTTCGCATCAGCCCCACCTCGGAGATGGAGGCGAAGGCCTTCGCCCCGCTGGTCAAGAGCATGGGCATCAAGAAAGCCGACTTCCTCGCGACCAACGATGATTTCGGCAAGGGCTCGATGCAAGAGTTCACCAAGATGCTGAAGGCGAACGGCGTCGCGATCGGCGCTTCCGAGACCATGGGCGAGGATGCGACGGATCTGTCCGCTCAGCTCGCCAAGATCAAAGCCTCCGGCGGCGATACGATCTTCGTCACCACCGACGTCAAACAGCTCACCCTGATTCTCAAGCAAGCCAAGGACCAACAAGTGACCGCCCGCATCATCACGACGGGCGGCTCGGTCTCGCCTGACCAGCTCATCGAGCAGGCGGGCGACGCCGCCAACGGCTCCTACCATCTGGTCTTCTTCACGCCCTGGTTCCCGGATGCGGTGAAGAATCCTGACGTCGCCAAGGCGTTCATGGACGCCTGGAAAGCCGCCAATTATGATGTCGGCGGTCTCACCGAAGGCTTCAGAGGATGGGATGGCGTCTACACCATTGCGGCGGCGATCAAGGACGCTGGCGGCAAGGCGGACGCGGAATCGATCGCCAAGGCCCTGTGGGGCGTCCATGTGAAGGGGGTCAATGGCGATATCGCCTTCATCAAGCAGGGGCCCGCTGGCAAGGAGAGCGGCCAGAGCGTGCCGGGCGTCTATCTGGTGAAGATTGAGGGCGGAAAGGTTGTCAAGCAATAGCGACCGCCCCGAGACGTAAGGTCCGCGTTAGCCGACGAGGCCAGATGAGATCTCGGGTGGCGAGGCGAGCTCGGACGAGCCCAACGGAAGGCGCATGGGCTCGTCCACAAGGAGCTCGGTCGAGTTGCAGTTCCGAGTGACGCCGGCGTGGATGAGTTTTTTCAGCATTGTGTGAACGCCCTTATGCTCGGGGGCATCTATGCGCTGCTGGGCATCGGACTGACGCTCATCTTCGGCATCATGCGGGTGGTCAACTTCACCCATGGCGAACTCTATAGCTTCGGCGCTTATATGATGTTCGCGTTGGTGATGCTTTTGCATCTCAACTTCTTTCTGTCGCTGGCGCTGGCCATGGCGCTCGGAATCGCGCTCGGCGCCGCGATCGAGTTCGTGCTGCTGCGCAAGCTGCGCGGCGCAGACATCGATACGACGATGCTTGTGATGATCGGCGCCTGGATCGCTATGCAGAACCTTGAGCAGCTCGCCTGGTCGGGCGTCGCCAAATCGATCAAGAGTCCCTTTCCCTCGACCCCGCTTGTGCTCGGAGGGTTGTCGGTCGCCTGGAGCCGACTGTTCGTGTTCGTAGTCGCCCTCGCGCTGATCGCGGGCGCTTACGCTGTCGTCGATCGCACGCGGCTTGGCCGCGCAATGCGCGCGACCTTTCAGGACAGCGACGCGGCGAAGCTGATGGGCGTTGACATCGATCGAGTTCTATCTGTCGACATTCGCGCTGGGCTCCGGGCTCGCCGCGGCTGCCGGGGCGCTGCTTGGCCCCGTCTTCGTCGTCACGCCGGGCATGGGCGATCTCGCGGCGCTTAAGGCTTTCGCTGTTGTCATTCTTGGCGGACTGGGAAGCATTGCGGGCGCCACCATCGGAGGCTTCCTTCTCGCTTTTATCGAGGAGATGGGCGCCGGTTATGTTTCGTCCGGGTATCGCGACGCCATGGGCTTCCTGCTCATCATTCTCGTTCTGATCGTGCGTCCGACAGGGTTGTTCAGTCGCAAGGAGCGGATCGGATGAGGCGCCTCGGAACGGTGGCGTTCCTCGTTCTTCTGTTCTCGGTCCCGCTTTGGGTCGGCAGCCTGTACGTGCTGCACGTCCTGATCATCACCGGGATCTTCACGATCGCAGCAATGAGCCTCAATCTGCTGCTCGGCTACACCGGTCAGCTCAGTCTCGGTCATGTCGCTTTCTTCGGCATCGGCGCCTATGTCTCGTCGCTGGTGTCGCTCGGCTTCGCGGTCCATCTCACGCCGGACTGGCTGGTGACGCTCGACCCGCAACCGGTCTGGCTCGGGATGTTCTGGGCCATCGTTATCTCCGGCTTTTGCGGCTGGGCGCTCGGCCGCATTTCCTTCAAAGTCCGCGGCGCCTACTTCGTCATCGTCACGATCAGCTTCGCGGAAGTCGTTCGGCTGGTCGCGCTCAACTGGGACGAGCTGACCCAGGGCCCGATGGCGCTCAACAACATCCCGCCGCTTACCCTGTCGATCCCCGGCGTGTTCGAATTCTCCTTCGTCGGCAAGGTCGCGAACTACTACCTCGTCCTCGTCGCGGCGATCGTCGCCTATGTGGTCATCGCCCGGCTGGTTCGTTCGCGAGCCGGCCGAGCCATGATCGCGCTCAAGGAGAATGAGCCGCTCGCCACTTCGGTCGGGATCGAAGTGACGCGGTATCTCGTGCTGTCGGCCGTTGTGTCGGCGGCGATCGCCGGGGCGGCGGGGGCGCTTTACGCGCAATACATCCAGATCGTCGACCCGAACATCTTCCTGTTCATCTACACGGTGACGATGGTCATCATGGTCGTCGTCGGCGGCAAGGGCACGCTCGCCGGTCCGATCGTCGGCGGCTTGATTTTCGGGCTCCTGCCGGAGGCGCTGCGCTCGCTGCATATAGGGCCTGAGCTGCAGTGGGTCGCATACGGCGTCCTGATGATCGTGATCGTCTCCATTCTGCCGAACGGCATCGTGCCCGCGATCTCCGCCTGGTGGCGCGACCGCAGCCGCGTGGCCGCCAAGCCAGGCCAAGCCGTCGATGCGCGCGCGAGGCAAATGGCGCAATGAACGATCTTCGGACCGCGCTTTCGGTCGATCGATTGTCGATCCGTTTCGGTGGCGTGACGGCGGTCGAGAGCATGAGCTTCGAGGTCCGCGAAGGCGAAGTGCTGTCGCTGATCGGCCCGAACGGCGCCGGCAAGACTTCAGCGTTCAACGCGATTACCGGCTATCTTCCCGCCGCGACGGGCGACATCGTCTATCGCGGCGCGCGGCTCAACGGCCTCAAGCCAAGCCGCATCGCGGCCCTCGGCGTCGTCCGCACCTTCCAGAAGACGAGCGTCTTCGCCGGACGCTCGGTGCTCGACAACATTCTTATCGGCTTGCATTTGCAGTCGCGACAGCATCCGCTCGCCATCATCCTCGGCCTGCCGTCTGTCGCGCGCGAGGAAAGGCGCCTCGTCGAGAAAGCGCGAGAAGTGTTGCAATTCGTCGGTATTGAAGCGCGCAAGGACGATCTCGCCTCCTCTCTTGCCTATGGCGAGCTGCGCCTGCTCGAAGTTGCGGTGGCGCTTGCCGCCCGGCCGACGCTGCTTCTGCTGGACGAGCCGGTCGCGGGCATGAACTCGATCGAGACGGCGAGTTTCATGGAGACGCTCGGTCGAATCCGGGCCATCGGCGTCACCATTCTCCTCGTCGAGCACGACATGAAGATGGTGATGCGCGTGTCGGACCGTGTGGTGTGTCTGAATCAGGGCCGCATCATCGCGGATGGCCCGCCGGCGGAGATCCAACGCCATCCGGACGTCATCCGCGCCTATCTCGGCGAGAGGCACGCTCGTGTTGAAGGTTGAGGGCCTGACCTGCCGCTACGGCAAGGTCACGGCGGTCAGCGAGCTCTCGCTCGAGGTTCATCGAGGCGAACTCGTATCGTTGATCGGCGCCAACGGCGCCGGCAAGACCACGACCCTCAAGGCGATCTCCGGACTCGTTCCGCCGGCCGGCGGACGTCTCACCTTCGAGGGCGAGGATATTACCGGCGCCTCGGCTAAGCGCGTGCTCCAGCTCGGCGTCGCCCATTGTCCGGAAGGACGGCGCGTCTTTCCCTACATGACCGTTATCGAGAACCTGCAGATGGGCTGCCATCTGCGCCGCGACGCCCATGAGGTTGCGGCCGACATGGACAAGTTCTTCGAGCGCTTCCCGATCCTCTATCAGCGCCGCGCGCAAATGGCCGGCACGCTCTCGGGCGGCGAGCAGCAGATGCTGGCGATCGCGCGAGCGCTCATGTCGCGCCCTAAGCTCGTCATGTTCGACGAGCCTTCGCTCGGTCTTGCGCCGAACATCGTCGATCGCGTCTTTGATGTGATCAAAGGCATCCAGGCTGCCGGCTGCACCATCATCATGGTGGAGCAGAACGCGTTCGCTGCGCTGGAACTATCGGACAGGTCCTACGTGATTGAGCAGGGGCGGCTGACGTTGACCGGAACTGGCAAGGAGCTGCTCGGAAATCCGCAGGTGAAGGCTGCCTATCTCGGCGCCTGATTTTGCTGAAGCGTGAAGGCGATGGAGCCTCCAGTCATGTTGGAAACACAGTCGAATCGCGAGGGTTCCGCCTGAATGCGAAAGGCTCTAGCCATTGCTCTTCTCTTGCTGGCCGGGTGTGACGACGCTCCCGGCGAGTGGGCGGCGATTGTCTATCCCGATCGAACCGACCGAACGCGGTTCGACGTGACCCCGCGCTTCAAGACATTCAGCTATTGCCGAGACCAGGCGATCGAGCGGATGAAGGCGATCCAGGTGAAGAGCGGTGGCGACTACGAGTGCGGATTTCAATGCGAATTGTCCGGCGACCCGCATCGCATGAATGTGTGCAAGGAAGTCCGTAAGTAGCGCCGTGGCGCGTCTCTCAATTGGGATGCGCGCCGAACGCGGCCAACTCGGCCTCGGTCGCGAAGGACTTCTGCGCGCCGTGGCGGGTGACGGAGAAGGCGGAATAGCGGGTCGCTTCCACGAGCGCCGCATCGAGCGAGAGCCCGCCTGCGAGATAGCGGGCGAAGCTGCCGATGAAGGCGTCGCCGGCGCCGGTCGTGTCGATGGCCTGAACCTTGACCGGGGCGATGCGCCGAGAGCCCGTCCGTGTCGCCAGAAGTGAACCGCGTGCGCCAAGCGTCACGATGACCGTCTCGACGCCCTTTTTCACCAGGCTTTGGGCGGCCGCCGAGATCTCGTCTTCCGACTCGACCGGCATGTCGGTCAGAATGGCGAGCTCGAACTCGTTGGGGATGAGAAAGCTCGCTTGGCGGACGACCTCCATGTCGAGGTTACGGCGGGCGGGCGCCGGGTTGAGGACGGTCCTCACGCCATTGTTGCGAGCGAAGCGAATTGCCGCATAGGCGGTTCCAAGCTGGATCTCGAGTTGCAGCAGGATCAGATCGCAGCGTTTAAGCGCGTCGCTCGCCGCTTCGACATCGGCCGAGCTCAGGTCGCCGTTGGCTCCCGCGACAATGAGGATCGCATTGTCGCCCGACTTCTCGTCGACCAGGATCGTCGCCGTGCCGGTCGACTGGTCCGCGATGCGCCGGACATGCCGCGTGTCGATGCCGTAGCTCTCGAAATTCTTGAGCGCGCTGTCGCCCAGCCCGTCGTCGCCGAGGTTCGTCACCATGACGACGTCGGCGCCAAGTTTAGCCGCGGCGACCGCCTGATTGGCGCCCTTGCCGCCGAAGCTCGTCTCGAAGTGGCGGGCAAGCACGGTCTCGCCCCAAATCGGCAAGCGTTCGACCGTTGTCGTCAAGTCCATATTGGTTGAGCCGATCACCCCGATGCACGGACGCTTCGACATGATATTCCTCCCCAGGGATGCTACCCGTTATCGTTGCAGGAAGCGTAGCGAAGGACGCAATCCGTCGCTGAGCGGCGTCAGTTCAGGCGCGTGAATCCGTCCGTGCTCCAGTCCTCGCTGCCGACGCCATGATGGAGAAAGAAGAGGCCGTCCGGATCATATTTGGCCTTGACCGCGAGAAGCCGGTCATAGTTGTCGCCCCAGAACGCCTCCTGCCAATGCGGCTCGAAATAATTGGTCTCCCACACATAGGAGCCGGCGCGCGGCGCAACCTTGCGGATTTCGTCCATCGCCGCGGTCACCGCCTCAGCCTCTCTCCGAGCGACGGCTGACGTCCGGTTCGTGGCCCGGTATGTCAGGGTAGGCTGGCGGCCCCCCGGCGCCGCTGATCGCGAGCGCGAACGCTTCGACAACCGCCGGGTTCATCGCCGTATCCCGGGCTGTGGCGATCGCGTCCGCCGTCGCGCCCGCCAGCCCCTTGTTGAAATGCAGCGACACGCCCCAATGCTTGGCCGCCGCGAACAGCGCGTCGACAAGGCGTTCGCGCTGATTGTCTGCAAGCAGAGACTGCGGCAGCCAGGAGGATTGGTAGGCGCGCCAGACCGCGCCCGTCTCGCCGAGATTGCCGGCCCAGAAGATGTTGTCAGCCGGCGCGCCTGGACGGTCGTCGGCGATGACGAGGCCGGGAGCCGACTTGAGAAAGGCGGGGTCCCAGAAATGGCGCGCTGGCTCGCTGATGATCCTCGGCGGCGACACGACCGTGAAATCCTGGGGGGACGCCGAGACCCAGTCGAAGAAGGGACGCCATGTCGCCTCGGCCTCTTGCTGGCTGACGCCCTGGAGGACCATAAAGATCGACAGAACGCCGCCCGGGGCGAAGACAAGCTGCTCGCCCCAATGCGGATTGAAGAGCGCCTGTGCGTAGAATTCCATGACCTTCGCGATCAGGCGCCGGTAGGCCTCGTCGGACGAGGCCTTTATGGTCGCGAACACTCCGCCCAAAGTTTCCGGCAGCGGGTGGGTGCGTAGCGTAACGCGAGTGACGATTCCAAACCCGCCGCCCCCGCCCTTCAGCGCCCAG
Source organism: uncultured Alphaproteobacteria bacterium (assembly GCA_963820095.1). Classification (GTDB taxonomy): domain Bacteria; phylum Pseudomonadota; class Alphaproteobacteria; order Rhizobiales; family Beijerinckiaceae; genus Roseiarcus. The sequence goes on from CAWFZA010000008.1 coordinate 483,276, forward strand.
AAGAGATCGGGGTTTGTGCAAGCGTTGGCGATTCTGACTTCGCCGTCGGCGGTCACGACCTCCGCCTCGATGAGACTCGCCCCGGCCAGGCCAAAGGCCTTGGACCAGCTGCCGAAGCCGCCGCCCAGAACGAGGCCGACGACCCCGACCGTCATGCAGCCGCCGCCTTGCACGTAGCGGCCACCCTTGGTGGTCACCGCGTCATAGGCCTGTCGCCAATACGCCCCCGGCTCGATCGACACGGCCGGTTGCGGCTCGGCGCTGTCCGTCGCATCCGGCGCCGACGAACGCGTCGTGCAGCGACGATGGCGTTCATGTGGCGCGTCCAGATGAGCAGCGAGTCGGCGGCGTTGGAGGTTCCCTGGTAGCTATGGCCGCCGCCCTTCACCACGAGGCGCAGATTGTTTTGCCTTGCGAAATTGACCGCGGCGACCACGTCCTGCGTCGTCTTTGCCGCCACCGCATAGACGCTCGGCTCCGAGGTCCATGCCCCGACCCAGCCGAGCGACTGGGTGAGCCCGACCTCGTCGCCGAGGTAGTAGGGATTCTTCAGTTCCTTGAACACCTGCTCGCAAGCAGCGTCGGGCGTTCCCCCGACGCAATCGGCGAGCGGCGAGCGCACCTTGACCAGGCGTCCCCCGACGTCGTGATTGAGCTGATCCCAGCTTGTTTCCGAAGGCCATTTCGGATCGCCGAGACGGACACGCGCTTGCGGTTGCGCCGCAGCCGAGGCGCCGCGCGCAAGCGCACTCGCCAATGGAAGGCCAGCCAATGTCCCAAGCAGGCGCCTCCGACTCAATCGATTCGCCATTTGCCGCTCCATGGCCGCCAGCCCCTCGGTTCTCTAGCCGTTCGGCCGGAGCCGTTTCAAGGCGCCCCGGCGCGCTCGATCTCGGCGACGAGCGCGTCCGGCAGTTCGATTTCGGTCGCGGCGGCGCGCCGTCCGGGAATATGAACGCCAAGCTTGGCGAGCCGGTCGAGCTGGAGCCTCAGGCGCTGCGGAAAGTCGGGCGCGAGCAGCGACGGCTCGATGGCGATGACGACGAGGCCAGCGCCCGGCGAACTTTCTCCCGAGGTGAACGAAGGCGCATCGAGAGCCCAGTTCGCTCCGGCAAGCCCTGCGGCCATGATTTCGACCATCAGCGCGATATTGGCGCCGCGCGCGCCCCCGAAAGCGAGTAGCGCGCCGCGCAGCGCGGCTTTCGGGTCCGTGGTCGGCTCACCATCGGCGTCGACCGCCCAGCCCGGGGGAAGCGGCTCGCCCCGTTCCGCATAGTGTCTGAGCTGGACGAAGGCGGTTGCGCTGGACGCCTGGTCGATCAAGAGCGGCGGCCCCTCATCGAGGGGGGCGGCGAAGGCGATCGGGTTCGTGCAATAGACAGGCCTCTTGGCCCCAGCGACGGTCATCAGCGCAGGCCCGCTGGTCGCGCCGAACGCCGCGAGACCAGCCTCGGCGAGACGACGCGGATAGTAGCCCAGCTCCCCTGTGGTGTAGCTGCCATTCTGCGCGAACAGCGCGATCCCGAACGTCCGTGCACGCTCGCAGAGCGAATCGAAGGCTCGGTCGAATCCCATTTGTGCGATCCCGCCTCTCGCATCGCAATGGATCGCGGCGGGCGCCGGCGAAGTCACAACCGGCTCGGCGTCGCCGGCGATCCGTCCCGCCCGCAACGCGCTCAGATAGTCCATGAGATGGGAGAAACCGCTCGAACCTTTTCCGTGGGCATTGGCGGAGACGGTCGCTCGCGCCAACGATCGCGCCGCTTCGTCGCTGGCGCCGGCGGCGCGGATTGCGCGGGCGGCGAGGTCGCCAGCCGCCTCGAGAGTGAACCGCCGCGTCATGCCAGGAAAGACCTAATCATGCGCAGCCTGGAGCGGCCCGAGCAGGGGGACGCCTTCCCGGCGCGCCGCTTGCGCCAGCTTTTGATCCAGCGTCGCGAGAGGCAATCCTCGCTCCTGCGCAAGAGCGAGATAGGCCGCGTCATAGGCGGTGAGCCCATGCGTGATCGTAAGGGCGAGAACCGCGCCGTCCGAGCCCGCGCCGGCGTCCTCGAGCGGCAAGCGCCGCAGCCTGCCCATCGCCGCGGCGGGTTCGCCCGCGACAATGCGGCCGCGCCGCTCAGCCATGACAAGAATATTGCGCGCCTCATGCCAGAACAGCGACGGAACGGGCGGTCGCCCCTTGAGCGCCATCATGACCGCCTCCGCCGCGTCGCTGTCCTCCTCGGGGAGGAGCCAAGCGGCCGCGATCGAGGCGTCGACCACGACGGTCATAGCCCCCGCGCCCCCTCGCGTTTCCACGCCAGGATTTCCTCTCGGGTCACGGACTTCGCCCGCGCCCGTGCGGCGCGCGCCTCAGTGAAGACCGCGGCGAGATCATTCGCCTTCTCGATTCGCGTCAGCCTGGCGATCGGCGCATCGCCGCGCGCGATAATGATCTCCTCGCCCGCCTCGACCCTTGCGAGAAGGTCGGAAAGATGGGTCTTCGCCTCGCCGACCTTGACAATGGTGGTCATGGAATTGGGGGCCTTCGGGTGAGGAGCGGGACTGGGAGCGCAGGTCCGTTCGAAGGCCTGAGATTGTCGCCTTCGGGCGACTTGGTCAAGCGCTTGGCCAACAGCTCGGGCCATCAGCGTCGCGCTCGCGCGCCGCGCTCCGCGGATGGCGCGCTACGGAAAATCGCGAATTACGCGGGTTCTCATGTTCGTGGTATCGACGCGGCGGCCGCGAGCGGCCTCGACGGGGACTAAGGAGTAGGCTTTCGTGAAGGTTGACGGACGCCCGTATCGCACGATCTGGCTCAGCGAGGACGGCTCGAGCGTCGACGTGATCGATCAGCGCTGGCTTCCGCATGAATTCAGGGTTGCAACGCTGCGCAGCGTTAGCGAGGCGGCGACGGCGATCCGCGACATGTGGGTCCGCGGCGCGCCGCTGATCGGCGCGACCGCAGCCTATGGGCTCGCGCTCGCCATGCGCGACGATCCAAGCGACGCCGCGCTCGACGCCGCTCACGACGAACTCGCGGCCACCCGGCCGACTGCAATCAACTTGCGCTGGGCCTTGGACGCGGTCCGCAAGTGTCTCGCGCCGCTCGCCCCGCAGACACGCGCCGCCGCGGCTTATGCCGAGGCCAAGCAAATCGCCGACGAGGACGTCGAGATCAACCGCGCGATCGGCGCGCACGGCCTCAAGATCCTTCGCCGCCTGGCCGCCGCCAAGAAGCCCGGTGAACCGGTCAACATTCTCACCCATTGCAACGCCGGCTGGCTGTGCGCTGTCGACTATGGCACCGCGACCGCGCCGATTTATCTGGCGATGGAAGAGGGCGTGAGCGTCCACGTCTATGTCGACGAGACCCGCCCGCGCAATCAAGGCGCCTCGCTCACGGCTTGGGAGCTTGCCCGTCACGGCGCGCCCTACACACTCATCGTCGACAATGCCGGCGGACATCTTATGCAGCATGGCCTGATCGACATGGTGATCGTCGGCTCCGACCGGACGACCGCCAACGGCGACGTGTGCAACAAGATCGGCACGTACCTGAAGGCGCTTGCGGCGCGCGACAACTCGGTGCCGTTCTACGTCGCGCTGCCGTCGCCGACCATCGACTGGACCGTTCGCGATGGGGTGAAGGAAATTCCGATCGAAGAGCGGAGCGCCGATGAGGTCAACTTCGTCCAGGGCCGAGGCGATGACGGCGCAATCACGCGGGTGAGGATCGCACCGGACGGCGGGAACGCCGCGAACCCGGCGTTCGACGTCACCCCGGCGCGGCTGGTGACCGGGCTCATCACCGAGCGGGGCGTGGCCGAGGCGTCGCCGGAAGCTTTGAAGGCGCTGTTCCCGGAACGCATCCCGCTCACAGCACGAGATGCACGATGAGGATTATCCCGAGATAAAGCGTCCCGATGGGCGCGAAAAAGATGAAGACCAGGGGCCAGAGGTTGGAACTCCTGGGCGAACGCCAAGAGACACCATGCCGCCGCGGGAATGGCGAGGATCAGCGGAGCCGCCGCCGCCGCCCGCCAGCGGCCCGACAGCCGAAGCAGCGCAAGCGGCTGGAGCACGAAATAGGCCGGAACCATCGCCATGACCAGGAAGCCGATCAGCCCGTCTATTGTCCAGGTCCTCCGCCGCGAGGGGTCCCGAAATGAAAACAGCGTTCGCATGAGCGAGCCTGACCTGGACGGGCGCGCCCCCTTCCTCCGGATCGGAACGCCCCCTATGGAGTGCGAACCCTTTCCCAACCTCATCCGCAAGACCTCTCGATGATCCATCCGCTTGCGGGCCTTAAGGTGGTCGAGTTCGAGGGGATCGGCCCAGGCCCGCTCGCTGGCCGCATGCTTGCCGATCTGGGAGCCGAGGTTGTCGCGGTCGTTCGTCCGGACAAGGCCAAGCTTGGCGATCCCGATCGCCCGCTTTCCGAGGGCCCTCTCCGGCGCGGCAAGCGGCTTGTCTCTCTCAACTTGAAGCGCCCCGAAGCGGTTCAGGAAGCGCTTACGCTGATCGAGGCTGCTGATGCGTTGATCGAAGGCAATCGGCCCGGCGTCATGGAGCGTCTCGGTCTCGGACCCGCGGAATGCGCCGAGCGCAATCCGCGACTCGTCTATGGCCGGATGACGGGCTGGGGGCAGGACGGTCCGCTGGCTCGGGCGGCCGGCCACGACCTCAACTATCTCGCTCTGAGCGGCGTCCTGTCGCTCGCCGCGCGCGACGGGCAGGCGCCGATCCCTCCACCGACGGTTCTTGGCGACGGCGGCGGCGCGCTTGGGCTCGCCTTCGGCGTCGTCTCCGCCGTCTTCGCCGCCGGCCGGACCGGCAAGGGCTGCGTGATCGACTGTTCGATCATCGATATCGCGGCAAGCCTCGGCGGCATTGCGCTTGCGGCTCGGGCGGCGGGAATGCTGGACGCGCCAAGCCCATTCCACGACTCGCCGTTCTACGACGTCTACGCCTGCGCCGATGGACGACACGTCTCCGTCGGCGCGCTCGAACCGCAATTCTACGCAGTGTTGCTTGATAAGCTTGGCCTTGCGGACGTCGACCCGAAGGCGCAATACGACCGTGCCGCTTGGCCGGCGCTGAAAGCGCGGTTGGGGGCGCTGTTCATGAGCGAGACGAGCGCGCATTGGCGCGCGCTGCTCGAGGGCAGCGACGCCTGCTTCGCCCCGATGCTGACCCTCGCCGAGGCCGCGGCCCATCCGCATATGAAGGCTCGCGGACTTCTACAAGAATGGCGCCGAGGGTGAACTTGAACCTACCGCAGCGCCGCGCTTCCTGCCGCTCGAATGAGGCGAGTTGCGCCCCGATAGAGAAAGAACGAAAACCTGACGATGCTAAATCGCGCGACGCCCGAACTGCTTGAGTTTCCCAACCCCGATCCGCCGAAGCCAGGCGAGACGATCGAGGTTCGTCCGGGCGTCTTCTGGGCGCGCTTTCCCCTTCCGTTTCGGCTCGATCACGTCAACATCTATCTGATCGAAGATGGCGACGGGCTCGCTGTCGTCGACGCGGGAATCGACGACGCGCAATCGCGCGCGGCCTGGGAGGCCCTGCTTGCCGGGCCGCTTCGCGGTCGCAGGCTGACCCGGGTCATCGCCACCCACTTTCATCCGGACCATGTAGGGCTCGCCGGATGGCTGTGCGAGCGCTTCGGACTGCAGCTTGCGATGAGCGAAGCGGAATATCTGATCGCGCTCAACATTCGTCTCGACCCGCAGGGGCTGAGATCGGAGCCGTATCGCAGCTTCTATCGCTCGCATGGGCTGACCGAGGAAAGCACCGAGCTCCTGCTAGGCAACGGACTGCAGTATCTGAGGATGGTCTCGCCGCCGCCGAAGACGTTTCTGCGCCTCATCGCAGAGGAGCGGATCAGAATTGGCGGCCGTGAATTCGAGGTGATGACCGGCGCCGGCCATTCGCCTGAGCAGGTGATGCTGTACTCGAGAGCTGACAATTTCGTCCTGATCGGCGATCAGGTGCTGGCGAAGATCTCCCCCAATGTCAGCGTCGAAGCGATGGACCCGGAGGGGAATCCGCTCGGCGCCTATCTGCGCTCACTCGAAAGGCTGAAGTCGACGCTGCCGGAAGACGTGCTGGTTCTGCCAGGGCACAGGTTGCCGTTCGTTGGCCTGCACGAGCGAGCCGACGAGCTCATCGCCCACCACGAGGCGCGCTGCATGGCCATTCTCGAGGCCTGCAAGGCCGGCCCGCAGACGGTCGGCGAGCTGGTGCCGGTCATTTTCGGCCGCAATATCGACGATCCGCACCAGCTCACGTTTGCCTTCAGCGAGGCGCTGGCGCATGTGAACATCCTGGTGCGCAGCGGACGGCTGCGCATCGCCAAGGCCGCCCACGGCCTGGCGCTCGAGGCGGCGTGAATTGGGATATGTCGTCCCGTGCATGCGCTATGCTATAAGAGCGGCCATGATCAATGCATTGAAGGACCTGCTTCCGCGCATCGACGCTTGGCCCTCGGAGGATCAGGAAGCCCTCGTGGAGGCCGCACGTGGAATCGAAGCGGAGCGAACGGGCGTCTACCAGGCGACGGCCGAGGAACTGGCGGCGATCGACCGTGAACTCGACGATGTTCGCGGCGGGCGTTTGGCTGCGGTTGAAGCGGTGGCCGAGGTGCGGGCGAAATTCCGCGGCGGATGATCGTTCGCTGGACGGCCGGAGCGCTCGCTGACCGCAGACAGCGCCTCCATCTTCCGGCGATCTTGATCGCTTCCGCGACGCCTCGCGCTTCAAGCTGCGGCTAGCACCGCCTTTCTGATGGTTTCCGGCAGCTCGATCAGGCGGAACAACGCCTTGGGATAAAGATAGTCGTCGCCCGATTCATCGATGATCCGCAACAGTCCGCGTTGTTCGGCGTCGTCATCTCGAAGCGCGACGTAGATCTTTCGTTTCTCGAGCGACGCTGGGTAGCCATCGTTGTCGATACAGACGACCAGTTGTCTCGCTCGCGGTTTCGGCATGGCTTCGTGCTTCTTCAGAGCAGGTGCTTGATCTTGAATTCTTTGCGTCCGATTCCGGCAGCCTCGTACCAGTGTATCTCAGCGACATGAACTGAACCATCAGAAAGCCGAACGCGAGCGACGCCTTTGCGCTTGCGCCAGCGACCCCGTCCGTAAACACGCTTCAGGCGCGCGACCTCACGGATCGCCGAGCCTGCGGCGAAAGTTTCGACCCTGGATATTTCGCCCAGAATCTCGAATCCCATCCGTTGCTCGTGTCAAGAGCCCGTCACACGGTCAACCTCGCACGTGCCCTCAGGGTATGGCGATCCTCCCTCAAAAGCCCGCCAGCACCACCTTGCCGATCGCGCGGCCGGACTTGAGGAACTTCATCGCGCGCATGAGATTGGCCGCGTCGATGCGTCCGTAGTTCTCCCGCATGGTCGAGCGAACGCGGCCCGAATCGACGAGATCGGCGACCTCGTTCAGGAGCCTGTGCTGCGCCTCGATGTCGGCCGGTCTGAAACAAGGGCCGGGTGAACATCAGCTCAAAGTGAATGGACACGCTCTTCGGCCTGAAGACGAAAAGATCGGCCGCTTCGGCGTTGATGAGCGCGATGCGCCCCTGCGGCGCGATCAATTCGGCGAGGTCGGCGATGAGGCCGCCCATCGGCGCCGTCGCGAAGATGAAAGCGGGACCGCCGCCAATACCGAGCGCCGCGACCTGCGGCGCGAGCGGCTTCTTGTGGTCGACGACATGATGGGCGCCCATGTCCTTCGCCCATTGCACGGTCTCGGGTCGCGACGCGGTCGCGATGATCGTAAGATCGGTCAGTTGCCGCGCCAATTGGATGGCGATAGAGCCGACCCCGCCGGCGCCGCCGAGGATCAGGATCGCGCGCGCCGCGCCGGGGACGGGCTTCGCGACATCGAGCCTGTCGAACATCGCCTCCCAGGCGGTGATCGCGGTCAGGGGCAAAGCGGCAGCGGCGGCGAAATCGAGCGTGCGCGGCTTGCGCCCGACGATCCGTTCGTCGACGAGATGGAATTCCATGTTCGCGCCCTGACGTCCGACGCTGCCGGCGTAGAACACTTCGTCGCCGGGCTTGAAAAGGCGCGCGTCGGATCCGACCTCGGCGACCACTCCCGCCGCGTCGTAGCCGACCACTTTGATTTCGTCGGTGTCGGCGGAGCGCCGCCCGGCCCCCCGCCGCTCGCGACTTTGTAGTCGACCGGATTGACCGAGACGGCGCGCACCTCGACCAGAAGATCGCGACCTTCCGGCTTGGGCCGGGGAATGTCGAACGCCTCGAGATGATCGAGCTCCGGGCTCGCCTTGCGATATCCGATCGCCCGCATTTTCGTGTCGCTCCCAGCTCGTCCGCCGACTGAGCCTAACCCTCGTCAACGCTCTTGGCGAGACGGTGTCCTGGCTCAGGACATATGAGGCGATCGGTCGGATGGATGCATTGATTGCTTGGCGGAGCGGGGCGCGAAAGAAATTTCAAGTCAAGGATGCGCGCCAAGCGCGCACCGCCTTCGGCGGCGGCCTTCAGGCCGTCCTTGAGTTGAAATTTCTTTCGCGCAAAATCGCCTCCAAGCACTCAATGATCGGGATTCGCCTGGCGGCGGGCCCTCTCACATCTGTCTGAACCAGGACAGACGGGCTGCGACCTGGTCGCTTCGGCTCCGCCTTTCGTTCAGGGCCAGAATCTCCGGCTCGCCAGGCTCGCGCCCTCGGTGAGCGCGGCGAGCTTCGCCCAGACGATGTCCGGGTCGACCGCGGCCTGACCGACCCAGGTGCCATAGCCGCAATCGCTTCCGGCGATGACGTTTTCGCGGCCGACGAGCCTGGCGTAATTGGAAATCCGGTTCGCGATCACTTCAGGGTGTTCGATGAAATTCGACTTCGAATTCGATCACGCCCGGAATGAGCACCTTGCCCTCGGGCAGCTTCACCTTTTCGAACACCGCGAATTCATGCGCGTGGCGAGGGTTCGCAGCTTCCAGGGACAACATCGCGGGTCGCGCCATGAGCACGATGTCGACGATGTCGGCCAAAGGAACGTCGCAATGGTGCGGTCCTTCGTAATTGCCCCAGCAGAGGTGCATCCGCATCCGGTCGGCGGGAATGTTTTGCAACGCGCCGTTCAGCGCCTCGACATGTTCCGCGGCGCGCTTGCGAAACTCGCCAAGTTCAAGATTGGCGTACTGGATATGACGGCCCATCGCGAGGTCCGGGCAGTCGACCTGGAGATCGAAACCGGCAGCGACGATCGCCTCGTATTCCGGCTTCATCGCGGCTGCGATCGCCGCGAGATACGCGCCTTGGCTCGAATAATGGTCGTTGTGGAAGAAGAGGGATATGACGCCCGGCGACGCGGCGGTCATGAATGGGCGCTCAGCCGGCGTCATCCCCGACAGCCGCCCTCAGATTGTCGGTATCGCGGCGCACGCCGTCCGGGTCGGCGACGGCGATCGGACCGTTGCACGCCGAAGTCTTTCTGCGCGCCCGTCCGGGATCGCCGAAAACGCGCTTCGCCATATTGGGGAAGTCGGCGAGGTCCTGATAGACGAACGTGTTTCCCAAGCCTCCGAATCCGGACAGGCGATCCTTGATGTAGGTCGCGTAGCTCGGCTTTGACATTTCGCCGTCGTTGACCACGTCGACGCCCGCCTTGCGCTGCTTGGCGACGACCTCCTTGACCGCCGTTCGCGTCCGCTCGTGCAAGGCCGCGATGTCGACCTCTTTGCCCTCTTCCTTGCTGTACATCATTTGAACGAGGTCGTCCGGCCGCGGCAGACTTCCGGTATGCGTGGTCAGAAAGCGATCGACGCTGAATGGCACCTTGGATCACCTTGGTTCATTTGAGCGATTACGGGAAGCTCGACGCATACGTGCAGGGCGTTGTCGCACGAGGCGAGTTCCGTCTCGCGCCGCCACTAAGCCTCGTTCAGCCCCGCGCCGCGCTCGCCAAGAAAGGCGGCGCCTTTGGCGGTGAGCTGATAGGCCGATCCTGGATGGTCGCCTGCCGGCTGCGCGTAGCCCGCTAGGAGCAGCCGCGCGAGGTCGCTCTTCTGTTCGGGAGTGGCCTCGGAATCGTCATGCTCCTCGATGGCGCAGAGCAGCGCGATTTGCGAGTCCGTCAGTTCGTCCGACATTCCGGCGCCTCCGTTTCTGTTTCGCCTATCCTATCCGATTGTCATCAGACTCGCATTGCCGCCTGCTGCGGCCGTGTTGGTGGCGGTTGCGCATTCCTCGACCAGGTCGGCAAGATCATAGTCCTCGCCGGCGGCGAGACGGGCGCTGGACAGGGCCTGGAGCCGGACGATCGGTCCGGCGCGACGGGCGAGCTTGTGCATGGCCTGTTTGGTCGCCGCTTGGTCGCCTTCGAGTAGGGCGAAGGCGAGGTCCGGCGCGCTCAGTGGATCTTTGACGTGTGAGATCCGGGGGGCGAGATCTGCCGGCAATCCCGAAAGAGCGCGCCCGGCGAGCGCGGCGCTGACCACCGCGTCATTGCCGGTCGCCAGGATGGCCCCGATCTGAATGAGGAGAGCGCTTTCGCTCGTTGCGATCGCCGCCACCCGGCCGCGCCGCCGGAGCGTATAGATATTGCGCTCGCCGACCGGGCCTTTCAGCTCGGCCCGTGCGCCGAGAGGGGAGCGGGCCATCAATCCGATGCACCGCTCGGCCTCCACGGCCCGCCCGTGGGCGCCGAGCCAGTCGCTGTAGATGCGGATGCCGGCAATAGCCGCGTCGCCGCCCTCCACGCCGTCTAGCGCGCTCGGCGCGGGCTCGGCGGTGAGGCGCGAAAGATAGAGCGGGCCGCCAGCCTTCGGCCCCGTGCCCGAAAGCCTCGAGCCGCCGAACGGCTGCACGCCGACCGTCGCGCCGATGATGTTGCGATTGACATAGATGTTGCCGGCCTCGACACGCTCGACGACGCGCGCGATCGTCTCATCGATCCGGGTATGCAGGCCGAAGGTCAGACCGTAGCCGGTGGCGTTGATGTCGTCGATCAACTTGTCGAGCGCATCGCGCTTGTAGCGCAGCACATGCAGCACCGGCCCGAACACCTCGCGCTCGACGTCCGCCACCTTGCTCACCTCGATCAGCGTTGGAGCGACAAATGTGCCGCGCGCGGCGCGTCGCCGAGCGGAGTCTGGGTGACTCTATGGCCGCGACGCGACATGGTCTCGATGTAGGCCGTAATCGCGTCGCGCGCTTCCGCAGTGATCACCGGGCCGACATCGACCGAGAGCTTGCGCGGATCGCCGACTTCAAGCTCGGCCATGGCGCCTCTCAGCATCTTGAGCATGCGGTCGGCGACATCGTCCTGCAGGCAGAGGATGCGCAAAGCCGAGCAGCGCTGGCCGGCGGAATCGAAGGCGGACGCGAGGGCGTCGACGACGACCTGCTCGGCGAGCGCCGAGGAATCGACGACCATCGCATTGAGGCCGCCGGTCTCGGCGATGAGAGGCAGCGGCGCCCCGCGCCGCGTGAGGCGGCCCGCAAGCTCCTTTTCAATGAGCCGCGCGACCGGCGTCGAGCCGGTGAAGACGACCCCCTGGACGCGCGGGTCGGCGACCAAAGCCGCGCCGACTTCGCCCGCGCCCGGCATGAGCTGCAGCACATCGCGCGGGACGCCAGCTTCGTGCAGCGCGCGCAAAGCTTCGGCGGCGATCAGCGGCGTCTCCTCGGCAGGCTTGGCGATGACCGAATTGCCGGCCGCGAGGGCGGCGGCGACCTGACCGGTGAAGATCGCGAGCGGAAAGTTCCACGGGCTGATGCAGACAACGAGGCCGAGCGGGGCAGGGGAGCCGGGAAAGAACGTGCGCGCCGCCTCGTGCGCGTAGTAGCGCAGGAAATCGGCCGCCTCGCGCACTTCGCCGACCGCATTGGCGTAGGATTTGCCCGCCTCGCGCACGATGAGGCCGACCAGCAAATCGCTGCGCGCCTCGATGAGGTCGGCGGCGCGGCGCAGCATCGCCGCGCGCTCGGAGGGCGGAATGGCGGCAAACGCAAGGGCTGCGCGGTCGCCGACTTCGATCGCTGCGGCGATTTCATCAGCACGCGCGTGACGAGTGAAGCCGATGACGTCGCCCAGATTCGCGGGGTTCAAGACCGGCTCGCCCGCTTCGTCCTCCGCGGCGCCGGGCGGGAAAGCGCGCCATGTCCGCTTGGCGCTTGCATCCAGTCCATTGGCGAGCTTGGCCAAGCGTCCTTCGTCGGAGAAATCGAGTCCGCGCGAATTGACGCGATCGGGCGCATAGAGATCGCGCGGCGCCGAGATCTTGTCGTGCGGCGCCCCGAGCGGCTGGATCGAGCGTGCGACCTCGGCCGGATCGGCGACGAGGTCGTCGATCGCCACGCTCGAGTTCGCGATGCGGTTCACGAACGAGGTGTTGGCGCCGTTCTCGAGCAGCCGGCGAACGAGATACGCGAGCAGGGTCTCGTGCGAGCCGACCGGCGCGTAGACCCGGCATGGCCGATTGAGCTTCCCGCGGCCGACCACCTCCTCGTACAAAGGTTCGCCCATGCCGTGCAGGCACTGGAATTCGTATTGGCCGCGATAGAAATCGGCGCCGGCGAAGACGAGCACGGACGCAAGCGTCTGGGCATTGTGAGTAGCGAATTGCGGATAGACCGCGTCCGGCGCCGCGAGCAGTTTGCGCGCTGAGGCGAGATAGCTCACGTCGGTGTAGATCTTGCGTGTGAACACGGGAAACCCGTCGAGGCCGTCGACCTGCGCGCGCTTGATCTCCGAATCCCAATAGGCGCCCTTGACCAGCCGGATCATCAGGCGCCGGCCCGAGCGGCGAGCAAGGTCGATCAGCCAGTCGACCACCGCCGAGCACCGTTTGCCATAGGCCTGGATGACGAAGCCGAGCCCGTTCCAACCTTTAAGGTCCGGGTCGAGGGACAGCGCCTCCAGGATATCGAGCGAGAGATCGAGCCGATCGGCTTCCTCGGCGTCGATGTTGAAGCCGATGTCATGAGCTTTGGAGAGCGCCGCCAGCCTTTTCACGCGTGGCAGCAATTCCTTCATCACGCGAGCGCGCTTGATTCGCTGATAGCGCGGATGGAGCGCGGAAAGCTTGATCGAGATTCCCGGCCCTTCATAGATGCCGCGGCGATCCGAAGCGCGCCCGATGGCGTGGACGGCGCGCTCGTATTCGTCGAGATAGCGCGCCGCGTCCTCAGCCGTCGTCGCCGCTTCGCCCAGCATGTCGTACGAGAAGGTGAAGCCGCGGGCCTCGCGCTCGCGGCTGTTTGCGAGCGCCTCCTCGATCGTGCGGCCGGTCACGAACTGCTCGCCCATGAGCCGCATGGCGACGTCGACGCCGGCGCGAATGATCGGCTCGCCGCTGCGGGCGATGAGGCGGGTCAGCGCCGCCGACAGGCTCTGCTCGCTGGTCGTGGTCACGAGCCGGCCAGTCAGCACCAAGCCCCAGGTGGCGGCGTTGACGAACAGCGACGGGCTCCTGCCGACATGCGCCCGCCAGTCGCCGGGCGAGAGCTTGTCGCGGATCAGCGCGTCGCGCGTCGCGGCGTCAGGAATGCGCAACAGCGCCTCGGCGAGGCACATGAGGGCCACGCCCTCCTGGCTCGACAGCGAATATTCGTGGATCAGGCCCTCGACGCCGCTCGAGCGCGTCTTCGCCCGAAGCTTGGCGACGAGTTCAAAGGCGAGCGACCGGATGCGGTTCGCTTCTTCCGCGTTTGCGGTCGCGAGCTCAATGAGCGGCGGCACGCATTGAGGCTCGGGCGACCGGTAGGCTGCGGTGATCGCGCCCCTCAGGGGCGTTTGCGGAAGGACCTCGGAGCGGAACGCGGCGAAGGGATTTGCGGCTGTCATCTCAATTCCCACGAGGCCAATCCTGACGTCGCGCGCGACGATATTGGGCCGCCGGCCGATCTTATTCTCGCGAAGGGCGTTTTGCCTATGTCGTAAAATGGCGGCCGCCGCATTCGCGCTTCCTGGCGGCGACGACTAGATAGCTAAGCGAGAGTGGATAGAAAGCGAGGAATGGGCCCATGCGCTTGATCGGCTTTGCCGGATGGAGCGGAGCGGGCAAGACGACGCTCATCGTGAAGCTCATCCCCGAGCTCAACCGCCGGGGCTTGAGCGTCTCGACGATCAAGCACGCCCACCACAATTTCGACCTCGACCAGCCGGGCAAGGATTCTACGAGCATCGCGCCGCCGGCGCGGAGGAGGTGCTGGTCGCTTCCGCCAACCGGGTCGCGCTCATGAGGGAATTGCGCGGAGCGCCCGAGCCGTCGCTGCCCGAGCTTTTGCGCCTGCTCAAGCCCGTCGATCTTGTCCTGATCGAGGGCTTCAAACGCGATCCTCTGCCGAAGATCGAAATCTTTCGCGCGGCGAACGGCAAACCTCCGATGCACCCCAACGACCCGCGCATCGTCGCGCTGATCAGCGACGCCGCCGAGCCATCCGTCCGTCTGCCGCAGGCCTCGATCGACGACGTCGCCGCCGCGGCGGACCTGGTGCTCGCGCACGCCGCAGCCGCTCGCAACGGTTCTCACTGCGTTCTAGCTCCCAGCCATCCCTCGTGCTGAGGAGCGGCGCCGTGAGGCGGCGCGTCTCGAAGCACGTTCCAGAGCGCGTAACCCCGCCGCCTCTGGATCATCCTTCGAGACGCCGTGCTTCGCACGGCCCTCAGGATGAGGTTGGCGGAGGGCTAACCGATGGGTTGCACCGAGTTTAATCGGCCGTCGTAGCCGCCGAATTTTCGCCGTTTTGCATGACCCGTTCGACGATGCGACAATGCCGTCGCCCGACGGAGCATGGACGGAAGGATGAGCGAAGCGACAACGCCACGCTTGAGCCGGCGCAGATTGTTCGAGATCATCGGCGCGAGCGTCGGCGGCGCGGCGGCCTATCAGGCGATGACTCGGCTCGGATATGCGGAGGAATCGCGCTACCGCGGGCCGATCAAGCTCGACGGCGATCCCAAAGGCGCGTCGGTCGTCATTCTGGGGGCCGGCCTCGCCGGCATGACGGCCGCGATCGAACTCGAGCGCGCCGGCTATGCCGTGAACGTGCTCGAATACAACTCGCGTCCGGGCGGACGGAACTGGACGCTGCGGGGCGGCGACGTCTACACGGAACTTGGCGGCGCCACGCAAAAGTGCGAATTCGACGCCGGCCTCTATCTCAACCCGGGGCCGTGGCGCATTCCCTATCATCATTATGCGCTGCTCGACTATTGCCGCCGTTTCGGAGTGGCGCTCGAACCCTTCATTCAGCTCAATCACAACGCCTATCTGCATTCCCGCGACGCGTTCGACGGCAAGCCGCAGCGCATCCGCGACATCAAGTCCGATTTCGACGGCGGCGTCGCCGAGCTCTTGGCCAAGGCCACGAAAAAAGGCGCGCTCGACGACTGCGGTGTCGAAGGAGGATCAGGAAATCCTGCTCGAGGCGCTGCGCTCGCTAGGCGCGCTCGACACGGACTTCCGCTACAAGGCGGGTGAGGATTCGGCCGCTCATCGCGGCTATGCGAAGCATCCGGGAGGAGGCCTTGGCGCCGAGCCGATCGACGGCGATCCGATCGGGCTGCACGACATTCTGACGTCGCGCTTGTGGCGGGGTTTGCAGAGCTTCCTGCTCTACGACTTTCAAACCACGATGTTCCAGCCCGTCGGCGGCATGGGCAGGATCGGTGAGGCCTTCGCGCGGCAGATTCCAGATCGCATTCGCTACGGCGCGAAGGTCGTCGCGATTCGCCAGACCGATAGCGGCGTCGCGGTCGAGTTCGAGGACCTTGTTGCCGGCGGAACTGTCCGAGAGGTCAGGGCCGACTGGTGCGTGTGCGCGATTCCGCTCAGCATCCTGAGCCAGATCTCGATCAACGTGTCCCCACGGATGAAGGCCGCGATCGACGCTGTCCCCTATGCGTCGGCGGTGAAGTTCGGGCTCCAGTTCTCGCGCCGGTTCTGGGAGGAGGACGAGCACATCTTTGGCGGCATCAGCTACACCGACCTGCCGATCCGCCAGATTTCCTATCCGAGCGCCAATTTCAATATGGGCGGCAAGGGCGTGCTGCTCGGCGGCTACACGTTCGACGGACCGAACTCTTATGAGTTCACGGCGATGGCGCCAGCCGAAAGAGTGAAGCGCGCGGTTGAGTTCGGCGCTGAGATCCACCCGCAATATCTGACCGAGTTCGAGAACGGTGTTTCGGTCGCCTGGAGCCGGGTCCCGTTCACGCTCGGCTGCGCGGGCGACTGGTCGGACGAAGCGCGAAAAGCGCATTACACCGATCTCTGTCAGATCGATCGGCGGATCGTTCTGGCTGGCGAGCACGCCTCCTACATTCCGGCTTGGCAGGAGGGGGCCATCCTCTCGGCGCTCGATGCGATCCAGCGGCTGCACAAGCGGGTGATCGCATCATGAGACGCGTCGCGCTGCTCGCGCTTGCGCTCGCCGCTTCGGCGGCTGGTCGCGCGCCGGCGGTGTCCGGCGACGCTCCGACGAAAAGCGCCGACATGAGCCGCGGATGGAAATTCGGCGAGCAGGGTGGAGCGGACCTCTTCCGTAACGTCTGTGCCGCCTGCCATCAGCCCGACGCCAAGGGCGCCGTCGGCGCCGGAACCTACCCGCCACTTGCCGCAGATGAGAACCTTGCTTCGACCGATTTCATCCTGGCGGTGCTGTTCGGCGGGCTGAAGGACATGCCGCCGCTCGGAGGCATGATGAGCGACGCTCAAGTCGCCGACGTCGTCACCTATGTCCGCACCCACTTCGGCAATTCTTACCTGGACGCCGTTTCGGCCGCGGACGTTGCTGCGGCGAGGCGGCGGGCGGCCGCGCCTTGACTGCCGCCGAACGCTCCAGGTCCGAGAGTATAATAACAAAGATAAACTGTTATTATACTCTCGCGGCCTGAAACCGCGAGGGCGGAACTAAAAGGGGTCGCAAGCCACTGATCTCATTAAGGCGCGCCGGTAAAAATGCCGTTAGAACCGGACGCGGGCACGCGGTCGCGCGAACGTTCTCAAGACGGCGCGACGGCGTCATGATCGGCGGGTGACTCGGCCTTCGCCGGCTCGAGCGCCGAGGCGACCGCATCGTCCACCCGCTCGAGCCAGACGAACGCGAGCTGCTGGCGCACCTCTTCGGGGATGTCGTCGAAGTCCTTCCGGTTGCGCGCCGGCAGCATGACGCGCTTCAAGCCCGCCCGGTGCGCGGCGACCACCTTCTCCTTGATGCCGCCGACCGGCAGCACAAGGCCTCTCAAGCTGATCTCGCCGGTCATCGCGGTGTCGCTGCGGATGGTGCGGTCGGTCAGGAGCGAAACGAGCGCCATGAACATCGCCACGCCGGCGCTCGGGCCGTCTTTCGGCGTCGCGCCCGCCGGCACGTGGATGTGAATGTCGGTCTTCTCGAAGCGCGAAGCGTCAATGCCATATGAGGCGGCGCGATTCTTGACGATGCTGAGCGCGGCCTGCGCGCTTTCCTTCATCACGTCGCCGAGCTGGCCGGTGAGGATCAGCCGGCCATTGCCCGGAGTGGCGGTCGCCTCGATGAACAGGATGTCGCCGCCGACCGGCGTCCAGGCGAGCCCGGTCGCGACGCCCGGGACGCTGGTCCGCATCGCCACCTCGTCCTCGAACGGCGGCGGTCCCAGAATGCTGAGGAGATCGCTGGCGGAAATCACGATCGGGCCGCTTTCGCCTTCGGCGATCCGCATGGCGACCTGGCGCAGCACCCGACCGATCTCGCGCTCCAGGTTCCGGACGCCAGCCTCACGCGTATAGTGCTCGATGATCGCCCGGATCGCGTCGTCTGAGATTTCGACCTGCTCCGGCTTCAGGCCGTTGGCGTTCAATTGACGTCGCACAAGGTAGCGACGCGCGATCTGGAACTTCTCGCTCGCCGTGTAGCCGGCAAGGCTGATGATCTCCATGCGGTCCCGAAGCGGGCCAGGGATGGTGTCGAGCATGTTGGCGGTGGCGATGAACACGACGCGGCTCAGGTCGAACGGCACGCCGAGGTAATTGTCGCGGAACGTGTTGTTCTGCTCGGGATCGAGCACCTCGAGCATCGCCGAGGCCGGGTCGCCCTGAATGCCGGCGCCGAGCTTGTCGATCTCGTCCAGCATCATGACGCAATCGCGCGTGCCGGCCTTGCGGATCGCCTGAATGATGTTGCCGGGCAGGGCGCCGATGTAGGTTCGCCGATGGCCGCGGATCTCCGCTTCGTCGTGGACGCCGCCGAGACTGACGCGAACAAACTTGCGGCTCATGGCGCGCGCGATCGATTGCCCAAGCGATGTCTTGCCGACCCCTGGTGGCCCTACGAAGCAGAGGATCGGCGCCTTACCCTCTGGCGCGAGCTTGCGGACGGCGAGATATTCGATGATCCTGCGCTTGATCTTCTCGAGGCCGAAGTGATCCTCATCGAGGATGCGCCTCGCCGCCGCGATGTCGATCGGGGCCTCCTCGGGAAGCGCCCACGGCAGGTCCACCAGCCAGTCCAGGTACGTGCGGACCATGCCATACTCGCCCGCGGCCTCGGGCATGCGCTGCAGTCTGCGCAACTCCTTGCGCGCCTGATCTTCGACCTCCTTGGGCATATGCGCCTCGGTGATCGCCTTCTCGAGTTCGGCGATCTCGGCTGACTTTCCCTCATCGGCTTCGCCAAGCTGGCGCTGAATGGCGGCCATCTGCTCGCGCAACAGGACCTCGCGATTGCGGGAGTTCGAGCGAGGCCTTGGTTTCCCGGCCGATCTCTTGCGATAGCCGAAGCACCTCGATCCGGTGCGCGAGCAGTCGGGACACCCGCTCCATTCGGGCGCCGATGTCCACCGTTTCGAGGATCTCCTGCTTCTCGTCCGGCGTGGCGTCCATGAAGGTCGCCACCAAGTCGGCGAGCGCACCCGGCGAATCGACGCCCTGGATGGTGGCCAGCAACTCGTTGGGCGCTTGCGGCAGGAGCTGGATCGCCTCGATCGCCTGATTCTTGAGATGGAGGAAACGGGCCTCGATTTCGTTCGACGTCGGCGTGGGTTCAGGGATCCGTTCCGCCTTGGCGACGAAGAACGGCCAGCCGTTAAGATAGTCGACGACCCGAAACCGCTGCTCTCCCTGACAGATGATATGGTTCGTGCCGTCCGGCGCGGTGATGTAGCGAACGATATTGGCGATGGTCCCCATTCGATGCAGATCGATCGGAAGGGGATCGGCGACTTCGGCGCTGCGCTGCATCACGATGCCGACCGGCTTTTGCTCCCTCACCGCTCGCTGCGCCGCCAGCACCGACCGCGGGCGGCCCAGCGTGATCGGGAGGACGGTCCCGGGAAACAGCACCATACCGCGCACCGGCACGATGATGAGAGCATCAGGCGGCAGCGGCGGTGAAGGCGTGGAGCCCAGGGTTTCGTCGGCGTCCGTCGTGGCGTCAGCCATTCGGGGCCTCCGACTTCTCCAGCGTGATAAGCAGCGTGCCGTTTGAATCCGACCGATGGATATCGCGGTAGCGCCCCGCAGGCAGACGGATGCGGCGTTCGAACCGGCCTTGCGGCAGTTCGAGACGATGGATGACCGCCGTGCGCATCTCCACCGGATAGGTCCGACATCCGGAAATCACCAATTCGCTTTGATTGATGACCGCCTGGACCTCGTTGAAGTCGACTCCCGGCAGAGCCACCAGCACCAGCACTGCTTGTTCGGTTTCAAGCACGTCGACTGGCGGCTCCCAGGCGACTGGAGAGCGCGAGCTGGATGGCGGAAAGAACTGCCTATGCATGCGCTCCGCGCGCGCGAGCATCTCGAACGCCTCCGACCACATCCAGTAGCTAGGAAATTTCGCTTCCATCGCCTCACCCGAACCAACGGCGCTGGCTTTTGATCCAGACCTGCCGACGCTCAATAGCGCAATTCCCGGCCGCGTTCATCCCATGCTCTGGCGTCGTTGTCCGGATCAAAGACGGACTTTGCGCCGACGAGGCGCCTCCAAAAGCGAATTGCGGCGGGGTAAGATCAAACGCGCAGGGCAAATCGGGCTTAGTTAACCTAGCGTATTTGCGGACGGGCCGGCGTAGGGGAAGGCCGTGGGCAAGGGAGGTGGATATGCTGGATACCTCGATTGAGATCCTGACGACACCGCGCCGAGACGATCTCGACCTTTTGCAGATCGCCAACGGGTCGGGGATGTCCGTAAGCGTCCTGCCGACTGGGGCCATCTTCGCCATCGAGCATGCGCAAGCGAACCGCCGCGTCATGATCAATCAGACACTGGCGTCGCCGGTGGCCAATGGCATGGCGCGCCTCTACTTGCGCGCCGGCGGACCGCAGCCGGCGATTCTGCCCATGATCGGCCCCGAGCGTGGGCTTCGCGTCGGCGCTTCGGACGATCGTTACGTGTGGGAAGGAAATGGGAGCGGCATCAGCCATCGAGTCACCCTTTGGCTGCATTCGCGGCTGAATGCATGGTTCTGGCGGGTCGAAGTCGTGAACCGCCGCGTCGAGGCGTCGCCATGCGACGCCGTCCTCGTCCAGGATCTGGGGCTCGGCGATCAGGGCTTCCTGATGAACAACGAGGCCTACGCCAGCCAGTATCTGGACCACTATGTCGCGGACCATCCACGGCTGGGCCACGTCCTCATGGGTAGGCAAAATCTGTCGCAGGGCGGAGCTTATCCGTGGGCCGCGCACGGCTGCCTCGAAGGCGACGCTGGCTTCGCGACCGACTTTCGGCAAGTGATGGGCCCCGCTTACCGCGACGCCGATCAGCTCGACCTTCCGTTCGGCGCGAATCTGCCTTCGGAACGTCTTCAATACGAGACAGCTTGCGCGGCTCTGCAATCCAAAGCTGTGATGCTCGAACCCGGCGGGGCGGCGTCCTGGACGTTCTTTGGATTCTTCAAGCCTGATCATCCCGCGGCGTCGAGCGACGCCGACCTGAGTCTGGTTGACGCCGTCGACGGCGCCAGCAGGGACTGGACGCTCCGCGATAGTCGATCTATCCGCCCCGCCGCGAACTCTGCTGCATGACGCCTGGGCCGCCGTCGCGGGAAAGCTCGACGAGAAGGCGATAAAGGCGCGCTACCGGCGGCGCACGCATGTCGAACGCCAGGAGGGTAAGCTTCTGTCGTTCTTCGTTCCGGAACGAACCCACAGCCGCCACGTCGTCCTGCGGGAGAAAGAGCGCATCGTGTGGCGGCGCCACGGTTCCTTGGTGCGCAGCGGCCAGTCGATGCTACCTGACGAGACAATCCTGAGCGCCACGGCATGGATGCATGGCGTGTTCGGAGCGCAGCTCACAATCGGCAACACGTCGTTCCACAAGCTCTTCTCGGTCTCGCGTGATCCCTACAACATCACCCGCGCGAGCGGATTGCGCATGCTGATGGAGGCAAACGACGGATGGCGGCTGCTGACCGTTCCGTCCGCCTTCGAGATGGGGCTCAGCGACTGCCGCTGGATCTATCGGCTGGCTGAGCGCACGGTCACGGTCACGGGGACTGTTTGCGGCGACGAACCGGCGATGCAGTGGCGCGTCGACGTCGATGGCCCGCGATGCCGGCTTCTCGTCTTTGGGCATCTTGTGCTTGGCGAGCAGGAGTTCGGGGTTGCGGGCCGCATCGAGATTGACTCGAAGCGAAAGCGCTTCACCTTTCGGCCCGATCTCAATGATCGCTGGGGCCAGCAATATCCTCAAGCCCTCTATCGCCTTGTGACAAGCACGCCTGGGCGGATCGAAGCCATCGGCGGCGACGAACTGCTTTATGCTGATGGCAAGCGCCGCGCCGGCGGATATATCGCCATCCGCACGAAGCCAACGAACGAATTCGTATTCGCGGTCGTCGGCTCCATGGCCGATGCAAAGCTGGCGAACGCGCTGACGTCAAAATACGCCAAGCCTGTCGACGAAGCGGCGATGCTTAAGCCGGCCCATCGCTTCTGGCGAGACCTGACCCGTGGCGTCCGGGTGAAGAGCGCCAAGAATTCGGCGGATGCTCTTGCCGTCGACACGAGCTTCCCGTGGCTCGCACATGACGCAATGATCCATCTGACGGCGCCGCACGGTCTCGAACAATATACCGGCGGCGCGTGGGGCACGCGTGACGTCTGCCAAGGGTCGATCGAGCTTCTGCTGACGCTCGAGCACGATCAGCCGGTCAAGGAGATCCTGCGCATCCTCTTTGCTCAGCAATATGAGGAGAACGGCGATTGGCCGCAATGGTTCATGCTCGAACCCTATTCCGTGGTGCAGGATAAGGAATCGCATGGCGATATCATCATCTGGCCGCTCAAGGCGCTCTGCGACTATGTCGAGGCTACCGGCGACTTTGCTTTTCTCGATGAAGGGATTGCGTGGCGCCGCGCGGACAATTTCGAGAAGACGGCGCACGCCGACCCGGTGACTGGCTCACATCGACAAGCTGATCGAGACGGTGCGCGCGCGCTTCATTCCGGGCACGAACCTTGTTCGCTATGGCCACGGCGACTGGAACGATTCGCTGCGGCCGGTCGATCCGACGACGAGCGACTGGATGACGAGCGCCTGGACGGTCGTGCTGCTTTACGAGCAGCTGCGTCGCTACGCGGAGATCCTTCGTCAGGCGAAGCGCGCGCCAAAGCGCGCCAAGGCGCTCGATGCGCTCGCGGCCGCGGTGCGCAAGGACTTCAACGCCCATCTTATTCGCGACGGAGTGGTCGCCGGCTATGGCGTGTTCCGACCGGAAGGCGGCGAGCCTGAGCTGTTGCTGCATCCAAGCGATAAGAAAACCGGCCTCGCCTACTCGCTCCTGCCGATGACGCAGAGCATGATCGGCGGCATGTTCACGCAGGCCCAGGCGCGCAAGCACTTGAGCCTGATCCGCAAGCATCTTCTCTTTTCTGACGGCGCGCGGCTCATGGATAAGCCGATCGCCTATCACGGCGGTCCGGAGACGTTCTTTCAGCGAGCGGAATCTGCCGCCTTCTTCGGGCGCGAGATCGGGCTCATGTATACGCATTCGCATCTGCGCTATGGCGAGGCGGTGAGCGACATGGGCGAGTTTGAGGCGCTGTGGGAAGCGCTCTTGGTCGCGAACCCAATCGCTGTGACAGACGAACTGCCGAATGCTTCGCTGAGGCAGCGCAACGCTTATTTCAGCTCCAGCGATGCGGCGTTCAAGGACCGGTATCAGGCGAGCGACGAATGGGCGCGCGTCAGAGCAAACTCGATCGCGGTCGATGGCGGCTGGCGGGTCTATTCAAGCGGGCCCGGTCTCTACGCCAATATGCTCATCCGCCATGCTTTCGGATTGAGACGCCAATTCGGCAGGCAAATCGTGACGCCGGGATTGAGAAAATCGCGTAGAGACCTCAGCCTCGAATGGCCTGGGCGGCCTGGCGGCGGCTCGCGGCGGCGGTAATGAAGGCGGCGTAGCTCCAGGCGAGGCGCTTGGCCGATGTCTGCGCACCAGTTGCGCGATCGAACTGTTCCGAGAGATCACCGCTCGGGGGCGTGTACGCCTGCACCGTGCGCATGAACATATCGCCGCGTTCGAGAGCGGCCTTGGTTGGACTTTCGCCAGCCAAGCCCTCGCGGAAGCGCGCGTTGTCCTCGGTCACGGCCAACTGGGCGCCTGATTGCAGCGCAGTGGCCAATCGGAAATAGAACTCGGCAGCGGCGAGCGTTGCTAGATACCAAGGGTTGCCGCCATAGTATGCGTCTCTAGCGTAACGTCCGAGCGCGGGAGCCTGATAGGTGGGGCGCTTCAAGTTGATCGGATATTCGGCGTCGAACCGCTCTTCGAGCGCGACCAGAGTCGCCTGCGCCCTTGGGTCGAGCACGCTGTGCGTCCCCGCTCGGCGGCCGGCGTGAAGCACGCCGAGAACCACCGAAATGTCCAGAGCCTTGTTTGCGGCGCCCCCGTCGATGACGCCCATCCTTGAACGGCAATAGCCGTCTTTCTCACTCCAATAAGCGTCGAGGCTCGCAGCGAGTGCGTCCGCGACGGAGCGGCAGTTTCCCGCCTGTGCCGCGTCGCCCGCCTCGTCCAGCCAGCCGGCGCCGCGAGCAAGCGCTTCGGCTTGCACGAGTTGTGTGTAATGGTGATATCCGGACTCCTCCTCCCAGATGTCGAACGAGGGCCTGCTCGCGCGCGCCCGGACGAAGTCGAGGTTCCCGATCACGAGCTCTAGCATTGCGGCTCGGACATTCTCGTCAAGGTCGGGCTGGGCGTCGCGCCAGCGAATGAGCGCAAGGACTTCGAGCGCCGGCCCATCATTCTGGGGCCGCGCCCATCGAGTGAAGTCGAGCGTTCCATCCGGATTGACGCGGGCTTCGCCGAGGACCGCGTCGCCATGCACGGCCGCGAGCTCGTTATCGGGCCGAACATATTGCAGGAAGGAGGGTTGAACCTTTTGCCGGAAATGGTCCTGACGAAGAAACTCGCGTCCATCCAGCTCGCGCAGCGCTCGATTGAAGTCCACGAACTCGCGCAAACGCTCGATCGCCGTTGCGTCCACAAGCTCCTCCGCCAGGGCCACCCGCAACGCGTCGATGACGATGGCCGAATCTCGGCGCCAGTGGAAAAAATAGTCGGGGTCGGGATCATAGGCGGCGAGCACCGGCGACGCCACCACCGATCCCGGACGCGGAACGATGCGCTGCCCGAAGCCGGGACGCTCCTTGATGATGTGGGTAGCCGACACGGCGCCCAGCATCGCGCCCGCCGCAAAGCGCGCCTCTTTCGCTATCCAGTCATCAAGCGTGGTCACGCTGTCGCTGAGACGAAGTGTGGACTCTTGAAGCCTAGCCTCTTCATCCCCTCGCGGATTTCGGGGACGCTCATGAACAGGTTCCAAATGAGGCCCGTACGGTAGTTTTCGATCATGACGACGATCGGCCCCTGGCTGATCGCGAGGTAACTGTCAGCGTACCAATCATGTTGTTCGCTGAATCCGTCGATGAAGCCGTACCGTCCCCAAATCTTGTCGCCGAGATTGTCGTGAAAGTGCCGCAGCGCCGCCATCGCCTCATTCGGCGCGTAGGGGAAGCTCGACAAAGCAGCGCTCGGAGTAATGACGCCCTTGTCGTTGCTGGGAGAATGCGCGTCATAGCCCCTGACTGAGTCGCCGGCGGTAAGGCCCCAACAATTTGGCCCATAGCCTTTATAGCCCCGCGGATTGCGGACGCAGTAAGCGTAGTTGATGCGGGTATGCGCTTCGTTTTGCCGCCAGTAATCCGCGTAGGCGTCGTTCAAGCCGCGCGGATCGATGCCGCAAAAGGAATAGTGGGTGAAGAAGAGCGGTCCCCCCCAGTCAGGCCCAAGTGGAAGCTCGACGCCCTCAAAATTGCGCCGATTGAGGAACTGACGGCCCTGCGCCCAGCCCTCGTGATAGGCTTCGACCGCGATCGAGTAGCGTGGCGAAGAAGCGGCCAGCACATAAGCGATGAGACACTCGTTCCAGCCGCGGATCGGATGGTTGAGGGCAAACCCGTTGGTGTGACTCCAGTGCCAGGTGAGGGCGGTTCGAGTGCCCTGGGTGTACCAATCCCATTCCGCTTCGCGCCAGAGATAGGTGATGCGGTCGCGAATGCGCGCCTCTTCCGGCGTATCGCCGCTGAAATAGGCGCGGACGCACAGAAGCCCCTGAAACAAGAAGGCGGTCTCGACGAGATCGGCGCCGTCGTCCTTGCGGCTGAACGGCTTGGTCGCGCCCGTGTCTCCACGCATGAAATGGGGATAGAGACCGTGGTAGCAGGTCGCCCGTTCGAGGCAGTCGAGAGCTTGGGAGACGCGCGTCTGCAAGTCAGTCCGGGTGACCCATCCCCGCTCGCAGGCCACGATCAACGCCATCAGCCCGAAGCCAGAGCCTCCAACCGCAATGTCATGATCGGGCGGGTCCGTAAGCCGTGCGACGCGATCGCGCGCCAAGCCGCTGACCGGCTCCGCGCTGTCCCAAAAATAGCGGAAGGTCTGGCGCTGGACGAGGTCAAGCAAATCCTCGTCAGATAGCTTGTCCTTCTGCTTGATTTCCTTGGAGTGCGACTTGGTTTTGGCGGAATGTGGCATCGGCAACCTGTCTATTTAGCGGACAGAGATTCCGCGGGGGATTTCGGCGGCTCCCCTATTCCGTGCTCGCGCTCGGGCTCGAACTTCTGGCCGGCCGGATCGACGACGAGGCGCAGCTTGCGCGGGTAGAAGCCGCTTTCCGGCTGGTCATGGCCGATATTGATCAAGCCCATATCCGCCAGTTCGTTCTTAAAGAGCGTGCGGATGCGCTCGCGCGATTTGGGGTCGAGGACGTCTAGCGCATCGTTCACGACGACCCAGCCTGGCCTTTGCAGGACAACTCGAGCAAAGGCGAGGCATTGCTTTTCGTCATCGGTCAAGTCCCGGTCCCACCTGTTCACGGTGTCGAGGTGCGGCTCGAGGTGATCGAGCCCGACGCCGGCAAGCGCCTTAACGATGGTCAAATGGTCGAAGGCTTCGGTCGGGTGCGGATAGGCGATGGCCTCACGCAGGGTGCCCGGCGGAATGTAGGCGCGCACCGGCATGAACATGATCGAGCTGCGCGCCGGGTGGGTGATCTGGCCGCTCCCCCAGGGCCAAAGACCGCCGATGGCGCGGAACAGCAAGGCCTTCTCTTCGCCGTTTTCGCCGGCAATCAGGACGCGCTCGTTGGCGTTGATATCGGCATGCGGTTCGCTGAGCATGACGCAGCCGGCCGGGGAAGCGACGTGCAGGTCGTCGATCTTTATCGACGGGTCCTTCGTCTCTGTAAAATGAATGCGACTCTTCGCCTGGCCGAGATCGTCCATCCCCAAGATCGCTTTCCGGAATCTCGCCACTCGCAAAAGCGTCGCACGCCAGTCCGCGAGATTGGAGAAATTGTCGACGAACCATCGAAGCGCGGTTTGCACTTGATTGAAGGCGCCGACAATGACCATGAGCTCGCCGAAGCTTATGTTACTGCGGAAATAGGCTGGGGCCGCGACCAGAATGGGCGCGATAATCGTAAACCAGCCATAACCGGCGGTGACCCAGGTCAACCTTGTGACGGCGTTGACGATCCGCCTCGAAATGTCGAGCACACTGTCGAACGCCCCATTGAGGCGGTCTCGTTCATCGGCTTCGCCGCCGTACAGGGTAATACCGTCGATGTGCTCGTTTATCCGTACGAGCGCGAAACGAAACTCGGCCTCTCTCGCATAGTGGTCGGCGTTCAGATTGATCAGCGGGCGGCCTACCCACCAACTGACGTATGACGCTGCGCCGGCGTAGACCAGCGCGCACCAAACGAGATAGCCCGGCGGCTCGAAGTCGTGGCCGGCGATCGGGAGAAACTGGCCCTTCGAGAGCCCCCAAAGGACGCCGACGAACGTGAGCAGGAGAAGGCTCGACTGCAGAAGGCCGATCCCCAAGTCGGTCGAGAGATCGGTCAGATGCAGGGCGTCGGCCTGGAGCCGCTGGTCTGGATTTGCGCCGAGCGGGCCCGAATTCGACAGGCGGAAGGCGCGCTTTGGCTTGAGCCATTGGTCCAGGAGATCATTCACCAGGCCTTGGCGCAGGACAACCTTTGAGCTCTGGTTCAGCCACATCTGCAACACGTTGAGAACCAGCAATATGCCTGCGATCTCGCCGAAGACCCAAAGCTGGGCGAGGAAACCGGGCATGTCCTTGTTGGTCAGCGCATTGTAGAATGGGCGGTTCCAGGAGTTGAGCCTGATCTGCATGTAGGCGGTGGCGCCGACAACCGCGACGAGCGCAACCGCCAACATCACAAGCTTGTTGCGCTGACGCGAAACCCAGAAGGCCGAAGCCATCCAGATGACGTCGGAGAACAGACTGGCCAGTGACGCGCTCTCCGCGCCGTCGACATCCTTATGTGGTTTTTTTGACTCTTCCGCCATCGAACTCGATCCGCTTCCCCTGATGTCCATTCTCGCACGATCCGGCCACGTCGTCTTGGCGGATATTCGGGGCTCGGAGGTTGACTGTTGCATCAGCGGAGGCGGTTTGCGAAGCCTGACCTAAATCGAGCGCGCGGATTGGACCGGGGGACGCCGCGCAAGATGAGGCAACAGCATGGGACTTATCGACGCATTGCTCCAAAAGATGACGCTCGAGGAAAAGATCGGGCAGCTCAACATGGTTCCTGCGTCTCGCGTCGTGACTGGCCCCGGGGAGCTTCACGATCTGCATGAAGGAATTCGAGCCGGCCGGATCGGAAACCTGCTGAACCTCTTTGGGGCGGACGAAACGCGCGCCGTCCAGCGTCTCGCGGTGGAAGAGTCCCGCCTCGGCGTTCCCCTGCTCATGGGCCTCGACGTCATCCATGGCCACCACACGATCTTTCCTGTCTCTTTGGCGGAAGCCTGCCTGTTCGACCCTGACCTTTGGGAGAAGACGGCGCGCGCCGCCGCCGAGGAGGCGGCGGAGGATGGCGTCGCCTTAACCTTCGCGCCGATGCTCGACGTGGCGCGCGACCCGCGCTGGGGGCGAATTGTCGAGAGCCCTGGCGAGGACACCTGGGTTGCCTGCCAGATGGCGGCGGCCAAGACCCGAGGATTCCAGGGACGAGACCTTGCAGCCCAAGATAGCGTTGCCGCCACTGCCAAGCATCTTTGCGCCTATGGCGCCGTGGCCGCCGGCCGCGAATACGCCCTTGCCGATGTCTCGGAGAGAACGCTGCATGAGATCTATCTGCCGCCGTTCGTGGCGGCGGTTGATGTTGGAGTCGCGGCGGTCATGCCGGCGTTCATCGATGTCGCTGGCCAGCCAATGACCGCCAACTCCAAGCTCCTGCAAGGCTGGCTGAGAGGAGTCGCTGGCTTCGAGGGCGTCTTGATCAGCGACTACAACGCCGTCGCGGAGCTGCTCAATCATGGCGTGGCTGCGGACCTCGTCGAGGCCGCGGCGCTCGCCCTCAATGCCGGCGTCGATATCGATATGACAAGCGGCGCGTACGTGCAGTCTTTGCCCAATGCGCTGCAGCGCGGCCTCGTAACTATCGGCGCGATCGACGCTAGCGTGCTGCGGGTGCTCAAGCTGAAGGAGCGTCTTGGCCTCTTCGACGATCCCTATCGGCGCGGATCGGTCGGGCCTCAAGCGGCGCGAGCGGCGGAGCGGCGCAAGCTGGCGCGCGAGGCCGCGCGGCGAGCCATCGTGCTCTTGTCCCATCGCACCCAGGTCTTGCCGCTATCTCCGAAAATTGCGCGGATCGCCGTGATTGGCCCTTTGGCCGCAGCGCCAGACGAGATGCTGGGATCATGGGCGTCAGCAGGCCAGCCCGAGGATGCCGTGTCCATTCTGGAAGGGCTCAAGGCGGCGCTGCCGCAATGCCAAATCGATCATGCGAACGGCGTCGACATTGACGGACAAAAGACGGACGGGATAGCGGCCGCGCTCGGTCTGTGCGCCAAGGCCGGAACCGTCGTGCTCTGCCTTGGCGAGAGCGCGGCGATGAGCGGCGAGGCCGCGAGCCGTACCGATCTCGGCCTGCCTGGGCGCCAGCGCGCGCTTGCAGAAGCGATCCTTGGGCTTGGCAAACCGGTCATCGTGACGCTTTCCTCGGGGCGGCCGCTCACCGTGCCGTGGCTGTTCGAACGAGCGGACGCAGTGTTGGCGACGTGGTTCCTCGGGCACGAGGCGGGACACGCGGTGGCGGACGTCCTGACCGGGAAGTTCAATCCGACCGGGCGATTGCCGGTGAGTTGGCCGCGCAATGTGGGGCAGATTCCGATCTTCTACAACGAGCGTCCTTCCGGCCGCCCTTATGCGCCTGGGGTGCATTATTCGAGCACCTATCTCGACGCGCCGCCCACGCCGCAATTCGCTTTCGGACACGGCCTTTCCTATAGCCGCTTTACGCTGCACGGTCTTCGCTGCACGCCGGGCAGGGTCAAGGCGAGCGACACGGTCGAAGTGTCTCTAAGCGTGCACAACGAGAGTTCGGTGGAAGGTGAGGCGACGCTGTTTCTATTTGTGCGCGATCCGGTCGCGAGCGTCGCGCGGCCGCTGCTCGAGCTGAAGGGGGTGCAGAAGGCGGTTCTCGCAGCCGGCGAGCAAAGGGATGTGATGTGGCGGCTCCCGGTCGAGGATCTGTCGTTCCTTGGCCAAGGCCTCGACCGCGTTCTCGAGCCGGGGCGGTTCGAGATCCATGTCGGCCAAAGCGCCGATCCGAGCGATCTTGTGAGTTGCGTTGTCGAACTGGCGAACTGAGCGCGAACTCGGCGCGGCTGCGGAGAGGGCCTGTTTGGACCCTGCGCCGGCCCCTAACGGCAATTTTACCGGCGCCCCCTCATGTTTTCAGCGGGTTGCGACCCGGTTTAGTTCCGCCCCCAAAATTTGCCCCCTTGGCCCTGGCCTGACCGGACGCATATCAACATATCTGATATGTGATAACACCGATTTCTCGACTTGGTTTTTCGCAGACGCCGGAAACCATCGCCAGAAGCGGGATGCGACGTCGGACAAAACTTGGACTGATAGTGCGCGGGAGGGATTGGAATTTCGGCTGAAAGCTCTCGGGATTCCCCTCAAATAGACAGCCCTCGAGCGGAAATATTGGGGCGCTTCGATAACGCGCCCCAATTTGGTAAGCTTTACGCATGGATCGCGAAGGCGGACAAAACGTTGCTTTGCCGGACATCGAACCGGTCAGTGAGGCAGGGGCGATTGCCGGAACGGCCAAGGGCGCGCTCGATTCGCGTCCGTCGACCGTCTTGGTTACCGGCGCGAGCGGCTTTCTCGGCTCCGCAATCGCCGCGGCGCTCAGAGCCCGCGGCGATGACGTTCGTGTGCTGGTGCGGCGATCGAGCCCGCGCGCCAATCTGCATCCCGCCGACACCGTGTCGCGAGGGCGACCTCCGCGATCGCGCCTCGCTGGCGGCGGCGCTGAAAGGCGCGCGCTTTCTCTTTCACGCGGCGGCGGATTACCGGCTCTGGGCGCGAGATCCGGACGAGATCAGCCGCAACAACGTCGAGGGAACGCGGCTCATCATGGAGGAGGCGCTGAGCGCCGGCGTCGAGCGCATCGTCTACACCAGCAGCGTGGCGACCCTGAAGCTTGCCGGCGGGGCCGCCTCGACGGAGGACCAGCCGCTCGCCGAAGGCGAGGGAATCGGCGCCTACAAGCGCAGCAAGGTCTTGGCCGAGCGTCTGGTCGAGGCCATGATCCGGCGCGACGGGCTGCCGGCGGTCATCGTCAACCCCTCGACCCCGATCGGCCCGCGCGACGTGCGGCCGACGCCGACCGGCCGCATCATCGTCGAGGCCGCGTCCGGGCGGATGCCGGGTTTCGTGGACACGGGCCTCAACCTCGCGCATGTCGACGATGTCGCGGCCGGTCATGTCGCCGCGCTCGAACGCGGCAAGATCGGCGAGCGCTATATTCTTGGCGGCGATAATGTCCTTCTCGCCGACATGCTGGCCGACATCGCTCGCCTCGTCGGACGGCGACCTCCAAAACTCAAGCTGCCGAGAACCATGCTCTATCCGATCGCTTACGGGGCGGAGCTGCTCGCAAGCGTCCGCGGGGTCGAGCCCTTTGTCACTGTCGACGGGTTGCGTATGGCGCGCCACCATATGTTCTTCGACGATTCCAAGGCGCGGCGCGAGCTTGGCTATTCCTCAAGACCCTATGGCGAAGGCCTCGCCGATGCGATCGCCTGGTTTCGCGACCACGGCTATCTCAAATGATGGTGAGCGCCGTCTCCCTCATTCCGCTCGCCATCTGGGCCTATCTCCTGTTCGGCAGGGGATGGTTCTGGCTTTGCCGCGAGCGCGATGATTCCGCTGCGGCGGCGAGCCGCGCTGGGCGAACGCGTGAGCAGGACGCTTGGCCTAGCATTGTCGCGATCATTCCGGCTCGCGACGAGGCCGAGACCATCGCGCGCAGCGTCGGCTCTCTCCTTCGTCAGGATTATTCCGGCCGGTTCTCCGTGGTCGTGGTCGACGACCAGAGCACGGACGGCACGGCGGCCGTCGCCTTGGCTGCGGCGCGCGAAGCTCGAGGCGCCGACCGGCTCCAAATCGTCACCGGAACCGGCCCGCCGCAGGGTTGGACCGGCAAGCTCTCGGCGATGCGCCAGGGCCTGGCCGCGGTCGAGGCCGGCGCCGGCCAAGCCGGAATTCGTCCTGTTCACCGACGCCGACATCGCGTATGCGCCGCACGTGCTCACTCGCCTAGCCGGTATTGCGCGCGCGAACGACAGCGTGCTCACCTCGTTGATGGTCAAGCTGCGCTGCGATAGCGCCGCGGAGGGCTGGCTCGCGCCGGCTTTCGTGTTCTTCTTTCAGATGCTCTATCCCTTCGCCTGGGTGAACGATCCGCGGCGCGCCACGGCGGCAGCGGCGGGCGGCTGCATGCTCGTGCGGCGCGAAGCTCTTCATGCGGCAGGCGGTCTCGAGGCGGTGCGGAACGCCCTGATTGACGATTGCGCTTTGGGCGCGCTCATGAAGGGGCAGGGGCCGATCTGGCTTGGTTTGACCGAGAGCGTCGATAGTTTGCGCGGCTATCCGACCTTCGCCGATTTCGGCCGTATGGTTTCGCGCTCAGCCTTCGCCGAATTGCGCTATTCGCCCTTGCGTCTCGCCGGCGCGATCGGAGGGATGGCGCTTGTCTATGCGGCGCCGCCGCTCTTCGCCATCCTTGCCCGCGGTCCGGCGCAAGCGGCCGGCGCGCTCGCGTGGGCGATGATGGCGCTCGCGTTCATGCCCACGCTCCGCCTCTATGGGCGCCCTATTGTCGGCGCCCTCGCTCTTCCCGCCATCGCCGTCGCCTATGTCGGCTTCACCTGCAACTCCGCGCTACAATATTGGCGGGGACGCGGCGGCTATTGGAAAGGACGGATTCAGGCGCCGATGCGAGAGACGGGGCGCGCATGACGACGGTGAGCGAGGCCCTTTCCGGGAAGGGCCACCGTGACGAGAATTTTCCGGTCGCCTCGTGGCTGCTCAGCGAGGAGCGGCGAGGTCCGATCCTCGCCTTCTATCGCTTCGTGCGCGCCGCGGACGATGTCGCCGATCACCCGTCCTTGTCGCCCGAGACGAAGCTCAAGCTTCTCGACGATCTCGACGATGCGCTCACTGGGCGCAGGCCCTCCGATCCTCACGCCGAGCCTTTGCGCCTTGCGCTTCGCGAGACGGGCTTGAGCCCAAAGCACGCGCTGGACCTGCTGAAGGCCTTCCGGCTCGACGCGCGCAAGAACCGCTACGCGGATTGGTCGGAGCTGATGGACTACTGCGCCCTCTCGGCTGCGCCGGTAGGCCGCTTCGTTCTCGACGTACATGGAGAGGATCCCTCCATGTGGCCGGCCTCCGACGCCATGTGCTCGGCGCTGCAGGTCATCAATCACCTGCAGGATTGCGCTAAGGATTATCGGCGCTTGAATCGAGTCTATCTGCCGCTCGATACGCTTGCCGCGCATGGGGCCACGGTGGAGATGCTGGACGCGCCAAAGGCGTCGCCAGCTTTGCGAGGCGCGCTCGCCGAGCTTGCCCGGCGCACGGACGAACTCGTGAGCCGCGGCGCAGCGCTCATCCCGCAGATCAGGGACGTGCGCCTCGGAGCGGAGATCGCCGCGATCCACGCGCTCGCGCGGCGCCTTGCGCACGATCTCGAAAGCCGCGATCCGTTGAGTGAGCGCGTCCATCTCGGCAAGGCCGGCTTCGTGTGGGTCGGCGGGCTCGGCGCCGCGCGGTTTCTTGGTTCGGCGATGATGCGCTTCGGGCGCGCGCGGGCGAAGGCGATCGCATGAGCTCGCAAGCAGCGCCGGTCGCGCACAGTTCCTCCTTCTATACCGCCATGCGCGTCTTGCCGGAGCCTCGGCGCGAGGCGATGTTGGCGCTCTACAGCTTCTGCCGCGCCGTCGATGATATCGCGGATGACCGCGGGCCGGCGAGCGCGGCTGAACGCCTGGCCGAGTTGGAGCGTTGGCGCGCCGACGTTGCGGCGATGTTCATGGGCCGGGCGCCGACCCGTCTCGCCGCGCTCGACGAGCCGACGCGCAGCTATCATCTCAGCCGAGACGATTTCGACGCCGTTATCGACGGCATGGCGATGGACGCCGAACGGGACATCCGCGCTCCGGACTGGGCGACGCTGGACCTTTACTGCGATCGGGTGGCCTCCGCCGTGGGGCGGCTTTCGGTGCGCATCTTCGGTCTGCCTGACGACCCCGGCATGGCTCTCGCTCACCACCTTGGCCGCGCGCTCCAGCTCACCAACATCCTGCGCGACATCGACGAGGACGCAAGCGCCGGGCGCCTCTACCTTCCGCGTGAGGCGCTTGAGGCCGCGGGGGTGACGACCGACGAACCGCTGGCGGCGGCGGCCGACCCGAAGCTCGCCCAGGCCTGCGTCGAGGTGGCTGCGCGCGCTCGCGGGCATTTCCGCGAGGCGCGCTCCATCATGGCGGCGGCGCCGCGAGCGGCGGTGAAGGCGCCACGGTTGATGGCCGTCGCCTACGGCTCGATCCTTGACAGGATGGTGAACGAAGGCTTTGCCCCGCCGCGGCGGCGCGCGAGGGCGAGCCGTCTGCGCCTGCTCGGCGCGCTTCTGCGATACGGCATCCTGTGAAGGCCGGCGTGGTCCATGTCATCGGGGCGGGCATTGCCGGCTTGAGCGCGGCCGTGCGCCTTATCGACGACGGGCGCCAGGTCATCGTGCATGAGGCCGCCTCCTTTGCTGGCGGCCGTTGCCGATCCTATCTTGACCCAACGCTTGGCGTCGTCATCGACAATGGCAACCATCTGCTGCTGTCGGGCAATCACCAGGCGCTGGACTATCTCGATCGGATCGGGGCCCGTGCGACGCTGCATGATTCCGGCGCTGCGGTCTTCGACTTCGCGGACCTCAAGGGCGGCGAGCGCTGGCGGCTCGATCTCAGCGAAGGCCGTATCCCATGGTGGCTGTTCGATCGAAAGAAGCGCGTGCCCGGCACGGCGTTTGGCGAGTACCTCGCCCCGCTCGGCTTGTTTGTGAAGGGGCGGAACGCGACTGTCGGAGAGGCGATGCGTTGTCAGGGAGCGCTCTACGAGCGGCTCTGGCGCCCGCTCCTGACCTCGGCGCTCAACACCGATCCCCGGGAAAGCTCCGCTGCTCTGACCGCGGCCTTGCTGCGCGAGAACTCTCGCCGCCGGGGGAAAGGCCTGCCACCCGCTGTTTGCGGCCAATGGGCTTGCCGCTAGTTTCATCGATCCGGCGCTTGCTTTTCTCGCCGCGCGCGGCTCGCCGGTTCAGTTCGGCGACCGCCTCCGGGCGATCCGTTTCGACGAGAAACGCGCCGTCGTGCTCGACTTTGACCGGACGCAGCAGGAACTCAGCGCGGACAATTCTGTGATCCTCAGCGTGCCGCCATGGATCGCGAAGGATCTCCTTCCGGGCCTGGCGACCCCGGATCAATTCCGCGGCATTCTCAATGTCCATTTCCACGTCAACCCGCCTCGCGGCCAACCGGCGATCCTCGGCGTCGTGAACGCTGAGATCGAATGGCTGTTCGCCTTCCCGGACCGGCTCTCGGTGACCATCAGCAACGCCGACCGGCTCATCGACCGTCCGCGCGATGAACTCGCGGCCGAAGTCTGGCGGGAGGCGGCGGCGTTGACCGGACTTGCCCATGACCTGCCGCCCTGGCAGATCGTCAAGGAAAAGCGCGCGACCTTCGCGGCCACCCCCGCGCAAGACGCCAAACGGCCCCATTCGCGCACGCGATGGGCGAATGTCCTGCTCGCCGGCGACTGGATCCAGACCGGCCTGCCAGCCACCATCGAAGGCGCGGTGCGTTCCGGCTATAAGGCCGCCTCGATCCTTGTCGGCTCGGGCGCGAATGCGCCAAGTCGCCGCGCCATGAGTTTTTCGCCATGAACATCGCCCTCGATCGATCTCAAGTCGCGCCGTCGGCGGAAGCCCTGGAACGTCATATCGCGCGGGCGTCCCATGCATTGCTCGCCCGCCAGCACGAGGACGGCCATTGGTGCTTCGAACTCGAGGCCGATGCGACGATCCCGGCCGAATACGTGCTGCTGAGACACTTTCGCGGCGAAGAGCCCGATCTCGAGCTTGAGCGGCTGATCGCCGTGTATCTTCGCCGCATTCAGGGCGACCACGGAGGCTGGCCGCTCGTTCACGCAGGCCCCTTCGACATGAGCGCCAGCGTGAAGGCCTATTTTGCTCTCAAGATGATCGGCGACGATATCGAGGCGCCCCACATGGCCCATGCCCGCGAGGCCATCCTCGCCCACGGCGGCGCGGCCAGGAGCAACGTCTTCACCCGCTTCCTGCTTGCGCTCTACGGCGCGATTCCGTGGAGCGGCGTCCCGACCATGCCGGTCGAGATCATGCTCTTGCCGCGCTGGTTTCCCTTCCATCTCGACAAGGTGTCCTATTGGGCGCGCACGGTAATGGTCCCGCTTCTGGTGTTGCAGGCGCTCAAGCCGCGCGCGGCCAATCCGCGCGGCGTCGGAATCGAAGAATTGTTCGTCGCGCCGCCCCAGACCGTGCGGAAATGGCCGACCGGCGCGCATCAGCATTGGGCGGCGGTCAAGTTCTTCGGCGCGATCGACTGGCTGCTCAAGCGCGCCGAGCCCTTCTTTCCCGCCGCCGTGCGGCGCCGCGCTATCGACGCTGCGGCGGCTTTCGTGACCGAGCGCCTCAACGGTGAGGACGGCCTCGGCGCGATCTACCCTGCCATGGCGAACGCCGTCTTGATGTATGACGCGCTCGGCTACCCGCCGGACCATCCCCATCTTGTCGCGGCGCGCCGGTCGATCGAGAAGCTGCTCGTCGTCGGCAAAGATGAAGCCTATTGCCAGCCCTGCCTGTCGCCGGTGTGGGACACCGCGCTCGTGGCCCATGCGCTGCTGGAAGCAGGGGGAGAAGCTGGCAGCGAGCCGGTGCGCGCGGCGCTCGATTGGCTTGCGCCGCTGCAAGTGCTCGACGTCAAGGGCGACTGGGCGGCGCAGCGTCCCAATGTGCGGCCGGGCGGCTGGGCGTTCCAATACGCCAATCCGCATTACCCCGATCTCGACGACACCGCAGTGGTGGCCATGGCGATGGACCGCGCGGACCGCGGCGGTCTTACCCGCGCTCCCGACGCCCATTCGCCGGCCATCGCCAGGGCGCGCGAGTGGATTGAGGGCTTGCAGAGCCGCAACGGCGCATGGGCCGCCTTCGACGCCGACAACACCTACTCCTATCTCAACCACATTCCGTTCGCTGATCATGGCGCACTGCTCGACCCGCCGACCGCCGACGTCACGGCGCGCTGCATTTCAATGCTCGCTCAGCTCGGGGAAACGCGCGAGACGAGTCCGGTCCTCAGGCGCGGGATCGACGCGCTCCTGGCCGACCAGGAGAAGGACGGAAGCTGGTTTGGCCGCTGGGGCATGAACTATGTTTATGGAACGTGGTCAGCTTTGTGCGCGCTCGCGATCGCCGGCCAGGATCCGCAATCCGAGCCGGTGCGCCGCGCCGTTGCGTGGCTTGAGCGGATTCAGAATTCGGACGGCGGCTGGGGAGAGAACGCAAGCAGCTACAAGCTCGACTACAAAGGCTACGAACCCGCGCCGAGCGCCGCCTCTCAGACGGCTTGGGCTGTGCTCGCGCTGATGGCCGCGGGCGAGGCCGACCATCCCGCCGCCGCGCGCGGGGTCGCCTATCTCGCTTCGACGCAAGGCGAGGACGGCTTCTGGAACGAGCCGTTTCACACGGCGACGGGTTTTCCGCGCGTGTTCTATTTGCGCTACCACGGATATTCGAAGTTCTTCCCGCTTTGGGCGCTTGCGCGCTACCGCAATCTCAAGCGCGGCAACAGCCGAGCTCCGGCGTTTGGGATGTGAGGGCGTCGCAGGCCACGCCGCTCCGCTACGGCTGACACCAAGTCCAATCTACGCTCATGTTTTGGTGAAATCAGACGCTTTGCTGGCGCAATCCAGTCCTATATACTTCAGGTTTTCAACAAGCCTGCGGATGAAGACGGACCCCGTTCACGCCGTCAGCGGGCGCCGTGGGGATTTCTGAGCGAATGCAAAAGAACGTCAAAGTCGCCATCGCCGGGGTCGGCAATTGCGCCAGCGCGCTGGTGCAAGGCGTGGAATATTATCGAAACCGCCGCAACGCCGCGATCGACGGCGTCATGCATCAGGTGATCGGCGACTACCGGGCCTGCGACGTCGAGTTCGTCGCCGCTTTCGATGTCGACAAGCGCAAGGTCGGCCGGCCGCTCGAGGAAGCGATCTTCGCCAAGCCGAACAACACCCGCATCTTCCAGAGCTCGCTGCCCGTCTCCAACGTCGTGGTGCAGATGGGGCCGGCGCTCGACGGGGTCGCCGTCCACATGGCCGATTACGGCGATGACGAGGCGTTCCGGCCCGCCGATCTCGAGCCGACCGACATCACCGAGGCCTTGCGCAAGTCCGGCGCCGAGGTGCTGCTGTGCTATCTGCCGGTCGGCTCCGACAAGGCCGCCAAGCA
The DNA here is from genome assembly GCA_963820095.1 of uncultured Alphaproteobacteria bacterium. GTDB lineage: Bacteria > Pseudomonadota > Alphaproteobacteria > Rhizobiales > Beijerinckiaceae > Roseiarcus. The sequence goes on from CAWFZA010000008.1 coordinate 521,678, forward strand.
CTATGCCCAGGCCTGCCTCGATGCGGGCGTCGCCATGGTGAACTGCATCCCCGTATTCCTTGCGTCGGACCCGGAATGGGCGAAGAAATTCGAGGACGCCGGCGTGCCGATCGTGGGCGACGATATCAAGAGCCAGGTCGGCGCGACCATCGTCCACCGTTCGCTCGCGCGGCTGTTCGCCGATCGGGGGGTCAGCCTGGACCGGACGTACCAGCTCAACACCGCCGGCAACACCGATTTCCTCAACATGCTGGAGCGCAAGCGGCTCAAGTCGAAGAAGATTTCCAAGACCGAATCCGTGCAATCGCAGCTCGACCAGCGGCTGGACGACGCCGACATCCATATCGGCCCGTCGGACTACATTCCCTGGCAGCGTGACAATAAGGTCGCCTTCATCCGCATGGAGGGGCGCGGCTTCGGTGACGCGCCGCTCGAGATCGAGCTGAGATTGTCGGTGCAGGATTCCTCGAACAGCGCCGGCGTCGTCATCGACGCCTTGCGCTGCGCGAAGCTCGGCCTCGAGCGCGGGGTCGGCGGCCCGCTCGAGGGTCCGTCCTCCTACTTCATGAAGAGCCCGCCGCGTCAGATGCGCGACAGCGTCGCGCATGACGCCTGCAACGCGTTCATCGAGGGCAAGCCTTTTGGTCTCTCCGGAGAGGCGCCGCGGAAGGCCAAGGTCGCGGGACGCGGCCGCTCGTAAGTGCAAGTGATCGAAACGGTGTTGTTTGATTTTGGCGGCACGCTCGACTCTGACGGAGTGGCGTGGAAGGAGCGCTTCCACGATCTCTACCGTGCGGAGGGGCTGGATCTGTCCCCCGACGCTTTTGCGCCGGCCTTCTACGCCGCCGATGACGCGCTTGTCGGCGTGCTTCCGCCTACGAGCGGCCTCGAGGAGACGGTGGACGCCTTGGCCGGCAGGTCTCGAGGCCGAACTGGCGGGCGCGGTGCGGGCCGGCCGGGCGAGAATCGACGAGGCTCGGGGCCAAGCGTGTCGCGTCGCGATTTCTGTCCGGAATGTCCGCCGCCTTCGCCCGCAATCGCCCGGTCCTCGAGGCGCTCGGCGAACGCTACCGGCTCGGCGTGGTCTCGAACTTCTATGGCAATCTCGAAGCAGCATGCGAGAGTTCGGGCCTCGCGCCTTTGTTCGGGGTCATGACGGATAGCCAGCGGGTCGGCGCTGAAAAGCCCGAGCCGGCGATTTTCCAGGCCGCTCTTTCAGCGCTCAATGCGACGGCGGCGACGACCGTGATGGTCGGCGACTCGTTGCGCCGCGACGGTGAGGGGGCGCGGCGCTCGGGATTAAGCTTCATCTGGATCGCGCCCGAATCTGTGCGGGCTGCGGAGCGCGGCGGCCTCGCGGACCGGCCCGTTCTCGCGGCGGTGACCGCGCTGCCGGATCTGCTCGAAATCCTGACGTGACCGGCGCGTCCGCATCGCCCGCCTTGCGGGGAGGCGTCATCGCCGCCGGTCATGGGACGCGGCTGCGCGCCGACGGATATCGCGTCAGCAAGCCGATGACGCCTGTCGGCGGACGACCGCTGATCGCCCATGCGCTTGATCGCTTTCGCGCGGTCGGCGTTCGCCAGGCGACCGTCATCGTCAACGAAGACAGCGACGATTGCCGTCGGTGGCTCGATGATAACGCCAATTCCTTGGACCTCGACGTGATCGTGCGGACGACGCCGTCGTCCTACGCGAGCTTTGAGCTTGTCGCCGCGAGGCTTGCCGGCGCGCCCGCGTTGATCACGACGGTGGACGCGATCATGCCGGTTGGCGCCTTCCAACGCTTTGTGAACTCGGCCGCAAGCTTTCCGGACGACGCGCTTGTGCTTGGCCTGACCGGTCATGTCGATGACGAGAATCCGCTATGGGCGAGCCTGCAGGAAGACGGCCGCATTCGCCAGCTCGGCGGCAAGCCACGGCAGCCATGTCACGGCCGGGATCTATTGGCTGCCGGCGCAACGGGTTGCCGAGCGATCCGGGCGCTTCGAGCGCCTGCGCGACTATCTCAAGTGGGTGGTCGACGAAGGCCGCCCTGTCTATGGCGTCGTCCTGCCTCTGGTGTTCGATATCGATCGCGCGCACGACGTCGAGGCCGCGGAGCAGGCCGGGCTCCACCGCTCGCCTGAGAATGCTCGCGCATGAACAGGGGAGCCGCCTGCATTGGCGTCCTGCGCGAGACGGCGCACTCGCCCGGCCGCGTCGACGACGATGCGGCGATCATGCGAAGCGTCGGCGAAGCCTTGACGGCGCGGGGCTTCACGGTCGAATTGGTCGCCGCCGACGCCGTGGTTGAAGCCTCCTCGGCCAACCTCTTCGTCATGTGCGAGCGCGGGACGGTTCTCGATCGCCTGGCGGCGATGGAGAATAGAGGCTCGATCGTGGTCAACTCGCCGGCGGCAATTCGCAACACTTATCGCCACCGCATGGTTGAGCTTTTCGCCCGCCATCGCGTCTTAGCGCCGATGAGCTGGATCGTCGCCGCCGACGCGAACACGCCGCGCCCGGCCGACTGCGCCTGGATCAAGCGCTATGATTTCCACGCGACGCAACGCGACGACGTGATGTACGCCGCCTCAGATACGGGCTGGCGCGAGGCTTTGCGCCGTTTCGCCGACCGCGGCATCCCCTTCGTCGTCGCCCAGGAGCATGTGGCGGGCGATCTCGTCAAATTCTACGGCGTTCGGAATCGCGCGGCCGCTGCAGGCGCGAACTGGTTCCAATGGTTCTATCATCGTGACAAGGGCATGCTGGGGCACGCGTTCGATCCAGCTCGCCTGAGCGAGGCCGCGTTCGTCGCGGCCGGTGCGCTGGGCCTCGAAGTCTTCGGCGGCGACGCCGTCATCAAGGCTGACGGCGCGCCGATGATCATCGATCTCAACGCGTGGCCGAGCTACGCGCTCTACCGCGACCGCGCCGCGGAGGCGATCGCCGATTGCCTGACCGAGCGCTTCCAGCGGCGCCCGCGCTTGGTCGCGTCAGCAAGGAATTGATCCGTTGAACGAAGTCCCGTCACCGAGCGCCACATTCCAGCGCCGCGCCGTGCCTGGTCCAAAATCCAAGGCGATCTTCGATCATGAGGCCAAGGCGATGGCGCCCGGCCTGCAATCGATCGCGCTCTTCTCGCAGATCGTCGTCGACCACGCCGAGGGCTGCACCATCACCGACGTGGACGGCAACCAATATCTCGACTTCATCGCGGGCATTGCAGTCGGCAGCGTGGGCCACAGTCACCCGCACTACGTGAAGCGCCTCAAGGAGCAAATCGAACGGTCGACCTTCGGCAGCTTCACGACCGAGACGCGGGCGCTCTTCCTCAATCTCGTCGCCTCGCTCTTGCCCGGAGGGCTTACGCATCTGCAATTGTTTTCCGGCGGCGCCGAGGCGGTCGAGGCGGCGTTCCGGCTTGCCAAGTCGGTGACCAAGAAGTTCGAGTTCATCGGCTTCTGGGGCGGCTTTCACGGCAAGAGCCAGGGCGTTATCGGCATGCTGGGCGGCGGCTATCGCAATCATCAGGGACCGTTTCCGCCGGGCATGCATCATTCGCCCTATGCGGACTGCTACCGCTGCCCGTTCAATCTGCAGCACCCGTCGTGCGGCATGGCCTGCGCCGAGCATCTGCGCAACGTGATCAAGAACGACACGCAGGGCGAGCTTGCGGCGATCATCATCGAGCCGATGCAGGGCACGGCCGGCAACGTGATTCCTCCCGACGACTTCATCCACGCGGTGCGCGAGATCGCAACGGAAGCCGGCGCGCTTCTCATCGCCGACGAAATTCTGGTCGGCTTCGGCCGCACCGGCAAGATGTGGGCCTCCGATCACTTTGGCCTGAAACCCGACATCATGACGATCGGCAAGGGCATCGGCGGCGGCTTTCCTTTGAGCGCCGTCGCCTCGTCGCTCGAGCGCATGTCGGCGACGCCGTTCGGCGAGCCGAGCGGCAGTTCGTCGAGCTACGGCGGCAATCCGCTCGCCGCCGCGGCTGGGCCTCGGCGCGGTCGAGGCGATCCTTGAAGACAAGCTCGTCGAGAATTCGGCGCGCGTCGGAAAGGTCATGCTCGAAGCCTTGAAGAAGGTGCAGGAGAAGTACCGCTTCATTGGCGACGTGCGCGGACGCGGCCTGCTCATCGGCGTCGAGATGGTGTCCGATCGCAAGACCAAAGAGCCATTGGACAAGACAGATCACGCGCGCGCTCTTCCATGAGGCGCTGGAGCGCGGCCTCATCACCATGTCCTATTCGAACGTCATTCGCATCAATCCGCCTCTCGTCATCACCGAGGAGGAAGCTTTGCGCGGCGTCGATATTCTCGACCAGTCCTTCGCCGCGATCGCGCGCCGGTTCGGGCTCGACTGAGCAGCGAACGTGCTGAAAGGCGCGTTCATCGGCTTCGGCAATGTCGCGGCCAACGGGCACATGCCCGGCTGGCGCGCCCGCGACGATGTGCGGATCGTCGCGGCGACCGACGCCGCCCCGTCGCGCGCGCGAGGCGTTTCTCGCCGCCTGCCCCGACGGCCGATGGCATGCAACCGTCGATGATCTGCTATCGGGCGAAAAGCTCGATTTCGTCGACATCTGCGCGCCGCCGGGCAGCCACGCGGCGCTGATCGAACGGGCGCTTGATGCGGGCCTTCATGTGCTGAGCGAGAAGCCGCTGGTCACCCGGGTCGAGGACGCGGAGCGCGTGGCCGGCGCCGCCGCGCGCTCGGGACGCGTCCTGCATACGGTGCACAATTGGCTTTGCGCGCCGGTCTGCCGCAAGATTTCGGCTCTGGTTGACGAGGGCGCGGTCGGGCCCGTGCGAAGCGTCCGCTGGCGGACGCTGAGAACCCAGCCGGCGATCGCGGTCAGCGCGAAGGGCGCGGCAAACTGGCGCGTCGATCCGGAACAAGCCGGCGGCGGGATCCTGTTCGATCACGGCTGGCACGCGCTCTATTGCGTCACGCGCTGGGCCGGCGCTCCGGACAGCGTCGCAGCAACGCTCGAGACGCGCCGCTTCCACGATCAGCCGCTCGAAGACACAGCGAGCGTTGACCTCGTCACGGCCGCCGGCGTGAGCAACATCTTTTTGACCTGGGCCGCCGACGAGCGCTCGAATGCGAATCGAGATCGAGGGCGAAGAGGGCGAGATCCGGTGTTTCGGCGACGCGGTGATCCTGAAATCGCGCGCGGGCGAGCGCCGCTGGACGTCGCCGTCCCTGTCGGAAGGGTCGCACCATCCCGACTGGTTTGGCGGGGTGGCGGCGGACTTTGTCGCCGCGGCGACCGGCCGGCGAGAAGCAACCTGGACGAGGCGTCTGTTATGCGCCCGCCTGATCGACGCCGCCCAGCGGTCGAGCGCCGCGGGCGGCGTCCGGGTCGCCCTCGCCGGATAAGCCGAGGACGCGTCGTGCTCGCCTGCGTCAGTCGTTCTGACCCGGACCGCCGCGGGTCGCCTCAAAGAGGAACCAGGTCCGCCGCTCGGTCTCGTCGATCCAGACTTCGAGCAGGCTCGCGGTCGCGACGTCGCCATACTCGTCGCACACGTCGTGGACCTCGCGCATGCTCGACGTCAGGCTCTTGTTGTCGTCGCGCAGTTCCGCCAGCATGTCCTTCGGATCGACATAGTCGGCGTCGTTGTCGAGAATGCGCTGGCGTCGCGCGATGTCGCCGATCGAGCGGAGGGTCGTGCCGCCGATCTTGCGGGCCCGCTCGGCGATCGGGTCGGTCATGGCGAAAATCTGGTCGCCGTGCTCGTCCAGAAGCAGATGGTAGTCGCGGAAATGCGGCCCGCTCATGTGCCAGTGGAAATTCTTGGTCTTCACGTAGAGAGCGAAGACGTCCGCCAGCAGTCCCGGCAAGCGCGGCCGAAATATCCCGTGTCGCCTCCGGCTTGAGGTCGGTCGGCGTGCCGAGGCGCTCGCGCACGTAGATGTCTTTCGCACCTCGGCCGTGGTTCTCTTTCGCCGCTCGTTTTCGCCATTCCGGCCTCCTCGGTCTTGATTCCACGTGACCGCAAGGCCCGGGTGCGAGCTCGCAGGCAGGCGGCGAGCCTGCGCCACGAACTCGCCGCGACCTCGCTGCTGAGCTGATCGTCGCACGCCTCGGTCGTCGACACCAGCCCGCTCGTGAGCTTTCACAACCGTCGTTCGACCATTATCTCCTTGATGTGGACGATCGCCTTGGCGGGGTTCAGACCCTTGGGGCAGGTCTGGGCGCAGTTCATGATCGTGTGGCAGCGATAGAGGCGGAACGGGTCCTCGAGATTGTCGAGCCGCTCGCCCTGCGCTTCGTCGCGGGAGTCGATGAGCCAGCGATAGGCCTGCAGCAGGACCGCCGGCCCGAGATAGCGGTCCCCGTTCCACCAGTAGCTTGGACACGACGTCGAGCAGCACGCGCACAGGATGCACTCGTAGAGGCCGTCGAGCTTCGAGCGATCGTCGGGCGACTGCAGCCATTCCTTCTCCGGCGCCGGACTGACGGTCTTGAGCCACGGCTCGATCGAGGCGTGCTGAGCGAAGAAGACCGAGAGATCGGGCACCAGGTCCTTGATCACCTCCTGGTGCGGCAGCGGATAGATCGTCACCGGCGCCGGGACGTCGTCGATGCCGCGCGTGCAGGCGAGCGTATTCATGCCCCCAATATTCATCGCGCATGAGCCGCACACCCCCTCGCGGCACGAGCGGCGGAAGGTGAGCGTCGAATTGATCTTGGACTTGATCCAGATGAGCGCGTCGAGAACCATCGGACCGCAATCGTCGCGGTCGACGAAGTAGGTGTCGATGCGCGGGTTCAAGCCGTCGTCGGGGTTCCAGCGATAGATGCGGAACTCCGTCGTCCGTTTCGCATGGGCGGGCTTTGGCCAGGTCTTGCCCGGCTTGATGCGCGAGTTCTCGGGGAGGGTTAGCTGGACCATAGCGGCTTATTCATTCCCGAAAGATCTTTCTAGCTGCGCCGCCGGCTCAATACACCCGCGCCTTCGGCTCGATGTAGCCGACATCGTTGCTCATCGTATAGGTGTGCACCGGCCGGTAGTCGATCGCCACCGTCTGTTTGTCAGGGATCGATCCAGGCGAGGGTATGCTTCATCCAGTTGACGTCGTCGCGCTTGGGAAAATCCTCGCGGGCATGCGCGCCGCGGCTTTCCTGGCGATTTAAGGCGCCCTCCATCGTCACGACCGCTTGGACGATCAGATTGTCGTATTCCAGTGTTTCGATGAGATCCGAGTTCCAGATCAGCGAACGATCGGTCACGGAGACGTCGTCGCCATTTCGCCAAGCGGAGTGAATTTCTTCGTTGCCTTCAGCCAGCACTTCGCCGGTGCGGAAGACAGCGCAGTTCTCCTGCATGACGCGCTGCATGTTCAGCCTGAGCTCCGCCGTCGGGGTCTTGCCCTTGGCGTTGCGGAACCGGTCGAGCCGGGAAAGCGCGAACTCGGCGCTGTCCTTGGCGAGCTCAGGTTGTTTGTCGCCGGGCTTGAGCATCTCGGCGGCGCGCAGGCCCGCGGCGCGACCGAACACGACGAGGTCGATCAGCGAGTTGGACCCAAGCCGGTTTGCGCCGTGCACCGAGACGCATGCCGCTTCGCCGAGCGCCATCAGTCCGGGCACGATCGCATCCGGGATCGCCGTTGACCTTGGTCAGGACCTCGCCATGATAATTCGTCGGGATGCCGCCCATGTTGTAGTGCACCGTTGGCAGGACGGGAATCGGCTCCTTGGTCAGATCGACGCCGGCGAAGATTCTGGCGCTCTCGGAAATGCCGGGCAGCCGCTCATGCAGCACCTTGGGATCGAGATGGTCGAGGTGCAGGTAGATATGGTCGTTGTCCTTGCCGACGCCGCGGCCCTCGCGGATCTCCATCGTCATCGCCCGGCTGACGACGTCGCGCGAAGCAAGGTCCTTGGCGGATGGCGCGTGGCGCTCCATGAAGCGCTCGCCCTCCGAATTCACCAAATAACCGCCTTCGCCGCGCGCGCCTTCCGTGATGAGGCAGCCCGCGCCATAGATGCCGGTCGGATGGAACTGCACGAACTCCATGTCCTGCAGCGGCAGGCCCGCGCGCAGCGCCATCGCGTTGCCGTCCCCGGTGCAAGTGTGAGCGGAAGTCGCCGAGAAATAGGCGCGGCCATAGCCGCCGGTGGCCAGCACCGTGGTCTGAGCGCGAAACCGGTGGATCGTTCCATCGTCCAGTTTGAGGCAGACGATTCCGCGCACCGCGCCTTCCGTGTCTCGGATGAGGTCGATGGCGAAATATTCGATGAAGAATTGGCACTTCGCATTCAGCGCCTGACCGTAGAGCGTGTGCAGGATGGCGTGGCCGGTGCGATCGGCAGCGGCGCAAGTGCGCTGCGCAATGCCTTTGCCATAGTCGGTGGTCATCCCGCCGAACGGGCGTTGATAGATCTTGCCTTCTTCGGTGCGCGAGAACGGCACGCCCCAATGGTCGAGTTCGTAGACCGCTGCCGGCGCCTGGCGGCACATATATTCGATCGCATCCTGGTCGCCGAGCCAATCCGAGCCCTTGACGGTGTCGTACATGTGCCAGCGCCAGTCGTCCGGGCCCATATTGCCGAGGGAAGCAGAAATGCCGCCCTGCGCGGCGACCGTGTGGGACCGGGTCGGGAACACTTTCGAGATGCACGCGGTGCGTAAGCCCGCCTGGGCGCAACCGACGCTCGCCCGCAGACCGGAGCCGCCCGCGCCGACCACAACAACATCGAATGTATGGTCGGTAATCGGATAGGCCTTGCCCCCGAGCGCCGGCGCGCTCTGCGCGGAAGAGCCATTGGTCGTCATTGATGTCCGTCTTCTAAAGGTTGGTCAGGTGAAGGCGACGCGCAGCGTCGCATAGAGGCAGGCCAGCGCCAGAAGCGCGGCGAAACAGGTGTTGGCCGCCAGCGCCCAGGCGCGCGACTGGCCGCCGATATAATCGACGATGATGGAGCGCATGCCAAGCTCCATATGGACAATGCCGGCGAGAATGAAAGCCAAGAGCAGGATCGCCGGGATGGGGCGCGTGAGCTCGGCCCGCACGCCGTTATAGTCCTTGCGCAGGAGGTCGATCATCAGCCAGACGAAGCCGATCGAAAGCGGGATCAGCGCGACCGAGGTCACGTGAGTGACCCACGCCTCGGTCGTTCCCGCGCGTCCGGAGCCAAGGAACCGGACCCTGCCGAGGGGGGTGCGCAGATCGCCTGGATAATCGGCCAATTGCGTTGCTCTCCTACCGGACCGCTAGGCCTATGATCCATACGAGGACCGTCAATGCAAAACCTCCGATCAGGGTCGCCCACGCCATCTGATCGCGTAACGGCGCGTCGAGGCCAAAACCGGCGTTCCAAATAATATGACGAACGCCGCCGACGAGGTGATGAAACAGCGCCCAGGTGACGACGAACAGCACGAGACGTCCGACGAACGAATCGATGAAATCGGAAAAGACGGCGAAGGACGAAGCGTCGGCGGAGGTCGCGATGAGGAACCAGGCAAGCAGTAGGACGCCGATATAGAGGGCGGCGCCGCTGATGCGATGGGCGATCGACATCGCCATCGTCATGGTCGGGCGATAGATGCCGAGATGCGGCGATAACGGCCGCGGACGGCGCGCACCAGGAAGAGCGTCGCTCGACGCCATCACGTGATTCCCACTATTGTTCGATTGTGACTTTAGACCCGCCGGTTGGCGCCCGCAACGTCCGCGACGGCTGCTTTTTACTTAGTAACCCTCACCATGAATTTCCAACCCTGGCGCAAGCGCTGCTTCGACTTCCGTGCGAGTCGGCGGATCCGACCCCTTGCGCGTGCAGGTGATTGCAGACGCGGCCGCGGCAAAGCGGAGCCACTTTTCGAGTTCGCTTCGAGACGGCGCATGGGCCTCGGCTCCGAGCGCTTGGTCGCGGTCCATCGCCGACAGGAGCGCGGACATGAAGCTGTCGCCCGCGCCGACGGTGTCGATGACCTCGACATGCGGCGCTGGAACCTCAATGCGTTCTTTCCCAAGCATTGCGAGCGCGCCGCGCTCCCCCATTGTCACGACACAGAACCGTGGACCGGATTTGGTCCAGGCGGCGAGGATCTCCTCAATGCTGCGCTCCGGATAGAGCCACTCGAGGTCTTCCTGGCTGGCCTTGACCAGATGGGCCAGCGAGACCTCATGCTCCACGAGGCGTGCGACCGAGTTACGATCCGGCGTCACGAGAGGCCGGATGTTTGGATCGAAGCTGATTGTCGCGTGAGGGCGCGCCGCGGTCAGCGCCGCGAGCACCGATTGGGCGTGGCGGATGTCGATTGCTGCGACTGAACCGATGTGCAGGTGGTGCGCGATCCTTGGCCACTCCGCTGGAAACGGCCAGGGGCCGTCGTAGGCCGTCGCGTCGAGGTAAAACGAATAGCGCGATCCTGTCTTGGCGGTGCCCCGCATGACGAAGGCGAGCATCGTCGGGCGCGGGTCGCGCGCGACATGGCCGAGATCGACGCCGTTCTCGGCTAACGACGCCGCAAGGGCCTCGCCGTTGCCATCAGCGGAAAGGCGCGAGATGAAACCCGTCGGCGCCCCCAAGCGGCTGAGGCCAATTGCGACATTGTAGGGCGAGCCGCCGAGCACGGCATCGTAGGCGCTCGATTTGACGGGATCGGGGATGAGATCGATCAGCGCCTCGCCGGAGATCAGGATCATTTGACTTTAGTTTCCCCCCGAGCGTCCTCGTCGGCTTCAAGCCATCGTATAGGCCGTCTTCACCGTCGTATAGAACTCCGCCGCATAGCGTCCCTGCTCGCGCGGGCCGAGGTTCGACGCCTTACGGCCGCCGAACGGCGCGTGATAGTCGACGCCGGCCGTCGGCAAATTGACCATCGTCATGCCCACTTCAGCATTTCGCTTGAAATGCGAAGCGTGCTTGAGGCTCGTCGTACAGATGCCGGCGCACAGCCCGAACTCGGTGTCGTTGGCGATCGCCAAAGCATGCTCATAGTCGCGCGCTGGGATCATCGCCGACACCGGGCCGAAAATTTCCTCGCGCGAGATGCGCATGTTGTTGTCGGCGTCGAGGAAGAGGGCGGGGGCCATGTAGAACCCCGGCGTCGCCCGATTGAGCCGCTCGCCGCCGAGCGCCAGCGTCGCGCCCTCGCTCTGGCCGATCGAGACATAGGAGAGATCCTGCTCGAGCTGGCCGGCATCGACCACCGGTCCGATATGCGTTCCGGCTTTCAGCGCATCGTCGATGACGAGCGCGCGCATGCGCTCCGTGAGCGCGTCCGCGAAGCGCCGGTAGATGGGCTCCTCGACGATGAGGCGCGACGAGGCCGTGCACCGTTGGCCGGTCGAGAAATAGGCGCCGTTGACCGCGCATTCGACCGCGTTCTTGAGATCCGCGTCGGCAAGGACGACAAGCGGATTCTTGCCGCCCATTTCGAGCTGGAACCTACGCATCGCTTTGGCGCATGCGGCCGCGACCTTGGCGCCGGTCGCAACCGAGCCGGTGAACGTGACCGCGTCCACCTTTTTGTGGTCGAGGATCGCCTGGCCGACCACGGAGCCGCGCCCGACGACGAGGTTGAACACGCCCTTGGGAACGCCGGCGCGCACGATGATCTCGGAGAGCGCATGGGCTGAGCCTGGCACAAGATCAGCGGGTTTGAAGACCACGGTGTTGCCGTAGGCGAGAGCCGGCGCGATCTTCCACGCGGGGATCGCGAGCGGAAAGTTCCACGGCGCGATAATGCCGATGACGCCGAGCGGCTCGCGCGTGACCTCGATGTCGACGTTCGGCCGGACGCTGGCGAATTTCTCGCCCGGAATCCGGAGCGCCTCGCCGGCGAAGAAGTCGAAGATCTGTCCGGCCCGGGTCGCCTCGCCGATGCCTTCCGCGAGCGTCTTGCCTTCTTCGCGCGACAGCAGACGTCCGAGCTCCTCACGGCGGGCGAGAATTTCGGTCGAAACGCGCAACAGGATGTCGTGGCGCTCTTGCGGCGTCGTTCGCGACCAGGCGGGAAACGCGGCATGCGCCGCCTCGATTGCGGCGTTCGTCTGGGCAGCATCGGCTTGCGCGTACTCGCCTACGAGGTCGTTCGTGTCCGACGGGTTGATGTCGCGCGTGACGGTCGAGCCGTCGACCCATTCTCCGGCGATATAGTTCTGGTGCGCGCCCATGGTTCTTGTCCTTGAATTGTTCGCCAAACTTCAGGTGCGGAGGCCCTTAAATCAAGCCCCGCCCGGCGAGATTGCGCATGAGCGCGGAAACCCCGAACGTCCAGCGTTCGCACTCTTCGCACGGCCGCATGCGGTTGACGAGATGGCCGAGCTTCTGCGTGCTGATCGTGACGATATCGCCCGTCTTGTGCGTGAAACCCATGCCCGGCGCGCCGCGGTCGGCGACGGGCGCGAACATCGTCCCGAGCAGGAGGATGAAGCCGTCGGGATAGGCGTGGTTCGCGCTGATCGTTTGACCAACGATGTCAGTCGGATCGCGGCTGATCTTGGCCATCGACGAGCCGCCTTCGAGCTTAAAGCCGTCGTCGCCCTCGACCAGAAGGGAAATCGTAGCCCCCCGTACGTCGTCGAGCGTGAATGTCTCGTCGAAGAAGCGGAGAAACGGGCCGACCACGCAACTCGCGTTCTGGTCCTTCGCCTTGCCGAGCAGGAGCGCCGAACGCCCCTCGAAATCGCGCAGGTTGACGTCGTTGGCGAGCATCGCTCCGACGATTGCGCCCGTAGAGGCGACCGCGAGGGCGATCTCGGGTTCCGGGTTGTTCCAAAGAGACGCGCTATGAAACCCGGCGTCATCGCCGGTTCCTACAGCCGACATTGGTTGGCTTTTGGTGAACACTTCGACGTCGGGGCCGATGCCGACTTCCAGATATTGGGACCAGGCGCCGGCTTTGACCAGCGTATCCTTGAGTCGCATCGCCGCGGGCGAGCCAGGCTTGAGCGTGCTGAGATCGTCGCCCAGAACGCGCACGATTTCGTCGCGCGCTTTCGCCGCGCCTTCACGGCTGCCGCGCGCGCGCTCCTCGATCACCCGCTCGAGCAGCGATTGCGCGAAGGTGACGCCCGCCGCCTTGATTGCCTGAAGGTCGATGGGCGCAAGCAGACGCGGACTCATGGAAACGCGGCTGTCGCGCCCGGTGCAGGCGAGAATCTCCTCGAGCGCGCCGATGCGTGGGCCTTCCGCCTTGCGCAGCGCCTCGGCCGGGGAGGACGCCTCGCAAAGATCGCGCATCGTCGGGAACGCGGCGCTGATGTCGAACACGCCGTCCTTCCTGACCGCGACGACCGACGGGCCGCCGACATCGGCTCGCCAAATCCTTCCCGCAAGGGCGCCGGAGAAGCGATCTTCGGGCAGCGTCGTCTCTTCGCGCAAGTGGAGTGTCGGCATCAGCCTCCCCGTAACGCGGCGTCTGGAGGATTGACGGGGCCGCGCCGCCTCTCTAGCCTCTAACATGTTAGCGGAGAACAGGCGAAGCGTTTCGCTCGACCGGATTACGTGCGGGGAGGGATTTGGCGAAGGGCGCCCATTCGAAGGCGGATGCCGTGTATGGCGAACTGAAGGAAGCAATTCTCTCGGGGGCGCTCGAACCCGGCAGCCTGATCAACAAGGCGGACTTGTGCGAGAGGATGCGCGTTTCTCGCTTTCCGGTTTCCGCCGCTGTCAGCCGCCTTGCGTATGATCGTCTTGTCGATGTCGAGCCGCAGCATGGCTCGTTCGTCACGCGCATCTCGCTGAACGATGTCCGCGAACGTCTTTTCATCCGCGGAGCGCTCGAGGGAGAAATCGCCGCCGAGGCGGCTCGCCGGATGACGCGTTCCGACAGGGATGCGCTTGCGGCCAATCTCAAGGAGCAAGCCGACGCAGCCGCCGACGAGGATCCAACAACGTTCTACGCGCTCGACGTGGCGTTCCATCGGATATTGACCGATCGCTTGAGCATGGCGCGCGCCGACGACGTCCTCGAGTCTCTACGAGTCCATCTGGAAAGAACGCGAAGGTTGACTATGTCAACGCCAGGGCAGCTTCGTGCGTCGGTGATCGAGCACTCCGAGGTCGCGAGCGCGATCGAGGCGAAGGATCCGGTTGCAGCGCGCCAAGCGATGAAGCAGCATCTCACGATCACTGCCGGCAGGCTCGAAGATCTCGCAAGGCGGCAGCCAGAGCTTTTTTCTTCCTAAGACTTCGCAATGGATAAACAACAATCATGACCACGCCTCGCGCTCTGCGCCTCGACCCCTCGGACAACGTGATCATCGCCATCGATGAGATTTCGGCCGGCTCCGAACCCACAGCCGGCGTCCGGGCGCGCGAGCGCGTGCCGAAGGGCCACAAGATGGCGGCCAACCTGGTCGGGGAAGGCGAGCCGATCCGCAAGTTCGGGCAGATCATTGGTTTCGCCTCCAGGCCGATTGCCGCGGGCGAGTGGGTGCATGAGCACAATTGCGCGGTTCATGAATTCGCACGCGACTACCACTTCGGCGAGGACGCGCGCCGCGAGAACATCCTCCCGATTGAGGAACAGCCGACCTTTCAAGGCTATCGGCGCGCAAACGGGAAGGTTGGCACCCGCAACTATCTCGCCGTGCTGACATCGGTGAATTGCTCGGCGACGGTCGCACGGCTGATCGCGAAGGAGGTCGAACGTTCGGACCTCTTGGCCAACTATCCAAATGTCGACGGCGTCATCGCACTCGTCCACGGCACCGGTTGTGGCATCGCCGCCAAGGGCGTGGGATTCGACGCGCTCATGCGCACGCAATGGGGCTACGCCGCAAATCCGAACATCGGCGCGACCCTGATGGTGGGGCTTGGTTGCGAAGTGTTTCAGATCGGCCGAATGAAGGAGGAGTATGGGATCGCTGAAAGCGACACGTTCCACAGCATGACGATTCAGGCGACCGGCGGCACCCGCAAGACCGTCGAAGCTGGCGTGGAGCGCATCCGCTCGATGCTGCCCGCGCTGAATCGCGCCGAGCGACAGCCGGCGCCGGCGAGCGAGCTTACGCTTGCGCTTCAGTGCGGCGGCTCGGATGGCTATTCGGGCATCACCGCCAATCCAGCGCTGGGCGCCGCGGCCGACATTCTGGTGCGCACCGGCGGCACGGCGATTCTTTCCGAGACGCCAGAGATTTACGGCGCCGAGCATCTGCTGACCCGGCGCGCCGCGACGCCTGAAGTCGGCCATAAGCTCGTCGAGCGCATCCGTTGGTGGGAGGATTATTGCGCGCGCAACGGCGGAGAGATGAACAATAATCCCTCGCCCGGAAACAAAGCCGGTGGCCTGACGACTATTCTGGAGAAGTCACTGGGCGCAGCGGCGAAAGGCGGGACAACCGCGCTGAACGAGGTCTATGAATACGCCGAGCCGGTCACCGCCAAGGGCTTCGTATTCATGGATACCCCAGGCTACGATCCGGTGTCAGCGACGGGCCAGGTCGCCGGCGGAGCCAACATCCTCTGCTTCACCACCGGACGCGGCTCGGCTTACGGTTGCAAGCCGACGCCTTCGGTCAAGCTCGCCACCAACAATGACACCTACCGCAGGATGATCGAGGACATGGACATCAATTGCGGCGACGTTGTCGATGGCGTTTCGATCGCCGACAAGGGCCAGGAGATTTTCGACAAGGTTCTCGCGGTCGCTTCCGGCGAACGGACCAAGTCCGAGCTCCTAGGCTATGGGGACGCGGAATTCGCTCCGTGGCAAATCGGAGCGACCATGTGACGGGCGGCGGCGATCTCCCCGGAGCGTCATGAAAACCGCGCTTCTGTTCGATCTCGACGGCACGTTGGTGGATAGCGACGCCGAGCATCTGGCCGCTTTCCAGCGCGTCTTTGCGCCTCACGGAATTAAGCTCGACCGCTCCGAATACGCCCAGAACATCATGGGCGCGTCCAACGCGATGATCGCCAGTCGCTACCTGTCGCACTTGTCGCCAGTTGAGCAGGCCGCTGCCCTGGACGCCAAGGAAGCGGCGTATCGCGACGCCTTGGGCGAGCTAGAACCCATTCTAGGCGCGCTTGCGCTGCTTGATTTCGCCGACCGGCGCGGGCTCAAGCGCGCGGTGGTCACCAACGCGCCTCGCGCCAATGCCGAGAAGGTTCTCGCGGCGTTAGGCGTCGGACAGCGTTTGCCGATCCTGGTGATCGGCGGCGAGCTTGCGCGCTCCAAGCCCGATCCTTTGCCGTACCTGACGGCGCTCGAGCGCACCGGCGCGCTCGCGGTCCATTCGGTAGCCTTCGAAGATTTTCTGTCCGGCGTTCGCGCCGCGGCGGCCGCCGGGCTCGCCGTGGTCGGCATGACGACGACGCTCGAATTCGAAGACGCTGGTGGAAGCAGGCGCGACCTTCGCCGCGAGCAATTTCACCGATCCGCGTATCTTCGAACTGATTGAAACGCGCCTGACTTCCGGCGCTGAAGAAGGGGCAAAGGTGTGAGACTGGCGCAATTCATCGACGAGAACGGCAAGCGCGCGCTTAGCGTGACCGCGCGCGGCGAGAGCCGGCTGGTCAAGGGCGCGCGCACGACGCTCGACCTCGCCCGCCAGGCGATCGCCGAGGGCGTGTCGTTCCGCAAGCTGATCGCCGACCGGGGAGTCGGCAAACCGATCGATCTTGCCCGGGCGTTGAAGGAACGGCGTGTTCTCAGCCCCGTTGACCACAAGGATCCTGCCCATGTCATCGTCACCGGAACGGGCCTCACGCATCTGGGTTCGGCCGAGGGGCGGGACAAAATGCACAAGGATCTGGCCGATCCAGCGAAGCTCACCGATTCAATGCGCATGTTCAAGTTGGGTGTCGAAGGTGGCAGGCCGGCCAAGGGCGAAACGGGCGCTCAGCCCGAGTGGTTCTACAAGGGGGACGGTTCGAGCCTAGCAGCGCCGGAGGGCGACTTCCCCAGCCCGGCGTTCGCGCTCGACGGCGGCGAGGAACCGGAGATCGTCGGCATCTATCTGATCGATGACGCCGGCGCCCCTGTCCGTCTCGGGTTCGCGCTCGGCAACGAGTTTTCCGACCACGTCACCGAACGGCAAAATTATCTCTACCTCGCTCATTCGAAGCTCAGGCCCGCGAGCGTCGGGCCGGAATTGCTGGTCGGCGATCTCCCGGCCGACATCAATGGCATGTCCCGCATCCGACGAGGCAAGGAAGTGATCTGGGAGAAGCCGTTTCTGTCGGGCGAGCAGAACATGGCCCATTCGATCGCCAATCTCGAGGCGCATCATTTCAAATATGGCTTGTTCCGGCGCCCAGGCGACGTCCATGTCCATTTCTTCGGGACCGCCACCCTCTCGTTCAGTGATGGAATCAAGACGCAAAGGGGCGATGTGTTCGAGATCGAGGCGGAGGCCTTCGGCCTGCCGCTGCGCAATCGGCTCGCCACGGAAAAAGCGGCGAAGGCCCGGGTGCGGGCGCTTTAGCGCCGACCGTAGTCTTGTGAGCGTCGAAGCGATTTCAAAGGCTTGAATGCGCTCTTGCGCAACTCGAATGGGCGCGCGCCTTCGGACGGGGCGATCCGCAAATAGGCCGCGCCCAACTTGAGTTCGCCAAGCTCGATCGCAGCCTCCGCAAGTCTCAGCGCCTTGACCAACCGCGCGACCTGCACCCGGCGAAACGCTCAGGCAATCCTTGCGCGAGCTCCGACGGAGGAGATTCAGAGGCGAACTCAAAGACCAAAAGCGTGCGCGGCAGGGAGATTATGCCGCGCACGCTGATCGGTCACGGGTTTGGCGACCCCCTTGGGCCACGGTCGTGCAGCCACGCCGCCCGGACTCCATGAGAGTTCCAGCCTGGAACGAACAGCGCAATTGGTAAAACTACCAATACGGTCGAGCTGGGCGTATGCCGCTAGCCCGGCGATCGGCGCGCCGGCCTGCGAAGGTCCTCCGGGCGATATGACTGGCGAAAGCGAAAAACCGCGCCATTCGCTTTGCCGACTCCACCTCCGGCGCGTTATGCCGAGGCAGCCGGGCCGAGCAATTCGGCGATAAAGGAGCGGCGATGGCGAGATTGGCCTCTACCCTCGACGAAGCGCCCCGGTTCGACGACGCCTTCCGGGGGATGTTTGCGGAGCTTCTCGCCTGGCGTCGCGACGTACGTCATTTTCACCGCGACCGCGCGCCGGACGAGGCGACGCTGACCGAACTGTTCCAGCTCACCGCGCTTGCGCCGTCAGTTGGAAACTGCCAACCGACTAGGTTGGTGCGAGTGGACGACAATGCCCGCCGCGCTTCCGTCCGGGCCAATTTCCAGGCGGCCAACAGCGATGCGCTCAGAGCCTATGCCGGCGAGCGGGCGGCGCTCTACTCCAGGCTCAAGCTCGCTGGCTTAAGCGACGCGCCGATCCAGCTTGCGGTCTTTTGCGATGAGGCGACGGAGCAGGGCCACGGCCTTGGGGGGCGCACCATGCCGGAGACGCGCCGCTATTCGACGATTTGCGCGCTCCACACGTTCTGGCTCGCCGCACGCGCTTACGGCCTTGGCGTCGGCTGGGTGTCGATCCTCGATCCCGAAGCGGTCGGAGCGGCGCTCGACGTTCCACGCGCCTGGACCTTCATCGCCTATCTCTGCGTTGGCTTCCCGCTTGAGGAGGATCTGATCCCGGAGCTTGAACGCGTCGGCTGGCAGCGCCGCGAGCCGCACCCGGTGCTGCGCCGGTAATCCATCGTCGCCCACGTTCACGTACTGCCGCTGCTCGTATGGCGGCGCGGGCAGTCGAATAACTTCGGCGCCGACGTGTTCCTTGGACGACGACCCGGCGTGAAGGATCCTTGTCATGTGCGCCCTCATTGGTTTTTATCCGCAAGGGAAAGGCAGATTCGCTTGCGCGCTTGCGAGCGGCATCGTGAGTCTCGGCTTGGCGTTGGTCGCGCCTGTGGCGAACGCTGGCATGGGAGGAGGAGCAGGCGCGGGCGGCGGTGGCGCCGCAGCTGCCGCTGGAGCTGCGGCGGGATCGGGCGGAAGCGGCGCAACCGATCATCGCCCGAATACTCAAGCCGGACGCATGACCTGCCCTCGGCGCATGGTTTGGAACGCCAGGGATCGAAGATGCCTGGCTAGACCCAGCGGCGCGTTGCCTGGGCCCCGACCTGAGTGAAAACACGTTTGCGCTCGTCAAGCGCCGAGGAAGGCCTTCTGAGGCGAACACGCCGAACGACGGGATTGCTCTAATTGCCGCGCGGTGGGTGAAGGTCGTCGACCCATTCGACCGTTTCCGGATTGGGCTCTACGTTCGCTAGATCGAGATTGACCACCACGGGCTCTTGGCCGCTGCGCACCAGCACGCAGGACAATGGCGCCTCGTCGCTGGCGTTGATCTCCTGGTGGGGCACGTAGGGCGGCACGTAGATGAAATCGCCGGGGCCGGCCTCGGCGACAAATTCGAGCTTGTCGCCCCAACGCATGCGGGCCCGTCCGCTGACCACATAGATGACGCTCTCGACGGGCCCATGATGATGCGCCCCGGTCTTCGCTTTCGGGTGGATGACGACGGTCCCGGCCCAAAGCTTTTCAGCGCCAGCGCGCGCGTGGGTGATGGCCGCCGCGCGATTCATGCCCGGCGTCTGCGGGGTGTTGATGTCGAGCTCGCTCGAACGGACCACCCGGACGCCGTCGAGGCGCCACCGGGCGTCGCCGGGATTGTCCATGCTTTTCTCCTGGCGCTCTCTAGGACGGAACGGCCCTTGGCGCAGTGTCACGACCAATCTACAGCGAAAGCGGCGATCGGACACCCTCCCCCGCGTGTTGAGGAGGGCGCCGCGGGTGGCGATGGCGTGCGCCCGGCCTTAGAGTGCGACCATGACTGAAGTCCCGACCGCGACGGTTCCGACGCGCCTGACCGCGCGTGCGCTCATCGTGGGCGAGCGCATTGACACCGCCGGGCTCGAGCGGCCCGACATGATCTCTCTGCTGCCGCTCGCCTTCCGAGTTGGGGAGCGGGGCATGGCCGCGCTCTTTCGCTTCGGTGTCGCTGTGATGGTCGGCTTGAGCCCGCTTGAGGAAGAGGACCTGCTGGCGAAGCTGAAGTCGCGCGTCAGCGGCGCGAGGGCGCGAGGCGACGACGAGACGGCGGTTCTCGAAATCGCGCCAGACATCGACGAACAGAAGTCTTCTGGCGGCCCCATCCAGATCAGAAACCTTTCGCCACCGCGCTTTCTGGTGATCGCCGACGCGCTCGCCAAGACGGTGGCGCTGGCGCGCGACGAGCGCGAGGTCAACGCCGTGTTCGACATAATCGAGCCCTTCGCGGCCAACCTTGCCGCGACCGGCCGGCCGCCGTTCCGCCGGCGCGCGATGCTCAGGCTCATCGGGCAGGCGCTGCTCGCGCAGCACCGTGTCTCGGGGCGTGTCGCGGTCGAGGAGAAGCCGGATGTATTGTGGGATCACCCCGAACTCGAGCGCCTCTACGCCCGCCTTGCCGACGAATATGAGCTGCACGAGCGCGCCGACGTGCTCAAGCGCAAACTGGAAGTGATCGGCGATACCGCCCAAGCGCTGACCGACATCATCGACGCCGACCGCGCAACGCGGCTCGAAGCGGCGGTCGTCATTCTGATCGTGCTCGAACTCATCGCCGCCATCGTGCAGATCGCGCTCGCGCTGCACGGGAGGTAGAGCAGCCCGTTTGACGTCGGTCGTATCGACATTGGGATCTACCGAAGCGGTACAAATCGCGTCGTTTCGCGCAAGGAGCTTCGACAATGAACACGGTGAGTCAACGAGAAGCGGGCAATCGCCTGCCGGCCGATGCGCATCCCGAGACGGTGCTCCGTTCATGGCGGCTGCGTCGCGAGACTTCTGAAGTCAAGCCGAACGCGGCGCATTTCGGGATCGCGCGGTCGGGCGCTCTCGTGGAGCCGATCGGGGTCTGATCCCTCGCGCTCGACGTCGCTGCTCGATCGAGCGTGCGGCCCTAAACGCTTCTCCGGAGAGGAGACTACTTCGGGCGCGCCTGGGGGCCGCGAGGTAGGTGAACCGTGGCTATGTCCGGACGCCGGCGTTTCGTCTGGCTTGCTCGATGCTCGCGGGGCATGAGCGGCGTTGCGCCGCCCGGCTCTGGTCGTGAAACGCCCTCGCGATGGACGGCGCGAGGGGCCATGCGCGATCGGCTGTCCTCGTGACGACGGGATCAAGGGCTATGTGTTGAAATCGTCGTCGGGTCGGAGGCCGCCAAGCGCGGTCCTTGCCGACCAGATCCGACGCTGCGATTGGCGCGCACGCCGAGGCGGCCGCAATCGGCGTTGTTGGCGACGATCCTTGTGAAGCGCGCTAAGCGAAGGCTCGTGCTGATGTTGGCGAGGAGGTCAATGCCACGAATCGGAGGCGAGCTCAGTTACGGGGCGCGCAGCGATAGCGCGGCGTCGGCGATGCGTCGCGCCTCGATCCCGATCTGACGAAATTGCCCGAGCGCGGAAGGAATTGCGCCGCAAAAGAACAGGCCGGGCTCTGCGGTCGCTTGGCCGCTGACCAGCGGCGCTCCTGTTGCATTGAGCACGCCCTCGGCGTCGGGCAGCAGCGCGCGCAAATCGGGGCGGAAGCCGGTCGCGAGAAGGATTGCATCGAAGCGCTCGACGGCCGACTGCTTGAAAGCGACGCACTCGCGGGCGAAGCTCGCGACGTCGCCGCGAAGCTTGATCCGTCCGTCGCGTATCGCGCCAAGCGTGCCAACGTCGATGAGCGGCACGCGCGCGTCCTCCGCGATGGATTGGAGCGGTCCCTTCATGGCGTGCTTCAGGCCCAGCTTTTCGATCGAGCCGACGGCGAGGCGGATCGCTGGCGCGTTGAGAAAATCGGCCACGCGCGGCGGGAGCCATCGCTCGGCGGCTGGAAAGAAAAGGATCGGCACGCCAAAAAGTTCGCGGGGGACAACATTGACCGGGCTGCGAACTGAAAGGGTCACGTCAATCCCGGCTTCGGCGAGGTCGAGCGCGATCTCCGCGCCGGAATTGCCATAACCGATGACCAGCACACGCTTTCCGACGAAAGGAGCCGGATTGCGGTAGGTGCTCGAATGCAGGATCGGACCTTCGAACGTCTCGATGCCGGGCCAAGTCGGAGCATGGGGATAGTCAGCCCAGCCCGTCGCAACAACGATGATCGACGCGCTTCGAGAGTTTTCGTCAGCCTCGGCGCGCCATCTCCGTCCGTCGCGTCGCACCGTGCGAACGGGCGCGTTGAAGACCGGACGCAGGTTGAATTTCGCGGCGTAGGCCTCGAGATACTCGACAACCTGCGCGCGGGAAGGGTAGCGGCCGAAAGCCTCCGGCATCGAAAGGCCCGGTAAGCTTGAGCGGGCGCGATCCGTGTGCAGGTGAAGGCGGTCATAGTGACGCCGCCAAACGGCGCCGACAGCGTCTGACTTTTCAAGCATCGTGACGCTGAGGCCACCGGCCTTCAACATCGCCGCCGTTGCGAGGCCGGCCGGACCCGCGCCGATAATGATCGCATCGCACGATCGGACCAAGGCCGCTCCTCTCACGCCAAGTTCATCAGCGCGCGAACACGCGCGATATCGCCGTCTCTTCGCACGCCTCGAGCGACAATCCGCAGCGCGGCGGCCGAGGCGCGCGTTGACGAAGGCCCTCACCCGGCCCATGTGAAACCGTCGCAGATCGAGCCGCGGTTGACGAAAAGCGAACGCGCTGCGAAGCTTGCTGGCATCAAGCGCGTAGTCAATCCGTCACGATGCTGAAATAGCGGGAGGAAATCATGGAACGTCGCACGGCAATGAAGCTCATGGGCGCCACCGCGGCGATGGCCGGCGCCGGGCTGCTTTCGGGTCGCGCCAACGCCGCGGACAAGGTCACGATCGCGCTCATTCCCGGCCTCACCGCCGACGGCTTCTATATCACGATGCACAAGGGCGCTGAAGCCGCGGCGAAGGCGGTCGGCGCCGAGCTTCTCTATCAGGGCGCGGCGGAATGGAACGTCTCGCTGCAAGTGCCGATCCTCGACGCGATCATCGCCAAGAAGCCTGGCGCGATCATGATCGCTCCGACTGACAAGGTCCAACTCATCAAGCCGCTGCGCAAGGCTTACGACGCGGGCATCACGGTCGTCTGCGTCGACACGTTCATCGGCAACGGCGTCTTTCAGACCGGCTCCGGCGAAGCCGACTTCCCGATCAGCTACATAGCATCGGACAACGTGCTTGGCGGCCGCATGGCGGGACGCGCGCTCGCCAAGGCGATCGGCGACAAAGGCAAAGTGTATGTCTCCAACGTCAAGCCGGGCGTATCGACCACCGACCAGCGCGAGGAGGGCTTCAAGCTGGAGATGAAGGACCATCCGAGCATCCAGGTGCTCGACACTCAATTCAACGACGACGACGCCAATAAAGCGGCGGCGCAGGTGCAGGCGGTGATGGGCAGGGTGCCTGACCTCGCTGGCGTGTTCGGCGCCAATCTGTTCTCGGCCACCGGGACCGCCAATGGCGTCAAACAGGCGGGCAAGGCCGGAGTGGTGAAGATCGCCGGCTTCGACGCGCCGGAGTCGGTGGTTGGCCTCCTGAAGGACGGCACGTTCGAGCTGACGATCGCTCAGCATCCGGCGGAGATCGGCTATTTCGGCTTCATTGCCGCGTTCGCTCATCTCACGGGCAACCCGGTTCCGACCGCGATCGGCACAGGCTTCACCGTGATGACCAAAGAGAATATCGACGACCCGAAGGTCCAGCGGTTCCTCTACAAGAGCGCCTAAAGATCGGGCCGCGCGAAGCCGCCAGCCGTCGCGTTGGCGGCTTCGTTTTGACGTTTGTTCGGGGATCGCATGACGATCGTAGCGACGTCGCCCTCGGTTACCCTTCGTCATCCGATCATTCTCTGGATCGCGCAGCTTCGAGCCTGGGTTTTCCTCGTCTTTCTCGTTCTGTTTTTCGAGGTCTGGTCGCGCGCGACCGAAGGGACGTCATTTCTCTTCAACGTTTACAACATCCAGTCGATCCTGGTCTTCGCCACCGCGCCTCTTCTGCTGGCGCTCGGCCAGACTTTCGTCATCATCTCCGCGGGCATCGATCTGTCGCTCGGCTTCGTGATGGGTCTGTCGTCGGTGATCGCGGCGCATGGGGCTAACTTTTTCACCGCGGGGCTCGGCCTGCCTCCCTTCCTCGCGATGCTGGGCGCAATCCTTTGTGGGCCGGCGATCGCCCTCATTCCGGGGCTCGTCAACGGCCTTTTGGTCTCCCGTCTGCAGATCCCGCCGTTCATCGGGACGCTCGGCATGTATGGGGTCGCGCGCGGCGCCGCCTATCTCTTCGCCGGCGGGATGACCGTCGCCATCGACAACGACTGGTTTAGCGCCATTGGCAACGGGCGGGTTTTCGGGGTTCCTGTTCTCGTTATCATCACCGGCGTCGCCTGCCTGATTCTGCACTACATCCTGTCGCAGACGCGCTTTGGCCAGCACACCTACGCGCTCGGCGCCAGCAAGGCGGCGGCAAATCGCGCCGGCATCGACGTGAAATGGCTGACGCTCAGAATTTACCTGCTCTCGGCGGTGATGGCGGGCGTAGCGGGCGCCATGTACACCGGCCGCTTCACTGCCGGCGCGCCCCAGGCCGGCGAACCGTTGCTGCTCGACTCGATTGCGGCCGTGGTCATTGGGGGGGCGAGTCTGTTCGGTGGTTCGGGCACGATCGCGGGCACGATCGCCGGCGCGCTCGTCATCGCGGTCATCCAGTACGGCTTGGTCTTCATCAATGTCGAACCGTTCTGGCAGTTCATCGCCGTCGGCGTTGTCATCATCATCTCGGTGTTCGTCGACCAGACTCAGCGCAGCCTCATGGGAGGACGAACCGTTGAGTGACGCCCAGGCGATCTTGGCCGTCCGGAATGTCTCGAAGGCTTTCGGGGCCGTGCAGGCCCTCAATCGCGTATCGCTCGAAGTCTATCCCGGCCAGGTTGTCGCGCTTGCCGGCGACAACGGCGCCGGCAAATCGACCATTATCAAGGCGATTTCCGGGGTGTTTCGCCACGACGAGGGGGAGATCCTGCTCGACAGCAAGGCGATCGACTTCGCCACGCCCCACGAGGCCCGCGAAAGCGGGATCGAGACCATCTATCAGGACCTCGCGCTCGCCGACAATCTCTCGATTGGCGAAAACATCTTTCTCGGCCGCGAGCCAAAGCGCAAACTGCTCGGGTTTTTGCCGATCCTCGACAGGGCGAGGATGGCGAAAGCGGCGAAAGAGGCGATGGCGAGCCTCGACTTCCATGTGACTCGGCTCGACGCGCCGGTCGCCGCCTTTTCCGGCGGCCAGCGGCAGGCGATCGCCATCGGGCGGGCGATCTACTGGAACGCGCGGCTCGTCATCATGGATGAGCCGACGGCTGCGCTCGGCGTCCCCGAGCAGCGCCGCGTGTTGGCGCTGATCAAGTCGCTGCGTGCGCAGGGCAAGGGGATCATCTTCATCTCCCACAACCTGCGCGACATTTTCGAAGTCGCCGACGAGATCGTCGTCTTTCGGCATGGCGAGAAAGCTGGCGCCCGCAAGCCGTCGGAGACGACGCACGACGAGATCGTAAAGCTGATGGTCGGCAGTTAGGCCAGGGTCGCCCGCTTTCCCGCCCTGGCGACGGGGAGGGCTTGCTGTGGATGGTTGACGCCTACTTCGCGCCCTTCGCCTTCTTGGCTCGCTCGATGCCCTCGATCACGAGCGCGCGCGCCTCCGCCGCATCGCCCCAACGGATGATCCTAACCCACTTGTTGGGTTCGAGGTCCTTGTAGTGGGCGAAGAAATGCTCGATCTGCTGGATCGTGATCGCGGGCAGATCCAAATAGTTGTTCACGTTTGCATAGCGCTTGGTCAGTGTCGACGACGGCACGGCGAGCAGCTTCTCGTCGCCGCCTTGCTCATCCTCCATCAAGAGAACGCCGACGACTCGGCAGTTCATCACCGCGCCGGGAACGATTGCACGGGTGTTGGCGACAACAACGTCACAGGGATCGCCATCGTTCGAGAGCGTATGAGGGATAAAGCCGTAATTTCCGGGGTATCGCATCGAGGTGTAGAGAAAGCGATCGACCCAAAGCGCGCCGCTCTCCTTGTCCATCTCGTACTTGATGGGCTCGCCGCCAATCGGGACCTCGATCACGACATTGATGTCGTCAGGAGGGTTCTTGCCGATCGGCACGGCGTTCAGGTTCATGCTGGTCCTTCCGATCGAGGCGCCTCATTGGCGCCTTAGAGGTTGCACGAACTTCAGCCAAAGCCGAAAGCAATTCGATCGCGTTGCTGACCGCCGAAGGTTTCGCGCGCGCGGCGCAGGATCCGCCCGCCGAGCCGGCGGTAGAACCCGACCGCCCGCTCGTTGTCCGCCAGCGCCCAGACGACGAGGTTCGAGAAGCCGTGGCCCGCCAAATCCTCGCGCGCCGCCTCGAACATACGCCTTCCGAAGCCGCAACCCTGGCACTCTGGCGCGAGGTAGAGTTCGAAGATCTCGCCACCATAGCCGAGCGCCGGCACCCGGTTGCGGCCATAGCTTATGTAGCCGACGACGGAATCGCCGAACTCGAGCACCAACAATGGCGTCCGGCGTGCGATCGCGAGACGCCACCACTCGGGGCCCCTCCGAGCGATCATCCGCTCGAGCTCCCGGCCGGGAATCACGCCCCGATAGGCCTCGCGCCACGCCGCGTCATGCACGGTGGCGATTTCAGCCTCGTCACCGAGGCGCGCCGCGCGAATGGATATGACCGTCTCGACCATGGAGAGGATGTTAAGTCCGCGCGCGGGCCCGCCGCAAGGTCTTGACAGCAGCCGGGGATGACTTTTTTGCTGGCCCGAGGCTTGCCCGTGAGTTGGCGCATCAGCGCCGGAATTTGAGCGCAATTCCCGTACAATGCGCTGCAAACGCCCGAGCTGGAGATTCGAAACGATGGCGCCGCGATCGCCTCAGGCCCGCTTGCGACTGGCCGCAGCGGGAATCACGGCCGCGCTCATCTGGACCGCCGGCGCGCGCGCCGACGTGTTGCACGCCAGCTACCGCGTATCCCTAGTCGGCCTTCCGATTGGCTCGGTGCATCTCTACGCCGACCTCACCCCGACGACTTACGCGATTGCGGGCGACGCCAAATTGACCGGCCTCGCCAAGCTCTTCACCAATGCGCGCGGCGCTTCGGCGGGCAAGGGCGCGATCGTCCAGGGCCATGTGTCGCCGGCGAGTTTCGCCACCGTCGCCGCGGACTCGCACATGACGCGCACGATTCGCATGGCGCTTGCGGACAATACGGTGACAGGAATCGACATCTCGCCTCCGTTTCAGGACAAGCCGGATCGAGTTCCGCTTGGACCCGGCGACAAGCATGGCGTCGTCGATCCGGTCGGCGCGGTCATTCTTCCGGCGCCAGCCTCGGGACCGATCCTGTCGCCTGCCGCGTGCGACCGCAAGGTGCCAATCTTCGACGGCTATACGCGGTTCGACATTGATCTATCTTATGTTGGCGAGCGCACGGTGTCGGCGAAAGGCTACGACGGACCCGTCGTGGTTTGCGCGGCCCGCTACGTGCCGATATCGGGCCATAGCCGCGACCGCCCCGCGACCAAATTCATGGCTGATAACAAGGACCTCGAAGTTTGGCTGGCGCCGATCGCCAGCGACCGTGTGCTGTTTCCTTTCCGCGTCTCGGTGCGGACGATGATCGGCACGACGGTGGTCGAGGCCCAGGAATTCCGGCTCGACGAGAAGTAGCGAAGAGTCAATCAAGACGCCATTCCGCGGAAGGACGAACACGCGCCACGCTGCGAGCGCCTAGTGGCTCACGTCATTGAGTTTGACGGGATTGTCTAAATCAATGGTTTGGCGATTGCGCGATGGAGATGATTCGTGGCCAGGCAAGAGGTTGCCGTCAAGAAGTACGTAGTCAAGCTGAGCGAAGAGGAGCGCGCCCGGCTCGACGGCTTGATCCGCAGGGGCAAGCGGGCCGCGCATTTGCTGACGAAAGCTCGCATCCTTCTGAAAGCGGACGTGTCGGAGGCCGGCGAGGGATGGAGCGACAGCCGGATCGCCGAGGCGCTGGACACCAGCATCTCGACGATCGAGCGAACGCGACGGCAACTTGTAGTGGAAGGCTTCGAAGCCGTCCTCACGCGCAAGTACAATCCCAAATCGGCCCCTCCCCGGATTTTCGACGGCGCCGCGGAAGCCAAGTTGATCGCGCTGGCTTGCGGATCGGCCCCGGCTGGCTACGCCAGATGGACGCTGCGTCTTTTGCAGGAGAAAGTCGTCGAGTTGCAGATCGTCGGAGCGTCAGTGACAACACGATCGGGCGGACGCTCAAAAAAACATTCTCCAGCCCCATCGCAAGCAGCAATGGGTGATCGCGCCCGAGGCCAGCGCGGCCTTCGTCGCGAATATGGAAGACGTGCTGGAAGTCTACCAGAGGCCGCATGATCCCAAGCGCCCCCTCGTAGGCCTCGATGAAACGTCGAAGCAACTCATCGCCGAGATGCGCGCGCCGATCGCGGCCGCGCCGGGACAACCGGAGCGCTACGACTACGAATACGAGCGCAATGGCGTGGCCAATCTGTTCATGATGTTCGCGCCGCTCGAAGGCTGGCGGCGGGTGAAGGTCACGGACCGGCGCGCGGCCGTCGACTACGCCCATGCGCTCAAGGATTTGTCCCACATGCATTTTCCCGGCGCGGACAAGATCGTTCTGGTGCAGGACAATCTCAGCACGCATACGGCTGCCTCGCTCTACGAAGCCTTTCCCGCCGCCGAAGCGCGGCGCCTCGTCGAACGATTCGAATGGCATTACACGCCCAAGCACGGAAGCTGGCTCGACATGGCCGAATCCGAGCTCGCCGTCCTCTCGACCCAATGCCTCGATCGCCGCATCTCCGACAAGACGGATCTGATCGCCCAAGTCGCCGCCTGGGAAAGGCGTCGCAACACCCTGCATGCCAAGGCGGATTGGCAATTCACAACCGCCGACGCCCGTGTCAAGCTCGCAAGGCTATACCCTCAGTTCGTCTGACTCAGGCTACTAATTAGGTGAGCGCCGCGATCGGCGGTGACTTCGTGCTGTTGCGAGGATGTCCCCAGAGATGTCTCAATGGGTGTCGTTGAAGCGTCCTTGAACATATCCAGGGACACGTCGAACATCTCGGGAACCGCTCGTTTTCGAGCCTTTTGCGCGAAAGTCGGTATGTCGCAGGGACATCGTTTCGCGGCAGAGACCAGGCTAGCGAGCTTGCTGGCAAGGATTGCCCGCAGGGAGGGATCGCCGATATTTGCAGTTAACTGCAACCTAGTGGATCGAATCTAACGCTTGGTGCCCGCGCCTGACGGCGGCGATGATTTTTTCGGGATCGGTGACCCACTGGAAGGGTTTCGACTGGGCGTTGTGATCGTCGAGAAAGCGGTTGATTGCGGCCTGGAGGTCGGCGACAGACCGGAAGGCGCCGCGTTTGAGGCGGCGTTTGGTCAGGATTGCGAAAAATCCCTCGACGGCGTTGACCCAGGAAGCCGAGGTCGGGGTGAAGTGGAACGTCCAGCGCGGATGACGCGCAAGCCATTGCCGCACGGTGGGATGTTTGTGCGGGGCGTAGTTGTCGAGGATTGCGTGGACCGTCTTGCCGGCCGGGACCTCGCGCTCGACCGCGTTGAGAAAGCGGATGAACTCCTGATGACGATGGCGCTGCATGTTGCGGCCAATGACGGTTCCGTCGAGGACGTTCATCGCCGCGAACAGGGTCGTCGTCCCGTTCCGCTTGTAGTCGTGGGTCATGGTTCCAGCGCGTCCTTTCTTGAGCGGCAGGCCGGGCTGTGTTCGGTCGAGCGCCTGGATCTGGCTCTTTTCGTCGACGGAAAGCACGACGGCGTGCGCCGGCGGATCGACATAAAGCCCGACGATATCACGCAGCTTGTCGACGAACTTGGGGTCTTTCGACAGCTTGAACTGCCGCACGCGATGCGGCTGGAGACCGTGGGCGCGCCAGATGCGCTGCACGGAACTGATGCTGACCCCGACCGCCTCGGCCATCGCCGCGCTGGTCCAATGGGTCGCTTCGTGCGGCGGTTCCTCCACGGTCAGAGCCACGACCCGCTCGGCGACCGAGGGATCGAGCTTCGAGATGCGCGAGGGCCGCGTCTTGTCGCGCAAGAGCCCGTCCACGCCTTCGGCGGCGAACCGCTCCTGCCAGCGCCAGACGCAGGTCTTGGACTTGCCGGTCTCGCGCATGATCGCGTTCGTGCCGACGCCCCCGGCGCTCAGCAATACGATCTGCGCGCGCCAGACGTGCTTCTGAGGCGCGTTGCGGTCCTTGATCAGAGCGCGAAGCCGATCAAGGTCGGCAGGCGTGACGGTGATGGAAATGCCGGGTCGCATGCCGCAGACTCGCACGCCGGCAGTCCGCCGGGAATCCCTACCCGGATTCAAATGTCAGACGCAATCCACTAGATCATGCCAGCAAAAAAGT
>CAWFZA010000009.1:0-40824 GCA_963820095.1 uncultured Alphaproteobacteria bacterium
GGTTAAGAGCCCGCGTGCGGCGATGAGCGGCGAAGAGCGCAAAGCGGTCCGCACGCGGATCGAGGCCCTGCGCGACGCGGGCTGATGCGAGGCCTTGTGTCTTTCGCGACGCGCCCCATCAGCCCGATGTCCTGGGCGACTGGGTTGAGGCTCCATTTTCGAGTCGACGGGATTCGATCGATGAGATCGCTTCGGCGTTCCCGAGGGGCAAGCGAAAACGCCCGATCGAGGACGGCGCGCTCGATTGAGAAAAGTCGACAATTTCTTGCCAAGCGGGCTGGGTCTTGGTATTGTTTTTCAGAAAGCCCGGTCGAGCCGGGCGCGCCGGGCAACGCGCAATCGAGAGACTTCGGCGTTTGGGGGCAAGTGAACGATACTTGAGATTGTGACAGATTTTCACGCCTAACCCCTTGAAAAGGCGCGATCGGCGCCAAAACCGCCGCGGCGGGGTCCCGCATGGCGGCGGGGCCGGGACACACCCGACCTCGCGGCTCGCTAGTCGTCGTACTTGATGTAGGCGAATCGCTGATCGCCGGCCGGCGTGCCTTCGAGCGCGCCGCCCTCCTTGGCGGGACGCCACGAGACAAAGTCCTCGATCTTTCGGGCGAGTTCGAAATCCTTGTCGGTGATTCCCTTGGCGCTGTGATTTTGCAGTTTCACCTCGACCCAGGCGTAGGACGCGGCGATATCGGGATGATGCCAAGCGGCCTCCGCGAGGTGGCCGACCGCATTGATCACCATCAGCGTGCCCTTCCAGCCGGAGGTGCGAAACCTGCGTCTGATCCAGCCGTTCTCGTAGCGCCAATGCGGAAGCTCGCTCTTCAGCCGCGCCTCGATCTCCTCCGGCGCATAGACCCGCTCTTTCGACTCCTGGCTCATCGTGTTCCTCCGAAGCACCGGCTTTCGCCCCGTCCAGACCCTATCACTTCGCCAGCGAGCAGCCGCCCTGGTCCAGCGGCCGGAAGGCCGCCTCGGGCGGAATCGTTTCAATCAGGTCGTAGACGTCGAACCGGCTCTTCGATTGCTGCGGCGATTTGACCTTGAACACATACATCGCGTGCGTCGCGCGTCCGTCAGCGCGCACGACGACCGGACCGAACAGCGGATCATCGATTGGCGACTTCTTCATCTCAGCCAGCACCCGGTCGCCTTCAATGGTTCCCGCTGCCTTCACAGCACGCAGATACGCCAGCGTCGCCGAATAGGCCGCCGCTTGATCCTCGGTCGGCATTTTGCCGCCCATCCGTCCGGCGAAGCGCGCGGCGAAGGCCCGCGTCGAGTCGTTGAGATCCCAATAGAACGCTTCCGAAAGAATAAGGCCCTGAGCGGCGGCTAGACCAAGCGCATCGATGTCGGTAATCTGCAGGAAAAGCGCCGCGAGCCGCCTGTCGGGCCCGACGACGTGGAATTCTCCAGCCTGCCGGATGGCGTTGATCGCATCGGCGCCGGTATCGGCGAGAGCGATCACTTTCGCGCCCGAGGCTTGCGCCTGCAAGAGATACGAGCCGAAGTCGGTTGCGCCGAGCGGATGCGAGACTGACCCGAGCACCGAGCCGCCCGCCTTTTGAATCGCCTCGGTCGCGTCGCGCTGCAGAGCCTTGCCGAGAGCGTATTCGAAACTGATGAAGTACCAGGTCGCGCCGCCCATTTTGGTGATCGTGCGGCCGACCGCGTTTCCGAGCGCCCAGGTGTCGAGCGCCCATTGCACGGTGGTCGGCTGGCAGAACTTGCCCGTCAGGTCGGACGTCGCGGTCGCGGAAGCGAGCATCGCGCGATTCTTCTCATGCATAAGGGTGTTGACGGCGAGGCCGACGCCGGAGTTGGCGAGATCGACGATCGCGTCGACGCCCTCCTCGTCCACCCAACGCCGCGCAATCGCGACGCCGATGTCGGGCTTGTTCTGATGATCGGCGAAAATGATCTCGACCTTGAGGCCCCCCGCCTCCTTGGCAAAGTCCTCGGCCGCGAGCTGCGCGCCGACGAACGATCCCTTGCCGACCTGATCGGCGAACGGACCGGAGAAGTCGCTGAGCACGCCGATCTTGACCGTATCGCCCGGAATCTGGGCTGATGCATGTGGGACCAGGCCAGCCAGCGCCGCGCCGGCCAGCGCGGCCCCCATGAGCCGCGGAAACCTTCCAGCCAAAGGGCGATCCTCCTCGTTATCGTTCGGGCCCGACGAAACGAGCGCCGGCGTGCGCCTTTATACCCGCGATTGCCCAGCCGTCACCCCGATCGGAAGCAGTCGCGATGCAAGGCGCCCGCCGCCCTTTCTGATTTTGTGCTCTCTCCTCCATGGGTCATGATCGCCGAACCGCCTCAGGCGGATGGGCCCTCTATGGCTCTTCTCCTTCAACGGACAAGCCCGGCGGCCACACGTTCACGCCTTGCCTTGACATGGCTCCTGTGGCAGGAAGCCCAGCGCTCTTCGAACGCGCGTTTCAAGATGCTGCAGTAGCTCAGTGGTAGAGCACTCCCTTGGTAAGGGAGAGGTCGAGAGTTCAATCCTCTCTTGCAGCACCAAACTTTACCAAACTAATTCAAGATGATGGCGCGGACATAGCGTCGTCGTCAGTAGGATGCTGGTCCGTGGGGCAGCACCAACCTCGTATTTTTTGTGCAATAGTTCCGACTGGAACGGCAAGGGCCAAAGCAGGCTCTGGGGACTTCGCCAAACCGCCCCCAGGGGGCATCGACCCGGACGACCCGCACGTGCCCACCGCCCCGCACCAAATCCTGCTGTCCCAACTTTCAACCAATTCTCGTCAGGTGTATGAGCCGGGGCTTGATCCGGTGGCCGCCGCGTCCCGATTGAGCCTTTTGTCCCCGCGATCGACTGCTCACATTGCGGCGCGTCATCGACGAAAATCTGGGAGAGGTAGCGCTTATTAGCATTTACGGGCGTTTACGGCGCTGATTGTCATGGGGTGTCGCTGCGGCTCGCGCACAGGTTGTCGAAAACCCGGTGTCCATGCGGGCCGCCGACACGCCCGCGAAACGCAGGGAGCCCCGTGAACAGGAGACGCGAGCCGTGAGCGGCCGCTCTAGGCCGCCGCCATGCTCCGCGCCGCGATGGCGTCGGCGATCGCCAGCGTCCGGCGCGCCATGTCGGCGTGCAGCAGTTCCACCATGCGGCCGTTGAGCTGGATGACGCCCTTGCCGGCGTTCTCCGCCAGCGCGAACGCCTCGATGATGGCGGCGGCGCTTTCGACCTCCCCCGAGGTGGGCGCGAACACCTCGTTGCAGATGTCGATCTGGGCGGGATGGATCAGCGTCTTGCCGTCGAGCCCCATGTCGCGGCCCTGCAGGCATTCGAGACGGAAGCCGTCGAGATCCTTGATGTCGTTATAGACGCCGTCGATGATGTCGACGCCATGGGCGCGCGCGGCGATCACGCAGCTCGCGAGCCATGCCGTCATGGCCGGGCGACCAGGGGTGAGCCTCGCCCGCGTCTCCTTGGCGAGGTCATTGAGACCCATCACCATCACCGAGAGGCGCGAGCTCGGGTCGGCGGCGACGGAGGCGATCGAGCCTGCGTTCAAGACGGCGTTCGGCGTCTCCATCATCGCCCAGATCCGAGTTCCATCGGGGTCGCCTGCGTCGCGCACCGTCCGGGCCGCGGCCATGATCGCCCCCGGGCCATCGACCTTGGGCAACAGAATAGCGTCCGGCCGAGCGGCGGAGGCCGCCACAAGGTCCTCCTCTCCCCAGGGCGTGTGAGGCCCGTTCACCCGAATGACAACTTCGCGCCGGCCGAAGGCCCGAGCTCGCACCGCCTCGGCGACCTGTTCGCGGGCGATGACTTTCTGGTCGGGCGCGACCGAATCCTCGAGGTCGAGGATCAGCGCGTCGGCTGGCAATGTCTTCGCCTTCGCCAGAGCCTTGGCGTTGGAGCCGGGCATATAGAGTACGCTTCGACGCGGGCGAGCAACCATGAACATCTTCCGATTTTGGCTCCGAGCATTTAACGGCGAGTTTGCTGCGGCGCCAGAGGGGCTTTGGCGTTGGTCCAACGGCAATTTTACCGGCGCCCCCTCATGTTTTCAGTGGGTTAGGACCCCTTTTAGTTCCGCGCTTGAGAAGGACCCACGTTCGGGCCAGGCGTGATCGGCCCTATGAACAACTATAAAACATAATAAATATGTTCTATATTCCTCGATAGAGCCACCCTCCTCAAGCCGCGAGCCACCGCGCCAGGCGTCGCGTCGCCTCGGCGATCTGCTCGGGATCGCGGGCGAAGCAAATCCGCAGATGGCCTTCCCCGCCGGGACCGAAGGCGCCGCCTGGAGCGGCGCCGACGCCGGCCTCGTCGATGAGCCTCAGCGCCAGCGCGCGCGAATTGTCGAAACCGTCGATCGAGAAGAACAGGTAGAACGCCGCCTCCGGCTTGAAAAAGCGGACGCGCCCGGTCTTGGCCAGCCCTTCGCACAGGATGTCGCGGGAGCGGCGGCAGCGCTCGATTTGCTGGCCAAGGAACGCTTCGCCGTGCTCGAGCGCCGTGG
Organism: uncultured Alphaproteobacteria bacterium; assembly: GCA_963820095.1. Lineage (GTDB taxonomy): Bacteria > Pseudomonadota > Alphaproteobacteria > Rhizobiales > Beijerinckiaceae > Roseiarcus. Next base: position 4,503 of record CAWFZA010000009.1, read on the forward strand.
TCGCGGCGCGCTGATTGAACACGGGAACGCCCGAGGTCGTGTACTGGATCAGGTTCTCGATCACGCTCGCCAACTCGGGCGGCGCCTCGAGCCAGCCGATGCGGAAGCCGGTCATCGCCCAGTTCTTAGAGAGCGTCTGAACGAACAGGATCTTGTCGTCGGGCTCCATGACGTCGTGGAACGAAGGCGCGCGGGCGCCGTAAGTGAGCCGTCCATAGATCTCGTCGGCGATGATCCAAAGTCCATGCCGGCGCGCGATGGCGAGCGTCTCGACGATCTCCTCCCGGGTCGCGACGAACCCGGTCGGGTTGGCGGGAGTGTTGAAAAAGATGAGGCGGGTTGCGGGCGTCACCGCTTTCTCGAGCTTCCCCGGATCGAGGCTCCAGCGGGTTCCCTTGTCGAGCCGCACCGGCACGGGCCGCGCGCCCGAAATTTCCAGCGCGCCGACGAAATTGGGCCAGGCTGGCGTCGGGATCAGGGCCTCGTCGCCCGGTCCGACGATGAGCCGCGTCGCGATCTCGATCGCGTGCATGCCGCCGATGGTGACGAAGAAATTCTGCGGCGAGAACGGGCCGCCTCCCGGCGCCGCGCCATAGGCCTGCGTCATGTAGGCGGCGATGGCCTGGCGCAGCTCCGGGACGCCGTTTTGCCAGGTGTAGAAAGTCTCGCCGCGGTCGAGAGAGGCCTTCGCCGCCTCACTGATGAAGGGCGGCGTCGGCAGGTCGCCCTCGCCAACCCATAAGGGAATGAGCCCCTGGCGGCCGCGGCCGTAGTTGAAGACCTCGACGATGCCGCTCGTCGCGACGTCGCGCATCGTAGGGCGGATCAGATCGGGCCAATTGGCTCTGGCTGGGGAGGGAGCGACGTTCATTTCCGCCTCATGGACCAGCGGCCGCGCCAGTGCAAGGGTTCGGCGTCAGACCTAATTGGCGGCCTCGCCGAGCGCCAGATCGTCGAGGATCGGGCAGTCCGGGCGATCGTCGCCATGACAGGCGGCGACGAGTTCGCGCAGCGTCTTCGCCATCGCCTGCATTTCGGCGACGCGCGACTGAAGGTCATGGATATGCGTCTCGGCGATGCGCTTGACCTCGCGGCTGGGTCGGTCGCGATCGCGCCACAAGGCCAGCAATTCGCCGATCTCGGCGATCGAAAAGCCAAGACGGCGTGCGCGCCCGATGAACCTGAGCTCGTGAATGTCGCGGTCGGCGTAGTCACGGTAGGCGTTCGACCGGCGCTCGGCCGGGCGCAGGAGACCAATCGCCTCGTAATGGCGGATCATCTTGGCGGTGACTCCGCTCGCCGCCGCCGCCGCGCCGATATTCATGGTCAAAATCCGCTTGACCTTCCCATGATGGGAAGGTTTATGGTTTTCGCCCATGCAACACAAGCACCATTTGCCGATGGACGCGACTAAGGCCGACCTCGCGAAGGATCCGGTCTGCGGCATGTCGGTCGATCCGGCGACGGCCAAGCACAAGGCCGAGCACGCGGGCGGGACCTATTATTTCTGCTCCGCCGGCTGCCGCGAAAAGTTTGTCGCCGACCCCGCGCAATTCCTGGCGCCCGCGATTCAGGCGCCGCGGAAGCCTGCGCCGCCCGGCACGATCTACACCTGCCCGATGCATCCCGAGATTCGGCAGGACCATCCAGGAAGCTGCCCCATCTGCGGCATGGCTCTCGAGCCGGAAACGCCTGCGGAAGCGACCGGCCCGAGCGCGGAGCTAGTCGACATGACCCGGCGCTTCTGGGTCGCGCTGGCGCTTTCCATCCCCGTCTTCGCGCTCGAGATGGGCGGCCATCTCATCGGCCTCCAGCGGTTCGTGCCCGAAGGCGTTTCAAACTGGATTCAGCTGGCGCTGGCGACTCCCGTGGCGCTGTGGGCGGGCTGGCCGTTCTTCGAGCGCGGCTTCGCCTCGCTCAAGAGCCGCAATCTCAACATGTTCACGCTGATCGCCTTGGGCGTCGGCGTCGCGTGGGCCTATAGCGTCGTCGCGACCGTTGCGCCGGGCCTGTTTCCCTCGGCGTTTCGCACCGACCATGGCTCAGTCGCCGTCTATTTCGAAGCGGCGGCGGTGATCACCACCCTCGTTCTGCTCGGCCAGGTGCTGGAGCTCAGAGCGCGAGAGCAGACGGGCGGCGCGATCCGCGCGCTTCTTGATCTTACGCCGAAGACCGCGCGGCTCGTCCATGGCGATGGCTCGGACGAGGAGGTCGCTCTCGACGCGATCAAGATCGGCGATCGGCTCCGCGTGCGGCCGGGCGAGAAGGTTCCGGTGGACGGGCAGATCATCGAGGGGCGAAGCGCGGTCGACGAATCCATGCTGACCGGAGAGTCGATGCCGATCGGCAAGGTTGCAGGCGACAAGGCGATCGGCGGCACGATGAACCAGAGCGGCGCCTTCGTGATGCGCGCCGATAAGATCGGCCGCGACACCGTGCTGGCGCAGATTGTGCAGATGGTCGCGCAGGCGCAGCGCACCCGCGCGCCGATTCAGCGCCTCGCCGATCGGGTGTCCGGCTGGTTCGTGCCTTTGGTCATTGCCGTCGCCCTCATCGCCTTCGCGGCTTGGGCCGCCTGGGGCCCGGAGCCGAGGCTGGCCTATGGTCTGCTCGCGGCCGTTTCCGTGCTGATCATCGCCTGCCCATGCGCGCTGGGTCTGGCGACGCCGATGTCGATCATGGTCGGCGTCGGGCGAGGCGCTCAGGCGGGAGTCTTGATCAGACATGCGGAGGCGCTGGAGCGGCTGGAAAAGGTCGACACGCTCATCGTCGACAAGACCGGCACGCTGACGGTGGGGAAGCCGATAGTCGTGGCGCTGAAGCCGGCGCCTGGAGTCAGCGAGGAAACGTTGCTCAAGTTCGCGGCGAGCCTCGAGCGCGAGAGCGAGCATCCTCTTGCGTCCGCGATCGTTCGCGCGGCGGCCGACCGCAATCTTGCGCTCGCCAAGGTCGTTGGCTTCGAGAGCGTCGCTGGCAAGGGCGTATCCGGAGCCGTCGACGGCCGCACAGTCGCGCTCGGCGCCCGGCCGATGATGCAGGCGGCTGGAATCGACGTCGGGCCGCTCGAAGCCGTGGCTGACGATTTGCGTGCGAGCGGCGCGACCGCGATCTTCGCCGGGCTCGACGGCAGGGCGGCCGGAGTGATCGCCGTCGCCGACCCGATCAAGGCGACCGCGCTCGACGCGGTTCGCACGCTCAAGGAGGCTGGCGTCCGTGTCGTGATGCTGACCGGCGACAATCGCTCGACCGCTCAAGCCGTGGCGCGCAAGCTCGGCATTGCGGACGTCGAGGCGGAAGTCCTGCCCCAGGACAAGGGCAAGACGGTCGAACGGTTGCGGAAGGAAGGGCGGATCGTCGCCATGGCAGGCGACGGCGTCAACGACGCTCCGGCGCTTGCGGCCGCCGACGTCGGGATTGCAATGGGCACGGGAACCGATGTCGCGATCGAATCCGCTGGCGTCACGCTCCTCGGCGGCGATCTCAGCGGCATCGTCGCCGCCCGCCGCCTCTCGCAAGCAACGATGCGCAATATCCGGCAGAACCTCGTCTTCGCCTTCATCTACAATGCCGCGGGCGTGCCGATCGCCGCGGGCATCCTCTATCCGGCCTTCGGCCTCGTTCTGTCGCCGATCATCGCCGCCGCGGCGATGGCGCTCTCCTCGGTCAGCGTGGTCGGCAACGCGCTGAGGCTCCGTGCGATGCGACTGACCTAGAACCGCGCCCCTGCCGTCATCCGCGCCGGCGTCGCAGGCTATTGCTCGTTCGAATTGTCCTCTTCGTCATCAGGCCCATGCTCATCCGGCCCGTGGCCCATCCTCTCCATTCTGTCGGACTTCCCTCCCATCATGGGCTCGTGACTCGCATCGCCTTGACCCGTCATCCCCATTCCGCCGTCCATCAGGTCCATGCCATGATGACCATGCCCCATCATGAACAGCGCCCGGCCAAGCATCGCGAATCGCCTCTTCTGGGAATCGTCGAGGCTTGCATATAGGGGTTTGGCGGCGTCGGCGATTTTCTCGATCGCGCCGCCGAGGTCAGACATACCCCGCCCCAGAGCTTCTAGTCTGTCGACCGGAGAGATGGCTTCGCCAGACGGGGTCATGGGCTCCGTGTCTTCGGATTCGAGCCTGTTTTGCATCTTCTGACGCGTTGTGTGCATGCGCTCCATCATCGACTTCATCTGGTCCATGTGCAGCTTCGCGGCGTCGCGAACCGCTGTTTCAAACGGCGGCCACAGCTTGTCCTGGTCCGCAGTGAGCTTCAAGCCCGCTTTCAGACCGGCGAGCTTCGCGTCAAGGAACGCCTCGTGATCGTCGGCCCAGCGCTGCATTCTCTCCATCGCCGGTCCGGGCGATTGATCCGAGGCGGCGCGGGCGGCGGGCGCGAACGCCAAAGCCGCGAGCGCGGCCAGGGGAAGAAACCGGTGTCGCATCATGATTTGCCTCTTCGACGGTCTGTCGGGAGGAGACCTGATCATCAATCCGAGGCAACTGTGGGGCGGGCCCGCGCGGAACGGCCCGCCCGGAACCGCGAGCGCAAGAACGGGCCGCTTCGTCCACACTGTTGACACCCCATTAATTGATATGCCATCTATTAGGCGCATGCCTCCCGCCCCAAAAGACGCCCGCGCTGGATTTGCGCCTCTCGTCGCCCATGTGGCGCGCGAATGGCGGCGCGCGGTCGACGCGCGTTTGCAGGTCTATGGGTTGACGGAAGCGACTTGGCTGCCGCTGCTTCGGATCGCTCGCTCCGAAACGCCGATGCGGCAGAATGAACTGGCGGCCTCCTTGTCTCTCGATGGCTCATCGGTCGTCCGCCTGCTCGACGCGCTTGAAAATTCGGGCCTCATCGAACGCTACGAGGACCCTGCCGACCGGCGGGCGAAGAGCCTTGTCCTCACGTCGCGCGGACGCCGGACGGTGGCGCAGGTCGAGCGCGTCTCCCTTGAGATCCGCAATGTCGTGCTCGGGGGGGCCTCGGAAGAGGACCTGGGCCGCGCCCTCGGCCTTTTGGAAAGCGTCAGGGAGCGGCTCCTGAACCTTGCCGAAGCGCGAACGGACACGGCCGAACGCAAGCAGGCGGCAACTCGATGAAGCTCATTGCCCGACGCCCGGTTCCTCCGCTCTGGCTCCTGGGGTTGTTCACCTTCAGCGGCACGCTCGGCATGCACGTTTTCGTGCCGGCGCTGCCCGCCGCCGCCAAGGACCTCAATGCGACGCCCGCCGCTCTGGAGCTGACCATCAGTCTCTACATCTTAGGCTTGGCCGTGGGTCAATTGATCTATGGTCCCGCGTCGGATCGCTTTGGCCGCCGGCCGGCGCTGCTCGTGGGTCTTTCCATATTCACGATTGCGAGCATCGCCGCGCTTCTCGCTCCCGACACCCACACGCTGGTCGCCGCTCGCTTTTTCCAGGCTGTCGGAGGGTGTTCTGGGCTTGTGCTGGCCCGCGCCATCATCCGCGACACGTCCCAGGCGCACGAGGCCGCACGACGCCTCGCGCTCACAAATTTACTGGTGACAGCGGGGCCTGCGGTTGCGCCCCTCATCGGCGCCGGGCTCAGCAGCCTTTGGGGATGGCGAACGATTCTGACCGGCCTCGCCGCCTTGGGCGTCGCGAATTTCGTGCTCGCGTGGCGCATCCTGCCGGAGACGCGTCCCGAAGCGCTCGTCGTCAGCGCCTCGCGCTATGCTCGCGACTATTTCGGCCTGCTCCGGTCCCGACAGTTTCTGGGCTACGCCATCGGCGGCGCTTGCGCGACGACCTCGCTCTATGCGTTCATCGCCTGCGCGCCTTTCATTTTTGTCGATCGGCTGCATGTTCCAATCGCTAGCGTAGGCGTCTACCTTGCGCTCCTCGTCTCCGGCTTATGGCTTGGCAGCCTTCTCGCGAGCCAATTGATCGCGCGCTTTTCGCTCACCCGATTCGTGGTCGTGACCAACGCGATCAGTGTCGTCGCGGCGGCTTCGTTCCTCGCCCTCCTGATCGCGGACCGGGCGACCCTGGTCGCAATTGTAGTCACGATGTTTGTGTTCGGCATCGGGGTCGGCGCCGCGGCTCCCGCCGCGCTTGTCAAAGCCATAAGTGTGAACCCGCGCGTTACTGGAACGGCTTCCGGCCTTTATGGTTCGATTCAGATGGCTGTTGGAGCCGCGCTGGTCGCGCTTGCCGGACTCGGCGCAAATCCGGCGTTCGCTTCGGCGATTGTACTCCTCGCCGCGGGCATCGTGGCGCAGGCGTCGTTCTGGATGGCGCGAAGCCAAGACTCCGCCCCTGTCAAGGCGGAGAGCGAAATAGCGTCGAAAGTGGCGGGCGCGGCTGCGGCCGAATGACGTTTGCCGGAAGCTGCTAAGCGCCGCGCTTGGCCAATTGATCGCGAATCTCGGTCAAGAGCACGACTTCCTGGGTCGGAGGCGCGGGAGGCGGAGGCTCCTTCGCCGCCTGCCTGGTCATCATGTTGATCCCCTTGATGACGATGAACAGCGCGATTGCGACGATGAGGAAGTTGATCACCACGCTGATGAAATCACCGTAGGCGAGAACGCCGCCCTGCTTTCTTGCGTCCGCCAGATTGGTCGCGGTGACGGCGCTCGAAAGGGGGACGTAATAGTTGGTGAAGTCGGCTTTGCCGGCGACGCCGAGGATCGGCATGATGATGTCGTTGACCAGAGCGTCGACGATCTTGCCGAACGCCGCGCCGATGATGACGCCGATGGCGAGGCTGAGCGCGTTGCCTTTGAGCGCGAATTCCTTGAATTCATTCCACATGGCTATCGTCCTCGCGAGGGGGCGGCGAGTTGCCTCGGCAAGCTACCCGAGCGGTCCGGAGAGATAAAGCCTCCGGTCTCTCCTGCGCGCCAGGGAGCTAGGCGGACCGCGACGGCGCACCTCTTCGGCGCTCGCCCTCCTCCGCTGAAGGTTTCTCAAAAATCGCCGCCCAGAGCCGCCCCTCCCCCATGGCCAAGCTCAAATTACGCAAACCGAAAAACGGCATCAGTGCGATAAACAGGATGACTGTGATGCTCAGAAATCCGACAAGACCGCCGCCGCCCATCACCGGCAAGCTGTCGACAAACGTCTTTCCGCGGAACAGCCCTTCTATCGTCTTTTCGATCGTATGAGCGACGAGGAAGAGGACGGTCAGCAGGAGACTTTCATAGAGGATCGGATAGATAAGCGGCCTTTTGCGCAGCCAGCGGCCTGGGTCGAACACCTCAAACAGCATCATCACCTTGGCGAAGACCAGGGCGTTGATGAAGGCAAAGCCAAGCATCGGGAAATTGATCCCATGCTCGCGCATGACGACGCCCTGATTGAGCGTGAAGACGCCGAACAGAATCCAGAGATAGAGGAAAAGCACAAAAAATCTGCGAAACTCGTCCGCCGCTTTGGCGGTCAGGGACCTGGAGGCGTGGGCGTTGGGTTTGGTCGCGGCGCCCAAATCAGTCGAGTTCTGCGTCATTGGATCACCTCGCCACTCGTCCATGGGTCGACGCCCGGACCCGCCTCACGGTTCTTTAGCGCTTTTCTTCGACTTCGCCTTTTTGCCCTTTTCGCTCGTCGTCTTTGAGGCTGTTGCAGCGCCGAGCTCATCGAGCCTCGCTTGCAAGAGCGCGGTCCGCGCCTCGGTGAGGCGCCAGGCGCAATACCCGTGAAGGCTTTCCTTTGCGTAGTCGCGACAGAGCTCCTCGCGCTGCCCAGCGAAGCCGTTCTGGTCGCGCACCAGGTCCGCCGCCTTCGCGTTCTCCCCGGCGCGATCCCCGATCGCACGGACAAGCTTGCCCATCGCCTTTTCCGCCTGGGCCCGTTCCTTCACGATCTTGGCCGCATCCGCGACCAGCGAGGCCCCCTCCGGTCCCCAGAGACCGCTTGGCGTGGTCTGGCAATCGGCGGCCTTAAACACACAGGCCGTGATTTGAGTCGGGACAAGAACCGCGCCGTCAAGAACGTCGAACGAGATTGGGCAGGCCGGAACCTTGATCTCGAACCGCTCAAGACCGTCTGGACGACCAACATTCGTCGCCTCGATCGGGGTCTCGCCGACGATGTCGACGAGACAGCGCTGCGACGAGTTGGAGACGCCCTCCCCGGCGAGTTGCAGCTTGTCGACGGTGACCGCCTTGTCGTCGCCCGAAATCTGAAGAAGGCCGGACTTGCCGTTGAGCATGAGCGGGCGCCCGGCGAGGCTCGCCACTCCCGCTTCGGCGGCCGGCTTACTCGCTTCGCTCGTCTTGGCGCTTGAGCCTCCCTTGCGCGCGCTCCTGGGCTTGGGGCTGTTCGCAGCTCCCTCCGGGGCCGCCGGCGCCGCGCCAGGAAGCACCAACTGCGCGCGGGTCTCGCTTGCCGCCAGGGACACGGCGAACAGCCCGCAAATCAACCAACGGAAGCTTCGACTTATTGGCGAAGTGTAGAGGCGCTGGCGAGAAAGGGGAAGGCGCGAGCGGCCGTGGAATAGAAAGCTCAAAGCGCGAAAAATCCACGGCTTCCGCGCCTTGCGCCGCTAAAACGCCCCACCTATATACGCCCCGACTGGCCGGTTTGGGCGCGACATGCGCTGAATCGGCGGAAATCTGGATGAAAGATGGGGATCGGAAGACGTCAGCCGTCGGCTACGAAGCGATCGGTGGGACGCCTCTCCTAGGCCTTGCCGCTTTGGGGCTCGGCGGTCCCGCAAAAGAACAGGGGTGAGTAATGGCGAAAGTAATTGGCATCGACCTTGGCACAACCAATTCGTGCGTCGCTGTCATGGAGGGCTCCGCCCCCAAGGTCATCGAGAATTCGGAGGGCGCGCGGACGACGCCCTCCATCGTAGCGTTCACCGACGATGGCGAACGCTTGGTGGGCCAGCCTGCGAAGCGGCAGGCGGTGACCAATCCTGAACGGACCTTCTTCGCGATCAAGCGCCTGATTGGCCGCTCGTTCGAAGATCCCATGACCAAGAAGGACATGGGCCTCGTCCCGTACAAGATCATTCGCGCGCCGAACGGCGACGCCTGGGTCACGGCGGACGGCAAGCAATATTCGCCCTCGCAAATCTCCGCTTTCGTTCTGCAGAAGATGAAGGAGACGGCCGAGGCGCACCTCGGCGGTCCGGTGACGCAGGCGGTGATCACGGTTCCGGCCTACTTCAATGACGCGCAGCGGCAGGCCACCAAGGATGCGGGCAAAATTGCCGGACTTGAGGTGTTGCGCATCATCAACGAGCCGACTGCGGCGGCGCTCGCCTACGGTCTCGACAAGAAGAAGTCTGGCACCATCGCGGTCTATGACCTTGGTGGCGGCACGTTCGACGTGTCCGTGCTCGAGATCGGCGACGGCGTGTTCGAGGTGAAGTCGACCAACGGCGACACCTTCCTCGGCGGCGAAGACTTCGACATGCGGCTGGTCGAATATCTGTCGGGCGAATTCAAGAAGGAGCAGGGCATCGACCTGACCAAGGACAAGCTTGCGCTTCAGCGCCTCAAGGAGGCGGCTGAGAAGGCCAAGATTGAACTTTCGTCCGCGACCCAGACCGAGATCAACCTGCCCTACATCACCGCCGACGCGACCGGGCCGAAGCACATGGCCCTCAAGCTGACGCGGGCCAAGTTCGAAGCGCTGGTCGACGACCTGATCCAGCGGACGGTCGAACCGTGCCGCAAGGCGTTGAAGGACGCCGGCCTGTCGGCGGGCCAGATCGACGAGGTTGTCCTGGTCGGCGGCATGACGCGCATGCCCAAGGTGCAGGAAGTCGTCAAGCAGTTCTTCGGCAAGGAGCCGCATAAGGGCGTCAACCCGGACGAGGTGGTCGCCATCGGCGCCGCCATTCAGGCGGGCGTGCTGCAGGGCGACGTCAAGGACGTGCTCTTGCTCGACGTCACTCCGCTCTCGCTCGGCATCGAGACGCTGGGCGGTGTGTTCACCCGGCTGATCGAGCGCAACACGACCATTCCCACTAAGAAGAGCCAGGTGTTCTCGACCGCCGAGGACAATCAGACCGCGGTCACCATCCGCGTCTTCCAGGGCGAGCGCGAGATGGCCGCCGATAACAAGGCGCTCGGCCAGTTTGATCTGGTCGGAATTCCGGCCGCGCCGCGTGGCGTACCGCAGATCGAAGTGACGTTCGACATCGACGCCAACGGCATCGTCAACGTGACCGCCAAGGACAAGGCGACCAACAAAGAGCAGCAGATTCGCATCCAGGCCTCGGGCGGCCTGAGCGAAGCCGACATCAACAAGATGGTGAAGGACGCCGAAGCCCATGCTGCCGAGGACAAGAAGCGGCGCGAGATGGTCGACGCCAAGAACAGCGGCGAGGCGCTGGCCCATGACGCGGAAAAGGCGCTGAGCGAATACGGCGACAAGGTCGCCCAGTCCGATCGCAGCGCCGTAGAGTCGGCGGTTGCTTCTTTGCGAACAGCGTTGCAGGGAGAGGACGTAGAGGCAATCAAGGCGCGAACAAACGACCTCATGCAGGCGCAGATGAAACTAGGCGAGGCCATGTATAAGGCCCAACAGGCGAGCGGCGCGCCAGGCGACAGCGCCGACGCCGGAGCCGGAGCGCAGGCCAAGGACGACGTTATCGATGCGGAGTTCCGCGAGGTCGACGACGACAAGAAGAAGTCCTGAACGAATAAAGCCGGCCGTTGAGCAGCGGCCGGCCGACTTTTAGGGGACGCCGCAATGGCGGGGGAAACTGGCCCGACTGCGGGCCGGCGCTTAGGCCGTCGGCCTCGGCGTCAGGAACGGGGTCCGCCCTCTTGAAACGCGGCGTAGCATGAGTAGGTCTAAGCATGCATAGGCTGCGGGCGCGCTAAAGATGGCCAAGCGCGATTTTTATGAAACTCTGGGCGTTTCCAAATCGGCGAGCGACGCCGAACTGAAGTCCGCCTTCCGCAAGGCGGCCATGCAGTGCCACCCCGATCGGCATCCCGGCGACAAGCAGGCCGAGACGCGGTTCAAGGAGCTCAACGAAGCCTATCAGCATCTGTCGGACGCCCAGAAGCGCGCGGCTTACGACCGCTATGGCCATGCGGCCTTCGATCAGAGCGGCATGAGCGACGGCTTTGCCGCCTCGATGTCCGATATCTTCGATGACCTGTTCGGCGACATGATGGGCGGGCGGCGCGGCCGTCAGTCCGGGGGACGAGAGCGCGGCGCGGACCTTCGCTATAATCTCGAGATCGCGCTTGAAGAGGCGTTTCACGGCAAGACCGCGTCGATCCGAATGCCGACTTCGGTCGCTTGCGAAGCCTGCGCTGGCTCCGGGGCGCGCGCCGGTTCGAAGCCTGTGACCTGTAAGACGTGCGGCGGACATGGCCGCGTACGCGCGCAACAGGGATTTTTCGCCATCGAGCGCACGTGCCCCTCCTGCCATGGTCGGGGGCAGACGATCGAGAACCCTTGCGACAAATGCGTCGGGTCCGGCCGCGTGACCAGGGAGCGTACGCTGTCGGTGAACGTGCCGGCTGGCGTCGAGGACGGTACACGCATTCGCCTGACCGGCGAGGGCGAGGCGGGAATGCGCGGCGGCCCGGCCGGGGACCTCTATATTTTCCTCACCGTCAAGCCGCACGCATTCTTCCAGCGCGACGGCGCCGACCTCTATTGCCGGGTGCCGATCTCAATGGTGCAGGCAGCGCTCGGCGGCGAATTCAACGTCCGGACGCTTGATGGAACGGAGTCCCGGGTCAGTGTCCCGGAAGGCGCCCAATCGGGGCGCCAGCTCAAGCTGCGCGGCAAGGGCATGCCGGTGCTGCGCGCACGCGACTTCGGCGATCTATTCGTGCAGCTCGTCGTCGAGACGCCGCAAAACCTGACCCGCCGCCAGCGCGAGCTCTTGACGGAGTTCGCCTCTGAGTTGTCGAACACGACCCACCCGGAAAGCGCCGGCTTCTTCGCCAAGATGAAGGAGTTTTTCGAGGGGCGCACCTGAAAGCCGGCCTCCGTCGTCGTTCCGAATGAAGCCATCCGCTTGTGGGACCGGTTGAGCTAAGCGCCGCGCGGGGAGCCTGGCCCGAGAATGCTTGGCGCAGGCGACGCTGGCCCGATCCGATGCGTCCCCCTTCGGCTCGAGCAGTCGCGCTTCCGCCAAGGTGAGGATGACGCCGGCGTCCGATTCGGCGCTATGCATAAAGCCCAGAACCTTCGGCATGTGCTTCGGGACCCCCCTCAGCCTGCGGATTTCGAACCTCGCTATCGTGAACGACCTCGTTGCGCTCCGCCCCTGGCGCGCTCGTGCGCGGCATGTCTTCCAGCGCCGCAGACGTCTTCCCGGGAAGCCTTATCGGGGCGCTGATTGTGAAGACGACGGCCTGCCCCTCCGGAACCACGCTGGCGAACGTAGCTTTAAGCTCGCGTACGAGTTGCAACGCCACCTTGTCGAACTGGAGGCGAAGCTTTTGCGGCCCTGAGCCGCGCGACGATCTCGCGCACCATGTCGGCGTCGATCACCGGGGGTTCTGCGGCCATGAACATGGTCCTTCGAAAATTGAACTGGCCTGAGAGTTAGGCCCGCATAGGCGTCGAAACCAGTCCAGGCTGCTTTGCAGGCAGGCTTCCCGCTCGCTATAAGCGGGCCTGACCGGAGCCCTTATCGGCGCTCATCCGCGGAGCCGGAATGCAGGGTCAAGCGCAAGACAAGCGGCAACGGCGGAGCATCGCTGACAACGCCCGCTTTCTCAGATCTCTCGTCGCTACGCCCCGGCTGACTGGCGCGGTCGCGCCATCCGGGCGCGCTCTGGCGCGCGCAATGGCCTCGGCGGCCGGCTCGCCGCCACACGGTCTTATCGTCGAGCTTGGACCCGGAACGGGCCCGGTCACGCGGGCGCTGATCGAGATCGGCGTTGCGCCTGAGCGGCTCGTGCTGGTCGAATATGACGCAGCCTTCTTTGGCCTCCTGAAGCAGCGTTTCGCGCACGCCTCTGTCGTCCAAGGCGACGCCTATGATCTTCCGCGCACGCTCGGACCATTCGCGAGCCAGCCCGTCGCCGCCGTCGTCTCCAGCCTGCCGCTGCTCAACCAACCGCCGCCCCGGCGGACGAAACTGATCGCCGACGCCTTCGCGCTGATGGGCCCTTTGGGGGTGTTCGTCCAGTTCACCTATGGCCTCCAGTCGCCCATTCCGCGCGAGTTCTGCGCCAATCGTTATTCCGCTATTCGCTCGCGGCCGATCCTGCGCAACCTCCCGCCGGCTTTTGTGTGGACCTATCGGCTCGCCAGGAGATATTCGGATGCAGCTCAAAGTCGCTGAGGCGAGCCGGCTCCAGCCGCGCGATCGTCTGATCGTGGCGCTCGATACCCCTGACGTGAGCGACGCGAGATGGCTTGTCGGGAAGCTCGGCGAGAGCGCCGCCTTTTATAAGATAGGCATGGAGCTCGCTTACGGCGGCGGCTTGCCGCTTGTGACTGAGCTGGCTGCCGCGGGCAAACAGATCTTTCTCGACCTCAAGCTGCATGACATCCCGAACACGGTCGAGCGGGCGACCGCTCGGGCGGCGAAACTTGGAGCGAGGTTTCTCACGGTCCACGCCTATCCGCAAACGATGCGCGCGGCGGTCGCCGGCGCCAAGGGGTCGGGAATGCAGATCCTCGCGGTCACCGTCTTGACCTCGTACGACGACGCCGATCTTTTCGACGCGGTCTACCGCTTCGGCGTGGTCGAGACGGTCAGGCGGCGAGCCGAGCAGGCGCTTGAATTCGGGGTCGATGGCCTGGTGGCGAGCGCGGCGGAAGCGGCGATGGTTAGGCAGACTGTCGGCCCGGAACTGATTCTCGTCACGCCCGGCATTCGGCCCGAAGAGCGGGACCGTCGGCGATCAGAAGCGCGTCGCGACGCCTGCAGAGGCCATTCGCAACGGCGCGGATTACCTTGTCGTGGGCCGCCCGGTGACGCAAGCGCTTGATCCCCGCGCGGCGGCGGGGGCGATTGTCGCGGAGATCGAAGCGGCGCAAACTTGATCGGCGGCTAAGTCGAGTTCGTCTCTCCTCCGCCATCACAAGGAGTTCTGCATGCCTAAAGGTTACGTCATCTCGCGCGTCGACATCACCAATCCCGACGCCTATGCACGCTATGCCGCGGCCGCCACCAAGGCGATCGCTGATCACGGCGGCAAGCCGCTCGCGCGCGGCGGACGTACCGAGGCGCTGGAAGGCAAGGCGCGAGCGCGCAACGTTGTGCTCGAATTCGGGAGCTACGACGCGGCGCGTCGCTATTTTCATTCCGAGCAATACCAGACGGCTCGGGCGCTCCGCGAGGGCGCGGCGGAAATCGAAATGGTGCTGGTCGAGGGAGTGTGAAAATGCCCAAGGGCTATTGGGTCGTCCATATCGACGTGCGCGATCCCGAGCTTTACCAACAGTACATCAAGGCCAACGCGGCTGCGTTCGCCAAATACGGGGCGCGCTTTCTAGTCCGTGGCGGCAAGCATGTCGTGACGAGGGGCAAGGCGCCCGCGCGCAACGTCGTGATTGAGTTTCGCGACTACGAGACCGCGGTCGCGTGCCACGATTTGGAAGAGTATCGAGAGGCCGCGAAAATTCGCGACGCCGCAAGCTCGGCGGATCTGATCATCATCGAAGGCTATGATGGCCCGCAGCCGGGCTGATGGCCGAGTGAGGAATGCCGGGACAATGGCCGACTTGAGGCTGATCGTGAGCGGCGCCGCCGGCCGCATGGGTCGGATGGTCATCCGGACGATCCATGAGTTGGAGGGGTTCAAACTGACCGGCGCGCTCGAGCGCGAGGATTTGCCCTGGCTCGGCCAAGACCCGGCGCTGCTCGCAGGCTGTCCGGCGAAGGGGCTGCAGATCCTGACCGATCCGTCGCCATTGCTGCTCGACGCCGACGCGATCATCGATTTCTCCTCACCCGCTGCGAGCGTGGCTCTCGCCGGGCTCGCCGCCCAGGCGCGCATCGCCGACGTGATCGGCACGACAGGTTTGGGCGAGGACGATGTCGACAAGATTGGCGCGGCGGCTCGCCACGTCCCGATCGTGCATTCCGGCAACTTGAGCGTCGGCGTCAATCTGCTTGCGGCGCTGACGCGACGGGCTGCCTCCGCTTTGGGCAAGGATTTCGACATCGAGGTCGTCGAGATGCATCACCGGATGAAGGTCGACGCCCCCTCCGGCACGGCGCTCTTGCTCGGCCAAGCGGCGGCTGAAGGCCGCGGGGTCGCTCTCAAGGACCATTCGGCGCGCGGCCGCGACGGCCTGACCGGCGCCCGGCGCATGGGCGATATCGGCTTCGCGTCGCTGCGCGGCGGCACGGTGGTCGGCGATCATAGCGTCATCTTCGCCGGCGAGGGCGAGCGGGTGACCTTGAGCCATCATGCGGAGGATCGAGCGCTTTTCGCGCGCGGGGCGCTCAAGGCCGTCCTATGGGCGAAGGACCGCAAACCGGGGCTCTATTCGATGGCGGACGTGCTGGGGCTCAGCCAGGGCTGATTACGGGATGATGGCGATGCCGCGTCCGGGCGCGGCGCTGCCGCCCTGGATCTTCAGCGGCAGGAACACGAAGAGCGCCCCGCGCGGCGGCAGCCGGTTCAGGTTGGCGAGCAGTTCGACATAGATCATGCCCCGGCCCAGACCCCAGACATGCGGCGGGACGCCGTCGTGCGAGGAGCCGACGGAAGCGCCGTCGAGGCCGATCGTCTTGATCCCGCGGCTGAAGATAAGCTCGAGCGTCGAAACGCCCGGCGACGGCCAGCCCGGTCCGGACTTGAGCACGACCGAATCCATGGCGTACTTGCTGCCTTCGGGCCCACGCACATAGTGCTTGTCCCAGTCGGACCGGAAGAGGACGATCTCGCCCGGCTGGAGCTGGCCGTGCTTCGCTTCCCAGTCGGTGATGTGCTTCGGGGTGATCTCGGGGCTCACTCCAGGTCCGCCGGTGTCGGTCAGGGCGGTCACATCGATCACGGCGGCCGGGCCGATCAGATCAGTCAGGGCGAGCTGCTCGACGGTGACCGAGCCGATCTCCGCCGCATTGGGAAGGCCCGAGCCCGGCGGCGGGATGAAATGGGCCGGGGCGTCGACATGCGTGCCGGCATGTTCGTCGATGGTGAGCACGGCGGTGTGATAGGGCCCGCGCGACCCCATGAGCGGCTGGCCGGGCGCGGCCTGATCCTTGAAGTAGTTGAAGAGCTTGCGCTGGAACGGCATGTGGGTCGGCCAGCTGCCGGGCAGATCCTCGGCCAGCGGCACAGACAGGTCGACGACCTTGCCGGATTTTACCAAGCTGAGCAACGTTGCCAGCGCGGAAGCATCAGTCGCCATGGATAGGGCTCACCCATTCAGTTCAGCACAAACCGACGGCCGCCGAAGCATCCAATCGGTGCAACAGCCGCCGGCAATCGGCCAACGTTTGGAGCTTCCCGAGGCGAAGCGCAACGGCATTTCAGCGCGAGCGCCGCGAACCGTCGTGAGCGCAAAGCGGCTTAACAGCCGACCGCATCATTTGGGAGCGACAATCTCCGTGCAGTGGAAATCGAGTTTCGCCATCTTTTCGGTCTTCCCCGCATGGACCTGGATGGCGAGCGGCATGCAAGTCGCTGCCTCCAGGAACACCGCCTTGTGCTCAATCCCGTCGGGGCCGAAGATGAAGTTGGTGAACGCTCGGTGAGTGGTGATCGGCTGTCCGGAACGGCCAGTCTGCGTGAGATCGATGACCGCGGTTGCATATTTCGGCGAAGCATTCTTGTCGCCTTCGAAGGTGAAGTCGATGAGAAGGCCGGTCGCCGTGTCGCCGCCGAGCGCGCCCCCTTTCGGAGCGTCAACGAGGCTTTGGCCGCCGCTCACGAGATCGTCGGACAGTTTGCCGGCGTGTTCCAGAAACGCATAGGCTTTGACATCGATGATCTTGAGTTGCGCCGCCCCGGCGCCTCCCGCCAGCCCGAACGAGACAATCGACGCTACGGCGCCAACGCGAAACCCACCCATCTTCCTCCCCCACGGAAAATACGGCTTGAACAAAAAAATTCCCCGGCTTGCACGACGCGAGCCGGGGAAGAGCTAGATCGCCAGATTGACGGCCTTATGTCAATTGTTCCGCTGCGACCCCGTCAGCATCAGGATCGCCTGGAACATGTTGATGAAGTCGAGGTAGAGGCGCAGCGCGCCGTGAATCGACTTCTTGTGAGCCACCTCGTAGGTGTCGCCGGCGAAGTACATCTCCTTGATCGCCTGCGTGTCCCAAGCGGTCAGGCCAGCAAAAATGACGACCGCGAGGAGCGAGATGCCGAACTGGAGCCCGGTGCTGTGCAGGAACAGGTTGATGAGGCTCGCGACGATGAGGCCGATGACGCCCATCATCATGAACGAGCCCATCGCCGAGAGGCTGCGCTGGGTGGTGTAGCCGTAGAGGCTGAGGCTCGCGAAGGCCGCAGCAGTGGCGAAGAAAGCCCGCCCGAACGACGCGCCGGTATACACCACCAGCAACGCCGACATCGACAAGCCGATCAGCGCCGCAAAGGCGATGAAGGCGTTGCGCGCCGTCGAGACCGACATCGAATTGATCCGGGCCGAGAGCCAGAACACCAACGCCAGCGGCGACAGCACGATCAGCCAGCGCAGCGGCGAGACGTAGATCGCGTGGCCGAAGTCGGTGAGGCCCAGGCGCCCGTCGCCGAGTTGCTGCGTTCCAAGCTGGAACGCGCCCCAGGCCACGAGCCCCGTCACTCCGAGCCCGAGGGTCATGTAGTTGTAGACGCCGATCATGTAGGCGCGGAGGCCCTGATCGACGCCGACGCCGGACCGTGCGAGCCCCGCGCCGTAACGCGTATTGGCGTAGCGGTCATAGTCGGACATGAGACAAACCTCTTGCATCAGGGGCGCCTCGCCCGCCCAGTATCGACCGGGTGAGCGCCCGACCCGCATAATATGGCCGCAGAGCGCCTCTCCGCAAGTGCGGTTTCGGGTGGAATTGGACTGGGTAATATTACCGTTTGGTAAGAAGTTTCAGGCGCAAAACGCTATGAACGAGCGGGATCTTTCCGGGCTGCGGCGCCCCGTCTTTCAGCATCCCGTGCGCATGCAGGGCTTCCCGCCAACTTAAGCGTTTTGCCGACATGGACCGCAGTTCGCCCGCATCGATCAGCGCGGCGAGACGGCTGAGCTCGGCCATGGTCACCGCGACAGCATGAATTGGGCGCGGACCTCATGGCGTCGGGCGGCATCCTCTTCCGGCTCCCACGGCCGAGACCAGCACGCCGACGCGGCGCAGCCAGAGGAAGGCCTGCGCCAGCGCCGGGCCTCCGACCGCTCCATGACCGAAGGCGATCGAAGTCGTGCAGCCGCGCCATCACGACAACCCGGCCGCCAGCCTGCTGAGCGAGCTGCACCGCGTAGCCGCCAACGTTCCCGGCTCCGCCCAGGATCACCACCGTCTGGCCAGCCTGCACCCCAGCCAGGCGTCCTTCTCTTCTCGGGCATTGGCCCCTTCCTCGCTGGTGAGTGGCGTCATCGTCGCCGCGCCCTTCGCGAGGTCACGTCGGGACCGGAGGGGAATCTTCGACGGATAGAGGCACAGGCTTTGGCGATTGGCCCAGCGAGTTGACCTCTCGCGACAGCCACGGTCAGCGCGTGGGGCCGACATAAGGGTCGCGAGTTCGCCAATTTGGTCTTTTCGAGATGCGGCGCTCGTCGTCCATCGCGAGAGGCGAAGGGGCCATCTTCAATCGCGGCGGCGGCGCGAGGTGAATTGGCTTAAGAGTCGCGCAAGAGCTTGCAGCCTCTCGAGCGCGGCGTTCCGGGCGGGGCCAAGCCGTGGTTAGGGAGAGCGCTGGTGAACGCTCGGTCGATCCGGGTCTTCTGGCAGCCTGGTTGTTCCGCCTGCGTCAAGGTGAAGGAATTTCTGACCGGCCTCGGGGCGCCGTTCGAATCCGTCGACGTCCTCAATGACGCCGAAGGCGCGGCCGACCTCCGGCGTCTCGGCGCAAGATCGCTGCCGGTCGTGTCGCGCGGACGCGAGTTCGTCTTCGCGCAATCGCTTGAGCAGGTGGCCAGCTTCGTCGGCGTCAAAGTCAGGAGCGCCGAGCGCTTGCCCCCCGCTGAGCTTGCCGCGCGCTGGCTTGACGTGCTGGCGATCGAGAAGTCGCTCGTTGCCCAGATCCCGGTCGACAAGCTCGGCTATCGGCCCATTCCGAACCGCGACCGGACGCTCAGGGATCTCGCCTACCACACCTATCAGGTTCCGGATGTTTTCGTGCGCAACGTCCAAGGCGAGTTCGAGGACTGGGCGCATTACGTCAATCTGCCGACGCCGCCGGCGATCAAAACCAGCGCCGACATCATCGCCTTTGGCGATCGGGCCGTCGCGGATCTCTCGAAATGGTGGCGGAGCGTCGACGACCGCGAGCTGCTCTGGACAGTGAAGACCCACTATGGCGAGCGGCCCGCCTGGGAACTGCTCGAACGCCAGACGTGGCATTCGGCCCAGCATATGCGCCAGTTGCAAGCCGTGCTGGAGGAGTTTGGCGTTCCGCTGCCGCGCAAGGCGAGCGCTGCGCTCTACGAGGGTCTGCCGCTGCCCGCCGGCCTCTGGGAATAGTCGTTCGCCGCTGCGCCGAGGCTTCCCTGAGCCGCGATGGCTCGTCACGACGGCTCGGTCGACGACGGCGATCTTTCCTCGCGCTACGG
This sequence comes from uncultured Alphaproteobacteria bacterium, assembly GCA_963820095.1. Classification (GTDB taxonomy): domain Bacteria; phylum Pseudomonadota; class Alphaproteobacteria; order Rhizobiales; family Beijerinckiaceae; genus Roseiarcus. Next base: position 24,122 of record CAWFZA010000009.1, read on the forward strand.
ACAACGCGCCGGGGACCGCGATTGCTGCGCCGTCGCTGGCCATGTTAGACGATTTTTAAACGGCGCCGAAGACGTCTTGGGCCGGGGAGCAGAAGCGTGAACAAGGCGGCCGGCGCCCAAGTCGCCGAGAGGAACTTCCAGAATATCGTCCGCCTCGAAGGCGTGCAGAAATTTTTCGGTCCCGTCCAGGCGCTCTCCGATATCGATCTCGCGATCGGTCGGAACGAAATCGTCGGCGTCATCGGCGACAACGGGGCGGGCAAGTCCACGCTCATCAAGATCATGACCGGCGTGCTGCCGCCGACCTCCGGACGCATTTTCATTCGCGACGAGGAGCTCAGCCTCGCCGACTACTCCGTGCGCATGGCGCACGACCTCTCGATCGAGACGGTTTACCAGGATCGGTCGCTCGCCGATAAGCAGCCGCTTTGGCGCAACTTCTTCGTCGGCCGCCAGATTGTGAATCGCTTCGGCTTCATCGACATCGAGCGCGAGAAGGAGATCGCCCAAAAGATCCTGATCGACGTCATCGGCTTCCGCGGCGTCGGAATCACCGTCGATTCGACCGTCGCCAATTTGTCGGGCGGCGAGCGACAAGGCATCGCCATCGGCCGAGCCATGCACTACAACGCCGACCTCATCGTGCTCGACGAACCGACCGCGGCGCTCGGAGTCGCGGAAGTTCGTAAGGTGGTCGAATTCGTGCGGCGAATCAAACAGTCCGGGCGCGCCTGCATCTATATCGAGCACAATCTCGCGCACGTGCATGAAGTGGCGGATCGCTTGGTCGTGCTCGACCGGGGGCGGGTGGTCTCCGAGATATCGCCGAAGGATATGACGGTGCCTGAACTCACCGAATATCTCATCGCGCTGCAGCACCAGGCGTAAGGGGACGAAGGGGATGGCTCAGCGGTCAGGCGCGTCGATCCTGCAGCGCTTCGAGGCGCTCCCGATCATCATCGTTTTCGTCCTGCTGCTCTTGCTCTTCATGTATCGGGCGCCGGAGGTTTTCCTCGCGCCCTACATCTACACGACTTTCCTTTCCACCTTGCCGCCGCTCATCCTTCTCGCCGCCGGCCTCACGTTCGTCATTGGCGCGGGCGAAATCGACCTTTCCTTTCCTTCGATCATCGCCTTTTCCGGGTTCATCTTCGCGGTGCTGTTCAAGGAATACGATCTCGGCTGGATCGCGGTGATCGCGGGCCTTGCCTCCGGGATCCTGGTCGGATTCCTCAATGGCGTCATTATTGCCAAGATCGGCATTCCGTCGTTCATGACGACGCTCGGCACGCAGTTCTTCTGGGCTGGCATGGCGACGGTGCTGTCCGGCGGCAAGTCCTACGCCTTGCGCGGCGCGGAAGAGAGTTCGGTGTGGCGATGGATCGTGGGGCGCCCTTTCGCGGGCTTGACCGACATCGTTTGGCTTCAGCAGCTGTCGATCCAGGCGTTGTGGACGGCTGTCATCGTTGGCTTTCTCTGGCTCATACTCACCCGCCATCGCTTCGGCGAGCACGCCTTGTTCATCGGCGATTCGAATGCCGTGTCACGCGTTGTCGGCATCGACGTCGATCGCGAGAAGATCAAGATCTTCACGCTCATGGGTTTTCTCGCCGCCTGCGCCGCAATCATCCTGACGCTGGAGAACAAGAACTTCTTCGGCAATCAGGGCCAGGGCTATCTGTTGACCGCCATCGCGTCCGTGCTGATCGGCGGCACGTCGATCTTTGGCGGCCAGGCGACCATTATCGGGACGGTGTTCGGCTGTTTCATCATCGGCATGGTCGAGGCAGGCCTGGTCGCTGCAGGTCTCACGGGGGCGTGGGTGAGAACCGTGCAAGGGCTCATCTTCCTGATTTCGATTATTTTTTACATGTACGCGGACGAACCGCAGCGCCGGCGTGCGCTGTTCGCCAATCTACGGTCGTTCGGAAGGTTTGGCGGCATACGCATCCGAATCTGAAGGCGATCGGCCTGCAGCACGGCGGCGTGACCGGTATTCTGCCCGAGGCTTTGCAGAAGGCGGGCAAGAAGCCGGGCGAGATCACCGTGGGCGGCGCCGACCTCGGGCCCGCCACCATCGACGGCCTGAAGTCGGGCTATGTTTCCGCCTCGCTCGACCAGCTTCTCTACATGCAGGGCTTCATGCCCGTCGTGCAGTGCCTCATCTCGGCGAAGTACAAGATGCCAGGGCTTTACCTCAACACCGGCGCCGGCACGGTGACCCACGACACGGTGGGGGACCTGACGAAGCTGATCGACGCCGGCATTCGGTGATACGCGAGATTTAGACGCGACGGCTAAAGCCTTGGAGGGCGACCGACAGGACGCCCTCTCCAAGGCTAGAGCGGCAGCATCAAAGAGCACTTATCAGCGGGCGCCCCTCAACGTCTCCCGGGCGCGCCGCTTGGCCGGCTTCCTTTAATGGCCGCCGCCTCCCGCTGCTCCAGCCGGGCGGCGCATCAGCGCGGCGAGGCCGACGCAGCCGAGGAAGAGGATGGTCAGCGCCAGAAACACGTCGGCGAGCGCCATCACCTCGGCCTGCCGGCGCACGATGAGCGCAAGCTGGCGGGTCGCCGCGAGCTCGGCGTCCGACCCGCGGGCGGCCATCGCCGCGGTCATGCTGGCGAGCGTATCGACGGCGACGCGGCGTCCCCAGGTGACCGATTCGCGCAACCTTTCGAGATGCAGATCCATCCGCTTGTCGAGCAACGTATTGATGAGAGCGAGGCCGACCGCACCGCCGAGGTTGCGCATCAAGTTGAAGAGTCCCGACGCGTTCTTGATCTTCTGGGGCGGCATGGTGCCGAGCGCGAGATTGTTGATCGGCACCATCGCGAGCATCAGCCCAACGCCGCGGAAGACCTGCGGCCACAACAGTTCCCAGAAGTCCCAGTCAATGGTGACAAAGGACGCCTGATAGGTCCCGACCGCGAATAGAATGAAACCGGCTGCAATCATGAGACGCGGGTCCACCCGGTTCATCAGCCGCCCGGCGAATGGCGCGGTGAGAAACATGCACAGGCCCGTCACGAACATCGTCTTGCCGATCATCAGCGACGAATAACCGCGCACGAACGCCAGATAGACCGGATAGATGTAGGTGAGGCCATAGAGCCCGATGCCGAGCACGAAAGCGAACATCGAGCCGGTCCAGAAATTGCGGTCGCGGAAGGCGGTGAGGTCGACAATCGGCTGGCGCGCCGTCGCCATGCGCCAGAAGAAAGCGACGCCGCTCACCGCCGAGATCACGATCGCGATGGTAACGGGCTCACTCCCGAACCAATCTTTCGACGGCCCCTCCTCGAGCGCATATTCCATCGCCCCGAGGAAGCCCGCCATCGTGACAAGGCCGACATAGTCGAAGTGGGTCAGAAGGGAATAGTCGGGTTCGTCAAAGTCGATTAGGAGCCACGCGGCAATGGTCACGATGATTCCGGGGCCGAGGTTGACCAGGAACAGCCAATGCCAGGAAAACCAATCGGTGAGATAACCCCCGACCGTGGGTCCGATCGTCGGCGCAAGCGTCGCCACGAGACCAATCACCGGCGCGATGATCGGCTGCTTGTCGCGCGGAAAGATGGTGAACGCGGAAGCGAACACTGTCGGGATCATGCCACCGCCGATGAAGCCCTGCAGCGACCGCCATAAGATCATCTCCTCGATCGAGTTGGCGTGGGCGCACATGAAGCTCATGAGCGTGAAGCCGCCGGCCGAAATGGTGAAGATGACCCGCGTCGACACCATCCGCGACAGGAAGCCCGACAGCGGGATCATGACCACTTCGGCGACCAGGTAACTGGTCTGGACCCAGGTGATTTCATCGGACGAGGCGGAGAGCCCGGCCTGGATCTCCGACAGCGAGGCTGAAACGATCTGGATGTCCAGGATCGCCATGAACATCCCGAACACCATGAAGACGAACGCGGCAATCCGCCGCGCCGAGAAATTCGGCGCTGCGGCCGGCACAAACGGCCGGGGAGGCGCGGGAAGCGATGCGCCCGGCGGACGAAGGGCGATCGCGTCGCTCACGGCCTGGGGCTACGAGTTGCGAAGGCTTCGAACCCAAGGGCGCTGAGCAGCGTCGGCTTCGGCAGCGCGGGATCGCGGGTATGGACGGTTGCGACGACCGAGAGCCCCGGCCGGAGTGGAACTTCCTTCAACACTTCTGTCGGAAAGGTGACGCGCACGGCGACACGCTGGACGACCTTGGTGAAGTTGCCGGTCGCGTTGTCCGGCGGCAGCAACGAGAACTGCGCGCCAGAGGCAGGGGAAATCGACGAGACGACGCCCTCGACGATCTTGCTGTCGAGCGCGTCGATCGAGACATCGACCTTCTGCCCCGGCTTGACATTTGCGAGCTGGGTCTCCTTGAAGTTCGCATCGACGTAGGAAGCGTTGAGCGGGACGAGCGCCATGAGCCGCGTTCCCGGCTGCACGAGTTCGCCGACTTCAGCCGCCTTGTTGCCGACGGTTCCATCGAATGGCGCGAGCACGCGGGTGAACGAGAGGTTGCGCTCCGCCATCGCCAGCGCCGTTACGAGCTCCGCCCGCTGACGGACAGCCTCGTCCTTCTCCGCCTTGAGCACGTCGAGATTGGCCTTTGCGCCGTCGAGCGCCGCGAGGCTCGAGGCTTGGCTCGCTTTGGCGGCGGCCAGGGCGGCGACGGTGCGGTCCCGGTCGGCGGTAGCCTGCTCGAGACGCTGCTGCGAGCCGAAATTGGTCTGCGCGAGCTTGAACGAGCGGCCATATTCGAGGGCCGCCCGCTCGACCTCAGCCGCGGCGCTCTTGACCTGCGCGGCCGCGGCGTCGACCTGGGCTTCGGCCTGGGCGATGACAGCGCCCTGGGCGTCGATCTGTCGGCCGAATCTCGCGATGGTCGCGTCTTGAGTGCCGATGCGCGCTTGGGCCGCATCGGCGGCGTTTTGATAGTCCCCTTCGTCGATCGCAGCGAGCAGATCGCCCTTGTGGACGACTTGGTTGTCAACCACCGGGACCGCGGTCAGGTGCCCCATCGCCTTGGCGGCGATGATCGAGGTGTCGGCTCCGACATAGGCGTCGTCGGTCGAGACGAGGAAGCGCCCCTCGACGAAATAGTCATAAGCCGTTTTGCCGCCATAGCCGAGCGCGGCGAGGATCAGGACCGGGACAGCGAACCGACGCAGGCCGGACCGCTTGGCAGGGTTGGCCTTGACGACCGCGCCGCCGCCGGGCGGATGCGCAAGAGTGCGGGGCAAACTCGATGCGGGGGCGGGAAAGCTGCCTGGAGCAGGAGCCGTCACCGCCCCAGACGCCGTCGAACCGTCCGCGACCTTAGGGTCATCAGCCATTTGAGAAACCCGCCCTTAAATAAATGTCGACCGAACCGTTCGGTCATTTTAGGTTGACGTATCGCAATCAGGGGCGTATTGCAACAAAAATCGAACCGAACGGTTCGGTCAGTAGCGATGACAAGCGGTCGAGAGGTTAAGTCGGCATGGAATCGGGGGCTTTGGAGCGAGAAGCGGACACGGGCGCTGACGGCGGCGCGAAACAACGCCAGATCATGGAGGGAGCGCGGCAGGTCTTTTTGAGCGCTGGCTTCGATGGCGCGAGCATGAACGACATTGCGCGCACCGCCGGCGTCTCCAAGGGCACCCTCTACGCCTATTTCAACTCCAAGGACGAGTTGTTCGAGGCGATCATTCGCGCCGAAAAGGCCCAGGCGGCTGAGCGGCTCTGCGCCTTTCGCCGCGAGGGCGACGCGCGCGAGATGCTGACCGATTTCGGCGTCCGCCTGATGCAGCGGATTTGCGAGCCCGGAACCCTCGCGCTCGCGAGGGTGGTCATCGCGGCGGCGGAAAAATTCCCCAATGTCGGCCGAGCCTTCTACGAAGCGGGCCCGCTCTATGGCGCGACCCATCTCGCGGCCGAGCTTGCGTCGCTGGAGAAGGCTGGCGTCTTAAAAGTGCCGGACCCGGAACGCGCCGCCTGGCAATTCCTCGATCTCTGCCAGAGCTATGTGTTCAAGCGCCTGATATTCGGCGTCGTCGATTCGGTCAGTCGCGAGGACGTCGAAGCCGCGGTCGAGGCGGGCGTCGACGTTTTCATGAAGGCCTATGGCGCGTAGCTTGCGGGAATCGCTTCCCCGAAAACCGATCCAACCGCACTCGAAATAGATCGATCAGCAGCAAGGCGAGCAACTTCACTCCGCTTTCTCCTCGATCGCGAGCGGATGGATCATGTCCTCGGGACGGACCCATTCGTCGAAATCCTTGCCCGTGACGAAGCCCAGCGCCAGCGCCGCGTCTCTTAGGCTCGTATCCTCGCGATAGGCTTTGATCGCGATCTGCGCCGCCTTTTCGTAACCGATATGCGGGTTGAGCGCCGTCACCAGCATGAGCGAATTGTCGAGATTGTCCTTGATGCGCTTTACGTTCGGCTCGATGCCGCTCGCGCAATGCTCGTCGAACGAGAGGCAGCCATCGGCCAGAAGCTGCGCCGACTCCAGCACATTGTGCAGGATCACCGGTTTGTACACGTTGAGCTGGAAGTGCCCCTGCGCGCCGGCCATGCCAACGGACACATCGTTGCCGAACACATGCACGGCGACCATCGTCAAGGCCTCGCACTGGGTCGGGTTGATCTTCCCCGGCATGATGGAGGAGCCGGGCTCGTTTTCCGGGATCCTGAGCTCGCCGATGCCCGCTCGCGGTCCGCTCGCATAGAGGCGGATGTCGTTCGCCATTTTCATGCATGCGCCCGCCAGCGTGCGCAGCGCGGCGCTGACGTTGACCATGGCGTCGTCCGCAGACAGGGCCGCGAACTTGTTGGGCGCCGAAGTGAAGGGTTCGCCCGTCTCCTCTGCGAGAATGCGCGCGACCGTCTCGCCGAAACGCGGGTCCGCGTTGAGGCCAGTGCCGACCGCCGTTCCGCCGATCGCGAGCGGCATCAGCCCCTGGCAGGCGCGCTCGACGCCCGCGATCGCCTGATCGAGCTGGGCGGCCCAGCCCGAAATCGCTTGCCCGAGGGTCAATGGCGTCGCGTCCTGCATATGCGTCCGGCCGACCATGATGATGTCGGAGAACGCCTTCGCCTTGGCGTTCAGCGTGTCGCGCAACCGAGTGACCGCCGGCAGCAGCGCCTCTCGGATGCGCGTGACCGTGGCGATATGCATGACGGTCGGAAACACGTCGTTCGACGACTGGCTGTGATTGACGTCGTCGTTCGGATGGATCGGCTTCTTCGACCCGATCACGCCGCCGGCGATCTGAATGGCCCGATTGGCGATCACCTCGTTGGCGTTCATGTTGGACTGGGTGCCGGACCCGGTCTGGAACACGACCAGCGGGAACTCGTCGTCGAGCTTGCCCTCGATCACATCCTGCGCCGCGCGGACGATGAGATCGACCTTTTCCTTCGACAATTGCTTAAGTTCGAGATTGGCCAGCGCCGCGCATTTCTTCAACAGGCCGAACGCGCGAATGACCGGCCGGCCCCAGCGATGCCGCTCGACCCCGATGACGAAATTGAGCCGCGAGCGCTCGGTCTGCGCGCCCCACAGATGCTCGGCCGGCACGCGCACTTCGCCGAGCGCATCCTTCTCGATACGCCAGTTTTCATGTCTTGCCGATGCGCCCGTCATGATGTTCCTGTCTCCGGGACAAGCCTTTGCGAGTTCCGCGCCCGCAAAAGCAAGGCATGGCGCACTTGCTCCGAGCGTTCCCGTTCTCTATAAGCCCGCGCTTCGCGGCCCAATCCGACACCCCTGGAGGCAGGGCGCGAGATAAAGCTCATAAAGGACATCATCATGGCAGCGATCAAGCAACTCGCGGCCGTGACGCGCAGCGGGACAGGCAAGGGGGCCGCCCGCTCCGTTCGTCGCGAAGGCCGCGTCCCCGCCGTCATCTATGGCGGCGGCACGAAACCCGAGCCGATCTCGGTCGACTACAAGGACGTCAACAAGTTCATCTACGCCGGCCACTTCCTGACCTCGATCTTCGAGCTCGAGCTCGACGGGCGCAAGGAGCGGGTGCTGCCGCGCGACTATCAGCTCGACGTCGTCACCGACCGGCCGGTTCATGTCGATTTCCTGAGGCTCACGCCCGGTTCGCGGGTGCGCATCGGCGTCCCCGTGCATGTCGTCAATCGCGAAGCCTCGCCCGGATTGAAAAAGGGCGGCGCGGTCAATCTGGTGCTGCACACGGTCGAGGTCATGGCGCCCGCCGACGACATTCCGGAATCGATCACGATCGACCTTGCGGGCATGGATTTCCACGATTCGGTGCATGTGTCGGCGCTCAACCTGCCGGAAGGCTGCCGGCCGCTCAGCGGCACGGCCGACTTGACCGTGGTGACCATCGTGCCGCCGACGGTCATGGTCGAGGAAGCGCCCGCCGCCGCCGCCGTTGCGGCCACGCCCGCCGCTGGCGCTGCGGCGACGCCGGCGGCTGGGGCTGCGCCCGCGGCCGCGGCCGGCAAGGGGGCAGCCGCGCCGGCCGCCGCCAAGCCCGCCGCCAAGAAGTAAGGGCTCGCGCGTCCCTCGCGGGCGCGACAGCCTGGCCTGCGCCGTTGCTCCGGCGAAGGCCGGGGGCGCTGCGCTGATCGATCGGAGACCCCATGCTGGTCATCGCGGGGCTCGGCAATCCGGGCGCGCACTATGCGCGCAACCGCCACAACATCGGCTTCATGGCGGTGGACGCGATCGGCGAGCGGGGCCGGTTCGGGCCGTTTCGCGCCCGCCATCAGGGGCTCATGGCGGAGGGGCTGGTCGGCGACGAGCGGGTCATGCTGCTCAAGCCCCAGACCTACATGAACGAGTTCGGGCGCAGCGTCGGCGAGGCGCTGCGTTACCTCAAGCTCGACCTCGACGCGCTCGTCGTCATCCACGACGAGCTCGACCTCGCGCCGGCTAAGGTCAGGGTCAAGGTCGGCGGCGGCGACGCCGGCCACAATGGCTTGCGCTCGATCACCGCCCATCTCGGCCCGGCTTATAAGCGGGTGAGGATCGGCATCGGCCATCCCGGCGACAAGGCGCTGGTCCACAACTATGTCCTCAACGACTTCGCCAAGTCGGAGACCGGCTGGGTCGAGGCCGTGTGCCGCGCCATCGCCGAGGCCGCGCCGCTCCTGGCCACGGGCCAGGACGCGAGCTTCCAGAACAAGACCCATCTCGCCATCGAGGCCGCGGGCTTCGGCGAGAAGGACGACGCCTGACCGAACGCCCCGGCCGGGGTCCGCGCGGCCGTCGCCGATACAACCGGAAGGCGAGTGAGCGCCAAACAAATGCAAGAAAAACCAAATAAAAACAAGGAAAAAGGCTTGGTTTTCCTTGTTTTTCCTTGGCCGATTTGGGTCTTTTCAATGCGTTACGGGCGAAAAAATAAAAAAAACTGTTGCTCCTCGCCACTCGCGTCACGGGTTGTGCAAAGCGGCCTCGAACGCTCCTTCTCCGACACGACCTTTGGGGCCGCGATGTTAATCAGCCCAACAGAAACCCTAACACGGACTTAGGATTTACGCAAACAATTTTCGCAGAGCCGCAACGCCCTCACTGGAGCGAACCCGCGTCTCAGACGCGGGGCGGCAGGTCGGCGAAGCGGCGGCGCGCCGGCCATGACTGCGTCAAGCTCGGCGAGCTCCTCGTCGCGGCGGTGGTAGCCGCATTCGGCGATCAGGTTGCGCGCGACGTCGAGCTCCTTCCGCGCCTCCTCCACGAGCGCCGCCGCAGCGGTGGCGTCGGGCAGAACGGGTCGTGACGGGCTCGTCTCGACGAGGCCGTTCAGCGGCGCGAAGCCCTCTCGCTCAGCCAGAGCGAGCCGCGCACGCTCGAGGGCGACGTCACAAAGGAAGAGCCGCATCGGCCCCGGCTCGGCGATCTCCTCTGTCTCGTCGAGATCGCGCGCCGCACCTTCCCAGTCGCCAACGGCGCGGCGAAAAGCGGCGCGAGCGAGCAGGCCACAAGGCAGATACTGGTTAAGCCCGGAGCCCCGGAGGCCTTCGACCGCTCCATCGAAACTAGAGGCCGCAGCGCGCACGTCGGCCCTCGCCCGCTTGGCCAAAGCCCGATTCGTTATGAGTTGCAACGCAAGTAGGAGATTGGCACGGCCGAGCGTTAATGTGTTTAGCGCGACGAGAACCCGGTTGTTATCCCGCCGGTTCAATTTCAACGTCCGCATTGCTTCATCGCGCACGGCGCAAGCCCGCCCCTGCGATAGGAGGAGTTCGCTACAGTAAAATGCCTCCAGAGAGGACACGGTTGCCTTCGGCTGGACCTCCAGGGTCCGGCGCACCCTGTCGGCGAAAAGAGCGGTTACTTTCTCCCAATCGCCGCTGGCGTAGAGGGCGTTGGCTCGCTCAAAGAACCTGAACATTCTTTGAATTTCCTCACCGCTACGATCCGCATAGGCCGCGGCCTTTTCCGCCGTCGCAATAGCGGCGGCGATTTCGCCAATCAGCAATTCGGTTTGGCTCAAATTAGCCGCCTCGATCGCCGCGCTTCTCCAATCCTGCGTATCTTCGAACAGGCATAGGCCGGCCCGTGTCGCGGCCACCGCTTCCTGGAGCCGACCTTGGGCGCGTAGCGCGAACCCAGCCTCGGCGAAGATCCAGGCGCGGTCTGGCAGCTTAAGCGCGGCATTCGGCTCTTCGTAAGGGCGCTCGAAGAACCAGGAGATCGCGGCGAGGTCGGTGCTCGCGGCGCCCAATTTGAACAACGAGTATCCTTCAAGAGTTCCGTTAGGCAGTCGACGGTGAATGCGATTGCGAAAGACCTGGTCCAACGCGTTCTCCAGCCGCCCTGCGTGGCAGCCGTGGGCTATGGCGTGATAGAGCGGTGCGAGATCGGCAAGCGTCGGCGTTTTGCCTTCGTGGGTCGTGTCGCGCAGATGCTCGTAGAGACGGCTATGCGCCTCTTTCCATGCCGCTTCGTTCGTCCTCTTGAGCCGGTCGCCGAACCATTCGCGCACCAACGGATGGGCGTCGAGCGCTTCGGGATCGGATGGATCGACCGGCGACAGCAGCCGCACGCCGCGCAGGCGCGCGACAACGCGTCGCCATAGCTCGTCGGTGTGATTGATGAACGCATCGGTCAGTCCGGGAATCGCGGGCTTGGCGCGCAGCGCTCTAATGCAATCGCCGCTCGCCGGGCGGTCGAACAGGCCCACGCAATGGAGAATGGCGAGGAGGACCGGCGGATCGGCGAGCCATTCCTCCTCGTAGGATTCCATCACCCGGCGCGCGTGGCCATGCCGCGTATTGTCCTTGTCGGCTAGCAGGCCGCGCATATGATCGCGTCGGCGCACGTCGCCGTTCTGTGTTTCCTTGATGAGGCTCGCGAGCAGGGTCAGCGCCAGCGGGTGGCCCCCTAGATCGCGCGAAGCCGCCCGCAGCTCCTCGTCGATGCCCCACACGTCGTTGTCGCGCAGCAATTCGGCGCCCGCTTCGTCCGAGAGCCGCTCGACGTCGACCACCGGCGCCGCGCCGCTCTTGAAGCGCTGGATGTCGGCGACGGCAAGGCGGCTGGTCAGCACCATCAGGCTGTGATCGGCCTTTGGCGCCGCCGTGGCGAAACCGCGCAATAGCGATCGCAAGCCCCGGTCCTTGAGTTGGCCAGCTTGCATACCCGGTCCATGCTGCAGCGGTTCGACGCCGTCGAGGACGAGCAGTGCGCGGCGCGCCACAAGCGCGTCGGCGATCGCCTCGCCCTTGGCCGAGGGGCTAGTCGTCTCGAGTTTCACGCCGAGCTTGCGTAGCGCCCAGTCTAGAAACTCGTCGGCCGCCGCGGCCCGTTCCTTCGATCCCTGGCTGTAGAACGACCAGCCGAGCACGCAATCGGCGCCGCTGTAGCCATCGGCCCGGAGCCGCGTCAGCCATTCGTTGACGAGAGCCGACTTGCCCGCCCCGCCCTCGGCGACGAGCGAGAGGATGTTGGTCCTATCGTCGTTCCACGCCTCGTTGAGGCGCCCAAGTTCTGCTTCGCGCCCAACCAGCCGCTCGTAGCCAGTCTCCGGCAGACCGTTGATGTCGACCACCGGAGCTGCTCGCGCGCCCTCGGTTGCGGGCGCGAATCGGTCAAAACTTCCAACCACGAAGTTGGTTATCGCAGGGCCGAGTAACCACCCGGGGCCTGGGAATGACGAGGAGACAGGCTGGTTCTGCCCGGCCGCGGCGGCTTTCCTCTCCTCGATCGTCTTCGCAACCTCCGCGATTTCGTCGGCGGCCTCGGACATGGCTCGGCTGCGCTCGCTCGCAGTCAGGCTCGATAACGGCTTCGCGTCGCGGGGACGAAGGTTCTTGTCGTTGACTTGCTCGAGCCCCGCCTTCGGCGTCCAGTCGAGCAGCAAGGGATAGAAATAGACGCCGTCGTCATGGCTCTGGCGTTCGCGGATGATCGGGATTTCGTTGTCGACGATATAGTCCGACCCGGTCGAACGGGTGGACACAAGCAGGACGAAAATGTCGCACGATCTGATCTTCGCCTCGATTTCCGGATTCCAGTCGGCGCCCCCCGGCATCAGCCGGTCCATCCACACTTCGTATTTGCGCCCCTTCACGCCGGGACGCAGAAATTCCATGACGAAGCTCAGCCAACGCGGCTCTCCCGGCGGGTCAGGCTCATCGAGATGCGCGTAGCTGATGAAGATAATCGGCTTGATCGAATCGGAAGACATGCGAACGCTCCCGCGTTCAACGAAATTTGCCCGGCGCGTTCTGTCCGTCAAGGCGACAACGCGCGGAAGCTCCCCCGTGCGGCGTCCGCCCCATCGCCCTTCAGGGAAAATCGGACTTCGTCACGCCGTCGTCGCGGATCCAGGGATGCAGCGCCATTGTGACCGAATAGGTCGGATCGTGGAAGATCGCATCCCCCAATCGCCGCATCGACTCCGGGGTGGGCGATGCGCCAGGCTTGTCCGCAAGCGCCCGGGCGATTTCGACCGCAATGCTTTCGATCGCATCGTTCGGATCAGGCTTGCTGATCAAGCGATCCCGGTTGGGCGAAGCATGGATGACGAAGAGCCATTCGGCGATGTAAGCGGTCGCCTCGTCATCAAGTCTCCACACCCATTCCCCACTCAATTGGTCGTCCTGAACGGCGTGGGTCGCCTCGTGCACGATGGCCCGTTGATCGAAGGCTGTGTGGCGGATCGAGGTAGGGACCAATGATGATGCTCTCGGGATTGCCGATGTATGAGGCCTCCGCGCCGGGATCGAGGATGTGGTCGGCGCCGTCGGCCTCGAAGATGTCGATTCGCGATTCGTTGAGGGCGGAAACAACGGCGCGGTAGGCTTTGGCCGTGACCTGCAGCTTTCCCCAACGGAAATTGATCCGCTGGCACGCTTGGGAAAGCAGAACCTGCGACAGCTTCGCCACAAGAGCGGGCTCATTGACATGGTCGTGGCCGTCGTCGCCGGCCATTCCATCCTCCTTAACTAAGGCGCAGGCGGATAGGCGACAGAATCGGAGATCACGAGCTTGTTTGCGACGGGGCTCGATCGGGCGCTGTGATCCCGCTCACTCGTCGAAAGTCGGGCGCGAGACAAGGATCGGGAGGGGCGAGGCCCGCAGGACCAATGGCGCCGTTCTCGAGCGGAGCTTTACGCGAATCTCGTCTCCCCGTGAGCGTGCATTGGCCGTCAGGCGATGGCCGCCCAGTGGCTATCTTAAGGGAAACGTGGCTTCGCAACTCCGTCTCCTCGCACCCAGGGGTGGAGCAACATGCGGACCGAATAGGTCGGATCGGCGTAGATCGCGTCTCCCAAACGCCGCATCGCGGCCGGGTCGGGAGACGCGCCAGGCCTGTCCGCCAGCGATCGTGCGATTTCGACCGCAGTGACTTCGATCGGGTCGTCCGCGTCCGGCTTGTTCCTCAGATTGTTGCGGTCCGGCGACGAATAGATGTCGTACAGCCATTCCGCGACAAAGCCGATCGCCTCCTTGTCAAGTCTCCATATCCACTCGCCGGCCAATTGCGCGTCCTGAACGGCGTGGGTCAACTCATGCACGACGGTCATCCGGTTGTAGACTCTGTGCATATTGAGATGCGGACGAAGGATCATCGTCTCGCTTCCTTCGCGGTACACCGCTTCGACGCCGGGGTCGAGCTTGTGCGCGGCGTCGGCCTCGTAGAGGTGGATGCGCGAGTCGAGAAGCGCGAAGGCCACCGCGCGGTAAGCCTTCGCGTTGATGTGCTGCTTTCCCCAACGGAAATTGATTCGCTGACACTCGGGGGAAAGCAGAACGCCCGACACCTTCGCCACGAGGTCGGCGTCGTTAATCTCCTCGTCGGCCACGCGGTTCTCCGTTAGGCACGGGTCCGGTTCGTCCCGATGCAGTCGCAATCGAGCCTGCCGCGGCAGTTCAGCGGCCGCTGTGATCCCGCTCACAGCCGAAGCGGGGTCGAGGAGAGGCCTCCTTCAAGCCGCGTGGTCCCGCTGGCGCCGGCGCATGCGGCGCCGGCGCCGCTCAGGCGCCTCCGGAGTCATTCGGACGTCAGCGCCGGCAGCGTGTCCATCACCCGCTCGGGCGGGAAAATGACGATCACTTCGGTGCCGATCCGCAGGGTCGAGTTCAAGCGGAATTCCCCGCCGTGCAGCTCCACCAGTCCCTTGACGATCGGCAGCCCAAGGCCCGTGCCCTCTTCCGCATTTTTCTGCGCCAGCGCTCCGCGGCCGAAAGACGACAGCACGATCGGGATCTCCTCCGGCGGAATGCCGGGCCCGGTGTCGGCGATGGCGAGATATTGTCCGCCCTTCCGGGTCCAGCCGACCTTGATGGTGATCGCGCCGCCTTGCGGGGTGAACTTGATCGCGTTGCTAAGCAGGTTGAGCGTCACCTGACGCACCGCCCGCTCGTCCGCCCAGATGCGCGGCAATCCGGGCTCCATCGCTTCGGTGATGACGAGATGGCGCCGCTCGATCCTGAGCCACAGGAGACGAAGGCATTCCTCGACCACCCCGGTCAGCGAGACCGGCTCCTCCTTGAGGTCATACCGCCCGGCCTCGACCCGCGAGAGATCGAGGATTTCGTTGATCAGCATCAAAAGGTGCTGGCCGCTCGCGTGGATGTCGTTGGAATATTCCTTGTAAGCCGGCAGCGAGTGGGGGCCGAACAATTCGCCTTTCATCACTTCCGAGAATCCAAGGATCGCGTTGAGCGGCGTGCGCAGTTCGTGGCTCATGGTCGCAAGAAACCGAGATTTGGCGAGGTTCGCGCCCTCGGCGCGGCGCCGCGCCTCGTCCGAATTGAGCTTCGCCTGCTCGAGCTCGGCGATGAGCGAGTCCTTCTCCGCCTGAAACGAGATGTTCTCAGAGGCGGTCGCGTGCAGGCGCCGCGCAACGATGAGGAAATAGCCGACGACCCCGATCGCCAGCGCCGCCGTCGGCACGGCCGCGCCATGCAGGCGCGGGGCGTAGAGGAGAATCACGCCGACGATCATCGGCAGCATGCCGGCGACGAAAGCCGCTGGAATGGCCGCGGCCAGGAGCGACATCACCGTCGAGACGAGCAGCATCACGATAATCGCGAACGCGTGCGCGTTCGGATCGTGTTTTCCGAGCAGCGTGACGATGAGATAGGCCCAGGCCGACCCGCTGAGCGCGGTCGAAACGAACTTGCGCCGCCAGGCGCCGCCGCCCCTTCCTTGTCGCTCGAGTTCAGAAAGGCGATCGGCAGCGGATAGCCATCGCGATGGCGCAGGAGATGAAGGCGATCCACGTCGTGAGCGGCCCGGCGTCGATGAACGCCAGCGCCATCGCGCACACGCCAAGCGCGATGATCCCGGAGCATCGGCGTGGCGCTGCGATTGATTTCCGCGACGCCGCACCATCGCCGTCGAATGGCTGCGGGATGGCGTCGGGTTCGGAGAGGGCACCGCCGGGCCTCCCGGAGCTGGATGGTCATCTTGCGCCGGCGCGTTGCGGCTTCGGAAGCGGACTTGTCGCCGCTCCCGCTCCGCCCAGGTCCGCCCGACATCACGCATAGCCCGGCCCAATACGCACGCTCTTACTCGCGTCAATCGGATGCGGCTCATTGATTAACGAGCTGCTGATGCGATGGTCTGGAATTGAGAGATTTTTGCGGATGATTTGATTAGGGTTTCTCGTTTTGCCCCGTCAGTTCGCGGCTCACGGCGTCGAGTTTTACGATGCCTCGACCCGCGGACGATGGTCGCGAAGCCCGCATGGGGAGGGCGGCCATGAAGCTGTACAGTTCTAACGAGGGGCCGAAGCCCGCGCCGTGTGCGCATTTTTTCTCGCCGAGAAGGGCCTGGCGATCCGCGGGTCGAGGTTGACCTTGCGAAGCTCGAGCACAAGACGCCGGAATTCTCAGGCCTCAATCCCTTCGAGACAATTTCGGTTCTCGCCGCTCGACGACGGGACGAGAATCGCCAAATCCATTGCGATCGTCGTTTATCGAGGCGATTCGCCGGCGCCGACCTGTTCGGCTGACCCCGGTCGAACAGGCGATGATCGAGATGTGGCAGCGCCAGCTCGATCGGCCTCCTCTTTCCGATTGCCCAGGTCGGTGTCGCCACAGCCACCCGAATGGCGGAAATGGAGAATCCGCAGGTCCCGCGGACTGGGCGGAGGTCAATCGGCCAGGGGGGCGCTTCACGCAATGACGATCGTCGACGAACGCTTGCGCCGCCGGCCGTTCATCGCGGGCGACCGGTCCAGCGTCGGAGCCGACATCACCGGGGTTGGTGGCGCTGGATTTCGCGAAGTCG
>CAWFZA010000010.1:0-117618 GCA_963820095.1 uncultured Alphaproteobacteria bacterium
GGGCTTGGTCACGACCAGGATAGGATAGGATATCAATCTCGTTTGGGCGCCCCTCGCCATATAAGGGCTGGCGCACATCCGGGCGATGCGGTTAGCTGTCGCCAGCGTTCCCTCCGTTTTCGTCTCTCTCAGGCAGGTTCTCGATGACTTCGGCGCCGGGCGTATCCGATCTTTTGGACCTGAGAGGCAAGGTCGCGCTGGTCACGGGGGCGTCAGCGGGAATCGGAAAAGGCGTCGCGACGCGTCTCTCCGACGCGGGCGCCGCCGTCGCCGTGCACTATCGAGGTGGGAAAGAAGGCGCCGAGGCGCTGGCGTCGGCGCTTCGCGGCATGGGACGCAAGAGCCTTTCCGTCCACGCCGAACTCACCCATCCGCAATCGGCCAAAGCCGCGATCAGGGCTGTAACGGATGAGCTGGGCGATATCGACATTCTCGTCAACAACGCTGCACGGCAGACCCATGCTGGCTTCGACGAGATGAGCGTCGAGGAATGGCGCGCCATGATGGCGACGAATCTCGACGGCGTGTTCATCGCCACCAAGCTGGTCGTCGAAGACATGATCGCGCGCGGATCGAGCGGCGCGATCGTCAACATTGCTTCAATCGAGGGCCTCCAGCCTGCGCCGACGCACGGACATTACGCCGTCTCGAAGGCAGGCCTCATCATGTTCACTCGCGCAGCCGCGTTGCAGTATGGAAAGCACGGAGTCCGCGTCAACGCCGTGTCCCCTGGAGTCATCCGACGCGACGGCATCGAACAGGCGTGGCCGGATGGCGTAGCGCGCTGGATGAAGGCTGCGCCTCTTGGGCGGATGGGAGAGGACGAGGACGTCGCCGACGCAGTCCTTTTTCTCGCTTCGCAAGCCTCACGCTGGATCACCGGCGCCAATCTCGTGGTGGACGGCGGCGTGACGTCCACTCCTGCTTTCTGAAGGGCAATCATCATGTCGGCGCTGTCGGACAAGGCCCTCGAAGGGCAAGTGGTGGCGGTGACCGGCGCCGCACGTGGGATCGGCGCAGGCATCGTGGAAGCGGCGCTGGCGGCGGGTGCGCGCGTGGCCCTCATCGATCGCGACGAGGCGACGGCTCGCGAGACGGCCCGGCGGCTCAATTCCTCCGGGAAACGCGCGCTGGCCCTCGGCGCCGATGTCACCGACCCTGCGTCGCTCGCCCTGGCCGCCGAGGCCGCTGCACAGCTGGGGGCCATACGCGGCTGGGTGAACAACGCAGGCGTCGTGCAGATGATCGCCGCTAGCGACCTCGCCCCGGAAGCGTGGCGGCGGGAGTTCGAGGTCAACGTGGGCGGCGTAGTGAACGGCGCGCAGGCCGCGCGGCGGGCCTTCGCGGGCAAAGGCGGCGCGGTGGTCAACATCGCCTCGAACGCCGGCAAAGTCGGATTTCCCAATATGGCCGCCTACAACGCCTCGAAGGCCGCGGTCATCAACCTGACGCGTTCGCTTGCCCGCGAATGGGCGCCCGAATGCATCAACGTCAATGCGGTTTGTCCCGGGAGCGTCGCGACCCCGATGCTGCGCGACGTCGCCGACCGGTTGGCGAAGGAGACCGGGCGCACCAGCGACGAACTTTTCGCCGGCATGGTTCCGGCGCAACTTGGCCGTCACATTGAGCCGATCGAGATCGGCCGCATTGTCGTCTTCCTGCTCACCGACGCGGCGCAGATCATTCGCGGCCAGTCGATCAATCTTGATGGCGGCGACACGCCTTATTGACGATCAAGCCTGGTTGGTCCCCGACCAGTGGGGCATGTCGCCCATATAGCGATTGAGCCCGACGTCGCGTATCGTCGCGCGACGGTGGATCTCGATCATGTAGGGCTCAAGCGCGCGGTTGCGCTCCTCGACCTCCCGGTGTTCCCCGAGATAGGCCGGCATGGCGTCCCTCACTTCGCGCAGGATCTCCCTCTCGTCGACCTGGGTGAGCTCGCCGTCGCGCAGGACGACTGTCCCGTTGACCATGACGAGTTCGAGCGACAAGCCGTTCTCCGCATAGACGAGATGCTTGCGGATGTCATTCATGGGCGTGAAGGCGAGCGTATCGGTGCGGAGCACGATGAGATCGGCGCGTTTGCCGACCTCCAGCGATCCTGTCTCCTTCTCCAACATCGCGCTATAGGCGCCACCGAGGGTCGCGGCGCGCAGGATGTCTCTCGCCGTGAGCCAACGCGCAGGATCCGGTCCCGTTGCGCTATGCAGCAGAGCCGCGACGCGCATGACATCGAAGATGCGCAGAGTGTCGTTGCTCGAAGCGCCGTCCGTCCCGAGAGCAATCGTCACGCCCGCGTCCATTAGCCGCCGCACCGGCGCTACTCCAGAGCCGAGCTTCAGGTTCGAGACCGCATTGTGGGCAACCGAGCAGCCCGCTTCGCCCATAAGCCGCATATCCTCGTCGGAAACCCAGACCGAATGCGCGATGGCGACGTTGCGGGTGAGGATGCGATGATCACTGAGATAGCGAATGAGAGAGACGCCAAACATCTCGGGCCCAGTGACCGCCTGGGTCTTGGTCTCCAGCACATGCGTATGGAAGGGGACCGCGTGCGTCTTCGCCATCGCCGCGCAAGCCTCGAGGAGGTCCATGGTGCAGCGTTGAGGCGCCGAGGGTGAAATCATGTAGCGGAGGCGCCCAGCCCGTCCGTGGAAGGTCGAGAAGACCTTTCCGCAATAGTCGGCATAGACCGCTCCGGTCACCCTCTCGCCGGTGTCGAGCACGCGCTGCAGATCAGGCGGCACGACCTCGCGCGCGAAGGGCAACGCGTCCAGAGGCGCGATGTTGATGATGGAATTTGAGACGTTGGCCCGAATGCCGGCAGCCTCGTAGGCCGCGAAGACGGCGCCGATCCTTTCCAGCGAGAGCGTTGGCGGATCGAAAAAATCGTCGCAGATCGTGGTGACGCCGCTCCTCAGCGACTCGATCGCAACCAACATTGACCGGAGATAGATCAGGCGTTCGGGAACTCGAGGGCCCATCAGCAGCGGATAGGCATAGAGAAGCCAGACCTCGAGCGGCATCCGTTCGTAGCGACCCTTGAAGAACTGCTCGCTCGAATGAAGATGCGCGTTGATGAGGCCGGGCATGACAAGCCTATCGCGGCCGTCGATGACCTGCGCGCCGTGAATCTCGCCGAGATCGAGGCCGATCGCCGAGATGCGGTCGTCCTCGACCAGAAGGTCCCCCTCGAACGGGTCCTCGCGGTGAGGACCGCCCATGGCCAGGATCTGCGCCTTGCGGAAAAGCGTTTTCATCGCTCCGCCTCCATCAAGGAAGCTTTCCGGGCGCGCCGCCGTCGCGCCAGGCGTAGAGTTCCCAGACCTCGTCGTCCGGTCCGGTGAAGTAGCAGCAATAGGCGTTCCACGGATAGTTGCCAGGCGGCGCCTGGAACGCCACGCCCTTGGCGGCGAGCTCGATATAGCAGGCGTCGAGCTCCTCGGCCGAAGGGAGCTTCACCGCGATGCAGGCTTTGTGGGCGCCGGGCCCCTTCACGTTCGAGATTCCCGTGTTGCGGCTGATGTGATCGATCTCCCACAGCGCGAAGGTCAGCCCCGCTCCACTGAAATCCGCAAACCCCTCCGCGCGGTGCAACAGCCGGAAGCCCAGCTTGTCTGCATAGAAGCGGATCGAACGCTCGACATCGGCGCAAAGGATGCAGACGTCACTGATCGCGTGCCGCTGGGCGAAGTCCATCTCTGTCCTCAATAGTCGCGCAGCTCACCGAACCCGCTGGTCGTAGCCCCACCACGCAGGCGCGCGCTGATCCATACCCCGACGACGGTCGCAATATAGGGCAAGGCAAGCAGCAGGTCGTTCGGGACGCGGTTGCCGAACAGAAGCTGTGCGCGGATGCCGAGCGCGCCAACGGTCGAGAAGAAGAGGGCGGCCGCGGCAGAGGAGAGCGGGTGGCCAGCGCCAAAGATCACCGCGGAGAACGCCATGAACCCGCGCCCGGCGGTCATGCCGTAGGCGAAGATCGTGAGGCTTCCGAGCGCCAACTCCATGCCGCCGAGCGCGCAAAGAACTCCACCCGCGCAAAGCGCGATCAGACGCATCGTCGATGGATCGACGCCAACGCTGCGGGCCGCGAAGGGATGCTCGCCGCAAGCCGCGAGTTGGAGGCCGAAGCGGGTGCGCCGCAAGACGATCCAAACGGCGAAGACCACAAAAGGCATAAGCGCCACCAAAATCGAGAGCACGCCGAAAGCGCCGAACGCCGGCCCGAGCCTCGGGAGACCGTAAGGCGCGTTCACCGTAGCCTGGCTGCCGTAGATCGCCTGGACAGCGAGGTCGGTCCCGCCCAGGCCGAGCCCGGTCAGCCCGAGTCCGGCTATGATGGGATTGGCGCGGAGCTTCTCCACGACGAACCAGAGAAGGGCTGAGGCAAGCACGCAAACGACGACCGCGAGGCCGAACCCGAACAACATCGAACCGGTCTGCACAAAACCGAGCACGGATGCGCAGCATCCGATGATCATCAGACCTTCGAGCCCGAGGTTCCACACGCCCGCCCGCTGCGCGAGCACGCCCGCCATCGTCACATAGACGAGCGGCGTCCCATATCGAAGCACGCCAACGAGGAAGTCTTCCATCACGCGCCTCCACTGGCGCGTCGCCGTGGCAGGATCCACGCCAGCCCGGGCGCGGCCCTGGCGGTGATGAAGAGCGCGATCGCCGCGTTGATGATGTCGATCGCGGCGGCCGGAAGGCCGGCCAGCACAGGCAGATAGAGGCTCGCGGCGGCAAGTCCGCCGAAGAAAAGCGAGACGACCGCAGCGCCCGCGACCGAAAGCCCCGCGACGAGCGCGACCAGGATCGCGGTGAAGCCATGCGTCGGCAGAAATCCGCTGACGAGCCTGCCGTTCGGACCCAGCACCTCGATAACGCCGGCCAGACCGGCGAGGGCGCCGGAGAGCGCAAAGGCTCCGAGACCCAGTTGCAGCATCCGGGCGCCCTGCCAGACGACCATGGTGGGATTCCGTCCCGCAAGGCCGGAAAGAACGCCAAAGGCGGTACGATTGACGAGAACCCACGTGAAGACGCCGACCGCGACCGCGATCCCGACGATCGCCGGCGACAGCCCGACCTCGGAGCTGATCCGGTAGGCCTCGGCGACAGGACGGCTCGCCATCACCTGGCCGGTCCCAGACGGATCCTTCAAGATCCCGCCCGTCACATAGATGAGAATGAGCGAAGCGATGAAGTTGCCCATCAGCGTCGTGATCACTTCATCGGCGCCCGACACCAGACGCAGGTAGCCGGGCCATGCCGCCCACAGCGCGCCGCACACAACCGCGGTAACGAACGCGAGCGGCACAACGAGGGCTGCGGGATAGCCATTGAGGAAGTCAACCACGAAAGTCGCGCCGATCGCCCCCATGTAAAACTGCCCTTGTGCGCCGACATTGAAATAGCCGCTGCGGAAGGAGACGACCACGCCGCAGCCCGTGATGAACAGAGGCATCGCCCAACGCAGGCTGCCCTGCCAGGCGTTCGGATTGAGGAACGCGCCGTCGGCGATGCTCTGGAACATCTCGATGGCGGAATAGCCGGCGAGTTGGAAGATGACACCGCACAGGGCGAGAGCGAGAAGCACGAAGGTGAGCGCTCGGCCGACCGCGGCGAGATTCCCCTGCATCTCAACGCGCTCCCGTCATGGCCGCTCCCACGTCGCTCAGTCGGAACGGCGGCCGGAATTCAGCGGCAATCCGGCCCGACAGCATCACGACGAGCCGATCACTGATGTCGAAAAGCTCATCGAGGTCGGAAGAGATCAGCAATACGCCGCATCCCCGCGCCGTCGCATCGCGCAACGACTTCCACACAAACGCAGTCGCGCCGACGTCGAGGCCACGCGTCGGCTGCGCCGCGATGACGAGCTTCGCGTCGTCGTCGACCTCCCGGGCGAGGATCAGCTTCTGCGCGTTGCCGCCCGACAGCGAACCGGCCGGCTGGAGAGTCGTGGAGTAGCGGACGTCCCATCGCTTCAGCGCCCGGTCGCATTCGCCGCGAAACCGCGCCGGCGATATGAGTTTGAGTGGAGAGCCTCGCAGGAGCTGGCGCGCGGACCAGTTCTCCCAGAGCGAACTGGAGAGGCTCAAGCCTTCGCTGTTGCGTTCGAACGGAATGACCCGCAATCCGCGGGCTCGCCGTTCCCCGGTCGATAGCCCGGCCAGGTCGTGGTCATTCAGGCGAATGCCGCCGGACTGGATTGCGATGAGCCCGGCGAGCGCGCGCACCAGCGTGCGTTGCCCGTTCCCCTCGACTCCCGCCACGCCGACGATCTCTCCCGGCGCAATGCCGAGGCTGACCTCGGTGAGCGCTGGCCCCTCCGGGTCCGGTAAGGTGGAGACCCGATCGGCGGCGAGAATGGTCGGCGCCTTGCTGTTGGCCGTGACGCCCCGCCGGGCTTCGGCTGGGAGATCCGAACCGACAAGCGCCTCTTCATCTCTTACGGTCAGTGTCTTCTCGGCCTCAGCGCCGATGATCGCCGCAGAAAGCTCGCGCGCGTCCACGGCGTCAGCCGCGATTGGCCCTTCGATCAGCCGCCCTCCGCGCAGCACTGTGACCGTATCGGCGACCGCCAGAACCTCCCGGATTTTGTGAAGAACGAGCAAGATGGTGACGCCGCTCGCCTTGAGGCCTCTCAGTCGCTGAAAGAGCACTTCGACGCCGCTTGGCGACAAGACTGCGGTCGGCTCGTCGAGGATGAGAAGCTTCGCATCGGCGACAAGCGCGCGGGCGATCTCAACGCCCTGCTGCGACTCGACGGGCAGATCGCGGATACGGTCCTTCAGCCTTGTTTGGACGCCAAGATTTTCCAGATGCCGCCTCCAGCGCGCTTCGAGCTCGCGGCGTGTAAAGATCGGGCGGCCCTGCCTGGCGCCGAACTCCATCGCCTCGGCGACAGTGAACGAGGGAGGCAAAGCGAAGTTTTGGTGAACGAGCTCCACTCCCGCCGCACGCGATCGATTGACGTGGCCCGTGGCGACTTCGCGCTCGTCGATCTCAATGGCGCCCGAAACGGGCTTGACGATCCCGGCGACGACGCGGGCGAAGGTCGTCTTGCCCGCGCCGTTTTGTCCGACCACGGCGTGGATGAGCTTTGGCGCAAAGGCGACGCTCACCTCGGTCAGCGCAGCGAAGTCGCCGTAGCGGACCGAAATGCTCGTGCATCTTAGCGCCGGTGGAGATCCAACGATCATACAGGGCGCCTACGGCTCATCCGTTTTGCGGCGAGGCGCGCGCCGCGCCGCCCCGGTGAGCCTCCCCGCTCGCTCCAACGCCAAGCCGCTGTAGGGGGCGAGATCAGAGTTGCGTGTTGAATGGCGGCTTCAGCGCACCGGAAATGATGTCCGCTTTAGCCTTTGCGATATCAGGCCAGACCGTCTTCGCCTTCTCCACCAGGTCTTTCGGCCCCTGCTCCTGCCAAACCGGCGAGAGCACGAAGTCAATCACGCCAGTCCCCAGACCGGTGGCCAGATGCCCGCCTTTGAAATCGGGGCCGAGCGCCTTCGAGACCTCGTTGTACAGAGATTGACCGAAGTCGAGCTCGACGAGCGCCGCCACCGTCTTAGGGCCAATTTTGTATTGCGCCGGCGAGATGGCGCTGACCATGCGGCCATCGCCTTCATTCGCGGCCTGGATGATGCCGGTGTCCGTGGCCGCCGAATCGGTCTGAATGTAGTCCACGCCGCTCTGATACATTTGGCTGGCGATCTCATGCCCCTTGGCGGGATCTTGAAACGAACCAGCGAAGGCGGGCGTAAACGAGGCGCTCGGATTGACGGAGGCGATTGCGGTCTTGAGCGAATTCACGTCGGCGTTCAAAGGCGGCAAACTGACGCCGCCGATGTAGCCGATCTTGCCTGTCTTCGACATCTTGGCGGCGAAAAGACCGGAGAGATAGCAGCCCAGGTAGTAGTCGTAAGAAACCGTCTCGAAGTTGGGGATTGGCGGCTCGATCGGGTCCGCGAATATCTGGATCCATTTCGTCTTCGGATATTTCGGGGCAAGCGCCTTCATAGGCTCGGCGACCTCGTTGAAGGTCGCGGCGATGATGGCGGCGTTCGCATCCGCCAAGCTCTTGAAGATTGTGCCGTAGGTCGCGGCGTCTTGCGCGTAGATGGTGCGGATCGGAAATTTCTTCTCCTGGGAGAGCTTCTTCAGCGCGGCGATCATGGAGTCGATTGGGCCGTTGTCGCCGGCGGCCTGCGTATGCACGAGCGCGACCAACCCGCCTTCCGCCGCGGCGGCAAGGTCCGGCGCCGCGAAGGCGCCGGCGCCCGCAACGGCCGCGCTCGCCGAGGCCTGCAGGAACGACCGGCGGGAAATCTCCTGCGCGCTCACTTCACGATCGGAACTTTTCGGCATGGTGCTCTCCCTCTCCTTCCTGCGCATTCAGGCGCGCAGGAAATTCATGACGTGCAAGGCAAGGCCCAGTGCAGGTTGCCGGGGCGCCCGTCGAAGCCGACGCAATTCTCGTGCCGAACGTCGCCGCCGTCAAAGGGGGCCGAGCCGTCGGCGCATCTCGATCCTGCATCGATTTTCCCGATACCTCCCCGGCGTCGTCTTGAGTTCAGCGGAGGAGATCGAACCATCAGACGCTCCGCGCAATCCGCTCTTTGACCACCGGTCCCGCGCCAGCGGTCGGCTCGGGCCCAACCCGAACCGCGCTCCGAATCCGTTTGGCGGCGCGCTCAAAGTCATCTTCCTTACGCGCATGCACGATAGCGAGCGGCTGTTCTCGCGAGACTTCCGCGCCAATCGGCGCGAACGCGGTGAACCCAACCGAAAGGTCGATCTCACCCTCGGGATGTCTACGGCCGCCCCCAATCTCGACCAGCGCATGTCCCACGACGCCGGCGTCCATGCCCGTGACGAAGCCCGCCGTTTCCGGCAGGACGGGCCGCACGACCGGCGCCACGGGGAGATAGGCCGACGCCTTTTCAACGAAATCGCCTGGACCGCCCAGCCCCTTGACCATGCGCGCGAAACGCTCCGTGGCAGAGCCGTCCTCGAGCCGCGCCTCAGCCAATCGTCGGGCGGCAGCCGGATCGCGCTCCACGCCGGCGAGAACAGCCATCTCCGCGACGACCGACAACACGAGGTCGAGCACCCGGCTGTCGCGATGGCGCCCGAGAAGGAAATCGACCGTTTCCTGCACGGCGACCGCGTTGCCGACCGAGGCGCCCAGAACCGAGTCGAGATCGGTAAGCAGCATGACGCTCGGCACGCCGACCCGCGCCCCGACCTCACTCATGTAGCCAGCGAGCCGGCGGGCGTCCTCGATCGTCGCCATATAGGCTCCGGAGCCGGAGCCGACCGTGATCGTAAAGCCGCGCGGCGCCACGGCGAGCTTCTTCGAGATGATCGAGCCGGTGATCAGCGGCACGCTTTCGACGGTCGCCGTCACGTCTCGGACGAAGAACAGCTTCCGGTCCGCCGGCGCGAGATCGAGCGTCGGGCCGATCACCGCGCAGCCGACCTCTTCGACAACGCGCGCGAACAGATCCATTGACGGCGCGGTCTGGTAGCCAGGGACAGCGTCGAGGAGATCGACTTCGCCCGCGCAATAGTCGAGTCCCCGAGCCGAAAGATTCGGGACATAGACGCCGCAGGCCGCAGCCAGCGGCGCGACAAGAAGCGTGATCTTTTCGTCCCCCACTCCGCCGGAAGAATGCTTGTCGATCAGCCGGGGGCCGTCGATCGCGGAACGAGACCAATCGAGAACCCGGCCGGAGTCGCGCATGGCCAGCGCCAGATCCGCCGCCTCGTCGACCGTCATCCCGCGAAGAAACACGGCCATGGTGAAGGCGCCGATCTGGCCCTCGGAGACCGAGCCTCGCGTCGCGCCGTCAATGAAGAACCGGATCTCGGTCGCACTCAGGGCCAAGCCGTCGCGCTTCTTGCGGATGACGTCTTGAGGCAGCGCACCCGGCGTCAAAGCCGGAGTTCCTTCGCCAGCAACAAGAGCGTCACCCCCCTATCCCCGATCCGTCGCCCCGAACGAGGATAGGCAGAATCTGACCAAAGCGTCAACTTTTCCGTTGCGACCGCAGGCTTGATTTTTCGAGCGTCTTTCGCCTGATTGTGGGTTTCCACCCCCAAGTCGACTGGACTCATGACCGCTCCTCATCCGGCCAAATCCAATGAAGCTTCCGGCCTGAGGATTGGCGACCGCAATCGCGGGCGCATTCTCGACGCCGCAATCGAAGTCTTCGCTTTACGGGGATACGACGGCGCGCGGATAAAGGAGATCGCGGAGCGATCGCAGCTGCCAAAAGCCAACGTCTATTATTACTTCCGAACGAAGCGCGCGATCTACGAGACGATCATCGAGAACCTCGTAGGCGAATGGGATGCGGCCCTCGCCCAACTCGACGCCGCGCGCGAACCGGGCGACGCGCTTTGCGCCTATATCCGCGCCAAGCTTGAGTTCTCGCGCAAACGCACGGCGCAGTCGAGAATGTTCGCCAACGAAGTCGTACATGGAGGCCGCTTCCTGTCGCGCACCGTTCGCCGGCACATGCACGCGGCCACCGCCGAGAAGGCGAAGGTGTTCGAGAGCTGGATGAAGGCGGGCCTGATGGACCCGGTCGACCCCGTCCACCTGTTTATCCTTCTTTGGGGGGCGACCCAATTCTACGCCGACTTCGGCATGATGGCGCAGAACGGCCTTGGCGCGAAGCGCCTGACCCGCGCTCATTTTGCCGCAGCCGCCGAGACCATCGCCCAGGTCGTCCTGAACGGGTGCGGGATTCGCCTGCGCGCTCGCCGCTCCCCGCCGCGGCCGGCGGAGGAGGCCGGTCAAGGCAGCCGGCTCAGCCGTTCGGTAAGCAAGGCATAGAAGCCGTCCACATCGACTTCCCGCAGAAACAGGGCGTTCGGCGCCCGGTCCGTCACGCGCCACCAGTCCACCACGGACATGCCGGAGGTATAGGTTCCAGCCGTCTCGACCACGACGTTCACGTTCCGTCCACCGAACATCGCGGGAGCGATCAAGTATGCGATCGCGCAGGGGTCGTGCAATGGCGCGCCCTCCCATCCGTACTTCGTGATGTCGAAGGTCTCGGAAAACGCGAGCATGTCGGCCGCCGCGAGCGAGCAGGCGTTGCCGTTCGTGCGCAGCGCCGCAAGTCGCGAGGGCGTCGTCAGGCACTGGTGGGTTAGGTCCATTGGAACCATCGTCACCCCTACCCCACTCGTGAGCACGACGTCGGCGGCCTCCGGGTCGACATATTCATTGAAGGCCGCCGCGGGCGTGATGTTGCCGTTCTCCGACCAGGTCCCGAGGACCGCCACGATTTCTCGGATTCGGGGGCCGATATCCGGCGCTTCCACAAGCGCCATCGCCACATTGGTGAGCGGACCCAGTGTGACCAGGGTGATCGATCCCGGTTCGGCCTGGCGAAACGCCTCGATCAAATATTGCACGCCGTGGCCGCTCTGAACTGGCATCGTCGGCGCCGGCAGCATCGGGCCGTCGAGACCCGTCGACCCATGCACGTGCTCCGCGGTGACGAGGCGCCGGCGCATGGGCCGCGCGCACCCGGCGTAGAGGGAAAGGTCGGGCCTGCCGGCAAGCTCCAGCACCTGCCGCGCATTGGCGGTCGTGTGCGATAGCGGAACATTGCCCGCGACCGTGATGACGGCAAGGACCTCCAAATCCTCGGGAGAGGCGAGCGCCAGCAAAAGTGCGACCGCATCGTCCTGTCCTGGATCGGTGTCGATGATGATCTTGCGAGGCATCTGCGTCCTTCCGTTTTCGGCGCCGTCGTCACTAGGATCAGCATGCCCGTGGCGAAAGGCAATTCGCCGCCCGGAGGCGATCTGTATAGGATGATCCTCCCGTCCTCGATTCACGGCGCCACCGAATGAAGACACGCATCGACTGGGTGCGGGAGAATTGCCTCCTTCTGAATGCGATCGGCGAGGAGTTCGGCGTCACGCAGCCATTTGCCGGTAGGACCATCGGCACTGGGATTCACCTCGAGCCCAAGACGGTCGCGCTCCTCATGACATTGCAAACGGGGGGCGCGCGGGTGGTCTCAACCGGCAATCTGAACACGACGCAACCCTCGGCCATCGAGTATCTCCGAGACGAAGGCGTGACCGTCATCGGCGGCCCGACAACCGATCTCGCGGAGCATAAGCGCAACCTCGAGGCCGTGCTCGATCACAAGCCGGATCTGCTTCTCGACAACGGCGGCGACCTTTTCGACCTGTGGAGACAGCGGCGCCATTCGAGCCTTCTCGGCGGCACCGAAGAGACCACCTCGGGAAGGAAGCGGCTGACGCCCCTGCGAGCAGAATTGGCCATCCCGATCCTCGTCATCAACGACAGCCCGATCAAGCAATTCGCCGAGAATGAACACGCGGTTGGCCAGAGCGTCCTTGAATCCTACATCCGGATCACGAACCGCGTGACCAACGGCCAACGCGTCACGGTGTTCGGGTACGGAGCCTGCGGGCGCGGCGTCGCGGCCAACTTTCGCGCGGCGAACGCCAAGGTCAGCGTCGTCGACTTCGATCCCTTAAAACGGCTTCAGGCGCATCTCGATGGCTTCGACACGCCGAACCGCGACAGAGCCGTCGCCAGCGCGGACGTCATTGTCACCGTCACGGGCGGCCGAAATGTCGTCGGAGCCGCGGATGTTCCCCTGTTCAAGGATGGAGCCATCCTGGCCAACGCCGGACATTTCCCCGTCGAGATCGACGTGGACGGCATCGCCGCTAGCCCGGAGGTGACGACACGTGAGCGCTTTGCGGACGACATCGAAGCGCTGACGCTAACGAATGAGCGCGTCATTCGCATTCTCGCTGGCGGCCACATGGTCAATCTCGCGGGTCCGCGGCCAATGGGCAATTCGATCGAGTCCATGGACCTGGGCTTCGCGCTCCAGGCGCGTTGCCTCGAAGCCGTGGCGCTCCGTCGGGTTGGCCCAGGCGATTGCGTGGTTCCAGTCCCTCGAACGATCGATGAGCAGGTCGCGGAGGCCTTTCTCAGGCTGCACTATGCATCAACTTGACCACAGGGATTGTCGAGCATCGTGCGGCCCCGGATGCATCGGCTTTCGGCGTTTTCCGCCGCCGCCCGTGACGACCGTTGTCGACCCCTTGGCCGACCTTCCTGATCAGTCCCGTTACAGAAGGAATGCGCCAAAGGCAGTCCACGATGAGTCCCAGGTTGCCACCGGCGATTTTCCGCCATTGATTATGCGCCCTGAGGCTAGTAAATTTTTGCGCAGAGTTCGAATTCCTTTGCACGACCGCCTGTGAAACACGGCATCCTCGGTCTCGAGACGCGAGCCTTCCAAATGCAGAATCGGCCGTTTCAGGTAGTGGTTGTTTTT
The DNA here is from genome assembly GCA_963820095.1 of uncultured Alphaproteobacteria bacterium. GTDB lineage: Bacteria > Pseudomonadota > Alphaproteobacteria > Rhizobiales > Beijerinckiaceae > Roseiarcus. The sequence goes on from CAWFZA010000010.1 coordinate 13,365, forward strand.
GCCATGGCGATCTCGGGCTCGGCCCAGGCCGAGGGGTGGAAGCTCGGCGACGGGGAGCTTTATCCTTGGGACATCATGAAACGGCCAGGCATCGCGTCCGCCTGGCAATCTGCGGTGGCGAAGGCAAAGGTTCCCAAGCAGGAGCAGTTTTGGGTGCAGGACATGAGTGGCCCCAGCACTCCGCTTATCGCGACCGTCGCCGGGGGACGCGAACTCGTCATCGGCCAGACTTGCCGACCCCATGACTGCTACGACAATAATCTCGTCTTTGCGATTGATCTCGCAAACAAACAGATATGGGGCTTGCGCCAGGGGCGTGGACAGTCACCAAAAGCAAAGCAGTTTATCGGCAGCCCGGACCCCGAAATGCAGAAGTTCCTCTTACAGACCTTGGCCAAGGAATTTCCCGTCAACCCGTAACTATCCCCCGGCAAAGCCGGGGGCTTTAGGATTGGAGCCGCTCGAAGCGGCAGAAGGGGTCGCTGACGCGGCCTCTTGAATTTGGAGCTGCCCAAGGCAGCGTGTCAGCGCCAGAGGTTCATCTGCTCCAGCCTCTGATCTTCCTTCTCTTGATTGCGGATGTAGGCGCGGATGGCTTCCTCGTCGCGCCCGACCGTGTTGACGAAGACTCCCCGGGCCCAGAAATGCTGCCCCACGAAATTGCGTTTGCGCTCGCCATGAACCCGAGCCATGTGGATCGCGCTCTTGCCCTTGATGAAACCTACCGCCTGCGACATCGCGTATTTCGGCGGGATCGACAGCAGCATGTGCACATGATCGGGCATCAAATGCCCGTCGTGTGGCTTAGGCTCTCGTACTCGTTCATCGGCGGAGTTCCTTTGGTGTGAGTGGCTGCTCACGTTGGAACTTCGCTGATGGACTCCCGGAAACGTCAAACTGCTACTGCCACCCCGGCATAGCCGGGGGTCTCCCGCTTACGCTAGGTGTGGCCGGCTGAGACCCGGAAGCGACGTCAGCCCGTTTTGCGCCTTTGTCCCTCCGCTCAGTTCGCCTCCGCCTCATCGGCCTTCAGCGCTCCCACAATGCCGCTAGGGACGAAATAGACCGCAAGCACGAAGGCGAGGCCGAGCCACAGCAGCCAGCGGTCGGGATCGAACAAAGCCGGCAGAAGCGGCAGGCTCGCGTCGGCGGCTACTCCGGAAAGCGCGGCCATCACGTCCCGCAGATAGCTCTCGGCGAACACGAACAGGGCCGCGCCGATGATCGCGCCGTAGAGCGAGCCCATGCCGCCGACAACGACCATCACCAGCACGTCCACCTGGATCGAGAAGGAGAGCGCGGTGTCGGGGCCGACGTAGCGCAGCCAGAGCGCAAACAACGCGCCAGCGAGCGTCGCGCCCAGAGCGGACAAGCAGGTGGCGAACGTGCGGTGGAAGACAGTGCGATAGCCGAGCGCCTCGGCGCGAAACGGGTTCTCGCGGATGGCCTGCAGGACGCGGCCGAACGGCGAGTTCACGACCCTAAGCAATAGCAGGAAGAGGATCGCGACGACGGCGAAGATGAGATAGTAGGTGAGAATCTTGCCGGTGATCGCGACGCCAAAGACCTTGTCGTGGACCAGCTTGAGGCCCGGCTGTAAGACGTCGGGAACCTTGAATGAGCGCCCGTCCTCGCCTCCGGTCAGTCCCGAAAGCTGCGAGGCGAGAACGTTGAAGGCGTAAGCGACCGCCAGCGTCACCATGGCGAAGAAGATCGACTGCACCCGGAGCGAGAAGAGGCCGATCGCCAGCGCCAGCGCGAGCGACAGCGCCACGGCGGCGGCGAGCCCCAGCAGGAGCGCGCCCCAGCTCGGGCCGAGCGCATAGAGCATAAGGCCGACGCCGTAAGCGCCGACGCCGAAGAACATGACGTGAGCGAAGGAAACAATGCCCGCATAGCCAAGCAGCAGATCGTAAGACGCGACGAGCAGGATCATCACGCAGGTCTTGGCGGCGACGTTGAGCGCCTTGGCGCCGGGGAACAGGAAGGGCGCTAGCCCCAAAGCCAGAACGACGAGGATGATCAGTATCTGCAGAGCGCGCCCGCGCGGCGGATTGTCCGAGAGGATGTTCATCGCCCGCTGACCGGGTAGAGCCCGCGCGGGCGCCACAGCAGCACTGCGACCATCACCAGGATGTTCGACACCAGCGCGAGTTTGGGCGCGAGAAAGCCGGCGTAATTGGCGATGAGCGCGACCAGGATCGAGGCGATAAAAGATCCACCAACCGAACCCAATCCGCCAATGATGATAATGATGAAGCACAGAACCAGGAACTCGCCGCCCATCGAGCCATGCACCTGACCGCGATAGAGCGCCATCATCGACCCGCCCAATCCAGCCAGCGCCGAGCCCGTCATGAAAACCGCGATGAATAGCCGGTCGACGCGATAGCCGAGGGCCTCGACCATCTCGCGGTTCTCGACCCCGGCGCGGACAAGCAAACCGATTTTGGTGCGGTTGAGGATCAGCATCTCGCCGACGAAGACGGCAAGGCCGACGAGCGTCGCCAGCACGCGATATTTCTCGATCGCGGCCTGGCCGAACACGAACGAGCCCTCGAACGTCTTCGGAACGTTGAGCGGGATCTGCGCCGAACCGAACAAAGCGTAGAGCAATTGCTCGACGATGATCGCTCCCCCGATGGTGGCCAAAATCTGCTTCAGGTGGTGGCCATAGACTGGCTTCACAATCAGGCGCTCGAACGCCCACCCGAAGGCGCCGCAGACGAGCGCCGCCGCGATCGCCGCGAGGACGAAGACCGCAAGATTGGCCCAAAGGGAATCGGCGCTCGACCAGCTCGCCAAAGGCGCGAATACGAGTGTCGCGACATAGGCGCCGAGCGCGATGAAGGCGCCATGACCGAAATTGAGCACGTCCATCATGCCGAAGACAAGCGTGAGGCCTGAGGCCATGGTGAACATCATCATGCCCATCGCGAGGCCGGCCGCGGTCAACGTCACGAAGGTCGAGAGCGAGCCGATGAATGGTGCGGCGACGAGGGCGACGATGAGTGGCGTCAAGGCCGGGAGGATTTCTATCCTTTGCCGCGGCGGCGCTTGGCCGACGTCAGCCAAGCTCACTGATGCGTGTCCAGGCTGAGGCCGAGCAGGCGGTTTTGCAAGCTTTCGTCCTGAGCCAGCTCAGCCATCCCGCCGCGGTGGACGATGCGGCCGTTGTCCATGACGCGAACTTCGTCGCCGACCTCGCGCGCGACGCGAAAGTTCTGCTCGACCATGAGGATGGTGACGCCTGTCGCCTTGATCTCATTCAGGCAGGCGATCAGCGAGCCGACGATCGCCGGCGCGAGGCCCTTGGTCGGCTCGTCGATGAGCAGGAGTTCGCGCGGCTCGACGATGGCGCGCGCGATCGACAGCATTTGCTTCTGGCCGCCGGACAAGGCGCCGGCGCGCGAGAGCCAGAATTTTCTCAATGGCGGAAAGAAGCCGAAGATCCAGGCAAGACGCGCATCGTCGAGTGGGGCCTCGCGGGCGCCGAGCACGAGATTTTCCCTGACCGAGAGATCGGAGAAGATCGCCATCGTCTCGGGCGCGTAACCCACACCGAGACGGGCGACATCGCTCGCGCGCAAGGCCTGCAATGGCGTGGCGCCCAGCGCGATACGCCCTTTCGAGGCGCGCCACAGGCCCATGATGGTGCGCAGCGTCGGTCGTCTTGCCGGCGCCGTTGCGTCCGAGCAGCATGGTCGTCCGCCCGGCCGGCGCGTCGAAGTCGACGCCCTGCAGGATGTGATAGCGGCCGATATGGGTGTGCACGCCCTCAAGCGTGAGCGCCGCGCTCATGCCGCCTTGCCGGGGCTCACGCCGAGATAGGCCTCCTGCACGATCGGCGAGGCGATCACCGCCGCCGGTTCGCCATCGGCGACCAGCTCGCCGTTGTTGAGAACGATGATGCGGTCGGCGAGAGAGCGCACGACGTCCATCTTGTGCTCGACCAGAAGGATGGTCTTGGTCCTGTCGGTCTTGAGCCGCGCGATGAGGTCGAGAACCACCGGGACCTCGTCGACGCTCATCCCCGCCGTCGGCTCGTCGAACATGAAGATCGTCGGCTCGAGCGCCATCATCATCGCCACCTCCAGCTTGCGCTGGTCGCCATGCGGCAGGGCCGAAGCGAGCGCGTCGCGCCTGTCGAGGAGGCCGACGAAGTCGAGCACCGAATCGGCGCGCGTGATGAGGTTCGTGTCCGACCGCCAGGGCCGCCGCATGTCGTAGTGAACGCCGGCCCTGGCCTGGGTCGCGAGGCGCACATTCTCCGCGACGCTGAGGCGGGGGAAAAGGTTGGTGAGCTGGAACGCGCGGCCGAGGCCGAGCCGGGTGCGCTGCGGCGCGCTCAAACGCGTGACGTCCTCCCCCCCGATCAGGACCGCCCCCTCCGAGGCGGCGAGCTGGCCCGACATCAGGTTGAAATAGGTGGTCTTGCCCGCGCCGTTCGGCCCGACGATCGCGGTCACTTCGCCGGGAAAGAAGGCGCAGGAGACGCGATCGACCGCGACATGGCCGCCAAAGCGGATCGTGAGCCCCCGCGTCTCAAGGGAGGGCGTCATGGGTGCGGCTTCCGATCGGAAATCTCCTTCACCGCCCTCATCCCGAGGAGCGAGGCGCAGCATCGCGTCTCGAAGGATGGTCCACTCCGCGCCAACCGCAGGCCTCTGCGACGTCCTTCGAGACGCGCCTTCGGCGCTCCCCAGGACGAGGGCGGACAGGAATCATCGCTTGTTGCGGACGGGGATGTCCATGTCCTCGATCTTGAGCTCGCGGGTGAGTTCGGGAATGCCCCAGGCGACTTTCGGATCGACCTTGATCTTGAACGCGTACATCGACTGGAGCGCCTGATGATCCTCCTTGCGGAAGATCATCTCGCCCTTGGGCGTGTCGAACTTCATGCCCTCCATCGCGGCGATGAGCTTCTCGGTGTCGGTCGATTTCGCCTTCTCGACGGCGGTCACGATCGCCATCGCCGCCGCGAAGCCGCCGGCTGTGAAGAAGTCCGGCGGCGCGTTGAAGCGCTTCTCGTGCTCCTTGACCAGCCAGTCGTTCACCGGGTTTTTGGGAATGTCGTAATAATAGTAGGTCGCCCCCTCGAGGCCGGGGAAGCGCTTGTAGGCGGCGAGCGCGGGCAGGATGTTGCCGCCCGTCGAGAGTTCGATGCCGTATCGGCCGGGGTCGAGATCGGCGAGCTTGTCGAGCGGATCGCCTGCGCCGGCCCAGATGATCCAGATGATCTTGCGCCCAGGCTTGTCCTTGAGCGCGTCGAACAGGCGCTGGGCGGGCGCGGTGAAATCGGTGGTGTTGGCCGGGGCGTATTCCTCGGCGTCGACGGTCGCCCCGGTCTTGGCCAGCGCCTCCTTGAACGCGGCGACGCCGTCGCGGCCGAAGGCGTAATCCTGCGCGAGCGTCGCGACATGGACGCCGGGTTTGCCGATCGCGACCGCGTTCGAGATCGCGTCCTGCGAGGAATTGCGCGCGGTGCGGAAGATGTAGCGGTTCCACTTCGAACCGGTGATCGCGTCGGCGACGGCGGGCTCGACGACGAGGATCTTCTGGTGCTCCTCGGCGACCGGCAGCATGGCGATCGCCGCGGCGGAGGAGGTGGTGCCGACGGCGATGTCGGCGCCGTCGTCCTCATAAGCCTCGGCAAGCGCGCTTTTGGCAAGGTCAGGTTTGCCCTGGTCGTCCTTGGTGATGATGACGATCTTGCGTCCGTCGACCTCATTTGTCCCCTTGGTCGCGTACTCGAGCCCGAGCTTAAGCCCGGTCTCGGTCTGCTTGGCGTAGGCTTGCAAGGGGCCGGTGAGCCCATAGATGAGCGCGATCTTGAGATCGTCGGCGCCCGCGCTGCCTACGAGCAGCCGATAAGCGCCGCGGCGAAAGCGAAAAGTTTGAGATAGAAGCTCATCAGCGCTCCTCTGGGACTGTTGGCGCAGGACGCCGCGAGACGACGCGCCGGCCTCGAACTCCGGTCGCGCCTTGAAGATGAGCTTAGCCTTCGATCGACCGAAGGGGCAAGGCGGCGGCGCGCGCCTATCCAAACGGAGAGCCTTTGGACAGCGGTGGGGCGCTATTGAAGCTCAGGCCCGAAAGGACGACAGGTCCCGGCCATAGACACCGAGGGGCAATGAGGCGGCGGAGACTAAAAATACCGCGAGAGACCGCGCGGAGGCAGCATCTCCTGTGACAACCCCCGGATATGTCGGGGCTTTCAGCGGAGGACACAAAGTGCGCCGAAACTGGGGGGTGGCTGGTGGGGGAGGTAGGACTTCGAACCTACGAAGGCTTAGCCAGCGGATTTACAGTCCGCCCCCTTTGCCGCTCGGGACACTCCCCCGCGTCCCCAAGGATTGCACCTCGCGGACGAAAACGCCTCGGCCAGGCCGAGGCGGGTTGCGGCGAGGCTTATGTTGCCTGAGCGTAGGGCCTGTCAACTGGAAATATGCCGCTGAGCGCGCGCTCGCCAGCCAGATGCCGAACATCGCGCCGCCGCAGATCTCAGTACGGAGCGCCATCCTTATGCGCCATGCGCCGCTTGCCATCGACCGTCACGACAGCGAGGTCGTCGTCGGGGTAGTTCACTGCGTCGCCGGCGGTGCGATCGCCGATTTCGAGATAGACAACGTCCTCGCCGGTTTCGTTGACGAGACAATGAGCATCGCCGGTTCCGGCCTTGAAGCCGGCGCACATCCCGGCCTCGAGCGTCCTGCGGCCGGCGTCTGTGACGAGGGTCGGGCGGCCTTCGAGAATATAAACGAACTCGTCCTGTTTCGTGTGCGCGTGGCGCAGAGCCGAGGAGCCGCCCGGCGCAAGGCGGGTGATGTTGACGCCGAAATTCGTCAGCCCAAACAGATCCCCAAGCGGGCGCTTGTCACGTCCGGCCATGCGGGAGGCGAACGGCTCGGGATAGTTGGTGCGAAATGGGCGCTCAGGCGCCTCGGCGGCGAGAAGGGCGACGGGCTGTTTGGCGTCTTCGGACACGGGGCTACCTCTCCCTCACCATAGCCGCGCCGCGCCGGCTTGTCGTGGTCCGCCCTGGCGGATCGAGCGCCTGATGGCTAAATGAAGCGCTGGACACAGGAGGGCATATGGAAGGGTTCCTTATCCGCGCGGCGGTGGTCGCAGTCGGCCTCTGGCTCGCTTCGAAGATGGGTCTGGTCGCGTTCAATTCGACCGGGACGCTGATCGCCGCTGCGCTCCTGCTTGGTGTCGTCAACGCCTTCGTGCGGCCGATCATCATCATCCTCACTCTGCCTATCACGCTCCTGACCCTCGGACTGTTCCTATTGGTGATCAACGCGCTGATGATCATGCTGGTCGCCTGGCTTGTGCCAGGATTCCTGGTCGCTGGCTTCTGGTCGGCGGTCTTCGCGGCGATCGTCGTAAGCCTGACAAGCTGGATCGTGTCCGGCTGGATCGGCCCGCGCGGCCGGGTGGAGATCATGACGGCGCGGGAGCCGCGTGGCCGCTGGTGAGCCTTCGTGGGCTCATCGCTATCCAAGCTTGAAAGTTGTCAGCGGAAGCAGAGTGTCGCCAGCGCGACCGCCAGAACCTGAAGCGGGAGAAGAAAGCGCATCAGAGCCGCCGAGGGCGCGCGCTGACCCGCCCGGCGCGCGCCGAACGCGACCGCGCTTCCGTCAAGCGCTGCGCAAGCCCGGCCATGACGGCGATCCGCTCGGTCTCGCTCATTGTCGTCCAGGCGCCGATCTCGGCGGCCGTCCGTCCACAGCCGATGCACAAGGCGGACATCGGATCGATCACGCAGACGTTGACGCAAGGGGTCGAGGCGGTGGGCACGGGCCTTACTTAACGAGCCCCATGTCCGATGAGAAGTCCGCACCAGGCGGCGATCTCGCCGAATTGTTGCGCAGCGCCCGCTACGTCGCCAGTCTGCCCGCCGATCGCGCGACGCGCCAGCGCCACAACAAGCAAGGTCGCCGGCGCCGCTCATCAGCGCCGCGAAGAGCGCATGGGCAATGCCCAGCGCCACGAGGCCGAGCGCGACCGCAATGACGACCGCCGAACCCCAAGCCGCGGCGAGCGCGTTCGAGTCGAGCCGGCCGGCCGCGGCGCCCGCGCCATCGGCGCGCGCCGGCGGCAGAAGCGCGAGCGGCGTCAGCGCTGAGGCGCGCGAAAGCGCGGCGGCCAGCATCAGGCTCAAGCCTGCGCGCCAGAACCCGCCGTCGAGCGCGGCGGTCAGCGCGCCAACGCGCAGGATGAGCGCGAGTGCGATCGCGATCGCGCCATAGGCGCCGACGCGGCTGTCGCGCATGATCTCGAGCTTCCTTTCCCGCGTCATGCCGCCGCCGAAACCATCCGCGACGTCGGCGAGCCCGTCCTCGTGCAGCGCCCCGGTTGCTGCGACGAGCGCGGTGGTCGCGAGGCCGGCGCTAAGGAGCGGGGGAAGGCCCAATAGCGAGGTGGCGCCGAGGACCAACGCGCCGATCAGACCGACGAAGACGCCCGCGATCGGCGCCGCCCAGGCGATCCGGTCCATATCGAGCGCCACGCCCCGGCTCCGGCGACCCCACGCGCAGGCGAGTGAAGAAACGCAGTGCGTCGGCGATATCGCGGGCGGCGGAAGCGAAGCGGCGGGAGGATCCCAGCTGCATAAATCGCCGCTCAATCGGCCCAAAGGAAAATGAGGACCGCGACTAGCCCGATCGCGGTCAGTCCCGATTCGACGATGCCCCATTGGCGAACGAGCGCGCGCGCCGCAGCCACCTCGCCGCCACGCAGCGAGCGGATCTGGTTATCGAGCGGCGACATAACGAAGAAGGCGTAAAGCCAGCTTGCAATGATGGCGAGCGCGCCGAACGCCCAGCGCACGTCCTGCGTCTCGAAATAGGCGACGAAGCCGGCAATCGCGGCGACGAGCGCAATCGTCGCGAGAAGCGCGACGCCGCGGCTGTCGCTCGGCCCCCATTCGCTGAGCAGCGCTTCCTCGTCGAGCCTAAGCCGGGCCGGCTGCTCGACCCAATTGACGTAGAACGAGGCGCCGGTGAAGGCGGCCGCGAAGGCCAACGCGAACGTTCCCCAGATCATGACGGCTCCCTGTCGCAAGAGCCGCTCTAGCATGAAGTCGCGCGGAAAGCGCGGCGAGCTTGACAAGGCGCGCGAGCGAGGCCAGCCTCTCTTTCAGGCGATGGGGTTCGCCTTTAACCGCCCTCAGGGCTGATGACTCCTATCGAGCCATTTTGGCAGTCGAGGAGTCATGCGTTGCTCGCGCCCAATATCATGTTTCCACAAGCCCTGGTTCTCATGGCGCTCCTGCTAAGGTTGGGAGCCTTTATGATTGCGCTCGGGACGCCCGTTCGCTTGCAGGGCCTTCTCGGCCTGACGCTCGCGCCTTAACAGAGACGCCACGATGTGGACTTATGTCGCGATCGCGATTGGCGGCACGCTCGGATGCTGGGCGAGATACGCGCAGAGCAACCTGGTGCAAGCGGTGTTCGGTCGCAATTTTCCGTTCGCGACGCTCAGCATCAACGTGATCGGAAGCTTCCTCATGGGCTTCTTGTTCATCCTAACCGTGGAACGGCTGATGATTCCGCCAAGCGTCCGGGTCGGCGTGCTTACTGGCGTTCTCGGCGGATATACAACCTTTTCAACCTTCGAGATGGAAACCCTCCTGCTCGCCGAGAACGGAGAATTCTCCAAGGCCGGGCTCTATGTGGTCCTTTCCGTCGTCATCGGATTCGCGGCCGCCTTCGGCGGGGCGTATATCGCTCGAAACCTGTAAGCTCGGAGTCGCGAATGGCGAATGACGTGCTCATGGTGCGAGTCTATCTCAGCGAAGGCGATCACGGACGGCGCACGACCTTGATGCGGGAGATCCTGTCAATTTTGCACGACAGACACGCCGTGCAAGGGGTCACTGTCTTCAGAGGCGTCGCCGGCTTTGGCGCCGACGGCGTGGTTCACGCGAACGACATGCTGCGGATTAACGTCGATCTTCCCCTGGTGATCGAGTTTTTCGACGAGCCGACCGCCGCGGAGGCGGCAATCCAATTCCTCGAGACGATGGTTGCTCAAGGACACATCGTATCCTGGCCTGCCAGACGCAATGGCGCGTCGGCAGCGCCTCCAGGCTAGTAGCTCGACGGCAGGCGCGCGAAATTAGTGGCGCGACGTCCCGCGGAGGCGGCGCGCATGTTCCGCGGTACGCGCGCGCGCTGTGCCGGTTGAGCGTGTTTCTATGCCGTGTTCGAGCCGCGTTCGACCCGGCGCCCGCCCCGGTCCTCGGGATGGCGGCGGCTGATGCGGCTCCCGGCGACGGATTGCTTTGCGCCGAGGCTGGCGGAGGCGCAAGCGCCAGTAGGAGAGCGACGCCGATCGAGGCGAAGATTGCGTTGCGCATTGTCATATCCCCACTATGCCTGACGGCGACGACAGCGCCCGATCGCGCGATGGTCCTTGTACCTCGGCGCCCGGCCGGGCGCACTGAGCCGTTTAAGTCAGGCCGAGACCCGCGCTCGTCGTCTCCGAGCGGTTCATCGACGTGCGCTTCGCGGCGATCTTGTGGATGACGAGGCGGATGTCGCGATTGTCAGCCATGAAACGGTCGAAGTCGACCTTCCTGAGGACCAGAAGCCGGCAATAGGTCATGGCGACGACGTCGGCTTGTCGGGCCATGCCGGTGAGAAGCGCCATCTCGCCAAAGAGATCGCCGCTGCCAAGCGGAATGCGCCGGCCGGGAAAGACGACCTCGGCGGCGCCGGAGGCTATGAAATAACAGGCGTCGCCCTCTTCCCCCTCGCGCACGATCCGCTCGCGAGGCGCCACGAACCGAGGCTCTCAGCAGCTGCTGCACCCGTTCGAGCTGTTGGTCGGTAAGATCGGCGAACAGGTCGAGGCGACCGATCAACTCGCGCGTATCGAGTCCAAGGTCGAAGCGAGGCCGCGCCTCTCTCTTTCTACCCTCAACGCCGCCCTTGAGGTCTTCGTACACCTCGGCCGCGATAAGGCCTTCCTGAAACAAGGCGTCATATCGCCCCATTTCGCGGCGCATCGCGGATTGCCGCAAGAACCTGGCCTCGAGGGCCGCCGCGTATTGAGGATATTGCCGGCGCAACGCGTCGAGAGCGGCCGTCGCGCGCTTCAGGCGAAGCCGGAGAATAGCATCGATGAGCTCGACCACGCGCTCGCCGAAAATCGAGCGCGACCGCACAGCGTGCGCGCCCATGAGCTCCTGGATCAACAGACGGGTGACGAGCAGCATCTCGAACCGGTCTCCCAGCCGGTCGGCCAGAAAACGCACGACGCCAAAACGGCGATAGAAGAAATAGGCGACGCGGAAAGAGAACGGAAAGGCGAGGGCGGCTTCGGCTTTCCGCTGATAGCCGAGCCGGCCGCCGCTCCTCGCGCCCTCGCCCAGAGCTTCGGCGTTTCTGAGCAGCGCCTGCACGGCGACGGGCGAAGCCGCTCGCTCCGCCATGATCTCGAGCGCCAGCATCCGTTCCTGGTTTCCCAGCGCCACTAGGCCAATCGCCAGGCGCTGATGATCCGTGAGACCTGCTTCGGCGGCGCCGGCCGATTTCGCGGTCGCCGTTCCGGCCTCATAGGGCGCAAGCGCGCTGGCGATGGCGGAAGGAGAGATCTCATGCTCGTTCGCCATCGAGCGAATGGTCTCGCCAATCTCCGTATACGAGAGCGCCAGCACCCGGTCACGCAGGGCCTGGTCAACCGGCGACAGGCGATCGAGATGCAAGAGGCGGATCACGAACCGCAAGGTCGTGCCGTTGACCAAGAGAGTGAACAGCACGAGGCCGGTGGCCAGCACCGCGACGAATCTTTGGATCTCGGGCTTCAGCGCCGGATTCTCCGTCACGGCCAGCGCCAGCACCAGGGTCAAAGCGCCGCGCAACCCCCCCCAAGCGATGGCGAGCTTGTAGGCGGTGCTGATCGGCTCGGTGAGTTTGGCCAGGCTCAACAGCGGGAGGAGCAGGAAGAGCACGAGCAGGCGCGCGGCGAACACAGCCACGATCAGCGCCGCCAGCAGCACCACATCGTGGAACTGCATGTCGATCAACAGCTTCGGCACCAAGATGGAGGCAAGCACGAACACCAGCGAATGGGCCCAGAAGGCGATCTGCGCCCAGAGGTCGGTAATGAACGACCAATTGTATGGGGTGATCCGCGAGCGCCCGGAAGCGCTGACCGTCAGTCCGGCGCAGAGCACAGCGACGACGCCCGAAACATGCACGACCTGCTCGGCGACGATGAAGACGAGATAGGGAAGCGCGACGGTCAGCGTCGCTTCGGCCAGACGATCGTCGCGCGTCCAGGGGATCAGCTGCAGCAACGCCCGCCCGCCAAGAAATCCCAGAGCCGCGCCGCCGAAAAAGGAGATCAGGAACTGCTCCTCGCCAACGAGCAGGTTCGGCTGTTGCCCGGAGACGATCACGCCAAGCAGCACGGTGAACATCACGATTGCCGCGGCGTCGTTCAGAAGCGCCTCGCCTTCGACGAGGCGGGTCAACCGCGCTGCGGCGCCGACATCGCGGAACACCGCAATCACGGCGGCCGGATCCGTCGTCGCGACCACCGAGCCGAGCAGCAGGCAGACCACCAGCGGCAAGCCCGCGATCGGCCAAAGCGCGAAGCCGACCACGGCCGTGCACACGATCGTGGCGACAACCGCCAGCATCAGAATGGGGGCGGCGTCCTCGAGCATCCGCCGGACGTCGACCGTGATCGCGCCCTCGAACACGAGCAGCGGGAGAAAGACGTAAATGAAGGTCTCCGCGCCAACCGGCAGGTTGGCGAACAGCCCTACGAGATCGCCATAGCGGGCGGAAAGCGGCGTGTGCACCAAGACGATCGACACCGCGCCGATGGCCACCCCAATGACGGCGAGGAGCACCACCGGCGCAACCCTGAGCCGAACCGCCACCGGCTGAGAGACGGCGACGACCACCAGCAAGGTCGCAAGGACGGCGAGGAACAGGACGATATCGAGCATAGAGGCGGAAGCCTATCCGGTCGCCGCCTCGGGGGGCAAGATTGCGCCCGGCGTTTCGCGCGCCCGGATGGGCGCCTCCCTCCGAATGGCCAGCCAATTGAGCTAGGCCCATGGACGCGAGAAGTTCCTGGGAATCAGCCGCCGCCCCCAAGCGTCTTCGGCTCATACGGGCAAAGATCGACGAGCACGCAAACGCCGCACAACGGTTTGCGGGCCATGCAGACATAGCGTCCGTGCAGAATCAGCCAATGATGGGCGTGCGGCAAAAACCGCTCCGGTACGACGCGCATCAGTCCGTCCTCGACCTCGCGCGGCGTCTTGCCGGGCGCGATGGCGAGGCGGTTGGCGACGCGGAAAACGTGGGTGTCTACGGCCAGCGTCGGCTCGCCGAAGACGGTGTTGAGAACGACATTGGCGGTCTTGCGACCGACCCCGGGCAGGGCCTCCAGCTCCTCGCGGTTTCGGGGCGTCTCGCCGCCGTGGCGTTCGAGGATGGCGCGCGACAGCGCGACGACGTTCCTGGCCTTGGTTCGATAGAGCCCGATCGTCTTGATGAGTTCGGCGAGCCGCTCCTCGCCGAGCGCCGCCATCTTCTCCGGCGTGTCGGCGATGGCGAACAACGCGGGGGTCGCTTTGTTCACCCCGGCGTCGGTCGCCTGCGCCGACAGCACCACCGCCACGAGCAGTGTGAAGGGATTGATGTATTGGAGCTCGCCCTTTGGGGTCGGATTGACGGCCGCAAGGCGTTCGAAGATCGCCACGGTCCTCTCCACGCGCGCCTGCCGGGACTCTCTCCTTGCCATCAACGACTTATAGGCATGCGCGCCCAGCGCCGCCAAGCACGACTCTCGACTAAAGCCCAAGTTGCCATGCCCGCCAGCGACAAGCATTATGTGCGCATGAGGCCGGGGCATTGGCGGCGCGCCGCCGGAGGAACCCGTGGATTTGGGAGGAATGGAATGAAAGCGCTCGAACGGATGTTGATGCTGGCCGGCGCCCTTTGTGCGTCGCTGGCCGCAGGCGCGGCCTTGGCGGCGGACAACAAGGTCGTCATCGGCGACATCGACGACATGTCGGGACCTTACGCCGACGTCATCGGCCCGCACGGCGTCGAGGCGATCAAAATGGCGATCGCCGATTTCGGTGGATCGGTGCTCGGCCAGCCGATCGAGATTCTGACCTTCGATCATCAGAACAAGCCGGCGCTCGGGGCCGAGAAGCTGCGCGAATGGGCCGACACCGACGGCATGACGATGCTGCTCGGCGGGTCCAACTCCGGGGTCAGCCTCGCGATGTCCGCCGCGGCCAAGGAGAAGAAGGTTCCCTTCATCGCCATCGGCGCGGCCGCGGCGTCGCTGACCGGCAAGGACTGCAGCGCCCTACACGATCCACTACGGCTACGACACGACCGCGCTCGCCAACGGCACGGCGAAGACGATTCTCGAGCAGGGCGGCAAGAGCTGGTTCTTCATCACCGCGGACTACGCCTTCGGGAAGCAACTCGAGGCCGGGGCGACGGAGGTCGTCAAGGCGGGCGGGGGAAGCGTGAAGGGCGACGTCCGGGTGCCCCTCGGGACGTCGGACTTCTCCTCCTATCTTCTCCAGGCGCAGGGCTCGGGCGCCCAGGTGCTCGGCCTCGCCAACGCCGGCGCCGACACGCAAACTCGCTCAAGGCGGCGGCGGAATTCGGCCTCACCAAGACGATGCGGCCTGCCGCGCTTCTGGTGTTCCTGACCGACGTTCACGCGATCGGTCTTCGAAACCGCACAAGGGCTGGTGCTGACCACCGCGTGGTACTGGAACATGGACGACACGACGCGCGCCTTCGCCAATCGGTTCTTCGAAAAGACCAAGACGATGCCGACCTTCTCCCAGGCCGCCTATTATTCGGCGACGCTCGCCTATCTCAACGCGGTCAAGGCGGTCGGGTCGACCGATTCCGACAAGATCATGGAGCAACTCCACAAGACGAAGATCAACGACATGTTCGTCAAGGATGGCGTGATCCGTCCCGACGGCCTGCTCGAGCACGACATGTACATCGTCCAGGTCAAGACGCCGGCCGAATCGAAGGGCGACTGGGACTTCTACAAGATCCTCAAGACGATGAAGGGCGACGAGGCGTTCGGCAAGCTCGCCGATTCGGCCTGCCCGTCTGGTCAAGAAATAGCAGGCTTGCTGCGAAGCCGCCGGCGCGCGAGGGTCGAGCGCATGCCGATCCTCGCGACGGAGCCGCTTCCGTCATGCCGCCCTTGCGGCGAGCCGGCCAAGGCTTGTTCTACTGACATTATCTGTTAAACAAAGAGACTCGCAAAAGACGCCGCAACCCATGGGAATCGCCCGAAATGGACTCGGCAGCGCCCGGCCCCGTCCTTAGCCGAAGGCAGGCGCCTAACCTACGACCGCCGCTTCGCGGGGCTGGTTCAGCGCCACCCGGTAGGTCGCCTCGGTCTTGGCGGCGATTTCGTCCAAGGTGACGCCGGGCGCGAGCTCGATGAGGGCCATGCCGCTTGCCCCGTGCTTGTCGATCGTGAACACGCCGAGATCGGTGATGACAAGGTCGACGACCCGCGCGCCGGTCAGGGGGAGCGTGCAATGATGCAGGAGCTTCGGCCCGTCCTTGGCCGAGTGCTCCATGACGACCACGATGCGCTTGACGCCGGCCACGAGATCCATCGCTCCGCCCATGCCCTTCACCATCTTGCCCGGGATCATCCAGTTGGCGAGGTCGCCGTTCTCAGCGACCTGCATCGCGCCCAGGATGGCGAGGTCGATGTGCCCTCCGCGGATCATGGCGAAGGAATCGGCGCTGGAGAAAAAGCTCGTCGTCGGCAAGCGCGTGACGGTCTGCTTGCCCGCATTGATGAGGTCCGGGTCCTCCTCGCCCTCGATACGGGAACGGACCCATCCCAAGCATGCCGTTCTCGCTCTGCAACTGCACGCTCATTCCCTCAGGGATATAGTTCGACACCAGCGTCGGAATGCCGATGCCGAGATTGACGTAGAAGCCGTCCTTGAGCTCCTTGGCGGCGCGCGCCGCCATTTGGTCGCGGGTCCAAGCCATTTTAAGTCTGCCTCCGAAGTCTTCAGGCCGCGGCGCGCTTGCGGGTGGTGCGCTGCTCGATGCGCTTAAGCGCGTTCGGCACATGAACGATCCGCTGAACGTAGATGCCGGGGGTGACGATGTGGTCGCCGTCGATCTCGCCCGGTTCAACCAGATGCTCGACTTCGGCGATCGTCAGCCGACCCGCGGTCGCCATCACCGGATTGAAGTTCCGCGCGGTCATCCGATAGACGAGGTTGCCTTCAGTGTCGCCCTTCCAGGCATGAACGAGGGCGATGTCGGCGACGAGGCCGGTTTCCATCACATAGGCCTCGTTGTTGAATTCGCGGACTTCCTTGCCCTCCGCGACGATGGTGCCCACGCCGGTGCGGGTGAAGAAGGCGGCAACGCCCGCCCCGCCGGCGCGAATGCGCTCCGCCAGCGTGCCCTGCGGATTGAACTCGAGCTCGAGCTTGCCCGCGAGATAGAGGCTGGCGAAGATTTTGTTCTCGCCGACGTAGCTCGAGATCATCTTCCTGATCTGGCCGGTTTCCAAGAGGACGCCCAGGCCGATTCCGTCGACGCCGGCATTGTTGGAGACGAAGGTCAGATCCTTTGCGCCCGACTTGCGCACCGCGTCGATCAACGTCTCGGGGACGCCGGCGAGGCCGAATCCGCCCGCCATCAAGGTCATGCCATCCCTGATCTGGCCGGCCAGCGCCTCGTCAGCGTTGGCGTAGACTTTTTTCATCCGCTTGAGGTTCCTTTCGAAAGGGCCGCAGCGTCCCTAGCCCTCTCGATGGCGCGCCGCAAGACGGGGAGCGGCGGCGCAGGAGCCTACGCGCCGCGCAAGCCGAGCGCGATCGCGATCCAGGCGAGGCCGTAGAGAATGAGATCGATGCCGAGAAAGAGGCCGATCACCCATAAACCCGACGCCGGCCATTGCCCCAAGACCAGCAAGCCCAGAATGAATGTGATGACGCCGTCTACAGCGCTCCATCCCCAACCGGGCAACCCGATCCAGACTGCGCCAATCAGCTGAAACAGCCCGCCGATCAGGAAGAACAAGGCCATGAACAGAGTGAGGACCTCGGCCGTGATCAATGGCCGGAACACCATGATGAACCCGGCCACCAGGAACAGGACCGCGCCGAACAGATGCTGAAAGAAGCCCGCCCAGTGCCCGACCGCAACGGCCTGGACGACTTCGATCGCCCCCGCCAGCACCAGAAGCCAGCCGAAGAACACCATCGACACGACGGTCGCGGTGACCGCGCGCGCGATGGCGGCGACGCCGAGCGCCAACAGACCCACTCCGAGGGCGAGGAACCATCCCCAGTATTGGATCAGGTCGTGGGAGAATTGAACCTCGAGGTTCTGAATTTCGGCCGCCTGCATTGTTTTCCTCCCATGGCGAAAGGCAATCGATCGTAACGCCGCGCGGCCGCTATATTATCGCGTCAGGCGCCGCCTGCGGAGGCTCCATGGCCGCTTCGCTCACTCGATTTTTTCGTTGGGGTACACGCCCCACAATTTCTCCTGCTCAATATAGCCCTTGAACCCATCTCCGTCGACAAGGCACCAGGCGCGGTCGCAACGGCGGATATTGACGATCACTCCCGACTGCAGGGTTGCGGCCAAGTCGGCGGATGCGGACGCGCGGGCGTAGAGCTTCGAATTCTCGCCCTTTTTGTTCGGCGTGACCAACGCCGTCCGCCGGCCGGAAAGCAGCGAATGCAGCACCCAGCCCTCGACGCCCTCGGAATCGCGCACCTTGCGCCAGATCTCGAACTCGGCGGTGATTTCCACCGGAAGCCCGGCGCGCTCGTAGACCCATTTGGTCGCGTGGTCTTTCGAGGGCCCCTCTCGCAAGTTGACCCGGTCGGTTTTCAAGCTCGCAAAGCGCGGCAGCGGCAGTTTGGTGACCGGCCCGACGGGATCGGCGACCGCCACGCAGGGAGCAAGGAGCAAGGCGCAGATGAGGGCGAGCACGGCCCGGCGGCCGGCTGCGAACGCGTCGATTGGCCGCCTCGATCGTTTCATGCCGCGGTCCTCGATCGCTGCCCGGCCATCCTTGTCTTTGCCCGTTCTTCTGCTAAGGAGGCCAATCCGGCGGATCGCAATTCGTGAGCGCGCCGGCCCATCCATTTGCGTCGTCTGTCGTTAACGCGGCGTGAACTCAACGAAGGCGCGGAACCGATGATGGCGGCAGGGGCGGCGGCAGCGCCGCGCGAGCGATCAGAGCGGCGCTCATGACCAAGAAAAAACCCCTTGTGATGGTCACGCGGCGGCTGCCTGAACTCGTCGAGACGCGCATGCGGGAATTGTTCGACGCCCGGCTCAACCTCGAAGATAAGCCGATGTCGCAGGCCGAGATCGTCGAGGCGATGCGCGAGGTCGACGTTCTGGTGCCAACCATCACCGACCAGATCAACGCCGCCATGATCGCTCAGGCGGGCGAACAGATGAGGCTGATCGCCAATTTCGGCAACGGCGTCGATCATATTGACGTGACCAGCGCGCTCCGCCGCGGCATCACGGTCACCAACACCCCTGGCGTCCTGACCGAGGACACGGCGGACATGACGATGGCGCTGATCCTCTCGACGGCGCGGCGGCTGGTCGAGGGGTCTCGGGTCATTCCGGAAGGGCGATGGACCGGCTGGTCGCCAACCTGGATGCTGGGGCGGCGCATCACGGGAAAACGCCTCGGCATCGTCGGCATGGGCCGCATCGGCCAGGCGCTGGCGCGCCGGGCGCGCGCCTTCGGCATGTCGATCCACTACCACAATCGCCGTCGGGTCGCGGCGCAAATCGAGGAGGCGCTCGAGGCGACCTACTGGGACTCGCTCGACCAGATGCTGGCGCGCATGGATTTCGTCTCGATCAACTGCCCGCATACGCCTGGCACTTTCCACCTTCTATCGGCCCGCCGGCTGAAGTATCTGCGCGCCGACGCCATTCTCATCAATACCGCGCGCGGCGAGGTCGTCGATGAGAATGCTCTCATCCGGATGCTCGAAGCGGGCGAGCTCGCCAACGCGGGTCTCGACGTGTTCGAGCACGCGCCGGCCGTCAACGAGAAGCTGATCGCTCTCGCCAAAATGGGCAAGGTGACGCTGCTCCCCCACATGGGGTCCGCAACGCACGAGGGCCGCGCCGACATGGGCGAGAAAGTGATCATCAACATCCGGACCTTCGCCGACGGTCACCGGCCGCCCGACCGGGTGCTGCCGAGCATGCTCTAAGGTGTGACTGACGAAGGGACAGCTGTGACTGACGAAGGGAGCGGCGGAAGCGGCTGGATTCAACCAGCGCGCGAGTTCGGCGGTAAGCAAATGCAAATAAGCGGCAGCTGCCGATCGGGGGACCCAATTCCCGAAACCACCGTTCGCGGCGGTCCGGCTTGGCGCAGGCGACGACAGTCCCCAGCCTCCGCCCTTCGTCGAGTCTCAGCGAGCGGGTTTCGCGGCGTCGAGCCGGTCGACCGCGGCGACATTCGCCGCCGACGGGCCCGCCGGATCGAAGGAGGAGCGCAGCCATGCGTCGGCGATGACCTTGGCGAGTTCCGGGCCGACGACGCGCGCGCCCATCGTGATGATCTGCGCGTTATTGGATTTCGCCGCGCGCTCGGCGGAATAAGCGTCGTGCGTTTGCGCGGCGCGGATTCCCGGCACCTTGTTCGCCGATATGGCGACGCCAATGCCAGTCCCGCAGAAGAGGATGCCACGCTCGAACTCGCCCGCGATGATCGCTTTCCCGACCTTCTCGGCGACTTCGGCGTAAAGGCCGGGCTCGCTCAAATCCATGACCGTCAGGCCGGACCGGCCCGAAAGATGCGCGGCGATCACGTCAAGCAGGGGTTTTCCCGCGCTGTCGGACCCGAGCGCAATCTTCATGGTTTCAACCTCACGCAGTTTTCGCCGACCGGCCTTAGGGGCGTAATGAAACGCTGCATTTAAGCGAGTTCCTGGATCTTCGCCAAGCCGACGCGAACTCACACGATCGTATAGCCGCCGTCGACAAGCAGGTCTGCCCCGTCGATCATGTCCGCGCCGCTCGACGCCAGGAACACCGCCGCGGCGGCGATCTCATTTGGACAGGCGAAGCGGCCTGAAGGGATGCGCGTTTCAAGCGCCTCGCCTCTTGGACCGTCCCACGCCTTCCTGCCGAGTTCAGTAAGCCCGACGGTCGGAGAGATCGAGGTCGGCTGTCAACATATTTGTTGGTTTGTGCTCGGGCGATTGGCGGTCTACTCATCCATTCGGCTCAAGGGGGGATTCCATGCCAAAGAAAACGGCGTTCTATGCGACTGTCGCTTCCATGCTCATGGCCGCGTCCCACGGTTACGCGCAAAGCAACGAGTCGGTCACGCTCGGTTTCATGACCACGGCTGAAACTCTGGAGGATGGCGGGAATCGACTTACGGGCGCTGTGAGCGCGGCGTGCAAGGGCGGCCAGGGATTGGGTGGCGCTCAGGGCACAATCACCGAGAGCACAACCAAGGGCACGCCGGGCGGCGGCCCGTGCAATAGCGATATTGTCGTCGCTGGCTGGGTCTCGGGCAGGGACATTCCGCAAACGCCATGCGCGCCGGCAGGGATAAGCCGGCCGAACGATGGGTGGAAGGGCTTAATCCACCATGCCTACTTTAACAGCGTCGTCGTGACAGGGGGCAAAGTCGTTTGCTCGATGGGCGGCAACTAGCGCACATGTCCCGGAAGCTCGTCTTCCGCTAAATGCTTGAGAAAAATGGCGCGCCCGGCGACCTTGCCCGCCCTGCTCGCTCAACCGGTCAAACCCTCTGTGCAGAGGCGCTAGGCCAATCTCATTTCGATCTGCTTGCATGGATATTCGCGCGCCGGTTGCATTGATCGCGCTGGCGGCCATTTGCCGGCGCTCGGGCGCCGTCACTGGCTCAGCGAAGTCGCTTGCGCCGCGGTGTCGATCGACTTCTCGCTCCGGGTCGGGTCGAGGATCTCGGCCGGCGCGGCGACCGCGCCGGTGGCGACTCCGGCGGCGACATTGATCGCGCCGCCGGTAAACGCGCCAAGCGACTCGACCAGGCCCGCCTTGGAGTCGGTCAGCGACTGGCCCTCCGCCAGCCGCTCGCCAATCGCGCCGACGACTTCGCCGCTGGCGAACTTGCCATGATTGGTGATGTCGCTGGACGCGAGGCTGGTGAGGTCGATGACCTGCACCCGGCCTTGCTCCAGGATCGAACGGTAAGGCTCCTTGTTGGGATCGAGCGCGCCGAGCCTGGTCGAATCCCTGGCTAGAAAGCTTGAGAGGCCAAGCGCGCGATCGTCCCGCGAAATGAACAGAGTGAACTGCGCCGGCCGCGGCCCGGCATCGATTTCGGCGATCTGGCGGCGGAAAACGTCGACGTCGATGTCGGGGGAAGCCAGCATCACGTCGCGGATCTTGGGCGACAATCCGCGGTCACGGATCGCCATCTGCCGCAGCAATTCGATAGCCAGGTAATTGCCCATGGAATGGGCGAGGATTGATATGGAGTCGACGTTCGGGTCTTTGACAAGCGCCTGCAGCACCGCCTCGAGCGCGTCGCGCGAGTACACGGCGCTGTCGCGATCGTAGACATAGTCGGTCACTCTGCCGCCGGACGGCCAAGTGAACAGGACCGGCGCGACATCGACGCGGGTGTCATGAACGATTTGGGCGAAGCGATAGACGGCCTCTTCGAAACGCGTGTTGAAGCCGTGGACGAAGATAAGCACCCTGCGCCCGGGCGTCCGCTTGATCCGCGCATCGAAGTTTGCTTTCGCCTGGGCGAGGTCCAGGCGGTCGGCGCGCAGGATGACGAAATCGCGCTCCGGGTTGCCCGGCAGCGAGGAGGGAAGGGTGACGTCTCCCGGCTGGCGCGCGCCGGCCGGCGGAATCGACACGACGATGTCGGCGAAATCCAGTCCTCGTCCCCTGGACCCCCCGAACATGACGCCGGGTGGCTGAAGGACAGGCGCCCGCGTCGTCGCCACTAGGAGATCGACCTGACTCGCGTCCGGGGCGCCCGGCCCGACGACAAGCGTCCCGTAAGGCCGGCTCGAACAGCCGAAAAGGATCGCCGACAGCGCGACGAAACAGACGACTCTGACTTGAGATCTCGCCGCTGCTTCCCTCAGCGGCGCGCGCCGCCAACGCCGCAAGCGCGCCCCCAGTCCCATGACGCGCGCTTAGGCTTAGTCGAGTTGCGGGACGCGCTCAGCGGGCATGGCGCGCAAGGCATACTCGACCGGGGCCGACAAAAGGCCGGTCTTTGCCGGTTCTGCCGCCTTGTGCTCCTGGCTCATGTACCACCAGATCGCCAGCAACACGACAATGACGATCAGAATGATCGCCCACATCGGGAAGCCGCTCGAGCTCGGCGCAGGCGGCGTGGGGATCCTCGATGCAGCGGTTTGGGCGCTTCTCGCCGCGGAACTGGCGGCTGAGCTGGCAGTCGAACTCGCTGCAGTCGCAGCGCTCGAGACCGTGGAAGAAGCGGTTTGAGTCGCAGCAGCAGCCATGCCGCCAAGGCCGGCGAGCAGTCCGGAAGCGCCCAGGAGTTTGGAGACGTCTGGGGGAAGCGCGGCCGAGATCGCGCTCTTCTGACTGTTCAGCATCGAAAGAATCGCCGACGGATCCGACCAGTTGGACGGATCCTGCTGACCGATTGTGCCGACCACGGCATGCGTCACCGCGCCGAGCAACGACTGAGTCGCGGGCTGGGGAGCGCCGGAATATTGGCTGAGGGCCCCGGTGAGGCTGGATAGGCCGCCGCCGCCGAGGAGGCCGCCCAGGAGACTGCCGCCTTCGTTCAGGAACCGAGTGTTGCCGCTGGTGGTCGCGGCGGCAAGCTTGGTCAAAACGTCCGGATCCGACGACGAGACGGCGTCGGACACCTTCTGAGCGCCTCCAGGCGCAGCCGCCGCTGTGGCCAGCGCGGCGAGGATCGTGGGAACCGCTGCGGCGACAAGCTTCTGCGCCACCGCTTCATCGATGCCGAGCGCGCGCGCCATGCCGCTGACCAATTGCGGCGTGAGGGACTGGGATACGAGACTAACAAGATTGATTGCCATTGCAGCTTCCCCGAAAACCGACAAGGTAAACGACCCGCTGCCTTTTAACAGACTTTCGCGCGCTTGGCGCGCCCTGGGCCATCGAAAAATGAGTTGCAGGCGGGGTCGACCAGGCCGTCAGCTATGATGATGCTCGCGTGGCAGGGCAGGACACTACAAATCTTCTGAGCGCCGGGCGATAAGAACGGCGCTCGAAAACATCAGAACCTCCTGTCCGCGCTGGTTGACGCCGCGAAACCTATTGCCGACGAGCCCCCATTTGGCCTTGGAGGTCTCGCGTTTCGACGCCGTCTCGATCGAATAGGACACGATATCGCCTTCATGGACCGGACATGGCCAGCACATGTCTTTGAAGCCCGGCGAGACGCCCAGCTGCGGAAGGGTCTCGCCTCGCTCGGCCATAGCGGCGCGCAGGGCGCTGCGGGTTTCCACCAGCCGGCGCATCCCGGCTGCCGCCACGTGCAGCCCCGATGCGACGAGCCGCAGCCGACCCTCGCCGGCTCGAGCGACGATGCGCGGATCGAACCGCTTGCCAAAAGCGAGAATCGCTTCCCTCGAGAACTCCGTCTGGCCCAGGTCAGCTGACTGACCAATGCGAATGTCCTCGTAGAACATGAGAACAGGCTAAGTCCCGAGCGATTGTGGGCGCTGCCTGAGCACAAGCACGCTGCGCTGCGTCATGGCGGCTACGCCGTCCTGAGTGACGACTTCGTAGAGAAATTCGACCTCGCCGGCGCGTGTCCCGTCGTCGCGCGGGCGGTTCGCCAGGGTCTGGCGGCGCACATGCAGCCGATCGCCCGGTCTGACCGGCCGCTGCCATCGGACCTCTTTGACGCCGGCTTCTTCGAGGATCGCCGCGCGCATCAGGAACGCGTCGCAATTCATGCGCAACAGCAGCGCGGACGTATGCCACCCCGAAGCGATGAGGCCACCGGTCGCGGCGCGCCCGGCCTCCTCATCGGTGTGGTAAGGCTGCGGATCGAACTCGCGCGCGAACCCGATGATATCGGCGGCCGAGACTTCGACCCCGCCGTATTCGACTAGGTCACCGAGCGGAAAGTCCTCGAAATAGAGCGCGTCTGGCATGGCTCTCAGTTCGCGAAGCGGAAATGCATGACGTCGCCGTCGGCGACCACATAGTCCTTGCCTTCGAGCCGGAACCTCCCCGCTTCACGCGCGCCGGCCTCTCCCCCGTTGGCGACATAGTCGTCATAGGCAAAGGTTTCGGCGCGGATGAAGCCCTTTTCGAAATCGGTGTGGATGACGCCCGCCGCCTGTGGCGCCCTGGTCCCTTGCTCGATCGTCCACGCGCGCGCTTCCTTTGGGCCCACGGTGAAGAAGGTGACAAGGTGCAAAAGCTCGTAGCCGGCGCGAATGACGCGGCTCAGTCCCGGCTCCGTCAAACCAATCGCCTCGAGGTAGGCCTCCTGCTCGGCTTGAGGCAGCAGAGCGATCTCGCTCTCGATCTTGGCCGACACGACCACCGCGGCCGCGCCTTCCGTGGCGGCATGTTGCTTGACCTTGTCAGAATAGGCGTTGCCTCGGTCCGCTGACGCTTCATCGACGTTGCAGACATAGAGAACCGGCTTCGACGACAGGAGGCCAAGCGACTCGAAGGACCGCCGTTCGTCGCGGCTGACTTGGGCCGAGCGCGCCGGCCGTCCTTCTTTGAGCTCGCCCAAGCTCCGCTCGGCGAGCGCCAACAGTTGCTTGGCTTCCTTGTCGCCGCCCTTGGCCTTTTTCTCCATTTGCGCGATGCGCCGCTCGAGGCTTTCGAGATCGGCCAGCATCAGCTCGGTCTCGATCGTGGCGATGTCGGACAGGGGGTCGACGCGACCTTCGACATGGGTGACGTCGCCGTCATCGAAACAACGCACGACGTGGGCGATCGCATCGCATTCGCGGATATTGGCGAGAAACTGGTTGCCGAGCCCTTCGCCCTTCGAGGCGCCGCGGACGAGCCCCGCGATATCGACGAAGGACAGCCGGGTCGGGATGATCTCCTTGGACGCGGCGATTTTCGCCAGCCTCGGCAGACGAGGGTCTGGCACCGCGACATCGCCGACGTTGGGTTCAATGGTGCAGAAGGGATAATTGGCGGCCTGCGCGGCCGCTGTCTGCGTCAGCGCGTTGAAGAGCGTCGACTTGCCGACATTCGGCAGGCCAACGATGCCGCATTTGAAGCCCATGGAAGCCGTCATGGAGGAGGGAAGGTTTGGCCCTCATGCGCGGGCTGCAAGCAAAAGGCAAGAGGCTTCCCGCGGGCTCCGGGCGACCCACCCAGGCGGCGGTGACATTGCGCGAAGGGCAATTGAATTCTCATTTCTGTTCGGCGCACAATGGTCGACGCCAGTCACCGTTGCGGGGTGTTTCAGGACGATGATAGAGGCAACCTCGGCCGACGCGCCCAAACTGCCGGACGCGCAAGACGCGGTGGCTCGGCTGCTTGCGCTGCGCGAACAGATTGCGCGACGGGCGCGCGACTGTGGGAGAGCGCCGGAATCGGTCAAGCTCGTGGCGGTCTCGAAGACCTTTTCGGCCGAGGAGGTCTGGCCCACGATCGAGAGCGCCGGCCAGACGCGCTTCGGCGAGAACCGGGTGCAGGAGGCCATTCCCAAATGGCGCGACTTGCGGGCGCGCGCGGGAGGGCTCGGCAAGGCGATCGAGCTTCACCTGATCGGGCCCCTGCAAAGCAACAAGGCGCGGGAGGCGGTGGAGACTTTTGACGTGATCGAGACGGTCGACCGGGAGAAAATCGCCGCGGCGCTCGCGCGGGAGATGGACCGGGCCGGTAAGCGCCCGCGCCTGTTTGTCGAGATCAACACCGGAGGGGAAGCGCAGAAGGCGGGCGTCCTTCCCGAGGACGCCGACGCCTTTATCGCCCTTTGCCGCCGGACTTACGGATTGACAATCGAGGGCCTCATGGCCATTCCCCCGGCGAACGAGCCGGTCTCGCCCCATTTCGCCCTGCTTGGCGTCATCGCGGAACGCAATGGACTGGCGGAGCGTTCCATGGGCATGAGCGCCGACTGGCCGCTTGCGGTGCAACTCGGGGCGACGTATGTCCGCGTCGGTTCGGCGATTTTCGGGACGCGGGATTTACGTCCATGAAACGCGAATCGGCTATGGGCTTATTCGAGCACGTGTTTCGGGGCCAGTGCGGCTCGATAAAATGTGGGCTTTGACGGCCGAGTGGCGATACTGATCTTCCTCCTGAGCCTCATCCTGCTGATCGCCGCGGCGGCGAGCGGATATCAGAGCCTCGATCTCTTGCCCACGGGCATCGGCGTTCTGTATGCGCTTGCAGCCGCGGTCGCCGCCTGCGCCGCGGTGCTGACGTTCGCCATCGCGGTTCTGGTCCGGCGGATCGACAGGCTGGCCAAGCTCGTGGCTCAATCCGCTTCGCCTTCAGCCCTTCCGGCGCCCCCTGAGGTCCCGCCCTCGACCGAAACGGCGCTGGCCGGCGATGTCTCCGCTGCGCCATTCGCGATTGAAACAGGCGCGTCCGAGAGGGCGCCCGGATCTCCCGAAACGTTCGACGAAGCGGTTGCGGGCGAGGATCAGAGCCCGATCAATCTCAACCGCGCCGGGCGCCTGCCTTCGCTTGAGACGATCGAAACCGTCCTCGAAACTCCGGAAGAGCCGCAGGGTCCACCAAGCCTGATCGGCAGCTACTCCTCAGCCGGAGCCAACTACAGGATCTTTGCCGACGGCTCGATCGAGGCCGAAACGAGTGAAGGAACCTTCAAATTCGCCTCCATGGACGACTTCAAGCGTCATCTCCTGGAGAGAGGCAAGGCGAGGGCGGCGCCTACGAGCGAATAGGAAAGCAACGGTCGCTCGCGCGGCGTGGCGCGCGCCGACCGAGACGCGCCCCCTTCGGAGCAACGTTGCGCCTAACAGCGTGGTGGGCCTGAGCCTGTTCGCCCCCGACCGGCGCTCGCGTCGCCGAATTGTTGAACCGCGGAAGACCCAGCGTGAGAAGGAAACCCTGACGCAGCCAGACTTGCGCGATTGCGCTGATGGCCTAATTAGGAAAGCTCACAGGCCATTCTGATCGCCCGATTCGCGTCGCTCGGAAGGCGGCGCGGCTGCGGTGGGGCGAAGGCGCCTACGAGCAAGACGACGACACATGACTCCTCTCCATCGGGCGATCATCGTCGCCATTCTCACCTTTGGCGCGAGCCTCGTCGGCATGGCGCTGCAATGGGAAGTGCCGGCCGATGTCTTGACCGCGTCCAAGGGATCTGTCGGCGCGATGGTCGGGCTCATCACCCTCTTGCTCGCGCTTGTTCTCGGCCTCCTCGTCTTCACCGCGTTCTCGGTCTACACCACGCAGCAGACCGAAGCGCAGTCGCTAGCCCCGGTGGTGATCGAGCTCGACGTCCTCCTCGAAGAATATGGCGCCGAGGTCGCGCGCACCCGCACCGGCCTGAGAGACGCCCTGGGACGCGCACGCAGGCGCTTCTTCGGCGATGTGAAAAACGGGCCCCAGGCGCATACGTTCGAGGAGACGCGAGCGACCATGCACTGGATGAACACCTATTTCGACACCCTTCAGCCTCCGACCGAACGACACCGGCAATTGCTCAACTCGGCGCGAGACCTCACCAAGAAGTTCGCCGAGACGAACATGCTGATGGCGCGCCAGCTCACGAATCCGTTTCCGCCTTATGTGCTGGCGGTCGTCGTGTGCTGGGCTGCGGCGCTGTTTCTCGGCAACGGCCTCGTAGCGCCGCCGAATGCGATTACGGTCGTCGCCCATCTCGCGGGCGCGATCGGCATTGGGAGCGCAATTTTTCTCATCCTCGAACTGAGCACGCCATACACCGGCCTCATCCGGATATCGTCCGCCGGCCTCGACCGGATGCTCGAGGTTCTTGGAACGGTCGAGAGACAAGAGACCGCGAACTAGGACGGGACGAGCGACGTGTCATTTGAGTTCTCGGTTGATCGACGCTCCGAGAGCCGGCGTTAACCCGGACCAGCATGGACGAGATCGAGCGGCTCGAGATTCGGATCGAGGAACTGAGCGAGGCGATCGCGCGCAGCCGCAGGCTGAGGCTCGTGGGCCTCGCCTCGGCCGTGATCGGGCCGGCGTTGATCGTCGGATTTGTTGTTGGCCTCGTCGCCTATTCGCCGACCCGCGTGATTGTCGCCTTCGCGCTCGCGATCGGCGGGATGGTGCTGATGGGGTCGAGCCGATCCAGCACCGAGGAACTGGAGCGCGCCCTGAGGCAGGCCGAGGCCGAGCGGACGGCGGCGATCGACGCGCTCGATCTCGTCCAGGTCAGCGGGGCGAAGCCGTCATTGCGAGGAGCATAGCGACGAAGCAATTGAGGAGTCGTCGGACGCAACCGCCAAGCGTCTGGATCGGAACAAGCTGGAAGATGAACAAGACGCTGGCCGAGGCGCGCGTCTTCGTCGATGGCCTTCTCGCGAGCGAACCCCGCCACGATTTACGCATTCAGCGCTTCGTCATTCCGCCTTTCACAGCCGTGCGCGAGGTGAAGGCGATGCTGAAGGACACGTCCGTCAAGGTTGGCGCGCAGACCATGCACTGGGCTGACGAAGGCGCATGGACCGGAGAAATCTCGCCGGCGATGCTGAAAGACTGCGGCCTCGACCTCGTCGAGCTCGGCCATTCCGAGCGCCGTGAACATTTTGGCGAGACGGACGAGACAGTGGGGCTGAAGACCGAAGCGGCCATCCGGCATGGCCTCGCGCCGCTGATATGCGTTGGCGAAACGCTTGCCGAGCGCGAAGCGGAGGCGCCGCCGCGGTCCTGGAGAGGCAGGTGCGCGCCGCGCCTTCCGGCTCGAAGGCCGGCAAAAACACGCGCCGATCCTCTTCGCCTACGAGCCGGTATGGGCGATCGGCGTCCACGGCGTTCCCGCTTCCTCCGAGTATGCGGACGCCCGCCAGGCCGAGATTATCGCTGTCGCCGAAGATGTGCTCGGCCGTCGCGTTCCCTGTCTCTACGGCGGCTCGGTCAATCTGGACAATTGCCAGGCGCTCATCGTCCGCCCGCATGTCGATGGGCTGTTTATCGGACGCTCCGCGTGGACGGTGGAAGGCTATCTCGAAATCCTCGCCCGGTGCGCCGCGGCCCTTTGAACCCTCGCCAGCGCCTGCCCGGTTCGACCCGTTTCGGCGGCTCTCCCGCCAACTTCCGGCCTGGAATTGCAAATAGAAGCGGATGCCCCTAGCCTTTGCGCCCGTGGTCACGGACCGGGGAGGAGAGATTTGCGAAGACTTTGGGGCGCCGGGCTCACCGCCGCGCTGATTTTGACCTTGGCGGCGCCGGCGGAGGCAAGAAGCTGCTCCGAGCGGCTCAGGACTTGCCAGGGCTTTTGCGCCAAGACGGAGGGCGGCTCGCCCGGTTGCATGGCCAAATGCGGCGAGTACCGGCAAGCCTGCCTCGCGAGCGGCTGCTGGGAGAGCAAATACGTGTCCAAGGAATGCGGCTTCGCCAGGCGGTAGCGCACCCGTCACTCGAACGCTTTCGCGCCCTCGTCCACCGCCCCCTCGGGCGCGACCCATCGGAAGCCCGAGAGCTGGTGGCGCGCCCAGGTGAACTGGCGCTTGGCGTAATGGCGGGTGTCGAGCCTCGAGCGTGCGGCGGCCTCTTCGAGCGTGAGGCGGCCCGCGAGATGGCGAATGAGATGCGGAACGCCGTGGGCGCGCATGACCGGCAGCGCCGGATCAAGCCGCCGCTCGGCGAGCGCCGCGACTTCGTCGAGCGCTCCCTTCGCGAGCATCGCGTCGAACCGCGCGTCGATGCGCCGGCTGAGCTCCGCTCGATCGGGCGCGAGATAGAGCCCCGCCCATTCGCCGCGTCCAAGCGCCGGCGCGGCGCGCGCGCCGAGGAACGAGACGAGCGGACGACCGGTCGCGCCCATGACCTCGAGCGCGCGCAGGATGCGCTGCCGGTCGCTCGCATTGAGGCGCTTAGCGGTCTCGGGATCGCGCGCTGCGAGATCGTCGTGAAGCTCCGGCGTCGCGCGGCCTTCCGCTCTTGCGCGGACCTCGGCCCGCACGGCTTCCGGCACGGGCGGGATGTCCGACAACCCTTCCGTCAGCGCGCGGAAATAAAGCCCCGTGCCGCCGACGAAAACGACCCGCCCTGCGCCGATCTCGGCCAGAATCTCGCGCGCCGCCTGCGCCCACCGGCCGGCGGAAAAATTGACCGCGCCGTCGATTGAGCCGAACAGGCGATGCGGCGCGAGCCGCTCCTCGTCCGGCGTCGGCCGGGCGGTCAGCAGTCTCAAGTCCCGGTAGACTTGCATCGAATCGGCGTTGACGATCGTCGCGTCGAACCGCGTCGCGAGCTCGAGCGCCGCCGCCGACTTGCCGCTCGCCGTCGGGCCTGCGATGAGGAGCGCCCGCGTCAAGTGTTGGATTGCCCGTCTGGAAGCGTCATGTCGTCCGTCCTTCTCGCCACGCTCATCGCCGATCCCTCGAAGGCGCCGCTCAGCGAAGCAACAGTCGACCGCGCGGCGCAAGCCCTCAAGGGAATCGAGCGCCGGCGCTGGCTCGACGAGGGCATAGCGGCCGATCTTGTCTTCACCGGGGATCTCGAGGCCAAGCGCGTCGCGCTCGAGAGCGCGCTCGCGGACGAACGGGTCGACGTCATCGTCCAGCCGCTTGCCCATCGCCGGAAGCGCCTGCTGGTGGCGGACATGGATTCGACGCTGATCGGTCAGGAATGCGTCGACGAGCTTGCGGATTTCGCAGGGGTCGGCGCCCAGGTCGCCGCCATCACCGAGCGGGCGATGCGCGGCGAGGTCGCCTTCGCGCCGGCGTTGCGCGAGCGCGTGGCCCTGCTTCAAGGCCTGCCCGAGACGGTGATCGACGATGTGCTCACGGACCGGATCACGCTCAACCGGGGCGCCCGGACGCTCGTTCAGACGATGCGGGCGAACGGCGGCTATGTCGCCGTCGTCTCGGGCGGCTTTCGCCAGTTCACCGGCGCGGTTCGAGAGCGCCTCGGCGCCGACGAGGACCGCGCCAATACGCTCGCAATCGAGAACGGCCAACTCACCGGCAAGGTCATCGAGCCGATTCTCGGCGAGGGCGCCAAGCTCGGCGCGCTTAAGGAGATCGCCGCGGCGATGGGGCTTGCGCTTGACGACACGCTGGCGGTCGGCGACGGCGCCAATGACCTTCCGATGCTGCAGGCCGCCGGCCTCGGCGTCGCCTATCGCGCCAAGCCCAAGGTCGTCGCGGGTGCGCACGCGCGCATCGAGCACACCGATCTCTCCGCGCTGCTCTATGCGCAGGGCTTCGCACGCAAGGATTTCGTCGAGGGCTGAGCCGACCCAGAGGCCGGCGGCGACGCCCTTGGATTCCTGCTCACTGCGGCTTCAGGACCTCGACCAGCCTGAACCGCTCGCAATAAAGCTCCATATCCGCCGAAAACTCGCCTCGCCGCGTGAAGTAACCTGTGTGAGCTCGCCGCCAATATTCGAGTGAGCGATCGCCTTCTCCCTCGTCGCGGGCGAAGGTCGCTTCGACCTCGGGGAAGCGCCGCCGCACGAGTTCCAACGTTTCCAGGATTGCGCTTGGCCGCCCTTGCCCGTCCTTGACGATCCAGCGCTTGCCGATCGCGACGCCTTTGTCGCCCTCGCTTGCCGCCCAGCACGTAGCAGTCTTCTTGCCTGCAAGCACGAGTTCCAGCAATTCGTTGGCGAGTTCTGGACTGTCGCCGAACGAGAAGCTTTCGAGCTCCGCCATCGCTCATTCCTCAGTATTGCGCCATCGTCGTCGCCGGCACTCTACAGCATGCCCTTATCCGGCCCTCATCCGGCCAGCCTTTTGTTGGACGCTTCCCTTTTCTTCGCGTTAGCCGTAAGCCATGTGTGCAATGCGTCCGGCGAGGGGCGCGCGACCAGAGCAAGGGCAGGTCGGCGATGACGATCGCGTCGGTTATGAATGCGCCCGTATCCGTCGACTACGCGGCGCTTGCCGAGACCATCTCCCTCGATGAGATCGACGTCAGCAATCCAGCTTTGTATCAGCAGGACGTCTGGCAGCCCTATTTCCGCCGGCTGCGGCGCGAGGCGCCCGTCCACTATTGCAAGGAAGGCGCGGTCGGGTCGTTCTGGTCGGTGACCAAGCACAAGGACATCATCGCTCTCGAAGTGGACCATAGAAGGTTCTCGTCCAGTTCCGCGTTCGGGGGCATTACGTTGCGCGACCGGCCGGCCGAACTCGAACTGCCCATGTTCATCGCCATGGACCCGCCCAAGCATGACGTGCAGCGCAAAGTGGTGCAGCCGATCGTCTCGCCGGAGAATCTCGCCAATTTCGAAGGTCTGATCCGCGGTCGGGTCCGCGCCGTGCTCGACGGCCTGCCGCGCGGGGAACCTTTCGACTGGGTCGACAAGGTGTCGGTCGAGCTCAGCTGCCAGATGCTGGCGAGCCTGTTTGACTTTCCCTTCGAGGACCGGCGCAAGCTCACCTACTGGTCCGATATTTCGACCGCCATCCCTTATCCGGGCGGCCTAGTCGAAAGCGAGGAGCAGCGCGAAGCCGTATTCCGCGAGTGCCTCGGCTATTTCATGAATTTGTGGAACGAGCGCGTCAATTCCGAGCCGCGCCGCGACCTTATTTCGATGCTGGCGCATGGCGGAGCGACCCGCAACATGAGCGCGCGCGAATATCTCGGCAACGTCGTCCTGCTCATCGTCGGCGGCAACGACACGACGCGCAACTCGATGAGCGGCGGGCTCTTGTTCTTGAGTCAGAATCCGGATGAATTCGCTAAGCTGCGCGCCAAGCCCGAGCTCGTCGAGTCGATGGCGCCGGAGATCATCCGCTACCAGACGCCTCTCTCATACATGCGCCGCACCGCTCTCGAGGACGTCGAGTTCGGCGACAAGCTCATCCGCAAGGGCGACAAGGTCGCGATGTGGTACATCTCGGGCAACCGCGACGAGGAGGCGATCGAAGAGCCCGACCGTTTCATCATCGATCGCGCCCGCCCGCGCCAGCATCTGTCGTTCGGCTTCGGCATTCACCGCTGCGTCGGCAAGAACCTGGCGGAGATGCAATTGAAGATTCTTTGGGAGGAGATTCTTGATCGCCTGCCGGCAATCGAGGTGGTCGGCGAGCCGAAGCGGGTGTTCTCGTCCTTCATCCACGGGATCAGCGAATTGCCGGTGAGGATACCCGGTTAAGGCTGGCGCGCCAATCGCCCAGGCCGCATTCGGCCCTAGGCGAGGCGCGCTGACGAAGGCGTCGGGTCTCGCATCAGGGTCAGCGCGGCCCGGATCGTCGCCTCGACACAATCGATGGCATGAGCGTTCCTTCCAAAGCGGCTGGACAAACCCGCGAAAGCGGCGCCGCCGAGGATGAGGGTGCGGGCGCCGGCGGCGACGGCTTGCCCGTCCGAGCCGATCCAGCTCTTCCACGGCCGACGCTTCCCGGCGAGCGACGTCGAGACCCGTGCCCTCGCCCGCGAACACGCCGACGAAACGCGCTCTGGGTCTGGCCAGACCCACCCGCTCGTTCAGGATGTCCACCCACGCTTTGCCCATCGTCAGAATCGCGAAGGGCTCCGCCAAAGCGTCCGCTTCGCGAATGGAGGATTCGGCAAGCCCAAGCACGGGCGCTCGGCCGGCGTCGCGCAACGCTTCGAGCCCGGGGTCGCCAAAGCAACCGACGATGACGGCCTCGTGCCTCGCCGTCGTAGCGTTCGTACATCCTGGCCGTTTCGGACGCGGCGCTCGCGTAGGCCTCGCGGGAGGCGATGACGGGCATGCCGACGGTCGCCGTCATGGTCGCGATCGTCACGCCCTCGGGGAGACAGCGCGCCGCGACGGCCGCCATTTGCTCGGTCATGGCGAGGGTCGTGTTGGGGTTTATGAGTAGGATGGTTCGCATGCCGGAGCTCGAGTTTCGGCGTTGGCGAGCCAATGGCGGGCGATCGCGTCCCTTCGCGCGATCCAGACTCCGCCACGCTCAATGAGATGCTTCAAGATTTTCTCGAGCCCGCCAATTCGCGCCGGGCGCCCGATGATGCGCAAATGCAGTCCGATCGACAGCATGCGAGGCTCGCTCGCTCCTTCCAGCCACAGCCGATCGAAAGCGGCGATGACGTAAGACGCGAAATCGTCCCCGGTCACGAACCGGTGGGCGCGGAAGAAGTTCATGTCGTTGGTATCGAATGCGTAGGGCAGAACGAGGCGCGGCTGACCGGCGACCTCGACGAAAAAAGGGAGATCCTCGGAATAGGCGTCGCTGTCGTACAAGAATCCGCCATGCTCCAGGAGAAGCCGCCGTGTATTGAGGGATGGAGCGGAGCGTGTGTGCCAGCCGACAGGCGTCACTCCGGTCGCCTCGCGGATCGCGGCGACCGTCCTTGCGATGGCGCGACGTTCGACCTCCTCGTTCATGCCCGCGTGGCGCTCCCAGCGCCAACCGTGACAGGAGATCTCGTGACCCTGGTCGACGGCCTCGCGAGCGAGCCACGGAGAGCGCTCGACCGCGCGCCCGCAGGCGTCGAGGGTCGCCAGCGCGCCGCTCCCGGCGAGCGCCGCCGCGACGCGTCGCCAGCCCGCTCGCGTTCCATATTCGAAGTGCGAATCCTGGCACAGGTCCGGAGAGCCCGCGACTTCCTCGACCGCTTCATAGGCGCCCTCGTTGCGCTCGTCGCCGTCCGAAACTGAAAGTTCGGCGCCTTCCTCGAGATTGACGACGAAGGAGACGGCGACACGCGCCTGGTCGGGCCAGCGAACCGGAGGCGGATGGCCGCCGTAGCCCCTGAAATCCCGCACGGGCGTGTTTGTCATGTGGATCACCTGTCGCTAAAGCGGTCTATATAGATTGTTTCAGGAGAGGCCGGTGTCTGTCGAAGAGCGGATGCGCTGGATGGAAGCCTACGAGGCGACCCGAAACGCGGGCGCGGTCTGCGCCCGGTTTCGCATTTCGCGTCCGACGCTCAGAAAATGGTGGGGCCGCTACAAGCTTTCGGGACCGAAAGGGCTCGAGGACACGAGCCGAAGGCCCGCTTCGTCTCCCAACAGGAAGGTGTTCGAGCGCGAGGAAGCGCTGATCCTCGATTTGCGGAAAAACCAGCGCCTCGGCGTTCATCGGCTCAGGCAGGCGTTGCATCGCCGCAATGGAATCGACCTCTCGGCGGAGACCATCCTGAAAGTGTTGAAACGAGCCGGCGAGCCGACGAAAAGCGCGCGCGCCGGGGCGGCGGACAATCCGCGCCAGTTTGGGGTGGGAGGGCTCTTTCATGGGCTTGGCGTGGACGACCGCGTGGCGAACGCCATCGCCTCGCTGATTGTCAGCGAACGATTCCAGCCGGGACAGAAACTCAGCGAGTTCACGCTCGCGGCGAAGCTCGGCGTCGGGCGCACCGTCGTCCGCGAGGCGTTGCGGCGCCTTGCCGGCGCGGGGATCGTCAAGGTGCAGCGAAACCGCGGCGCCTTCGTCGCGGATCCCTCGCTGACGGAGGTTCAGCAGGCTTATGCGGCGCGTCGGCTGATCGAAGGCGAGATCGTCGACGACCTTTGCCGCCACTGCACCGCCCACGACATCCGCACGCTGCGGGGTCACCTCGAGCGGCAGGTCGAGGCGCAGGCGTCGGGCGACCGCGGGCGCTTCGTCCAACTGCTCACGGAGTTCCATGCCGTTCTCGCCTCCCTCGGCGAGAACCGCCTTCTCGAGACTTTCGTTCAACAACTCGCCGCCAAGACGTCGCTCGCCGTCCTTCTCTACGATCGGGACCCGCCGGCCTGCGCCGTCGAGGAGCACGCCCTGCTCATCGATCTTCTGGCGGCGGGAAAGGCGGAGGCGGCGCGGAACCTGATGAATCAACATTTGAGGGGGCATCAGGAACGGCTGCCCCTTGAAGAAGCAGCCGTAACTCGACTTTCGCCTGGGTCAAGCCCCGCCGTCTCTCGCCGGTCAGTGCGAGATGTCCGTCAGCTCCTGCCCCGGCCGTATGGAGCGAGCCGCGAGGAGACAGGCCGCGGCGACGAGCGCGGCGACCCCTCCCGACGCGGCGGCGACCGTCGGGCTCGCCCCGGCTTGCTGGAGGAGCCCGTAGATGAGCGGACCGAAGATCCCGCCAATCGGGCCGGTGATGTTGATGAAGGCGGCGCCGGATCCGCGCACCCGTGTCGGGAAGGACTCGCCGACATAGGCGAAGAACGGCGCCGCGGCGCCCTGGGCGAAGAAAAGCACGAGCGCGTAACCGATCACCACCGCCGTCAGACTGCTGGCCAGGAAGAGAAGCGCGAAGGTCAAGAGCGCGGCGAGCGTCTGAGCGACCATCACCGTCTCCCGCCGGCCGATCCGGTCGCCGGCCCAGCCCAGGAACAGATAGCCGAGCACGGCGACGCCGTTGCCAAAGAAGATCGTCCAGAGCGCGTTGGTCAGGTCGATGCCCTTGGCCTGGCCGAGCACCGAGGTCGCGAGCACCGTCAGTTGCGAATCGGCGATGATCTTGAAGAAGAACATCGCGCCGAGCGCAATCGATTGGCGCTTGAGCGCGGGCGTGAAGAGCTCGGCGTAGGTGTTCGGGCGGTCGCCCGTCATGTCGAGTTTCCATCGCCGGGCGAGGTCCTCCGCGGCCGCGTTGTCGCCTGCGGCCTTCAGCTGGCGAAGATGACGGATCTTCACGAAATAGGGGGATTCCCGGAGGCCAAAACGGAGGAACAGCATCACGATGAGCGGGAAGGTGGCGACGAGGAAAACGCCGCGCCAGCCGATGTGGGTGAGCAGCGTCGCCGCCAGCGCGGAGGAGAGCATGACGCCGAGGGGCCAGCCCGACTGAACGATCCCATAGAGGAAGCCCTTGGCGCGCGGTCCGAACACTTCGTTGAGATAGGCGGCGTTCACCGCCTGCTCGGACATGCCGAAGCCGGACAGGGCTCGGAAGATGACGAGCGACACCGGCCCCATGGCGAAGGCGGCGAGACCGGAGCTGACGGCCGCGCCGCCCGTCGTGAGCACGAGCGCGAACCTGCGGCCGAGCCGGTCGATCACCGGACCGACGCTGAGCGCCACGACGAGCGAGGCCAGACCAACGAGCGTGGCGACGTAGGACGCGGTCGCATTCGACCAGCCGAACTCCCGCTGGATCGTTGGCAGGAGATTGCCGAAGGTGATGAGGTCGTAGACCGCGAAGGTCCAGGCGAGCAGCGCCACCACGGCGGTGTAGGTCACCTGCCCCTTGGTGAAGGGCGAGACGTCGGGCAGGTCGATTGTTTCTGGAGCGGTCGTGTCGAGTGCGGCAAGGCCGGCGGTGCTGCTCGTCATGGCGAACTCCTTGTTCGCGCGGGTCCGACAGGAGCGTCAGATTCATGAATTGTATGCAAAGTGGAAATTCTAAGTCAATGAGCAGAGAGCCCGTATTTTCAGCATATTATCCTGAGTTTTGAGCAGAGCTTGAAATGATGTCTATGGACTAAAAACGGAAAAGAAGAGCACGCGTCGACCCAGTTCGAGACGAGCTCCTCAACGAGAGCCTGTTGCTCGGCCTCGATCATGCCCGGACCCAGATCGCGTGCTCGGACGCCGGGCCACTCCAGGTTCGTTGATTAAGAGGCATTGCGCTATTTTAGCGTATCCTTTTCTAGCACATTCCTTGCGCTTTCTCTTGTTTCATCGAGCTGAGATAGCACTATATCGATTATTTTCATCATCTCACCACTCGGTGGACTTGTTGACCATGCGGGGCGCCGGAACAAATTTCTGAAGATACTACGGGAGCCAATTCGCCCAACGTTTTTATCGACCGCTCTGCGCTTCCCACAATTATACTGATCTCTTTTGCCGCGCTGAGGGCTCTTTGCGTTGCTTTGGTGGCCGCCTCACGCTGCTTAAACGCGAGATAGGCAAAGACAATAGACAAGACTGTAAGAACAACTGCAGCCGTCGCTCCGATCAGCGTCCTCGATGCGACGCGTTTCGCCTGCTCGGCAGCCCGCGTTTGCGCCTCAGCCTCCCGCGCAAGCGCCTTCTCCCTTTCCGCAAGCGCTGCCTCACGGATGGTCTGCGCTTCAGCGACTTCTTTCAGCCGTTCCGCCTCTGCAGCTTGCCGACGAGCCTCTTCGTTTTCGCTCGCCTTGATGAAATCAAGTTGCAGCGGCGTCGGCACTGGAGCGTTTTTGGGCCGCCGCGCCGCCCAAACCTTCGCCTGCGCGATATCGAAACCGGACAGGAGCCGGTTCGTAGGTTTGCCACCCATGTCCCACTCAGTCGCGCGCTGCAGATAGCGAGTGTGCTCGCGGAGCCACTCGAGATCGGTGTTGAGCGCCGAGGCGAGCCGCAAAAGTCCGGGACCGAATCCCGAGCCGGGTGACCTCGGTTCAGCGTAAAAATAAATATAATCGCGATCCGCCAGCTCAGGCGGTGGTTTTGCACCGTCCAAGGGCCGATAGAGTATCGGGACAATGCGCTTGTTGAGCCGACCGGCCTCGGCGACCTCCCATGCGCAGATGTCGGACTTCGCCGATGACGGGGACAGCACAAACACGACCGTATCAGCATCGCGGATCAGGGTGCCAAGGCGTGTTTTCCAGTCTTCGCCACCCGAGATACCGCGCCGATCAATGGTCGCTTCAAAGCCGCCGAGTTGGAGCGACGCGTCGAGCTGGTCCGCGAAGTCCAGGTCGGCTATAGGAAATGAAGACGTTGAGCTTACCGACCTCCTGAGCAGTGTTTGCCATCGACCGCTCCCGCAATATGGGGAAGCTTATTCGGTTCGGTGTGAGGAAAGAAAGTCTGCTCCTCCGCCCGAAGTCGACGTTCAAGCGGACGGAGCGCCCAATTTTGTTCCAGAGGGTGGAAAAGTGGCGCCGCCGACAGGATGAAACTGGGCACTCTTATGTGATTGTTATTCCAATTGTTCTGTGAAACGTTGGCCGAAATGTCTTGGTCGGATGTCCGCTGTCGACCCCGTTGCTGTCCTTCAGGATCGATCAGGAATGGGCGTTCACCGCCGGAAAGCCCCGATCATGCGACCCAACCAGAACGAGTTTTGGGGTTGACGCGCTGAGCCGGGGGGAAAGTTGGCGGCCGTTGCAGCCGGGGGACAATGTGCGAACATGACGACTAGGCCAATTCGCACGACGGCAACGGCGTCATGCCAATAGCGGTGTTTCTGTCGACGGTTTCCGACGAGTTCCGCGACTATCGCGACATCCTTGTCCACGACCTGACGCGCCGCGACGTTGCGGTGAAGGTTCAGGAGGATTTCAAGGGCACCGGCTTCGACACGCTCGACAAGCTCGACGCCTACATCCGATGCTGCGACGCGGTCGTCCACCTTGTCGGCGACATGACCGGCGCGCCCGCGAGGGCCGACGAGCAAGACGCCCTTCTCGCCAGGTATTCCGATCTTCGCGTTCGCCTGCCGCCGCTTGGGGAGGCGCTGAGCGCGGGCGCCGCCGTTTCGTACACGCATTGGGAGGCGTGGCTTGCGCTCTACCACGAGAAGGCGCTCATGATCGCCGTGGCCGCGCCCGACGCGCCGCGCGGGCCGAACTACGCCCGGACCCACGCCGCCGTCGAGGCGCAGGCGGCGCATCTCAAGCGCCTCCGGGTGTCCGGCCGCTATCCGGACTGCACGTTCAGGAACGTCGACGACCTCGCGAAATCCGTCGCGCTCGGGCACATCCTGACCCTGCTCGTCGAGGACTACGCGAGGGCTTACGCAAAACCTGAGGCAGAGGCCCGCCAGGTCGCGGAAGGCTTCATCCGCGAGATGGCGACGCGCGTCGTGGGCGACACGGCGCTCGATCTCGACCGCATGAAACAGGAAGTACGAAAAGCGATCGAGATATACGTTGGGGAGATCGCGGGGCGGCCGATCGAAACCAACTTCGACGACATCGTCAATCGCGCGCTGACGAGGGCCAAGGAACAGCTTGACCGCGGCCAGTTTAGAACCGCGGGGGAGACCCTGCGCAAAGCCGCGCGTAGCGCCGCCGAGACGATGCGGCGCGAGGATGAGGAGCGACGCGAGCGCTTCGTCGCGACCCAAACAGTTTTTTACCATCGCGCTCGCGATTTCGCGCTTGCGAGCCGTGACGGCAGCGACGCTGCCAGCGCAATAGTGGAACTTGCGCAAGCGCTGCATCCAAATGATTCGGTTGCCCGTGTTGCGATTTTGGAATCAGAAAGCGCTTCGCTTCATCAGTATTGGCGCGAACGAAAGAGCAGCGTGCATTTGAGCGCAGCGCTTTCGCTGCGGCGGGAGATACTGTCACTATCCAAGGGTTCGGATAAAGAACGTCGCGCGAAAGCTTTAGTAGACAATACGAGTTTGGATTTAGCAAATGCACTTTTGACGACAGACTCAGATCACGACGGCGTAGTGGCGTTGTCATTAATGCGTGAGGCGTCAATGCTTATCGACGATGGAGACCATCACGAGGCCTTACGGAAATTACTTGAAGCAAAGGATCTTCAACGCAAAAAAGAGAGTAAGGAAGGCAATGTTTTGACCAGAATATTTATGCAATTGAACTGCTGCAGGGCAATCGGAGACCAGGCTGGAGTGATCAGCGTTTCGGATGAAGGCATTGCCCTATGCGAACAATTGATTGAAGATGGAAAATTCAATGGCAGGAACGTACCATTTGAGAAGATAAAGTCTTTAGCTTGATTCGAATGATCCTGTCCTGACTCCTCAGGGCTTTAAAGCTATCCTCTCCGAAGGCAGGTTAGACTACAGGTTGGATCAAGCTGAATTAATTTTGAATTGGATGAGTGGTAATCATTTTCAACACTATCGTTTCGATACGAGCAAAGCAGTCGACCGATGCGTCGAAGTGCTCTTCGGGAAAGAGCACAATAATTTGTGCATGGAAGCTGTGTATTTTAAAGAGCGGTCAGAGGTATTTAGAGAATGTCAATCCAGTGATTATTACAAAGTATTTTACAACAAGTATAAAGATCTTTGTCGTCGATCGGAAGAAATTAGAGATCGGGCTCTATCTCTGATATTAATCTTGCAAATTTTTGTAATAAATGTGGATCATAGGCATGATACTGAT
Source organism: uncultured Alphaproteobacteria bacterium (assembly GCA_963820095.1). GTDB lineage: Bacteria > Pseudomonadota > Alphaproteobacteria > Rhizobiales > Beijerinckiaceae > Roseiarcus. The sequence continues at coordinate 54,474 of CAWFZA010000010.1, forward strand.
CGTAAAAAAGAAGCATTTGCAACCATAGTTCACTGTTTAGACTATGCTGTTTCGAATGGAATCAAAATAAATCATCTACATATTAGCCATTCAATAATAAACTTAATTGCAATGTTTGATGAAGAATTTCCAGCGCATAATTTATATGACGACGTACGAACTATGTTGCTTTCTTATCCTCCTATTTCTGATGAAGCTCTTGTCGGTTGGATGATTAGACTTGCAGGTGTCTCGGCTTCTCCTGACTTACCTCAGAGATTAGTCAAGCATATCGCAGCCAGCAAATGAACTTACACTTCCTTGGTAGCATGATTTCTGCTCGGGCTCCGATTAACGCCAGCTTCGCCCTGAGGCGACACGCTTGTCCCCAAGCATGAAGTAACGCGAGATGACCAATCAGTGACCAGGACCGGAGAAACATTTCCTGCTAAACTGAGAATGGCGCGCCCGAAGGGATTCGAACCCCTGGCCTCTGCCTTCGGAGGGCAGCGCTCTATCCAGCTGAGCTACGGGCGCGTTGGCTAGCCTCTTAGCCGAATTCCGCGCTCAGGGAAACGCTCTTGCCCGCAAGCCCGCGCAACTCGGCAGGAGGCGAAGATCGGACGGCTTGACGGAGGCCAGCCCTTGCGCCACTTGCCCACCTTCGCAGCTCGAGAGGAGCGCCTTGCGCGGTTTCTTTTGCTCAACGATCGTCGCCGCGGCTTTCCTCGCGCTCATGGGCTCCGGCGCTCCGGCGGGAGCCGATGAGCTGGTCAGGTTCGCCAGCGCCGGTCAGGGCGAGCCGATCCAAGGCTATCTGAGCCGGCCGAAGGGCAGAGGCCCCTTCCCGGCCGTCGTTCTCCTGCACACCTGTCTCGGCTTGCCGGACGAGCGCGCCGCGATCGGGGGGCGAATCGCCGGCTGGGGCTATGTCGCCCTGTTCGTCGATGACTTCGCGACCCGCGGCCTCAAGGAAACCTGCGCCGTCGACCTCAAGCCGGCGACCGCCGACGCCTACGGCGCTCTCGCCTATCTGGCCGGCCTCCCTTACGTCGATCCCGGCAGGGTCGCGGCTGTCGGGTTTTCACAAGGAGGCGACACGGCGCTCAAGATCGCCACGAGCGGCGGGACGAGGGCGGCCGGCGATCGAGGCGCGGCCTTCCGAGCGGTGGCCGCTTTCTACCCTCCCTGCGCCAATGTGGCGGGCGCCGCGGTCGACATCCCGACGCTCATCCTCGTCGGCGCAAAGGATGAAGTGACGCCCGCACGCGACTGCGCCGAGCTGGCGGAGCGACAGCGGCCGGGCATGGCGAAGTTCGTCGTTTACCCGGGCGCGGCGCACGCCTTCGACCTGCCCGAGTTCGGCGCGGGCCGGCAAGTCATGGGAATGACGCTGGCCTATGATCGCAACGCCGCTCAGCGATCCTGGGCGGAGCTGCGCGCTTTCCTGGCGGCTCGGCTCAAGCGCTGATGATCGCCGCTTCCGGCGACCGGCGCGGCCAGGCTTGCCTCGATTCCGGACAATTTGTGTTAGACACCGCCCGAATCCTTGAGACATCCGATTGAGGGAGCCTCGATGCTCAGACGCGAATTTCTTCTTGGCGCGGCCGCGACCGTCGCCGCCGCCGCGCCAGCCGTCGCCTTGGCCGCCGAGGGGCCGCCGCTGTCGAACAAGGCCGCGTTCGTCGCCTGGATGACCGGAAATCGCCCGGCCGAAGATCCCAAATATCTCGAGAGGCGCTGGGACCGCTACCAGGTGGTGATCAGCTTCAACGACCTCTGGACTCCGGCCGACAAGCGCGCCTTCCTGATGACGCCGCGCCAGGAGTTCTGCCTGCCCGAGAACCGTGAGGACGCCTATGTCGGGCACTATCTCGACATCGGCTTCGGCGTGACGATCACGCCGCCCGGCACGATGGGCCGCATGACGAGCGCGCTTGAAATTCGCGGCAGCGACAAGGTGCTCGAGATCGGCACCGGCTCGGGCTTTCAGTCCGCCCTGCTCACCTATCTCACCCCTCATGTCCATTCGATCGAGATCATTCCCGAGCTCGCCGCGCGCACTCGCGGCGTCTACGATCGACTGATCGGCGCGGGTTATCGCGAATATTCCGCCATCGCGACCCGAAGCGGCGACGGCTATTTTGGCTGGGAAGAGGCTGCGCCGTTCGACAAGATCATCGTCACCTGCGGCATCGATCACATCCCCCCGCCACTCTTGCAGCAATTGAAGCCGAACGGAATCATGGTCATTCCCGTGGGTCCGCCCGGGGCGCAGCATATCCTCAAAGTGGTCAAGAAGGTCGGCGCCGACGGCCCTTCGGTCGCTCGCTCCGACATTTTCGGCGGCAAGGTCATCCCCTTCGTTCCGCTGTCCGGCGGCCACCAGAGCGAGGGCTGAGGATGGGGCGCCCGCGCGCCGCCATCAGAGCGCCATGAAGGGATGTTTGCAGCCGTGTTGCGGGCGAGCCGTCAAGGAGAGGTTTGTGTTCATGAGTAAGATGCTGGGCGTGCTCGTCGTTGCCGGGATTCTGAGCGGGGTGACTGTCGCGCTTGCGGCGGACACGACCCACAAGACGACCGGAAGGATAAAGTCCATCGACCTGATGAGGCATGTCGTCACGTTGGAAGACGGCTCCGCGTTCAAGGCCGCTCGAGGGGTCAACATCAAGCGGATGAAGCCAGGCGAGAAGGTCACGGTGACCACCTCGGGATTCGGCGGGACCGTCGAGGCCTCGGCGATCACGCCGGCAGTGAACTGAGCGCCGGTTGGGGACGCCTTCCGGGGCCATTGTTGAGCGCGGCATGGGCGCCGCGGCCGGCTGGGGGAATAGAGCGGCATGCGCGAGGCGACATCGGGCTGGGGGCGACGTGTCGCCGGCGTGCTGCTGCGCATTCTCGTTTCCGCGCTCATCATCGCGCCGATCAGCGCCTGGAGTGCGCTCGCGCTATGGTTTCGCCTTCCGGCGCCGGAGCCTTTACGAGCGGCCGCGGCGGTTCTCTTCGCTTGTCTCGGCCTTGCGACGATCGTGGCGCTGTTCATGCGCCGCGGCCGGAGCCTCGTCGCGCTCGTCGTTTTCGCCGTCTTCTTCGCGGGCTTGCTCGCCTGGTGGAGCACGATCAAGCCGCCGCTCGAGGGCGACTGGGCGCCTGACGTCGCGCGGCAGACGACGGGCGCCATAGAAGGCGACAGTCTGACGCTGTCCGACGTCCGGGATTTCGACTGGCGGACGGATCACGACTTCACCGAAAAGTGGAGCAAGCGCACTTACGATCTCTCGAAGCTGAAGACGCTCGATCTCTTTCTCGCTTATTGGGGTGGGCCGGAGATGGCGCATGTCATCATGAGCTTCGGCTTCGAGGACGGCGAGCATATCGCGTGGTCGGTCGAGGTTCGACGCGAGAAGACAAGCGAGTTCTCGCCGATCGCCGACGCGTTCAAATCCCACACCCTTGTCTATCTCGCCACCACCGAACGCGATTCGGTCAGGTTGCGCACGAATGTGCGCGGCGAGGACGTGCGCCTTTACCGACTCAACACGCCGCCCGATCAGGCCCGCGCGTTGTTGAGAGAATATGTCGTCGAGTCGACCGAGCTCGCCCAGCAGCCGAAATGGTACAATTCGATCACCGCGAATTGCGCGACCGTCGTCTTCAAGCTGGTGAGGGCGGCGGGAAGCACGCTTCCCTTCGACTGGCGCCTCGTCGTCAACGGGTTTCTTCCGGGCTACCTTTATGACCATGACGCGGTGGTCACGACGATGCCGCTCAGCGAACTCATGGAGCGGGCGCGGGTGAGCGAGAAGGCGCGGGCGGCGGACGCGTCGCCCGACTTCTCGCGCCTCATTCGCGTAGGCGTGCCGTCGCCGTGGGATGCGGCGCAGAAGTAAGGCAATCCGCCTATTTCACCGCGCCCATGGTGAGGCCGCGCACGAGATGGCGCTGAACGAGAAGGGCGAAGACGACGATGGGGAGCGCCCCGACCACGCCGGCCGCCGCCATCGAGGACCAGTCGGTGTTGATGCGGCCGATCAGCGTGCCTGTGCCTCGCGGCATGGTCATGGCTCGGGGCGTTGCGGTCAGCGCGAGCGCGAACAGGAATTCGTTGAACGTCGCAATCACCGCGAAGATCGCCGTCGCCGCGAGTCCAGGCGCGGCCAGCGGAAGGGCGATCCTGATGAACGCCGTCAGGCGCGAATCGCCATCGACCATCGCGGCTTCCTCCAGGTCGACCGGGATCTCGTGAAAGAAACTCTCCATCATCCAAACGCAGAAGGTGATGTTGAAGGCCGTATAAACCAAGATCAGCCCAGCCCAGCTATCGATGAGCTTCAATTGCAGGATGAGCAGATAGACCGGCACGAGGATCACCACGGCGGGAACAATTCTAAGCGTCAGCAGCGCCAGGCCGACCTTACGCTCCAGCCCGAAGCGGAGACGAAAGCGCGCGATCGCATAAGCGCCGAGCGCGCCGAAGGCGACCGCAATGACAACCGACGCCGCCGTCACCACGATCGAATTGGTCAAGAAGCTGGAGAAGCCCTTGTCCTTGAACAGAAGGATGTAGCTCTCGAAGGTTGGCGCGTGCGGATAGAGAGTTGCGTCCTGCCTGATCTCCCTATTTGTTTTGAGCGAGGTCGCCACCATCCAATAGATCGGCAGCAGCACGACCGCGAGCACGACGGCCGTCACGAGACTTCGAAGCAGACGGGCCCTCAAGTCGCCTCCACTCGTCGCAGAAGGCGCACGGCGGCCAGCGCAAGGGCCAGGATGAGCAGCCCTACGGTCACGAACAGAGCCGCGGCATATCCAGTTTGCTGGAATTTGAACGCAACCTCGTATCCGTAGAGCGAGATGAGCTTGGTCGACGTTCCCGGACCGCCTTGGGTGAGGACGAAGACCTGGTCGAACGTACCGAAAGCATCGATCGTCCGCAGCACGATGGCGACAGCGAGAATGGGTCTCATCATCGGCAGGGTGAGATCGATAAAAGTCCGCCACGCGCCGGCGCCGTCGACCTGCGCGGCTTCGAACGGCTCCTGCGGCAGAGATTGCAGGCCCGCGAGGAGAATGAGGAAAACGAGCGGCGTCCACTCCCACACATCGAGCAGCGATGAGGCCGATGAAGGCCTTGATCGGATCGCTGAGGATCTCGACCTTTCCGCCTCCCAACGCCAGGGACAGGGCGGTCAGCATGCCGGTCTCGTTGGCGTAGATGAGCCGGAACACGATTGCGACGACGACCGGCGTAATCACCATCGGCACGATGAGGACCGTTCTCAAGAGCCGGATGCCCCGAAAGCTCCTTCGCGCAGAACAACGCCAGCGCAAAACCGAGAACGGTCTCGATCGCGACCGCAATCGTCACAAAGCGCAAAGTGATCCAGAGCGCGTTCAGAAACTCGGGATCGCTCCACAGGCGGCGGTAGTTGTCGAGGCCGATATCCGACACGGCCCGGCCATAACGGTAAAACTTGGTGCTCGCCTGAAGGCCGTTCCACAACGGATAGACGAGGACGCCGAACACGGTGAGGACGGCGGGCGCGAGAAGCAGGTAGGGCAGGAAAAGATCCAGCCCTGCTCCTTGCCGGCGCTCTCGCACCCGGGGTCGCATCGTCGCGCGTCGGTCATTGACTTGCTCAGGCGCCGCGGGGCGCGTCGCTTCCGTCACTTACACGCTCTCATGGGGCCCCGCGCCGCGGCGCTCCCGTCACTTATAGTAGCCGGCCTGGGTCAGATAATCCTTGACCTGCGCCGGCCGCGACGTCAAGCGCGGCGCCGCCTCCGGACCCGGCCTGCAACGCCTTGTTGAGCTGAATGCCGACAAGCTCTTCGATCTTCGCCCAATCCGGCGTGCGCGGCCGCGGTTGCGCGCCCGAGATCGAACTGCTGGAGGGTAACCGGGATCAGGCGGTTGCCTGCGGGGGGAACGGTGAAGGCCCCCCGCTTGACCGGAATGGCGCCCGCCGCCGACAGCTTGGCCTGAATGTCAGGTGTGACGAACCATTTGAGGAACTCGATCGCGTTCGCCTTGTTAGGCGCAGTCTTGGGAACGCCGGCGATGAAAATTCCGATCTGGGCGATCGCCTTTTCCTTCTTTGGCACGATCGAGAAATCGAGTTTGCCGAGCACCTTCGTTTGCTTGGGGTCATCCGCCAACAGGGCGTTGCCCGTATATTGGATGGTTGCGCCGCAATCGCCGCCCAGCATGGCGGCGCCCTGCTGATCGCTCCCGAACTCGACCACGCCGGGAGGCGCGTTTTGCTTGAGGGTGGTCACCATGTAATCCGCCGCCCCCTTGCCGACCTCGGAATTGAAGATGGCGTTCCACTTGTCGTCGAAGAAGTCGCCGCCGAAGGACAAGAGCAGCGGGTGCCAGGTCGTCACGATCGGGTTGCCCGACAGATCCGTCGAACGCGACTGGATATTTGATGGCGCCGGCCGCGACCCCCGCCTTGCCTTGCTCGATCACCTCGTCCCAGGTTTTCGGCGCGCCGTTCTTGTAGACGTCGTTGCGGTAAGTGAACGTCTGGATGTCGCCGATAAAGGGCACGCAGATCAGCTTCGGCGTCGCGCCCTCGAAGCCTTTGACCCGCGGCCCCTGTTGCGGCGGCCAGTAGCCCATGTCGATCATCGGCTTGACCCAGTCCTTGTCGGCGCCGTCGATCCCCGCCGCGCCGAGATCTTCGAGGACCTCGGCCGCTCCGAACTGGGGAACCCACGGATCGTCGAGCAGGTAGAGGTCGTATTGCCCCGCGCCGCTCTGCGCGTCGTTGAAGAACTTCTCCAGCGTCACGCCGTACTCGTCCTGCAGGAACTGGATGTCGAAGCCCTGCGCTTGGGCGAGCGGAATGATCTTGTCCTTGAAGGGCACGAGGGCGCCATCGACGAAGCCGCCGATCACGACTTTCTTGCCCGCCGCCTTGGCCGGAGTCGCCGAACCTAGACCGGCGAGAAGCGCCGCGCCCGCGCCTCCCTTGAGCAGGCTGCGCCGATTTACGCCACTTCCATGCTGTGTCTGTTGCGCTCATTGTTCCACCCTCCTGTTATCAACGCGGTGAACGACGGTGACGCCCTTCGCATCGAAGAAGCATGCGTCGTCCGCATCGAATTTCACGCCGACCTTCGAGCCTACGCGAGCGGTGAAGCCTCTGCCCGCGCGCACCGAGAGATGTTCGTCGCCGACGCGCACCTCGACCAGCGTCTCATTGCCCATCGGCTCGACGACATAGATCTCGCCCTTGAGAGCGCCGGGCGTCTCGGGGTCCACGAGACTGAAATCCTCGGGGCGCGCGCCCATCTCGGTCAGGTCGCCGGCGGCGCAGGCCGCGCGCCTCTCCGGCTTCAGCGTGACATTGACGCCGCCGACCTGCAGCCCAGCGTCCGTCAGGCGAGCTTTGAGCACGTTCATCGGAGGATTGCCGACGAAGGTGGCGACGAACCGGTTCGCGGGGCGCTCATAGATCTCGTCGGGCGAGCCGACCTGCTGCAATTCGCCGGCGTTCATCACCGCGATGAGATCCGCCATGGTGAGCGCTTCGGCCTGATCGTGGGTCACATACAGGGTGGTCGCGCCGAGGCGCTGGCACAGGCGCTTGAGTTCGCCGCGCATGCTCAGACGAAGCCTGGCGTCGAGGTTCGACAACGGCTCGTCCATCAGAAACGCGGCAGGATCGCGCACGATCGCGCGCGCCAGCGCCACCCGCTGGCGCTGGCCGCCCGACAATTGCCGCGGCCGCCGGTCGAGCAGGTGCTCGATCTCGAGGGTCGTCGCCACCTCGCTGACCTTCGCGGCGATGTCGGCGCCGCTCACTTTTCGGATCCAGAGCGGATAGCCGATATTGTCCCTGACCGTCTTGTGCGGATAGAGGGCGTAACTCTGAAACACCATGGCGACGTCGCGGTCGCGCGGCTGAAGCTGCGTCACATCCCGCTCGCCGATCAGGACCCGCCCTTTCGTCGGCATGTCGAGACCCGCGAGGATGCGCAGCGCCGTGGTCTTGCCGCATCCGGACGGGCCGAGGAGCGCCATGAACGAGCGATCCGGCACTTTCAAGTCGAGCGAGTGCAGAGCGGTGAATGTATCGAATGTCTTCCGGACGCCGTGATAGCGGACCGCGCTCATCGAGCGGGTCTCGCGAAGCTCGCGTGGCAGGCGCAGCATCGGCGTTCTACGCCAGGCGCTCTGCCGGAACCACAGACGCGGCCGCGACGACGAGCCTGCTTGCGTCTTCTTCCATCGACTGTTCCGCCCTGTTGACCCTCGAACGGGGTCTTTTGATGCATATGTCGTGCCGACTATCGAAATATCCCGATTGAAGAGAAAGGTCCAGTTGCGAGCAAATCGTCAGGTCCAATGCAGCGGGCCGTCATCGCGCCGCGTCCAGCCTCGCGCGGAACGCGGCGTTCCGATTCAGAGCCGCGTCGGCGGCGCGAACGGGAGCGATTCAATTGCGCCGCGAGGCCGCGACGTCGTCGATCGCCTGTTTGAACGTGTCGACCGTCCGATCCAGATCGTCGTGCGTGACGATCAGAGGCGGGGCGACTTCGATGCTCGTGCCGATCGCGCTCGCGATCACGCCGAGATCAAGCATGCGCCGCACAATTCTCTTCACCGTGTCGTCCTCGAATGCGGCTTTCGTTGTCTTGTCGGAGGTGAAGTCGACCGCGTGCCAGCTTCCCATGCCGCGAATTTGCCCGACCATCGGGTGATCGCCGATCGCCGCTTTGAGACCGGCTTGCAGATATTTGCCGTTTTCGAGGGACTTGGGGATCAGCTTCTCTCGCGTCTTGATGTCGATGACGGCGTTGGCGGCGGCGGCCGCCACCGCATGGCCGCTGAACGTGTGAATATGCCGGAAGATCGGCATGGCGTCGGCGATCTCGTCGCGGGTGATGACGGCGCCCATGGGCATGTAACCGGCAGTCAGCGCCTTGGCGCTGGTCATGATGTCCGGCTCGATGCCGAAGTGCTCGCTGACAAACCAGTGGCCCGCCCGGCCGAAGCCGGTGATGATCTCGTCGACGATCATCAGCACATTGTATTTGGTGCAGATCTCGCGCACGCGCCGCCAGTAGGTCTTGGACGGAACCTGCGCGCCATTCGCCTGCATGATGGGCTCGCCGATGAACGCCGCGACGAGCTCCGGATTCTCGAGCTGGATCTGCCGCTCGAGATGGTTGGCGCAGAACGTCCTCGTAGTCCTCGACGCTCATGCCCAACGGATTGCGATAGGACATCGGGTTGCCGACGAAACTGTAGCCGGGAACGCGCGGATCGATGGTCTCGCGCACCGGAAGCCAATCGGTCGCCGAAAGAGCGCCCATCGTCGCGCCATGAAAGGCGTTCCAGCGCGAGATGATCTTGTAGGCGCTCGGCTTCCTGCCGCTTGCCTGATGGTATTGCTTGGCGATCTTGAAGGCGGTCTCGACGGCTTCCGAGCCGCCGCTGACGAACATCACTTTCGAGAGCCGTCCCGGCGCGAGCTCGGCGATGCGCGTCGCCAGTTTGACCATTGGCTCGGTCACGTTGCGGCCCGATCCGATGTAGTGGAGGGTCTTGGCCTGCTCGTACATGGCCCGAGCGATCTCTTCGTTGCCATAGCCAAGCGAATTGGCCCGCGACGACGAGCTCATCATGTCGAGATAGGTCTTGCCATGGACGTCGACGACCTGGACGCCCGATCCGGACGTCATGATCATCGGGCCGTATTTCTCGATATCGTCGCGCGAGGTGATCGGGAAAATGCAGTGATCGAGCGCGTTCTTGGTCAGGCTGTTGGCGCCTTCGATCGGGGTTTTCACGTTCATGGAAGTCTCCGTGGACGACCGTCCTAAGCTGAGCGGGTCGTCATCGCGAGGAGCGAAGCGACGTGGCGATCCAGGAGTCGTCAAGCGTCCCGCGCTCCCTGGATTGCTTCGGCTCACGCTGGCGATGACGCCGTGGTTGCGCACAATCGCATTGCCTGTCGGACGTTCGATAGCGCCACTTGCGGGCAATATCAGCGGTCCACATCCTAAAGCAGATCGGCTTGTCGATTTGCGGACGCGGTCCACAGCCCGTCGAAAGACGGGCGTCCTTCCGGACGCCCTTCGGACCGCGTCGCCGCGCTTGCCGAGCGCGGCGTCACAACGCTCAGCCCTTGGCCGTGAGATCGATAAAAATCCGGCGCAGCGTCTTCAATTCGGCCTGGAGCGCGGGCCGCTCGAGCGCGGTGTAGCCGAGGATCAGGCCATGGCGGGGAGGGCCTTGGCGATAGTGCAAGGAGAGCGGGGTCACGACCACTCCGTTTTCGCGCGCGCGAAGCGTGATCTCGACGTCGTCGACGCCCTCGCGGCCATACCACAGCGACTGAATGCCGGAGTTCGTGGGCGCCGGCTCGAGCCATTGGCCGAGCTCGGACTGACAGAGGACCATGAATTCTTCGCGGCGCTTTCTGTAGAGCCGGCGCATGCGGCCGAGGTGGCTCGTGAAGTGCCCTTCCTCGATGAAATCCGCGAGCGCCGCCTGCAGGATGCCGGACGCATATTGGCCGGTGAGAAACATCGCCTGCGATATGTTCGCCACCATGTTGAGCGGCAGAATGACGTAGCCGATGCGCAGAGCGGGGAACATGGTTTTGGAGAAGGTTCCGACATAGATGGTTCGACTGTCCGCCGTCACGCCTTGCAGCGCCGGCACGGCGGTGCCGGAGAAGCGGTATTCGCCGTCGAAATCGTCTTCGATGATCCAGGCGTCGTGAGCCCGCGCGATCTCCGCCAGCCGCAACCTTTGGTCGAGGCGCATCGTCACGCCGAGCGGACTTTGGCAGGACGGCGTCACATAGATCGCCCGAAGTCTCTCCTCGGGCGGCGTCGAAAGCTCCCAACCCTCCGCGCTCACGGGAAGCGGCGCAATCGTCGCGCCGGCGGCCGCGAAGGCGGACTGGGCGGCGGGATAGCCAGGGTCCTCCATCCACACCCAATCCTGAGGATCGGTCAGGATGCGCGCGAGAAGATCGAAGGCCGGCTGCGCCCCGTTGGTGATCACCACCTGGTCCGGTTCGCAACGCACGCCGCGCGCCGAGGCGAGGTAACGCGCTATCGCCCGTTTGAGCGGAGGGTAGCCTGCGATGTGCTGGTAGCCGAAGACGTAATCGCCGCCCGCCTGAAGCCGATGCGCGATGATGCGCCGAAGCGTGACGAACGGGAAATGCGTGACGTCGGCGAGTCCGGGTTGAAGCGAGCGGCGGTGCGCCAGACCGAAAAAATTCATCGGCTGCGAGATCATCTCCCGTCCGCGTTTGGACAACGGATCCTTCGCGCCTTTCGGCTCCTCGTTTCGATGCGCTGTCGCACGATTGGGCGCCGCGGCGACAAAGGTCTGAGACCCCCGCTCAGCCTGAACATAGCCCTCGACCTCGAGCTGCTGGTAGGCGCTCACCACCGTGTTGCGCGAAACGTCGATCTTCTGCGCGAGCGCCCGTGAGGAGGGAAGCCGGCCGTCGAGGGGCAGGCTCCCGTCCATGATCAGCTCGACCAGCCGAAGATAGAGCTGGCGATGAAGCGGCTCGCGGGAATTGCGGTCGAGAGCGATGAGGTCGAGAAGAAGTTCCGGCCGACGCGAGGTGGACCTGAGATTTTTCATACATTGGGCTCTGCCGTTCGAGCCACTTCATTCCTGGAAGCCTCCTCGGGGTCAAGGTCGCCGAGCCTGGCGCATGGCTGGCGCGGCCGGACGGATTTTCGAAAAGCTAAATCGTGAACAATTCATTGTGTATTTCTGGATTCGAGCGTAGGGTGCCGGAAGCTCGAAGAGGCCCCGCAAGGCGCGATCGCGGCGCGCTGGGCCTCGAAGCCACCGCGCGAGAGACGGCGATGCGAAGAAGGCGAGGCAAAGAGGGCGCTGCGAAGAGGGCGACGGCGGAGGTGAAGCCCGAAGGCGACCTGGCGGCGCCGCACTGGCGGTCAAGCGCCTCGAACGTCGCCATCGTTGCGAGGCTCGGATGCAACCTTGGAGGCGAGTTAGGCGGCGGAGCGTTTTTTTAAATTTTTTCGCCCGCAACCCTTTGAAAAGTCCCGATTCGGCCAAAGGAAACGAAGGAAAAAAAAGGAAAAAAAAGGAATTTCCCTTGGTTTTCCTTGGACTTGCTTGGAGGCCGCTCGACCGGAAGTTGTATTCTAATGCTCGACGCTGTCGAATTTCCGCTTGTCGACCGGCGCGACGTCGCGCAGCTCAGCGGTCTCCGCTGACATCTTTTCGAGCGCGACCCGCGCGGCCACGTCGATGTTGTGGATCAGGTCGTCGATCTCGGCGTCGGTGTGCAGGGGGCTCGTCGCCACCATGACCGTGCGGTTCAGGATGCCGAGCGAGCTCGCGCACATGTCCGGCGAGTAGTCCTTCCGCAAGCCCTGGTTCTCCGGACAGGTTGAACGGGTTCAGCGCCGGATGGGCGGCCCCTTCATGCGAGAGGACCGAGTCCCATTGGGTGTAGGTGTGCCGGCCCGTCTTGCCCGAAATGACGCTCGGCTGCAGTTCGGTGAATCGCGTCGCCGCCTCCTCGCTCGGCAGGAGGTACATCACCTGCGTCGAGCATTCGTGCTCGGGGCTGTTGAGCGGCGTCGGCTGAAGGCCGAGATTGCTGAGGTGACGCGTGCCGTCGAGGATGCGCCGCTTCTCGCTTCGCATCTTGTCGATCATGCCGTCGAGCCGGTCGAGCTGGACGTTGAGCATCGCGCCCATCAGCTCCGACGCGCGGGCGCCGTTGCCGGCGAACGGCCGGATGCTGTCGCTCTTGCCCTGCCAGTAGAAATCGGCAAGGATCGATGGCGCAGCGCGCCCGCTCGGCGAGCTTCGGGTCGCTGGTGGCGAGGCCGCCGCCTTCGCCGCTGGTGATGTTCTTGTAGTAGTTGAAGCTGAAGGCGCCGGCATGGCCGATCGAGCCGAGCTTCCGGCCCTTGTAGGAGCCGCCCACGCCCTGGCAGCAATCCTCGATAACGAAGAGATCGTGCTCGCGGGCGATCCCCATGATCGCGTCCATGTCGCAGGTCGCGCCCCACATATGGACGGGGATGATCGCCTTGGTGTGCGGACCGATGGCCGCCGCGGATCGCCTTCGGCGAGATGGTGATGGTCTCGTCGACGTCGACGATCACCGGAATGGCGCCGACCGCCAGAACCGCCGTCGCCGTCGCCATATAGGTGTGGGCCGGAATGAGCACCTCGTCGCCCGGGCCGATGCCCATGCCGGTCAAGCCCGCCGCGAGCGCGAAGGTCCCGCTGGCCGAGAGCGCGAAATGATCGACGCCGAGATAGGCGGCATAGCGCTTCTCGAAGGTCGCGCACTGGCCCTCTTCGCCGTAGCGGAACAGCTTGCCCGACCGGATCACGCGGGCGATCGCCTCGATTTCCTCCTCGCCGACGATATACATTGGCGTCAACTCCTGGCGCGTGTGAACGCCATCAGTAGCGGAAGCCGGCGACGGAGAAAGCGCCAATCCCCGGCTTTTGCGGGGAGCCACTTTCGGAAGCGGCGCCATCCGCCGCTTCGGTGACGAGCCGCATGGGGGTCGAAGCCGTCAGCGCTATCGATGCTGTCGGATGGCGGCTTACAGCGACACCCTGGCTCGCGCAGCCAGTTCGCCCACAATGCCGCGGCGGAACGCCAGCACGCAGGCGACGAACACGACCCCCTGGATCACGGTCACCCACTGGCCGAACTGGGCGAGATAGTTCTGCATCGCAACGACGATGAGCGCGCCGACCACCGGGCCGTAGAATGTGCCCATACCCCCGACCAGGGTCATCAGCACGACTTCGCCCGAGGTCGAGAACGATACGTCGGTCAGCGACGCATTCTGGACGACCAGCGCCTTGGTCGCGCCGGCGAGGCCCGCGATCACTGCCGACAGGACGAAGGCCGCTAGCTTGTATTGAACCGCGCGATAGCCGAGCGACACGGCCCGCGGTTCGTTGTCGCGGATCGCCTTCAGAATCTCGCCAAACGGCGAATTGACCGCGCGCTGCACGACAAGAAAGCCAAACAGAAACACCACCGCGACAAAACAATAGAGGATCCACGGATTGCTGAGATCGATGAAGCCGAGCGCCCGGCCTTGCGGGACCGCCTGGATGCCGTCCTCGCCGTGCGTGAACGGCGCCTCGACGCAGACAAAAAACACCATCTGGGAAAAGGCCATGGTGATCATCGCGAAGTAGATGCCGGCGCTGCGGATCGCCAGCGCTCCCGTGACGAACCCGAGAAGGGCGGAGGCCGCGACCCCAACGGCGATCGCCGAGACGGGCTCGAGGCCCCACACTTTGGCGGCGTGGGCGCAGACGTAGCTCGCGAGCCCGAAGAACATCGCGTGCCCAAGGGAAAGAAGGTTGGCGTAGCCGATCAGGAGATTGAACGCGCAGGCGAACAAGGCGAAGCACATCGCCTGCATGACGAAGAATGGATAGGCGAAAAAGGGCGCGATCGCGATCAGAACAACCATGACCGCGAAAGCAACGGCGTTTACGCGGCGGTCGTGGCTCGCTAAGTCCGCCGGGGCGACTGAGGCGTCGATGTCCATGTCAGGCCGCCCGTCCAAACAATCCGGTTGGCCGGACGAGGAGAACGATCGCCATGATCACGAACACCACCGTGTTCGACGCCTCCGGGTAGAACACCTTCGTCAAGCCTTCGACGACGCCCAGCACGAAGCCGGTCACGATCGAGCCGAGGATCGATCCCATGCCGCCGATCACCACGACCGCGAAGACGACGGCGATGATGTCCGCGCCCATGCCCGGACGGACCTGATCGATCGGCGCCGCGAGCACGCCGGCGAACGCCGCAAGCGCGACGCCGAAACCGTAGGTGAGGGTGACCATGCGCGGCACATTGATGCCAAAGGCGCGCACCATGGTCGGGTTTTCGGTCGCGGCGCGCAAGTATGCGCCGAGCTTGGTCTTCTCGATGACGAGCCAAGTGCCGAAACAGACCGCGACCGAGGCGACGATCACCCAGCCGCGATAGACCGGCAGAAACATGAAGCCGAGATTAAAGGCGCCAGTCAGCTGCTTCGGGATCGCATAGGGCATGCCAGAGGCGCCGTAGTAGTTCTGAAACAGCCCCTGAATGATGAGCGCGAGGCCAAAGGTGAGAAGCAAGCTGTAGAGCGGATCGAAGCCGGCAAGGCGCTTGAGGAACAGGCGCTCGACGACCGCTCCGATGGCCCCGACAATCAGCGGCGCGATGATGAGGGCGAACCAGTAACTGAGGCCCGCGTATTGGAGTAGAAAATAGGCGGCGAAGGCCCCCATCATGTAGAACGCGCCGTGGGCGAAATTGACAATCGTCAGCATGCCGAAGATGACGGCGAGCCCGAGGCTCAAGAGCGCATAGAACGAGCCGTTGATGAGCCCGATCAGCAACTGGCCGTAAAGCGCCGGCATGCTGATCATGTGGCCAAACAGGTTCACGGCCGCACCCGTCGTTCGGCAGGCGTCATCACACCCCCAGCGCCTCGTGCAGCCGCTCCATCCTGCCTTCCAGTTCCGAGTTGGCGAAGGCGTCGATGATGCGGCCGTGCTCCATGACGAAAAAGCGGTCCGCCAAAGTGGAGGCGAAGCGGAAATTCTGCTCGACCAGCAGGATCGTGAATCCCTCGCGCTTGAGTTCTGCGATGGTGCGGCCGATCTGCTGGATGATGACCGGAGCCAGGCCTTCGGTTGGTTCGTCCAGCATCAGGAACCGTGCGCCGGTTCGCAGGATCCGAGCAATCGCCAGCATCTGTTGCTCGCCGCCGGAGAGCTTGCCGCCCCCGCTCAGGAGCCGCTCGCGAAGATTGGGAAAGAGCGTGAAAATGCGCTCCACGCTCATCGCGCCGTCCTTTGTGATCGCCGGAGGCAGAAACGAATTCTCCTTCACCGAAAGAGACGCGAAGATCGCGCGCTCCTCAGGGCAGAACGCGACGCCGTGCCGGGCGATTCGGTCGATCGAGAGGCCAATGAGCTCCGCGCCGTTGAATACGACGGAACCCGTTCGCTTGCGCACAATGCCGATGATCGCCTTGAGGGTCGTCGTCTTGCCCGCCCCGTTTCGTCCGAGCAGGGTGACGACCTCGCCTTCGCGCACGTCGAGGTCGACCCCATGCAGAATATGGGATTCGTTGTACCAGGCCTGCAGGCCTTTGACGGCGAGGACCGTCGTTCCCCTGGTGGCCGGCCGCGGTGCAAGAGCCGCCTCAGCCATGTCCCACACCGAGATAGGCCTCTCTCACCTCTTCATTGTCCGACACCTCGCGGTAGTCGCCCTCGGCCAACACGCGTCCGCGCGTCAGCACGGTGATGCGATGGGAGAGATTGGCGACGACCTTGAGGTTGTGCTCGACCATCAGGATCGTGCGGTTCGCCGAGACACGGCGGATGAGGGCGGCCGTGCGATCGATGTCCTCGTGCCCCATGCCCGCCATCGGCTCGTCGAGCAGCATCATCTCCGGTTCGACCGCGAGCGTTGTCGCCAATTCGAGCGCCCGCTTGCGGCCGTAGGAGATCTCGCCTGCCTTCGAATTGGCGAAGCCGGAGAGCCCGACGTCGTCGAGAAGCGCCAGCGCCCGTTCATTGAGCGGCCTGAGCGCAGACTTGGAGCGCCAAAAGTCAAACGAGTCGCCGCGTCTTCTCTGCAGCGCGATGCGGATGTTCTCGAGGGCGGTCAAGTGAGGGAAGACTGCCGAAATCTGGAACGAGCGCACCAGTCCCAGCCGCGCCACCTCGGCGGGCTTGAGATTGGTGATGTCGCGCCCGTTGAACGAAATGCGACCGCCGGTCGGGGCGATGAATTTCGTCAGCATGTTGAAACACGTGGTCTTGCCGGCGCCGTTTGGCCCGATGAGCGCGTGGATCGTGCCGCGCCGGATGCGCAACGAGACATCTCGAACCGCGCGGAAATCGCCGAAGCTCTTGCTGAGACCCTCCGTGACAAGAACATCGTCCATGCTCATTCTCGCCGCTCGGCGGAGCGCATACGGTTCCTCCCAAAGGGCCGAGGTCTATCAAGCGGCTGGCGCGCTGCTTGTAAAGCCCAAAAGCAAAGCCGCAACCGAGGTCTCGCGATTATCCCTCCGTCCTTCGATTGTGCAGTCGCCGTTCCCAGTCGAGAGCCTGGCGCACGATGTCGTCGAGATTGTCGCGGGTCGGTTTCCACCCAAGCACGCTCCTCGCCCGGTCGGCCTTGGCGACAATGGCGGCTGGATCGCCCGCCCGGCGCTGGGAGACCACGACGGGGAAATCGATCCCCGACACCCGTTTGACGACCTCGACGACCTCTTTGACGGTCTCGCCGTGCCCATAGCCGCAATTGCACACGACGCTTTGCCCCCCGGCGCGCAAGTAGGCGAGCGCGGCCAAATGCGCGTCGATGAGATCCGTGACCTGGATGTAGTCGCGCACACACGTGCCATCGCGCGTCGGATAGTCCTGGCCGAAGATCTCGATCTTCGGGTGGAGGCCGAGCGCCGTCTGGACGGCGCGCTTGATGAGGTGGGTGGCGTTGGGCGTCGACTGCCCGAGACGGCCCTTGGGGTCGGCGCCGGCGACGTTGAAATAGCGCAGGGCGACATAGCGGAAATCGTAAGCCTTGGACGCGTCCTCGAGCATCCATTCGACCATGAGTTTCGACCGCCCGTAGGGCGAAATCGGCGCGAGCGCTGTTTCCTCGGAGACCGGCTCGGCTCCGGTTTCGCCGTAAACCGCCGCAGTCGAGGAAAAGATGAACGTCTTCACCCCGCCCTTGATCGCGGCCTCGATCAGGCTGCGCGCATTCGAAACATTGTTGAGATAGTAGCCGAGGGGCTCGCGGACCGAGTCCGGCACGACAATCTTGGCGGCGAAATGGGCGATCGCGTCGATGGCATGCTCCTTGATCAGGCGCGCGACCAGATCGGCGTCGCCCATGTCGCCGACCACAAGCCGCGCGCCTTCCGGGACGGCCCAAGCGAAGCCGGTTGAGAGATTGTCGAGAACGACGACCGTCTCGCCGGCGTCGAGAAGGCCGAGAGCCATGTGGCCGCCGATATAACCGGCGCCGCCAGTGACCAACACGCTCATGCACATGGCCCCCTCTTGATCCATCCAAACCGAATTCAGCGAAAAAAAGCCGCATAGAACGGCCCGGCCGGAACTGATAGTCGGATATCAGGATTTCGCTAGGCTCGCCCTTTCACTGTGCCATCGACTGAGGAACCATGGACAAACCCATTCGCAAAGCCGTGCTGCCCGTGGCAGGTCTCGGCACCCGGTTTCTCCCCGCGACCAAGGCGATTCCCAAGGAAATGCTGACGGTCGTCGATCGGCCGATCCTTCAGCATGTCGTCGATGAGGCGCGCGAGGCGGGAATCGAGCATTTCATCTTCGTGACGGGGCGAAACAAAGGGGTCATCGAGGATCACTTCGACAACGCCTATGAACTCGAGGATACGCTCATACGGCGGGGCAAGAAGGCGGAATATGCGGCGCTCATGGCCGATCTCCCTGCCGCCGGCGCAACCAGTTTCACCCGCCAGCAGGCGCCGCTCGGCCTCGGCCACGCCGTGTGGTGCGCGCGCGAGATCGTCGGCGCCGAACCGTTCGCGGTGCTGTTGCCGGATATGGTGACGAGGGCGGGATCGAATGGGGGACGCTGCCTCGCCCAATGTGTGGCGGCTTATGAGAAGCACGGCGGCAATATCATCGCGGTCGAAGAGGTTCCGCCTGCCGAAACTCATCAATATGGAATTGTCGCGGTCGGCGCTGATCACGGCGCTACCTTCGAGATCACCAAAATGGTCGAAAAGCCAAAGCAGGGAACGGCGCCTTCCAATCTCATCATTTCGGGCCGCTACATTCTCCAGCCGGAGATTTTTCCAATCCTGGAGCGGGTCGAAAAGGGCGCCGGGGGCGAGATCCAATTGACGGACGGCATGATCGAACTCTCGCGCAAGCAGTCGTTCCATGGAGTGCGTTTCGACGGACGAACCTATGATTGCGGCTCAAAGCTTGGTTTTCTCGGCGCTAATCTCGCGTTCGCGCTCGACCGGAGCGATATCGCGCCCGGACTTAAGGAGGCGCTGCGCGAACTGGGTTTCACCGGAAAGGGCGGGTGACTGACGCAGCTCCCGGTCGGGCCGCTCGGGGGCGGCGTCAGCGGCTCCGATATTTTCCAACCGCGCTGGCGAATGATAGATTGGGGGAGATGATTCAGGAACAGACCAGCGCCGTCCTGTCGGCGCTGCGCACCATCGCCAACGAGCGCAAAGGTCTCGACGCGCTCGAGGAGGCGATCCGCACAACCCGGGAAGGCGGACTGGGCGCCGCATTCTCGGAAGCCGTCAAGACGATCTCGGCCGCGCCCGGCCGGGTCATCGTGACCGGCATTGGCAAGTCGGGCCATATCGCGCGCAAGATTGCTGCAACCCTCGCCTCGACCGGCGAGCCCGGCTTTTTCGTCCATCCGGCCGAGGCGAGCCACGGCGACCTCGGCATGGTGCAGACGGGCGATGTGGTGCTCGCCATCTCCTGGTCGGGCGAGACGTCCGAACTGGCGGCGATCGTCACTTTCGCCAAGCGCTACGCCATTCCGTTGATCGCCATGACCGCGGAGGCCGGCAGCACGCTCGGGCGGGAGGCCGACGTCTGCCTCGCGATGCCGAGCGCGCCCGAGGCCAGCCCCAACGGTCTCGAAGCCCCGACCACCTCGACGACGATGCAACTCGTGCTCGGCGACGCGCTGGCGATCGCGCTGCTCGAAGGCCGAGGTTTCACGGCGCTCGACTTCCGCGCTCTTCATCCGGGCGGCAAGCTTGGGGCCAAGCTCATGCATGTGCGGGAAGTCATGCACACCGGCGACCGGATTCCGCGCGTCGCCGCGCGCGCGCGCATGGCCGAGGCGATCGTCGAGATGAGCTCCAAGGGTTTTGGCTGCGTCGCCGCGCTCGACGACAGCGGCGCGCTGGTCGGCATCGTCACGGACGGCGACCTGCGCCACCATCTTCAATCCAACTTTTCGCTCGAGACGCCCGTCGCCGACGTGATGACCCGCACGCCGCGCACCATCGGTCCCGACGCGTTGGTCGCGGAGGCGCTGGAGAAGATCAGCCGAAAGGGAGCCGCGCTTCCCGTCGTCGAGGACGGCGTGGTCGTCGGGATCGTGCATTTCCACGACCTCATGCGGGCGGGCGCGCTCTGAGGGCTTGCGCCGCCTGTCGGGGGCCGGCCAGCGCGGCCAGGGGAACGGCAAGTCGGGTATCGCCGTGTTTCGGCGATACAGGGACCGACTAAAACACGCTAAGACGGGGTCCATCCTCGAGGAGCCAGGCGATGACCGACAAGACAAGCCGGATCGGCGAGATCGTTCAGGTCATGCGCAACACATGGGACTTGCCGGCCGATTGCAACGAGGGCGAGCTCTTCACCTACGCCGAGACGCTTTACGATCGCATCAAGGCCGGTGACAGCAAGGATCAGCTTTATGCTTACCTTTCCGCAGTGCAGGTCGACCAGCTCGAAATGGCAAAATCCAATTCGTTCAGGACAATCGTCGATCGCGCTGTCGAACTCGCAAGCCGGCCAAGCTAAGAGCGCCGTCACCCTGGCCACGAGCATTCGCGCCCGTTCGCCTGATCCGCGGCGCCGCCCTGGCCATAGAGCCCTCATCAGGCCTTTCTAGCCACGGTCTCCCAGGGAAAAGGTGAGGTCAATCGGGCGTCTGATCGCCGTCGTCGCCGGGAGACGCAAGATAATAGGGCTCGACGGCGCCGGTCATCTTGATCACGAGCGGCTGACCTTTGCGGTCGAGCGCCTTGCCCGCCGCCGCTCGGATCCAGCCTTCGCTCACGCAATATTCTTCGACGTCGCGCCGCTCGACGCCGCGAAAACGCACGCCGACCCCACGCGCCAGGACCGCTTCGTTATAGAATGGACTTGAGGGCTCGACGCTGAGCCGGTTGGGCGGAACGTCGGTCATCGGCGAACGAGCGCCGGGCCAGCCGAGCGATCAGCCGGCGAGCGCCTTGACCCGCTTCGTCAGGCGCGAGATTTTGCGCGACGCGGCGTTCTTGTGAACGATGCCCTTTTGCGCCGCGCGGGCGAGCCTGGGTTCGGCCGCGCTCAGCGCTTCGGCCGCGGCCTTCGGGTCCTTGGAGGCGATCGCCTCCTCGACCTTGCGGACGTAGGTGCGCATCTCGGTGCGGCGCGACTTGTTCACGGCCGTGCGGCGAATGGTCTGGCGCGCCGCCTTCTGGGCCGATTTGGTGTTGGCCATCGACTTTCGTTCCCTGCGGCGCCCTCGGCGCCCGTCAAATAAATAAATGGGCCGGGTTTTGAGGCCCAGCCTTGCTTGGGCGGGCTTATAGGCTGGTCGGACGCGCGGCGTCAACCGCCTGTCCTTGTCCACGACGGCAGACTTCAATTCGCCCGATGAGACGAGGCGTCCCGGGCGACGGCTGGGCCTAAGCGTCTGACTGCTGGAAGGCGATTTCATAGCGCATGACTATCGAAAGTATAGCGTAATTGGATTTCCCGCAGACGACAATCAGCGATAATAAAAATCATCGTAACCTATCGCTGTCGGCCTCATGCCGTACACGAATACTTGATGGGAATATCGAAATGAAGAATATCTTGCGCCTTCGCGGCGATCGAATCGCTGCGCTCTGTTTGGCCGGAATGATTGGCGTCGCCCTGCCAGCCGCAGCATCGGCGGCAGTGATAAATCGCGGCGTGGAAGGCCCGCCGCTGTCCGAAATTCGTCCCGCTCCCAAATCGATCTACCCGGATCAGGTGATGATCACCGCGCAGCCTTCGCCATCGGAAGTCGATCCCTCCTTTCTCGGGCCGGTGCTCCTAATGAAGTCGGCTATCGTGGATCTTGAAGCTGGCACCGCGACCCTGCCTCTGCGTAAAGGACGGCTGGAGTTGGGCGAATTGGTCTGGTCGATCATGACCGACACGACTGATCCAAACCTCGCCAATCTGAATGGCGTCGATTACTCGCCCAAACTTGCGTATGCGGTGACCGGAAAGGCCGCGCGCGAGGCGCACATCGAGAAGGACGGCACGATCGTTTTCAAGTCCGGGAAAGTCGACTTCTCGCCTGCTCGGAGTGTCACGCCCGGCGAGGCGCCGAACTTCTTCCCACCCAAGGCCGCTCAGCCCGGATCGGGGGCGACGCTGACTATTCGCCTCTCGTGCAATTCGCGAATGGCAAGGACGCGCTGTTCAACATGCCTATGGTGGCGTTCAACGTTTCGGAGGACGACCTCAACAAGATGTGCGACGGCAATGCCGACCACTCCAAAGTCCAGGATAAGGTCGTCAAGATCTGTCCTCGCGACGGAACCGTGACGCTCGAGCTGACCCTCGGTTATACCTTTGGAA
Source organism: uncultured Alphaproteobacteria bacterium (assembly GCA_963820095.1). Taxonomy (GTDB): domain Bacteria; phylum Pseudomonadota; class Alphaproteobacteria; order Rhizobiales; family Beijerinckiaceae; genus Roseiarcus. Next base: position 76,831 of record CAWFZA010000010.1, read on the forward strand.
AGCCGATCTTTTATTTATCCACGGAGGCCAACGACCCCGTCGTCGCCACGCTTGAAGGGGCGAGCTACGCGCCCGCTCTCAAGGATGCGCCGTTCGCGCTCGAGGACGCTTCGCCAGGGGAGGCGGCCGAGCGCATTTATGTGTTCGTGAACGGACCCACGGGCATCGACAACCCGTTTCGCCAGGGTCTCGACAGCGCGCTTTCGGACAAAGGAACGCATGGACCTTTGAACATCCTCGGCGGCATCCCGACGATCAACCTGGACTATAGCCCGCTGTGGCGTCTGTTCCCCGTCCGATGGTCGGCGGCCGCCATCGAGAAGGGCTACCGCACCAAGATGACGGATGCGATCGCCATTGAAGACGCCGGCGAACGGGGCATCATCGAGAGTATCGCGGGTGGCAAGCCGAAGGCGGTCGGATTCATCGTCAACTGCCCTGTCGTCTATCGCATCAACTGAATACTCGCCGAGTCGAGCGCCGGGCCCGATCGTTGGCCTGGCGCTCCCTCTTGCGCCAGGAATAGAGACAATGATCAAGCATTTCATCGCGCCCATGCTTTTCCTCTGCGCCGTGACGCTCGCGCCCACGCTCGTCGAAGCAGGAGCCGCGCAACTAATGGCGGGCGATCCCTCGGGAGAAAATGTCGCGTTCGCCTTCGGCGTCAAAGGGAGCGGCGAAGGCCTTCGCATCGAGACCCATCAGGTCGGCAATCCGGGCGCTAAACTCTCCATTTGGATCGATGGCAGCCGAGAGCGGCTGTTTTCACGTATCCTCACGACGGACGATTGCAAGTTTGGCGACGACGGCGCGCGGTGCAGGCTCATTTTCCCTCGCAGCAGCCCCGACTATTCGCGTTTTGTCGTCGCCTTCAAGCGCGGCAGAACCGCCCATGTCGAGGTTCAGAACGCAGCCGTGATGCAGATGAGCAAGGATATTCCGTTGGCCGGCTTCACCCGCAGGCTTGGATCGAGATCCTAGTGCGCCGCGAGCCTGCCATGATGAGCGGCGCCTCGAGCCGCCGGGTCAGAGACGCCCGTCCCCAGGGGTCGTGAAGACGCGGCTTCCTTGGGCTCGCGCATTGGCGGACGCCTTGCGACCACCCTCTCCACGCTCGGAACGGAAGTTGGCGCGCTTGGACCCTTGCTCGAACCTTACGGCGACGAGCGCGCGGTCATTCCTCCAGGTGTTGCGCATGGCCTCGTGCACGAGAGCGCCGACCGCTGGAGAATGCGGCCGCCCTCGGACGGTCACCAAGCTGACCTCGCGCCAGATTTCGGGATCGACCAAGGGCTTGGAGACGACCTGAGGATGAGTGACCGATCGCTCTGGCATGAACGCGTAACCAACGCCAGCCGCGGCCATCTCAGAGAATCCAGTCGTCGCGATCGCTTCGATAGGCGACCTTCGAATGGCCGTCGTGCTCGTCCCAGGCCTTTCCGAAGAGTTCGGCGACTTCACAGTTGACCCGCCGCAAATAGGACTCGGCCTTGAGATCGGAGACCCTCACGACATCAAAGTTCGCGAACCGGTGATCAAACGCAGAGACGATGACGAACCGTTCGCGAAACAGCGGCAGGTAATGCAGATGCGGCTCGCGCGCCTGGTCCGGGCCCGCGAGGATCGCGGCCTCGAGTTCGCCCGCCCGAAGCTGGCTGTCGAGTTCTTCGGCCGTGGCGTCGGCAAGCTCGAGGCGAACGCCGGGATGGCGTGCGCGGACGCCGATCAGAAGCTGGATGACGTCGCTCGGCGCGACCGTGCACATCACCCCGGTCAGCCGTATCTGGTCAAGGCCCTTGAAACCGCGCGCTTCGCGACCCGCAGCCTCGGCCCGCGTCAGGATCTGGTCGAGATGGGGCTTCACCACCAGCCCCAGTTCGGAAAGGTGAGTGTGGTGGCGTTCGCGGCGGAACAGAGCGCCGCCAAATTCCTCCTCCAGCAGTCGGATCGAGCGGGTCAGCGAAGGTTGCGAAACGTTGCAGCGCCGCGCCGCCCGCGTAAAGTTCAACTCCTCGCAGAGCGCGCGGAAATACACCACTTGCTGCATTTCCATCGTGCGGCCTCTTTACGCTGCTCCTAGGCGACCCCGTTTTAAGCGCCGTCCTGGCGCCGGAGATATAGGGGGCGAGGGCGTCGAGTCCCATAGTTTCGCCGCCGTGGGAAAGGCTTTCGAGCCAACTCGGATCTACCTTTAAGGGGCGCGCCAAATACGATGCGGGCGCGTTAACGTGTCACAGGGCGCCCATGAGTTCGCCGATCCGCCGCGTCGCTTTGAGGCCGGCGCCCGTCAGCACGACCACGGTCGTCTCGCCGGGTTGAACGACGCCGCGTTCGATGAGTCTTGTAAACGCGGCGGCGGCGAGCGCCGAGGTCGGCTCGGCATAGAGACCGATCCGGCCGAGTTCGAACAGCGCCTTTTCGATCTCGGCTTCCGACAGGGCGACGGTCCCGCCGCGGCAGCGCCGGAGCGCAGCGAGGACTTCGCGGGCGCGCACGGGATGAGCGATTGACGCGCCTTCCGCGATCGTCGGACGCGACGTCGACTGGGGTCAGATCATCGGATCCGGCCATGCGAAGCTCGCGTGAAGCGGCGCGCAGTTCATCGGCTGCGCCGCGAACAGCCGGGGCAGGCTTGCGACCTCACCGCGGCGCAGGAGCTCGTCGAAGCCGATGTCGCAGCCCAGGATGTTGCTGCCTGCGCCCGTCGGGATGATGACATTGTCCGGGGCGTTGAACTTGAGATCCTCCCAAAGCTCATAGGCCAACGTCTTCGCGCCCTGCAGGAAGAACGGCTGCCAGTTGTGGCCGGCGTAGAAAATGGTCTCGGCCTGTCGTTACCGCCGCGGCGCTGACCTCCTGGCGAGTTCCAGAAATCAGCTCGATCTCGGCGCCATAAGCGCGCATCTGAATCGTCTTGTCCGGCGACGTGGAGGCGGGGACGAGAATCTTCGCCTCAAGGCCGCCGGCGGCGGCATAGCCGGCAATGGCGGCTCCCCCGTTGCCGGAGCTGTCTTCCAGGACTTTCGTCACGCCCTGATCGCGGAGGATCGAGAGCATCACGGACGCGCCGCGGTCCTTGAAGCTGCCGGTCGGCGAAAACCACTCGAGCTTGAATCGCGCGGGGACGCCGCGCCATGTCTTGGAGACGAGCGGCGTCAAGCCTTCTCCCAGGGTGATAGGATCGGGAACTTCGACCGGGAAGGCAGCCGCGTAGCGCCACAATGACCGTTTCCGCGCATCGATCATGTCGCGACCGATTCCCGGCAGCGCCGTAATCATGAGGGGGGCGCCCGAATCGGAACGCCAGCGCGGCTCGGAAAGGGGATATTTCCGCCCGCTTGAGGGATCGACATAGGCCGGAGGCTCGGCAAGCGCCGTCATGTCATTCTGCATGATGCGATTCTGACCCCTTGAAGATGGATCTCGCAAACGGAGGAAAGCGGCGAGCGGCCCGCCGGAAGACGCCGTAGGTCAGCTCTTTCCCAGCGGCGCGGTCGGCCCGCGAAAGACGAAGCTGGGCGTTCGCTTATCGGCGAACGCCGCTCTCCCCTCAGCGAAGTCCGGTCCGAAGGCCGCAACCTCCGTCAACGCGCGATAGGCCGGAGCCTCTTTGCTCATGCCGGCGGCGATGGCGTCGACCCCTCGCTTGCAGCCGCGAGTCGACATTTGGCTCATATCCGCGAGGCCACGAGCGTAACCAAGCACGGTCTCCTGCAACGCCGTCTCGATCCGTCGGTCGATCAGCCCGATCGCCAGCGCCTCGTCGGTCTCGATCCTGCGCGCGGTGAACAGGAGATCCTTGGCTCGCGACGGGCCGATCAGTTCAACCAGCCGGCGCGTCTCGGCGTGGCCGTAAATGAGGCCGAGTCTGGCGGGGGTGATCGCGAGATGCGCGTCGGCCGCGCAGAACCTGAGATCGCAGGCGAGCGCGAGCCCAAGCCCAGCCCCGATGGCGACGCCCCGGATGACCGCGATGGTCGGGCGATCGAGGTCCATCAGCGCCTTGAGGCCGTCTTGCATCGCGTCGCCAAAATCGCGCGTCGCGGCAGCGTCCCGGTAGACCTCGCCGAGTTCGACAATGTCGGCGCCGGCGCTGAAATGCGCGCCCTCGCCCTCGACAAGCGTGACTAGTAGATCCTCGCGCGCCTCGATCGCGGCGCGGATCGCCGGCAGCGCGCGCCACATCGCCCGGGTGATCGCATTGCGGCGCTCCGCCCGGCTCAAGACGATGTGGGCGAACGGCGGCTCGAAGCGCAGGGATATTTCGGTCATGAGGGCCTCGGACGCCGGCTGGGAACTCGTTCGCCTTAATTCTAGCACTTTCGCTTGAGCTCGAGGTGGCGCGTGTTCTGCGTCGCGTTTGCCCACTCAAGCCTCAAGAGGCCATCGCCAGCCCAAGCTGCTCGGCAACGGAATGGAGGCGATTGTCCCGCGTCCAGAGCTGGACGCCGGCCGTCAGGCGCACGGAAGCAAGCAAGTGGACGTCGACATAACCGATCCCGCGTCCAAACAGCGACTGGCGATTGATGAAGCTTAGGACCTCGGCGTCGGTCGCCAATTCCGCGTGGGGCAAGTTCGACAGCGCGTCCAGAATGGCTCCACGTTGGCGCATATCGCCCAAGGCAAGTTCGCCAATCACGAACGGATGCGTCAGCACGCGACCGGCGCTAAGCAGCTCGGCGAGCAATTCGCCGCCGGTACGCAGATGATCGATCCAAATCGAGGTGTCGACCAGGATCAAGCGCGCGCCGGCCGTCGCCGGGGCGCAGGCTCGATCTCCGGCTCGCTGCCGCCGAGACGCGCCAGCCTGCGGGCGCTTTCCCGCTCTATCAGCGCCTTGAGCGCTTCGCGGACAAGGGTCGACTTCTCCTTCAAGCCTGTGAAGGCCTGAGCTTTGGCGACGAGCTCGTCATCAAGCGCGAGCGTAGTGCGCATCGTCGAAACTCCGTTTCTGGCGCCAGATATAGCATCGCTTGATGCCGAATCCAATGCCGACCGCCTCAGCTAAAGCTCTCGCCGGGCCGGCGGCCATTTCCAATCCGTCCGAGCACCACGATTGTATGCCCTTCGAAACCGGTGACCCGTGACCGCGATAGCTGCGACGCTGGAGCAAAAGCCGGTCCTGTCGTAGCGTCGGGCGGATTGCGGCCGAGGGAGCGACAAACGGGATGACGGACGACGAAATTTATCCGCGTGATATGATTGGCTACGGGCGCACGCCACCTTTCGCCGACTGGCCGAAGCACGCGCGCATCGCCGTGCAGTTCGTCGTCAACTACGAAGAGGGCGGCGAAAACAACATCCTGCATGGCGACTCTGCGTCCGAGGCTTTCCTGTCCGAGATCGTCGGCGCCGCGCCATGGCCCGGCATGCGCCACATGAACATGGAGTTGATTTACGAATACGGCTCGCGCGCCGGCTTCTGGCGCCTGCATCGCCTGTTCACGGAGCGTTCGGTTCCCGTCACCGTCTATGCGGTGGCCCTTGCGATGGCGCGCAATCGCGAGGCGGTCGCCGCGATGAACGAGGCCGGCTGGGAGATCGCAACCCATGGGCTCAAATGGATCGATTATCGCGACACGCCGCCAGAGATCGAGGCGCTCCATATCGCCGAGGCGGTGCGCATTCACACTGACGTCGCGGGCGCCCGCCCGCTCGGCTTCTACCAGGGCCGATCCTCGATCAACACCGTCCGCCTCGGCATGGAGGAGGGCGGCTTTCTCTATTGCGCCGACACCTATGCGGACGATCTGCCTTACTGGCTCGTGGGGCCGCGCGGCCCACAGCTCATGACGCCCTATACGCTCGACGCCAACGACATGCGCTTCGCCACCCCGCAGGGCTTCAACTCGGGCGATCAGTTCTACGCCTATCTCAAGGATTCGTTCGACACGCTCTACGCCGAAGGCGACGTCGCGCCAAAGATGATGTCGATCGGCCTCCACTGCCGCCTGGTCGGCCGGCCCGGCCGCGCGCTCGCGCTCGCGCGTTTCCTTGACTATGTCCTCGCCCACAATCGCGTCTGGATTGCAACCCGGCTCGATATCGCGCGTCACTGGATCGCCAAGCATCCGCCGCCGGGCGGCTGGAAACCCTCGCAAGCGACACGGACGCTGTTCATCGAACGCTTCGGCGGCGTCTATGAGCATTCGCCCTGGATCGCGGCGGCGGCCTATGACGCGGGCCTCGGAAGCGGCGCCGATACGGCGGAAGGCTTGGCCAAGGCGCTGGCCGCGGCCGCGGCGAAGGGCGCCAGGGAACAGAAGCGCGCGCTGATCGAGGCCCATCCGGATTTGGCAGGCAAGCTTGCCCTCGCCAAGACCCTGACCGCAGAACTCGGCGCGCGAGCAGGCGAGCGCCGGGCTGGACCAGCTTGCGCCTGCGGAATTGCGCCAGTTCGGCGAATTCAACGACGCCTATCGCGCGAAGTTCGGCATCCCCTTCATCATGGCGGTCAAAGGCCAAAGCAAAGCCGACATCCTCGCCGCGTTTGAACGCCGACTCGCCAATGACGCCGACGCGGAGACGGCAACCGCGCTCGGCGAGATCGACAGGATCGCGGCGCTGAGACTCAAGGACATCCTCCCTTGAGCGCGGCCGCTCGCGTCGTTCGTGGCCGCGTGCTCACCTTCACCGGGAATCCGGCTGAGATCGGCTCGCGCGCCTACTCCCTCATCGACAACGGCGCCGTTCTCGTCGTTGGCGGAATGATCGAGGCGGTGGGAGAGGCGGGCGACGTTCTTGCCTGCGCTCCCAAGGACGCGCTTGTCGACGATCATGCCGGCTGCCTTATTACCGCTGGCTTTATCGACGCCCACGTTCACTATTCGCAGACCCAGGTGATTGGCTCCTATGGAGCGCAGCTTCTCGACTGGCTTGCCAACTACACCTTTGTCGAAGAGCAGAAATTCGCCGATCCCGCGCATTGCGCCCGCGTGGCTGCGTTCTTCCTCGACGAGCTGTTTCGCTCCGGCACCACGACGGCGCTGGTCTATTGCTCCGTGCATCCCCAGTCCGTCGACGGCTTCTTCGCCGAGGCCCAAGCGCGCGGCGCGCGCATGATTGCCGGAAAGGTAATGATGGACCGCGACGCGCCCGAGGCTCTCATGGACACGGCTGAGCGGGGCTACAACGAGAGCAAGGCGCTGATCGAGCGTTGGCGCGGACGCGGCCGACTCGATTACGCGATCACCCCGCGCTTCGCGGTGACATCGACTCAGGCGCAACTTGAGGCGGCGGGGGCCTTGGCGCGCGAATTTCCCGCCTGCTACGTCCAGACCCACGCCAACGAAAACAAGGCGGAGATCGCGCGAGTCGCCGCACTGTTCCCCGATGCGCAAAGCTATATCGACGTCTATGCGCGCGCCGGGCTTCTTGGGCGGCGCTCCGTCATCGGTCATTGCATTCATCTGCAGGACAGCGAGGTCGTCGCGCTCGCCGAAAGCGGTTCAGTCGCCGCATTCTGCCCGACGTCGAATTTGTTCCTCGGTTCGGGCCTGTTCGATCGCGCCCGGCTGGAGCGAGCAGGGGTCCGGATCGCGCTGGCGACCGATGTTGGCGGGGGCACGAGCTATTCGATGCTGCGCACGGCGGCCGAAGGGTACAAGGTGCTGCAGCTGAATGGCCAGTCGTGGCCGGCGATTGAGGCCTTCTACCATATGACCTTAGGCAACGCGCGGGCGCTCAGCCTAGAGGACCGTATCGGCTCGGTCGAGCCCGGTCGGGAAGCCGACTTTATCGCCCTCGATTCGCATTCGACGCCTGCGCTCGAGCACAGGATGGAGACGGCGGGCGGCGACCTCGAAGTGGAACTCTTCGCCCTGCTCACGCTCGGCGATGATCGGGCCGTCCGCCAAACCTATGTGGCAGGCCAGCCGCAAAAGGAGGCGCGCTTTCTCCGCTCGCGTCGAAACCGGGCCGCCCGGTGACCCGGACGCCTTGATCGTTTCAAAACGTCACCGGTCCGTTGTGCGAGCGCCAGCCGTTCATCCCCCCGGCAAAGTGCCTCACGTCCTCGCGCCCCGTCCCCCGCGCCTTGTTCAGAGCATTGCGCGACCGTCCTCCCGCCTGACAAATGAGAACGACGGGCTTTCCCTGCGGCAGGTCCTTGGGGTCGAAAGACGACATCGGCATGTTGAGGGCGGTTGGAATGTGGCCGGAAGCGAATTCGTGCGGTTCGCGAACGTCCACGACCGTCCAGGCGTCGGTTCCAATCGCTTCCTCCAGATCGCCGAAACTTACGATATCCGGGTCAGAACCGGCGCCAAAACGTGAAAACATGTTCCAAGACATTCTGCCTCCAGGTCGCGGAGTCGCTGTCTGCGCCCCGAACTTTCCGCCTCCATATAGGCGGCTACACACAGTTTTGGAGGTGGTCGCCGTGGCGGCGTTTCCTCGGATCGACGGGTTCTTGCGTCCGGAGCACCGCGCAATCCCTGTAGCAGCTTCATTTTTTGAACGGTTGAACTGCAGCTGCGATAGCCTCAACAGATTTGTCTAAGCACGTTTTTACTTGTGATCAGCAGAAAAGACATTGATCATCGGTCAAATTAGCTTGACCGGGCAATCCAAAGCCGACAACCTGACGCGATGCGGATTCGTCCCTTCTCTACGCCGGGCCGTTTCTGGCGCGGTAACCTTCACGCCCATTCGAATCTCTCCGACGGCGCGTTGAACCCAGTGGACGTCGTCGAGGCCTATAAGCGGGCGGGCTATGATTTCCTGCAAGTGTCAGACCATTTTCTGGGCCGTTTCGATTGGCCCATAGCCGATACTCGCAAGCTCCGTTCGACCGATTTCACCACTCTGATCGGCGCAGAGGTTCACGCCATGGGCACGAGCGCGGGAGAGTATTGGCACATTGTCGCAACGGGACTCCCGTTCGATTTTCCTCGCGCCGAACCGGACGAGAGCGCGCCGGAGCTGGCGAAGCGAGCGCGGGAAGCCGGCGCCTTCGTCGCGATCGCCCATCCGTCGTGGTCGCAGCTGACTCTGGAAGACGGGCGTTCGCTCTGCGCGGCGCATGCCGTCGAAGTCTACAATCACACCTGCGCGGTTCTGACCGATCGCGGAGACGGGTTCTACCTTCTCGACCAGCTCTGCAACGAGGATCGGCGGTTGATGGCCGTCGCCGCCGACGATGCGCACTTCCACAACGGCGACTTCGACGCCTTCGGTGGCTACGTCATGGTTAAATCTGAATCTCTCGAACCTGAATCGCTCCTCGGCGCCTTGAAGGCCGGCGAGTTCTACTCGAAGTCAGGGCCCACGCATTTACAACGTCGAGGTTACCCAAAACGAAGTGCGGGTTGACTGCTCTCCAGTCCACACCATCGCGCTCGTCACCAGCGCCTCGCCGGCGGTGAGCAGAGTCGGACGCGGGCTCACCCAGGCGAACATCAAATTCGCCGAAGTCGCGAAATGGGCTTGGCGCGACCCGCCGCAGGTGAAATGGTTCCGCATCGTCGCCATTGACGGCCCGCGGCAGCGCGCCTGGACCAACCCGATTTGGGCCGACGCGTTGAATTGACTCGAGGCCGCTGGGCCGCCCTTGGTGTCTTTCGCCGTCACGCTCTCTCTTGCGCCAGGAAGCTTCCGCCCATACATCCGGCGTTCCCCCTAAGGAACGAGGATCGAGCGCCGATGACTGATGAGACTGCCCGCTCGCCCGGGTGGCACGCGACGACCATCCTGATGGTGCGAAAGGGCGGGAAGGCCGTCATAGGAGGTGACGGCCAGGTCAGCATGGGCCAGACGGTCGTCAAATCCAACGCCCGCAAGGTTCGCCGCCTCGCCAAGGGCGACGTCATCGCCGGCTTCGCCGGAGCGACCGCCGACGCTTTCACCCTCTTCGAACGGCTGGAGGCCAAGCTCGACCAGTATCCCGGCCAACTCGCGCGCGCTTGCGTCGAACTGGCCAAGGACTGGCGCACCGACCGGTATCTGCGCCGGCTTGAGGCGATGCTGATCGTCGCCGACAAGACCACGGCCTTCACGTTGTCGGGCGCGGGCGACGTGCTCGAGCCTGAGGGGGACGAATCCGGCTCAGCGATGGCGATCGGCTCGGGCGGCAACTATGCGCTCGCCGCCGCCCGCGCGCTCATGCCGATGTCGCTCGAGGCGGACGAGATCGTGCGCCGCTCGATGCGTATCGCCGCCGAAATCTGCGTCTACACCAACTCCAATCTGATCGTCGAAAGCCTCTGACCTCATGACGGATCTGTCGCCCCGCGAAATCGTCTCCGAACTCGACCGCTACATCGTCGGTCAGGCGGAGGCCAAGCGCGCCGTCGCCATCGCATTGCGCAACCGCTGGCGGCGCCTGCGCCTTCAGCCGCCGATGCGGGAGGAGGTGATGCCGAAGAATATTCTCATGATCGGCCCGACCGGTTGCGGCAAGACCGAGATCGCTCGACGCTTGGCGAAGCTCGCTGGCGCGCCGTTTCTCAAGGTCGAGGCGACGAAATTCACTGAGGTCGGCTATGTCGGACGCGATGTCGAGCAGATTGTCCGCGACCTGATCGAGGTCGCGATCGGTCTGGTCAAGAGCCGCAAGCGCAAGGACATCGAGGCCAAGGCGGAGCTCGAGGCCGAAGAGCGGGTTCTCGACGCTTTGGTTGGCTCGACCTCGTCCGCCGCCACCCGGGAAACGTTTCGCCGCAAGCTACGCGCCGGCGAGCTCAACGACAAGGAAATCGAAGTCGAATTGCCGCAGAGCGGCTCCGGGTTGCCGATGTTTGAGCTGCCGAACATGCCCGGCGCTTCGATTGGCGCGATCAACATCGCCGATATTTTCGGCAAGAGTCAGCGCACCAAGGCCAAGCGGGTGACGGTCGCCGAAGCGCATGAGCCGCTGGTCTCGGCCGAGGCGGACAAGCTGCTCGATCAGGACGCGATCGTTCGGGACGCGGTGGCGGAAGTCGAAAGCAATGGCATCGTTTTCCTCGACGAGATCGACAAGATCTGCGCCCGCGAGGGGAGGGGCGGCGCCGACGTCTCGCGCGAGGGCGTGCAGCGCGATCTCTTGCCGCTGATCGAGGGCACGACAGTCGCCACCAAGCACGGCGCGGTCAAGACCGACCACATTCTGTTCGTGGCTTCCGGCGCCTTCCACATCGCGAAGCCGTCCGACCTCTTGCCGGAGCTGCAAGGCCGCCTGCCGATCCGGGTCGAGCTCAACTCGCTGACCGAGGACGATTTCAAGCGCATCCTGACCGACACCGAGGCGAGCCTGATCAAGCAATATGTGGCGCTGATGCGGACGGAAGGCCTCGAGCTCGAATTTACCGATGACGCGGTGGCGGCGATCGCCCGCCTCGCCGCCAAGGTCAACGGATCGGTCGAGAACATCGGCGCGCGGCGGCTGCAGACGGTGATGGAGCGGGTGCTCGACGACGTGAGCTTCACCGCCGCCGACCGAAACGGCGAGACAATCCGCATCGATGGGGATTTCGTCGAGCGCCATATCGGCGATCTCGCGGCGAACGCGGACCTCAGCCGGTTCATCTTGTGATAGGCTTCCCAGCGAACGGTGGGCTCGCATCATGACATCGCTCGTTCTGACGTTCGTCGGCGACGACAGGCCGGGGCTTGTCAACGCGGTCTCCGAGAAGGTTGCCGACTTCGGCGGAACCTGGCTTGAAAGCCGTTCGGTGCGGCTCGCGGGCAAATTTGCCGGCGTGGTGCTGGTTCGGGTTGCGGATGAAAATCTTATCCCGCTCGAATCCGCGCTGGCGAAGCTCGCGCCTTCAGGCCTACGTATCTCGGTCGAGCGCGGCCTGGTGGCGGAGGTCGTAAAACCGGCAAGCCTGGTCAGGCTCGAGATCGTTGGCAAAGAGCGGCCCGGCATCGTGCGCGACGTGACGAAGGCGCTCACCCGCCTCGGCGTCAACATTGAAGAGTTCACGAGCGGCCTCGAAGGCGAGCCGTTCACCGGCGTCGAGATGTTTCGGGCGACCGCGCGCCTCGGTGTTCCCCAAGGATTGAAGCTCGACGAGTTGCGCAAGGCGATCGAGCGGCTTGCCGCGGAGATCATGGTCGATCTGACGGTCGACGAGAGAGAGCCGGCTGTCTGATTGGCAGCGTTCCGCTCTTGCGCGTCGCCAAAGGCATTGCCATAAGGGCCGCCTTCCCGCCCCCGAGCTCAAGCGAAAACGATGGCGAAGTTTCCCGAGCGCGTGTTTTCCGGCGTTCAGCCGACGGGCAATCTGCACCTCGGCAATTATCTTGGCGCGATCAAGCGCTTCGTCGAGATGCAGAAGACGCATCCGTGCATCTATTGCGTCGTCGACCTGCATGCGATGACGATGCCCCATGAGCCGGAGCAGCTTGCCCGCACGACGCGCGAGGTGACCGCCGCCTTCCTCGCCTGCGGCATCGACCCGAAAGCCAACATCGTCTTCAACCAGAGCCGGGTTGGCGAGCATGCCGAACTGACATGGGTGTTCGACTGCGTCGCGCGGCTCGGCTGGCTCAACCGAATGACGCAGTTCAAGGAGAAAGCTGGCAAGGACCGGGAGAACGCGTCGATCGGGCTCTACAACTATCCGGTGCTGATGGCCGCCGACATTCTCGTCTATCGCGCGACCCACGTTCCGGTCGGCGACGACCAGAAACAGCATCTCGAGCTGGCGCGCGACATCGCGCAGAAGTTCAACAACGATTTCGCCGCGTCGATCGCCGCTCACGGCCACGGCGACGCGTATTTTCCTCTGCCGGAACCCCTAATCCAGGGGCCGGCCACGCGGGTCATGAGCCTGCGCGATGGCGCGAAGAAAATGTCGAAGTCCGACGCCTCCGAGAACGCTTACATCGCGCTCACCGACGATGCGGACACAATCGCGCAGAAGATTCGCCGGGCCAAAACCGACCCCGAGCCGCTGCCGAGCGAGGTCGAGGGTCTGGCGCGACGCCCGGAAGCCGACAATCTGGTCGGGATCTTCGCCGCCTTGAACGACGCTACCAAGGAAGACGTGCTCAAGCGCTTCGGCGGCAGCCAGTTCTCTACGTTCAAGACTGCGCTCAGCGACCTAACGATCGAGAAGCTCGCCCCGATTCGCGCCGAGATGCTACGCCTCGCGGGCGACCCGGCCTTCACTGACGCCGTCCTCGCGCAGGGGGCGGAGAAGGCGCGGGCCATCGCGCGGCCGAACATGGACGCGATCAAGGACATCCTCGGGCTCGTGCGATAGCGTCCGAGCACGGCAAATCTAAACAAAATGAATCCGCCACCGGCCGCGGAAGGCCAAAATCGGCACATCTTGCCGTTCGTCACCCTCATCACCACGAGGGCTAGCGCCCGGTTGACCAACTCCTCGCGCCTTGCTCCTTCATGGTTAACGACTTTGCGGCAAACATTTCGTAATCCTGGTGTGGGCGTGATTCGGACCTCCTTGCCGGAGGGGACGGGTCAGCGGACCACCCGGTCGGCCCAGAACATCGGCGTCGGACTCTCGAGGAGGCCATTCGTTGCGGGGGTTCAGCGGGGCGAAGCGCTCCGGAATCGGCGGACGGACCCGATGGCTCGACTGGCCGTTCGCCGTCCGGTTGGCCGCAGGCCTGGCGCTCTACCTGGCTGCGGGCCGGCTCGCTTGCGCGCAGGACTTCTCACAGTCCCTGGAGGCTCCGGCGCGGCTGGCGTTCGACATGGCCTCGGTCCAGGCCAATGTCGTTGGCCTCGTCATCCTGTCGCTGATGCTGCTGGCGACAATCACTGCCGTCCTTCATCTGGTTGGCCGCCGCATCTGGACCCGTCGAGTTCTCGAACTCGAGACGGAACTCGCGAGAACCAACGCCAAACTCGACCGTGCAGCGCTGATGTTGCGCGGCGAGCCGCAAATCCTGGTCTCCTGGGATCGTCCGGACGCGGATCCGACGATCGAGGGCGATTTCGCGCTCGTCGCTGATTCTCCGCTGTCGTCGCGCGTGCTCGCCTTCGGCTCGTGGCTCAATCCTGCCCAGGCGGCCAAGATCGAACAGGCGACGGAGCGATTGCTCACCCGCGGCGAAGCCTTCGCCGCCGCCGTGGTCAGCTTGCGTGGACACCATCTCGAGCTCGACGGGCGCCCCGTGTCCGGCAGCGCGATCATGCGCATCCGAGACGTCTCGGGCGAGCGCCTTCAGTTGGCGCAGTTGCGCGATTCATTCGCCCAAGCCGAGGGCGCCCTGGACGGCTTGCGCCGCGCGCTCGAAACTGCGGACATGCCGGCATGGACCCGCGACGCAATGGGCCGGATCGTCTGGTGCAATGCCGCCTATGCGCATGCCGTTGACGCGCCTGACGCGGCGGCGGCAATCGACAGCGGCGGCGAAATATTCGATTCCACAGTGCGCCGCGAAGCGACCGCGGCGCTCAAGGAGTCAGGCGCGTGGCGGCGACGGGCGTCGGCGGTCGTCGGCGGCGAGCGCAGAACGTTCGACGCCGTCGAGGCGGTCACACAGGTCGGTTCCGCTGGCGTCGCTCGCGACGTTTCTGAAATCGTGGCGCTGAAAGCGGATATGGAGCGCAATGAGGACGATTATTCGCGCATGATCGATCGGCTGTCGACGGCGGTTGCGATCTTCGATAAGTCCAAACGGCTAACCCTGTACAACGCGGCCTACCGGCAAATTTGGTCGTTGGAGCCGGTCTTCCTCGACCAAGGGCCCAGCGACGGCGAGATCCTTGATCGGCTGCGCGCCAAACGGCAATTGCCCGAACAGGTGGACTTCCGGGCATGGAAGGCGCAGCAATTGAACGCGTACCAGGCGATCGAGCCCAGCGAATCCGTGTGGTATCTGCCGGACGGTCGGGCGCTCCGCGTCGTCATGAGCCCCAATCCGAAAGGCGGCGTCACCTATCTCTATGACGATGCGACGCAGAGCTACGCGCTCGCCTCCCAAGTCACCGCGCTTACCCATGTGCAGGGCGAGACGCTCGACGCGCTCAAGGAAGGGGTGGCGACGTTCGGCGCGGACGGGCGGATGAAGCTGTTCAACCCGGCGTTCGCGGAACTGTGGCGATTCGATCCGGCTGCGTTGCGGGATCGTCCGCATGTCGATGAAATCGCGCGGGCCTGCGAGCCGCTGTGCAGCGTCCCTGGGTTGTTCGACGAGCTCAGGACGGCGATTGTCGATCTCCCCGAGCACCGCAAGAGCCGGACAGCGAGGATCGAGCGAACCGACGGGCTGATCCTTGATTGCGCCGCCTTGCCATTGCCGGACGGGGCGACGCTCATGACGTCGCTCGACGTGACCGCGGGGGTCAACTTCGAGCGGGCGCTGACAGAGCGCAACCAGGCGCTCATCGCGGCGGAAAAGCTTCGCAACGATTTCGTCAACCACGTCTCCTATGAACTGCGCACGCCGCTCACCAACATTATCGGATTTACCCAGCTGCTTGCGGGCGGAGGCGTTGGCCCGCTCAATCCGAAGCAGGTCGAATATGCGGGGTTCATCACCGATTCGTCGCACGCGCTGCTCGCCATCATCGACGACATTCTCGACCTCGCCTCGATGGACGCCGGCGCCCTGGAGCTCAGGCTCGAGGATGTCGACGTCGCCGAGGCGATGAAGGCTGCGGCGGCGGGCGTGCAAGATCGCTTGAGCGAGGCGGCGATCGAACTGCGCATCGTCATGACCGACGGAGTTGGATCGCTGCACGCAGATGGCCGCCGGGTGCGTCAGGTCCTATTCAATCTTCTTTCAAATGCGATCAACTATTCCGAGGCAGGGCAGACAGTGACGCTCGCGGCGATGCGGCGCGGGCCGGAGATCGTGTTCAAGGTCAGTGATCGCGGCCGCGGCATTCCTCCCGAGATGATCGACCGCGTATTCGAGCGATTTCGAAACTTTTTCCAACGGCTCGCGGCATCGCGGACCGGGCCTTGGCCTGTCGATCGTGAGAGCCATGGTCGAATTGCATGGGGGACGGGTCCTAATCGACACGGCGCCTCGGGAGGGTACGACGGTCACCTGCATCTTTCCCATTGACCCAATGGCGTCGTCGTCGCCGAGCCCGCAAGCCGCAACGCAGCCCAAGACGCAAGCCGTCCAGTAAGGGATATGAACGGTCTCGCCGGCGTGAGGGAGGAAGGGGGCGTCTGGAGCTTCGAGGCGCCGGACGAGGGGGCGACTTTGGCCATCGCTGCATCGCAGGCGGCCTGGCTTGAGCCTGGCGACTTCGTTGCTCTGACTGGCGATCTTGGCGCCGGCAAAACGGCTTTCGCCCGTGGTCTTCTTCGGGCGCTCGCCGAGGCGCCGGAACTGGAAGCGCCGAGCCCGACCTTCACCTTGATGCAAGTTTATGACGCTCCGCGCGGGCCGGTGGTCCACGCCGATTTCTACCGGCTGAGAGGCCCGACGGAGCTTGCCAATCTTGGGTGGGATGAAGCGATCGGCGGCGCGATCACGATTGTCGAGTGGCCGGAGAAGGTCACGCAGGCGCTGCCAGCTGACCGGCTTGAGGTCAACATCCGGTTCGAACCCAAGCGCGGTTCGGATTTTCGCCTGGTGACATTGCGTGGATTCGGCGCGATCCGCGCGCGCTTGTCCCTGGCGCTTGGCGTAGCGAGGCTGCTCGATCGCGCGGGTTGGAGCGAGGCGAGCCGCGAATTTCTGCAAGGCGACGCCTCCGTTCGCGCCTATGAGCGGCTGACCAAGCCCACCGGCGAGACCGCGATATTGATGATTTCTCCACCCCGGCCCGACGGTCCTATCCTGCGCTTTGGCAAGCCCTATGCGGCGATCGCCAAGTTGTCGCCGGACATGCGCGCTTTCATCGCCATGGACGAGGGATTGCGCGGCCTCGGTTACTCGGCGCCAGCCATCATCGCCTACAGTATTGAAGAAGGGCTGGCGCTGATCGAGGACTTCGGCTCAGCGACCATCGCTGAAAACGGCGTCCCGGACGGCGCCCGCTATGCGCCGGCGATCGCTCTCCTGGCCGATTTGCACGGACGCGACCTGCCGCCGGGCTTGTCGGCCGGCGACGAATCGTACGAAGTGCCGGTTTATGATGTCGAAGCGATGCTGGTCGAGGTCGAGCTGGCGCTCGACTGGTATGCGCCCCTGGTCGCTCGCACGCCTCCGTCCGGCGCGCGCATGCAGTTCTTGGGCGTCTGGCGCGAGTTGCTTCAACCGATCCTTGATCAGCCCACGACCTGGACCCTGCGCGACTATCATTCTCCCAATCTGCATTGGCTCGCGGACCGGCAGGGGCTGAAGCGGATCGGCCTCATCGACTTCCAGGACGCGGTGGCCGGGCCGCCCGCATACGATGTCGCCTCGCTGTTGCAGGATGCGCGCGTCGACGTGCCGCAGGATCTCGAGATGCGTCTGGCCGCGCTGTACATGCGGCGCAGAAGCGCGGTCGACACCGGCTTCGACGCCCAGAAGTTTGCCGCCGCCTATGCGGCGATGGGCGCCCAGCGCGCCACGAAAATCCTCGGCCTGTTCGCTCGAACTCGACAAACGCGACCACAAGCCCGAGTACTTGCGGCACCTGCCGCGGATCGAGGGTTATCTCGCCCGCAACCTCGCCCACCCGTTGCTTCAGCCGCTGGCCGTCTGGTATCAGAATCACTTGCCGCGGGCGCTTGGCCCCCTGCCGGTCAATTCCGACCCTGAATCCTGACGCAGAGGCCTGATGAGCCTGCCCGTTCCGAAGACGGCCATGGTGTTCGCCGCCGGATTGGGGATGCGAATGCGGCCAATTACCGAGACGCTGCCCAAACCGCTCGTCGAGGTTCATGGCCGGACGCTCATCGACACTTGTCTCGATCGCTTGGCGGAGAATGGCGTCGAGCGGGCGATCGTCAACGTCCATTGGCTCGCCGACCAGATCGAGGCGCATCTGGCCAAACGCCGGGAGCCCAAAGTCTTCATCTCGGACGAGCGAGGCAAGCTGCTCGACCAGGGCGGCGGGATCAAGCGCGCGTTGCCGCTGATCGGCGACGATCCGTTCCTGATCTGTAACACCGACGCATTCTGGATCGAGGGGCCAAGATCGAATATCGCCCGCCTGGCCCGAGGTTTCGACTCCGGGGCGATGGACATTCTGCTTCTCGTCGCCGCTGGCGCGGGCGCCGTGGGCGTCGACTGGCCGGGCGATTTCGTCATGGCCCATGACGGCCGGCTGCAGCCTCGCGATCCACGTCATGTCGCGCCCTTCGTTTATACCGGCGTCGGGATCCTGAAGCCGCAGCTGTTCGCGGGCGAGACGGCGGACGTTTTCCGCCTCGCGCCCTTCTTTCACGCTGCCGCCGCCAAGGGCCGGCTGTACGGTGTTCGCCTCGATGGCCTTTGGGTGCATGTCGGGCGGCCGGAGAGCATCGCGGAAGCGGAAACGGCCATCGACCGCTCGATCCTGTGACCGCGGGTCGAGCGCCCCGGTTTCCCAAATCAATGGAATCACCTTATGCGGTCGTGCGTGATACGGCCCGATCGCGCGGGCGGCGGGGGCCGCTGAGGGTTTGAGAGCATGAAACTGCCGAACCAGGTCGGCCCTATCCACTTCGTCGGTATCGGCGGCATCGGCATGTCGGGCATCGCCGAGGTGCTTCTCAACCTCGGCCACCAAGTTCAGGGCTCGGACCTCAGCGACAACGCCAACGTCAAGCGCCTGCGCGAGCAGGGCGCCACTGTCTCCATCGGCCATGACAAGGCGAATCTCGACGCAGCCGCTGTCATCGTTGTTTCCTCCGCAGTGAAGCGGGACAATCCCGAGGTCGTCGCGGCGCGCGCCCGGCGCATCCCCGTGGTGCGCCGCGCCGAGATGCTCGCCGAGCTCATGCGGCTCAAGCAATGCGTGGCGGTGGCCGGCACACATGGCAAGACGACGACGACATCGCTGGTGGCGACGTTGCTCGACGCCGCAGGGCTTGATCCAACCGTCATCAACGGCGGCATCATCAACGCCTACGGAACCAACGCGCGGCTCGGCGCCGGCGATTGGATGGTGGTTGAGGCCGACGAAAGCGACGGCACGTTCCTCAAGCTCCCCGCAGACATCGCGGTCGTCACCAACATCGATCCCGAGCACCTCGACCACTTCAAGACTTTCGACGCGATCAAGGACGCGTTCCTGGCGCTGGTCGGCAACCTGCCCTTTTACGGCTTCGCGGTCATGTGCATCGATCATCCGACCGTGCAGGAACTGGTCGGGCGGATCGAGGACCGCCGAATTCTGACCTACGGCGAAAACCCGCAGGCCGACGTGCGGCTCATGGACGTCAGCCTTGCTGGCGGAGTGACCCGCTTCTCGACGCTGGTCCGCGACCGGGCCACCGGCCGCGCGACCTTCATCGATGATTTGGCGCTGCCGATGCCCGGCCGGCACAACGCGCTCAACGCCACCGCCGCCATCGCCGTCGCGCACGAGCTCGGCGCGCCGGTCGACGTCATTCGCAAGGCGATCGCGTCCTTTGGCGGCGTAAGGCGGCGCTTCACGCGCACGGGCGAATGGAACGGCGTCGCCATCTTTGACGACTACGGCCACCATCCGGTCGAAATCGCCGCGGTCCTCCGCGCCGCCCGGGCGGCGACCGAAGGCAAGGTGATCGCAGTCGTGCAGCCGCATCGCTTCACCCGGCTCGCGTCGCTGTTCGACGCCTTCGCCACCTGTTTCAACGATGCCGACACCGTCATCGTCGCCGACGTCTATCCGGCCGGCGAGCCGCCGATCGAGGGCGTCGACAAGACGGCGCTCGCGACCGCCATCGCCGCCCATGGCCATCGCCACGCCCTGATGCTGCCCTCGCCCGAGAAATTGGCGCCCGATGGTGCGCTCGCTGGCGAAACCTGGCGACTATGTGATCTGCCTCGGCGCCGGATCGATCACCCAATGGGCCTATGCGCTGCCAAGCGAACTCGCAGCGCTCGACAAGGCCTGACGGTCTGTCGATGCCCGGCCTCGTGGATGAAGTGAAGGCGCGGGCGCCCAAGCTTGCGCGGGTCGCCTCGTCGCTGACGCGCCGATCGCCGACGCGACCTGGTTTCGGGTGGGCGGTCCGGCCGAGGCCCTGTTTTCCCCGGCCGATGAGGACGATCTTGCCTATCTCCTGTCCGTTCTCCCGCGCGAGGTTCCGGTCACGACGATCGGCCTCGGCTCCAACCTCATCGTTCGCGACGGCGGGATACCCGGCCTCGTCATAAGGCTCGGCGGACGCGCCTTTGGCTCGGTCGAAATCATCGAGGGCTTCCGCGTTGCCGCCGGAGCCGCGGCGCCGGACCAATATGTCGCCAAGGCCGCCGCAATCGCGGGCGTCGATGGCCTGGCGTTCCTGCGCGGCGTGCCGGGCTCGATCGGCGGGGCTTTGGTCATGAACGCCGGCGCGCATGGCGGCGAGGTCAAGGACGCGCTCATCGAAGCGCACGGGACTCGACCGGACAGGCGCGCGGCCGTGTTTTCTCGAACGCGGAGATGGGCTTTTCCTATCGCCACAGCGCGGCGCCGGACGATGTCGTGTTCACCGGCGCGACATTTCAAGGCCGCCCGGGCGATCCTCGAGCGATCGAAGCCGAGATGGAGCGCATCACCCGCGCGCGCGAGGCGTCCCAGCCGATCCGCGAGAAGACCGGCGGCTCGACGTTCAAGAACCCGCCGGGCATGAAGGCCTGGGAATTGATCGACAAGGCAGGCTGTCGCGGCTTGCAGCTTGGCGGCGCGCAGGTGTCCACCATGCACTGCAACTTTCTCATCAACCTCGGGACCGCGACCGCGGCTGATCTCGAGGCCCTCGGCGAAGAGGTACGCCGCCGTGTCCTCGAGACGACCGGCGTCGCGCTCGAATGGGAAATCAAGCGCATTGGGCGCGCTTCAGCGTATAGAACATAGCAACACTGTTAGTTAATGGCGACCGCGACCGCCCTGATCGCGATGGCGGAACTAAACGGGGTCGCAACCCACTGAAAACATTAGGGCGTGGACCTAAAAAGGAAGCTACGCCCTCGCAGCCATTGAACGCGCTCGCCCCACGCCGCGCTTCCGGCTCAGCGGAGCAGCGATACGACCGTCGACCTAGACCGGACGGGGCGGCGCCTTGGCGAAAGGCACGCAGAGCAAAGCGCCAAAGGTCAAGAGCGGCGATCATGATCCAGGCTTCGTTGATCGCCTGAGCCAGCGCGGCTTTCTCGACGAGCGCTTGCACCATCGTGAGCGCCGGGCCCTCGAGCGGGCCGGACGGACGGTTCATGAACAGGTCGAGGGGAATGCCGACGAACTTGGCCGTGTCGACATCGCCGGCCTCTAACCTCTTCGTAAATGCTGCCCCGAGCGCGGGCGAACGGGTGTAGATCACGGTGTCGATCATGGCGAGCCCTATGGCGCCGCCAAGATTTCGCATCAGGTTGAAAAGGCCGCTGGCGTCAGGCACGCGGCTCGCCGCCAAATGTCCAAGCGCGAGCCGCGTCGGGGGAAGCAGGCAGAACATGATTGCGAGTCCGCGAATGACCTGCGGCCAAAACATGGCGCTGAAATCGGTTTCCGGCGTCTGCAGTCCGCTCAAGCCCAGGCCCACTCCAAACACCGCGAATCCAAGGAACGTCAGGAGCCGCGCAGTGACGCGCTGTTCGAGCGCAACGGCGATCGGCGCCGTCAAGAGCTGCGTCACCCCGGTAACCAGCATGGTCACGCCGATCTCCAGAGCGTTATGGCCTCTGACGAAGGCTAGAAAAACCGGCATGAGATAAACGGAGCCGAAGAGGCCGATTCCCAGTACGAAACTGAGAAGACAACCGATCGTGAAACTCCGGTCGGCGAAAGTCCTGAGCGCAACGATCGGGCGCGGCGCCTCGAGCGTGCGCCTGACAAAGCCGACCGAGCTTGCGACGGTCATCGCCAACAGTCCCGCCACCAGGCCGGAGCTCCACCCGCGCGTTGGCGCTTCCTTGAGCGCTATTTCCAGCGCCGCAAGCGCAATCGCCAACAGGAGCAACGATAGCCCATCGAGTTTGCGGGCCTCGCTCAATCGCATTGGCTCCTTTGGCAACAGGAAGCCCGCAAAACCTGCCGAAATGATCCCGGGCGCGACATTGATCAAGAACAACCAGTGCCAGGAATAGGTCTCGGTGATCCAACCGCCGACGACCGGTCCAACGGTCGGCGCGAGAACCGCCAGAACGCCGGCGAACGTGGTTGCCGCGCCCTGCCGCGCGAGCGGGAACAGGAGGAAGACCGCCGAAAAGACGCTCGGGATCAGCGTGCCTCCGGAAAAGCCCTGCAAAACCCGCCAAGCGATCAGGACGGAGAAATGCTCACTTGCGGCGCATCCCACCGAAGCCACAGTAAAGATGGAAATGGACACGACGAACAGCCAGCACATGCTCAGCAAGCGCGTGAGCAAGCCGGTCAGCGGGATCGCGACGACTTCCGCGATAAGGTAGGCGGTCTGCACCCAGCTCATCTGGTCGGGAGGGATGTCCAGCGCGCTCTGGATCGTCGGCAATGAGGTCGCGACGACCTGTACGTCGAGGATGGCCATGAACATGCCGATGCACATCATCGCAAAGCCGATCGACGTCGAGACTGATGCGGCGACCGGGATCTTGCGCTCAGGCGCGGTTGACATGGCGTGATGCGTGCAGGGCGATAGTCTCGGCGCGGATCCGGATCGATAGCAGGATCGCATTCGCTGCTGAGAAGATCAGAGCAAGCCGAGGCAGGCCGAGGCAGAGGGGCAGCGCCGCGATCTCTCCGACAACGACCAGGTAGTTCGGGTGCGAGAAAAAGCGGTAGGGGCCTTTTGACACCAGCGGAGTGTCCGGAAGAACGATGATGCGAGTGGTCCAGCGACGGCCAAGCGTCATCAGAACCCAAACGCGCAGAACCTGGAGCGACAGAAAGACTGCAAGCCAGATCGGGTCGACCATGCGCGCCACGCCGAAAATCCACAGGCTGCCTAACCAGAGGGCGTGCATCAGCAGAATTGCCGGATAGTGCTCGGGAGCAACCTCGACGGCGCCCTGCGCAAGCAAAGCCGCCGTATTGCGCCGCGCCAGATAGAGCTCGACGAGTCGCTCCACGGTCACCGCTCCGAGAAGGAGGGCGGCAAGGGTCACGCGGCTCTCTTCAGCGAAACGCAACTCAAGGTGAAACCAGGCCCCATCGCGGTCAGCAATGTACGCGAAGGCAGGCCCTCGCGCATCAGGCGCTCCAATACGAAGAGCACGGT
Organism: uncultured Alphaproteobacteria bacterium; assembly: GCA_963820095.1. Classification (GTDB taxonomy): domain Bacteria; phylum Pseudomonadota; class Alphaproteobacteria; order Rhizobiales; family Beijerinckiaceae; genus Roseiarcus. The sequence continues at coordinate 99,978 of CAWFZA010000010.1, forward strand.
CGGGGCCGACATGTTGCCGTAGTCCGCCAGGACGGCGCGTTCATGATCGAGAGAACCCTGCTCGAGCGATAATGCGCGTTCGAGCGCGCTGATGACCTTGGAGCCGCCCGGATGACAGGCGAAGCGATCGACGTCTTCGAGGACCAATCCCGCGCGGCCCAGAATGCCGGCGATGGCCGGCGCGATATGCTGTTGCGCGAATGGAGGGATATCCCGGTCGAATATGACGCCGAAGCCTTGCGGATCGATTCTCCAGCCCATGATGTCGAGCGTGTCGGGCCAGGTGTGCTGGCCGCTCATCTCGACGGCCGGGCCGCCGCCGTCGTTGGCGCTCAGCACGCAAGCCGCCGCGCCGTCGCCGAACAGCGCCGTCGCGACGATGTTCGCCTTGGTCAGTTCGTCGAGGCGGAAGGCGAGCGTGCAAACTTCGACCGCGACGAGCAGGACGATGCTCCCCGGGCGCGAGCAGGCGAGGCGGGATGCGATGGAGAAGCCTGAGACGCCGCCGGCGCAGCCAAGTCCGAAGACGGGAACCCGCTCGACATCGGGGCGAAAGCCCAAGCGCCCGGCGACCCTGGCGTCGAGACTGGGGGTGGCGATCCCGGTCGATGAGATCGTGACGACGGTGTCGACTTGCGCCGCGTCAAGCTCGGCGGCGTCGAGCGCGCGCTTCGCCGCCTCGACGAAGAGGTTGCAGGCGCCCTCGAGGTAGGCGCTTGCGCGTTCCGGCCAGCCCAGCGGGGTCAGGTACCAGTCGATTGGACGCACGGCGTGTCGTTGGCGAATCCCGGAGCTTTTGAACACGCGCGCCATGCGCTCAAAATCGCCGTAGCGCTCGGCGAAACCCTGGTTTGCGGCCGCCGCGACGTCCGATTGCCTCAAGACGTGAGGCGGGACCGCGGTCGCCAGCGAAACAAGCTTGGCGCACTGGCTCATGGAGACTCCAATCGCGACCGCGCCCGGGGAGCGCGCACAATCAAAACAATGGCGGTCTCGGATTTATTCGTGGCGAACGTCCGACCAATCAATGGAACCACTTCCGCGCCGACCTGGGTTCCGCTCAAAATCTTGTGAGATGAACAAGTCGAATATCATCGTGACCCCCGGTGTTATGCTTGAACGTATTTGGAGCATCGGGTTAAGCAATCTCCATCGGCCTACGTGGCCGGAATCAAATGAGCCCTTGGCTGCAGGAAACAGCAGTGGGCGCGAGCAGCGACTGTTTGCTGGCGGCGGGCCACTCAATGCCTTTCGTCGCAGGGCCAATCACGCTCGCCTGATCAGGCTGTGAGCTGCGTCACGGCGCCGTAGGGCCGCCAATCGCTACTGGACGCTCGAGCGAGATGTCGTTCCTCGTCCCCTCGGAATGAGCCCAGACGCTTCATGAGGTTTGCCTGAGTTCAATCCCGCGGCGTTTGCCAGTTTCAAGAGGAGACAGTTCAAGAGGAGATTTTGCCGTGACCCGTTTTGAGAAACCGGCCCAGTTTGACAATGGTTATCCTTATGCGCTCTCGACGCCCCGTGCGCCAACCATCGGAACCTTGGCGTTGCTGGCCGTTCTGTTGGCCTATGCCGTGGGGTTCGTGATCCTCTATCCCATCGCCGCAAGCAGCGTGGCGAAGAGCGTCTCCGAAGGCAACGATCCGGCGCTATTGCAGTTCGTCGGCCCTTGATCGCCCGGCGTGCCGCGGCAGGGGTGAATAGGATGGACCGAAGCTAGCGGTCTCTTCCAGGCGGTCTGTGTAAGCGTGCTCAATTCCGCGGGGATCGGTCACCACGTTCGTTCCGTCTTCGCGGCAATCAATCCATTGCGGGCCGATTGGCGCCTTGCCGTGGCCACCCGGAATATCGAGCATGTAGGTCGGCGTCGCGAGCCCCGAGAGGCGGGCTCGCATGAGCCGCATCAGTTCCTGCCCCCTGGCGATCGGCACGCGCCAATGCGTCGTGCCGGGCGCAAGATCGCCATGATGCAGGTAGTAGGGTTTCACGCCCGCTTCCACGAAGGCTCGCATCAGGTCAATGAGCGTTTCCGGCTCGTCGTTGACCCCCTTCAGGAGCACGCTTTGACTGACCAGCATCGCTCCTGCAGCGGCCAGGCGGCGACAGGCGGCGCGCGCGCCTTCGGTCAGTTCGCGCGGATGGTTGCCATGCACCGCCACTACCGTCGTCCTTCCTTCGGCGATCAGGGCGCGCGCCAGCGCCTTTGTTATCCGCTCCGGAGCGGCGACGGGCAGGCGCGTATGCCAGCGTAGAACCTTGACGTGATCGATCGCCGCAAGCGCCTCAGTCGTTTCGGCAATCCGGCGAGGCGAAAGGGTCAAGGGATCGCCGCCGGTCAGAATCACCTCCCAGACGCCCGGGTGTTTGCGCACGTACTCGACCGCGGCGCTGAAGTCGGCTGCGTTCAGCGCCCCGGAGCCGGGACCGACGCGCTCCCGGCGGAAGCAGAAGCGACAATAAACCGCGCAGACCGCAACCAGCTTGATCAGGACCCGGTCGGGGTAACGGTGAACCAGGCCCTTGACCGGACTCTTGGCGTCGTCGCCGATCGGGTCGTCCCTCTCGGCGGGGTCGCGAATGAGCTCTCGCGCGTCAGGCACGAACTGACGCGCGATCGGGTCGGAGGGATCGCTTGGCTCGATGAGGTCGGCTAGCGCCGGTGTGAGCCCGATCGCATAGCGTTCGGCGACCGCTTCGAGCTCCTCGAGCCGTTCCCGCTTGGCAAACCCCGCTCCGACGAGATCCTCGGGCGTGGTCAGTCGGCGAGGTTGACGTCCTGAAGTCATTCGGCCTTCGCGTTACGAGATACGCGCGCGTTCGCGCGCGGAGCGTCGCGGGTCGCTGCAGTACGCCAGTTAATGGAACCGGGGCGGCCTCGCAAGGCGCGAGACCCCACTCAAGAAGGCAATCGTATTGACGAGAGTGCAATTCTGCGTCGAAGTCAGTCGAAGCGTCGCGATCGCCATCGGCTTATCCCTCACGGCGCAAGCCGGGGCGCCATCTCGCCGACGGAAACACGCTGGAGGCAGCCATGTCGAGCGATCGCAACCCCCATTGGGTCTACACCCAGACGATCAAGATGTTCGCGGCGCCTGCCTCGCCGCCGCTCGAGGATGAAGCCGAGCTCGAGCGGCATTGGGGGCGCGTCTGGGGCATCGACAACGATGTCGGGCAGATCCGCAGCGTTCTCGTGCACCGGCCCGGGCCCGAGATGGCAGTGGTCGACCCGACGAAGCGCATCCCCGAGATCGGCTCGTTCGGCGATGTCGCCGAGGGCTGGTACTTCCAGAGCGAGACGCCGCCTGACCTGCCGGCGATGCAGGCGCAGCATGACGCGATGGTCGCGGCTCTGAAGGCTGCCGGCGTCGAAGTCTTTCACGCCGAAGGCGTCGAGGGCGGGCGACTGAAATCCTGCTACACGCGCGACCCGCTCATCATGGTCAAGGGCGGCGCCATCGTTTGCCGCATGGGCGCACGAATCCGTCGCGGCGAGGAGCTGGCGACCACTCGGACCCTCGCCAAAATTGGCGTGCCCATCCTGCGCACCATCTCGGGCACCGGCGTCATGGAGGGCGGGAGCTTCGCCTGGATCAACGGCACGACGGCTGCGATCGGCGTCGGCGTGCGCGTCAACCGCGACGGCGCGCTTCAGGTCGCCGAGGTCCTGAAGCGGCAGGGCGTCGAGCTCCTGATCGTCGATCTCACGGGCTACGACATCCATCTCGACGTGTCTTTCTTGATGGTCGGCAAGGATCTGGCTTTGGTGAACCCTCTCGGCCTGCCGTTTTCCTTCATGGAGGAGCTGAAGGCGCGCGGCATTCATCTGGTCGAGATCGATCCCAGGGACGATCCCTGGATCAACAACTCGCTCGCCATCGCGCCGGGCCAACTCCTGATGCCGGAGGGCGCCAGCAACCGCACGCTCGACGCGCTTGCCCGGCATGGCGTGACCTGGACGACGATACCCTACGCCGCGATGCACAAGAATGGCGGCGGCATCCACTGCTCGACAACGCCGCTGCGGCGCGACAAGGTCTGAGGTCTTTTGAGCACCGGAGGGCCAGGTGACCGATCTGCCCAGCAAAGCGCAAATCGTCATTGTCGGCGGGGGGATCGTCGGCTGCAGCGTCGCCTATCACCTGACGTTGCGCGGTTGCACCGACGTTCTGCTTCTCGAACGAAAGCAACTCACTTGCGGAACGACGTGGCATGCCGCCGGCCTGGTCGGGCAGCTTCGCGCCACCCGCAATCTGACGAGGCTGGCGCAATATACGACCGAGCTTTACGCAACGCTTGAAAAGGAGACCGGCCAGGCGACCGGCTTCCGTCAGATCGGTTCGCTTGCCGTCGCCACGAGCGACGGCCGGATGGAGGAATTAAAGCGCGGCGCCTCGATGGCGCGCTCGTTTGGCCTGCAGGTCGATGTTGTCAGCGCGGAACGCGCGCTTGCGATGTGGCCATTTCTCAACGCCGACGATCTCCTGGGCGCGGTGCATCTGCCCAGGGACGGCCAGACCAATCCGATCGACACGACGCAGGCGCTGGCGAAAGGCGCGCGGAGCCGCGGCGCGCGGATCGTCGAGGACGCCAAGGTTGACGAGATCGTCGTCGAAGACCGCAAGGCCATCGGCGTGCGGGGAGCCTTCGGCGATATCCAGGCGGACGTCGTCGTGAATTGCGCCGGCATGTGGGCGCATGAACTCGGCGCGAAGGCTGGGGCCGCGTTACCCTTGCACGCAGCGGAGCACTTCTACATCGTCACCGAGGCGATCCCGGAGCTCCCGCGCCATCTTCCCGTGCTGCGCGACGCGGACAGATGCGCGTATTTCAAGGAGGATGCCGGCAAGCTTCTTGTCGGATGGTTCGAGCCCGTCGCCAAGCCCTGGGGAATGAACGGCATCCCCGAGAGCTTCTCGTTCGACCAGCTGCCGGAAGATCTCGAACACATCGAACCCCTGCTCGAGGCGGCGATCCACCGCGTTCCGGCGCTTGGCAATGCGGGCATCCAACTCTTCTTCAACGGGCCCGAAAGCTTCACCCCCGACGACCGGTATCTGCTCGGCGAGACGCCGGAGATTCGCAACCTGTTCGTGGCGGCGGGATTCAACTCGATCGGCATCCAGTCGGCCGGAGGCGCGGGGAAGGTGCTGTCCGATTGGATCGTCGACGGACACCCGCCGATGGATCTTTGGGACGTCGACATCCGCCGGATGATGCCGTTCCAAAGAAACCGCGCCTATCTGCGCGATCGCACGACGGAGACGCTGGGCCTGCTCTACGCCATGCACTGGCCATTTCGCCAGCCGGAATCGGCGCGCGGCGCCCGCCGCTCCGCGCTGCATGATCGGCTCGAGGCGGCGGGCGCCTGCTTTGGCGAGGCCGCCGGCTGGGAGCGTCCGAATTGGTATGCGCCCGAGGGAGAGACGCCTCAATACCGATACAGCTACGGGCGGCAGAACTGGTTTCCTTTTTCCGCCGCCGAACACCGCGCCGTTCGCGAGACGGTCGGCTTGTTCGACCAATCGTCGTTCGCCAAATTTGTCGTCGAGGGTCCGGACGCCGAGAAGGTCCTCAATCGGATCTCGGCAAACGATGTCGCCGTTCCGGTCGGCAAGATTGTCTATACCCAGTGGCTCAATGAACGCGGCGGCATCGAAGCGGATCTGACCGTCACAAGAGAGGCCGACGATCGCTATCTCGTCGTGACGTCGGCGACCTCCCAGACACGCGATCTCGCTTGGCTCAAGCGGAACGTTCCGGAGAATGGGCAAGTCGGCGTTCATGATGCGACGTCCGGCCTGGCGGTCCTCGGAATCATGGGGCCGCGGGCTCGCGACCTGCTTCAGTCCCTCACCGGCGCCGATCTGTCGAACGAGGCTTTCCCGTTCGCCACGTCGCAGGTCATCGATCTCGGCTACGCTCGTGTGAGAGCGAGCCGCATCACTTACGTTGGCGAACTCGGCTGGGAGCTTTATATCCCCACGGAATTTGTTCAGGGCGTCTATGACGTGATCAGCGAGGCCGGCGGCCCGCTCGGCCTCAAGCTCGCCGGCTATCACGCCATGAACTCCCTTCGCATCGAGAAGGGCTATCGGCATTGGGGCCACGACATCGCGGACGAGGACTCGCCGTTCGAAGCCGGCCTAGGCTTCGCCGTCGCGATGGATAAGGCGGGAGGCTTTATCGGACGTGAGGCCTTGCTCCGTCAGAAGGAGCGGGGACCGACCCGCCGGCTCGTGCAATTCGTCATGCAGGATGCCGAGCCGCTGCTTTATCACAACGAGCCGATCCTTCTCGACGGCGAGATCGTTGGGCGCATTACGTCAGGCATGTTCGGGCACACGATCGGCCGCGCGATCGGCCTCGGCTATGTCGACAACGGCGGCGACGTGGTGACGCCGGAATTCATCCGGAGCAGCCAGTTCGAGATCGAGGTTGCGGCTGCGAGGTTCCGCGCCAAGGCTTCGCTCAAGCCGGTCTACGATCCCGAAAGCCTTCGGGTGAAGGATGTTCGGGAGCGCCCGCTGAGCCACGTCGCCTAAGCAGGAATCGGGGGAGCTTGCTTTCGAGCTTTTGGAGCTCCGAGGAGAATGACGCCGGCCGGGTCCATCGGGCTCATGGCCGGTGGATGCTCGTCACGGACTGTGCAAGCGGATAACATGATGGCCGACGTTATCGAAGCGGATAGAAACAGGCTGCCGCGCAGTCTTTATGCCGAAACTGCACGCGAGCCCGTCGCGACGCCTCCGTTTCGCGGCGACAAACACGTCGGCGTCGTCGTGATCGGCGGAGGCTTCACCGGGCTGTCGACGGCGCTGCACCTCGCGCAGCGCGGCGCGGATGTGACGGTTTTGGAGGCCCGGGAGCCCGGGTGGGGCGCGTCGGGCCGGAACGGCGGCCAGGTCAATCCGGGGCTCAAGCATGAACCTCAGGAAATAGAGCGCCGCTTCGGGCGCGATCTGGGACGGCGAATGGTTTCGCTCTCCGGCGGCGCCCCGGACCGGGTCTTCGCGCTTGTTCGCGAGCTTCAGATCCGATGCGAGGCGAACCAGGGCGGCACGATTCGCGCCGCCTTCTCCAAGGGCTCGGCCAAATTCCTTCGTCAGGCGACCGCGGCCTGGAAGGATCGCGGAGCGCCGGTCGAATGGCTCGAGGGCGACGCCATCGCGCGGGCGACCGGGACGGACCGCTACCTTTGCGGCGCGCTCGACCGGCGGGGCGGCTCGCTCAATCCCCTTGGCTATGCGCGTGGGCTCGCCGACGCTGCGATCCGCGCCGGCGCCGTCATCCATGGGAGCGCGAACGCGACCGCCGTCGAGCGGCGAAAGGACTCGTGGGTGGTGGTGACCCCGGGAGGGACCGTCACCGCCGACTGGCTGGTCCTTGCCACGAATGGCTATTCGGACGCGCTGTGGCCGGGGCTTCGGCAGACGATTGTCCCGGTCTATAGCGGGATCGTGGCGACCGAGCCGCTCGCCGCAGACGTCGCCAAGCGCATTTTACCCATGGGAACCGTCCTCTATGAGCATGAGGACATCACGGTTTACTACCGGCTCGACGTCTCCAACAGGCTGTTGATGGGCGGGCGCAGCCGGCTCAGGACGCTCGAAAGCCCCAACGATTTTCTCGATCTGATCGCCTACACGAAGCGGCTTTGGCCGTTCATCGGCGATCCGCGCTGGACGCACGGCTGGAACGGCCAGCTGGCGCTCACCCTCGATCACTACCCGCATCTCTATGAGCCGGCGCCCAACGTGATCGCCTGCCTTGGCTACAATGGCCGCGGCGTCGCGATGGCGACCGCAATGGGAGCCGAAATTGCCCGCCGCATAACTGGAACGCCCGCGGCGGAGCTCGATATGCCGGTAAGGTCGGCTCTGGAGCCAATCCGGCTGCACCGGTTTTGGCCAATCGGCGTGACGGCGAGACTTGCCTACGGTCGCCTTATGAGGGCCATTGGGGCGTAACCTCAGGCGCGGACGCCGCCTGAACGCGAGTGGCTTCTCCAAATCCCGCCCGGTCACTTCATGGAGAGGTCAACAGAATTTGATGTCGCACTGCAGCAATCCGCGTCTATATCTTGAGTGGCGTTGACAGCCCCCAAACCAGGGCGATGGCGATTCGCCGTCATGCTGGAGCGACATAAGGGCCGCGACGATTCAATGACAGGTCAGGCTTGATGACAGCCGTCGTTCGGTTAGCTCTCGCGCGTCCCTACACCTTCGTCGTAATGGCGATTCTGGTGATGATCTTTGGCGCGCTGTCGGCCATCCGGACTCCCACCGACATCTTCCCCAATATCGGCATTCCGGTCATCTCGGTCGTCTGGAGCTACACGGGCTTGCCGCCCGACGACATGGCGGGCCGGATCGTTGCTCCCTACGAACGCGTCCTTTCCACCACGGTCAACGACATCGAGCACATCGAGTTCGCAGTCGTTTCCCGGCATGGGCGTGGTCAAGATCTTCTTCCAGCCGAACGTCAACATCAACGCCGCCCAGGCGCAGGTCACGGCGATTTCGCAAACCATCCTGCGGCAGCTTCCCCAGGGGGCTCAGCCGCCGATCATTCTCGCCTACAACGCCTCCAGCGTGCCGATCATTCAGTTGGCGTTGTCGAGCGACACCAAATCCCAGGTGGAGCTGTTCGATCTCGCCATGAACTTCATCCGGCCGCAGCTCACGACGGTCCAAGGCGCTCAGCTTCCTTATCCCTACGGCGGCGCGACGCGCCAGGTGCAAATCGATCTCGACCAGAACGCGCTGCGCGCCCACAATCTCTCGGCGGTCGATGTCGGCCACGCCCTCGCCTTGCAGAACCAGATCAATCCGGTCGGCACGGAGAAGATCGGGCCGTACGAATTTACCGTCGATCTCAATGATTCGCCCAAGGCGGTGGCGGACTTCAACAATCTTCCGGTCAAGGTCGTGAACGGCGCTGTCGTGTTCATGCACGACGTCGCCTACGTCCACGACGGCTCGCCGCCGCAGACCAATGTCGTCCAGCTCGATGGAGGCAAAGGCGTCCTGATGTCCATTCTCAAGATCGGCTCGGCGTCCACGCTCGACGTCATCTCGGGCATCAAGGCTCGCCTCCCCGCAATCGAAGCCACGCTTCCTCCAGGGGTCAACCTCAAGTTCGTTGGGGACCAGTCCAACTTCGTCAAATCTTCGGTCGCCGCCGTGATGCGCGAGGGGCTGATCGCCGCGACCTTGACCGGGTTCATGATTCTTATCTTTCTCGGCAGCTGGCGATCCACCCTCATCATCACGGTTTCGATACCGCTTGCGGTCCTGAGCTCCTTGACCGCGCTTTCCCTGCTCGGCCAGACCATCAACGTCATGACGCTTGGCGGGCTCGCTCTCGCCGTCGGCATCCTGGTCGACGATGCGACCGTCACGATCGAGAACATCAACCGCCACATGGAGCATGGCGAGGATATTTTGAGCGCCATCACCACCGGCGCCAAAGAGATCATGCCGCCCGCGACCATCGCCTTGTTTTGCATCTGCATCGCCTTCGTGCCCTTGCTCGCACTCGGCGGCGTGGCAGGCTACCTCTTCCGTCCGCTCGCGATGGCGGTCGTCTTCGCGATGATCGCCTCCTACGCCCTCACCTACACGCTCGTGCCGACCATGGCGCATTTTCTGCTGAAGACTTCAGCATCATCATGCCACAGGCGGCGAACCGGGCGAGCCGCGGCGTCCCGGAGTCTTCGGCCGCTTCCAGCAAGGGTTCGAGCATTATTTCGAACGGTTTCGGCAAGCCTATCTGGGCGTCTTGCGATTGGCGCTTCAGCATCGTTTGGCGTTCGCCGGCGGCTTCGTCTGTTTCGCCTTGCTGTCTCTGGGCCTCGCCCCTTTTCTGGGGCAGGATTTCTTTCCTTCGGTCAATTCCGGCGCGATCAAGATCCACTTAAGAGCGTCGACCGGAACGCGAATCGAGGAAACGACGCGGCTGACGGATCAGGTCGAACAGAAAGTTCGTTCGATCATTCCGCCCGACCGGCTGGCGAGCATCGTCAACAACATCGGCTTGCCGGTGAGCGGCATCAATCTCTCGTACCAGAACACCGGAACGATCGGGGTCTTCGACGCCGACATGCTCATCAGCATGCGCGACGGGCCGATCCCGACCGACGCCTACGTGAAGACCCTGCGCGAGCAGCTCCCCAAAGCCTTTCCAGGTGTGACATTCTCTTTTCTTCCGGCGGATATGGTCAGCCAGATTCTCAACTTCGGCTCGCCGGCGCCGATCGACGTCCAGATCGCGGGCGAAGACCTGAACGCGAGCCGCGCGTTCGCCAACAAGCTCTTGGCGAGGATTCGTCATGTTCCCGGAATTGCCGATCCCCGCATTCAGGAAGCGTTCCAGGACCCGGCCCTCAAGGTCGACTTCAATCGCGAATTCGCCGGCCTCGTCGGGCTCACGGAGAACGACGCCTCGACCAGCCTTCAGACGACGCTCTCCGGCAGCACCCAGACCGCTCCGACCTATTGGCTGAGCCCGAACGGCGTCTCCTACGCGGTTTCCGTGCAAACCCCGCAATACGGCATCGACACGCTCGGAGACCTCAAATACGTGCCGCTGAGGAGCGACAATTCGACCCAGCTGCTCGGCGGTCTCGCGACCTTTTCGCCTGAACCGCTCGACGCCATCGCCTCGCATTTCAACATCCGCAGCGTCGTCGACATCGACGCGACGACGCAGGATCGGGACCTCGGCGGCGTCGCCGCGGATGTCCAGAAGATCATCGACGACGCCCACGCCGAACTGCCCAAGGGATCGACCGTCACGATACGGGGCCAGGTGGCGACGATGTCGAGCGCGTACGATCAGTTGATGATCGGCTTGGCCTTCTCCGCCGTGCTGATCTACCTTCTGATCGTCGTCAATTTTCAGTCCTGGCTCGACCCGTTCGTGATCATCACGGCGCTTCCGGCGGCATTGGCCGGAATCGTGTGGATGCTGTTCCTCACGCATACGAGCCTGTCCGTTCCCGCCCTGACTGGAGCGATCATGTGCATGGGCGTGGCGACAGCGAACAGCATCCTCGTCGTCAGCTTCGCGCGCGAACAGCTCGAGGGGGGAAAAAGCCCTGTCGAGGCCGCGCTCGAGGCCGGCGCCACGCGGTTCAGGCCCGTCTTGATGACCGCGCTCGCCATGATCATCGGCATGGCGCCGATGGCCATCGAGGCGGGGGAAAATTCGCCCTTGGGGCGCGCCGTGATCGGCGGTCTCACGTTCGCGACTTTCGCGACGCTTCTGTTCGTGCCGGCCGTGTTCTCAATCGCCCACCGCGCCAATCCGAACAAAGCCAACGCTCGAGATAAAGCCATACCGGCGGCGCCCCTCGTCGGGCTGCCCTCCCATGCCTGATCCGGAGTCCTCATGTCCTCTGAAACTCCCGCCGACCCACCCAAATCCAAGACGCGCCGCGCCTTGCTTGTTGTCTCTATCCTTGCGATCGGCGCCGCCGGCCTTGCCGTCTCGGGCATCATGGATCGCGCCAAGAGCAGGCAAGAGGTCGCGGCCTGGACCGACGCTCAGACCATTCCCACGGTGCGCGTTGTGCGGCCCGAGCACGGAGCTCAAGAACAGGAGCTCGTCCTCCCCGGCAATGTCGCCGCTTTCACCACCGGCTCGCTGTTCGCCCGCGCCAGCGGCTACATCACGGCCTGGAACAAGGACATCGGCGCTCATGTGACCAGGGGCGAGATCCTTGCGACGATCTCCGCGCCGGATCTCGATCAACAGCTCGAACAAGCCAAGGGGCAGCTCGCTCAGTTGCAGGCGGCGGTTCAACAAGCGCAGGCCAACGCCGATCTCGGCCGCGTGACCGACCAGCGGACCTCGCAGCTCGTCGTTCAAGGCTGGCAGAGCAAGCAGCAAGGCGACACCGACCGGTTGAACGCGGCGTCCCAGCTCGCGGCGCTCTCGGTCGCCAGGGCGAATGTGGTGGCGCAGCAGGCGGCGGTGAACCGGCTTCAGGAACTGACCAGCTTCGAACAGATCAAGGCGCCGTTCGACGGCGTCGTGACGGCGCGCAACGTCGACATCGGCGACCTCGTCAACGCAGGCGGCAACACGGGACGGGCCTTGTTCCAAGTCGCCGACCTTCACCGCATGCGCATTTACGTGAACGTGCCACAGGCCTTCCTTGGCGACCTCGCGCCGGGCGTCCAGGCGACGTTGCACCTGCCCGGCCAGAAGGAGACTTTTGAAGCTGAGCTCGTGTCGACGTCGAACGCGCTCGCGGAGAATTCCCGCACGGCGCTCATCGAGCTGCAGGCGGACAACCCGGACGGCAAGCTTTGGCCCGGCGCCTTCGCCGAGGTGCACTTCCACCTTCCCGCCGACCCGAATACGCTGTCGGTCCCGCTGACCGCGCTCGTGTTCGGCCCCCACGGCATGCAGGTCGCCGCGCTCGAGGACGACGACAAGGTCGTCCTGAAGCCGGTGGCCGTCGGGCGCAATCTCGGAAATCGCGTGCAGGTCGAGTTCGGCCTCTCGCTGTCGGACCGGCTTGTCGACAACCCGCTCGAGTCGATTGAGACCGGGGACAAGGTGAATGTCGCCAATCCGGCGCCGAACATGCTCGCGCGCGACGTCAAAGCAGCGCCAAACAAGCCGCCGAGCCTCTGAGCGACCGGCCCGGGCCGGTTGCGCGGCCTCATGAGCCGCGTCCCTAAGCCGCGCGCCGGCCGGATATCCTGATCACTGATCGGGCGGCGGATCGTCGGCAGGGGGATCACATTTCGCATGCGCCCGCTTGACTTCCGCAAGACTGTGGAAGGTCTGGGAGGCGATGTGCGCGCAATAGTCGTCGAGCGAACTGGTTCCGTCGGGCGGAGCGCCAGCCTCAGGCGGAGGGGCTTGAGGATCGGGAGGATCATTGGGTCCCGGAACTACGGGCGAATGCTCGAACAGGCCCGGCGGATATCCGTTGTCCGCGGCGAGCGCGGGATTCGCGGCAAGCGCAAGGACGAACGGTAGGATCAAGCTCTTCATGGCCGAGACAGATGGCATTGTGTCGCGTGGACGGCAACCCGTGGCGATTTTCGAAACGGACCGAGCTTGACAGGGCCATTCTCGAAGGTCAGGGCGCTGCGATGACCTCCTCCCTGTTCACGCTTGGCACGCGCGGTTCCCCCTTGGCGCTCGTCCAGGCGAACGAGGCGCGCCGCCGCCTGGGCGAGCGCCACGGCTGGGACCTTGAGCGTATCGCGCTCAAGGTGATCCGCACGAGCGGCGACGCCATCCAGGACCGGCCGCTCGCTGAGGCCGGCGGCAAGGGCCTGTTCACCAGGGAAATCGACGCCGCGCTCCTCGCCGGCGCGATCGACGCCGCGGCGCACTCGGCCAAGGACTTGCCCTCGATCCTGCCCGATGGCGTCGTCATCGCCGCCTATCTGCCGCGCGAAGACGTGCGCGACGCGCTGATCTCGGTTTTGGCCGATCGAGTTCGAGGAGCTGCCGCGCGAGGCGACGTTCGGCGCCGCCTCGCTTCGGCGACAGGCGCAGGCGCTGAGCCTTCGCCCCGACCTCAAGCCCGTGCTCCTGCGCGGCAATGTCGAAACGAGGCTCCTCAAGGCCGAGGCGGGCGAGGTCGGCGCGACGCTGCTCGCGCTTGCCGGCTTGAACCGGCTTGGCCTCGGCGATCGCGCGCGCGCCGTGCTCGACGTCGACATGTTCCTGCCCGCTCCCGGCCAGGGCGCGATCGCCATCACCGCGCGGCGCGACGACCCGAGGGCGCTTGAAGCGCTGAACGCCATCTCGGACGGCGAGACCGCGGCGGCTCTGACCGCCGAGCGCGCCTTCCTGGCCGAGCTCGAGGGCTCCTGCCGCACCCCGATCGCGGGCCTCGCCCGACTCGAGGGCGGAAGGCTCCGGCTCAAGGGCGAAGTGCTGCGCACCGACGGCTCCGAGCGGTTCGCCATCGCCATCGAAGGCGCCCCCGCGGAGGCCGAGCGGCTCGGCCGGGACGCCGGGCGCGACCTCGCGGGGCGGCTCCCCGAAGGCGTGCTGGTCAAGGGCGGATGAGGGCCAGCCGGCGCCCAACAGCCAATGGGATGACGACGGTCGCCGCCGACCCTGCGCGCAGCCGAATCTGCAACCTGCTGCGCGAGTTCGTGCTAATAAACGCTAATAAAAGCCACTAAACGAGCATAAGCTTTAGTAAATTCTCTCACGTTTACTAGCGTTTATTCTCCAAGTCGCGGCTTTTCAATGGATTACGAGCGATTCAAACAAAAAGTGTAACTCCCAAGCCGGTGGCTATTCGAGGAGGGCTTGGCTGATGGCGTCTGGGGTTGCGGCGAGGGTCTGGAGGATGTCGCAACCCTGCTTTCGGGCGGTGGAGACGATGGATCGGAGGCAGGCGAAGTCCTTGGCCCCTTCGAGGGTTCGGAAAGCGCCCGAGATTTTCATCTTCACCTTCATCATGCGCGGCGCCTGTTCGGCCGGGTTGTTGGTGAACGGGACGTCGACGAGGACGCGCAGGACGTCGTCCTTCCAACTGGTGCAGCCGGCGCAACAGGTTCTCTCCCGGCCGTCGCCTGGGTCTTGCCCGTTGCGGCCGGAGGACGGCGAGGCAGCTTGGGTGGAACGCGAGCCCTTCGCGCAAGATGTCCCGGAAGCGAGTGTCGAAGCGCTCGAGAAGGGCTGGGTCGAGCGCGCTTTCGCCCCGCTTTGGCGTCCCCGACCGCCCGGTTGGCGTCGAGCAAAAGCGTGTGTCAGGGATGCGGCGAACCTGGCCATCCATAATGACGGTATAGCCGCTGCTCATACATTTTGTCGATCAGTTGCAGCGGATCCCAGGGCGGGCTGTTTTTTACCTGGTCTCGGGTGACGTTTAGAAGGATCTCGCGATTGAGCCAGTCAATTCTGGTCACCGCATATGGCGCCAGCAGCACCTCCTTGCCTGTCAACCAGGACCCGGCGACGACAATCAGGTATTGGATGCTCCAATCCGGCCGGTCGATCAGGAAGTTTTCCACCCTGCCGATCTCGCCATCGGTCGCGCGCAAGCGGTAGCCTTTGATGGCGTCGAAGCTGCGCAGATGCGGATCGTCAACCGACTCGCTGGCGGGGTCGGCCACAGCGGTCTCAGCCAAGGTCATGGAAGCGAAGAAGCCGGGACGCCAATCCGGGTTCCAGCCGTAGTGAGCGAACAGGCTGTTTTCGAAATCCCTCGACAGCTTCTGGTTTTCAGGGAAGTTGGGGCTACCCTCTACCTGTTGTCTGGCAAGCGGAGTCAGAATCTCCTCTCGTTCGAGATCCCAATCTGTTACCGCCGAAGGGTGGATCAGCACCTTGCGCCCCGGCAGCCAGGCGCCGGTGTCAATGACCAGCCACCGCACCTGCCACCGGTCGTCGAGGAATAGGAAGTCCTTAACAGTGCCGATCCTCCCGTCCGTACCGACGACGGAAAGGCCTTTCAGCGCCGAAAGGGCGAAAATCTGCGGCGTTTCTTTGAGCATCTCACTCTCCTCTCGTGCAGTCGTCCCAGCACATGAGCCCCAACTCTTGGCTAACGGTCGTTGCGGTTCGAGCCGGTCAAATACAGGATCGCCTGGAACATGTTGATGAAGTCGAGGTAGAGGCGCAGCGCGCCGAAAATCGACTTCTTCTGAACCGCTTCATAGCCGTCGCCTTCGTAGTACATCTCCTTGATCGACTGGGTGTCCCAGGCGGTCAGGCCGGCGAAGATCACCACCGCAAGAATCGAGATCCCGAACTGCAGGCCGGAGCTGTGCAGGAACAGGTTGAGCAGGCTCGCGACGACGAGGCCGACGACCCCCATCATCATGAACGAACCCATCGCCGAGAGGTCTCGCCGGGTCGTGTAGCCATAGAGGCTGAGGCTCGCGAAGGCGGCGGCGGTGGCGAAGAACGCGCGCCCGATCGAGGCGCCCGTATAGACGACCAACAGGGCCGACATGGAGAGGCCGATCAGCGCCGCGAAGGCGATGAAGGCGATGCGGGCGCTCGCGACCGACATCGAATTGATGCGGGCCGAGATGTAGAACACCAGCGCCAGCGGCGACAGCACGATAATCCAGCGCAGCGGCGACACGTAGATCGCATGGCCCAACTCGGTCAATCCGAGGCGCCCGTCCCCCATCTGTACAGTGCCGAGGGCGAAGGCGGCGTAGGCGACGAGGCCGGTCACGCCGAGGCCGAGGGTCATGTAGTTGTAGACGCCGATCATGTAAGCGCGCAGCCCCTGATCGACGTCGGACCGTGCGATCCCCGCGCCGGAACGGGAGTTGGCGTAGCGGTCAAAGTCGGACATGGGGAGGAAATCCTTTTGATCCTACGAGGGCTGGCGGTTGGTCCGGGACCGTTATGACGAAAGAGGCTCGTGTCTACGCCGCAATGGTTCCGAAATCGTAGCGAAGGATAGCGGCCAGAGGCGCCCGATCGGGCAATTCGTCACGCTTCGCTCCGAGCACGCGGGCGCCGGACGAGAGCGCGCGCCGGGCGATCTCGTCGACTACGCTATAGGTCTCGGCATCGTCGCGGACCGCGTAGGTCACGCTGCCGTCGATTTCGCTCACCATTCCGGGCACGACGGCGTCAAGATCGACCATCAGGGCGTCGACTGCGCCCGCGGTGGCGGCGTGCGCCGTGTAGGATATCTCGGTGGTCGCACGGTTCGGCTTCAATTCGTCGAAACGCGCGATCATCTGCTTCAGATCGCGTTCATAGAGTTGGTCGAGGATCGGCAAGGCGAGATCGGCGATCTGCCTGTCGCTCTGGTGCGCGACGTCCGGGAGAGCGGCGTCGTTCACGAGGTTCGCGGTGCTGTTGATCGAGCGGAATATCGAGGCGATCGGTTCCGCAGCGGCAAGGACCATGGGCTCGGCGCGGCCCGCCATCGCGTTTCGCACGGCCTCGTCGACCTGGCGAGCAAATTGCTCAAGCAGGATCCTCTCGCCTTCGAGATTTTGCAGCCGGTTGCGCGGGGCGCGCACATGGATCGAGGGACGGTGCGTCGCCCGTTCGGCCCTCTTTGGCAGGTGGGTGATTTCGACCTCCGCCGGCGGCAGGTTGGCGACGACATGGATCAGCCTTACGCTTTCCTCCGCCAGCGCCAGCACGAACAGACTGGTTGGCGAAGTCATGGCGCGAATGAGCGGCGTCAAATGATAGCGATCCCCGGCCTCCACGCGAGGCTTCGGAGACGTCGGCAGCCGGAATGCGCGCAATTCGTCCGGCGTCGCCAGTACGCCGAGACCATGCGCGGGCTGTTTCCAGATGGCGTCGAATTCATTCGGCTTCTTGTGCTGGAGCTTGCGGATGTGGTCCAGGTCCTGGACATTGACATCGTCCGCGCCGGCGAAATGGCCTAGGCGATCGTCCAGCGATTGCCGGCGGCGCTTGTCCGTCCCCGCTTCCGCCAATTGCACCAGCGCGTCCTTGGCGGCGTCCCTGAATGCGATGCGGTTGGCGCGGGCGTCCTTGGGATTCGGCGATGTCGGCAGGTAGATGGAAACGCAAACGTCGCCGCGCACTGCGGCCAACGTCTTGAAGTCCGAGAGGGTCGGAATGTCGATGTGGAGCATCCGCTTTTTTCGCCCGCTTGAGACCAATTCGCCTTGATAATCGTCAACTCCGCGGCATCACGCCTTTCGTC
>CAWFZA010000011.1:0-62661 GCA_963820095.1 uncultured Alphaproteobacteria bacterium
GCCCCGAGATCGACGTATCGGGGATCGCCGCCAGGCATTCCCGCGTCACGTCATCGACGATGTTCAGGATGCGAAACCGTCGGCCGCAGGCAAGCTGGTCATGGACGAAATCCAGCGACCAGCGGGCGTTGGCGGCCGCCTCGACCAGGATCGGCGCCCGCGACCCCACAGCGCGCCTCCGACCCCGTCGCTTGCGCGCCGTGAGGCCTTCTTCGCGATCGAGCCGATAGATGCGATTGATCCCGGACGGCTCCCGCCCATTTGCCGCGATGGCTGCTGCTGAAGGTTCTCGCTTATCGGCTTCAGGCCGTTGCGCTCGGCGATCTCGACAAGGCGACTGTGCGTTCTATTCGAGCTTCTCAAGGCGACGCCATCGATTTCGCCGGCGGTCCGTTCGAAGAACCGCAAGCCGAGAACTCGGGACGGGGTTGGCCTCAGCTCTGGAGCGCTGCTCGTCCGCGAGTGGAAAGGCAAATTGGAAAGGGTGATGGTTCTGGACAAGGGCTTCGCTTGGAACGGTCGGACATTCGGCAGCCTTTCCCAGATCGCCAAGGCTGTAACCGGCACGAGTTGGAACGGTCACCGCTTTTCGGCTTGAGATCTGCGAAGAGGCGGAGATCGGGAAGGAGAGAAGTCCGTTCAATCGCGGATGAAAACAGGGGACCTGGGGCTGCCGGAGTTCAGAAGGTCGGTCGCGCGGAATCCACCGAAGACGGACGCGGAGGATCTAAAGGTATTGGACGGGACGAAACTGAAAGGGCGGTCGCCGACGCGAAACGCCCCGGCGCTCACCTCACGCGGCGTCGCGTCAGCGCCGCGAAAACCAAGCCTCTTAGTCTCCTGGAGGGCGAGCCTGTCGATTTCCGCTGAGATTTGACCCGGGATTGGAGTGGGGCCCTGTGGGGCGGACAATCGGGCGAATTGGAATTGACCGTGGGTCGGGAGTTGCGGTCCTCGAACTGTTGCGGGCTGAGATAGCCCAGCGCTGAGTGGAGACGACGAGCATTGTAGATCTCGTCGATGAATCTCGGAAGATCATCGGCGACGTCAACGAAGGTTTCGTAGGCCATCGGATAGACGGCCTCGACCTTGAGCGTCTTCATGAAGCTCTCCGCCTTGGCGTTGTCGTAGGGGTTGCCTCGGCGCCCCATCGAACCGACAAGACCGCAGCGAAGCAAGGCGTCCCGATAGGCCAGAGCGGCGTATTGCGAACCGCGATCCGAGTGGTGGACACAACCGGGAGGAGGCTCGCGGCTCTCGATGGCGGCCGTGAGCGCGGCCAGCGTCAGGCGGACGTCGATCGAGCGGCTGATGGCGTAGCCGACTGCCCGACGCGACCAGGCGTCGAGGATCACCGCGACGTAGGCGAAGCCCTCGCCGGATGGCGACGTATGTGATGTCCGCGACCCAGAGCTGGTTCGGCCCATCGATCGTCAAGTCCTTGGTGCGGTTGGGATAGATCGGCTGGTCGTGGTCGCTGTCTGTCGTCGCCACATAGCGGCGCCGCTGGCGCGGCTGCAGGTCATGCTCGCGCATCAGCCTCCGGACCTTCTTGTGATTGACGATCAGCCCTCGATGCCGAAGCTCGGCGCGAACGCGCCGCCAGCCATAGAATTCGAATTCCTCGCAGATCGCCGCGATCGCCTCGACGATTGCAGTGTCGGCCTGCGCGGCCGGTTTATCGTAGAAGGTCGAGCGGGCAATCCCCATCAGCCGGCATCCTTCTGCGATGCTGAGGCCCGGGGGCCGACAATGACGGACATAGTCGCGCTTTTCGGCCGCGGTGCGGCTTTCACAGCCCCCTTTAGAAACTCGAGCTCCAATGCCTGCTTGCCGACAAGACGCTCGAGCGCTGCGATCCGGGCTTCGTATTGCTGCAGCAGATCGGCGGCCTGGGCGTCCTCGTCGAAGTCGCCGGCCTCGTACTTCTGCACCCAGACGCGGATCAGGTTCCGGCAAATGTCGTGTCGTTTGGCGAGCCCGTGAAGCGTCTCGCCGGCCAGGAACTCCTGGGCGACCTGGCGCTTGAATTCGATGCTGTGCGTGCGGTGCTTGGCCATGGGCTTCCATCCTTCGAAAGCCCGACCCGAGGGTCAATTCCAATTCGCCCGATTGTCCGCCCCAAGGGGCCCACTCCTCTCGCCGCCGTCCCTCATATCGAGCAGGCGGATCCGGCTCGATCCGGCGATCAAGCACCTGTACGTCCATTTTCTCGGCTCGGCCTACCTGGTCGCCGGCGACGACAAGGCCGCGGCATCCCTGTTCAGGGAGCGCATCCTGCTTAGTCCCAAGACCGATCTCTCCCGCGCCTTCCTTACCGTCGCGCTTGGTCATTTGGGCGAGGTCGAGGAAGCGGGTCAGGTCTGGCGCGAACTGATGCAAATCAACCCGAAATACGCATTTGCCGAGCACGTCGGCCGGCTTCCATTTCGCAATAAGGTAGACGTCGACCGGCTGGCCGAGGGGCTGAGCAAGGCGCGCATCGCGGCTTAAATGCAGCTGCACGGATCCTGGAGGCCGCTTGCTAGACAGCCCGTACGCGGACGCCGACCGGAAATGCAGCGGTCCGCCTTCCTCTGCGACTGTTAATCCCCTATCCGTTTGCGAATTGTCAGGAGTGCTCATCCTGGCGACAATGGCAGCTACAGAATTCAGTTGACATGCTTAGTGCGGCGTGAGCTACTAAACACCTGAGATCGCGCCGAGGCGATGATCGCTTTGAAATCGTGACCAGCGCGACTGTTTAGTAAAGACCGGCAGTGTCCGGCCAAAATCGGAGGAGCGAACAATGAGGATGAGCAAGACGAATCTATTACTGACGTGCGCCGCAGGAACGCTGGCGTTGACTCTCGGGGCGGCGTCATCGGCGCGGGCCGAAGGCAAGTCGCTGACATTATGCTGGGCCGCGTGGGACCCGGCGAACGCTCTGGTCGAGCTCGACAAGGATTTCACCAAGGCCACCGGCATCGAGATGAAGCACGAGTTCGTCCCTTGGACGAGCTACGCGGACCACTTCATCAACCTGCTCAACTCGCGCAGCACCGAATGCGACCTGATCATCGGCGACAGCCAATGGATCGGCGGCGCGGCCGAGAACAAGTGGTACGTCAAGCTCAATGACTTCTTCGACAAGAACAAGATCTCGATGGACACGTTCCTGCCCGCGACCGTCGTCGGATATGCGGAATGGCCCAAGAACACGCCGAACTACTGGGGCTTGCCCGCCATGGCCGACGCGGTCGGCTGGACTTATCGCAAGGACTGGTTCGCCAAGCCGGAGCTACGCGCCGAATTCAAGGCGAAGTACAATCGTGACCTTGAACCGCCCAAGACCTGGGACGAACTGATTGAAGTCGCGAAGTTCTTCACCGGCAAGGAGATCGACGGCAAGAAAGTCTATGGCGCGTACGTGTTCAGCGAGCGGGGCTCGGAAGGCATCACGATGGGCGCCACCAACGCGATGTACAACTACGGCTTCGACTATATGGATCCCAAGAAGCCATACCAGATGGCGGGCGTCGTCAACTCTGAGGGCGCCGCCAAAGGCTTGGACGTCTACAAGGAGCTGTTTACCTGCTGCCAGCCGCCCGGCCTGACGAACGCATACATGCAGGAAGGTCTCGACGCCTTCAAGTCCGGCCAAGTCGCAATGCAGATGAACTGGTACGCGTTCTTCCCTGGCCTCGCCAAGGATCCGAACGTCGGCGGGGACAAGATCGGGTTCTTCAAGAACCCGGCTGGTCCTGCTGGCGATTTCACTCAGCTTGGCGGGCAAGGCCTTTCGGTCGTCGCGGCTTCGAAGAATGTGGACGATGCGCTGACCTATGTGAAGTGGTTCGCGCAGCCGGAAGTTCAGCAGAAGTGGACCGATCTTGGCGGCGCTTCGGCGTCGAAGGCCGTGCTTGACTCGGACGCCTATAAGAAGAGCGCCGCCTACGCGCCGTCATTTGTTGAGTTGATGGGCATGGTCAAGGACTTCTGGGCTGAGCCGCTCTACGTCCCGCTCCTCCTCGACATGCAGAACCGCGTCCATGATTACGTCGTCGCCAACAAGGGCACTTCGAAGCAAGCGCTCGAACTCGTTGGTCAAGGACTGGGTGAAAGTGTTCAAGCAGGAAGGCAAAGATCCTTCCTGACCGCGCCACGGTTCGTTCTCTGAAACCAACCCCGGCGGCGCGATCCGCCGGGGAGACTGGATCGGTCCACAAGCGGTAGGTCATGTCGGTGACGAATAACGCAAGAGGCATCGCCGAAGGATTAGCCTTCCGGGCGCCGGCAACGGCAGTGCGGGTACGCGGCCTATCGGATCGCGCCGTCGCCTGGCTTTTCATCCTGCCGACGATGCTGTTGCTTCTCGCGATCAACATCTTCCCGCTGATTTGGGCGATCCGGCTGTCGTTCACTGGCTTGATGGCCAACCTGCCCACGCCCGCTCGATTCATCGGCATCGACAATTACGTCGACATTCTCACCGATGAGGACATTTGGGCGAACTTCCAGATCACCGCGCATTTTGTGTTCTGGACGATCGCGCTGCAAGTCCTGGTCGGCCTCGGCCTCGCGTTGCTCATCAATCAGAAATTTCGCGGCCATAGCTTCTGGACGACTGTCATCCTCTTGCCGATGATGTTGTCCCCGGCGGTCGTGGGCAATTTCTGGACTTTGCTGTTCCAGCCGCAGATCGGGCCGTTCAACTATCTCATCGGCTTTCTCACCGGGGCTGCGCCGAGCTCGTTCACAATGATCGGAAGCGTCGCCTTGGCGCCGTGGACGATCGTGCTGGTCAACACGTGGATGTGGACGCCCTATGTCATGCTGATCTGCCTGGCCGGACTGCGTTCGATCCCGGACTATATCTACGAGGCGGCGGAGGTCGACCGCGCCTCTCCGTTGCGGCAATTCGTGTCGATCACTTTCCCGATGGTCCTCCCTTTCCTCATGCTCGCCGTGCTCTTCCAGGCGATCCAGTCATTCGTGATGTTCGACCTGGTCAATCTGCTCACCTCTGGCGGACCCGGATCGACCACCGAACTCGTCTCGATCACGCTCAAGCGCGCCGCGTTTGAAAAGTGGGAAACGGGCTACGCCTCAGCGCTCGCGGTGATCCTTTTTGTCACGATATTCGGGGCGGCTAATATCTACGTGAAGGCGCTCAACAAAGTGAAACAGCTATGAGCGCGGCGCAGGCTCCTCGTCCGTTCTCCCAGCCGTCGCCGCTCGTCCGTTGGCTGGCCGGCGCCGTCGTTGTCCTTTACACCATCGTCACGATCCTGCCTCTGATATGGATCGGGGCCACTGCCTTCAAGTCGCAGGAAGACGCAATCGCGTATCCGCCGAAGGTGTTCTTCAAGCCGACGCTCGAAGGATTTGTCGATCTGTTCACGGTGCAGACTCATCAGTCACACGATTTCATCGCCAAGCTGCCGCCGCCCAAGACATGGTACGAGAAGATTGCCCGCGACCGCGACATGGTGATCGCTGGTCCGTCGCGGTTCGTCGAGCGCTTCCTCAATTCGCTCATCATCGGCTTCGGCTCCACCATTCTCGCGACTTTCCTAGGCGTGCTGGCCGCGTATGGGTTTTCGCGCTTTCGCGTGCCGCTCGCCGATGATCTGCTATTTTTCATCCTGTCGACGCGCATGATGCCGCCAATCGCGGTCGCGGTCCCGATCTACATGATGTACCGCTGGCTTGGCCTCTACGACACGCGGATCGGGATGATCCTTTTGTATACGGCGGTGAACGTGTCGCTCGCGGTCTGGCTGCTCAAGGGCTTCATCGACGAGATTCCTCGCGAGTACGAGGAAGCGGCTTTGGTCGACGGTTACACGCGGCTGCAGGCGTTTCGTAAGGTTGTGCTGCCGCAGGCGGCGACCGGCATCGCGGCGACCGCGATCTTCTGCCTGATTTTCTCGTGGAACGAGTACGCGTTCAATCTCTTGCTGACGAGCTCGGACGCGCAGACAATGCCGCCCTACATCCCCTTCATCATCGGCGAGGGCGGCCAAAACTGGCCCGCGGTCGCGGCGGGAACGACTCTTTTTCTGCTGCCGATCATGATTTTCACCATCGCGCTGAGAAAGCATCTTTTGCGCGGCATCACATTCGGGGCGGTGCGCCGATGACGATGAAGATCGAGCCGGCGAAGACAGACGCGTCGGCATGGCGGCGCCCGTTCCGCCGGGGCCGTGGGAAACGCTGGCGACCGTCGTCATCTCCGTCGGCGTCGTCATGCTGTGCCAACCGTTCTCGCTCGTGTTGTACAGCTACTCCTTCATAACCGTCCTGACCGGCGTCGCGATGTTCGTCGTCGTCACGAAATTCCCGGATTAGGCGCGGGCTCATGGCGCAGATCAGGGTTCAATCTCTGCACAAGTCTTTCGGCGATTTCGTCGCGGTCAAGGACTTCGAACTTTACCGTCGAGGACGGCGAGTTCTTTTGCCTGCTCGGTCCGTCCGGGTGCGGCAAGACAACCACCCTGCGCATGATCGCGGGGCTGGAATTGCCGACCTCGGGTCGCATTCTGCTGGCAGGCGAGGACGTTACCCTCAAGCGCGCCTCGGCCCGCGACATCGCTTTCGTATTCCAGCTCTTCGCGCTCTATCCGCATATGAATGTGCGGCGGAATATCGCCTTTCCGTTGGTCTCGGTGGGCGTGAAGCGCGCTGAGGTCAAGACGCGGGTGGAGGAAGCCGCTCGCATTCTGCGGATCACCGAATTGCTCGATCGGCCAGTGTCAGGTCTGTCGGGGGGCGACCGCCAGCGGGTGGCTCTCGGGCGGGCCATCGTGCGCCGACCGCTCGCGTTCATGATGGACGAACCGCTGGGCGCGCTCGACTCGGAATTCCGTCAAGTGATGTGCGGCGAGCTGCGCGGACTGCACGACCGGCTCAAGGCGACCACCGTCTATGTCACGCACGACCAGATCGAGGCGATGTCGCTTGGCGACAAGATCGCTGTGATGCGTCATGGCGTGATCGAACAGCTGGGCGCGCCGCAGGAGATCTATGATCGTCCGGCGTCGGTCTTCGTCGCGGATTTCATCGGCTCTCCGCCCATGAATCTACTGACCTTCCACGACTCGGTGGAGCCTGCCCGCGCCAGGGTCCGGCTCGACGGCGCCGAGATCCCCGTTCCGACGCCCCGCGAAAGCCTTTCGGCGCGCGATCTGATCCTCGGCGTGCGTCCCGAGCATGTGCGCCTGAACGATCAAGCCCCCTTGCGCGGCGAGGTTTTCGGCACGGAATACCTTGGCACGACACAGATCGTCACCGTCACGACCCTTCATGGTCTGGCGAAAGCCCGATTGCCCGCCAATCTCAAGGTGTCGGTTGGCGACCGCGTTGGGCTCGAATTCCGTCCTGACCGCATCTCGCTGTTCGACGCTGCCTCCGGCCGCGCCATCCTGACCGCGCTCCATGATCACGCGCGCACGATGGAGCTCGCCCATGGCTGAGGTAGTGCTCGAGGGCGTTTCAAAGCGCTTTGGCGCGACGAGCGCAGTCTCCGATCTGTCGCTCACAGTCGACGACGGCGCGTTCGTGGTTTTGCTCGGGCCGACTGGCGCGGGCAAGACGACGACTTTGCGCCTGGTCGCCGGCCTCGAGAAACCGGACGCGGGGCGGATTCTCATCGCCGGCCGGGATATCACCAGCGCCTCACCTGCGCAGCGCGACGTCGCCTTCGTATTCCAGCAATATTCGCTCTATCCGCATCTCTCTGTCTTCGACAATTTGGCCTTCCCTTTGCGCTCTCCCGCGCGGCGGTCGCCCGAACCGCGCATCCGACAGAGGGTGAACGAAGTCGCGGCGCTGCTACGGATCTCAGAGAAGCTGGAGGAGGGGGTTACGAGGCTTTCCGGCGGCCAGATGCAGCGCGTGGCCATCGGCCGCGCCCTGGTTCGCTCGCCCTCCATCTACCTGATGGACGAGCCCCTTTCCTCGCTGGACGCCAAGTTGCGCGCCGAATTGCGCATCGAGCTCAAGCGTATCCAAACGGAGCTCGGCGCCACGATCCTCTATGTCACCCACGACCAGACGGAGGCGATGACGCTCGGCACCCGCGTCGGCGTGATCGAGAAGGGTCGCCTGGCGCAGGTTGGCACGCCACGACAAGTCTACGAGGATCCGCTGAACGTCTACGTGGCCGCGCGCTTGGGCAGCCCGCCGATCAATCTCGCGCCGCGCTCATTGTTTCCCGATATTGCGATGCCCGAAGAGACAACGACAGTCGGCGTTCGCACCGAGCACGCCCACATCAGCAAAGCCAACGGCAAGCGCGCTTCGGGTCGGGTCAGATGGGTCGAGCACCTCGGCGATCAGGACCATTTGCATGTCGATCTCGGCGAGCGCGATTTCGTCACGCTGGCTGATCCCGATTCAGGGCTCGGGCCGGGTGACGAAGTGGCCATCGCCCTGACCGATCCCCTCTTCTTCGACGCCGCAGGCGAACGGGTGCGCGCATGACCCCAGCCCTTCTGCGCCGCCTGATCGTCGCCGTGTCCGATGAGGTGATCGCCCATGCCGACGAACTGACCGCTCTCGATCAGGCGATAGGCGATGGCGATCATGGAATCAACATGAAGCGAGGCTTCGAGGCGGTGCGGGCGGACGCTCAAGCGACGGCGGAGAAGGCGCTGCCGGAAGCGCTGAAGGCGATTGGCACGCAACTTGTTATGAAAGTCGGGGGCGCCTCGGGCCCGCTTTACGGCACTCTCTTCCTCGCGCTGAGCAAGGAAATCGCCCCGGACGGCTCGAACCTACCATCAGCCTTCGGCAATGCCGTCGAAGCGGTCAAAGCGCGCGGCAAGTCGCAGCCGGGCCAAAAGACAATGCTGGACGTTCTGACACCCGTGGAGGCCGCACTCGCCGAAGGCGGCGCGGACCTTCGAACCCGGTTGCCGATCGTCGCCGCATGCGCCGCCGAGGCGACGATCACGATGCTGGCGACGCGGGGCCGGGCCTCGTTCCTGGGTGAGCGCTCGATCGGGCATATGGACCCTGGCGCACGGTCGACTGCGCTGATGGTCGCGACCGTGTGCCGGGTGTTGGAGGACTGAAGGTTGGCGAATGTCGGGATCGTAATCGTGTCGCACTCGCCCAAGATTGCCGAGGGTGCGGCGGACATGGTGCGCCAAATGGTGGGTGACAGCGTGAATCTGGCCTATACCGGCGGCGATCCGGGGGGCGGGCTTGGAACTGGCGTGGCGTCAATCCGGGATGCGATCGACCGCGCATGGTCGGAGGCCGGGGTGGCCATTCTCGTCGATCTGGGGGGCGCCGAAACGAACAGCGAAATGGCGGTCGAAATGCTCGACGATGAGCGGCGCAGCCGCGTGGTTGTGTGCAACGCCCCAATTGTCGAAGGCGCGGTCATGGCCGCCACGGAGGCGTCCGGCGGTTCGCCATTGGAGACCGTCAGACGCACGGCCGAGGAGCTTTCCCCGCAATGAAGGACGCGGCAATGAAAGACGAGGCCGCAGCCGAACAGGCGGCCGACCACGCAGAACTGATCAACGCGGTGGGTCTGCACGCGCGGCCTTCGGTCAAGCTAACGCAGCTCGCCAAGATCTTCGACTGCCGCGTTGAGATCGCATTGTCGGCCGACGGACCGTGGGTGGACGCCAAGAGCCCGGTGAAGGTTATGCGCGTAAAGGCGCCGCGCGGCGCGGTCCTGCATGTGCGCGCCTCCGGCAGGGGCGCCCGAGCGGCGGCGACGGCGCTCGCGGATCTGGTGCGCGACGGCTTTGGCGAGGCGATGGATCAGCCCGCAGATCAGAGCCATGGCTGAGCTTCGCCTTTTCGGTCGAAGCGCGGCGCCAGGCATGGCGGATGGCGTCGTGACCGTGCTTGGCGCCGTTAAGCGACCGCAGCGCGAGGCCGGAACTCCAGCGCAGGAGGCCCGGGCGCTGAAAGACGCGCTTAAGCAGGCGCTGGCCGAAATCGAAGCTTTGGCCAGAGGGGCTACCGGCGACGCCAGCGATATGCTCGCCTTCCAGGCGGCGATTCTGTCCGACGACGAGTTGGCCCGGCCGGCGTTCGAATCCATCTCGGCCGGCGAGTCGGCGTCCGCCGCGTGGGAGGCCGCAATGGCCGACGAAATCTCCGGTTATCGCGCCGGCGAGGACGCCTATTTCTCAGCTCGCGCAGCCGATCTCGAGGACATCCGCGACCGCGTGCTCGGGCACTTGGCGCCCGGGGCGGACGGCGCGCCGGTTCCCGGCGGCTCTGTGGTGGTCGCGGCCGACCTGCCGCTCTCGCGCTTTCTCGGCATCGACTGGGCGCAAGGCGGCGCCATTGTGTTGACGGAAGGCAGCCCGACCAGCCACGTCGCCATGCTGGCGCGCGCACGCCGCGTGCCAATGGTCGTTGGACTCGGCGCCGCCGCCGACTGGATGGCTGGCCGCGAGGCGCTGGTCGACGCCGGCAGTGGCGAAGTGGTGCTGGATCCGACGGACGATACCCGCACCGCATTCGCCGCGAGGGCCGGCCGCGCAGAGGCCGCCGCCGCCGCCGCCGCGGTCTTCCGTCAGCGGCCCGCGGTCACGAAGGACGGAACTGCGATCTCCGTGAACCTCAACGCCGCCAGCGCCGAGGAGCTCGAGGGGATCGATCCCGCGATTTGCGACGGTATTGGTCTCGTGCGCACGGAACTGATGTTTTACGGACCTGGCGGGCCGCCGGACGAGGGCGCCCAATACGAGGCCTATCGCCGGATCCTGGCTTGGGCCCAAGGGCGTCCCGTCACGATAAGGACCCTGGACGCCGGCGGCGACAAACCCATCGAAGGCGTGACGATGAACGGGGAGAGCAATCCGTTCCTCGGCGTTCGAGGGATCCGATTGTCGTTGCGTCATCCCGCTCTGTTCCAAACCCAGCTCCGCGCTCTCTCGCGCGCCGCGGCGCATGGCGATCTGCGCATCATGCTGCCCATGGTGACCGTGCCGGCGGAACTCGAGGCCGCGCGTAAGCTGTTGGACGAGGCCATGACGAGCCTCGCGAGCGATCGCATTCCCGCCGCCCGCCCGAAACTCGGGATCATGATCGAGGTGCCGGCTGCCGCTATCGCCATCGACCAGTTCGACGCCGATTTTTTCTCGATCGGCTCCAACGACCTCACTCAATACGTCACCGCGGCCGGCCGCGATATTGGGACGGTCGCCGATCTGGCGGACCCGCTGAACCCCGCGGTCATGCGACTGATCGCGTCCGTCGCGGCGCATGGCCGGGAATCGGGACGCGAAGTCAGTCTTTGCGGCGATGCGGGCGGCGAACCTCGGGTGATCGGCGCATTGCTCCGCGCCGGCCTGCGCTCGCTGTCGGTCGCGCCCGAATGCGTTGCCGCGGCCAAGCAGGCGATCGCCGGCGTCGACTTGCATGAGGCGACGCCATGAACGACGGCGTCCGGGGCGAGACGGTCGCTGACTACAAGCGCCTGCTCCAGACCGTGTGCGACAACCGACCTTCCGGGACGCGCGGGCGCCTCGCGGTTACGCTTGGCACCAACCGTTCCTTCGTGTCGCAATTGGTCAACCCCGCCTACGCGATGCCGATCCCGGCCCAGCATCTCGAAACCATTTTCGAGGTCTGCCACTTCTCGCCGGCCGATCGCGCCGCGTTTCTCGCAATCTACGACAACGCGCATCCGGGGCGGCGCGAAACCGGCGAGGAGGCTGTGGGGACCCGAGTCGTCAGCCTCACCGTGCCCGATTTGGGAAATGCGCGCCGAAACCAGGCAGTCGACGCCTTGATCGCGGAATATGGGCGCCACGTGGCGCGGCTTGCGACTCTGCTGAAAGACTGAAGCCGGCGCGTTCGATGGGCGCCCGGTAAGTTATGGGTTCAGGTGAACTGGACAGCCTAGTTCCCGCTTATGCCGCCACTATCCACAAAAGCCAGGGTTCGGAGTATCCCCGCTGTGGTCATCCCGATCCTGACGCAGCATTACGCGATGCTGCAACGAAACCTCCTTTACACCGGCATCACTCGTGGCAAGCGGCTCGTGATCCTTGTGGGCGAGAAGAAGGCTGTCGCGATCGCGGTTCGCAACGTTTCGGGGCGTCGACGCTGGTCGAAGCTCGACGAATGGCTTCGGCTGGGTGCGTCCCAAGCCAGCTCACAGGCGTCGACGGCGGGGTAAGTGAGGCGCGTGATGGGCTGGGTTGCTTCTTGAAGTTTCAACACGCAGCCCTTTTCAGAGTTGCGCTTCCTTGACACTGATGCGTGATTTTGGTGCTGCGCCTTAGCGTTCGATTTCTCGCGTAAAAGGTACGCACCGCGCAAAGCCGACCCGCGTCGGTTGGCGCTCGAAGGGAGGACGACATGACTGATGTCACGCAGTTGCCGTCCGCACGGCTGCCGTCGGGCGGACACTGGCGTAACTGGGTTGGAAACCAATCATTTGTCGCGCGACACAAGGCGGAACCTAGTTCGGAAGACGAATTGGTTTCGCTCATGCGCGAGGCCTCGCGGCGCAATCTTACCATTCGAGTGGCCGGCTCCGGGCATTCGTTTACACCGGTGGTAGCTACTAGCGGCCTGCTGATGAGCTTGAAGAACATGCAGGGGTTGGTCAGCGCAGACCTCGATAGAAAACGCGTCGTCGTGCGCGCCGGCACAAGAATCGGCGATATTGGCCGAGCGCTGAAACGCATCGGACTATCGCTTGCCAATCAGGGCGATATCGACACCCAGGCTATCGCCGGCGCTCTTTCGACCGGCACGCATGGCACAGGAACCCAGCTTGGCTGCCTGTCGTCCCAAGCAGTTGGGATGCGGCTGGTTCAGCGCGGCGGATCAATTATAGATATTGACGATGACCGCGATACTGAAACGATGGCCGCCGCCCAAGTTTCCATCGGCATGCTTGGCGTAATTTCGACGATCACACTCCAGGCGGTCTCCGCATATAACCTCAAGGAAACCCTCTGGCGCGAGGATTTCAACTCTTGCATGGAACGGCATGACGAACTGGCGGCGAATAACCGGCATTTCAGCTTCTTCTGGTGTCCGGTCGCCAAGTCCCGCCACCTCTACTGCCTGCCAGACGTCACATCTGTCTCCAAAATCAAGCGCGAGCACGACGTTTGCGAGATGAAGGTGATGAACGTCACCGACGAGCCACCCTCCTCCAACGAGATGACTTTCGAGCGAGTCGCCTACAGTTCGGAAATCTATCCGATCGAATACATCCCGAACTTCCATGAACTCGAATACGCGATCCCTGTCGAAAACGGGAGAGAGGCTCTGCGGCAAATCCGCGAGTTGATGCTAACCAAGCATACGAATTGCATCTATCCGGTGGAATATCGGTTTGTCGGCGGCGACTTGGGCATGCTGAGCCCGTACTACGAGCGCGCGAGCGTGACAATTTCTGTCTCTGGCGGCCCGGGAATCGACTACTGGGATTATCTCCTCGACGTCGACACGATCCTTCGGCAGTACAAGGCGCGACCGCATTGGGGAAAGCTTCATTTCAATCGCGCAGATGACTTGCCCCTGCTCTATCCCCGATTTCATGACTTCCAAGCAATCCGGCGAAAGATGGATCCGTCGGGCTGCTTCATGAACGATCATCTCCGAAATCTGTTCGAATGACGGAAGTAGCGCTCGCTGCTCCGAAAAGCCGGCATGCCATCGTTTTCAATTGCGGTCTAACATCGCGCAACCAGCAATTTGCCGCCCGGCCCTGCTGACGCTGATTGCGGGTTGAGGACGGGCGACTTGTATCCGCCGGGAAATGATCGGCGCCTCGTGGCGACTCTTCTCCGGTCGCATGCCCGCGGCAGAGTCGCAGGAGTGCGCGCAAGTAGCGGCACTCGCTGATTTCGCCGCGAATGGGTCAACTCGACCCAAAGCGGAAGCTCGAGAACTCACCGTTGAAGGCCGGCTTAGCGCAATAGCGGCCATTCCCGACGTGCGGCGTAACGCGCAGCTTCGATCGCCTCTTAGACGCTCAAGATCGGTCCAATGAAGGGGCGGAAAGCACAAGAGCCTAGACGTTGGCGAAGGCGCGGACTGCGCGAAAACGCCGTCATCCAAAATCTTGATTCCCGCTTTCCATGAGTCGAGGAAGCGGTGCATCGGATGTGTGGCGCCGCAACCGTGCTTGACAGAAACTCGTAGAGGTGCAAGTCATTAGGTGGTTAGCCCACCTATCCACTTTGCCTCTCGCTGTAGAATCCTAGGATGGTTTAACGGGTTTTTGTAGCTATTATTCTAACGAGGCAGGTCGGAGGCATTTATGCCGATTACTGAACTAAGCAGATGGCAGCCCGTCGAAAAGACTCGATCATACGAGCAGATCGTCACCCAGATTGAAGAAATGATACGGGCGGGCCACCTTCGCATAGACGATAAGATACCGAGCGAGCGAACCCTTGCCGAACAGTTCCAGGTGAGTAGAGTTGTGGTACGTGAAAGTATACGACATCTTGAAGCCCGTAAGATTATTGAAGTACTACAGGGAAGTGGAACGTATATCCGGCGCATCCCGCCGCAAACTCTGGCCCAGAACGTAACTTTTCTGCTTGAACTTGAAAAAAGTTCCTTTGTCGACTTGATGATGGTGCGCCAGGCGCTTGAGGTGACTGCAGCCCGACTTGCGGCGACGCAAGCGACACCAGAAGAGCTTTCGGAGATTGCTTCTTGGGCATTGGCGATGAGAGAAGTCGCGGAACGGCCCGGAAACGAGAAGGATAAGTATTTCGACTACGGCGCAAAGGATTTGGGGCTTCACCGCCTCGTAGCCCGAGCGTCTCACAATGCTCCCCTTGCGACCCTTCTGGACGCAATTCTGCCCATGCTTATGGAAGGCCGCTTTGCCCTGGTCAACTCCTTTGGCGACGCCGAAAACTTCTTCCGGCGCCGCGGAGTTGAGAGGATCCATGCTGAGCACGTCGGCATTATTGACGCGCTCAGGCGACATGATGCCGATGCGGCGGCGCGCCTGATGACCCAGCACACGGCTCGCTCGATCGCGTTCTTCAAAAACATCGAAGACCTGTACCAAGCAGGAAAGTCGCGCCCCGGCGACGACGAATAAGCGTTCTGGTTCTGGCGAAAGGGCTTCTAGCGTGGCGGAAAGTGATCGATCTGGTCTTTTAGCCTCGAAGGTCGCCCTAGTGACGGGCGGCGCGTCCGGGATTGGCGCCGCCATCTGCATGGAATTCGCCGCCCAGGGCGCGGCGGTCGCTATAGTTGACGTCGATCGCGACAAGGCCGATCGCATGGTCGAGCAGATGGGCGGCGCGAAGCGCCAGGTCATAGCGGCCGCTGCCGATGTGGCCAATTTCGGGCAGGCTCAGGCGGCGGCGATCGCGACGTTGGAACGGTTCGGCGCAATCGACATCCTGGTGAATTGCGCTGGCTGGAACCAGTTTCGATCTGCCGAGGACTACACCCAGGACTATTGGCAGAAAATCCGCGCGATAAATCTGGACGGACCGTGGAACTTCTGCACCGCGGTCATGCCGACGATGATCAAGCAGAAATCTGGAAAAATCGTCAACATCTCCTCGGCTGCTGGCTATTTGGGCGTGCCCAACGCCGCTCCCTACTCGACCTCTAAGCTGGGAGTCATCGGGCTGACCCGCGCACTTGCGGTCGATCTTGCTCCTCACAACGTCAACGTGAACTGTATCTGTCCCGCGTCGATCGAGACGCCGCTGCTCAATGAGGCGACCGGCAGCAAATTCAAGGCCGCGATGATCGATCGGATCCCGCTTGGGCGCTTGGGAAAGCCAGTCGATATCTCGAAAGCCGTGCTGTTTCTCGCGGGGCCAGATTCAGACTGGATTACCGGAGTCGTTTTGCCGGTGGACGGCGGCCTAACCTGCTGCCTGCGCGCCCACCATTACGAGTAACTCGGGGTCCCGCGGGAATGGCGATGAGACTGGAAAAAAAGGTCGCGATTGTCGTCGGCGGCGCGTCGGGAATGGGCGAGGCGATCTCTCACCTTTTTGCCCGCGAGGGAGCCGCCGTCGCGGTCGCTGACGTCAATGAGGCGAGCGCCGTCCGTGTCGCCAACGAGGTCGTGGCCGAACAGGGTCGCTCCCGCGCCTATCGACTTGACGTTGTGCAGCCGGGCCAAGTCGCTGACGTCTTCGCCACGGTATCGCGGGAGCTTGGGGCGATCGACATCCTAATCAACGCCTCCGGCCTCTCGCAATTTAAACCCACCGCTGAGATCACGCCCGACGACTTGCGCCGGACAGTCGACGTCAACCTGATCGGAGTGTTCTACGCCTGCCAGGAAGCGGGCCGGGCAATGATTCCTCGCCGCTCTGGCAAGATCGTCAACTTCGGCTCAACGGCGGGAATCGCCGGCGTCCCCTACATGGCCCATTATACCGCGGCCAAGCATGGCGTGGTGGGGCTGACCAAGAGCCTGGCGGTCGAATGGGGGAAATATAACGTCAACGTAAATTGCATCTGTCCCGGCGCGACTGAAACGCCGATGTTCGTAAACACGCTATCGCCCGAGGCGCGCGAGCAACGGGTGAAAAGAATTCCGCTCCAGCGGTTCGGCAAGACAAGCGACCAGGCCAATACCGCGTTGTTCCTCGCCTCGTCCGATTCAGACTATTTGACCGGCAGCATCGTCTCCGTCGACGGCGGCGCCGCCGCGATCTCTCCGGCGACGGCGACTGAAGTCCTGCTCGGCCAAGTCTAGGGATCAAGCCCAATGAAGCCTGTCAACAATATCAATGAGTGCATGCTGTGGGAGATACCGGGCGAACAGCGCCAATTCATGGGCATCGTTCACGAGCGCGACATCACCCCGACCAAGACGCTCTCGGCCGGCATCGTCATCCTGCCGCCGGGAATCGGGCAGCCGAAGCTCAGCGTTCATCCCGAGTCCGAGGAAATCTACTTCGTCGTCAAGGGCCGCGGGAAGTTCTACCTCGGCGAGGAAACGCATGACATCGAAACCGGCTCGGTGATCTTTGTGACGCCCGGCGCCCCGCACCGCGCCGCCAACACCGGCGAGGAAGAGATGCAGCTCTATTTCGTCAACACGCCTTCGACGTTCGGACCGGTCGGTGGCTACAAGGATTTCACCAAGAGCTGGAAGCGCGTTCGCTGACTGGCGGCCTTTCTACGGCCAATGAAGATCTAAAGTCATGGCGCACTCAGGCGGACAGAGAAAATCGACGAGGCTGCGGGAGCTGCTGGCGGCGCCCGGTCCGCTGGTCGCGCCATGCGCCTATGATTGCGTATCCGCCCGCATCATCGAGAGAGCTGGTTTCCCCGTCATCATGCACGGGGGCTACAACAGCGCGGCGAGCCTTCTCGGCATCCCGGATCTCGGTCTGATCAGCATGACCGAAATGATCTACACCGCGCGCAACATTGCTGCGTCGGTGTCGGCGCCGGTCATGGTCGACGTCGACGATGGCTTCGGCGACCTCCTCAATGTCACCCGCACGACGTCCGAATCGATCCGTGCGGGGCTCGCCGGCCTTTATATCGAGGACCAGGACTTCCCGAAGCGCTCCCCTTCGATTCGCGCCAATAAGGTGATTTCGATCCCGGCCATGACCGCCAAAATCAAGGCGATCGCCGCCGTGGCCAGAGACGAAGATCCCGACTTCGTCATCATGGCGCGAACCCATTCAAGCAGGGTTGCCGGAATGGCAGACGCGGTCGAGCGTAGCCTCGCCTATGGAGACGCTGGCGCCGACATCATCTTCGTCGATCTCGGCTATTCCGAGGACGTCGTGATGGAGGAGCTGCGGATCATCGTCGAACGGATCGCCGCTCATGTTCCGTGCGCCGCCAACATGACTGAGAACTGCGGCCGCCCGCTGCTGACGACGGACGAACTTTTCCAGATGGGCTTCAAGGTTGTCCTGTACCCGCTGACGGCGCTTATGACGGCCGCGGCCGCCCTCGAGACGACCTTCGCCGAACTGAGTTCCCAAGGGACCACACGGCGCGTTGCAGATCGAATGTGGCCGCCCACAGCTTTCAAGCGTCTGATCGGCGCTGACGAGATGCTGAGGCGAAAAGCGGACCTGGAGGACACCCAGTGATTTCCGGTCTGCACCATGTCGCTGTTCTCACCGCCGACATCGATGCGGCGATCGCTCAGTACGTCGCGTTGCTCGGGGGCCAAACGCCGCGACAAGTGCTGGTCGATCGGCCCGGCGTCAAGCTCAAGTCGGCGATGCTGCCCCTCGGCGAGACGGGGGCGACGTTTCTCCAGATCATCCAGCCGATCGAGGGACCGGGCGTCGAAGAGCTGCAGCGCGGCGGCGAAGGCTCCCTGTTTGAGATCGGGTTTCAGGTCGAGGACATCGAGGACTTCAACGGGGCGCTGCGCGCGCGCGGGGCGAGCCCGCTCGATCTCGCCGAGCAGCCGATAACCCAAAACTTTGTCCTCTCCAAATATGGGAACCGCTATTCGTTCGTGCCCCGGTCGATCACGCGCGGGACGCGAGTCGAAATCGTGCAGGTAATGCGCGAAGAAACCAAGCAACGATAGCTCACCCTGGAGGAGGATAGCCCCATGATCAAACGTCAACTGCTGTTGAGGGTAATGGCGCCCCTGATTGCGCCACTAATCTTCGCAAGCAATTCGCCGATATCCGAGCTCATCGGAAGCCGAGGGGCGCTGGCCGCGAGCCAGCCAGCGATGTCGGCGCCTCCAAAGGCGCCGAAGGACAGCCTGAAGGGCAAACGGCTGTGCATCGCGAGCCCGGTCACCATCGATCAACTGACCTTGTTTTACGCTGACATGCAGAAGGCTGCAAAACAGTCAGAGAACGGTCTTGAGATCACCGTGGCCGACGCCAAGGGAGATTTCGAGAAGCAACTCGCCCAGGTCGAGGAATATGTCGCTAGCGGCAACTGCAACGCGGTTTTCTACCTGACCGTAGTCACAAAGGAGTCTGCGGAAGCCTGGGGCAGCGTCGCGCAAAAGGCAAAGGACGCCAAGATCTGCATGCTCAACCATAGCGCCGATTGGGTCGACAACGTGACGATGAATATGAGCAACCCGCACTATCCGGCAGGCTCGATGATCGGTGAAGCGGGTGCGGCATGGTACAAGAAGAATGGCCGCGGCGGCAGCGTGGGCCTGCTCGAAAACCCTACCAGTCCGGGACTCATGGACCGCGTCAAGGGTTTTCAGGAGACGTTTCAGAAGCTGGTTGGCGGGGACGTCAAATTCTACAAGGCGGCGGTCAACAACACTGCAGAAAGCGGCGCGCAACAAGCCGCGAGATCTGCTGCAGGCTCACCCGGACATGGCCGTCATGTTCTCGTGGGGTGGGGACGCGACGACCGGCGGTCTGCAAGCGGCTTCCGAAGCCGGCAAGACTGATCCGAATGCGTTCTTCTTTGGCAGCGTCGACGCCACCGCCGATCAAGTCTCGATGATGGACAAGCACAGCGGCGTGCTGCAGGCGCTGGCTTGGTTCCCCTTCCGAGTTAGCGCCGTGGTCGCTGAGCGAGGCATTGAGCGCTGTCTGCTTGGTCAGCAAATCCCGCCGACGACTTACGTTCAGCCGCTCTTGCTGACACCGGAAAATGGCAAGAAGATTTGGGACGCGCTCGACGACCAGTTGGCGCCGGCGCAGGCGCACTACTTCGACGAGCTTCAGGTTTTTTTCAACAAACCAGTGAAGACAAACGATCCATTCCCCGACGCTAAGGATGGTTTCGTGTGGGACGGCGCGCGGTTGGCGCCGTAATCCTTGTTGACATGGAAGGAAGGCCGCTGACGGCCTCCCTTTCGTACTTTAAACCAAGACGAAAACATGAGCGCATCTGCTGACGCCGCATTGCCGGTCCTACGCTGCGTCGGGATAACCAAGTTCTTCGGCGGCGTTCGCGCGTTGGCTGGCGTGTCGATGGACCTCCATGCAGGGCAGATCGTCGGACTGGTCGGCGACAATGGGGCCGGCAAAAGCACATTTGTCAAAATCCTGAGCGGTCTTCTTCAACCCGACAGCGGCCAGCTCAGGTTTGACGAACACCTGATCGACGACCTCACTCCGCAGAAAGCCCGCAGCTGGGGAGTCGAGACCGTTTACCAAAATCTTGAACTCTGTGACGATTTGAGCGCCGCGGCCAACGTCATGCTGGGTCAGGAGAGGATCCGCTTCCGGCTTGGCCCTTTTCGATTCATCGATCACCGCTGGGCGGTCAGCGAGACCAAACGAAGGCTGGTCGAGCTGGGCATCGAACTGCAGGACTACGAGAACCCGGTCCGGCGCTTCTCCGGCGGGCAGCGGCAAGCCATCGCCATCGCCAGGGCCACGGTTCGAGGCCACCGGCTGGTCATTTTCGACGAACCAACGGCGGCGCTGGGCCTGCGCCAGACCGAGGCGACGGCGAGGCTGATCAGGCGGGTCGCGGCGCAAAATGTAGCGGTGATCTTGATCAGCCACAGCCTCGAGCAGGTCTTCTCGCTAGCCGACAGGATCGTGTCCCTGCGGCTCGGCGAGGTGACGCTCGACGCGTCTCCGAGTCAAACCACCCCAGACGAAGTCCGCGCGCACATGTCGGGACAGCGTCGAAAGGGCCAGCGGCAATGAACGGCCGGCTGGCTCAATGGCGCGAACAGTTCCTCGGCAATCG
This sequence comes from uncultured Alphaproteobacteria bacterium, assembly GCA_963820095.1. Lineage (GTDB taxonomy): Bacteria > Pseudomonadota > Alphaproteobacteria > Rhizobiales > Beijerinckiaceae > Roseiarcus. The sequence continues at coordinate 20,587 of CAWFZA010000011.1, forward strand.
AAACATCAACCTGATCGTCGCCAACGCCTTGGTGCTGATCCTTCTCGCCGTCGTTCGCCCGACGTTCTTTTCCTTCAACAATGTGCGCGTCATCACCCTCAACATGTCGGCGGTCGGCATCGCCAGCATCGGCATGGCCTACCTGATCATTGCCGGGAGCGTCGATCTATCGGTGGGGTCGATCTACGCGGCTACGGCTTTTGCCTCGGCCTGGCTTGCGCTCAGCCTGCCGCCGCCTTTGGCCTTTCTTGGCGGCCTCATCACCGGCGGCGTGCTCGGGTTGATCAACGGCCTCTTGGTATGGCGCATCCGCATATCGCCGATTATCGCTACGCTTGGCACGCTGACGATCTATCGCGGTATGATTCTGGTCATGAGCGGGGGCCGTGGAATCAGCGGAGTCCCGTCAGGTTTCTTCGCCCTCGGCCGAGCCGTCTGGCTGGGGATCTCCTCGCACGTCTGGATTCTGCTTGTTCTGGCGATTTTGTTTCATATCGTCCTGTCGAAGACGACGATCGGACGTTACATCTACGCTATCGGCAGCAACCGGAATGCGGCGGAAGTCTCCGGCGTCAGGGTGAATCGCTATGTGACCGGCTTGTTCATCATGAACGGGGTCGTCGTCGCCGTGTCCGGGGTGCTGGCTGCAAGCCGTTTTGGCACCGCGACGGTCACGTTTGGCGTGGGCTTCGAGCTTGACGTCATCACAGCAGTGATCCTGGGCGGCGTGGCTTTCACCGGCGGACGCGGCAACATACCGGGCGTGATGTTGGCGGTCTTGTTCTTGGGCGTCATCAATAGCGGTCTGATCGCAATAGGCGTTGACCCGTTCTGGACCGATGTCGTGAAGGGCGGAGCGCTAGTCTTCAGCATCGGTCTCGAACAAATCGCCGAAGAACACAACGAACGTTACCGCAGGCGGATGGCAATGGCGGAGTTCGCCGAGCAGCAAGCGGAGCGCGCCAAGATGGGCGGGCCTGCCTCGGAACTGCCCGCGTCATAACCGGTCCCAGGACGACAGAATGATTGTTGACTCGCACGTCCACGTTTTTCGGCGTCTCGACGGATTTACTGGCGCTGGCCCCGTCAAGCCGCTGCCTTACGGCATGGTCCAGATCGGCGCAGGCAAGCCCTTCAGATTGCTGCCCCCAGCTTTGGAGCGCACCAACTTTCCGGCCGAGATCCTACTGGAATACATGGGGTCGGCTGGCGTCGACAGAGCGGTGCTGATGCAGGGGCCGCTCTACGGCGACATGAACGACTACTACGCCGAGGTCCTCGAGCGCTGGCCGGACCGGTTCCTAGGCGTCGCACTGGTCGATCCGATGGATGAGCAAGCGCCGGCCCTCTTGAACTTACTCATCCATGAGCGGGGTTTCAGGGCGGTCAAGCTGGAGATGACCAACTCATTGGGCCTGTGCAGCCGCTATCCAGATTTCAATCTCGCCTCCTCCAGGTTGGCTTGGCTTTGGGAGACGGTCAGCCAGGCAAAACTATCGATCACACTCGATCTTGGCCTGACGACGGACCGTTCGTATCAGACCGACGGGCTGCGCGACCTCGTTCAACGTTACCCGGACATACGCTGGATTATCGCCCACATGGGCCAACCGAAGAACCGGATGCTGACCGAACCCGCTCTCGAAACCCCCTGGCGCGAACAGGTCCTTTTGGCCCGGCACTCGAATGTCTGGCTGGACCTCTCCGCGCTGCCTCATCACCTGCCGGAAGGCGACTACCCTTTCAGTGGGATCGATGTCTTCGTGCGTAAGGCCGTGGATCTGGTCGGCGCCGATCAACTCCTGTGGGGTACCGACGCTCCGGGCATGCTGTGGATGCTGACCTATCAACAAATGCTTGACGTTATCGGCATGCACTGCCGTTCGCTAACCGATGAGCAGCTCAGGCTTATCCTTGGTGAAAACGCGTTGCGAGCATACGCTTGGTGAGAACGAACTAGCTGAACCTCGGATCATGGAAAGCTGAGAAAGGGCCGCGCGGGTTAAAATGTCGTCCGTGAAGAACGAGCTGTTGATTTCCACTGAGAACTGACCCGGGTGTGGAGTCAAATCTCAGCGGAAATCGACACACAGGGAGATTCAACAAATCCATAACACTTGTTACTAAGCTTGTGCTCGCTCTGACGGTTTCTGGCGACTTCAACAGACGACGACGGCGCCGGCTCGGATCGGACGCGCGCTTCGACAAGGGGTCAAGTCGAGCCCGATGGGGCAATAGGACACGCCGCGGAATAATTTACGATGACGGTTTTGCGCTTCGCAGCCAATTTCCGGCTTTTCCACGCCGTTCCCTAATTTCGAGCAAACTTCCCTGTACTTTGCCTGTTGCCAGGGATTACCGGACGGAGACTGGTTTCGCAGGACTGCGTCCACCACCACTTGGTCCCTGGGTGGTTTAGCCTCCACTCGCGGCGAAGCGGCTTCCCTTCCTCGACTTTGAAGACCCGAGCACGCCGCGGGTCCCAGACTGGTTAAAGAATCCTTGCCCCGTCTGTCCGGAAGAGCGTCCTGCGTGTTATATAGCGAAGGTTGGTTTGCGTTGAGTAGGAGTTCCGATGGCCCCCCCGCGCCCGTACTGGAAGGGATATCTCAAGCTTTCCCTCGTCTCGTGCCCGATCGCGCTTTATACGGCGACTTCCGCCGGAGAGCGGGTGGCCTTCCGGCAAATCAACAAGAAGACCGGCAATCGCCTTCGTCAGCAGCTGGTGGACGAAGGGACGGGCGACCCAATCGATCCTGACGATAAAGGCCGCGGCTACGAAGTCGACAAGGGCGTCTACCTGCAGGTCGAGGACGAAGAGCTCGACGCCATCGCGATCGAGAGCAGCCATACGATCGACATCGATAGCTTTGTGGCAAAATCCGAAGTCGACGAGCGCTATATCGACAGCCCCTATTATTTGATTCCCGAGAACAAGGTTGCGCTGGAGGCTTTCGCCGTCATCCGCGACGCCATGCTCGGCAAGGGCATGGTCGCCTTGGGACGAGTGGTCCTCTCCAAACGCGAGCGGGTGATCATGCTCCAGCCGCGAGGCAAGGGACTGCTCGGCGCGACGCTCAGATACCCTTACGAGGTTCGGGACGAGGCGATTTATTTCGACGACATCGACGAGATCAAGATTCCGAAGGACATGCTCTCTCTCGCGGAGCATATCCTCGAGAGCAAGGCGGCGACGTTCGATCCCACCCAATTTCACGATCGCTACGAAGAGGCGGTCGTCGCCATGCTGAACGAGAAGCGGGCGGGGGCGCCGATCGCCAAACAGCGCCCGATGCCGAGGATCGTCGCTGGAACAGACTTGATGGCGGCGCTCAAGCAGAGCATCGAGAAGGCGAAGGACGCAACGCCGAAGGCAGCCGCCAAACAGGCGACGCCGGCCGGCCCAGCTCCAGCCGATACGGCAAAGCCCGCCGCGGCCGCGAAGGGCAAGCGCGCCGCGAAGGGCAGTCCGGACCAGCGCGAAATGCTGTTGCCGATCGCCGGCGGCGCGCCCACGAAGGAGGCGGGTGCGTCCGCGAAGCAAGCGCCGGAGAAACAGACGGCGCAAAAGGCCGGGTCACGGAAAAAGGCCGGATAGGCGCGCTCACTCCGGCGGGACGACGCCTTTCTTGAAGATGAAGCAGCCGTAGAAGCGCCGCTCGCCGGTGGGAACGATGGCAAAGGCGTTCTTCGCCCGCTCGTAGAAGGCGAAGCGCTCGACGCCAAGCAGCGGCACGTGCTTGTTCGCCGCGCGATCGACGGCCTGCTGCACCTCGCGCTGCACGGGCGGCACGGCGTCCGGATCGCCGACGATCTCCATGCGGCACGCAGGATCGGGGACGAAGGTGTCGAGCGGCATCACCGACAGGATCGCCTCGACCGCGCGCGCCGCGTTGACGCCAGCCAAGCGAAGCGGTTCGCCCATCACGGTTGACATTGCGCTCGAGTCCGCGGGGAAATTGGTGTCGACGACAACGATCTCGTCGCCGTGTCCCATCTTTCGCAAGGCGTAAAGCAGGTCCGCGGTGAGCAGCGGATCGATCCCCCAAAGCATGCGTTTTCCTCCCTCGGCCGATTGCGCCTTCGATTGCGACGATAGCGAGATTCTTCGCAGTTGGCGAATGGCGGGGACATCCCGGACGTCCGGAGTGGCTCAACGATGCTTGACAATGCAATTGATCCCTAACTAGCCTTTGCTCTCGCCGATTATCGAACGCATAACATCGGCGGCGACCGCAACCACGCGGCCGACCCGGGGGAACGTTCATGTGCAGGCGCCGTCCCAGAGACGGAACGGTTCTCGCCCTTCAGAGGATGGATTGCCGCTCCGGTCGATGCTCGTTGACAGGTCGTGACCGCCCTCCCTCGTCAGGAAAAACGGCCAAACGTGTCCGCGCGGGCTGAAGTCGCGGCCACGTCGCCGCGCCGTTTCGGGATGGTGCGGCTCGGCCAGCCGGCGGCGATCACGCTTGCGGTGCTCATCATTTGCGCGGTGATGGCGCTGATCTCGGAGCCGTTCCGAAGCTACGACAATCTCTACAACGACAGCCGCAACTTCGCCTTCGTCGCCATCATGGGCATGGGGCAGATGCTGGTGATCATCACGGGCGGCATCGACCTGTCGGTTGGCTCGGTGATGGGCCTCGTCGGCATCGTGACCGGGCTTACGCTTCAGGCTGGTTATCCGCTGTGGATCGGCGCGGGCGCTGGCATGGGCGTTGCGCTCATCTGCGGGCTTGTCAACGGCTATGCGATCGCCAAATTCAAGCTGTCGCCGTTCGTCGTGACCTTGATCATGCTGTCGGTCGCGCGCAGCCAGGCGCTGATCGTCTCGAACAACAAAATGATCTACCAGTTCGGGCCGGACGAGAAGCTGTTCAACGCGCTCGGCGGCGGCAGTCTCTTCGGCATACCGTCTGTCGTCATCGCGATGGCGCTGATCGCGATCGTGCTCACGATTGTCCTCGCCAACACGAGCTGGGGCCGATACGTCTACGCGATCGGCGGCAACGAGCAGGCGGCGCTCTTGACCGGCATCCCGGTCGTGCCGGTCAAGGTTTCCGTCTACGTCATCAGCAGCCTCTCGGCGGGAATCGCCGCCATTCTCATTGTTGGATGGCTCGGATCCGTCACCAACGGGCTCGGCGTCGGCTACGAGCTTCAGGTCATTGCCGCGACGGTCATCGGCGGCACCGATCTTATGGGTGGTTACGGCATTCCCTATGCCGCGGTGATCGGCGCGGCGCTCATCGAAATCGTGCGCAACGCTCTTCTGCTCGCGGGGGTCGATCCCTATTGGCAGGGTACGTTCGTTGGCCTCATTATCGCGGGCGCGCTGCTGCTCGAGCGGATGCGTCGAGCGCCCGCTGAATAAATAGCCGCCAGCAACAATGCTGGCGGCGTAAACGGAGGAAGCGTCAAATGAAACTGACAAGTCTCGCCGCTCTCGCGGCGCTGATAGGAGTCGTTCAACCCCTGACGGCGGAAGCCAAGGACAAGGTCTTTGCCCTCGTCCCAAAGGCGATGAACAATCCGTTCTTCGATCAGGCGCGCGACGGCTGCATGAAGGCGGCGAAGGAGATCGGCGGCGTCGAATGCCTGTTCGTCGGCCCGGCTGATGCGACCGAGCAGGAACAGGTTCAGGTCGTCCAGGATCTCATCACCAAGCATGTCGACGGCATCGGCGTCTCGGCCGCCAATGCGCCCGCAATCGCCAAGGTGCTCGCTCGCGCCAAGGAAGCCAACATCCCGGTCGTGACCTGGGACAGCGACCTCCTGCCGGCCGACAAGGGTCTTCGCGCCACATACATCGGCACGGTCAACGAGGAGGTCGGAAAGGCGGTCGCTCAGCAGGCGATGGCGCTCAAGCCGAACGGCGGCACCTATTGCATCCAGACCGGCGGACCGGCCGCCGCCAACATGAACGACCGCATCAAGGGCATGACGGAGACCCTGCCAGCCGATAAGTGGAAGCAGGTCGCCGGCTGCCCGCTCTACAACAACGATGACTTCCCGCTTTCGATCACCCAGCTCACCGATCTTCTCGCCAAATATCCGAAGATCGACGCTGTCCTCGATGCCGGCGGCGCTCCGCAGATGGAAGTGAAGGCGTACAAGGAGCTCATGAGCAAGTACAAGGACCGGCTCGACAAGAAAGATCTGGTGATGCTGTTCGTCGAGACTTTGCCGATGCAGATGGACGACCTGAAAGCGGGCTTGAGCCACGGGCAGGTTGGACAGCGGCCGTTCGAGATGGGCTACAAGGCGATCTATCTCCTGAACGATCTGACGCAAGGCAAGACCGTTCCGGACCCGGTGACGATCGGCCTCGACGTCTGCACGCCGGAAACGATCGCCACCTGCAAGAAGATGTAGCGCCACGACTGGGCGTCAGGCGTCCGCGTCTGGCGCCTCACTCAATAGCCGCGGCGCCGGTCAACAAGGTGAGCGAGCGGCTCGCCGCGCTCGTACGCTTCGATCTGCCGGGCGACGAGGGCGGCGATCGCCTTGGGCGAGGAGATCGCGGCATTGTGCGGGCTGACATAGACCGCGGGATGGGACCACAGGCGCGAATCTCCTGGCAGGGGCTCGCGCTCGAACACATCGAGCGACGCGCCCTTGAGCGCGCCGGAATCTAGCGCGGCGACGATGTCGGCTTCGACCTGCAGCCCGCCGCGTCCCGCATTGATGAGGATCGGGCCGCCGAGCGGCCCATCCCGCCTGAGTTGCGATAGAAGCGAGGCGTTGACGATCCCCCGCGTCGCTGGGGTCAGCGGCAGCAGCACGACGAGCATGTCGGTTTGCTTGAGCATGCGCTCAAGCCCGTCCCTGCCCGAGAAGCCTGCGACGCCGGGCAACGACTTCGGGTTTGCGCTCCAGCCGGCGACCCTGAAGCCCAGCGGCTTCAGCTTCGCCGCGGCGTCCCCGCCCATGACGCCCAATCCAAGCAGACCGATCTGGATGTCGCTCGCCTTCGGCTGCTTGTCGTCGTCGTCCCAGACATGCTCGCGCTGCTGACGCTCGTAGCGCCGCAATTGGCGCAGATGAACGAGCGCATGCATGACGACCCATTCGCTCATACGGCTGGTGAGATCGGGATCGACCACGCGCGCGATCGGCTTGTCCGGCAGAGCGGGGTCGGCGAACAGATGATCGACGCCCGCCCCGAGCGAGAGAATCACCCGAAGATTGGGAAGGTCCTTGAGCGCGCCTGGCGGGTGGCGCCAGCTCAGCGCATAGCGCACCGAGGCGCGATCGAACGGCTCATCGAGCATCACGATCTCATGGGACGGCAGCAGCGCTTCCATGCGCGCGCGCCAGGGTTTCGGGTCCCATCCGGAGATGGCGACGAGCACGCTCACTGGGGCGTCCCGGCGACGCGCTCGATCACCGGGTCGACGGGCGAAAGCGGCGCTTCGTCCAGGCGGTAGGCGTCGCGAAGGCGCCGAACGGCCGTCTCGGCCTGGCCACGATCGCGCGCGTGCACAAGGGCAAGCGGCGCATCGCGGCCGACCCTGGCGCCGATCGGGGCGAGTTCGGTCAGACCGACTGCCGGGTCGATCGCGTCGGTGGCGCGCGATCGGCCGCCGCCCAGTTCGACCACCGCGAGCCCGACCGCGCGCACGTCGATGCCGGTGACGAAGCCGCGCGTCTCCGGCGGCGCTTCAACGACCACGGGCGCCCGAGGCAAAGCGGCATGAGCGCCCGACATGAAATTCTTCGGCCCTCCGAGCGCCGCGACCATCCGCTCGAACCGCTCCGCCGCCGCGCCGGATTCCAGCGCGCGTCGCAACGCCGCAGCCCCGGCATCGGGGTCGCGCGCCAGTCCGGAAAGCGCGAGCAGTTCCGCGCCGAGCGCCATCGTCACCTGGTCGAGGCGCGCGTCGCGCCGAGCGCCAGTCAGATAGTCGACAGCGTTACGGATCTCGACCGCGTTGCCCGCGGCGCTGGCGAGCGGCTCGTTCATGTCGGTGATGAGCGAGACGGTTGGCAGGCCGGCGTCGTTGGCGACCGTCGCGATGCTGGTCGCGAGCTCTCGAGAGCCGTCGAGGGTCGTCATGAAGGCGCCGGAGCCGGTCTTGACGTCCATGACCAGCCCTTGCAGCCCGGCCGCAAGTTTCTTCGACAGGATGGAAGCGGTGATGAGCGCGACCAATTCGACCGTCGCCGTGACGTCGCGGATGGCGTAGAGGCGCCGGTCGGCCGGGGCGAGATCGGCCGTCTGGCCGATGATCGCGCAGCCGGCTTCCTTGACGACGCGCTTGAACAGATCGAGGTCCGGCTGCGAGGCGTAGCCGGGAATCGAGTCGAGCTTGTCGAGCGTGCCGCCGGTATGGCCGAGACCGCGCCCGGAAATCATCGGCACATAGGCGCCGCAGGCCGCGAGCATCGGCGCCAGCATGAGGGACACGTTGTCGCCCACGCCGCCGGTCGAGTGCTTATCGAGGATCGGCCCGGCCAAGTTGGCGTCGCGCCAATCGAGGCGCGCGCCCGAGCGGGTCATCGCCTGGGTCAGCGCCACGCGCTCGTCGAGCGACATGCCGCGAAAGTAAATCGCCATGGCGAAAGCGGCCGCCTGGCCCTCGGTGACGGCGCCGCTCGTCAGCGCGGCGATGAAGTCGCCGATCTCGCCAGCGCTTAACGTCTCGCCGTCGCGCTTGGCGCGAATGATTTCCTGGGGAAGCATCATGGAGCGGTTGTAGGGCGCGGTCGCTGACCGCGCCAGAGCCGCCTCCAGCCCATGCAGACCTTCAGGCAACCTCCCGGATGAAGCCCCGCAGCAGGCGCTTGAAGCGGTCGGCGGCTTCATGCGCCACGGCTTGCGTCTCCTCATGGCTCGGGTCGCCGCCGGCGAGACCCGCGGCGTAATTGGTGACGACCGACACCGCGGCGCAGCGCAACCCCGCGCGGCGCGCCAAGATCACCTCCGGCACGGTCGACATGCCAACGAGATCCGCGCCCAGAATGCGCGCCGCGCGAATTTCGGCCGGCGTCTCGAAGCTCGGCCCTGAAAACCACATGTAGACGCCCTCGTTAAGCTCGACTCCCGCGCTTCTCGCCGCTTCGCGCAGCGCAGCCAGCAGCGTCTCGTCGTAGGCCTTGGTCAACGGCACGAAACGGTCCGGGCCCAGATAACCGATCAGCGGGTTCGTTCCGGAAAAGTTGATGTGATCCGTGATCGCGACCAGGGCTGGAGGCCGCCACTCCGTCTTGAGCCCGCCCGCGGCGTTGGTGAGCAACAACGTTTCGCCGCCGAGCTCGCGAAACGCATCGATCGCGATCCGCATCGCGTTCGCGCGCCCATGCTCATAGTAATGGCCGCGGCCTTGAAACAAGGCCACCCGTTTACCCTCGATTGCGCCCACCACGAGCCGCCCTGCGTGACCCTCGACGCTCGGGATCGGAAACCCTGGAATGTCGAGATAGGAGATCGCGGTCGCGTCGCGCGCTTCGTCCGCGAAACCGCCGAGACCCGAGCCGAGCACGATGGCGAGCGGGGGCAGGGAAGCAAGCCCACGGCTTCTGAGCGCGTCGATCGCCGCGTCAGGGGTAGGATCCATTCGCCGCGCCTCGTAAGGTATGAGGACGGGCCAGGCGTTCGACCAGCCCCGATCGTGCGGCATCATAGAGACGTCGCTGAAACACGGAAAGACGGCGAGAGGGAAGGCGGCTCGTCGAGCATCGGAATTGTTCAAGGCGCCGTCACGACGACGCATTCGAGACCGCCGGCCGTTGCGGCCGCTTCCATCGCCTCGGGAAGCGCTTCCAAGGGGAAGGAGCGCGCGCGGATGGCGCGGAGGTCCAAAAGACCCCCGCGCGTCAAATCGATAAGGCGCATGAAGGCATCGCTCGGATACATGAACTGCCCGATGATCTCGAGATTGTTCAGCATCACCTCGAGATAGGAAATCGGCAGCGGGACCGCCATGCTGCCCATCAGGACGAGCCGTCCGCCGCGGCGCACGCTCTTCAGCGCCGCGAGCGTTGCGTTGGCGTCTTGAGCGCCGCCGACAATGTCGAAGGCCATATGGGCTCCCCCGCCTCCGGCGGCGCGAAGAGCCTTGGCGTCGGCGTCGACGTCGCCCGAAAGCGCGACGGTCGCCACGCGCGAACCGCCGTGTCGCGCGAGCGCTTCGAGCGCTGTCCTGTTCCGCCCGGCGGCTATGACACGCGCGGCGCCGAGGGCGAGCGAGAGGAGCACGGCGGCGCTTCCGTAAGCCCCCGTCGCCCCGGTGACGACGATCGTTTCGCCCGCGGCGAGACGCCCGCGCAGAAGGCCTCCGTACGGCACAGCGAATCGCGGCAGAACGGAAAGCTGAGCCGCGCTCACCGCGTCCAATCCCTCGACCGGCGTCACGCACGACTTCGGCGCAAGCGCATACTCGGCGAGCGTTCCGTCGCGCCAGTCGGCCTGAAGCGCCTTGCCTGCGGGACCGGCGGTAATGCCCAACAGGAATTGCGCCGGCTCCGGCACATTTTCATTCGCAACACAATGCGAGGAGATGACGACCCGCTGTCCAACTTTCACGTGATAGACTTCAGGGCCGATCGCATGCACGACGCCAATCGCGTTGCCGCCAGGCGTGAAGGGGCCGTCCGGCGGACTGTAGATCGGCAATCTGCCTTCCACATAGGCTTTCAAATAGGACATGAGGGCTGAGGCTTCGATCCTCACCACGACGCCCCCGGGGCGAGGCTCTGGGATGGCCATGTCTTCGAGTCGAAGCGTTCCGCCGAGGCGGTCGAGTCGCCATGCTTTCATTGAGCGCCTTTGCACAAGAGGGATCTCGCTTCGCCCGGCGACGAACACGTGGCGCCCGGCTTAGACTGCCAGATGATCCGGCCCGAAGAACTCGGGCAAGAGTTCGCTCAAGGTGAACTTCGCCCGCACGCCTTCCGGACCGGCGATATGGATCGCGGTCGATGGATCGGCGAATTCGCGGATGCGCTGGCGGCAGCCGCCGCACGGCGTGCACAAGGCGTCGCCGTCGCCGATGACCAGGATTTCCGCGATCCGTCGTTCGCCGGCGAGCGCCATCGCCGCGATCGCGCCCGCTTCCGCGCAGGAGCCTTGAGGATAAGCGGCGTTTTCGACGTTGCAGCCGGAAAAGATTGCGCCCGATGGCGTACGCAACGCCGCGCCAACCTTGAAACGCGAATAGGGCGCATAGGCGTTGGCCTGCGCGGCCTTGGCTGCGCCGAACAATGCGGCAAGCGCCGCTTCAGCGCTCTTTGACATAAGGAATTCCCGACGCTCTGGGCGGGATCGCCTTGCCGATGAAGCCCGCCAGCAGCACGACGGTGAGAATATAGGGCAGGGCTTCGATCGCCTGCACCGGGACGGGTCCGATGATCGGCAGTTCGACTCCCTGCAAGCGGATCGCCAGCGCATCGAGGAAGCCGAACAGAAGGCAGGTCGCCAGCGCCGGCCACGGCCGCCATTTGGCGAAGACGAGCGCGGCAAGCGCGATGAAGCCTCGCCCGGCGCTCATGTGCGGCTGGAAATAGGCCTTCTGCGACAGCACGAGATAGACGCCGGCGAGGCCGACCAGGACGCCGCAAATCACCACCGCGCCGTAGCGCAAGCCGCTGACCGAGATGCCGGCGGTGTCGACGGCGGCCGGATTCTCGCCGACGGCGCGCAGACGCAGTCCGAAGCGCGTGCTGTACAGCGCCCAGTAGGTGAGCGGCACCATGAGGAAGGCGACGTAGGTGATGAGGTCGTGGCTCGAGATGAGATGCCGATAGATCGGTCCGACGATCGGCACGGCGCCGATCTGGTCGACGAACGGCCAGTCGATTGCGCGGAATTGGGCGGTCGCCGGCAGTTGCGGCGTACGTCCGCCCTGCGACCAGATCGCGTTGCCGATGAGCGCGGTGAGCCCGTCCGCCACCATGTTGATCGCGGTGCCGGAGACGATCTGGTTGGCGCGCTGGTCGATCGAGGCGTAGCCGTGAATGAGGGAGAAGACGACGGCCGCGGCGACGCCAGCCAGGAGGCCGAGCCACACGCTTCCGGTGAAGGTCGCCGCCGCGGCCGACGCGAACGCGCCGACCAGAATCTTGCCCTCAAGCCCGATGTCGACGACGCCCGAGCGTTCCGACCAAAGGCCCGCAAGGCAGGCGAGAATGAGCGGAACGGCGAGACGCATGCCGGAGGCGAAGACGACGATGAAGGCGTCGAACCATTCCATGCTGGCCGCCCGTCAGATGGGCGGCTGCGTCGTGCGCCGCGCGAGCAGGGTCGCGACAGGCCGGCGGAACATGTGCTCGAGCGCGCCGGCGAACAGCACGACCAGGCCCTGGATCACGACGATCATGTCGCGGCTGATCTTGGGCATGTCGATCGAGAGCGACTGGCCGCCCTGATAGAGGACGCCGAACAGGATCGCGGCGAGGATGATGCCGACGGGATGCGCGCGCCCCATCAGCGCGACCGCAATGCCGACGAAGCCGAACCCGCCGACGAATTCGAGGATGAGCCGGTGCTGGTCGCCGAGAATGATGTTGACCGCGACGCCGCCGGCGAGCGCGCCCGACAACAGCGTGGTGATGACGGTGACGCGGGCGGGCGAGATGCCGCCATAGACGGCGGCGGTCGGGTTGGCGCCGACGGTGCGGATCTCGTAGCCGAGCCGGGTGCGCCAGACGAGGAGCCAGACCGCGAGGCAGCAGAGGAGCGCGAGCAGGAACGAGAGGTTGAACGGCGTCTCCGGCCATTGGACGCCGAAATGGGCGAGCACTTCGTGGAACTGCGGCACGAGCGCCGTGTCGCGAAAGGGCGTGGTCTCCGCGTTCATCTGCCCGGGCTTGCGCATAACGTTGACGAGCAGATAGCCCATGATGGCGGAGGCGATGTAGTTGAACATGATCGTCGTGATGACGATGTGGCTGTCGCGATAGGCTTGCAGATAGCCGGGAATGGCCGCGAAGGCGGCGCCGAACATGGCCGCGCCGATGATCGCCGCAATGGCGAGCGTGTAGCCCGGCAGGAAACCGAAATGGAGCGCGACCAGCGCCGCGCCGAGACCAGCGATATAGGCCTGGCCCTCCGTTCCGATGTTGAACAGGCCGGCATGGAAACAGATGGCGACCGAAAGCCCGGTGAAGATGAAGCTCGTCGCGTAGAAGAGCGTGTAGCCGATCCCTTCGAGGTCGCCGAGCGCGCCAAGGATGAGGCTTTGGACGGCTTCAAGCGGATTCTCGCCGATCGCCAGCACGACGAAACCGGAGATGACGAAGGCGGCGGCGACGTTGACGAGCGGGATGAGCGCGACGTCCGCCCAGGCGGGCAGGGGCTTGCGAGGCGCGCTCATGCCGCGCGCTCGCTGACGCCGGCCATCAAGAGTCCGAGGTCCTGCGCGTCGGTCTCCTCGGGCCGGCGCTCGCCGGTGATGCGGCCGCCGCAGAGCACGATGATGCGGTCCGAAAGCGCGAAGATCTCGTCGAGCTCGACCGAGACCAGGAGCACCGCCTTGCCGGCGTCGCGCTGCGCGACGATCCGCTTGTGGATGAATTCGATCGCGCCGATGTCGACGCCGCGCGTCGGCTGACCGACGAGCAGGATCTTCGGATTGCGCTCGATCTCACGCGCCAGCACGATCTTCTGCTGATTGCCGCCGGAGAAATTGGCGGTCTTGAGCAAGCGGCGCGCGCGGCCGGACGTCGAAAGCGTCCATCTTCTTCTCGGCGTCGGACACGATCGCGCTGCGGCTATAGAAGAGACCCTTGCCGTAAACCGGCTCGCGATGAAATCCGAGCATCGCGCTCTCGCAGGCTTCGAACGGCATGACGAGCCCGACGCGATGACGATCCTCGGGCACGTGACCGACGCCCAGGAGCCGCTCCATGTGCGGATTGCGCTCGTGCGCCGGAATGGGCTGGCCTTCGATCAGGATCTCGCCTGAACTGAGCGGGCGGATGCCGGCTAGCGCCTCGAGAAGCTCGGACTGCCCGTTGCCGGCGACGCCAGCCACGCCGAGAATCTCACCTTCGCGCAATGCGAACGAAACGCCGTCGATGCGAGCGACCCCACGGTCGTCGCGCACCACAAGATTTCGCGCTTCGAGCGCAATGGCGCCAGGATGCGCTGGGCCCTTTCTCGACCTTCAGGATGACCTTGCGCCCGACCATCGCGTCGGCGAGCTCGGGCGGCGACGTCTTGGCGGTATCGAAGGTCGCGACCATCTCTCCGCGCCGCATCACCGACACGCGGTCCGTCAAACTCATGATCTCGCGCAGTTTGTGGGTGATGAAGATGATGGTTTTGTTCTCGCGCTTGAGCACGCGCAGCATTTCGAACAACTGATCGGCCTCGGCCGGCGTCAGCACTGCGGTCGGCTCGTCGAGCACGAGAATCTCAGCCCCGCGCACGAGCGCTTTCAGGATCTCGACTCGCTGCTGCAGGCCGACCGACAATTCGCCGACGATCGCATCGGGATCCACCACGAGGCCGTATTCGCGCCCGAGTTCGGCGAGCTGCTTGCGGATGGCGCCAGCGCCCTCGGCGAGCAGCGGCCCGCCCTCGGCGCCGAGCATCACGTTTTCGAGCACGGAGAGCGGCTGGCACCAGCATGAAGTGCTGATGCACCATGCCAATGCCGTGGCTGATCGCCTCGCGCGAGGAGCGGATCCTGACCGGCTCGCCGTTGATGCGGATTTCGCCTCTATCGGCTTCGTAAAAGCCGTAGAGGATCGACATCAGCGTCGACTTGCCGGCTCCGTTCTCGCCGACAATGCCGTGGATGACTCCGCGCTCGACGACGAGGTTCACGTTGTTGTTGGCGTGAACCGGGCCGAAGCTCTTGTCGATGCCGATCAGTTCGATGGCGGGAGGGGCAGTGTCCGCCATTTTCTGTCACCCGTCCTGGCGTTGCGCGTCATGGCCGGGCTTGACCGGCTTGACCCGGCCATGCACGCGTCTCGCCCGCCGCTCTCCCAGTCAGGCGTTGGTCGGGATGTTCAGCGCACGGGCGAAAGAAATGAACATGGATGGCCGGGTCAAGCCCGGCCATGACGTCCACGGTGCAAACTCTTCGCCCCGAGGAGACGTCACGCCGGGCACTTGTTGTCGGACATGTAGTCGTGAACCTGGATCTTGCCCGAGATGATGTCCTTCTCGGCCTGGTCCGCCGCAGCCTTTGCCTCGGGGGTCAGAATGCTTTTCGTTGTTCTTGTCGACTGCGTAGCCAACGCCGTCGTCCTTGAGGCCCAACACCTGGACGCCGGCCTTCCACGTTCCGTTCTTCGCGTCCATGAACGAATTGTAGGTGGCGACGTCGACATGCTTCAGCATCGAGGTCAGGACATGGCCGGGGAAAAGGCCATTCTGGTTGGAGTCGACGCCGATGCCGAACTTGCCGGCGTCCGCCGCCGCCTTCAAGACGCCCTGACCGGTCGCGCCCGCCGCGGCGTAGACGATGTCGGCGCCGCGATCGATCTGCGACTTGGCGAGCTCGCCGCCCTTGACCGGATCGTTCCAGGCCGCGGGCGTCGTGCCGGTCATGTTGGCGAACACTTCATCCTTGCCGTCGGAAGCGTATTTGACGCCCTGCGCGTAGCCGCATTCAAATTTCGAGATCAGCGGAATGTCCATGCCGCCAACGAAGCCGACCTTGCCGGTCTTTGATGTCTTCGCCGCGATGACGCCGACGACGAATGAGCCCTCCTGTTCCTTGAACACGATCGACTGGACGTTGGGCAGGTCGACCACGTCATCGATGATGCCGAATTTCGTTTTGGGATATTCCGGCGCGACCTTCTTCAGCGCGGTCTCCCAGGCGAAGCCGACGGTCATGATCGGCGAGAAGCCGTCCTTGGCGAACTTGCGCAGGTCCTGCTCGCGCTGCGCCTCGTTCTGGAGCTCGAGATCGCGGAACTTGATCCCGGTCTCCTTGGTGAACCGTGTCGCGCCGTTGAACACGCCCTCGTTGAACGATTTGTCGAACTTGCCGCCAAGATCATAAAGGACGGCGGGCTTGACGGTGTCGGCCGCGTAGGCTGCGACGGAAGCGAGAAGACTTCCGGCAAAAGCCGCCGACGTCATGAGCGTGATGCGACCGAACATATCCTGACCTCCCATTCGCGCGAGCGGCTCCCGAGCGCCGCGCCGAGAAACTAACCGGCTGATCGAGTAAGTCCGCCCGCCGCTTGACTGTCAAGCGCGGTCAAGCCCTCCCAGCCGACAACGGCGTCGAGACTATGCGGGCAATTTACCGGGAGCAAGCGGCAGCCACGATCTGGTCGCAAGCAAGAAAAAGGCCGCGCCTTCGGAACGCGGCCTTTCTCTCCTGAATATCGCGCGGCAATGGGCCTCGGGAAAGCGGCCCAGTCGCCAGACGAGAAGCGGTCAGCCCGCGCGCAGGCGCTTCCCTCTTGCGGCGAGCCGTCATGAAGCCGAGCCCCAGGAAGCCCACAATCATCATCGCCCAGGTCGACGGCTCGGGAATGGCGGCGACTCCTGCGGGACGAACTCGTCGACGCCGAACTTCGCCAGATCGGCGTCGGTGAAGCCGAACACGAAGAACTGGTTCGGATTGTCGACCAGCGTACCATCCGCCAACGGGACTTGCGAAAGGAAGTCGTTGTCGTTGGACACGTAGAGCGTGTGCTCGACCTCCCCATCGACGTCGACGTCCGGTCCGAAGGCCAATCCTTCAATCTTGGCCGGCACTTCGGACGGCGGAATGCCTGCCGCTCCCAGCGCGGCGACGATGTCGAGGAACGGCCCGCTCTTCGGGATGGCGGCGTCCTTGAGGGCCTGTCCGGACAGGTCCGTCACGTCCGTCGCGCCGTTGGTGTCGATGATGAACAGCTGCTTCGCGACCGCGTCGTTGCCGTTGGCGAGGCCATTCCCGTCGCGCTCGTCGACGAGGAACTGGTGATCGTTGAGCGCGACGATGTCGCTGACGCCCGAGCCCGAACTGTCAGGTTGTAGGCGTATTCCTTGGTGTCGCCGCTCGCGATGTCGATCGTCACGATGCGCACCGTCTTCTTGGCCGGATTGCCTTTGGTGGAATCCTGAATGAGCGACGCCTGCATGATGCCGACCAGCGTCTTGCCGTCCGGCGTGAGCGCGAGCCCCTCCATGCCCTTGTTGTCGGTGCGCCCGCTCGTGTTGGTGCTGGTTTCGACGGCGCCCTGCGGAGATTGAAATGCGACCGAGAGATTGCTGGGCAGAGTGAAGGTCTTGATCAGTTGCCCGGTCGCGCGATCGAACTGCGCGCACGTAGGGGCCGTACTCGTCGGAGATGAAGACGGACTTTCCGTCGTTGGAGACGCGAACCAACTCCGGGTCGAAGCGCGCGTTCGTCGTCACCGAGGAGCCTCCGGGTCCGAAATTGTCGGAGCGGCCGGTGAAATAAAACTTGTTCGGCGTGTTCTGAGCCGGCGCGCCTGGACCGACGCCGAGGCCGGCGCCGGTTCCGTAGGTCAGCGGCGTCGAGCTGTAGAGCAGGGTCGTCTTGGTCAGAGTGGGCGTGAGGGTGAACGGGAGCGACCCGCCCGGGTTCGGCGTCAGATTGAGGTTCAGCGTTTGAAACCGATTGATATACGAGGCCGTATTGTCGATCTTGGAATCAAATGGGACAGCGTTCGGACCGCGGTCGGGAACCGCCAGAAACGTGTCGCCGCCCGCGAAGGCGAGGCCGGATCCCAGACCGCCCAGAATGTTGCGGGCACGCCGTTTTCGAGCGTGTCCGTCAGGCCCGACAGATCGCTGGCTCCCGGCAGGGTTCCGATCGCGAGCAGACTCACATCGGCGCGCGCCGGAGCGACTGCGACCACAGACAACAGCAAAGCGGCTTTCAACGTCGTCGAACGAAGCATCGTTTGTCCCCTCCCATGCGAAATCGCGGGAGACGAGGGACTTGCGCTTGCGTCATGACGAGGAAATGACCGTGCGCGCCTAGATGAAACGGCCTTCAGGCCAGCGGACGAGACGATCTCTCTACGAGGGGCTTTGCGATCGTCGCGAGTTCAAGCGGATGTGATTGCGCTCACTGCGGGCAGGCTACCGCGCGTGCTTTAGTCCCCTCAAGAAAGGGGAAAGCTATGACAAGCATCCTGTCCCTTTTGACGGTCGACATCGTCGGGCTGATCGCCGCGCTTTCCATCTGGACGACGTCGTTCCTGCTCATGCTGCCGAACAGCCGTCGGCTCTGACCAACCCGTCAACGCGACGTTCGGCCCTAGTTGAACAGCGAGGACACGCTTTCTTCCTTGGCGATGCGGCCAATCGCCTCGCCGATCAACGGCGCAATCGAGATCACGCGAATGTTGCGCGCGACCCGCACCGCTTCTGTCGGCTGGATTGTGTCGGTCAGCACCAGTTCGCTGAGCTTCGAGGCGGCGACGCGCGCAACCGCTCCGCCGGAGAGAACGCCGTGCGTGATGTAGGCCGAGACGCTCGCCGCCCCTCCGTCCAGCAGCGCGTCGGCGGCGTTGCACAAAGTGCCGCCCGAATCGACGATGTCGTCGAGCAGCACGCAATGGCGCCCGGCAATGTCGCCGATCACGTTCATCACTTCCGATTCGCCCGCTCTTTCGCGCCGTTTGTCGACGATGGCGAGCGGCGCGTCGAGGCGCTTGGCGAGCGCTCGAGCGCGCACGACGCCGCCGACGTCGGGAGACACGACCATCACGTTCTTGCTGCCGTTATGATGGGCCTGGATGTCGCGCACCATGGTCGGGCGCGCCGAACAGATTGTCGGTCGGGATGTCGAAAAATCCCTGGATCTGCCCGGCGTGCAGGTCGACCGTCAGCACCCGGTCGGCGCCGGCGCGGGTGATGAGATTGGCGACGAGCTTCGCCGAGATGGGCGAGCGCGGTCCCGGCTTTCGATCCTGGCGCGCGTAGCCGAAATAGGGGAGGACCGCCGTGATGCGTTGCGCCGAGGCGCGCCGCAAGCGCGTCGATCATGATCAGCAGCTCCATCAGATTGTCGTTCGCCGGATAGGACGTCGACTGGATGATGAAGGCGTCGCGTCCGCGCACGTTCTCGAGGATTTCGACGAAGATCTCGAGGTCGGCGAAGCGGCGGACATGGCAGCCGGTCAGCGGCTCGCCGAGATAGGCGGCGATCGCCTCGGCCAGCGGCCGATTGGAATTGCCGGCCAAGATCTTCATCTTGCCGGACAAGGGGCCTGTTCTCCAGTCTCAATTCGTCATCGCGAGGAGCGAAGCCACGTGGCGATCCAGAGACACAGAGCGCCCTATGCCTCCTGGATTGCTTCGCCATAGCCCGTCCGGAAGGACGGGCGTCTCCGACGCCCTAGGCTCGCAATGACGGCTGCGGAGCCAAGCTCCCTGAGCGCGCGGCGGGTCATAGCAGCGCGCGGACGCGCGAACAACATGACAGGGGGATCACAACGGCGGGAGCCGGAGCGGATGTCCACAAGAAAAAGTCCTATTGGGCGTAGCTGAGCGCCGCGCTGGCAGGCGCCGCCTCCGGCGTATTGGAGAGGTAGGCGGCGAGGTCGTCGGCGCATTTGGCGGCGACGCTGTTCAGCGCCGCATCATCGATCATCGCCCACGCATCGTCGCCCGCTCCCTTGACCGCGATCGCGTCAGTGAGGCGCTGCGCGCGCTGCTTGTTCGGCGTGAACACGTCCCAAACCACATCGATCTCCGCCCCGCCCTCGATCAGTGAAGCGGTGAGATAGCCGCGCACCAGGTAGCGCGCCTTGGCGGGCGCCGCGACCGCGATCCGGCGCGCCGCGGCGGCTTCATCGAAACTTTGGCGAAAACGGGTCGAAAGATCCGCCGGAGGACCGTCGATCGAGGCGATGGCGACCGTCGCGCCCGCCATATTGGCGTCCTCGCGCAGGGCGAATTGCGCGCTCGCATCCGCGCTCGGCGGGGTGGCGGCGACCTCGTTGCAGGCGCTCAAGCCCGCGCACGCAGACAGCAGAATGACACCCGCAACGAGCGTCCCCACCCGGTCCTTGATCGTTGAACTCACGCTTGACCAACTCCGCCCGCGGGCCAAGTCCGCCGCCGCGAGCTAAGGTTAATAGTCCGTTAAGCCGCCCGCGCCAACTGCCCGGCGGCGCACGGCCACGATCGAGGGCGCGCCGCCTCCTGCCGCCTATTCCCCCCGCAGCGGCTTGCGCCTAGATAAGTCTGTCATGAGCGGCGCATCGAACAATTTTCCCCCCGGCGAAGCGCCGGCGGCGGAAGCGCGGGAGGAAGCCGCGCTCGCGCGCGAACTCGCGCCCGATTCCGCGCCCCTCGACATCGCGCTCGACGAGCCGCCGGTTGAGCCTTCGCGCCTGGCGCGCGGCGCCGAGGTGATCCGCGAATTCTGGCGCCACGCGCCGCTCGGCCCCGGCGTCTATCGCATGATCGGGTCGGAGGGCGAGGTGCTCTACGTCGGCAAGGCGCGCTCGATCAAGAAGCGCATCGCCGCCTATATGGCGCCCGACCGTCAGCCGAGCCGCATCGCGCGCATGGTCGCTCAGACCCGCTCGATGGTGTTCGTCACCACCGCGTCGGACGCCGAGGCGCTGCTGCTCGAGGCCAATCTCATCAAGCAGCTCAAGCCCCGCTACAATGTCACGCTGCGCGACGACAAAAGCTTCCCTTATATTCTGATCTGCACCGCACACCCGGCAGCGAGGCTGGTCAAGCACCGCGGGGCGCGGAGCCTGACTGGCGATTATTTCGGCCCGTTCGCCAGCGCCGGCGCGGTGTTTCGCACCTTGAACGCGCTGCAGCGGGCGTTTCTCCTGCGCACCTGCTCCGACAGTTTCTTCGCCAATCGAACCCGCCCCTGCCTGCTCCACCAGATCAAGCGCTGCTCCGCGCCTTGCACTGGGGAAATCTCGCTCGACGACTACGCCAAGCTGGTCGAGGAGGCGCGCGATTTCCTTTCCGGCCGCAGCCGCGCGATCAAGAGCCGCCTTGGCCACGAAATGAGCGAAGCCGCCGCAGCGCTGGATTTCGAACGGGCGGCGCGCTTACGCGATCGCATCAGCGCGCTCTCGGCGATCCAGGGCGAGCAGGCCATCAACCCGCGCTCGATCGCCGAAGCGGATGTGTTCGCGGTCACCGAGGAGGCGGGGCAGTTCTGCGTCGAAGTGTTCTTCTTCCGCACCTACCAGAATTGGGGCAACCGCGCCTATTTCCCGCGCGCCGACCGGGCGCTATCGCCCGAGGAGGTGCTCGACGCGTTCCTCGCGCAATTCTACCTCGACCGGCCTGCGCCTCGCCTCGTGCTCCTGAGCCATGAGGTTCCGAGCGCGGAGACCTTGTGCCAGGTCTTAAGCGCGCGCGTCGGACACCGCATCGCGATCGGCGCGCCACGGCGCGGCGAGAAGAAGGACCTGGTGGACGCCGCATTGCGCAACGCGCGCGAAGCGCTGTCGCGCAAGCTCGCCGAATCCGCCACTCAGGAGAGGCTCATCGCCGCGCTGAGCGAGGCGTTCGGCGTCGATCACCCGATCCGGCGGGTCGAGATCTACGACAATTCCCACATCATGGGGACGAACGCGATCGGCGCCATGGTGGTCGCGGGACCGGAGGGCTTCGTCAAGAACCAATACCGCACGTTCAACATCAGAAGCGTGGATCTCACGCCCGGCGACGATTACGCGATGATGCGCGAAGTGTTGACCCGCCGCTTCGCTCGCCTCAAGCGGCATGGCGAGACGGCGGAGCCTGGCGCCTTTCCCGACACGCCGGACCTTATCGTCATCGACGGCGGGCGTGGACAGTTCGAGGCGGCGCGGGACGTTCTGTCGGGCCTGGGGATCGAGGGAATAAGGCTGGTCGCGATCGCCAAGGGACCGGATCGCAACGCGGGCCGCGAGACTTTTTTGTCGAGGGGCGCGAGCCGTTCCGCTTAAGCGCCCGCGATCCGGCTTTGTTCTTCATCCAGCGCCTGCGCGACGAGGCGCATCGCTTTGCGATCGGGACCCACCGTGCGCGGCGCAAGAAGGAATTCGTGAAAAGCCCGCTCGACGAGATTCCCGGCATCGGCCCGGCGCGCAAGCGGGCGCTTCTCTTCGCCTTCGGCTCGGCCAAGGATGTCGCCAAAGCCGGCCTGTCCGATCTCGAGAAGACGCCCGGCCTCAACGCCGCGACGGCGAAGCTCGTCTATGACTTCTTCCACGAGAACCGCGCGCGGTGAGGAGACCCTCATGAGACAATTCCCGAAGAGCGCCCTTGGCGCGATCCTCGTTCTCTTGACGTTGGCCGGCGTTTGCGGCGCCCTCACGACGCGCTCGGCCCGAGCGGCGACGGTGTTCAGCAATTACACCGGGTCGAATTGCAGGTGCGGATTTGGCAGCGCCTTCTACGCCGAGGCGTTCTCTCCCGCGAGCGACTTCGATTTCACCGGCGCGGCCGCGTTCGTGGCGAACACGGACATTGAGGCGCAGTCTCTCTCGCTCGGTCTCTATTCGTCGATCCCGGGCTCGCCGCTGTGGACGAGCGGAACTCTGACCGCACCCGGGTCAAGCGCGACCCTCGCGAGCGCGAGTTACGGCGGATCGCCGATCTTGCTGCAAACCGGAACTGAGTATTTCCTGGTGCTTGACCTTTCCGCCAGCAATTCCCTCAATTGGCTCGGCGGCGGGTCATCGTCGGTGTTCGCTTTTACATCCGCGGATGGATCGTCGTGGAGCGGTCTCGGCGAGCAAAACCTGCAATTTGAGATCTTCGGCGTGGCTCCTGGCGCAGCGATTCCCGAACCCGCGCCCTGGGCGTTGCTGCTGCTCGGCTTCGGACTGGCGGGCTTCGTCACAAGTTGGCCGGGGCTCACGGCCAGCGCGCGGCCCGGTCTCGCTCTCTCCGAAAAGATACCGGGCCTCAACGCCGCGACGGCGAAGCTCGTCTACGGCTTCTTCCACGAGGCGCGCGCGGTGAGGCTCGAGCCGCCCAATCTGAATTTGGAGAAACTGTAAGGACGCGGATGGCAGCCATCTCTCAGAGCCCTGACGAAATTTCCGGCAGCAAGCTATCGACGTAGCGAGAACTTTTGCGAAATGGTCGACAAGTTCTGGCTAGATTGTGAGAAGTCCGCAAAGTTTCAGAAGCTGGACGTCAATTCGGCTGTTAGTCGCTGGCAGCTGAGGCTCCGGCAGAACTTGCGTCGAACTTTCGACATTCTTGTACATCAAGCAAATCGAACCCCGCAGAGGTGCTCGGCGACTAGGATGTTGAGGCCAATTTGTCCGGACGACGAGGTCTGGCAAGAGCGATTCGTCCCTGGTGTGCGTTCGCGACGCGTCGAGGAGAGCGTCGGCAGAAAGACGGAATGCAGCCTAGAAACGATGCAGAGGCGGTCTTGGCGCGATAAGCCTCAGTCGTTTGCTGACCTTGGGGCTCGTCGTACCCTCTCCCGGAAGTTCGCAAACCATCGACGATGTGCTTGGTAGACTGGATGAAGTCGAGCGACGGCGACTTTGGAAGCTCGGCAAGGGAACTCAAAGATGCGTCGAATATGCCGTTTTCGTTGCCGCAGAAATGACGAAACATTTGTCCGGTTCATCTGTATTACATATGGCCGGTTAGAGTGGCAGTTCGTCAAATGGTGGAAGTCAACTCTCTTTAATATCAGTCAGGGATAAGAAACTACGAATTGCTACGAAATGATCAATGTCGAATGGATGGTGTACCAAAGATACCTGAGATTGATATAACACTACAAGACCGGCCGTGTCACGCAGCGCGTTTCCCCCAGATTCAGCAAAACTCGATCGGCTGAGTCCGACTGTACTGAGATTGGGCGGTTGACCGATTCGAGGTCGAGCGCCTGTTCACTTAGATACCAAATCGTCGTGGCTACGCTCCCAAGCATTGCCGCGCATCTTGCCATGCGGGCGAAGGTCAAGCATTACGCGCGACGCGAGGCGCCACGCTCACCCCTCCCGCCCCAGCACCTGCTCGAGCTTGGCGAAGAAGTTGCTCCAGCCAACCTTGGCGCCCTGATAGAACTGGTTCTGATCCGCCCGGAAGCCCGACTGCTCCATGCGCAGCGTCGTGCCCTTGCTCGTCGGCGTCAGCGTCCAGGTGACCACGCTCTCGAGCCCATGGGCGGCCCAGCTGTAGGACAGCGACGTCAGCGGCTGGATTTTGAGCACCTGGCAATCCACCGCGCCCCAGTCGCCGGAAAACATGAACTTGTGGTCGGCGACCGGCTTGAAGTCGGTCTTCATCAGCCATTCCTCGATCAGATGCGGCTCCGTGAGCGCGCGCCAGATCTTCTCCGGCGGATAGGCAATCTCACGTTCGACGACGACGGAGCGGGTTTCGGTAGCAACATTGGTCATGGGTCCATCCTTCATTTCTTGGAGCGGGCGGTGCGAGCGGCGACGCGCGGCGAAACGTTCAGGGCCACGGCGGCGCGAATGAGCGCCTTCAGCGCCTGTTCGTCGATTGGCTCGCCTTCATGAATGTCGATCGCGCGCCGCGTCGAGCCTTCGAGGCTCGAGTTGAACAGGCGGGCGGGGTCGTCGAGCGCCGCGCCCTTGGCGAAGGTCAGCTTGACGACCTCCTTGTAGGTTTCTCCGGTGCAGAGGATTCCGCCATGCGACCACACCGGGACGCCTCGCCACTTCCACTCTTCGACAACTTCCGGGTCGGCGTCCTTGATCAGACTTCGCACGCGCGCGAGCGTCTCGCCGCGCCAGTCGTCGAGCTCTTTGATCCTCTCGTCGATCCGTTGAGCGGCGGAAGGTGCGGCGGAGCGCTGTTCGTTCATTGATCCATCCTCTTGAGCAGGTCTTCGAGGCCATCGAACCGGCGCTCCCAGAACCCTTTCATCTCGCTCGTCCAGTCGATCAGCGGGCTCAAGCCGCGGATCTCAGCGCTATAGTGGGTCTGGCGGCCCGCGTGGCGGTCGCGCACCAGTCCGGCCAGCTTGAGGACGCCAAGGTGCTTCGAGACGGCCGGCTGCGACACCCCCGCCTGGGCTGTCAGCGCGCCGACGGTCTGTTCGCCCTCGCGGCAAAGGCGCTCGAAGATCGCTCGCCGGGTCGGGTCGGCAAGCGTTCGGAAGAGCCTATCGTGCGTGTTCGGCATTGGATTGATAACTGCGTGGCTATGAATTGATCCATAACCGCACGGCTATGGGTGAGTCAAGGGGCCTCGCCCCCGTTCATCGCCGGTGGGACGAGGCTGAAAGTTGCGGCGGGGCCAAGGCGCAGCGCGGGGCCTTCGAATCTCCTTGACAAAACCCCATATGTTCACTATACGTTCTGATCCACGGAATCTCTTTCCCGTTCGCCGCGAGACGAATGGGAAGACGAGAAGCCGTAACTGTTCGACATCGGGGTCCACAACCTGATGCGCGAGACGAGGCGAAAGGCGGCTTTTTTTATTTCCTCCCCTCGCAACCCCTTGAAAAGGCTCGTTTCGGAGAAATAAACGGCAGTAAACGTCAGCTTCTTTACTGCCGTTTAAGCTCGTTTATTGCCGTTTAAGGCCGTTTAGGCTCAGCGCTTGGCGCGGCCGCAATTCCCGCTTTGGTTGTATCGGCGGAGAGCGCATTAGCCGCAAAGGGCGCGCTTCGCCTCGGCATATTCGCGCTCGAGCCGGCCGACCAGCTCGGCGACCGGCGCGACCTTCTTGACCGCCCCGATGCCCTGCCCGCTTCCCCAGATATCGCGCCAGGCCTTGGGCTCGGCCGAGCCGCTCGAGGCGAAGTTCATCGCCTTGGCCTCCGGCTGAGGCAGGCTGTCGGGGTCGAGGCCGGACCTGACGATCGATGGCTTGAGGTAATTGCCGAACACGCCGGTGAAGTACGGCGACCCGATGATGTGCGAGGCGTCGCCGTCGACGATCGCCTGCTTGTAGGCGTCGACCGCGCGCGCCTCCTGCGTGGCGATGAAGGCCGAGCCGATATAGGCGAGGTCCGCGCCCATCACTTGCGCGGCCAGAATCGCCCGGCCCGTGGCGATCGCGCCCGACAAGAGGAGCGGCCCGTCGAACCAGTCGCGGATGTCCTGGATCAGCGCGAACGGCGACACCGGTCCGGCATGGCCGCCGGCGCCCGCGGCGACCGCGATCAGGCCGTCGGCCCCCTTCTCGATCGCCTTATGCGCGAAGCGGTTGTTGATGATGTCGTGCAGCGTCACGCCGCCATAGGCATGCACCGCCTGGTTCACGTCCTCGCGGGCGCCGAGCGAAGTGATGACGACCGGCGCCTTCCACTTGACCGTGAGCGCCATGTCCTCCTCGAGCCGGGTGTTGGACTTGTGGACGATCTGGTTGACCGCGAAGGGCGCCGCGGGACGCTCGGGATGGGCGCGGTCATGGGCTGCGAGCGCTTCGCTGATTTCGTGCAGCCATTCGTCGAGCTGGGAAATGGGGCGCGCGTTGAGCGCGGGAAAAGCGCCGACGATCCCCGCCTTGCACTGGGCGATCACCAAAGCCGGATGCGAGACGATGAACAGCGGGGCGCCGACCGCAGGCAGCCTGAGCTTGTCTCTGAGAACGTCCGGCAGCGCCATCGAAGCCCCTCGGCGGGGCCATGCGAACGGCCGCGCGCCCCGCGTCATCGTGCACCCATAGACCGACGGCGAGGATGCGGGCAAGCCGGGGCGCGAGGCGCTCACCTTGGCTCCGTCAGCCAGGCGCAGAGGTGGCGCCCGCCTCCGTTCCGGCCGAGAATCTGTGCGAGCCATGGCATGAGCGTCCGCGCTTCGTCGATCAGCGTATGGGGCGGATTGACGACGAGGAGGCCTGCGCGCGCGAGCGGCTCCTGGCCATGCGCGCCGATGGGCCCGGAGCCTATATCCAGTTCGAGCCGCAGGATGTTCGGCATGGCCAGCGCGGCGATCGAATTGAGGAAACGAGAATCCGCCCGGGCTTCGCGGATCGGGCGCCAGGCGACGTAGGCGCCGCTCGGCCACTTGCGCAAGGCGCGCTCGATGGCCTGCACGACGCGATCGGCCTCGTCGGCCGCCTCGAACGGCGGGTCGATCAAGACGAGCCCGCGCCGCTCCTGGGGCGGCAGGTATGCTTTGAGCGCGACGTAGCCGTCCGTGCCGACGATGCTGAGCCGCCCGTCGCGCCCAAGCGCGGCGATCAGCGCCTCGCGCTCGTCCGGGTTCGCTTCGCAGAGCGCAATGCGATCCTGCGCGCGCATGAGGCTCTGCGCGATCGCCGGCGAACCGGGGTAGCGGAACGGCCGGCCCTCGGCGTCGTGCGGGCCGATGGCCTGCAGATAGGGGCGCAGGAGCCCGGCGACCGGCGCGGGCGGGGACGCCGTCAAAACGCGCGCGATCCCGTCGCGCCATTCCGGCGAGCGCTTCGCCTCCGGGCTTAAGAGATCGAAACGACCCGCCCCGGAATGGGTGTCGATGAAACGGAACGGGGTTTCCTTGCGCCCCAGGTAAACGAGGACGCGGGCCAGAATGGCGTGCTTGAGCACATCGGCGAAATTGCCGGCGTGAAAGGCGTGGCGATAGTTGATCTGAACGATCCTCCCGTTTCAGGTCTGCCGGGCCTGGCGCGTCGGGACCTGGCGCGCCGGGACTTGGCGCGCCGGAGGCGACGGCGGCGCGTCAATGTCGACGACCTCGCTGCGCTTGACCCCGATGGCGGCGGCCAGCAGCTTGAGCCTGTCGCTCACCACTTCGCTGTCGGGCGCGCGGGCGGCTTTCGTCACCTCGAGCCGGACGCGATCTGGCTCGATGCGCAAGCGGGCGCTTTCCAAGAGGGCCGGCACGCCGCCGGAAAAACGATAGGCGAGCAGGATGGCGCGGCCGAGGATCTGCGCCCGGCGGCGTTCCGCCGACGTCATGAGCTTGATGGCGGGGCTGAGCCAGGGCGCATCGGGTCGGCCGACGTAGCGGGCGTGAATGGCCGCGGCGATGAAGACCCGCTCCGGATGCGTGACGCCGATGAAGGGAAACTCGAGCAGCCGACGAAAGCTCTCTTCCGCCCTGAGGTCGGGCGCGTCTCTCCAGGCGATATCCGACAAGGCGCAGACAGCGACCCGCAGCCTCTTCTCAGCCGGCGCCTCCTCCGGAAAAAGACCCGCGGTCCATGATGCGAGTTCGAGCGCGAACTCGGGCACGCGCGCGAGCGGCAGGCCGATCAGCTGCGCGCCCTCGATCAGGGGATCGAGATATTGCTCCTCGCGGCTCAATTGCGAATAGAGAAAGCCCTCGCGTAAGCCGAGAGCGGAAAAGACGACGCGTTCCGGCTTCAAATATTTCAGCACGCGGTCGAGCGTCAGCGCGGCGGCCGGCAAGGTGCGGGCCCGGCGTTCCTGCACCCCAGGCGTCGCCGCCAGTTTGGCCGCAGACAGACGATAGATCGCCCGCGCGAAATCCCGCGCTTCGGCAGCGCCGAGCGTATAGCCGTGCACGACCTTGACCGGCGCGGCGACGGCCTCCATGTGCGCGTTCGCCAACGCCCGCCAACCGCCGCCGACCGGATAGAACACCGGCCTCGCCAGCGTCCGAGGAAGACTCCGATGAAGAATCTCGTCGATGTGGCGCTTCGCCGCTGACAAACCCTCCGACATCATGGCCTCGACCGGCAGGGCGCCGAGCGGCAAACTGACCCAGCGATCCCCGACATGATCGTCGATCGCCTCCGCGAGTTCGAGGCTGCCGCCGCCCATGTCTCCGACCGTCCCGACTGGACGGAAGAACCCGGAAATGACGCCGAACGTCGCGAACCGCGCTTCCTCGGCCCCGCTGAGGACACGCACCTTCAAACCGGACTCGGCCTCGATCGCCTGAGCCAGCTTCGGCCCGTTCGAAGCGCGACGGATGGCTTCCGTCGCCACGGCGTCGATTCGGCTGACCCCCATGGCGTCGGCAATGGCGCGAAACCGCCGCACGGCCTCGACGGCTCGACGAAAATGCGCCGGCGCAATTTCGCCGCTGTCAGCCAGGCCTTCGGCAAGACGGGCGAGCGATTTCTCATTGAAGCGAGGCATCGGCGCCCGGCCGAATTGGTCATAGACCAGGAGCCGGATCGAGTTCGAGCCGATGTCGACGATCGCATAGGGGCGCCGGTCGGCCCGCTTGGCGCGCCCGGGGTCGAGCTCGAGCGGCCGGTGCGGCTCTTCCGATGCATTGACCAGTCGCTTCGCCATCCGCTTCCTCTCCCGCCGAGACTCTATCACGAGCGGGCAACGCCGGGTCGACGGTCCGGTGGCCTCGCCCGCCTGGACCACGATCGGATCGCCAGTACGGACTGAGGTCCGCGCCCCTGGCAGAGCTTGATCGAGACAAGGTTGCCGCGCGTCGCGACGGATAGGGGCAACGGCCAGTGGGCGGCAAGCCGACCCCGGACTTCTCGAGATCCGCCGGGATCCGGTCCGGGTTGAACGACCCAGCGAACGGCGAGGCGGGAATTTCTGAAGCGACGCAGCCGACAAGTTCTTGCAGAAAATCGGAAATGCGGTTAGGCTCCGGTCCATGAATAATCTCGGCCTTCGCAACCGTCCCGGCCGCGCCTCCGTCCCCGCGCACTGAACGTCGGCGAAGGACGCGAGAAAATTTCTTTGCCGGAAATTCCATCGTAACCCATTGATAAGTCACGATTTGGACGAGAGAATCCAAGCAAATCCAAGCTTTTCCAACCCTTGAATTTGGGGATTCCAACCCGAAAAAGCCCCGAATCAAGACAATCCAAACGGGATCGACCGGCCGCCGAAGGAGCCAGACGCCTCGGCCCCGAGGGTCGCCCGTCCACGCCCATCAATCGTCGTCCGGCTGCCGCCGGACAGCGCCCCGCTCGCCGGGGGTCGGCAAACTAGGCAGATGCGACGCCGCTTCGCTGCGCCGCTGCTCGACCCGCAGCACGAGCGCCATCGCCACCGCAAGCGTCGCCGAGAGGGACTTGAATCCGGAGAAGCTCTCCTCGATCACCTCGACATAGGCCTGCGAGACCGCGACCAGGGGACTGAATGCGCTGTCGGTCAACGATACGACCGGGACGCCGCGCTGCGCCGCGGAAGCGGCCAATTCCGGCGTGATGGAATTGTACGGCGTAAAGCTGACGGCGAGGACCGCGTCGGACGTCGCCGCGCAGCGCAGAAGCTCAAAGGCGGTCGAGCCCACATTGTCGAGCGCAAGGTTGCGCACGCCAAGGTTGGCGAGCGCAAGCGATACATAGCTTACCAGCGAGAATGCGCGCTTCGAGCCGATGATGTAGATGAGATCCGCCGCCGCTAAGGTCTCGCTCATGACCTCGAATTGGGCGAGATCAAGCCGATCGCGCACGTGAGCCAGCGCCGTCGCCGCTGAACTGGTGAAGCCGTCGACCAGACGCGCCGCCTCGCTGCTCGAGGCGCTCTCCCACCGGTCGCGGCTCCGTCCCCCGTCTTGCAGATGAGCCTTGAACACCTCTTGCAGATCGGAGAATCCCGTATAGCCGAAGGCTTGCGCGAACCGCACCATGGTCGAGGGCTGCACGCCCGCTTCGCCGGCGACGCTGGTCACGGTGCCCAGCGCCACCGCGGTCGGATGCTGCCACAGATGGATCGCGACCTGGCGAAGCTTCTTGGGAAGCCGAGCGGTCCCCGACGACAGAACCGCACGCAGCTCCTCGTAGCTGCCGGGGCGCGAATAGCCGAGCGCCGCGCCGACGCCAGCGTCGGTGAGGGCGGCGACCGCATCAGCCCGCTCTATGGGCTTACGGTTGTTCATCGCCGAGCCGCTCCTTGAGGTAGTCGTACGGGTCGCCGCCGAGCAGGCCGCGCAGATGCCCGGCAATTGGCTCGATGAGCTTCGGCGCGCGTCATATCCGTCCCGAAGATGGGGGCGACGGCGAGAACAGACCGGCTGAGCTCGGACCAGTCGGAATTCCTTTCGCCGATCGCGATGAGCGCTTCCGCGAAAGGATCTGACGGCGTCCAGCGCGCGCCGAAGCGACGCGCCCCGCTCAAACCATAGGCGATCCAACTGGCGACCGCGAGGGTGAGCAAGCCCGCGGGCTGGCCGGCTGCGAGACGCTCGCGCAAAGGATCGACGAGACGCTGGACGATCTTCTGCGATCCATCCGTGCCGATCTGATGGCATCGATGACGGATGGCTTTGTTGCGGATACGCGCGATCGACTGATCGATGTAGGCTGACGCGTCCATTCCCGCGAGCTTGGGCAGCGTCGTCGAGGTTTCCCGCTCAAGCATCCTGCGCGTCAGCGCGCCAAGCACGGGATCAGCGGCCGCCTGATAGGTGAATTCGCGGCCGACGAGCGCGCCTTGATGCGCCAGCGTCGATTGCGCCGCGTTGAGCACGCGCATCTTGATCTGCTCATATGGTTTCGCGTCGGCGACAAACGTTGCGCCTGCGAGGTCCAGAGGCGGTCGCTCGCCGGCGAACTTGTCCTCGATGACCCATTGCCGGAATGGCTCGCCGACGACCGCTGCGGGATCGCGAAGCCCGAGCGCGTCGGAGACCTTGTCGACGTCTTCCGGCGTTGTCGCCGGCACGATCCGGTCGACCATCGTGGAGGGGAACGTGACCCGGTCCTCGATCCATCGCACCAGCTCCGGCGACCGCAAGGCGGCAAATTTGAGCATCGCCACGCGGAGCCGCGCGCCGTTGGATGGGACGTTGTCGCAGCTGATCAGGGTCAGCGGCTGCCCCACCGGTCTCCCGCCGCCGTTCGAGCGCGAGCGCGAGCAGGCCAAGCAGCGTGGTCGGCGGAAGGGCGCCATCGAGGTCCGCGCGAAGGGCCGGGTTGTCGAGATCGAGCGCGCCGGTCGATGGCGTGAGGCAATAGCCTTTTTCGGTCACAGTGATCGTCGCGACGGAGATGTCAGGCACGCTGAGCGCGGCGATCGTCGCCTCGGCGCTGGTCTTGTCCTTGACGTCGATCACTTGGCGCAGCGCGCCGATAATGCGGGTCTCGGCGCGCTCGTCTTGCCTCAGCGTGCGGGAATAGAGACAGTCCTGCGCGCCAAGGAGATCGGCAAGGTTCGGCGCCGTGAGGTTTACGCCGAGCACCCCCCACCGCCCGAAGCGAGCCTCAAGCATGTCATCGATGAACTCGCCCTGGTGACAGCGATGGAAAGCGCCGACGCCAATATGCGCCATGCCGATGTTCAGGCTCGCGCGATCATATCGCGGCTGGCGCACCGACGGCGGCAGCTCCGGCAAAAGGCTGCGGTTGAGGCGTCGCATCGCCTCGGGCTCAGTCCAGTCCGCCAAAGACGTTCTGCGTGTAATCGATCAGCGCGCCGGACATGGGCTCCGAGGCGTCGGACAGAAGGAACAGCGAGAGCCGCGCGACATCGTCCGGATTGAGCAATCGTCCGAACGGCATCTTTGCGGCGGCCTCGGCCAGCCATCCCTCGCCCTTGCCGAGGGTAACCGCCTGCATCTGCCGCTCGCCGGGCGAATCGACCCAACCGAGAATGACGCCATTGACGCGGATGCGGTCGAAGCGGTGAGCGTGCGCCGTGTTCTTGGTCAGCCCGGCCAAAGCCGACTTGGACGAGGCGTAGACCGCAAGCTCGGGCGCTCCGCCGCGCGCGTGGACAGAGAGGATATTGACGATCGAACCTGGCGCGCCGCGCTCGCGCAGGTGGTTGACCAGCCTCTGCATGAGAAAAAATGGCGCGCGCGCATTGACCGCGAAGATCCGGTCCCAAAGTTTCATATCTGCTTCGACGAGCGATCCCCTGTCTGTAAGGGCGGCGGAATTCACCAGTCCATCGACATGTCCGAACCGGTTGAGCGCGGCGTCAAAGATCACGTCGGGCGCATTGGCGTGCTCGAGATCGGCAGCAACGAACAAAGCGGGCGCCCCGTTGCGCCCGACCTCAGCCGCAGCGGCTTCGCCTTTGGCCGCGTCCCGTCCCGTCACCACGACGCCTTCGGCGCCGGCGCGGGCGACCGCGTGGGCAATGGCCAACCCGACGCCCTGGGTCGACCCGGTGACCACGACCACCCGCCCGTTCATGCGCCGCTCTCCCGACAGGTCCTCTTGTTGGGAGCATCTTGGATCAGAAATTCCGATTGTCAAACTCTGGAAATTTCCTAGCTACTTTCTCGGCTGGCGCGGTTTCTCCGCATTTGACAAATGGAAGTTTTTTGCGAGTATCGATGAAGCGGCAGAATTTTTCGTCACTACAAAGTTCAGGCGAAGCCGCCAGGGAGAGGACGCAATGCGGACGATCAAGGGCCCGGGCTTGTTTCTGGCCCAGTTTGCAACCGACACTCCACCCCATAACAGCCTCGCCGGGATAGCGAAATGGGCCAAGGATTACGGATACAAGGCGGTCCAGATCCCAAGTTGGGATAGCCGCTTCTTCGACCTTGATCGCGCTTATGACAGCGAAACCTATTGCGACGAGATCAAGGGAACGCTGGCCGACATCGGCATCGCGATCAGCGAGCTCTCCACCCATTTTCAAGGCCAGATGGTGTCCGTTCACCCGGCCTATGATGCGATGTTCGACGGACAATGCCCGGCCGCGCTGCGGGGCAACCCTGAGAAGCGGCGCCTTTGGGCGGCGGACCAGGTGCGCAAGGCGGCGCGCGTTTCCCGCCGCTTTGGCCTGACCGAGCATGTCACCTTTAGCGGCGCCCTCGCCTGGCCCTACTTCTATCCCTATCCGCAGCGCCCGGCCGGAACTCGGTAGAGGAATGCTTCGCCGAGCAGGGCCGCCGGTGGAAACCGATTCTCGACGTCTATGACGAGAACGGCGTCGACCTCTGCTACGAAATCCACCCCAGCGAGGACGTATTCGACGGCGACACCTTCGACATGTTTCTCGACGCCGTCGGCGGCCACAAGCGTTGCAACATCAACTACGACGCCAGCCACTACATCAAGCAGTGCATGGATTATCTCGGCTTCATCGACGCCTATCACGACCGGATCAAGATGTTCCACGTCAAGGACGCCGAGTTCAATCCGACAGCGAAGCAGGGCGTCTATGGCGGTTACAAGGGATGGCTCGAACGCGCCGGAAGGGATCGGTCGCTCGGCGACGGCCAGGTCAATTTCAAGGCGATCTTTTCCAAGCTCGCGGCCTACGATTTCGCTGGCTGGGCAGTGTACGAATGGGAGTGTTGCCTGCAGCACCCCGAAGTGGCGGCCCGCGAGGGCGCCAAGTTCATCGCCAACCACATCATCGAAGTGACGGACC
Organism: uncultured Alphaproteobacteria bacterium; assembly: GCA_963820095.1. GTDB lineage: Bacteria > Pseudomonadota > Alphaproteobacteria > Rhizobiales > Beijerinckiaceae > Roseiarcus. The sequence continues at coordinate 54,654 of CAWFZA010000011.1, forward strand.
GCACGTTCGACGACTTCGCCGCGACTGGGGCGGATCGCGCGACCAACCTCAAGCTGCTCGGCATTAAAGGCTGAGCCGATGGTCCACGCGACCGCCGTGGAGGGACTGAAGGGTGGACGCCTTCGCGTCGGCATGGTCGGCGGCGGGCGCAACGCCTTCATCGGCGCAGTTCACCGCATGGCGATGCGGCTCGACGAGCTGATCGAGCTCAAAGCCGGGGCTTTGTCTTCGGACCGCGACAACGCCCGCGCCTCAGGCGCCGACCTCGGTCTTGCTCCCGACCGGACCTACTCGGATTATCGCGAGATGGCGGTCCGCGAGGCGGCGCGTCCGGACGGCGTCGACGCCGTCGTCATCGTAACGCCGAACCATCTGCACTTCCTTGTCGCGAAGGCGTTCCTTGAGGCGGGAATCGACGTCATCTGCGACAAGCCTCTTCGACGACGCTCGCCGAAGCGTCGGAATTGGTCGAGCTCACGCGCACTAAAGACCTGATTTTCGCGGTGACCCTCAACAACACCGGCTATCCGATGGTGCGCCAAGCGCGCGAAATGATCGAAGCCGGCGAGATCGGCGACATACGGGTCATCCACGCAGCCTATGTTCAGGATTGGCTCACCCTTCCGATCGAAGCCGATGGACACAAGCAGGCGGAATGGCGCACCGATCCTGGCCGCGCCGGCGCTTCCGCATGTCTCGCCGATATCGGGGTCCACGCGCATAGTCTGGCTCTGTTCGTGACCGGACTTCGAGCTCGACGCCGTCTCGGCGGATCTCACGACCTTTGTGCCGGGCCGCCGGCTCGATGACAACGCGCATGTGCTGATGCGATTTGTCGGGGGCGCGCGCGGCGTTCTGGCGGCGAGCCAGGTCGCGGTCGGCAATCTCAACAACTTGAGCCTCAAGGTCTATGGCTCGCGCGCCGGGCTCGAATGGGCGGGCGAGGAGCCGGAAACGCTTCGCTTCACGCCCTATGGCGAGCCTTCACGCATCCTTCGCCGCGGCGGGCCGGGAAACACGCCGCTTGCAGTCGAAGGCTCGCGAATGCCCGGCGGCCATCCCGAAGGCTATATCGAGGGCTTCGCCAACCTCTACCGCGGCGCGGCGGAACTGATTTCGGCTCGCCGCGCCGGACGTACCCCTGACAAGAGCGCGAAACTTGTCCCGAACGTCGTGGACGGCGCGCGGGGCGTGGCGTTTGTTGAAGCGGCGGTCCAGTCGAGCCGGAAGGATGGTGAATGGACGTCCGCCCGCTTCGGTTGAGCGGATCGAGCGAATGCGCTATGCCGCATGACTCATGTTGAATGGGAGGAAAGCAATGAAACTGACTTGGACATGTAGGCAGCGCCTCAGTCGCTGTTTTGGCGATGGCGGGCGGAGCGCACGCCGCTGACAAATACGTCGTCGGCGTCTCCAACACGCTGATCGGCAACGGCTGGCGCGAAGAGATGATTTGCTCGATCAAGGCCGAAGCGGAAGCGTCGGGCAAGGTCTCGAAGGTGATCGTCGCCAATCGCAATGGCGGTCCGTCGGAGCAGATCGCCGACATCCGCAACCTCATTTCGGCCGGCGCGAACATCATCATCATCAACCCCTCCGATCGCGAAGCGCTGAACCCGGTCATCAAGCAGGCGGCGGACAAGGGCATCGTCGTGGTCGCGGTCGACCAGGCGGTTTCGGGCCCGGAGGCCTATGTTCTGACCAACGATCAGGTCGAATACGCCAAGCTCGGCGCAAAATGGCTGTTCGACAAACTGGGCGGCAAGGGCCAAGTCGTCGAGATGCGCGGCATCGACGGGGTTCCCGCTGACGCCGATCGCCACGAGGGCTTCTCGGAGGTGCTCAAGAGCTATCCCGGCATCAAGGTCACGTCCGTGTTCACGGGTTGGGCGCTCGACAAGACCGCACAGGCGACGAAGAACCTTCTGGCGTCCGGCAAGCCAATCGACGGCGTGTGGACATCGGGCATCAATTCGACGGTGGTCGACGCGTACAAGACTGCGGACAAGCCCTTTGTCCCAGTCGTCGGCGCCGACAACAATGGCTTCATCGGCCAATTGATCGATTTGAAGAGCAAGGGCCTCGAAGGCGCGGCGGTCAGCAATCCGCCGGCGGTCGGGGGCGCAGGGTTAGGCCTGGCGCTCGACATCCTTGATAAGAAGGAGCATCCGCATCTCATCAAGATCACACCGACAATCTGGAACAACGACACCGACATCAGTGAGCTCAAGAAAGCTTACAATCCAAGCTCGATCCCTTCTACAGCGTCGCCGTCAACGTGCCGCCCTACACTCACTTCACGATGGATCAGATCATCGCTTGCAAGGGCCCCTGACCTTGGTTGAATAGGCCCCCGAAGGGATCCGGAAGGCCGGCGGGAGCCCCGCCGGCCGTTTTTGGAGCGAACGTAGCCCGACGCTCCGCCGCTTCTTCACATTCGCGGCGTCGCGAAGACCTTCGGAGCGGTGAGGGCGCTCCGGTCAGCCGACCTGGAAATTCGCGCCGGCGAGGCCCATGCGCTCATGGGCGCGAATGGCGCGGGCAAGAGCACGCTGGTCAAGATCATAACAGGCGTGTTCCCGGCGGATGAGGGGGAGATGATCCTCGCCGGTCAGCCGGTGGCGTTTCGATCGCCGGCCGAAGCGCGACGCGCCGGCATCGTGGTTGCTATCAGGACCCTGCGATTGTGCCTGATCTCACGGTGGCGCAAAACATGCGCCTCGCGCGCGTGCCCCTCGACAAGGTCAAGACGGCGATGCGCGACCTCGGCATCGAACGGGTCGATCTTCAGGACCACGGCGCGCGACGTAGATTTCGCGGTGCTGCGGCTGATCGATCTTGCCCGGGCGCTCGCTTCCGACCCGCACATTCTGATGCTCGATGAGATCACCGCGGCGCTGCCGGCAGATCTCTCCGAACGGGTGTTCAAGGTCGTGCGCGATTTTCGCGTCGCGGCGCGAGCGTCATTTTCATCTCGCATCGTATGGCCGAAATGCCGTGCTTTGCGACGCGCGACCGTGCTGCGCGACGGGGTCACGGTCGGCGTGACGCCGACCAAGGGCGGCGAGGAGACGATCGTCAATCTCATGCTTGGGCTCGGAGGTGGCGCGGGCGACCGCCGCCGCCGGTCGCCGCGCCTGTCATCGGCAGTTGCGGGTCGAGCCCCAGCGCTCGAGGTGGAGGGCCTGAGCTATGGTCATGCGTGAGCGAGGTACTCCTTCCGGGTCGAATCCGGCGAGGTGCTCGGAGTAGCCGCCTTGGAAGGGCAGGGGCAGGAAGAGCTATTCGATTGCATCGCCGGCGTCAGGCGCGCCGACGCGGGAGAGGTGCGAGCGGAAGGCCGCGTGCTCAAATTGCGGCATCCGGCTGACGCGATCCGCGCCGAACATCGTCCTCGTCCCGGCCAATCGGCTGGTGTCGCTTTTGCCGCAACGGTCGGTCCAGGAGAATGTCGCGCTGGCCGCCTTTGGTCGATTGCGAAGCTGGGGCCCTATTGCAATGGGCGAGGAGAGACGCCGGGTCGACGCGGCGGTGCGTAAGCTGCAGATCGACACGCGGGCGGCGGCGGAAGTGAGACGACTAAGCGGCGGCGACATGCAGAAGGTTGTCATCGCGCGCTGGATCGCCGCCGGGTTCAAGACACTGCTCTGCTTCGATCCGACGCGCGGTATCGACATTGGCACCAAGCAGCAGATCTACGCGCTCATGCGCGAGATCGCCGACCAGGGTTTGTCCGTTCTCCTGTTCACGTCTGAACTACCCGAAATTCGTCTCGTTTGCGATCGCGCGATCGTCTTGTTCGCGGGTAGAATTTCCGCGCAAATGCCCGCGGAGGAAGCGGACGAAGCGAGCCTTTTGAGGGCCGCCCATGGCCTTGGTCGCGCCGAGGCCACAGCAGCGCTCGCATGACCGACGCGGCGTTTCGAGAGAACAGTTCTTTCTCTTTGCGGACGCTCACCCGCGTTGGCCGCGTTCTCGGTATGCCGCTGTTGCTTGTGGCGGCGATGGCCGCGACAATCGCGATCCACCCTGATTTTGGTTCGTTCGAGAAGAAATTCAGTCTCTGGCGCTCGGCGCTCTTCCTCTCGCGCTTGCCGCCGCAGCCCAGGCGATCGTCGTGCTCAGCGGTGGCATCGACCTCTCGATCGGCTCGATGATCGCGGTGTCGAACGTCCTTTCCGCCAGTTTGATGCAGCACGTCACCTTCGGCCAGTCGCTCGCCCTCTCGATCGTCGTGTTGGCCGCTGGAGCCGGGCAGGGTTTGCTGAACGGCCTCGTCGTCGCGTTCTCCCGCATTCCCGACGTTGTCGCGACGCTGACCACCGGAACTAATCATTTGGGGTGGCGTGGCGTTGCTCATCCTCGAGCGTCCCGGGGGAGGGGCGCCGCCGGCCTATCTCAACATCGCCGCCGGCGCGGATTTCGGGCCATGGCTGCCGAATGCGCTTGTCGTCTTGATCGTCGCCGTCGCGCTGATTTGGCTCCCGATCAAGCTCAGCCGCATCGGCTTGCTCATCTATGCCGCCGGCAGCGATCCGGTCGCTGCGTTCAGGAGCGGCGTCGACGTCATAGAGAGCCCGCACCACCGCCTATGTCTTAAGCGGCATGGCCTGCGCGGTCGGCGGCATGGCCTTGACCATGACGACCGGCATCGGCGCCCCGCTCGCGGGCGCCTATTACACGCTGAGCAGCGTCGCGGCGATTGTCATCGGCGGGGTCAGCCTTGTGGGCGGCCGAGGCGGAATGGTTGGTCCGGTCATCGCCGCGATTTTGTTGACGCTCGCGCCAATGGACCTAGTCTTCCTGGGGATCGACCCGAACTACGGCCAAGTCATCCAGGGCACGCTAATCGTGTTGGTGGTGATGATCGCCGGCGCGTTCGCTTATCTGCATGAACAGAAATGAGCACGGTTCTCGGTTTCCTTCGCGCGCGAACCATCTTTGCGCTGATCCTGCTGCTTCTGGCTTTTGTGATCGGCATCGAGCTTGTGAGGCCTGGAACGGTGACGCCGCTCTGGGCCTCGAACACGGTCCTGTTCGCGGCGCCGCTCGCGATCATAGGGGGCGGCCAGACGTTGGTGATGCTGACGGGCGGCATCGACCTCTCGGTCGCGAGCGTCGCGACCGGTGCGGCCTACCTGCTCGCGACCCAGGCCTCCCTCGGCGCCGTGCCCGCCATCGGCCTCGCGCTTCTCCTTGGCGTCATTCTCGAGATCCTCGACGGGATCGGGGTCGCGCTCCTGCGCGTGCAGCCGCTCGTCATGACGCTCGGCACCGGCCTCATGACGGGCGGCGCGATGATCGTCTACAGCCAGCATATGATGGCGAGCCAGCCGCATGTGCCAGACATCATCCAGACGCTCGGCGCCGGAAAGCTGCTTGGGCTCGTTCCGATCGATTTGTTCCTGTGGCTCGTCATCGGCGCGCTGATCCTGTTCGGCCTCGGGCGGACCGGGTTCGGCCGCCTTCTCTACGCGGTCGGGGACAACCGCGAGGCGTGTCATCTCGCTGGCGTCAGGGTCTGGCGCGTCCTGTTCGCCAACTATCTCCTATGCGCGATCCTCGCGGCGATCGCTGGCCTTGTCATTGTCGGGGGCACGAACGCGGCCGACCTCAGTCTCGCCGACAGTTACCTCTTGCCCTCGGTGGCATGCGTGGTCATCGGCGGCACGTCCATTTTCGGCGGACGCGGCGGCTATTCGGGGACCATCGTCGGCGCCTTGATCCTGACCGTCCTCACCGGGATCCTCACGCTGCTCGATGTGTCCGAGCCGATCAAGCAGATCCTTTACGGAGCGATCATCCTCTCGCTCGCCGCGGCCTATGCCCGCCTGACCGAGTGAGCGGCGCTTCGTCGTTTTCGGCCCGGGGGCCGGCGCCCTGTTAGCGCGTCCGTCACGATTCCAACGGGTTGAGGCGCGATTAGCGAGCCACTTGGTCGGCAAGGGACCGATTTGTACATTTCTAGAGAGTTATTTCGACGCCTGCCTGAGGAACATGTGCCCTGCTCACGCCATCCCCCGGGGCCCCGTATCGTGCGGAATGTCCAGCATCATCACCGGCCCGCCCTCGCTGCGATAGGATGGCCAGCGCGGCAGCCCTAGCCCATTGGGATCTCCGTTCGCCACGAAATTGACCCAGTAGCTTGACGCGAGCCTGGCCAGCGCGCGATCGGCGTCGTCGATCAGCCATGGGTGCGCGTGGAGATTGTCAAAGACGTGGCAGGACTCGCCCGCATGGAAGGCGCCGGCGTCGCGACTGTCGCGCTCGCCGAACCATCCCCTGTGGAGTTAACGGCGCGCGGTCGAACCGGAAGCGGAAAATCTCGGCCTGGCCGGTTTGCTTCTGCGCCTCGATCCAGGCCCAGGTCGAGTGGATAATGGCGAGGTCGCCGCCAAGCGCGCGCGCCGAGGCGTGAGCAATGTCACCGTCCGGGTAGTGCTGCAGCGCCTCTTCCGTCCGCTCGCCAAAGACGGCGCGCGCCAGATCGACGTAAGGGCGCTTTGCGTCGTCGCCCTGATGCAGGGTGAAATTGAAGCCTTCGTCCTTGTTCCAACCAGCCATAAGCGGGACGTCGCTCTGCTCACCGGCGGCGAAAATCTCCGCGGGCGAGCGCGGCAGAAACCATCCATCGATGATCGGGCGGAAGCCAAGCCCTGGCGCGGCAGCGAGAATGCCGTCCGCGGGGATGGCGCGCATTTCGGCCAGCGAACGGCGCGCCGACCTTGCGCATGAAGTCGAGCCCTGCGGCCTCCGCCTCCTCGAGCGACGCTGGCGCGCGGCTCGGGGACGCGAACATCGCTCCGCTCTCGCCGATGACGCGGGCGAAAAGCCCTTTGGCGAGCGGCGAGGCCATCAGCGCGCTCGCCGCTTGCGACCCGCGGGATTCGCCTGCAATCGTGACTTTGCCGGGATCGCCCCCGAACGCGGCGATGTTGCCCTGGACCCACTTCAGCGCGGCCACAAGGTCGTGCAGACCGTAATTGCCGGACGCGTGATAATCCGACTCGGCGGTGAGTTCGGGATGAGCAAGGAAGCCCAGCGCGTTGAGGTCGATGGTTGACGGTGACGACGACGATGCCCCGCGCCGCGAGACGCGCGCCGTCGTAGCGCGGTTCGGCCCCTGACCCGGCGACGGATCCGCCGCCGTGAAAATCCAAACCATCGTCGGCAGGAGAGCGACGTCGCCCGGGCCGGCCGGCGTCCAAACGTTGAGATAGAGGCAGTCCTCGGAGGTCGCAGCCCCGCCCAGATCAATGTCGTCCCACACCGACTCCCTGCACCGAATGTGCGCCGAACGCGTGTGTCGGCCGCACGCCTGTCCAGGCCGCGAGCGGCTCGGGCGGGCGCCAGCGCAAGGGCCCAAGCGGCGGCGCCGCATAGGGAATGCCTTTGTAAACGCGAACCCCACTCGGGTTCGGCTCCGGGACCGCAAGGCGCCCGCCCTCGATCGACAGACTGTTCGTCATCACACTCGCCATCCAGCGCTCGTTTCGACCGGCTTCGCCGCGCGGCGTCGCATCGGCATTTCATCGACGCCAGCGAAGCGCGCCTTCGAGCCGGCGTTTCCTCGATGCGCAGGGCCTCGTTCCATTTCGCCATCCGCTCGGAGCGCGCGAAAGGCCGACCCGACTTCGAGCTGCCGGCGCCCCAACCAATCGCGAGATGAACGATCGACGTATCCTCGGTCTCGCCGGAACGCGCCGACACGATCGTCCCAAAGCCGCCGCGGCGGGCTTCGTCTGAAGCCGACTTGGCTTCGCTCGTCGTCCCGCCTGGTTGATCTTGACCAGCACGGCATTGACGCTTTCGCGACGCGCCGCCTCGGCAACTCGGCTCGCATTGGTGACGAGATAATCGTCGCCGATCACCTGGATGCGGTCGCCGACCGCCGCGGTAAATCGCTCGAAATCCTTCATCGTCGTCCTCGGCGAACGGGTCCTCGATCGACAGGATCGGATAGCGCGAGCACCATTGAAGCAGCATCTCAGCCAAACCGTCGCGATCG
>CAWFZA010000012.1:0-193878 GCA_963820095.1 uncultured Alphaproteobacteria bacterium
GTCGTCCCGAGCGATTCTTGGCGCCACTGCAAAACAAGCTCACGGCCAGTTCTACATTGCTCCGCCGCTCATCAAGGAAAAGGGCGGTCGTGGACAGCAAACGGCGCCTCACCGGCCAACGAATCCTCGATCCCGGTCCATCTTCCATCCCCTGGTAAGCCCACGCGCCGTGAGCGCCCGCGACACGGTAGGTCGCCGGAGTCGATGCTACTCGGCCGCCCTCACGTGCACCGCCGGATTGTTCGGATGCGTCGTCCAGTTTGCCGGCGGGCGTCCATAGTCGAGGCCGGTGCGTGGATCGACTCCATGGGTCTTGTGCACGAGCGTGATGCAGTTCTCGACCGGGCAGACCAAAGTGCAGAGATTGCAGCCGACGCATTCGGCTTCGTTGACCACGAACTGGCGCTTGCCGTTGACGCTGGCGAAGATCGCCTGGTGCGAGGTGTCCTCGCACACGATGTGGCAGCGCCCGCACTGGATGCAGAGCTTCTGGTCGATCTCGGCCTTGGCGACATAGTTCAGATTGAGATGTTGCCAGTCGGTGAGCGAGGGAACCGCACGGCCGCGGAGGTCGTCGATCGTCGCATAGCCCTTGGAATCCATATAATTCGCAAGGCCGGTCGTCATCTCCTGAACGACCTTGAAGCCGTAGGTCATCGCGGCGGTGCAGACCTGCACGGTTCCGGCGCCGAGCGCGATGAATTCCGCCGCGTCGCGCCAGGTGGTGATTCCGCCGATGGCCGAAATCGGCAGGCCGGCGCATAGGGAGTCGCGCGCGATCTCCGACACCATCGAGAGCGCGATCGGCTTGACCGCGGGGCCGCACATGCCCCCGTGCGTGCCCTTGCCGTCGATCACGACGTCCGGCGTCATATGGTCGAGATCGATATTCATGATCGAGTTGATGGTGTTGATGAGCGACACCGCGTCGGCGCCGCCCTGTTTCGCCGCGCGCGCCGGCTGGCGGATGTCGGTGATGTTCGGCGTGAGCTTCACGATGACCGGCATCCGGGTGTGCGCCTTGCACCAGCGCGCGACCATCTCGACATATTCCGGCACCTGCCCGACGGCCGAGCCCATGCCGCGCTCGCTCATGCCATGCGGACAGCCGAAATTGAGCTCGACGCCGTCGCACTCGGTCTCCTCGACGCGCTCGAGAATGTCCTCCCACGAGCGCTCCTCGCAGGGAACCATCAGCGACACGATGAGCGCGCGGTCGGGCCAGGCGCGCTTGACCTCCTTGATCTCCTGCAAGTTGATCTCGAGGTCGCGGTCGGTGATGAGCTCGATGTTGTTCATCGCGATGAGGCGCCGGTCGGGTCCATGGATCGCGCCGTAGCGCGCGCCCGACACGTTGACGACCGGCGGCCCCGCTTCGCCCAGCGTCTTCCACACGACGCCGCCCCAGCCGGCGCGGAACGCCCGCTCGACATTGACCTTGCGATCGGTCGGCGGGGCGGAGGCGAGCCAGAACGGATTGGGAGATTTCACGCCGAGAAAATTGGTGCGCAGATCAGCCATGGGACCCTCGCTTTCAGGCGCGCGACGCGCCAAGCGCGGCGGCGATCGAGCGCGCCGCCTGCTTGCCGTCCTCGACGGCGCTCACCGTGAGATCTTTCCCGCCGTAGACGCAATCCCCGCCGGCCCAGACGCCGGCGAGCGTCGTGCGACGCTCGGCGTCGACGACGATGCGGCCGTCCTTGACCTCGATCGGGGCTCCATCCAGCGCTTCCGGGGCGCCGCTCTGCCCGATGGCGAGAAACAGCATGTCGGCGTCGAGGCGAAAGACGGAGCCGGCCGGAGCGGCCGCGGCGTCGCCGCCATTGCCGCTCTCGAACACGACGCCGCTCAGCGTGTCGCCGCGGCCCTCGAGCGCCACCGGCCGCGCCCAATAGCGGATGACGACGCCGTTCGTCTGCGCGAGCTCCTGTTCGTAAGCGCTCGCCTTCATCTGTTCGGGCCCGCGCCGGTAGACCATGGTCACGGTTTCGGCGCCGAGCTTCTTCGATTGCACGGCGACGTCGACCGCCGTCATTCCGCCGCCAATCACCACCACGCGGCGCCCGACCGGCAACGTGGACAGATCCTCGGCTTGCCGGAGTTTGGCGATGTAGTCGACAGCGTCGATCACGTTTTCGAGCTCAGTCTCCTTCGGCAGTCCGAGCTTGTTGGTGGCGCCGAGGCCCGCGCCGAGAAACACGGCGTCGTAGTCGCGCCGCAGGTCTCCGAGCTTGACGTCGCGGCCGAGCGCCTTGCCGCGCTCGATTTCGATGCCGCCAATCGAGAGGATGAACTCGACTTCCCGCGCGGCGAAATCGTCGACGGTCTTGTAGGCGGCGATGCCATATTCGTTGAGCCCGCCCGCTTTCTCGCGCGGCTCGAAGATGATGCTGTCGACTCCGGCGCGGGCGAGTTCGTGGGCGCAAGCCAAGCCGGCTGGCCCGGCGCCTACGATCGCCACCCGCTTGCCGGTGGGCGCGCCGCGCGCATAGGGCGATTTCCCGGTTGCGATCGTGGGTTCGGTCGCGTAGCGCTGCAAACGGCCGATCACCACCGGCTTCATCTCCGCCGTCTCGCGCACGCAGGCTTCCTCGCACAGCGTTTCGGTCGGGCAGACCCGGGCGCACATGCCGCCCATGATGTTGGAATCAAAAATCGTCGTCGCCGCGCCTGACCGGTTGCCGGCGGCGATCTGGCGAATGAACAGCGGAATGTCGATCGAGGTCGGGCAAGCCTGCTGGCAGGGAGGATCGAAGCAGAAATAGCAGCGCTCCGCCTCCACTCGCGCCTCATGCGGCGTCAGCAGCGGATGGAGATCGCCAAAGTTGGCTTCCAACGTCTCTTCATCCAGGCGTCCCGGGCGGACGTCCGATGCGCCCGGCGGGCCGGCGGCGATCGTCATTGGCGAAACCCCCAAAGCCTGGGACCCGTTCATTCCTGACCGTTTGGTCAAGTGTTTTGCTCCACGCAACTTTTGTCAAGCAGGATGTCGGCTGCGTGGCTGTCGCCTTGGTGGCGATTACCATTGACAATGCCCGATCCAATCCCATTTGCGAGTCGGATGCGGATAACGAAAAGTTGAGACTTGAATTCGATTGCTGCGGTGCAACAAATCTGTTAATAACGGCGGCTCCAACGAGCCTGTCAGGATTCAGAGGGGCCCATGTCAGCCACCTGGAAGACGAAGTGGGGGGTCCGCCGGGTGCGGCGCGACACTCCCACAATCGAAGAGGCGTTGATCGCGGCGGAGAGTTTCGCCAACGATCCAGGGCAGCGCGCGGAAATCGCCGCCTCGCTCATGGGCGTGCCGGTCGATGAAGTGAAGGCGCTGGCGGTCAAACAGGCGGCGAAGACCCGGGGCCGGGCGAGCCTGGTCACGGGCCGCACCCGCGCTGTCGTGGTCGAGTACAAGCGGCCGCGCATAGGCCACGGGCCGATGTCGTTCGCCGGCAAGCGCTAAGGCGCGCGGGCGTAACAAGACGCGGCGAACCGCTTCAAAGATTCGCCAGCCTGGCTGCCGACGGCCGGCTGGTGCGATATTGGCTGCGCGCCGCCACGTCGGTCGAAATGACGGCGACCGCGATCAAGGTCAGGGTCGTCATATCGGCGAAGTCGACATTGAGGAAAGCAAGCGCCACGACGGCCGAGAAGGCCGCGGCCATATAGGGCGCGAGCCGCGGCGGCGCGTGGATAAGGGAGCGGAACGCGAGCCAGGCTCCTGAAGCCGCGAGGACTGCGCCGACGATTCCAAGCTCATACCAGACCGTGAACGCGAGCGCGCGTGGAGTTTGAGCCGGCAAGATCCGGTCCTGGACGCCGCGGCTGACCGTCGCAAATCCATGGCCGGTGATGAGCCTCAGCTTATCGTGAGTAAAAATGTCCGCCGCCACCGACAGCGACGGGTAGGGCGCCGGCAAGGACGAGAGCCGCGTGTGGAAGATCCAGGCGGCGACGGTCGGAGCGAGGGCCGGGATGAGCGGCGACAACAGGATGAGCGCCGCCGCGCCCCAGCTGAGCTCACGCGCGGTGCGCGACAAATCCGAGATCGAGAACGACAGCGCGAGATAGCCGGCGAACAGCGCGACCGTGAGCGGCGTGTAGCTCGCAATGTAGGCGAAGCAGAGGGCGAGGATCAAAAGGAGGCGCGCAAGTCCGTTGCGTCCGCGCGCCGCAAGTCCGCCGATCGCCGGAAACAAGAGCACCGCGATCGCGACCGCTCCGGCTGCAAGCCGGCCATCGTCCGGCGCTCCCGCCATCGTCTCCGCGAGCGCGCGCGCGACCAGAGCCCCGATTCCGACCATCACCCCGATTGGGAACAGGTAGAGATCGGTCGCGGCGGCGTTCTCGCGGGGCGCGGCGACCGCCAACATCGTGGCGGCCAGCAAGACACCCAGCTTGAGTAAATGTTGGCCAGCCGCGACCGGATAAGGCGTCCAGAGAACCGACACCGCCGCCCAAATCAGTCCCGCCAGCAAGGCGAGAAACGCCGGAATGTAAAAGGGCCGCGCGAAGCGCTGCAGAAATCCAGGCTCCGCGTCGAGGGCCGCAGCGATCAGGACGAGGCCCACGCCAATCGAGAACATCACGTAGAGGCCAATCGGGTGGAGCACGACCCCGACCGGCGCGCCGACCGCCAGCACGAGATAGCCGATGCGCGAGAAAAACCGCGAGGCGTCCGTCGCGTCGTCGCGATCGGCGTCCCTCAAGCGTCTCCTCTCCGCGGTGATCGCCATAACTCCACAAGCCCGGTCGCGCCGCTGTCAATTCCGCGCCGCCATTGAGGGCTTATACGACCTCGACAGCGAGGCGCCTGTGTGCCCCGCGCAACACCTTCGGTCAATTTCCCATTTCCTGCGGGAGCCTCGCGAGGGCTGTCGACGATTGACGGCGAGCGCGCCGGCGTGCGACGGACGGCCGCGACGGATTGAAGGTGGCGATCAGGGCGAAGGCGACGACGTGAGCGGCAATTCCATCGTCGCCGCCGCGCGCAATGAGTTGGGCTTGCGCCGCGCTGTGTGGCTCGGGCTTTACGCCTGCGCGGCGTCGGTTGCGCTCTTGGCCATGCAGGCGCTGGCCGCGGGGCGGCTCGAGCTCACGTTCGACGAAGCCTATTATACGCTTTGGTCGCGTTCCCTTTCTTTCGGATATCTCGACCACCCACCGATGGTCGCTCTCCTCATCCGCGCCTCGACGACGCTGTTCGGCGGTTCGGAGCTCGGCGTGCGGGCGCTTTCGCTCCTCGTCGTCGGCGCGATGCCCGCTTTGATCGCCTTCATCGCCTGGCGGCTGTTCGGCTCGGCGGAGAAGGCGGCGCTTGCGGCGCTGACGTGGGTCGCCATGCCGATCGTCTCGATCGGGGCGGTGTTCGTCGCGCCCGATGCGCCGGTGGTCGTGTTTTGGACGCTTGGGCTTGCCGCCCTGGTCGAGCTCTGGCGCACCGGCGAGAAGCGCTGGCTCATCGCGCTGGGCTTGGCTCTTGGCCTGGCGCTGCAATCGAAGTTCACCGCCGCGTTTTTCGGCGTCGGCGTCGGGGTCGCCCTGGTCGCGACGCCCTCGCTGCGCCGCTGGCTTGTCTCGCCGGCGCTCTATGCGGGCCTCGCGGCGGCGCTCGTGATTTTCGCCCCGTTCGTCGTCTGGAACGCCGAACACGGCTGGGCGACCTTCGCCAAGCAGCTCGGCCGCGCGCCGCCGCATGGATTCACGCCGTACTATCTGGCCGAATTCCTGATCGCGCAGATCGGGCTCATGAATCCGCTGGTGGTCGCCGCGCTCGTCCCCGCCGTTTGCGCGATTCCTTGGCGCACGCGCCCGCCTGTCAGGTCGCGCGACGAAGCCCGGCGCATTCTGGCCTGCACGATCGCGCCCGCGGCGGTCTATTTCCTTCTGCATTCCCTCCACGACCGCGTGCAGGGCAACTGGCTCGCGCCGCTTTATCCGGCCGTTGCGCTTCTTGTCGCCGACTGGATCGCGGAGATTCGCCTCAGCGGCGCCGCGGGCTTCGCCGCCGCGGTCGCGAAGGCTGCTCATTGGGCGGCGCCGATCGGCTTTATCGTCGCCGCGCTGACCTTCGCCGAAACGATCACCAGCGCTATCCCGCTTGGGCCCGGCAGTCCGCTCGCGCGCCTGGAGGGCTATCGCGAGCTGGCGCGCGATCTCGACGCCAAGGCGCGCGCCGAGCACGCGCCCTATGTCCTGACGCAAGGCTATGCGCTCACTTCGCTGATGACCTATTACGGCGATCCGGCGACCGCAGTCGTTCAGCCGGAGCAGCGGATGCGCTGGATCTTCGAGCCTCAGCCGAGCGAGTCGCTGTTCGCGACGCCTGGGCTCGCGCTCGGCGAGCCGGGCGGCCATTTCGACCTGTTGATGAAGATGCGTTTCCGCGAAGTCGAGCCGGCCGGCCTCCTGCAGCGGCGCGAACCCGGCGGAGCGCTCGAGGCTTACGAGCTTTACCGAGTCGCCGACCCTTATGCTCCGGTGCTCGACCCGGTCTGTGAGCGCGGCGAGGTTAATCTTCAGCGGCAATGCGCCCGGTGAGGGAAGCCGCGATGCGGTCTCCCATCAGCCGACCCTGAGAAGGATGATGCCGGCGAGAATGACGAGCGCGGCGATCGCGCGGTGCGCATGGAACGGCTCGCCAAGCGCCACGACGCCGATGACGCCTGCGAACACGACCGAGGTCTCGCGAAGCGCGGCGACGGAGGCGATCGGGGCGCGGGTCATCGCCCAGATGACAATCGCATAGCCGAAAAAGGCGGCCGCGCCGCCGATCAAGCCGCGCCGCCAATCCTGCGTGAAGCCGGTGGCTAGGGCGCGCCCGCGAAGACAGAGGAGGATGGGCAAATAGGCGAGCGCGGTCAGCGCGTCCGCCCATGAATTATAGGCGAAGGCGAAGGCCGCGCCCGCTCCCGAAATCCGCGCGCCCTCCCCGTCGATCACCGAATAGACCGCGATGACGGCCGAATTCGCGAGCGCGACGACGATCGTCGACCGATCGATTCGCCCATGCGCGAGGCCGCTCGCGCCCATCGCCAGCACCCCCGCGACGAGCGCGGCCACTCCGAGGCTGGCGATCGGCCCCGGCGCTTCGCCCAGCGACGCAAGCGCGATGACGCCCGCGATCAAGGGCGCAAGCCCGCGCATCATCGGATAGGCGACCGAGAGGTCGGCGCTGCGATAGAGCCGCCCCACCAGCAGAAAATAGACGATGTGGATGACGGCCGAGGCGATGATGAAGGGCATGGCCGCGCCCGCCGGCCGCGGCAGGACGAGAGCCGCCATGAAAGCGATCGCGCCGCACCAGATCGCGACGACCGCCGACGAGAGGAACTTGTCGCTCGCGCTCTTGACGAGCGAGTTCCACAGCGCGTGAAGGGCCGCCGCGCCTAGCACGGCGGCCAGGACGCCGGACGTGAGGTGGGCGGAATTGGTCATGAAAGAGCGACACTGACGGATTCGCTTGCGCCCGTCGAGGCGCATGGCGATCCGGCCAACCGGCGGGGCTTGCTACGGCCGAGACTGGATTCCCTTGCAGCCTGGAGGGAGCCGATCCTGGCGTCTCGGCGAGATCGCGGTCGGAGCGACGCCTGTGGCCTCCTGGGGAAGGCCTGAGACCCGCTGGGGCTTGTCCGTCACCTTACTGTCCCCTAGGTAAGGTAATTCGACGTTGTAAGGAGATCCATGGTGGCCGACAAGATTCTCGCGACCCTCACCAGCAAGGGGCAGATCACCGTGCCGGCGCAACATCGCAAGGCCTGGGGTCTCAAGCCCGGCGACCAGATCGCCTTCGATCCACCGACCGGAAAATCTGTCCGCATCGAGCCGCGACGGAAGCGGAGCATCTTTGAGCGGCTCGACGAGCTGAAACTTCCACCGCTCGGCAGGCCGCTCACGCAGAAGGATATCGAGCAGGCGATTGCGGAAGCGGTCACTGAAAAAGATAAGCGGTCCCGAGGGACATGATGATCGGGCTGGACACGAACGTCCTGCTGCGCCTAGGCGATGACGACGAACCCATTCAGCGCGATCGCGCGCGGGCGCTCGTTCGTTCTCAAGGCTCAAACGGCTGTTTCGTAAACGCGATCGTTCTTGCCGAATTCGCTTGGACGCTGCACGCGTTCTTACAAGCTGTCTCGCGCCGACGCCGCCGCACGCATTGCGGTCATCCTGGAATCGCCGGAATTCGTGATCGCAAGCCTCGACGAGGCCTCGCGCGCGGTCGCGCGATTCCGCCTGGGCCCGGCCGACTTCGCCGACTATTTTCTTGCGGAGATCAATGTCTCGGCCGGCTGCGCGACGACCGCGACCTTCGATAGCGCTGCACTCAAGTCCGGCGAGCCATTTTCGAGCGCCCCGTCCTGAAGGCAAGCGCGCCCCCCAACTCGATCTTGCGCGCGCATCGCGCCGAAATGTTCGTGGGACGAGAGCGCGGAATTCGCGTCCTCCGCACAGAGTTGGTGATCGAGATCGAGAGGGATCGACCTGGGGGATTCGGCGGCGCGACGAGAGCCAGTTGCTGCGCGCCGCCGGCCTTGGCCGCAACGAACGAGCGTCAGTTCCTCCGGCCCGCCATCAGTCTCAGCCACGGCGCCGCGTGAAAGGCGCTCATCACGAGATACATCGGGACCATTCCGCTCATGAGCGAGCCATGCGCCGAGCAGATCGGCCCGGCGCCGCCGCCAAGAGCCGCGGTCATGAGCGCCATCGTGGCGAAGGTCGGAGCGGCCGCGAGGCCGAGCCAGTCGGCCACGGCGCGGGCGAAGGCGGCGCCGCCGGCGCCGCGGTTCCCGCCGCTGAACGAGATGGCGCTCATGGCTGCGCGCCCGCTTCCTTGTTTCGGAACGCCGCCTCGCCTGCGTCCGACACGGTCGCCCATTGCGGATCGACCGCCTTCTCGGCTTCGTAATTGTCGTGCCAGTTCCACCATTTGTAGGGCGGCGTCTGGGGATAGCCATCCGGCGAATCCTCCCAGGACTCCTGGCGTCCGAGCGGCGTGACGTCGAGATAATTCCACACCGTGCCCATCGCTTCGTCGCCGCGGTTGTTGATGAAATAGGTGCGGTAGATTGTGTCGCCGTCGCGGAAGAAGACGTTGTGGCCGTGCCATTCGCTGACGCCGAAGTCGGCGTCGAAGCTGTCGGTGATGGTGTACCACGGCATCCGCCAGCCCATCCGCTTCTTGAGCCGTTCGATGTCGGCCTGCGGCGCGCGGGAGACGTAGGCCAGCGTCGTGTCGCGGGCGTTCAGATGCGTGAGGTTCGACACCTGATCGGCGCCCAAAGAGCAGCCGCGGCAGGCATGGTCGGGCCAGCCGAACACGCCCGGCTCGAAGAAGGCCCGATAGACGATCAGCTGACGGCGGCCCTCGAACAGGTCGAGAAGGCTCGCCTTGCCGTTCGGCCCGAGGAACTCATAGGCCTTGTCGACGGCCATCCATGGCATCCGCCGGCGTTCGGCGGCAAGCGCGTCATGGGCGCGCATCGCGGACTTCTCCTTCACGAGGAGTTGCTCGCGCGCGGCCGCCCAATCCTGTTGCGAGACGATCGGGGGATTGTGCATGTCTCAACCTCCTGCTTGCTGAATGGATGGATGGAGCGCGGCCCCGTATTCATCGTGGCGGCGCCACCATATGCCGTTCTCATTGCGCCCCTTGGGCGCGCGATCGAGCCATTGATAGGCGCCCCACAATCCGTCGAGGCCGCGCGCATAGGTCGAATAGGTGTGGCAGACGGCGCCGTCTGCAATCGCGAAGGCGCTCATGCCCGGCCGGTCGCGCATGAAGGTTCGCCCATCGGTCCCGCAGGTCGCGGCGAAGCGCGCGACGGGCTCGGGGACTTGCGCCGCGGTCAGCGGATGGTCGCCGCGCCGGTAATTGTACTCAACGCCGCCTTGGCTCTGCTGCGCCTCGGTGATCGAGACGTTGAAATCGAAGTTGAAGTCGTCGCCGAACGAGGACGCCCAAGGAAAGGTCCATCCCATCCGCCGCTTGTACTCCCGCAGTTTTAAGAGCGGCGCGCGCGACACGGCCCAAAGCGCGACGTCGTGGTTCGCGAGATGCGTGGCGAAGCCATTGAAGCCGTCCGCAATCATCGAGCAGGACGGACAGCCGGCCTTGTAATCGGGCCCGAACATGAAGTGATAGACGAGAAGCTGCGAGCGGCCGCCGAAAAGGTCCTTGAGCGTCGCCGCCCCCTCGTCGGTGTCGAACCGATAGGTCTTGTCGACGCGGACCCACGGCAGTTCCTGGCGGCGCCTGGCGACTTCGTCACTGAGGCGGGTCAGTTCTTTTTCGTGGGTCAGCAGCGCGATCCGGGCGTTCAGCCATTGATCGCGCGAAACGACTTGATTGTGCATTTTTGCCCTCATGGTCAGCTTTAGGTTCGAGTCATTCCGATCCGCCATCGCGAGCGAAGCGAAGCGATCCAGGGGGCGCAACGCGACGCCCCATCATCTCTGGATCGCCACGTCGGCCTTTGGCCTCATCGCGATGACGCGTCCGTCAGCGCGGGATGCGCGGGTCGTAGTCGGCCTTGAGCTTGATCCAGTGGTCCCAGAATGGCTCCGTGAGCTCCTCGCCGTTCAGACGGGCGACCAGCATATCGAGATGCGCGTGCCAGCCGGCGCTGACGCCGAGCGTTTCGCCGCGGTTGGGCAGACGACGATGGACAACCGTCAACAGCACCTTCTCGCCTCTCGGCTCGAGCGTGAACGTCACGTCGCCGCTGTTTCGCCACGCAAACGAAAGCTTCCGAGGCGGATCGAGCTCGATGATCTGGCTCGGCATTCGGTGTTCCTCGCCGAAGCCTTCCGGTCGCTTGCCCGGCGGATTGGTGAGTTCACTGTTTCGCCAGACGAGCTCAAATGGCGCGCCGACCTTCATCTCCATCTCGCCTGACGCCAGCCACTGCCGGCGCAGGTCGCTCTCGGTGAGATAGGCCCAGACGCGCTCGATCGGTCCCGGCAACATGCGCTGGATGGTCAGCGTGGCCGGCTCGCTGAGCGCGCCATAGGCGTCGACTTTCACGCGGTCGTTCATTTCTCGTCTCCTGGTTTGGGGGTTACTGACTTTTGCTGGTCCTCTTCCCGGAGGAGCCGATCGAGGATGTCGAGGCGCGCGGTCCAGAAGCGCTCGTAGAAGCTCAGCCATTCGTAGGCGCTCTCGAGCGGTCGCGGATCGAGGCTGCAGAGATGGGCGCGCCCTCGCACCTCGCGGTGGATCAGTCCGGCGCCTTCGAGCACCTTGATGTGCTTCGAAGCCGCCGCGAGCGACATCGCAAAGGGCTCGGCAAGCTGGCCGACCGTCCGCTCGCCGGAGGCGAGTTCGAGAAGCATCCGCCGGCGGGTGGAATTGCTCAGCGCATGAAAGACGGGACCGAGTTCGGCGGACTCAAATTCAACCATGTGGTTGAATTTACGCCGGCATATTCAGAATGTCAACCGGTCGGTTTAATAAGGCGGCGGCCCGACTGGCGCTTGCTAGCCTTTACTCGGTTTTTATTGGCGTTTGCTTCTCGCGGAACTCGCGCGGGGGGTTGCGGCCGAGGTTTCTCGCGGGCGCCGTACCGAGGCCCTCAGTTCGGCGCCTTGCCGAAGGGGATGCCGTTGACCTTGATCGACCGCTCGGCGTCGAGCTCCACGAGCCAGCTGAGACTCCCGTCGCTCTCGCTCTTGGCCAGGCCCTTGGCGAGCGCGAGGCCGGGCATGGCCTTGGCCGAGATCTCCGGCCCCAAGTCCTTGACCGCCGCCATGGTCTTGTCGAAACCCCGCGCGCGGATCGTGATTGCGGCGGTCGGCTTGTTGTGGTCGAGACGGACGGCGCCGGCGAACTCCGCGTCGACCGCGGGCGCGATCACATGCGAGGGCGCGAACTCGATCTGGACCGGGCCGGTGCTCAAGAAGGCGGCCTCGACCTTCTCGGCGTTGTCATCGCTGAGCACGGGTCCATCGCCCGCAAGGCTCAGATCGGAGATCCACTCGTTGGCCGCTGCGGCGATGTCGATGCCCTTGAGCGTCGCCGCGACGTCGATCTTGGACGGCGTCAGGGCGCCGGCGTTCGCGGGAAGGAGACCGACCGGCAGGCTCAGTCCTTCGGCCGAAAGGCTGAAGTTGATCGAACTCTGCGGTCCGGAATTGGCAACGCCAAGCTGGTATTTGACATCCGCCAGGGCAATCGCGCCGAGCGAAGCGGTGATGACGGTCTTCTGCGCTTCGATCCCCTCGTCGACCTTGAGGCCGGGCGCCGCCAGCTCCTTGAGCAGGCCCTTGAGCTCCGCCTCATGACTGGCGAGATCGGCGCGCGCCGGATGAGCGGCGACAAGGCCCCAAAGATCGAACGCCTTGCGGCTCTTGAAGCCGCCGACGCCAAGATTGA
This sequence comes from uncultured Alphaproteobacteria bacterium, assembly GCA_963820095.1. Classification (GTDB taxonomy): domain Bacteria; phylum Pseudomonadota; class Alphaproteobacteria; order Rhizobiales; family Beijerinckiaceae; genus Roseiarcus. Next base: position 12,371 of record CAWFZA010000012.1, read on the forward strand.
CCAGCGCCTTTTCCACCCTGCCGCTGAAGTTGATCGGGGAATTGTTTTCGCCGGCGCCGACCGCCTTGAGGCTCAGCTCGGCGATCTCCTCCTTCACCTGCGTCGACACCGAGCCGTCGGCGCCCACATCGGTCGCGATCGTCTCTTGAGCCGGTCCGAAATCGATCGAGTGGGTGATCCTCGGGTTCTGAATCTGAAACGAGCCTTTGTCGGTGCTTCCCGAACCGGACAGAATCCAGGCGATGGCCGGACTGATCAGCGCGGTCGAGCGAAGATTGGCGAGTTCGAGGCTGCCGCTCGCGTCCTTGGAATGAAAGCCGATACGGGGAAGCGAGTTGATCGAGACCCGCCAATTGCCGTCGTCCTGCTCGACCGCCTGATAGGCGATGACCGCCGGATCATAGGAGAAGCCTGTTTCTGCGAGGAGCGCATTGAGCGCGCTGAGATCGGCGGAGACGAGATAGTGGGAACTCTCCGGCGTCACCGTCACAACCGGAGCCGCGCCGGCCTGAGCCGCCGGGAAAAACTTGGCGATCAAGGCTTTGAGCGCGTCCGCGCCCTCGGGCGTGGCCGGCTTGTCGGCGGCAAGCGCCGGAGACGCGCAAAGCGCCGCAGCCAGCCATAAAGGCGCAAGGCGAAGGCGCGATCGGCCTGGGCGAAATCGGATAGGGGGCATTGGGCGGCCTGTTGGGTTCAGCGAGGACAATTCCCGTCTCTACGCCCAGCCTATTTCAAATTCTTCCACGCCGCGCGACAATTCCTCGCGAAAAGCGGCCGCCGGGCGGACGCGAGCGTGGCCTTACCGCGCCGGCAGCGCCGCCGCCGGGCGGTTCTTCGGCGCTTAAATCTTGGCGACGCCGGCCTTCACCGCCTGCTGCACCTTCTCGAAAGCGCGCACCTCGATTTGCCGCACGCGCTCGCGCGAAACGCCGAATTCAGTGGATAGCTCCTCGAGCGTGATCGGGTCGTCAGCCAACCGGCGCGCCTCGAAGATCCGCCTCTCCCGGGGATTCAAGACGCCGAGCGCGGAGCGGAGCGCGCCCAGCCGGGCGTCGGATTCCTCGCGGTCGGCGAGCAGCGTCTCCTGATCCGCGCTGTCGTCGACCAGCCAGTCCTGCCATTCGCCCTCGCCGCCTTCGCGCAAGGGCGCATTGAGGGAGGCGTCGCCGCCGAGGCGGCGGTTCATGTCGATCACGTCCTGCTTGCCGACGCCGAGGCGCTTCGAGATCGATTTCGACCTGGTCGTCCCGCAGATCGCCCTCATCGAGCGCGGAAATCCGGCTCTTGGCCTTGCGCAGATTGAAGAACAGCTTCTTCTGGCTGGCGGTGGTGCCCATTTTCACCAGCGACCACGAGCGCAGGATGTATTCTTGAATCGAGGCGCGAATCCACCACATCGCGTAGGTCGCGAGCTTGAAGCCCTTGTCCGGCTCGAAGCGCTTCACGGCCTGCATGAGGCCGACATTGCCCTCGGAGATCACTTCGCCGATCGGCAGGCCATAGCCGCGATAGCCCATGGCGATCTTGGCCACGAGCCGCAAATGCGAGGTGACGAGCTTGTGCGCCGCCTCGCGATCCCCATGTTCCCGCCAGCGCTTGGCGAGCATGTATTCCTCCTGCGGCTCCAGCATTGGGAACCGCTTGATCTCCTGCAGGTAGCGGGACAGTCCCAATTCGCCCGCGATGATGGGTAGCGACGCAGCCATGTTGTCCTCTAGTTGGAGCGCGGTCTTGGCCCACGTCCGCCGGCGCTATCGCCGGATAGACGATATTGTGGTCTAGCAAGCGTGGCCGAAAAAGGGCCGCCTCTAGACAGTTATTCGCTGCCAATATGAAATTGTTTCAATGTCGCTTCGGCCCGTTAACGAACGTCAGACTGCCCGAAAAGATCGTAATGCTTTGAGCAACCTCGCAAAATCTTTCGGCGGCGGGGTTTCGAAGCGAACCGCCTCGCCTGTGATGGGGTGCTCGAACCCCAGGACGGAGGCGTGGAGGGCCTGCCGTCCGAGAGCGGCAAGGGCCGAGGCGGCGCGGTCGCCGATGAGCGTCGCCTTGGTCTTGAACCCTGATCCATAGACCGAATCGCCTAACAGGGGATGACCGATGGACGCCATATGGACCCGAATCTGATGGGTCCGGCCTGTCTCGAGCTGGCAAGCGACCAGGCTTGCCGGCCCGAGGCCCTCCTCGAGCCGCCAGTGCGTCGTGGCGTGGCGGCCGCGCCCTTCGCTGACGACCGCCATTTTCTCCCGATGGCGCGGATCGCGTCCGATCGGACCCATGACTTTGCCCGCGCTGGCGTCGAAGCCGCCCCAGACGAGCGCCAGATATTCGCGCTTCAAGGAGCCGGTGCGGCCGTGGTCGGCGAAGAGTTCAGCCAGCCCCCGATGGGCCGCGTCGGTCTTGGCGACGACCAGAAGCCCAGATGTGTCCTTGTCCAACCGGTGGACGATTCCGGGCCGCTTGACCCCGCCGACGCCCGATAGGCTCGCTCCGCAGTGGCGGATGAGCGCATTGACCAGCGTGCCAGCCGCATGGCCCGGCGCCGGGTGGACGACGAGCCTCGCGGGCTTGTCGATCACGATCAGATGCGCGTCCTCGTAAATCACAGCGAGCTGGATGTCCTCGCCGACGAGGGCCAATTCCTCCGGCGGCGGCGTCTCGAAAGCGATGCGCGCTCCGGCCGTCAGCCGCGTCGAAGGATCGCGCGCGATGCGTTCGTCGACCTTCACCTCGCCCGCCTCGATCAGCCCCTTGAGCCGGGTGCGCGAGAGAGCGAGGCTTCGCGCGGCGGCCGCCTGGCCCAAGAAGCGGTCGAGCCGCTCGCCAGCGTTCTCTGTCTCGACGTCGAAAACCAGCAGACCTTCAGGCGCGACCAGCGGCGGGCGCGCGGCGTCGAGCGGCGTCTCTTCCCGCTCGGCCGGATCGGCCTCGGCTGCATGACTCCAGGCGCGCCGCTTCGCCTTGGCGTTCACGTCCGCTCCCGCCGCCGCGGCCGACCGGCGCTGCTCTCCGCCGCTGGCGGCGCGAGGAGGGGACCCAGCGCCGCGACGATCGCCTCCACGTCCGGGCGCGCGCCAGCAGGGTGGGCGTCGAGGCTGCGGCGCATCGCCGCGACGTGGGCCGGGGTGTTGCCGCAGCAACCGCCGATGATCCGCGCTCCGCAGTCCACGGCCAGCGCGGCGTATTTCTCCATGAGCTCGGGCGTGCCGGAATAGTGGATTTCCGCCCCATGCCATTGCGGCACGCCGGCGTTGGCCTTGGCGATCAACGCGGCGCCCGATTTCATGCCCAGGATCGCAGCCAGGAGATCGGAGGCGCCGACGCCGCAATTCGCGCCGAAGGCAAGAGGGGCCGGGTCGAAAGCTTCGACAAGCTCGCTGAACGCGGCCGGCGCCACGCCCATCATGGTGCGGCCGGCGGTGTCGAAGCTCGCGGTGACCGTGTACGGCATGCCGCACTTGCTCGCGGCGACCGCCGCCGCCCGCATTTCTTCCGGCGCCGACATGGTCTCGATCCAGGCGACATCGGCGCCGCCCTCGCGCAGGCCCTCGATCTGTTCGACGAAAACGTCGACCGCCTCGTCCTCGCTCAACGGTCCCAGAGGAGCCAGGAGGTCTCCGGTCGGTCCGATCGATCCGGCGACCACGACGCGCCGCCCGGCCTTGTCGGCGACCTTGCGCGCGATCTCGGCGGCGAGACGATTGAGCTCGCGGGTGCGTCCCTCGAGCTTGTGCAGCATCAAGCGTCGGCGGTTGGCCCCGAAACTGTTGGTCAAGATGATGTCGGAACCCGCGTCGGCGAAAGCCTGATGCAGGCTTTCGACGCGATCGGGATGCTCGGCGTTCCAGAGCTCGGGCGAGTCGCCGGACGTCAAGCCCATGGCGAAGAGGTTTGTGCCGGTCGCTCCGTCCGCCAGCAGCGGCCGAGCCTCGGCCAGAAGGGATTGCAACATATTGGATTCTCTAGGAAGCCGCCGGCACGCTTCGCGCTCATATTTAGCGCCGCGGCGGCGCGGCGCAAGTTTGAACAGGGAACAGCGCCCGGGTCCCGGCGTTGCTTTCGGCTCTATGAGGAGAGACTGCCATGCGCGTCTTGGTCGCAGGCGCAAGCGGAGCCGTTGGAATCCGATTGATTCCACGGCTTGCCGCGGCGGGTCACGAGGTGACCGGGATCACCCGCTCGCCGCCTAAAGCGGACGCCTTGAGGCGCGCGGGAGCAAACCCGATCGTTGTGGACGCTCTCGACGAAGCGGCGCTGCGCGACGCCGTCTTGAGCGCCCGGCCGGAAGTCGTGGTTCACGAGATGACGGCGCTCGGCAACGCGAGCGACCTGCGCCATTTTGAGCGTGCATTCGCCCAAACCAACCGACTTCGCACCGAAGGTCTCGATTATCTCCTCGCAGCCGCGCGCCAAAGCGGCGCGAGAAGGGTCGTGGCTCAGAGCTATTGTGGGTGGCCCTTCGCCCGCGTCGGGGGTTCGGTCAAGACCGAGGACGACCCTCTGGATTCGACGCCGCCGCGCGAATTCCAACGCACGCTTCAAGCCATCCGCCATCTCGAAAGCGCCGTCGGGGAAGCGCCTGATTTGGAAGGCGTTGTCCTGCGCTACGGCTCGTTCTACGGCCCAGGATCCGGAATGTTCGACGGGCCGGCCCTGGCCCAGTTGCGGCGGAGACTTTTTCCCGTCATCGGGGATGGCGGGGGTTGGTGGTCATTCCTGCATCTTGACGATGCGGCCCAGGCGACGTTGTGCGCCATCGAGAACGGCGCGCCGGGGATTTACAATATCGTCGATGACGACCCCGCTCCGGTGCGCGACTGGCTTCCGGCTCTGGCGGAAATGATCGGCGCCAAGCCGCCACGTCACATTCCCTGTTGGCTTGCTCGCCTCCTGGTCGGAGAGCACATGGTGACGCTGATGACGGAAGTGCGCGCGGGATCGAACGCGAAGGCTCGGCGAGAGCTTGGATGGCGGCCCGCTCATGGCTCGTGGAGGCAAGGTTTCGCTCAGGTCCTTGCGTCGTCCTCGTAGCCGCGATTCGGACCCGCGACCAACTCTACTTGTACTCCCAATCGAGGCCGACGCCGGCGCTCGACCCGCCGCTGGCGTCGACGCCCGCCTGGAGCCTCACGTGACGGGTGACGTCGTAATTCAAGTTGACCCCGTTGTCCTGAGGCCTCGCTCCGGTGGTGACCCCGACGCTCACCCGGTCGTTGATCGCGCGCGTTGCGCTGACCAGCGCCCCGCCCGTGGCGCTCGAGCTGATGTCCAGGCTGTCGACGCCAAGCGATTTTCGGATGGGCTCGAACGCATCGGCTTGGCCGGAAAGAGTTCCGACTGCGTTCGCCAACTCGATCGCCTGAAAAGCCGACAAGCTGCCCGACGACCTCTGAAACAGGATTCGGGAGAGGATCTCATCCTCCGGCAGACTGGGGTTGGAGCTGATCTGAAATGCAGGCTTCACTGCAGGGCCAGTCACGCTGATGCGGGCGGTGACGCCGGTCGTGCTCGTCTCGGCGACGAGGTCGAGGTCGGGCATGACGTCGCCGTGGAACCGGACGTCTCCGCGGGTAAAGGTGAGACGCGAGCTCAGGAGCGTGAGCGAGCCGCGCAGCAGATTGAAGCCCCCCGTCACCTGCGGATCGCGGGCGGACCCGGCGACGTGCAAGTCGCCGCCCAATTCCGCATACATGCCGCGCCCCCGCACGAAAATGCGGTTGGCCGCGGAGATCGTGAGCGCAAGCGTGGCGTCGAACAGTGGCGCATGCGCGCCATGTCCCTTGGCCATGAGCGCGAGCCTCGCCCGCGCTGTCGCGGTTGGGTTCAGATGCTTCGTGCCGGGAATGGGCGCCGCGACGCTGTTGAAGCGTTCGGGCACGGAGATATCCATTCCGACGATCGTAATGCGCCCATCCACCCTCGGCTTCCGAGTAAGAGGTCCCGAGATGTCGAGCGCCATGTCGGCGGTCGCGGAGAGAATGTCGTTGGCGACGAGCTGGGCGTGTTGTCCGGTCAGGCGAATGGAGCCGGGAAAGCCGGCCGCCGGATCAAGCCTGGCTTCGCCGGAAGCGCTGATCGAACCGCCGTTCGGCGTCGTCCCTGCGAAATGATCGATTCGAATCGTGTCGCCGTTGGCGACGAATGTCCCAGTCACTCCGGTCAACTTGAATCCAGTCTGATCGTCCCTCAATTCGCCGCCGCTCAGCCGCACCGTTCCCTGCGCCTGCGGCTTGGTCATCGTTCCGCGAACCTGAAACGCGATCGCCAGCGAGCCAGCCGCGCGACGGCCGGAGACGGAAAGCATGGAATTGGCGAGACGGGCGTTGAGGGCGCCGTCGACCTTTACGTCCAGCGGGCCATCGGGCTCGAGGGGAGCGGACCCGGTCAGGCGCACCGTGTTGCCGGTCCCGGCATTGATTGCGACATCAAGCGACGTTCGGCCTCCCGCTAGCCGCCCGGAGCCGACGACGCCAAGCGCAGGCAAACCGAGGTTGCGCATTTGCGGCGCGCTCACGCGCTGCAGACGGACCCGCCATTCGCCGGTCGGATTGCCTGGCGTTCCCCCGATCGTCGCCTCGCCGTCGGCGACGCCCGACAGGCCGAGGCCGGGCGAAAACAAATCCGCCGCCGCAAGCGGCAGGCCCGCTGCATTTGCCTTGAGAGCCAGTGTCGATCCGCTATGGCCGGAGAGCGACAGCCGGCCAGCGCCGACCCGGAACGCGAGATCCTTGATGTCGATGCCGTTCGCGCCATAGGTCAATGTCGCGGGACCTGCGAGCGTGATGCGCTGGCCGCCGCCCTGAGCGGTGAAGCTCGCGAGCTCAAGGCGCGTCGGCGGCCCGCCGAATAGCCGCCCACGCGCATTGATCGCGAGGCCGCGGGCGTTACCGCTCAAGTCGAGATCGCTGGCCGAGGCGCTCCCGGTCGCCGTGAGCTTGACGCCGGTGATCGACTGACCGCCGACTTCCGCTCGAGCCAGTTGGGCGAAGCCCGAAATGATCTTGGCGCCCCACAGGTCGGCAACTTTGAAATCGACTTTGAACCCCTCGAGCCTATTCGCGTCGATGGTCAGCCGGTCACTGTTCGCGGTGACCGCGAGCGCTTGCTTGCCGTCGGCGACCGAGGCGTTCGCCTTCGCCTGAAGCGCGCCGGTCAGTTTCGTGAGAATGAGCGGCGACAGATCGTCGAGATTTGTCGCGCTGAAGCTCAAGTCGCCAGTCGCCAGGCTATCGGCGCCAATGGCGAGCGCGCCTGCGAGCCGCGCGGACGCGAGGCTGAGGCCAAGATTGTCGACGGCCCAGCCGCCATCGGCATGTTTGGCCACATGCATCGAGCCTTCGAGAGCATGACCATCGACATCGCCGGAAAGGGAAGCGTTCGCGTCGATGAGGCCGGTCACGTGATTGGCGAGCGCTTCAAGGGCGATGCCCGTCGTCTTGCGGTCGAGCAGCCTCCCTTCGCCCAGATTGGCCTTGAACGCGGCGGTCAGATCGGATGGCGTCCCGGTGAGAGCGGCGGCGATCTGCGCCTTGCCGCTCACGCGCGGATCGAGGACTTGGGTCTCAGGGATCTCGATGCGCGCGCCGAGATCCACCTTGTCGCGCCCATATTCGCCATTGAGCTGCGCCGACGCGTGTTGTCCGCTCGCCAGGAGATCCGAGAAAGCGAACCCGCCGCCGGGCGCAAGCCGCGCTGCGCCGGTCAACGCCAGCGTTCCACCGGTCGCCCGGTCAAACATGGGAAAGTTGGTCGCAAGTTTCGTCGCATGCGCGTCGACGGTTGCGCTCAAGGCGCCGTAACGTGGCGCCCCGTCCAGATCGGCGGCGATGCGCGCCTCGCCTTTGAGAGTTCCGCCAGCGAGGAGTGCGAAGCGGCTCAAGTCGCGGACGACGATATTCGCCTTGCCGCGGATCTTGCTGGGCGAGAGCAGGCCGGAATATTGCGCGTCGAAATTGGGCGCCGAAAGATCGAGAACGTCGAACGTCGCTTCGCCGTTGGACGAAGCCGAGCCGCGCATTTTGAGCGTCAGATCCCGGCCGACCGCTTCGGCTGAAGGCGGGATCGGCAAGCGCTAGGCCGCTCACCCGGGCGTCGCCCTCGAAGGCGATCCGTGTCTTTTCGTCCGTCAGCGGACCATTGGGACTTGCGTGAAAACTGGCCATTACCCGCTCGACTGATCCTGGCTCGACACGGATCTGCCCGGCGTCGAAGGCCCCATCGATCGTCGGGCTCGCGAGCGGTCCATTGATCGATGCGTTGAGGTCCAATTTCCCGACCGTCGTGGAGCCGGGAATTGCGCCCGCGTGAACCTTGAGATCGAGAAGGCCGCCCGCGGACCTGCCGCCTTCAAAGTCGAGCCGCGCGGCGGCCGACACGAGATGCAGGCCGCCCGGGAGAGCAATGCTCGAGTCGTCGTTGAACTGGACGTCGCCCTTGAGCGTTGTCTGGCCGGCGAAGACCGGCTGCACGACCCCGGGCGCAAGGCCTTCGAGACGCGAGTCGAGATCGAGCGTCAGACGCCGCCCCGCGCCCTGCCGCGCAACGATCACCTGGCCGTTCGCCCACACGTTCGCGCCTGCGTTGAAGTCGAGCTTCGCCGTGAAATTGTCGAGCGCGCCCGCGCCATTGAAGGCGAGCTTGACCGGCGGCAAGCCAGGAAGGTTGGCGAGATGGGCGAAAATGCCGCCGGCCGGCTCGGCGGAGTTCACGTTGAGCGTGAGACGGTCAGTGGCGGGAATGTAGGCGAGCTGAGCTTTGAAATCGCCCGGCGCGTCGAGTCGCTGCGCGGTCAGCGTGAGATCGAGGCCTTCGGAAGGCGGTCCAAGCGTCGCCTTGCCGGAAATGCCGAGGCGCGCCGCGACGCCCACCACCGGCTCTCCAAGCGATAGTTCCTGGACGCCGAACTGCTTGACGATCACCTTGAGCGGCAGTTCCGGCAGGATCGACTGAGGCCCTCCGTTGTCGGGAGGCGGCGTTTCAGACGGAAGCGGGCGCCGCAGAAACTGCATATGCCCTATCGTGAGCTGATCGACCTCGAGCCGCCGGCTGAATAGAGCGAGTCTGTTCCAGATGAGGCGAACCTTGTCGACCTTGAGCCAAGGGCCTTGGCGGTCGGACAGAACGATGTCGCTGATCGACGCGTCGGAGGACAGCACCCCATCCACCGCGCCGATGGAGACGCTCATCGACGGCGACGACAAAGCCCGCGAGATCAGGTTGGCGAGCACGCCCTTGTCCTCTTCCGCCGCATGGGCGTTTCCGCAGAGGGCGAGGAAGGCGATCAACACAAAAGTCTTCATCCGCAACAGGAGCTGCGCCATAACACCCAAGGGTGCGGCCTTCAGAATGGCACCAAACTCTACGGACCTCATTCTGAGGAGCCGCGCGAAGCGCGGCGTCTCGAAGGATAATCCAGTGCAGCCTCGTTTGCGCCTCCTCGAGCGTCCTTCGAGGCCGCTACGCGGCGCCTCAGGACAAGGGCGTGGGAGTCATGCTGCGCCATCAGAAGGACTGCCCGATGCTGACATAGATGGCGACCGGGCCGTTGCCGGCGCGTCGCTCGAGGGGAAAGGCGACGTCAAGGCGGATGGGGCCGACGGACGTATAGTACCGCAACCCGAGACCGGCCGCCGCGAACAGAGGCTCGTTGAAGTTGGGGAAGTTCGATGAGAACGCGTTTCCGACATCGAAGAACGGGACGACGCCGATCGTGTCTGTCACCTTGACGCGCAATTCGGCCGACGCCTCGAACAGGCTCTTGCCCCCGACGACCGCCCCCCACCACACGGTCGGTCCAAGTTCGTTATAGGCGTAGCCGCGCACCGAGCCGCCGCCGCCCGCGTAAAAGCGCCAGTTGGCGGGGATGTCGCCGAGCTGCGGCCCGCCCATCGCGCCCGCCGTGACCCGGCCGGCCAACACGTAGCGCGAGTCGGCGTCGAGCGAATAATAGGCGGAGGCGCGCGCCCTCGCCTGCACGAGATCGAGGCTCGAGCCCAGGAATTGACCAAAGCTGGCGGCGGCGACGTTGACCCGCACGCCGCGCGTCGGGTCGAGCTTGCTGTCCGTCGTGTCAAAATTGGCGGACACGGGGACGCCGATGAGCTGGTAGTTGACCGTGCCCAACGCGTCCGTGGCGTGGCCTTTTTGCGCTTCAAGGCCCGCCTGGACCCAGAAGTTCTGGTTGAAGCGGTGGCGAAGCGAGGCCGTCAGGTCCGCGTCCTCGGCCTGATAGCCGACGAACCCGGCGCCGCTCGTGCTCATCTTCTCTGCAAGCGCGTCGATCAGGAGATCGTTGGTCGTGCCCCCTAGAGCCGGCTTAAGAAAGCTCGCGGATACGCGCCCGCCGATGTCGTTGGACGAGAAGTGCGTGAGGCTTTGCGAGGCGATGTACCAAGGCGGCGCATAGAAGACAGAGGCCTGCAGGCGCAGGCGCTCGGCGCCGCCGAACACGTTGCGGTCTTCCCAATAGACCTGGCCCTCCGGACCATTCGTCGTCGAATATTTCACCGATGCGCCGACGGCGTAGGGCAGACGATCCTCGACATCGATCTGATAGGGGAGCTGGCCGTAGGCGTCGAGCGTCGTCCCTTCGGTGATGCGCACGCCGCCGACCGCCGGGATCTGACGGATGCTGTTCCTCGCGTCGGCGATCGCCGCCGGCGAGTAGGGGTCTCCCGGTTGAATGTAGAGGAACGAGCGAACGATCGCGGGATCGAAAGTCTGCGGCCCCTGGATCGTCGCCTCGCCGAACGGCGCGATCGGGCCCGGCGCGACGCTGATCGTCACGTCCATGATGTCTTGCGCGTGGTCGACGACCGGCGCGACGGACTGGATCTTGGCGAGCGGGCGCCCCTCTTTACGGAAATAGTCGATGATGCGGGCTTGTGCGGCGCGGATCTCGCTCGCCGCCGCCGGATCGCCCGGCTTGAGGCCGACGACGCGCGGGGGCAGTTCGTCTTCCGGGAACTCGACGCCGAGCGCGTCGAGAATCCGCACCGAACGGAGCTTGAACATGGGCCCCGGGTCGACCTTGATGACGACCGGCGCTGGCGCGCGATTGCGATAGGTCTCGGCGGCGCGGGCGAAGGCTGCGATGTCGGTCGAGCCAATGGCCAAGCCCGCGCGATCGACCGAGATCGTCACCGTGGCGTTGTAGTAGCCCGCGCCCCACAGCGCATCGATGACCGGGGCGAAATCGCTCTGGGCGCGTCGCGCAAGCGCTTCGCCGTCGGGAGGAGCGTCCTTGCGCAGCCGGTAAAGCGACGAAGCGTCCTTCACCGCGTTCTTGAGCGCGCCATCGTCCCCGACAATTTCGACCGCGAAGCTGTAGGAAATGGCCGTTTGCGAAACCGCCGGCGGCGTATCGTCCGAGCCAAAAAGCCCGAAGAAATCAAAAGCCCGAGCGACCGTCCAATCGCCGACGACGATTGCGCCGGCAATCAGCGCGACAACAACATGTATGCCAGGACGATCACGTTGTTTCGCGAAACGCTTGCCAGTCAACTCGAACGGCCTTTTCCCTGACTGACCAAGGGTTACGGGCATCGACTTTGAAGCAGAGAGCCTCTCGCGTCAAAACCCTCAGGCTTACAGGCTTCGGGAGCGGTCAGGCTGCAGAAGACCCATTGCCCAGCGACTTGCCGAAAACGAGCAACGTTGGGGCAGCGCGAAGGGTCCTTCGGGAGACACAAACCTTAAGCAATTGGTAAAAGAAACGTTACGCGCTTGCCCCTATTCCTGCGACTGGCCTCCCGCGAAGCGGGCGACCATCAAAGATCCGAGTATGATCGCGCCATAGATCGCCTGGATCCAGAACGACGGCACTTGCGCAAGCGTCAAGAGGTTGCCGACCACGCCGAGCAGCAAGACGCCGGTCAGCGCGCCGAACATCGTCCCCTTGCCGCCGTCCAGCGAAATGCCGCCGATCACCGCCGCGGCGAAAACGGTGAAGATCAGACCATTGCCCTGATTGGCGCTGATCGCCCCGACGTAGCCGGTGATGGCGAGGCCGCCCAATGCAGCGAGAACCCCGGCCAGCACGTAGACGCCCCAGGTGATGCGTTCGACGCGAATGCCGGCGGCGCGGGCGGCTTCCGGATTGCCGCCGATGGCGTAGAGGGCGCGGCCCAGCCGATGGTAGCGCAACAGGACGCCTGCGATCGCGAAAGCCAGAGCCGCGAGCCACACCGCAAGCGGCAAGCCAAGGAAAGTGATGACCATAAGGCCATAAAAGGCGCCGGGCAGGTCAAACAAGGTTCGTCCGTGCGTCGCGCCGACCAACATGCCGCGCAGGATGATCAGCATCGCGAGCGTGACGATGAAGGCGCTGAGCCTCAGCTTCACCACCATGAAGCCGTTGATGAAGCCGACAAGACCGCCGATGACCAACACCGTGAGAATGCCGATCGCCGTCGGCCATTCGAAGCCGAAGCCGAAACCCTCGGCCGGCAGGACCACCATGGCGCCGATCGCAGGCGCGATGCCGTAGATCGAACTCGAGCGACAGGTCGAACTTGCCGGTGATGATGACCAGCGATTCCGCCAAGACGACGAGCGCCAGAGCCGCCGAGGAGGTCAGGATCGTGTTGATGTTCCCGGAGGTGAGGAACACCGGGCTGATGATGGAGCCGATGATGATCAGCACCACCAGCGCCGGAAGCAGCGCCAGGTCGCGGAGTTGGGCAAGGGCGATCGCGCTGCTCCGCGGCGCGAGGGCGCTTCGCTGGGCGACAGGCGCAGGAGCCGAACTCTGGTTCACGTCTCAAATCCCCTCGACCGACGCGACGAGCTCGTTGTCGCTCCAGCCCGCCTCATGCTCGCCGACGATCCTGCCGTGCCGCATCACCAGCACCCGATCGCAGACCCGCAAGTCCTCGAGCTCGCCGCTCGCCACCAGGATCGCTCGTCCTTCGCGGCGCGTGTTTTCGACCGCGCGCAACAGCGCTTCCTTCGATTTCACATCGACGCCCGCTGTCGGATCGATAAGGACGAGAACGGACGGGCGGCTCGCGAGCGCCCGCCCCATCACCACCTTCTGCTGGTTGCCCCCGGAGAGGTCGGAAACGAGCTGATCCGGCCCTTGTGTGACGACGCCAAGCGTATCGATCGCGTCGTTCGCCGCGGCGGCGCGGCGCGCTGGCGCAATGAAACCGAGCGGTCCAAGCGCCCGCGCGATGGGCATCGTGACATTGTCGGCGATCGATTGGGTGAGAACGAGGCCCTGCCGATGCCGGCTTTTCGGCACGCAGCCGACGCCGAGCGCAAGCGCGGAGGGAACGTCGCCCGCGCGCAAAGGGGCGCCGTTGATGCGGATCGTCCCCGACGCGTAGGGCTCCAAGCCCGCCACAGCCTCGGCCACCCCGAGGCGCCCGCTGCTGGTCGCGCCGCACAGTCCGATGATCTCGCCCGCGCGAACGGAGAAGCTCACATCCGTGAAATCGTCACCGCCGAGGGCGTTGACTTCGAGCGCGACGGCGCCCTCGGTGGCCGCCGCCCGGTTGGCGGCGTCGGCGAAACTGAAGCTGACCTGCTCGCCGGTCATCGCCTCGATGAGCGCATCCTTGGGCAAGGTCGCCGCTGGCGCGGTCAGGATGTGCCTTGCGTCGCGAAGCACCGTCACGGTCTGACAGACCTCGTAGACCTCCTGGAGGTGGTGGGAGATGAAAAGGAACGTCACGCCCTGCGCCTGCAGCCGGCGCATCTGCGCGAACAGACGCTTGATCTCCTCGCCGTCCAGTTGGGCGGTCGGCTCGTCGAGAATGATGAACCGCGCGCCATAGGAAAGCGCACGCGCGATCTCGACGAGTTGCCGAGCTTCGACCTTGAGATCGCCCGCGCGCGAGCGTTCCGACACCGAGACGTTCCAGCGATCGAGCAGGTCTCGGGCGTCGCGCCAAAGCGTGTTCCAATTGATGAAACCGCGCTGAAGCGGCTGCCGGTTGATGAACAGATTCTCGGCGACCGTCAGGTCGGGGATGATGGTCGAATGCTGGTAGACGCAAGCAACTCGCTGGCGCCACCCTTCGCGATCGGCGACGGGCGGCGCCGGGCGCCCATGGAAGCGAACCTCGCCGCTGTCCGGCTCGCGAAGACCTGTCAGGATTCCAACGAGCGTCGACTTGCCGGCGCCGTTGCGCCCGACGAGCGCATGCGACTCGCCGGGCAATACGCGTAAGCGCGCGTCGCTCAGCGCGACCGTCGCGCCATAGCGCTTCGAGACGCCGATCGCTTCCGCGATCGGCGCATCGGGCGGCGTCTCGGCCATCCGAGACCTTCAGGCTATTTGGCGTTGCCCCAGAACGCCTTGTCGTCGACATTCTCCTTCGTCACCAGCGGGGCCGAAAGCTGGTCCTCGAGGACCCCCGGCGCCACCTCGACAATGTTGCTGTCATGGTCGGTCGGCCCGGCCTTGAACGTTTTTCCTTCGATCGCGTCCTTCAGATACATGATGCCGTATTTCGCATAGAGGTCGGCCGGCTGGGAAACGGTGGCGTCGGCCTCGCCCTTGCGGATCGCGTCGAACTCCTGCGGAATTCCATCGTTGCTCACGATGATGATGTGGCCGTTTTCGCCGGCCGGATGAAGCATGCCTTTGCGCTTCAAGGTCTGCAAAGTCGGCGCGAGGAAGACGCCGCCCGCATGCATGTAGATCGCCTTGAGATCGGGGGTCGAATTGAGGATCGTGTCGAGGCCGGCCGCCGCGTCCTCGCCGGACCACGCCTTGGTCGGGATTTCGAGCAGCTTCAGTTTCGGATAGTTCTTTTTGATGCAGTCGCGGAAGCCGTTGCCGCGATCGCGCCCGTTGATCGACGCCTGATCGCCCATGATCTGGACGACCGGACCCTCAGCCACATGCTCGCCGATGTATTTGCAGGCCTTCTCGCCATAGGCGATGTTGTTGGCGCGCACGACGATGGCGACGGGACCGGATTCGGGCGCGACGTCGACAGCGACGACCGGCACCTTGGCGGCTGCCGCCGTCTTCAGGACCGTGCTCGCGGCTGAACTGTCGAAGGGCGAGAAAATGATGCCCTTGGCGCCGAGCGTGATCGCGTTCTTGACCCCGGTGATCTGCTTCGCCGTGTCGAACTCGGAATTGAACGGCTGCAGGAGCTCGACGCCCTGATCCTTCGCCTCGTTGACGATGAATTTGTTGTAGGCGGTCCAGAACGGCGACGTCAGCGTGGTGAGATCGACCGCGATTTTCGGCCCGTCGGCGGCGGAAGCGCTTACGGAGAGCGCGCCGAGCGCGGCGGCTGTCAGCGCCGACAGGACAAAGGTGCGTTTGATTTGCATGATTTTGTTTCCTCCCGAAATTTTACGCCGTCTTCGTTAGGGGGCGGTCCGAGGACGGTCAAGCCACCGCGCGAAGCCGGAGAGCGACGCCTGCCGTTGAAACGGGCAAACCACAGGGAAGCCGCGTCGGGTTCTGCCCTCCGTCCTCTCAAAATCGCCTATCAAGCTTGCCGAGCTGGCGACTGAGGACTGTCGACGGCCAGTTCGATCCGATTGGGGATCGAGGGGAAGCGTCGCGACCGCCATCCAAGCCGTCGAATAGCGGTCAAGCCCGATTGAAAGCCCGGGAAGCTCTGCTCGCCGGATCCGACGCCATCGTTTCGGACCGGCTTTTGCACAGCCGAGACGGCTCCGGCCCAGATCGGAAAACCGGGGCGGTGGCTATTCTTGCGTCGCGAATTCCATTGACAAATCAGAAATATACGCTATGCGCTTTGGCTGTCGGAATTCATTCCCGCTCGCCGAGAGTTGCACCCTCGCAAACGACGTCACCCAAACTAACTCCCACAACGAACCGAGAATTCCAAGGTGGTGGGGCAGTCAGGCCGTGTTCGCAGCGCCCTCTAGCGCCGGTCAGTTCACAAACTTGAAATAGTCCCCCTCGACAGTCGCGGAGGCGCGGCGCGCGTCGTCGACCAATTGCGATGCGATGAGTTTCAGGCTCGCCGAGCGAAGCGTGTCGAGAGCCGGAATCGGCTTGTCGGAGACGATGGCGAGCAGCATCTGCATCGGCCCAATGGAGCTTGCGTCCGCCGTCAGCGGCACGCTGAACGTTGCGGAATCGCCGCTTGGATCGACCTTCGTCTCCAGCCGGTGCACGAGGCCGTCGTTGTCGACGAGGATGAGATAGAGGCGACGCCGCTCCAGAGCTGAAATCGTCCCTGCCAACGGCTGTCCTCGCCCGACCTCATAATTCTGCAACTTGAGCCGAGGCGGCCGCCGCCCATCCGGCGCAGCAAGTCGGACCAAGTCGAGGGCTGGGCACTGCTCGGCGGTGATCGGCGCGACCGTCAGATCCGCCTCGACGCCGACCTCGCGCTTGTAGGCTGAATCGAAGCGGCGGAACGGTTCGATCGCCCGGCCTACCGCTTGGTACTCGTGCGGTTTGGTTGC
The DNA here is from genome assembly GCA_963820095.1 of uncultured Alphaproteobacteria bacterium. Classification (GTDB taxonomy): domain Bacteria; phylum Pseudomonadota; class Alphaproteobacteria; order Rhizobiales; family Beijerinckiaceae; genus Roseiarcus. The sequence goes on from CAWFZA010000012.1 coordinate 28,781, forward strand.
TCCGGGCAGCGGCTCGATGAGAGAGCACTCGCCGCCGTCGAAGCTCGCGACGAACGCCTTGGCCTTTTCCTCCGGCGAGGCCGCCGGGGCGGGCGGAGCGGCGGTTACGCTCGGCGCCGCAGCCGCCGGCGACAGCGCGGCGGTCTCGGTAGCTGACGGTTCCGGCCCGGACGTTTCGACAGGCCGCGCCGTCGGTTGGGTCGGAGCAGCGGGCAGAGCCGCCGGCGCGGCCGGCGCTGGAGTCGCGCTCTGGATCGCCGGCGGAGACGACGCGGTCGCCGGGAGTTGCGCAGCCGCGTGTCGGCTGCGCCGGCGCCGCGGGCTGGGTGGCGGCTGCAACCTGAGAGGGCTTCTGCGAGGGCGCCGGGGCGGGCCGGGGCTCAATCTTCGCGACCGGCTGTGGCGCCGGCGCAGGTTTCTCGGCGACGTTGAGCGTCGCCGACAATCGCGCCGTCCGGTCGTTGTGGTTGGTCGCGACGATGTGGATCGAGGCGCTGGCCGCCTGCTGAGGGACGCCTTCGATCGCGCCTTTGCCGCCGCCGAGATCGGTGAAAGTCAGGCCATCCGGCAATCCGCTCGCGGTCAGCCGCAGTCCCTTGCCTCCGGGGTCGGCGAAGGCCGGCAATTCCGCTCGGTAAGCCGACCCCACAGTGGCGGCCGGCAGGTCGACATTCGCCTGTGTCAGCTTGGGCGGCAATGCATCAGCCAGCGCTTCGGCGGTCACCGGGCAGCGGCGCCGGACCGGGGGATTGCGATGCCGGCGGGGGTTCGATGGGCGGAGTTCCTGTTTGATTGGACAGCTGGGATTGTGACGCAGGCGGCGATGGCGGGTTTGCCCCCTCCTGGGACCCCGGCGGGGGAGCGAGCGTGGGCAATTGTTGCGGTGTCAGAGGTGGCAATTTCGATGTCGGGGAGGTTAGCGCCTGCTCGGCGGGGCCAGCCGATGGCGCTGGCGCCAAGGACGTTCGACTCCATCGCGCGAGGTCGTCGCGGAAGACATAGGCCGCCCCGCCCAGGCTCAAGACAGCGATCAACGCGCCGATCAGAGCCGGAGTCCTGCCGCTCCGCTCGGCGGCGACGGGAGGGGCCTTGAGCGCCCTCGCCGCGCTCGGCGCCGGCGGCTCCCAGGCGGCGACTTCGGCCATGCTCGAGGGGCGGTTCTCGGGCAAGGGTTGCAGCATCGCCTGAAGCAGGGGCCGCATGGTCGGCTCGACCCAGGAGAGTTCGGCGGGGACGACTCGCCGCTTGTCGATCATCTCCGCTTGCGATCCCGTCATGTCGATGGGATGACCGAGCAGCGCCTCCGCCAGGACAAGACCGAAACTGTAGATGTCCGACTTGGGCGTGACGTCGGCCCCGGCGAGGCCAAGCTGTTCGGGCGACGCGTAGTTCAGTTTGCCCGCGAAAGCGCCGCCAAGGATCGTTTCTTCGCCGGTCCGCCGGGCGCGGGCGATGCCGAAATCGATAACCTTGGCGCTGCGAATGTCGCCGTCGGGCATGATCAGATTGTCCGGCGAGATGTCGCGATGCACCACGCCATGCTGGTGAGCGGCGTCAAGCGCGGACGCTATGCGCTTTTGCAGGATCCTCACCTCCGCGAGGGGAATCGGTCCTGAACTGAGCCGTTTCTTGAGCGACGGTCCCTCCACAAACTCCATCGCAAGATAGGCGCGCTGAAGCTGCGGATCGACCGAGAAGACAAAATATCGCACGATCGCCTCGTGCGTAAAGCTATGGAGAACCGAGGCCTCGCGACGGAAAAGCTCCAAGATCTCGGGGTCGTTGGAAAATTCTGGCCGGATCATCTTGATCGCGACCGGGTCCCCCGTCTGGATGTTGAACCCGCGATAGACCTCCCCCATCCCTCCCTGCGCGACCAATCTTTCAATTTCATAGACATTGTTGAGACGCGCCCCGGGCCTCATGCTCTTGAGGGAAGAGCGCTGAATGACGGTCCGGTCCTCCTCCACGGGGTTGCGCTCCAAATCAAACCGAAAATTCGATCGCCCGGCGGTCTTGAGGCGGGCCCAACTTCAATTCCGCCCGTCCTTGTGTCGACTTGATTGATCTAGTGACAATTCAGCATTTGACGCACGCTATGCGCTTGGGGATAATTTCTCAAGGTTCGCATTTGCAGGCCTCCATTTATAAGGAAACTCTCATGCGCGCGTCATCGACGTTTGCTTTCGTCGCGGCGACGGTCTTCGCCGCTTCCCTCTTAGCCAGTCTCGCCCCCGCCCGCGCCGATCCCGCTTATTCGGCCGAAAATGTGGTCCGGATCTTCCTCAAACAGAAAGACGCCTTGCGGGGCGGCAGGACTTCGCGCCCTCTGTGTTGGCACCGCCGCCGACTGCAAGAAGCAGGAAGCGGCCGAGGCGCCGCCTCCGGTTCAGTTCGACCTTTTGGCGAATTTCGAGTTCAACTCGGACAAGCTGACACAAGCGGCGCGGGAAAACCTCGACCAATTCGCCAAGGCCATCAAGGATCCGCGGCTCGCGAGGGTCGAAATTCGAAATCGACGGTCACACGGACGCCGTCGGCCCCGAGGAATACAACCTTGGCCTCTCCGAACGGCGCGCGGATGCGGTGGTTTCCTATCTGACTTCGGAAGGAATTGACGCTTCGCTTTTGGTGGCGAAAGGCTTCGGCAAGACGAAGCCGCGTGTCGCCAATCCATACAGCCCGAAGAATCGGCGCGTCGAAACGCATCTCAGCGAATGATCGAGGCGGACTGCCCGCGACCATCCGAATTGGAGGCGCAGAGAGCGCCGCTTGGCGAGAAGGACGTGAGCTACACATGAGCCGCCGCGGCGGTGTCGTCGGGCTGGCCGCCTCGATTGTAATCGCTTGCGTGTGTGCAGGCCTTGTCGCGTGGCGATTGAGGCCAACTCACGAGCCCGCCGTCCCTGCCGCGGCGCCCCCAATCCCGGTGGTCGAAGGCTCGGAGCATGAGATCAGGCTTTCGACGATCATCGATCTGCCCGGCGATCCGGTGCTTGTCCGAAGGGGTCCGGTCGTTGCGCCGAGGGACGCTCTCGTTTCGGTCCCGGCGAAGCTTGGCCAGGAAGCCCCGAAGACGCCGGCCAAGGCCTTGTTCGTCAATTCGACCCTCCTCTCGACCACCGGCGGCTATATGGGGAAGTTTCAGGAAGCGGGCCAGGAAGCCGAGGCGCTTGCCGCACAGTTGGCGATGAACTCGGCCCAAGTGGCGGCCGCGCAAAACGAGCCGGACTATGGCTCCGATGATGACGGCGGCGCTGACACGCCCGCTGACGCCCAGAGCCAGTTTCTTACGACCGCGAACAGCAACGAGCTCGAGATCAATCTCGGTGGGTCGCGCGGGCAACCCCAGCTCAAGGAAACGATCCTGAAACCGCTCGTGGCGGACACCATCAGCAATCTCCTGATCGCCAACGGCTACGATGCAGACAGCGCGCGCATGATCGAAAGCGCGGCGAAGGATTCGCCCGCCCATATCCAAACGCTGCCGCCGCAAAGCGTGGCTCTGGCCGTGGGCGCGCTGGACGTCGCCGGCGCGTACCGGATCAAGCAGGTCGCGATCTTCGAGAACGGCGAATATGTCATCACCATCGCGGCCAAGGACGACGGCGGGTATGAGCAAGCCGCCGAGCCCGTCATCCCGGCGCAATTGCTGGACGATTCCCTTAGGAACCAAATCGCGGCTACGCGGTTCACGATCGCGGACGGCGTCTATAGCGCGGGCATTCGAAACGGGATGCCGGAGCCCGTCATCCGCGAGACGATCCAACTTATCAGCCGCCTCGCCGACCTACGCGCGCCGCTGCAGGCCGACCAGAGCCTGCGCGTTCTGTTTGAGCGTGACTTCCGGGACAAGGACAAGGCAAGCGGCAAGGTCGTCTACGTCAGCCTGCACGGAAACGCCCTCGCCATCGACTGCTATTCGTTCGAGGGAAGCGACGGCGCCTTTCGCTGCTTCGATCCCAAGGCGGGCAGCGAGGCTGGCGGAGAATCGGCGCCCATGCAGCCGTCTTTGGGCAACAGCGGCGCAACCAGCGTCGGAGGCATTCTCGCGCCGATCAAGGGCGCTCCGATCACGTCGCTGTTCGGACTCCGCTTTCACCCCATCCTTCATATCCTTCGATTGCACGCCGGCATCGACTTCGGCGCTCCGGTCGGCTCGTTGGTTCGCGCCGCGGCGGACGGAAAGGTCGAGATCGCCGGTCCCGTCTCCGGATTCGGCAATCATGTCCGCATCCAGCACGCCGGCTTCGAGACCTCGTATTCTCATCTGTCCGAGATTCCGGAGGCGATTCATCCGGGCGTCGAGGTCAAGCAGGGCGACATCATCGCGCTCTCCGGCAATACGGGCCTCTCGACCGGCCCTCACCTCCATTTCGAGTTCTACCTGAACCGGGAGGCGGTCGATCCCTTGCCTCATCTGGGCTCGGAGATTCAGACGGCCGCGGCATCGCTCAAGGGTCCGGTGATCGCGACCGCGGCGGTGGGCGCGCCGCCCGCGTCAGGGATGACGGCGGTCGAGGTCGCCGCCTTTCCCGCGATCAAGGCCTATCTCGACCAGGAGATCGGCAGCCTGATGAATTAGTCGAGAACCGAGGATTGCGCTGCAGCTTCGTTGGCCCTATAGCGCGACGGCGAAGCGCCGAGGGGGAGCGAAAATGGCGCGAATGGGACGGCTGGCCGCTCTTGCCGTCTTCACACTGGTGGGAGCCCTGCTTCAGAGCGGCTTAGCCCGCTCGGAGGGCGTGCCCGTGGCGGTCGGCGCACGGCTCTCGCAGGACGAGAACACTGCCAAACTGGTGTTCGACTTGTCGCGATCGGTGGAGGCGGCCGCCTCTGCTCTGGCCTCGCCGGAGCGCATTGTCGTCGACATGCCGGAGGTGAATTTTCAACTCGATCCGTCAATCGGTCGGATCGGCGCGCTGCCCAATGCTTCGCTCGTCAAGGGCTTTCGCTTCGGCCTGCTGGCCGCGGGCAAGTCTCGAATCATCATCGACCTCGCTCGTGCAGCCTGTCCTGCCGAAATTGCCGCGAGACCAATCGTCGAAGGCGAACCGGCGGCGCGGCTCACGATCGAACTCAAGCCCTGCGATCCCTCGGCCTTCGCTGCCCTCGTCCGCACCTCCTCCGTAGGGTCAACCGCAGGTCCGCCTGCCGCGGCCGTTCCGCCGCTGCCGGTCATTGTCCTCGATCCGGGTCATGGCGGGGTCGACAGCGGCGCACGCGGCCTTCACGGATTGCAGGAGAAGACCCTGGTTTTCGACTTCTGCGCCGAGCTGAAGCGACAGCTCGAGGCGACCAAGCGCTACGCGGTTGTGATGACTCGTGACGGCGACCAGTATGTCGATCTTGACGATCGGGTCGAGATCGGACGCAAGGCGAACGCTTCCTTGTTCATCTCCGTCCACGCCGACTCGCTGGGCGAGGACGCCAATGTCAGCGGCTCGACGGTCTATACCGTCGCCGAGCGCGCTTCAGATGCGGAAGCTGCCCGTATCGCTGCAAGTGAGAATGCCGCCGGCCGCGGCCATGGCGGCGGCGCTCGATTGGATAATCCAGACGTCGCCGACATTCTGTTCGATCTTAAGCGCAGAGAGACGCGGACCTACGCCCACATTTTCTCGCGCGGCCTCGTCGACAACCTGCGCGGCGCAACGCGACTCAACCACAACCCGGAGCGTTCGGCAGGCTTTGTCGTCCTGAAGGCGCCCGAGTTCCCGTCCGTCCTCGTGGAGCTCGGCTATCTCTCGAACGCCCAGGATGCCCTCTCTCTGTCCTCTCCAGAGTGGCGCGCCAAGGCGGCCGCCGCCACGGTCAAGGCCATCGACGCGTTCTTTGCCGGTCCCGGAAAGTCGGAGAGCATCCCGGCAGCCGAAAGCGGCGTCGCCTCGTCAACAGGGCAGGCCGCAACCCCGGTCGCGCATTAGGGCTTGCGCGCGGCTGGGGCGCCGGGCTAATGGCGTCTGGCTTTCGCGCTGAGACGCCTCGATCATAGATTTGCCTTACTCGAACACGACACGGGTGAGCGGCGTAAAGAACGTCGGCAGATCGGTCTCATAGAGTCCGCGCCTTCGAGGCGCTGCAATTCAGTTCGTCTCGACGCCCCGAGCGCTCGCCGACGGGCGCAATGGAAGGCTTCGATCGAGAGATGCGCGGGATCGCTCGGATCATCGGTTTCATATTTGCGACCGGCGCGCTGCTGTTCGTCGTGGCGGCGGCGGTGTTTGCCGGCGTATTGTGGAAATACGAGCAAGATCTGCCGGACTACTCCGTACTCAAGAACTATGAGCCGTCGGTCATGACTCGGGTCCACGCCGCCGACGGCAGCCTGCTCGCTGAATATTCGCGCGAGCGACGGCTTTACCTTCCCTCGGACGAAATTCCCGACTTGGTCAAGCACGCCTTCATTTCGGCCGAAGACAAGAATTTCTACAGTCACTGGGGCGTAGACCCAGAGGGCATCGTACGCGCAGGCCTCGTTTACTTGCAGGGTTCGCGTCACATTCAAGGCGCTTCGACAATCACCCAGCAGGTGGCGAAGAATTTTCTATTGAACTCCGACCGGACTTTCGACCGCAAAATCCGCGAGATTCTGCTGAGCTTGCGTATCGAGTCCGCTTACTCCAAGGAAAAGATCCTCGAGCTCTATCTCAACGAGATTTACCTCGGCCTTTCGAACTATGGCGTCGCTGCCGCCGCCCTCAATTATTTCAACAAGTCAGTGCATGAACTGACCATCGCGGAAGTCGCCTACCTGGCGGCCTTGCCAAAAGAGCCGAGTTCTCTGAACCCGTTTCGCGACCATGACCGCGCCGTGGAAAGGCGCAACTACGTCATCGGGCGCATGGAGGAGGACGGCTATATCACCGCCAAACAGGCGAACGAGGCCCGCGCCGAACCGTTGGTGGTCAACCCCCGTGTGCTGACGCCGAACTCCATCGCCGCCGGATTCTTCGCCGAGGAGGTCCGGCGCGAGCTGCAGGAACGGTACGGCGAGCAGAAGCTCTACGAGGGCGGGCTCTCCGTTCGCACCACCCTCGACCCGAAAATTCAGCTGATGGCGCGGAAGGCTCTCGTCGACGGTCTCGTGCGCTACGACGAGGCCTATGGCTGGCATGGCACTCTGAAGACGATCGACATCAGTCAGGATTGGGGCGTCCCTCTGGCGGATATCCCCTCTTACGGCGATATCAAGCCGTGGGTCCTCGCGGTTGCGCTTGACGTCAGCGACTCGGCCATCCGGGTTGGTCTTCAGCCCGAGCGAGACAAGTCCGGCGCGACGGTCGCCGACCGCCGGACTGGTACGGTTACGGTTGAAGGGACGCGCTGGACGGGCCGCAGGCCCAAAGGCCTCGTCAAGCCTGGCGACGTCTTCTACGTCGAGCCGATCCCGGGCCACGAGGGTGATTATCGCCTGCGCCAGATCCCCGAGGTCTCCGGCGCCGCCATAGCGATGGATCCCTTTACAGGCCGCGTGCTGGCGATGGTGGGCGGATTTTCGTTCGACGAGTTGGAATTCAATCGAGCGACGCAAGCCCAGCGCCAACCTGGCTCCTCGTTCAAGCCGTTCGTATACGCGGCGGCGCTTGATAACGGATACACGCCGTCTTCGACTCTTTTGGACGCGCCGGTCACGATCGACGACGGCAGCGGTCAATTGTGGACTCCAGCAAACTTCGAGGGCACGTCCGGCGGACAACACACGTTGCGGTTCGGCGTCGAACATTCGATCAATTTGATGACGATCAGACTTGCGCGCGACATCGGCATGCCGCTGGTCGTCGAATACGCCAAGCGTTTCGGCATCTACGATAACCTGCCCCCGTTCCTGTCGATGTCGATCGGGGCCGGCGAGACGACCGTGCTGCGCATGATCACCGGCTACTCGATGTTCGCCAATGGCGGCAAGCGAGTGAAAGCGACCCTGATCGATCGGATTCAGGACCGCTGGGGCAATACGATCTACAAGCACGACGAACGGATTTGCGAGGGCTGCGACGCGCAGACCTGGAACAATCAGCCTGAACCGCGCTTAATCGACAAACGCGAACAAGTGATCGACCCGCTGACCGCCTATCAGGTCACTTCGATCCTGGAGGGCGTTATCCAGCGCGGCACCGGCATCGCGATCAAGGAGGTCGGCAAACACCTCGCCGGCAAGACCGGCACGACCAATGACGCCAAGGACCTCTGGTTCGTCGGCTATTCGCCGAATCTCGCCTTCGGCGTGTTCATGGGCTATGACAAGCCGCGGTCTCTTGGCGGCAGCGCGCAGGCCGCGCTGTATACCGCGCCCATCTTCCGCGACTTCATGAAAATGGCGCTCAAGGACACGCCCGACACGCCGTTCCGCATTCCACCGGGAATCAAGCTCATTTCGGTCGACGTTCATTCCGGGATGCGCTCGACCGGCGCGGGTTCGATCATGGAGGCGTTCAAACCCGGCACCGGACCGCCCGACAGTTATGGCGGCGGCGGATGGGGAGAATCGGCTCAGACCTCGTCGCGAAGCGAACGATCGGTCGGCGCTGGAACCGGTGGGCTCTATTGAGCCGCTCAAGCCCCCTTCCCTAGCGGCTCGCCTAGTCCATTTCACATTTGAGGTCACTCGCTGATGCGTGCGGAAGCTGAACAATTGGTCGAATCGATCAAGCAGTCCCTGGGACTGCTGAGGAGGCATCTTTGACGTCGACGCCGCCCAGCGTCGCCTCAGCGAACTCAACGCGAAATCCGAAGATCCAACTCTCTGGAACGATCCCGAATCCGCCGAAAAGGTGATGCGCGAGCGCACCCAGCTCGAAGATCGGCTGGGTTCGCTCAGGAAGATCGAACAGGAACTCGAGGACGCCACGACCCTCGTCGAGCTTGGCGAGGCCGAAGGCGACCAGGCGACCGAAGCCGAGGGGATCGGCGCTCTGAAGGCGCTGAAAGCCGAGGGCGACCGGCGCCAGCTCGAAGCGCTGCTTTCCGGCGAAGCTGACGGCAACGACACCTATGTCGAAGTGCATTCCGGCGCCGGCGGCACGGAGAGCTGCGACTGGGCGCGCATGCTGCTCAGGATGTACATGCGCTGGGCCGAGCGGCGAAAGTTCGGCGTCGAACTCATCGAGGAGACGGACGGGGACGAGGCGGGCGTCAAGTCGGCCACGATCATCGTCAAGGGCCATAACGCCCATGGCTGGCTGAAGACCGAGTCCGGCGTGCATCGGCTGGTGCGCATTTCCCCGTTCGATTCCAACGCCCGCCGGCATACGAGCTTCGCCTCCGTTTGGGTCTACCCCGTCGTCGACGACCGGATCAAGGTCGAGGTCAACGAGGGCGACTGCCGAATCGACACCTATCGCGCTTCCGGCGCCGGCGGACAGCACGTCAACAAGACCGAATTGGCGGTGCGGATCACGCACATTCCCACCGGCATCGTCGTCGCCTGCCAGTCGGAGCGGTCGCAGCACAAGAACCGGGCGACCGCCTGGAACATGCTGCGCGCGCGCCTCTATGAGCTTGAGCTCGAGAAGCGGGAAGAGAAGGCCAATGCGGACGCCGCGTCCAAGACGGACATCGGCTGGGGCCATCAGATCCGCTCCTATGTGCTCCAACCCTATCAGATGGTGAAGGACCTCCGGACCGGTCACGTCTCGGGGACGCCCGCCGACGTGCTCGATGGCGATCTCGACCCCTTCATGGAGGCCTCACTGGCGCAGCGGCTCTCTGGGCGAACCGTGACCGTCGAGGACGTCGAATAGGTCGGGTCATTGCGCCCATGAGGCGCGAGAGAGCGCTTGGGGTAGACCCAAGGCAAACGAAGCGACCGGAGGCGTCAAACCCGCTTCTCAAGCGTCTGCGCCAGGGTCGCCGCCTGCTCCTCGGGGATGCGGCCGATAACCAGATGGCTGCGTCCGCCGCGCGACCACCAGGCGAGCGACAGATCGCCGCGACGCTCTGAACGCGTCGGCGCGTCCGGCGCGCCATTGGCGAGGATGCAGAGCAGGACCGGGGCGCCCGACGGATCGACATACGCAATCACACCGAGGGGATGGCCGTCGTAGGCCAGCATGAAAGCGGTCGTGAATTGCAGACCCGGCAGGGCGAGATTTTCGGGGGTGAGGCTCGCGCCAACTTTAGCGCCGACTGCCTTCAGCTCCGCCGCCTGCAGCGCGGTGTCCGGAGTTAAGGGCGTAAAAGTCTCGCGTGTATAGAGGCGTGTATATTGGGCGACCGCCGAACGCCAATTCTCTTCCCCGCCGACCACTCCAAAGATCGATGCGGCCCATGCGATCGCGCCCGCGGCGAGAAGCCCGATCGCCACGCCCGCCGCCAACTCGCGGAGAGCAAGTCCGGCGAAACGCCTCGATGGCTGGCGAAGCGGCTCGTCGCCCGGAAGGGCGGCGCGGAGCCGGGCCAGAGGCGCTTGCTCTAGCAGCGCGTCAAGCGAGGCGGCGAGCGGGGCGCCGGTTTGCCGCAACTCTTCATAGCGCTGGCGCAGCCGGTCGTCCGCCGCGAGACGCGCCACGAGTGCGGTTCTGCGGCTTTCGTCGAGCTCGTTGTCGATCAGCGCGACAAGTTCGGCGTCGTCGTCCGACATGGATGGGCCTAACCCAGCCTCCTATTTCAGTTTCGCCAACGCCGCTCGCCCGGCGGCCAGTCTGCTCATGATCGTCCCGATCGGGACGCTCAGCGACGAGGCTGCCTCGGCGTAACTGTATCCTTCGCCATAGACCAGCAAGATTGTCTCGCGCTGAGCCTCGGGCAGCCGGCCAATGGCTCTTAACACCGCTGAAACGGTAATATTCGTTTCGATTTCACGTGCGCCATCGATCGTCAATACTTCTTCAGCGTCGACAAAACCGCCGCCTTCGCGAACCCGTTGCGATCGAATCTCGTTGAGCCAGATCGAGCGGAGGATGGCGAACAGCCAGCGGTCCACCCGGGTTCCCGGGAGGAATTGATCGGCGCGCTCGATCGCCCTGAGGCACGTGGCCTGCACCAGGTCGTCGGCTGCGTCCCGCTTCCGCGATAAAACGAGGGCATATCGCCAAAGGCGCGCGAGCGCGGGTTCGAGCCCCGCCCGCACTTCCCGTCGGCTTGCTTCGCTCATGGCCCCGCTAGAGTTTGCACGCCGCTCTATAGAGCATGCCTGGGAAACGCGCGAGGAGCAGAACGCGCAATTTTTTGTCAGTCAGGCCACCGACCGTCGGACAGCGGCAGCCCGAATAAATGATCGGCTGGCGTGTTTGATGGGCTTCCGATCTCAAATCTGAAGGAGCCGGGCATGCGCGCTTCTCTTCAATTCGATCGCCAAACGAGCCGCGGTTTCGCGTCCGCGCTCTGCTCTGGACTGCTAGCCGCCGCCCTCGCACTTGCTTCGCCCGCTTTCGCGGCAGGCGGCGGCGGGGGTGGAGGCGGCGGCGGGGGAGGTGGAGGTGGAGGCAGCGGAGGTGGAGCTGGCGGGGGTGGCGCTGGCGGCGACGGAGCGAAGCACAGATCGAACCAATCCGACCTCACAACCTGCGCGCCGGGCATGGCTTGGGACACGAAGCATCGCAAATGCCTCATGAGGCATAGCGGAGTCCTGCCGGATCCCGACCTCACCGAATACGCCTATGCGCTCGCCAAGGCCGACCGGCACCAGGAAGCGATCGACGTGCTCGACCTCCTGAACAACCCGAACACCCCGCGCGCCCTCAACTATCGCGGCTACGCGACCCGCAAGCTCGGGCGCACCGACGAAGGGATTGGCTATTATCTCAAGTCGGTGGCGCTCGATCCCAGCTACCCGCAGGTGCGCGAGTATCTGGGGGAAGCCTACGTCATTGAGGGCAAGTACGACCTCGCCAGGGAGCAATTGTCTACGATCGAGAGGCTTTGCACCAAGGACTGCGAGTACTACGAAGATCTGGCCGACGCGCTCACGCAAGCGCACGCGCTTTAGCGCAACTGGACGCGGCGGCGGATATCGCGGCGCGCGTCCTTTTGCGGCGAAGGGGGAGAACGATGTCTGAGGCCCAATATGCGCGCAGAGGCGCGGCGCCCTCGGCGAGGAACGGCGCCTTCGACTGGGACCTCAATTTCCTTGTCCAGTGGGCAGGCCCGCTCGGGCTGCTCGCGCGCGCGATGCTGGCCTACATTTTCATCATCGAGGGCTTCGGCAAGATCAGAGGTTACGCCGGCGTCGCCGGCTATATGCAAGCCCATGGCGTTGACGGACGTTTGCTGCCGCTGGTCATTCTGACCGAACTCGGCGGCGGCTTGCTTGTGCTGTTCGGCTTGAAGACCCGCTGGGCGGCGATCGCGCTGTTCGGCTTCTGCCTGTTGACGGCGGCGTTCTTCCACACGGCCGCCGATCAGGCGATTGAACTGCAGAAGAATATCGCCATGGCGGGGGGGTTTCTCGCTCTGGCGCTGCTGGGCCCTGGCGCCTGGTCGCTCGACGCTTGGCGAGGGCGAGCGGTCTAGGCGGCGATCAGGCGCCGGGGGTCGGCTCGATCGCGCCGAGCGGACCGATTGTTTCAGGCCGAACGACGACCATATGGAAGCCAAGCGGTTCCGACCGGGCCGCCCCGATCCCGTCTTGTCCCGCATTTTCGGGCGGCGCGTCCCGCCTTGCTGTGGCCTTGAGCCGCGGCCTATAGAGAACCTTTCGGCGTCTGTCCGGGGCGCCAACTTTCCCGAAGGCCCTGAATGTCGAGCGTCGAGGTCAAGCCGACCAACCGCAAGCCCGCCGCCAAGACCGAGACGGGGAATGAGCCGTTCAAGCAGGCGCTCGCCTCCTGCACCCGGGCGTTGGCGCGTGAGCCCGGGCTTGAAATTGTTTTCTCGGCCGACAAACCGTCGCTCCTGACCTCGGCGGAAGGCGCGAAGGCGCGGCTCCCCGAACCCCCGCGCAAGCCCAACCCGCGGGAGACTGCGATCGTTCGCGGTCTTGCGGATTCCTTCGCCTTGCGCCTGGCCTGCCACAATGATGCGCTCCACCGCCGCCTCGCGCCCGACAGCCCGCCAGCCCGCGCCCTGTTTGACGCGGTCGAGCAGGCGCGGGTCGAAGCCATTGGCTCGCGTCGCATGCAAGGCGTGGCCTCGAACATCACCGCCATGCTCGACGATCGCTACCACCGAAGTCCGTTCGCTGAGGCTCGCAGCCGCGAGGAAGCGCCGCTCGAGGACGCGGTTGCGATGCTCGCGCGGGAACGCATGACGGGGCTCGAGCCGCCGCGCGGCGCCGCTCGCCTGGTCGAGCTTTGGCGTCCTTTTATCGAAGAGAAGGCCGGCCCGGAGCTCGATCGCCTGAGCGACGCTCTCCTCGACCAGCGCGCCTACGGGAGGCTGGTGCGAAAGGTCCTCTCGTCCTTGGGGCTTGCGAACGACGCCGACGCCGACTCCGAGGAGTCGGACGAGGAGACGGAGGATCAGACGCCGCCCGAGGAGCAGGACGAGGCTCAAGGCGAGGGCGAGGACGAGTCGGCGCAGGATTCGATGCAGCGCGAGACGGCCGACGAAAGCGCCGACGACGCCGATGAAGGAGCAATCGACACGGTCGAGGCGCCGTCGTCGGAACTCGAGGACGAAGGCGAGGCTGGCGACGCCGACGAAGCGGCGGATAGCCGCCCCCCGCAGCCGCAAGCCTCGGACAAGCGCGGCCCGGACTACAAGGCTTACACCAACCGGTTCGATGAGATCGTCGACGCCGACGAATTGTGCGATCCCGAAGAACTCCAGCGCCTGCGCGATTATCTCGACAAGCAGTTGCAGAACCTCCATTCCGTCGTCGCCCGCCTCGCCAACCGGCTGCAGCGGCGGCTGATGGCGCAGCAGAACCGCTCATGGGATTTCGACCTCGAAGAGGGCGTGCTCGACACCGCACGGCTGCCGCGCGTGATCATCGATTCGCAGCAGCCGTTGTCCTTCAAGCAAGAAAAGGACATGGCGTTCCGCGACACGTGCGTGACGCTGCTGATCGACAATTCCGGCTCGATGCGCGGCCGCCCGATCACGGTTGCGGCGACCTGCGCCGACATTCTCGCCCGCACCCTCGAGCGTTGCGGCGTCAAGGTCGAGATCCTTGGCTTCACCACCCGCGCCTGGAAAGGCGGACAATCGCGCGAGGCCTGGCTCCAGGCCGGGAAGCCGCCCGCTCCGGGCCGCCTCAACGACCTGCGCCATCTCATCTATAAATCCGCCGACGCGCCTTGGCGGCGCGCGCGCAAAAACCTCGGGCTGATGATGCGCGAGGGGCTGCTCAAGGAAAATATCGACGGCGAAGCGCTCGACTGGGCGCACCAGCGGCTTCTCGGCCGCCCCGAGCAGCGCAAGATCCTGATGATGATCTCGGACGGCGCGCCGGTCGACGATTTCGACCTTGTCGGTCAACCCCGGCAACTATCTCGAGCGCCACTTGCGTTACGTGATCGAGGAGATCGAAACGCAGTCGCCGGTCGAGCTGATCGCCATCGGCATCGGTCATGACGTCACGCGCTACTATCGGCGCGCGGTGACCATCGTCGATGCGGAGGAGCTCGGCGGGGCGATGACGGAGAAGCTCGCGGAACTGTTCGACGAGAACGCCGCGCCCGATCCGGCGAAGACCATGCGTCCGCCGAGGCGGGGCCGGAAGGCGGCCTGAGGCGCGCGCGGGCCGGGAGCCGCGCCCGGACCCGGTTGGCCCAACCGCCATTTTACCGGCGCGCCCCAATGTTTTCAGTCGCTTGCGACCCCGTTTAGTTCCGTCCTCAAAAACGCGCGCCCGGGCGCTGCGTTGCGATTGGGCGAGCAGGAGTATAAACAATATAAACAAGTTATATGCCCTTCCGGGAACCCCTTCGGACGGGGGGCCCGAGGCGCGAGGGCTCCGCCGAGCGGACGCGTCTTGGATCGCCTCTACCGCCTCCTATCTATGTGTGAATGAATGCTTCCACCCGCCGCCGCGTCCGATCCTCCTCGCCCTCCTCGCCCTCCGCTCAGACCGATCTCTTCGCCGCGCCGACGGGGTTGCCCGAGGGATTGCGCTATCATGCCGAGGTCCTGTCGGTCGAAGAAGAGGAGGCGCTTGCCCGCGAGCTTCAGGCTCTCCCGTTCAAGCCGTTCGACTTCCACGGCTACCTCGCCAATCGCCAGGTGGTGAGCTTCGGCTACCGCTACGACTACGACAGTCGCTCGGTGGTCGAGGCGGCGCCGTTTCCGGAGTTTCTTGACCCCCTGCGGGGCAAGGTCGCCGCCGTTTTCGACCGTCCGGCAGATGCGTTCCGCCAGGTTCTCATCAACCAATATCGGCCGGGCGCCGGAATCGGCTGGCACCGGGACAAGGCGCAGTTCGACGAGGTCGTCGGCGTGTCGCTGCTCGCGCCCTGCAACCTTCGCTTCCGCCGAAAGGCGGGCGGGACGTGGGACCGGGCGTCGCTCAAGGTCGAGCCGCGCTCGGCCTATCTGCTCTCGGGGCCAGCGCGCACGGTCTGGGAGCACAGCATCGCGGCGCTCGACCAGCTTCGCTATTCGATCACCTTGCGGACGCTCGCCGCATCTGACAGAGGACGCACATTCTCCGCCTCATCCTGAGGAGCGCCGAAGGCGCGTCTCGAAGGATGTTACGGGCGCGACCGCCTTCGCTCACTGGAGCATCCTTCGAGACGCAAAGCCGCGCTTTGCTCCTCAGGATGAGGGAGTCAATCGCTCATCGCCAGAACAGCCACAGGATGAGCGACAAGACGATGCTCACGAGAATGCCGGTCGTGACCGGCGCATAGAAGGTGAAGCCTTCGCGCTGAATGAAGATGTCGCCGGGAAGGCGCCCGAGCCCAAGCCGCGTGACCCACGGCCACAGCAAGCCAACCGCCGCGATCGCGAGACCGATGACGACCAACGCGCGAGACATCGACAATCTCTCGCGAGCGGTTACTTCGGCTTCAGATCAAGCCCAACGCCCTTGTCGACGAACTGCAAGGTGTAGGCGCTCCTGTAGTCGGTGCGTTTGTCGACCATTCCGATCGCCACCATCTTGTCGAAGAAATCCTTCCAGCGTGCGTCGGTCATGGCGCCGATGCCGAGCGTGAGCGCATCGCCGGAATCGACGACGCCATATTTTTTCATCTGCTCGATCGAGAAGGCGATCTGATCGTCGGCGATGTCGGGGTTCTCCGTCTTGATCATCGCATTGGCCTTGGAATTGTCGCCGTAGAGATAGTGATACCAGCCAATCGCCGAAGCGCTGACGAAGCGCTGCACAATGTCGGGATTTTTCTCGATGAGGTCGCGGCGCGTCTCGATCAGGGTCGAATAGGTGTCGTAGCCGTAGTCCGAGAGCAGGAACACGTTCGGCTTGAAATGGCCCTGCTTCTCGATCTCGTATGGCTCGGCGGTGAGATAGCCCTGCTGAATCGAGTTCTTGTTCATGATGAAGGGGGCGGAGTTGAAACTGTACGGCCGGATGCTCTCGTCCTTGAAGCCGTAAACGAGCTTCATCCAGGCATAGAACGTGTTGATCGCGCCGGCGCCGACATAAGCCGGCTTCGCCCGCGGCAGCTCTTCCCACTTGTCGAGCCCTTCGCCCGGATGCGACATGAAAATCTGCGGCGACTTCTGAAAGTCGGCGGCGACGGCGACCAGGGGAAGCTTCGCCTCAGCCGACAGGAGGTCGCCGATCATGTCGCCGCCCATGAAGAAGTCGATCCTGCCAAACAAGAGCAGCAGGGCGCCGTTGGTCTGCGGGCCGCCGGGAATGATGGTGACGTCGAGTCCGTATTTGGCGTAGGTGCCGTCGGCCAACGCCTGGTAGAAGCCGCCAGCCTCCGGATCGGCGAGCCAGTTGGTGGCGAACTTCACCTTGTCGAGCGCCAAGGCCGGCTGGGCCAAACCCACCCATGCCGCCAAAGCCGCGAGCATCGCCAATTGTGTCCGCACGCCTGCCCCCCGCGGCTCCCGCCAACCCGACTCCGCGTGTTCAAGAATCGCTCGATCCGACTTGTCTGGACGTGGCGCGTCCTTCATCCTTCGAGCCGCATCGCCGGCTTGGGAAATATAATGGGACGTCAGATCGTAGACAAATGCCGCGTCCTCGCCCGGCAAATAGGACGCCTCGATATGGTAAGAGAGAAATTCGAGCGCATAGGCGGCGCCAATGTCGTCCTGGTAACGGCGCCGCGCGTCCCGTCTCATTTCCTCGACCGCATGTTTGCGGATGCGAAGCTCGCAGTCCTTGAGCGGCCCGAATCGTTCGACCCAGTCGTTGAACAGGAAATTCAGGCCCCGGCCGAAGCGCTCAGCCTGCTCGTCTCCGAGGTCGCGAAGGTAGAGGGACGCGTTCTCAAATTGCCGTTTGAGCTGCGTTCCGCGCGCTTCCCGCCAACGTGTGGCCAGACGTTCAAACATGGCTTCGAACTATGCTCCTAGGCCCCCGCAAAGGCGAACCGCGAAGGGGCTGGCATCGTTGCAGCGCCCGCATGAGGACCGCCGCCATTGCAAGACGGCGGCATGATCTCCAGATGGAGCTTCCGGCCAGTTCGCCGCCACGTCAGCCGAGGTAGAGGAAGATTACGACCATGAGCCATGTCACCTACACGGTCGTCGAGCACGACGGCGGATGGGCCTACAAGGTCGGCGATGTCTTCTCGGAGACCTTTCCGACCCGCGAGGAGGCCCATGCCGCCGCGCAGCGGGCCGCTCAGGAGCAGCGGATCCCAGGCGAGAGCGGCGCGATCGAGTACGAGGACAGCGCCGGCCGCTGGCATGAGGAAGAGGAAAGCGGAGGGGACCGGCCCGAGACTGAGGTCAAGGACTGAACCCGACGCGGGGCGGGCCCTATCCGGCGACGGGGAGGGCAGATCTCGCTTGCCCCGCGGAACCTTCGGCCAATTGCTTCGCCGAGCGCAGGTCATTGACGAAACTCGCGTAGGCGGAACGCCTCTCGTCGTCATCCGTCACGCGCAACAGCGCGGACGGGTGAATGGTGACGAAGAAGCGTAAGCCGTTGGCCGCCTCGATCATCTTGCCTCGATTGATTTGAACCGGAATTGCGCGCTCCGCGAGCCCCTGCGCCGCGGTCGCCCCAAGGGCGACAATGAGCCGCGGGCGTATCGTCGCGATTTCTTCGGTCAGCCAACGCCGGCAGATCTTGATCTCGCTCGCGTTGGGGCGCTTGTGCAGCCTACGCTTCCCGCGCGGCTCAAACTTGAAATGCTTGACCGCATTGGTCACGTAAGCGCGTTCGCGGTCCGTGCCCGCGTCGGCCAGCGCCTTATCGAGGAGGAGGCCCGCCGGCCCGACAAATGGGTGGCCTTGCAGGTCTTCCTTGTCTCCGGGCTGCTCGCCGACGAACATGATCTCGGCATCCGTCGGCCCTTCCCCAAACACCGTCTGGGTCGCGTTTTTCCACAAAGGGCAAGCACGACAGGAAGCGGCTTCGCGACGCAAGCGGTCGAGTTTTTCGCTCGGCTGCCTCGGGCGCGGGGTGTTCACGGCCTGACGAAGTATTCGACGAGAACCCAGGCGATCACGACAAGCACGAGGCTGGCGATGACGACGTATCGAAGATTAAACCCGGTCGCTCCCCCTCGCACGGCTGTCTTGTTGTCTTCAGTTATGATCGGACGTTCGTGCGGATCCATCGAACGCTCCCTTCATGCCCGCCCGAAATGTGGCCGAAACCGGTCGTCCCGAGCGTCAAATCGAGCGCCAGAGAGCGCCCTTCCTTTCGAAACTCGGATAGGTCGAATCGGTTCCCTGGCGGGGCCAAGCCCGATTTCAATCCCGCGGGTCGAGGCGCCTCAACCGGCCGGTTCGAGGCCGGCGCTAGTCCGGTAATCCAGCTTTGAGCAGGCCCTCGCGCACATGCTCCCCGTCGGCTGGGTTGCGGTAGTGCAGAGTGCCGACGAACGTCTGAGCCGCAAAGGCCGGCTCCCTCTGCATGATTTCGCGCGCGTGGGCGCCTGAAGCCGTGCGATTTCCGAGCTGCGCCGACGACGCCGCCAGAAACGCGTGATGCGTGTGGTCGGGCGCAGTGAGCTTGCTGAACGACGCGATCGCGTCGGCGTAGGAGCGGGCGGTGTATTGCGCGCGGCCGAGATGGCTCCAAAAGCGCTCAGGATGGTAGGGATTCAGTCGCATCGCCCGGCGAATCCATTCGATCCCCTCTTCCGGCCGTCCGAGCCAGGTGAGCAACTCGCCCTGCTGCACGACGATGAGGTCGCTGTTGGGGTTGAGGCTGAGTGCGCGCTCCTGATGATAGGCGGCCTTGTCGTGCTCGTTGAAGTTGAGATTGAGCGCGGCCAGAATTCGATGCACGTCGGGGTCGTTGTCGTCCAGCGCGAGCGCGGTCTGCAATTCCTCGACGATCCGCTGCTCGAACGCGCTTCTGTCCTCGCACCAGCCGTGCAGCCAAGCCTGCCCGCTCACGCAGGCCATCCAGGCGTGCGCGTGGGCATAGTTGGGATCGAGCTCGATGGCGCGGCCGAGCGCGCGAAGAGCCTCGACATTGGCCTCGCGGTTCGACTTGTGGTGGAGGATCTTGCCGGCCAGCACATATTCGTAAGCGGCCATGTTCGCGGTGGTCTTCCGCTTGGCGCGGTCGTGCCTTGCGGCCTCGACGCGGCCGAACAAGGTCGAAGCGATGGAGGAAGTGATCTCGTCCTGAATGGCGAAGATGTCTTCGAGCTTGCGATCGTAGCGCTCGGCCCAGATATGCGTCTCGGTCTCGCCATCGATAAGCTGAACGGTGACCCTGACCCGATCGCCGGCCTTGCGGACGCTTCCCTCGGCGATGTAGTCGACCCCGAACTCGCGCGCCACTTCCTTGGCTTTGACGGGCTTGCCCTTGTGGACGAATACGGCGTTGCGAGAAATCACCATGAGTTCGCGAAAACGCGAGAGCTCGGTGATGATGTCCTCGGTGAGGCCGTCGACGAAAAACTCCTGCTCCAGGTCGCCGCTCATGTTGTCGAACGGCAGAACGGCGATCGAGGGTTTCTTGACGCTGACCGGGGCCGCCGGTGGCTCCGAGGCCCCGCGCCCCTCCCTCGGAAGCCTGCCCCGCAATCAACACCTTGTAGGCCCGAATGGGCCTACTGATGTTCTTGACCTGCTGGTCGCCGAGATCGGCGTATCCGACCTTGAGCCGGTCGCCGACCTGGTCGCGCACGGCGCCGGAGATGCAGATTCCGCCCGGCTCGGCCATCGTCTCGAGCCGCGCCGCCACATTGACGCCGTCGCCGAAAATGTCTCCGTCCTCGACGATCACGTCGCCGAGATTGATGCCGATGCGAAAGAGCATGGCCCGCGCCGCCGGCATGTCGCGATTACGTCGCGCCATACGCTCCTGAAAATCAACGGCGCAGCTCAGGGCTTCCGTCACGCTCTGGAATTCGACGAGCATGCCGTCGCCGGTGGTCTTGATGATGCGGCCGCGACACTTGACGATCGCCGGATCGATGACCTCGAGCCGCACCGTCTTCAGGCGAGCGAGCGTTCCAGCCTCGTCGACTTCCATGAGCCGGCTGTAGCCGACCACATCCGTGGCGAGAATCGCGGCGAGCCGGCGCTCGACATTGTGGACTTCCATGGATCAGCGACCCATCCATCCGCTCGCACAGCGCAGGCGAAGTCTGAAGCCGCATTGGCCGACACGGTTTTGAGGCCTGCACATGCTTGTGGAATAGTATCCCAACGCCCTGGAACATCCAAATACGCAAAAATACGCGGTGGGCTCAGCTTTTCGGCCTCCACGCGGGTCGGCGGTTCGCCACGAGCGTCCCAGCGAGCGCGGTCCATCCGGTTTGATGCGAGGCGCCAAGACCCTCGCCGGTCTCGGCGTGGAAGTATTCATAAAAAAGGATCGAATCCCGCCATGCCGGGTCTTTCTGGAAGCGGAGGTTGGCTCCGTCCGCCGGGCGCCGGCCGTTCGCGTCCAGCATAAACACGCTCAGCAACCGGCGCCTGAGTTCATCGGCGACCTGATCCAGGTTCGCTTTCCTGCCCGATCCGGTCGGCAGCTCGACCGTCAAGTCGTCGCCGAAGAAATCGTGCAGGTGGCGCAGCGACTCGATGGCGAGGAAGTTCAGCGGAAACCAGACCGGGCCACGCCAGTTGGAGTTGCCGCCGAAGAGGCCCGAGCGCGACTCTCCCGGCTCATAGTCGAGCCGACACGTCCGACCGTCGAGATCGAGAACCAGAGGGTGCTCGAGGTGGTAGCGCGACAGCGATCTCAATCCGTAGGGCGAAAGGAATTCGCTCTCGTCGAGCATACGGGCGAGGATGCGTTGGAAGCGCGACTTCTCGACCAGCGAGATCAAACCAGGCCGGTCGCTCGACGGGAGATAGTAGAGATGGTTGCGGGTCCGCAGCCTATGCTCGAGGTACCATCGCGCCCGCTCGCGAAACATCGGCAATCGTTGCCATAGCGAGGCGTCGAGCTCGACGGCGGCGAAGACCGGGAGAAGTCCCACCATGGAGCGCGCCCGGACCGTGATCGCCGAGCCGTCCTTTTTGCGCAGACGGTCGTAGAAAAATCCATCCTGATCGTCCCACAGGTTTTCCATTGCGGCGGCGATCAGCGCGAAGTGCTCGAAGAATTTGATGGCGACATCTTCGTAGACCTGGTTGCGATTGGCGAGCAAAAGCGCAATCTCAAGCATGTTGAGGCAGAATTTCGCCATCCACGCGGTGCCGTCCGACTGTTCAAGGACTTCGCCGGGGAGCATCTCGGAGCGGTTGAACGGGCCAATATTGTCGAGCCCGAGAAAACCGCCTTCAAAGATATTATCTCCTTGCCTGTCCTCCCGGTTGACCCACCAGGTGAAGTTGATCAGCAGCTTATTGAAGACGCGGGCAAGGAAGTCGAAATCCGTAGCCCCGTCGATGCGAAACACCGCAAGCGCGGCCCAGGCCTGGACCGGCGGATTCACATCGCCGAAATTCCATTCGTACGCCGGCAATTGCCCGTTTGGATGCATGTACCATTCGCGCGCGAGCAGCAGGAGCTGATTCTTCGCCATCGCCGGGTCGGTATGGGCGAGAACCACGCTGTGAAAAGCGAGATCCCACGACGCGTACCAAGGGTACTCCCACTTATCCGGCATCGCGACGATGTGGTGATTGCTGAGATGGCGCCATTCTGAATTGCGGCCGGATTTCCGCGCTTCAGGAGGCGGCACCTTGTCGCCCTTGAGCCAGCGCGGCACGTCATAGTTATAGAATTGCAAGCTCCAGGTCATTCCCGCGAAGGCTTGCCGCATCGCCATCGCTTCTTCGTCGGTCGTTCCTTCCGGGCGCAGGGCGGCGTAATATTCGTCAGCTTCGCGGTTTCGTTCGGCATGCGTCTGTGCGAACCCCTCGCCGAGATCCATGGTCCTTCCTGAGACGTCGCGCGCCAGCCGGAGCCTGAGCTCGATCGTTTCCCCGGGCCCTGCCGCTACGCGGTGCCAGCACGCCATCTTCGTGCCGCGTCGTTCGGGATTGACCGTCGCTGCGCCATTGATGACGTGGTCGTTGATCCCGTCTTTGGGGTAGGGAGTCGAAGCGGCGCCGCCGAAGAGTTTCGGGACGTTGCTCTCGTTCTCGCAAAACAAAAGCGTTGCCGGACGGCCCTCGGGATCAGGGCCGGAAGCGAGCTTCCATGCGCCGAGCTTTTCGTCCTCGGCGATGACGAGGGAGCCCGTCTCATCGGACGCGTCGCGAATGACAGGTTTGCGAGCGCCGTCCTCCCAGGACCATCGGTTGCGGAACCAGAGCGTCGGCAGGACGTGGAGGTCGGCCGGCTCCGGCCCCATGTTGCGCGCGAGAATGCGAATTAAGATGTCATCCGGCGCGGCCTTGGCGTAGTCGGCGGTGATCTGCCAGTACCGATCGCCGTCGAATATGCCGGTGTCGAGAAGCTCGAATTCCGGATCGTCGCGCGTGCGGCTTGCGTTTTCCTGCCGGAGACGCTCGTAGGGAAACTCGGCTTGCGGATAGTGATAGCGCCAGCTGAGCCAGGAAGCGGTCGGCGTGGCGTCGAGATACCACCAGTATTCCTTGGCGTCCTCGCCGTGATTGCCCTCCGGCCCGCTGAGGCCGAAAATTCGCTCCTTCAGGATGGGATCGCGTCCGTTCCAGAACGAGAGCGCAAAACAAAGGCGCTGCCCCCGGTCGCACAGTCCGGCCAGCCCGTCCTCGCTCCAGCGGTAGGCGCGTGAGCGCGCGTGATCGAACGGAAAATACCGCCAGGCGTCGCCGTCGGCGCTATAGTCTTCGCGCACGGTGCCCCACGCGCGCTCGGCGAGGTAGGGCCCGATGAGCTTCCAATCGCCCCCTGCAGCGGCGGCTGATCCCTCCGCGAGCCGCGCGTGCTCAGCGGAGCTGGCTGCTTTCTGTTGCTCCCCGCCACTCATCCCGAGCGCATCCTAGCATCGCTCTTCATTCCGGATGCAACGGGGGCCGCAAAGTTCGCTGCGCCCTTCCACAGGCGAGGACTTCGCCGGCCGAGGGCGCCAACGGGTCTTCCGGCTATTTACCGGCCGGCTTTTCCAAGTGTCCGCCGAACTGGAAGCGCATCGCCGAGAGCAGTTTGTTCTGGTAGTCGGCATCGCCGCGCGAGAAGAACCGCTCGTAGAGGGCCGTGGTCAGCACCGGCACCGGCACGCCCTCGTCGATGGCCGCCTTGATCGTCCACCGGCCTTCTCCGGAATCGGACACGCGTCCGGAGAACTTGGCCAGCGCGGAATCTTCGGTCAGCGCCGTGGCCGTCAGGTCGAGCAGCCAGGAGGCGATCACGCTGCCGCGTCGCCAGACCTCGGCGACGTCCGGCAGATTGATATCGTACTTGTAGTGGTCGGGATTGCGGAGCGGCGTCGTCTCGGCGTCGATCTCGTGCGTCTTCTCGCCGACATTCGCCGCCCGCAAGATGTCCAGCCCTTCCGCATAGGCGGCCATGATGCCGTACTCGATGCCGTTGTGAACCATCTTGACGAAATGTCCGGCCCCGTTCGGCCCGCAATGGAGATAGCCGAGCTCGGCCGGCGTCGGCTCGCCCTTGCGGCCCGGAGTTCGCGAAATCGATCCTAGGCCGGGCGCAAGCGTCCTGAAGATCGGATCGAGACGTTGCACTTCGTGGTCGGGGCCGCCGATCATCATGCAATAGCCGCGCTCGAGCCCCCAGACGCCGCCGCTGGTGCCGACGTCGACATAGTTGACGCCTTTCGACATGAGTTCATGGGCGCGGCGGATATCGTCGACATAGTAGGAATTGCCGCCGTCAATGATCGTGTCGCCAGCCTCGAGCGCCGGCAGAAGATCGGCGATGGTCTTGTCGACGACCGCGGCGGGGACCATGAGCCAGACCGCGCGCGGCTTTTCCAGCTTCTTGACGAGGTCAGCAAGCGAGGCGCTGCCGATCGCCTTTTCATCGACCAATTCCTCGACGGCCTTGGGAGACATGTCGAAGACCACGCATTCATGGCCGTCTGTGAGGAGCCTGCGGACCATGTTGGCGCCCATCCGCCCGAGTCCGACCATTCCAAGCTGCATGTGCGGCTCCTTCAGACGAGTGAGTGGCCCAATCGCGCTAGGATTGCTTCGATCTTACCTTCGTGCGCAACTTCGTAGCAACCGGAGGGCCCAATTGGACGGCCGGCAATTCGGATCTCGGGGCGTTCTCCCACATGAGGAACCCGCCCCGGAATGCATTCGCGTTGTCGCCCAGCCGGCATCGCGGCGGCAGCTCCTTCAGTATCTTAGCGTTGCCGCCGCCGAGCACAATATCGTCGGGCTCGAGCGCGGCGACCAATCGATCAATCACGTCAAAGACGTGCTTGCGCCACCTTTTTTTGCCAAATCGCTCCAGTCCTCGCACGCCGACATAATCCTCATAGGTGGCCTTCTTGTAAGGCAGATGACCAAGCTCCATCGGCTCCACGATTCCGTCGACGATGAGCGTCGAGCCGAGCCCGGTTCCGAGCCCGAGGAACAGCATCTTGCCCTTTTTATAGCTGCCGAGCGCCTGCATGGCTGCGTCGTTGATCACTTTGACCGGCCGGCCGAACGCCTTGTTGAAGTCGAAGCCCATCCAGCCGGGCCCCAGATTTTTCGGATCCGCGACCGGGCGATTGTGCAGGACCGGCCCCGGATAGCCGATCGATACGACGTCGTAGCTCCAGTCGCCCGCAAGTTGCCGGACCCCCGAGACCATCTGTTCAGCCGTCATCTTTGGCCCGGAATCGAACTCCCGTTTGTCGGTCTGGCCGGTCGCGAGAATTTTGACGTGGGTGCCGCCCACGTCGATGACCAACACGTCCATGAAAAGCCCCGTCCTCGCCGAGCTTGGCGTTGCGAGCTCGGCGCTCATGAGCGAACATGCCTTAGGTCAATGCCTTGCGCTAGCCCCTAATCGCGCGCGACGGCGCAGGCGCCAAACGCGTCGTCGAGTCCAGGAAACCATCGGTCACGACCGGGCTTGGGTTGGCTTCCGCTTCGGAGCCCTGGCGTCAAGCGTTTGTTTTTGGTCGGAGTGTGGCGCAAGACGTGCGGCCCTCGCGTCGATCTTCCGTCCACATCGATAGCTCGCGCTTCACCCCCGACACGGCGATAACCCCGCAAACTATGGCGATCAAATCCATGTTTTGTTTTTTCCCAAAAGGGAGCCATGAACGCTCTTGAAGGGAGCGACACAGATTATCCGCAGCGATCTTGCTTCCGCAATTAATGTGGGACTCTGATCCGTCCGAAAGCGATACCCCTACGATCCAATCTGTCGGGCCTTTGCGGTAGGGAACAACGGCTCTCACGCGTGGGCGACGGAAGAAATTGAACATTTGGGCAATCCAACTTATGTGACCTGTAATATGATTTCATTAGTTTGTCAAATCAAGGGGTTCGTGAACGCCCGCTAGCGAGCCAGGATGGCTCAATCGGT
Source organism: uncultured Alphaproteobacteria bacterium (assembly GCA_963820095.1). Taxonomy (GTDB): domain Bacteria; phylum Pseudomonadota; class Alphaproteobacteria; order Rhizobiales; family Beijerinckiaceae; genus Roseiarcus. The sequence goes on from CAWFZA010000012.1 coordinate 54,642, forward strand.
ATGAGGATTGGGCTCGTCGACAGGGACGGTTTCAGCGAGGCAATGTGCCCGGAAGCTGCCCGTCGATGTTTTCTCTCTGGGCATAAATCATCGATTTTAATGGTCGGAGTGAGAGGATTCGAACCTCCGACCCCATCGTCCCGAACGATGTGCGCTACCAGGCTGCGCTACACTCCGACATGCCGCAATGCGGCTAGGCGGCTATATACGGGCGACAGCGCCGACACGCAAGCGGGCCTGCATGCTTGAGGAAGCGGCAGGCCCATGCCAACTGCCGCTTGAGAAAGCTCGGCCCCACCGTGGCCCGGGCGCCGTCGAGGCTGCGCGCGCCATCGAACCGCTCTGCAAGCTCTGGCGCATTCCGGGCATCGGCAAGAACGACTGGTCGCCGCACGCCTTCAGGCTGCTGCGCTGAAGACGGTCGCGGCGCGGCTCCGTTTCGTCGACCAGCTTCAGGTCTTGGCGGACGAATCGAGGACTGCGCGCAGCTTCAGCGCGATCTCCTCCTGGGTATACGGCTTGGCGATAAACTGGACTCCGGGATCAAGCCGCCCGTCATGAATAATGGCGTTCCGGGCGTAGCCGGTCGTGAAGAGCACGGGCAAATCGGGGCGCAGGGCGGCCGCCTTCTGGGAGAGCACGCGACCGTTCATGCCTTGGGGTAGGACGACATCGGTGAACAGGATGTCGATCCGCGCGCCGCTTCGCAGCTGCGCCAACGCCTCCGGCCCATTGCGGGCGGCGAGAATCGAATAGCCGAGGTCTTCAAGCAGGGCGACGGTCGAATCGCGCACATCGTCGTCGTCCTCGACGACCAGAACGGTCTCCCCCAAGCGGCTTCGCGGTATTTCCGCATTTCCCGCTCGCGCCGGCGAAGGAACCAATTCGACGCGCGCCGCGCTATCCATGCGCGGCATGTAGATCTTAGCGGTGGTCCCGTGGCCGACCTCGCTATACATGCGGATGTGGCCTTTCGACTGTTTGACGAAGCCGTAGATCATCGCAAGCCCGAGCCCGGTTCGCATCGGCTCGCTTTTGGTGGTGAAGAAGGGTTCGAACACTTTGCTTAGGTGTTCCGGCGCGATGCCGGTTCCGGCGTCGGTAACAGAGAGCAAAACGTATTGGCCGGGCGTCACATCCGCGAATTGCCGGCAATAGGCCTCATCAAGAGAGGCGTTTGCGGTCTCGATGGTGATCTGGCCGCCTTTCGGCATCGCGTCGCGGGCGTTGACGACGAGATTGACAATCGCATTTTCGAGCTGGCTTGCATCGACGAAGGTCGGCCAGAGACCGCTTCCTTGGATGGTTTCGATGGCGATCGTCTCGCCGACCGTGCGGCTCAGCATGTCGGAAAGGCTCGCGACCAGCCGATTCAAGTCGACTTGTTGTGGGGCCAGGACCTGTTGGCGCGAGAAGGCGAGCAGGCGCTGGGTCAGTGTCGCGGCGCGCCGGGCGCCTTGCATCGCCGCGACGATCGGCCGGCTGAGCGCAGCTACGTCTCCGGACTGAACGCGAGCAAGACGCCGCTCGACCGAGTCGAGATTGCCGATCACGACAGTCAGCAGGTTGTTGAAGTCGTGGGCGATGCCGCCGGCCAGAAGACCGATCGACTCCATCTTCTGGGTCTGAAGCAGCATCGCCTGCGTTTCCTTGCGCACCCGCGTCTCTTCGGCGAGCGCCTCCGAGCGTTCGCGCAGATCGCGGATCAAGGCGCCATTCATGATGACCGCGGCGATCGCCGCGAGCGCAGCGGCCGCCAGGCTTGCGATGACGAAGGCGAACATCAGAGTTCGGGCCCGCGCCTCCGCCGCGAGCCGCGCGTCGAGAAGGTCGTTTTCCGCCTGGGAAAAGTCGTCGGACGCGGCGCGAAAGTCGTCGGTAACCTTCAGGCCGTATCCGGATTTGACAACGGCGACGGCCCCGGCCGTGTCGCCCTTGCGGGCGAGCGCGACCGGCCTCGCGCTCTCCGCTATCACTGCGTTGATCGCGGCGCGCAGGCGCTCGAGGCGTTTGACCTGGCTGGGATTGTCGGCGACGAGCGACTGCAGTTCATCGAGCGTGGGGGGAATGCGCGGGAGCGCCGATTGATACGGCTTGAGAAACGCGTCAATGCCCGTGAGGACGTAGCCGCGTTCGCCGATTCTCAGATCCTGCGTTTCTTTGAGCAGTTCAGTGGTCTTGGCCGCGACCTCCAGCGAGTGCGCGGTCCAGTCCGCCGCATCGTTCACCCGCTGGACCATACGCGCCGCCAAGACGGCGACGAGGATGAGGAGCACCAGGCTCGCAGCGGTCAGCAGGGTGGCCGACCGTCGCCCGAAAGAGGGCAGTGACCAGCCGCGCCTCAATATATGTCCAATCCTCGACACTTTCGTGATGATCCCCGAAGCGGGTTCCTCGCCATTGTGCAGCGAGGGGATTGTGGTACGCTCAGGCGACTGTGGCAACCGGAGGTGGAATGGCGAGAATTCTGGTCGTCGACGACGAGCCGCTGATCACCGCGATGATGGCGGATTGGCTCTCCGAGCTCGGCCATGTCGTGGTGGGCCCCGCTCACAATCTGGCTCAGGCGCTCGAACTGGGGGAAAGCGACATCGACGCCGCCATCGTCGACCTGTCCCTTGGCAGAGACAATTCTTATCCGCTGGTGGACGCCCTGATCGCGCGCGGTCTGCCGTTTGCGCTCGCGACAGGCTATGGGCCCGACGGAATAGAGCCGAAATATCGCCATCAACCGACGCTGGGCAAACCGTTCGAATTTGCCGCCTTCCGCGGCGCGATCGATCAACTGATAGCGGAACGGGCCGTTGGCGGGGCCACAGGAACCGCGCCGCCGCCCGGCTCTATCTCAGCGACGCGTTGATCGCGTCCAGCGCCTTCGAACCTGGGCACAGCTCGCGCTCCGAGAGCTCGTTGAGCGGCCGGTCGCTCGTGCCGAGAGCCTCGTGCAGTTCATCGGCCTCGTCATCGAGATAGATAAGGCCGGTCGCGATCTCGTGGGCCAATCGGGCGCGCTCGAGCGTGGCGAGCGCGGCGGTCCTGTCCCGGCAATCGTGAGCGGCGTCGAGTTTGCGCAACACGATCGTCGAGCCGTCGTGCATCGTGACCGCCTGGCTCCCGCCTTCCGCGTAGTCCACTTCGATCGGCTCGCGCCCGGTGATCATGTCGAGTGCGTTGACGGCGATATTGTGCTCGCGCACATAGTCGAAGCTCTTCGTCGAGCCCTCGTGGTTGTTGAACGTTACGCAAGGCGAAACGACGTCGATGAAGGCCGCTCCCTTGTGCTCGAAGGCGGCCTTGATGAGCGGCACCAGCTGCGCCTTGTCGCCGGAAAAGCTGCGGGCGACGAACGAGGCGCCAAGCCCGATCGCCATGCCGACGAGATCGATCGGCTGGTTGAGCGCGTCGGCCCCTTTCTTGCTCTTCGAGCCGCGGTCCGCGGTGGCCGAGAATTGCCCCTTGGTCAGCCCGTACACCCCGTTGTTCTCAACGACATAGACCATGTTCACGCCCCGCCGCATGGCATGGGCGAACTGACCGAGCCCGATCGAAGCTGTATCGCCGTCGCCGGAGACGCCGAGGTAGATGAGGTCGCGGTTGGCCAGATTGGCGCCGGTGAGCACCGAGGGCATGCGCCCATGCACCGAGTTGAAGCCATGGCTTTGGCCGAGCATGTAGGTCGGAGTCTTGGAGGAGCAGCCGATGCCGCTCAGTTTGGCGACCCGGTGCGGGGGCAGGCTTAATTCGAAGCACGCGTGGATGATCGCCGCGCTGATCGCGTCGTGCCCGCAGCCGGCGCATAGCGTCGACATCGCTCCTTCGTAATCGCGGTGGGTAAAGCCGAGCGCGTTGACGGGAATCGCAGGGTGGTGAAACTTCGGTTTGCCGAGATAAGTCACGAAACGCGCTCCAACGTTTGCGCCGAAGCCGGGCGCCGCAGTCGGCTGGCGATTTCCCGGACAATGAAACGGGCGGTGATCGGCATCCCGCCGAAATGAAGGATCGGGGTGAGCTGAGCGGGCGCGATCTCGAGATCGGTCGTCAGCAACGTTCGCATCTGGGCGTCGCGATTCTGCTCGACGACAAACACTTGGTCATGGGTTCGGACGAACTCGGCGATTTCGGGCGCGAGCGGAAACGCGCGGATGCGCAGCGTGTCGACACGCACGCCGTCGCTCGCCAGTAAGGCTTGAGCCTCGTCCATCGCCGGCGCAGTCGATCCGTAGTGGAGGACTCCGATCCGCGTCGGCTCTGTCGGCGGGTTTCAAAACCGGCCGCGGCAGGAGGGCGCGCGCGGTTTCGAACTTGCGCAAGAGCCGCTCCATATTGTCGACATAGGGTCCGGCTTCCTCGGTGTAACGGGCGAAGCGGTCGCGACTGGTGCCGCGAGTGAAATAGGCGCCGCGGGTCGGATGGGTCCCGGGCAGGGTGCGATAGGGAATGCCATCGCCGTCGATGTCGTTGTAGCGGCCGAATTCGCGAACCGTTTCGAGTTCCTCGCCGTTCAACACCTTGCCGCGATCGTAGGCGCGCGCATCGTCCCAGCGGAACGGCGCTGTGAGATGCGAGTTCATGCCGATCTCGAGGTCGATCATGACGAACACGAGGGTCTGCAACCGCTCGGCAAAATCAAACGCGCTCACCGCGAATTCGAACGTCTCGCCTGGCCCATCGGGGATGAGAAGCACGTGCTTGGTGTCGCCGTGCGACGCGAAAGCCGAGATCAGGAGGTCCGACTGCTGCGTGCGCGTCGGCATCCCGGTCGACGGCCCGCCGCGCTGAACGTCGAACAAAACCACAGGAATCTCGGCGAAATACGCGAGACCGAAGAACTCCTGCATCAGGGAGACCCCCGGTCCTGAGGTCGTGGTGAAGGCGCGCGCGCCGTTCCAGCCGGCGCCCACGGCGACACCGATGGCTGCGATCTCATCCTCGGCCTGGACGATCGCGTAGTTGTTCTTGCCCGTCGCCGGATCGACCCGATAGCGCGCGCAATTGCGTTCGAACGCCTCGGCGAGCGAGGTGGATGGCGTGATCGGATACCAGGCGCAAACCGTGGCCCCGCCGTAGACAGCGCCGAGGCCGGCGGCGAAATTGCCTTCGACGAGAATTCGCTCGCCAACGGCGTCGCTGCGCCTGACGCGAACGCCAAGCGGGCATTGGAAGCGGGACTTCGCGTCGTCATAGCCGATCTTGAGCGCGTTAAGATTGGCGGCGATCAGCTTGTCCTTGCCCTTGAACCGCTCGCTGATCAGCGCCTCGATGACTTGAAGCTCGATGTCGAGCAGCGCCGCGAGCGCTCCGACGTAGACGATGTTCTTATAGAGCTGGCGCTGCCTCGGGTCGGAATATCGGGCGGTGCAAATCTCGGTCAGCGGCAGCCCCAGCACCTCGATATCGTCGCGGGTCAAGAGATGCGCGATGGGCCGCGTCGAGTCGTAGAAGAGATAGCCGCCCGGCTCGATCGAGGCCAGGTCCTGGACGAAGGTCTGCGGGTTCATCGCGACCAGGATATCGGCGCCGCCGCGGGCGCCCAGAAAACCGGCCTCGCTTACGCGCACTTCGTACCAGGTCGGCAAACCCTGGATGTTCGACGGAAAAATGTTGCGCGGCGCAATCGGCACGCCCATGCGCAGGATGGAACGGGCAAACAGGAGATTTGCGCTTGCCGATCCCGAGCCGTTGACGTTGGCGAACCGGATGACGAAGTCGTTTACAGCATGGATCGGCATGTGTGTCCGGCTTGCGCCATCTCGATTGTGAACTTCATCATGTCCCAGGCGCCGGTCGGGCAGCGTTCGGCGCAGAGCCCGCAATGCAGGCAGAGATCCTCGTCCTTGACCATCACCCGCCGGGTCTTGACCGGCTCGGAGACATAGATGTCCTGGGTCAGATTGAGCGCGGGCATTGTCAGCGAGCGCCGCAACTCGTCCTCGGGCGCATTGCGCACGAATGAGATGCAGTCGATCGGGCAGACGTCGACGCAGGCGTCGCATTCGATGCACAACGGCGCGGAGAACACGGTCTGAACGTCGCAATTGAGGCAGCGCTGCGCTTCGCCCAGCGCCTGCTTCAGATCGAAGCCGAGCTCGACCTCGGTCTCGATGTTCTTGAGCGCCACCGCGTTCTCGACATGAGGAACCTTGAACCGGCGGTCGAGGGTGATGGCGTTGTCATACGACCATTCGTGGATGCCCATCTTCTGGCTCACGAGATTGGTCAACGGATCGGGACGATCGCGCGGATCCTCGCCGCGACAGAAGGCGTCGATCGAGATCGCAGCCTCATGGCCGTGCGCGACCGCGGTGATGATGTTCTTCGGGCCAAAAGCGGCGTCGCCGCCGAAGAAGATCTTCGGCAGGCTCGACTGGAACGTAGCCGCGTCGACGGCGGGCATGCCGTCCCGGCCGAAGGCAAGGCCGACGTCGCTCTCTATCCAGGGGAATGCGTTTTCCTGGCCGACGGCGATCAGCACGTCGTCGCATTCGATTGTCACATCCGGCTCGCCGGTCGGGGTAAGCACACGGCGGCCGCGCTCGTCCTTTGCCGCCGCCATTTTCTCGAACACCACGCCAGTCAGGCGGCCGCTCTCATGGGTGAAGGCCTTCGGCGCCAGGAAGTTCAGGATCGCGACGCCCTCGCGCAGCGCGTCTTCCTTTTCCCATGGCGACGCCTTCATTTCGGCGAAGCCGGAACGAACGACGACCTTGACCTCGCCGCCGCCGAGACGAAGCGATGTCCGGCAGCAATCCATCGCGGTATTGCCGCCGCCAAGGACGACAACGCGCCGGCCGATGGATGAGATATGGCCGAACGAAACGCTGGCCAGCCAGTCGATGCCGATGTGGATATGGCTCGAGGCCTCTTTGCGGCCCGGAATGTCAAGGTTGCGCCCGCGCGGCGCGCCGCAGCCGACGAAAATCGCGTCGTAGCCTTCATCCATCAGGCCCTTGAGGCTGTCGATGCGCCGCTCGGCGACGAATTGGCCTCCGGTCGACAAAGCATATCCAACCTCTTCGTCGATCACCTCGTCAGGCAGGCGAAACTTTGGAATCTGGCTCCGCATCATGCCGCCGGCGCGCGAGTCCGAATCGAACACGACAACCTCGTAGCCGATCGCGGCCAGATCGCGGGCGACCGTCAGCGACGCCGGCCCGGCGCCGACGCAGGCGACTCGTTTGCCGTTTCGCTGAGGCGGCGCCCCGGGTAGAAGCGCGGCGACGCCCTGCTTGTGATCAGCGGCGACGCGCTTAAGCCGGCAGATCGCAACCGGCTGCTCCTCGAGCCGTCCTCTCCGGCACGCCGGCTCACACGGACGATCGCATGTGCGTCCCAGAATCCCCGGGAACACATTCGACTTCCAGTTGATCATATAGGCGCCGTTATAATCTCCGGCGGCGATCTTGCGGATATATTCGGGAACTGGCGTATGCGCGGGGCAAGCCCACTGGCAGTCTACGACCTTGTGGAAATAAGTTGGATCCGAGATGTCAGTCGGTTGCAAGACTTCTTGTCCTTCCGCCCGATCCAGCAAGGCAAACGCGTCCGAACTCATGCTTGCGCCAGCCTTCGGGCGGAAATTTTAAGATTTAGTTGGAGAGGCGACGAAAGACCGCGAAAGGGGGATTTCAAATGCATTTTGCATCAACTGAGCCCGCGCGGATCGCGCGGTGCGCTCAAATTGCCTCCCTCTTTCGTGGGGGGCGCTGAGAGCCATGAGCCGCCTCCACCTCCAGCCTATACCACCGAACGCCGGTAATCTAGGCCCAGTTTCCTGATGAAACGCTCAGCGGGGCGACGGCCCCGCCTTTGCGTCCCTGCAGCGCCCTCTCGAACCGGCGCCGCGGCTCTTCGGTGTCGAACAGTTGGTCTGTTGGAACGCGCGCCATCGGCGGATGTTCCCAACTCAAGATCTCGCCAAATGCGAGGAGGGGCGGGCGGAGGCAGGGTCTCGAGACTACCCGCGCGGAATCCCGGAAGCCGGGGCGGCTCAGCCCGGGATTTTCATGGGCAATTTGTTTACGAAAAACGGAAACCGTGCTATGGTTTTCCTAGTCGCCGGACCGAGCCACGGGTTGCCTGGCGACGGGCGGCTGGCCCGGGAGAAAGACAGGTCGAGGAGCGCTTTGGACATTTGGCGCACAACCCGGGAGGCGAGTGGAGAGGGAATTAGAATTTTTTAATTTTTTTCGGTGTAACCCTTTGAAAAGGCCCAATTCGGCCAAATAAAAACAAGGAAAACCAAGGAAAACCAAAGGTTTTTGCTTGGATTTATTTGGATTTGCTTGCGAGAGACTCGCGCGCTGGTTGAATTTCGGCGCCTCGCAGGCCGGCGCCGGTCGAGCGTCCAGTGGCGCGCAATCCGGTCGCAGAAGGCGCCGTACTCGAGTCAAAACGGATGGTACTGAAACATCCAGGTCTCGGTCAGGGTCTCCCCGCCGGACTTCAGGAACGCGCGCAATTCAACCGGATCCGTCCCGTCGACAATAAGGTCGAACTGAGCGCGCCAATGGCCCTCGACGCCGTCGGGAACGGCTTCGATGAGCTGATAGGGTCCAAAACTGCCGCGCGAGGCCGACACGACGAGTTCCGGTTTGGCGCCAAACGGGAGGTCTCGCAGCGGTCCTCCCAAGAACTCGACCATGAACTTCCTCACGCCCTTCGGGCGCGGCAAGCCGGGCTGTCCTCCGCGTCCGAGACGGGTCGCCCATACTGGCGCGAGCTTGCTCGGAAAGGGTTCGTTGGCTAGCCAGTGCAGGCGGTAGTTGAGATTGAGCTCGGCGCCTGAGGGAATCGGGTCGGCTGGCACCCACATCGCGACCACGTTGTCGTGGATCTCGTCGTCGGTGGGGATTTCGCAGAGCTGGATCGACCCCTTGCCCCAACCTTCGCCGCCCGGACCCGGCAATGGCTCGACCCACAGGCTCGGACGCTTGTCGTAAAAGACGCCGTCCAAATAGTGATCGAACGCACGGTCGCGCTGAAGGAGCCCAAAGCCGCGCGGATTGTTATCGACGAAGGCCGAAACCATGATGCGCGGCGGATTGTTGAGCGGCCGCCAGAGCCGCTCGCCGTTGCCCGACCACATCGCGAGGCCGTCGGAATCGTGGACCTCGGGGCGCCAGTCGATCGCGGTGTCCTTCTTGGTCTCGGAATACCAATACATCGAAGTGAGCGGGGCGATGCCGAAGCGCGAGACTTGTGCGCGGGTGAACATCGTCGTCTGTATGTCCATGACCACGCCCCTACTGCGGGTCATCAGGAACTTGAACGCGCCGACTACGGAAGGACCGTCCATCAACGCAAAGAGAGTGATCGTGTCTCCAACCCCAGGCTCGATATAGAAGTCGGTGAAGTCGGGAAACTCTTCCGGTCGATCCGCAACCGCAACATCTATCGCGACGCCACGTGAGGACAGGCCGTACTGCGCGAGCTCGCCGATCGAACGGAAATAGGCGGCGCCAAGGAAGGCGACCCAGTCGTTCTTGTGCCAGTCGAGGGCTCCGTCCCGCGCTTCTTGGATGCGCAAACCTGCAAAGCCCGCGCCCTTCGGCAGATCTCGCGCCGGGGAATCAGCCGGCATGTCGAAATAGGACTGGTCGTAAACGATCTGGCGTGAGTTGCCGCCGTCGATGACATGCATCTTGACCGCCTTCTGGAAAAACAGGCCAAGATGAAAAAATGTCACCGGAAACAGGCCAGGCCCGTTGGCGAACAGCGCATAATCGGTGCGGTAGCGAATTTTCCCCCATTCCTCATAGTTGATCTTCTGCAGCACCTCTGGCGCGGGACGAGGCGGTGGGACGTAAGGCGAATGGGCGCGGGCGCGCGCCTGAGACTTGAAGAGCTCATACGAGAACGGGACCGGGGGATCGAACTGGAGCCCGTCCACCTGAGCGCCGAACGCTTCGGCGAGCGGATTCAGCGCCGCGGCGGACGCAGCCGCACCCTTAAGCAGCGTGCGGCGGTCAAGGCTTTCCGACATCAAGAACCTCGTCAATCCGGCGGTCGGCTTACGTGATTCTCCTCGAGGGGAGAATGGCCCGTCTCTCACAGACGCACGAAAGTAAGGTAAACCGAGCTCCGGCCCTCCGAGCGCGCTTTGGCCTCATAGCGTGTCGGGCGCCAGTCGGGCCAGGGCCGGCGCCAATCATCCGCTCGACTGGCCGACCAGCGAAAGTGCGGGGAGGCGAGAAACCTGGACAGTGTCCAACCGGCATAGTCGTCGATGTCCGTTGCGAAACGCAACTGGGCTTCGCTACGCATGACTCGCGCGAGCGCCGCAATCAGGCTCGGAGAAACGACGCGGCGCTTGTGATGGCGCCGTTTTGGCCACGGGTCCGGATACAGCATGAACACGCGCGAAAAGAAGGCGTCGGGAACCGCCTCGATCACCGCCTGAGCGTCGCCGAGCCGCAAGCGCACGTTGGAAACGCCCTCCCGCTTGAGTCCTGCAAGCGCGGCGACGACCCCGTTGAGGAAGGGCTCGCACCCGACAAGCCCAACGTCCGGATTGGCTTTCGCCTGCTCTACAAGATGCTCCCCGGCGCCAAACCCGATCTCGAGCCACATCTCCCGGGTAGGCGTGGGGAACGCGCGCCCCGACGCCAAGGCCTCTGGAGCAATTGAAAACAGCGGCAGCGCCTCGGCCAGCAACAGCTTCTGACCCGTTCGAAGCGCTTTGCCTCGGCTGCGCCCATAGAGGGCGCGGGTCAGTGGGCGTCCCTCGCGTCCGCCGACATCGGTCACGGGACATGAGGGAGGGACGGCCAATCAGGCGATATTGCGCAGCGTGTCCGCGAGATCGGTCTTTTCCCAGGAAAAGCCGCCGTCAGCCTCCGGCGTGCGCCCGAAATGGCCGTAGGACGATGTCCGCGCGAAGATCGGACGGTTCAAGCTGAGATGTTCGCGAATGCCCCGCGGACTCAAGTTCATGACGTCCGTGAGCGCGGTCTCAAGCTTCGCCTCGTCGACGCGCCCCGTCTCATGCAGATTCGCATAAATGGAAAGCGGCCGCGCCACCCCGATGGCGTAGGAAAGCTGGATGGTGCAACGATCGGCCAAGCCAGCCGCGACCACATTCTTGGCGAGATAGCGCGCCGCATAAGCCGCCGAACGATCGACTTTGGTCGGATCCTTACCGGAAAACGCGCCGCCGCCGTGGGGCGCCGACCCACCGTAGGTGTCGACGATGATCTTGCGACCCGTTAGGCCGCAGTCGCCATCGGGACCACCTATGAAGAATTTTCCGGTGGGATTAACGTGCCAAACCGTTTTCGGCGTGATCCAACCCTCGGGAAGCGCCGCCTTGACGTATGGGCGCACGAGGTCAGCGACATCCTCGGACGTTAGCGACTCGACCAAATGCTGGTGGGATACGACGATCTGGGTCGCCTCAACCGGTTTGCCATTTTGATAGCGGACGGTCACTTGACTTTTGGCGTCCGGGCCCAGGGTCTTTTCGGCGCCGGAATGACGAGCCTTTGAGATCCCTCTCAGAATCTCGTGGGAATAATACAGCGGCGCCGGCATGAATTCCGGCGTTTCGCGGCACGCGTAACCGAACATGATCCCTTGGTCGCCCGCCCCCTCGTCCTTATTTCCGCCCGCGTCTACGCCTTGCGCAATGTCCGCCGACTGGGCGTGCAACAACACCTCGACCTTGGCGTTGCGCCAATGAAAACCATCCTGCTCGTAGCCAATGTCCTTGATCGCGCTGCGGGCTGTCGCCTCGATCTCTTCATTGGAGATTTTCGGCCCGCGAACCTCTCCAGCAAGGGTTACTCGATTGGTCGTGGCTAGAGTCTCGCAGGCGACTCGAATCTGGTAGGGATCGATGCCGGCTTTGGAGCCTTCGCGAAAGAACAGATCAACAATTTCATCGGAAATGCGGTCGCAAACCTTGTCTGGATGCCCCTCGGACACGGACTCACTTGTGAACTCGTAATTTTGACGAGCCATATGAACGATCTCCTGCCGGCGTCTTTCGCCACAAACCTTGCGGCCGCAGGTCCTTGGCCGCACAGGGCTGCTTTTGACAGCGACCGTTCGGTCGGTCAAGCCATTTTGGCTGGTTCGTTCGCTTTATCGAACGGTCGGCTCGTCGACGGCCTCGTCTTGCGGCGACGCCAACGCAAGGACCAGATCAACGATGCGCCGTCGCACTTTGGGGTCGCGAACCCGCAGGAACGCGCGGTTGAGCTGAAGGCCTTCGGTCGAAGCGAGGAAATCGACGACGTAGGATTGCGACGATTCCTCCGCAAAGCCCGGCTCCGCCGAATCCGCCGGCGCGCCTTCGAAGAAATAGCCGGGCGAGACTTCCAGCACGCGCGCGGTGTGCTGAAGGCGACTGGCGCTGATGCGGTTGGAGCCTTTCTCGTATTTTTGGACCTGCTGGAACGTCACGCCGAGAAGCTCGCCCAGCCGGCTCTGGCTCATGCCGAGCATCGTGCGCCGCATTCGCAATCGCGCGCCGACATAGACGTCGACGATGTTGGACACCTTGGACATCATCTTGAACTCACGCCCCATAGCCATCGCAGCGCCTGCGTGAAGGAATCACTGACCTAAGGGAAATGAGATAGCTGACACTCGGATAACGCGCAAGGGTGCATTTTTACAATCGGCGGTGTTCCTTTACACCTGCCTTTCCTTTGAGAGCCGCCGCCAGAAAGGCCAATCCGATCAGCATTGCGCCGACCGATCCCAGCCGGGACTGCAACGTGGGCGCGAGCGCCTTGGGCAGTTCGGCGTCCAGGACGCCTTCCGCGCCGAGCGGAGCGATCGCGATTTCACGCCCGAAGCCGTCAAGCACCGCCGAAATTCCGGTATTGGCGTCGCGAACCAGCGGGAGCCCGAGTTCGATCGCCCGCAACCGCGCCTGCGCGAAGTGTTGATACGGCCCCGGCGTCAGGCCGAACCAGGCGTCGTCGGTGACATTGAGGAGCCAGCCGGGCCGCACGGCGCCGGACAAGAGGTCGCCAATCTCGATCGGAAAGATCGCCTCGTAGCAGATGAGCGGCATGGCGTCCGGCAGTCCCGGAACATGAAGGACACGCCGGCCCGAGCCGGCCTCGAAGCCGCCCGGAATGTCGACCATCTGCGTGACATGCGCGCGCTCGAGCAGGCTCGCGAACGGCATGTATTCGCCGAACGGCACCAGATGCTGCTTGTCGTAGCGCTGCCCCGAGAGCCCGTTCCGGCTCACAATCTCGATCGAGTTGAAGTAGCGCGGGGGTCCGTCTCCATCCTCGCGCCGCGCCGCGCCGGTGATCAGCGTCGCCCCGGATCCGAGAAAGTCGACGATCTCGGAAAGGGCCTGCGGGTCGTGCGCCAGAATGAACGGAAAGGCCAATTCCGGCCAGATCAGATGGGTCACGTCACGAACTCCCGATCGATCGGGCGAGGTCGCGCGCTCCGACAGGTCGAAATAGCGGCGCAGGATCGCTTGCTTGTTCTCCGGGCCGAACGTGGCGTCGTCCTGGGCGACATTGGGCTGGATGAGGCGCAGTTTCACGCCCGGCAAGGTCGCGCTCATCGGCGCCATGAGCCGGAACTCGCCAAAGGCGGCGAGGAGAGAAAGCGCAAGCGCCGCGACGATCGTCGGCGCCGGATCGAACCGGTTGTCGCCCACCCGCCACAAGGTCGCAGGCGCGGCGAAGATCGCGATCGCGAGAAAGGTGAGCCCGTGCAAGCCGATGAGCGAAGCGGTCTGGGCAAGCGCGAGATTGACGCCAAGCGCCATGCCGAGGTCGTTCCAGGGGAAGCCGGTGAACAGGAGGCCGCGCGCCCATTCGGCGAGCCCCAGCCCGAAAGCGAGGGCGAAAATGCGCATGGGTCCCGGCGACCACAAAAGCCGCGCAAGCGCGAAGCCCGCGGCCGGAAAGACGGCGAGCACGGCCGGCAGCGCCACGACCGCGAGCGGCAGCGCCCAGGCGAATTTGTCGGCCTCGACCAGAAGCGCCGAGCCGATCCACCAGAGACCCGCGAGGAAATAGCCGAAGCCCATCCACCAGCCCGCGCCGAACGCCGCCCGGAGCGACCCGGTGAGAGGCCGGCCGGACCCCTGGTCCTGCGCGCCGTCGATCAGCCAGACGGCGATCGTCAATGGAACGGCGATCAGCACGAATATCGAGAACGGCGGCAGCGCCAGCGCCCCCACCGCCCCCGAAACGAAGGCGATGGCGCGTCTGCGCCAGCCCCAGGACAGGATGACGCCCTCGATGAGCGAGGCCAGCCCATTGGCGCGGGGCAGCATCGTGGAATCGGCGACGCTCACGGAGTCCCCTTTCCTCATCGGTCGAATCGCCATTTCCGACCCTAGCCCGAACAAGGTCAGTGTTCGAACTCGCGCGCGACTTTAATGCGCGAGCCTTGAGCGTGGCCGGCCCCCGGATGCAACCTTGGGGCGAGCTGGGTGCAAGGCAAAAAAAGGAAAACCAAGTAAAAACCTTTGGTTTTCCTTGGTTTTATTTGGCCGAATTCGGGCCTTTTCAAAGGGTTGCGGCGAAAAAAATAAAAAAATCCAATGGTCTCTCGACTCGCCTCCTAGGTTGCGCTGTCCGAGCGTCTCGGACGAAATCCATGGGCTCGCCTCGCGTTGTCCTTCCCGGCGGACCTAAGGTCTGGAATTGAGGGCCGCCGGACGCCGGTGGTCGGCGTTATTGCCGATCGGCGGCCTCGCAGCGGTCGGCAATGGCGCCAGGGATCGACGAGCCGGAGTTCGTATCACACGGTCATCCATGGGCTCGCCTCGCCTTCGCCCTCGGCCGGCTCGTCAGCCTGGGCCGCCGGCTCTCCGGCCGCCTGGCTTGGCTCAAGCTCGCTGGGATGGGCGGGAAAGGCGCCGTGCTTCATCAGATATTCGCGCGCCGCGTTCCAGGTCGCGTCGACGCCGAGATTGTCGGCGATGCGGTTGATCTTCTGCATGAGCTTCCGGCGGTCCTCTTCGTCGTAGCCCTGATGGGCGACGGCGACGGTCTGGTAGCGGTCGAGCCGGTCGAGCACCTTCAAATAGGGGGTGATGGCCCGGATGTCGCCGGCCGCGACCGCCTCGGTCGCGAGCTGCATCAGGGGCGCCAGGCGATCCAATTGCAGCTTGGCGTGATTGGCCCCGCTGTCGACCGCGCGTTTCTGCAACACCTCGGAGACGATCTGCCGGATGCGCTCGCGCCCGACCCCCTCCTCGGCGGCGATCTCCTCGTAGCTCGCGCCCTCGCGCAGCCTGGCGAAGATGCGCTTGCGGCGCTCGATCTTGCCCAGCGCCGCGAACCGCCGCCGCCGAACGGGCGCCAATTCCTGAACCATGTCGAGCCTCCTTCCAGGGCGGCGCTGCGGCCACTTTAAGGGAAAAACGCCACAGAATAGCATGCATTCCGAAATTAGCGAAGAGATTGATGCGAACTTTGCTTTCCGGGCCCCTTTTGCCGACGGGAAGCCTTCGCGTCGTATCATCGAGGCCGCCTTTCTACTTCACCATCACCCAGGTCGGCTGAAGAAGCGGATAGGCAATCAGTCCGACCACGGCCGTGGCAGCGATCAGCATCGGGATTGCTGACCTTCCAGCGGAACAAGACAGCGAGCGACGCCAGACCGATGAGCGCCGTCAGCCAATCGCCGATCGCGATGCGGCCGAGCAGTACGCAGGCCCCAAGAATGGTGCCGATCGCCGCCCCATAGGCGCCCTTCACGAAGCCCTGAACGTTCGGGATTGGCGCGATGTCGGGCGAGAATCGGCGCCGCGATCAGCACCAAAATGAACGAAGGCAGGAAGATGCCGATTGTCGAGACCAGCGAACCCCAAAAGCCCGCGACGAGATAGCCGACGAAGGTCGCGGTGATGACAACCGGGCCGGGGCTGATCATGCCGATGGCGACGGCGATCAGGAACTGGCGCTCATCGAGCCATCCGTAGTCGCGTACCAGGCCCTGCTCCAGGAACGGCACGATCACGAGGCCGCTGCCGAAGGTGAGCGAGCCCGCCTTGAGGAAAAACAGCAGAAGCTTCCCCAGGGTCGAGCCGCTCGCGACTGGCGCGACTGGCGCCATCGCGCCGAGCGGCGCGGCGACAGCGAGCGTTGTCGGGCGTCGCAAGAAACCGAGCGGTGTCCCGTAGTATAGAATTCCGACCACGCCAGCGCCGATGAAGAGCAGCGCGACCTCGGCGCGCAGGACTATCGTGACGACGAAACAGACGGCCGCAATCGCCCATTGCAGCCAATCCTCCATGCCAAGTTTGGCCAGCCGCCAGCACGAATGCAGAATGAGAGCGATGACGGCTGGGCTGACGCCATAGAAGATCGCGGTCACGGGCTTCAGGTCGCCAAGGTAGACGTAAAGGGCGCCAAGGGCCGCAACGATCACGAAGTTCGGCAGGATGAAGGCCCAGCCGCCTGCCCAGGCGCCCCAGAACCCGGCGCGCAAGTAGGAGATGTAAACGCCAACCTGGATCGCCAGCGGCCCCGGCAGCGATTGGCATATCGCGATCGCCTCGCGCATCTCATCTTTCGTCAGCCAGCCGCGCTCGTCCGCCAGTTCGCGCCCCATCTGACCGACCAGCGCGACCGGGCCGCCAAAGCCGAGCAGGCCAAGGCGCAGAAAGTAGCGCACGACCTCTACGATCCGATCGCGCGATCCTTCAGAGGGGTTTGCCATCTTGAGAGCGCCAAGTAGGGGATCAGTTTTGCGCGACGTTGAGTGTCTTCAACGCCGCGCCAAGGCCATTCGCGAGTTTCACGGCGTCATCGTTGGCCCAGAAGTGAATGAAGAACGCGCGCGGCTCTTCGCCGACCATGTGATTGTGGATGGCGGTCACCTCGATCCCGTTGTCGCGCAGCGCGGTGATGAGCGGATTCACTTCGCTCGATAGCGCGACGAAATCTCCGGTGATCGCCGCCTTGCCGCCGCCGGTCGGCTGGAAGTTGATCCCGATCGCCGTCCCCATTGCGCCGGGGACACCCATCCCGTCCATCTTGATGCTGTCGCCGCGCGGGATGCCGAACTGATAGACGCCCCCGTTCGCCTTGCCTTTGTGGCCGATCGCCGCATCGACCTTCGCCGTGTCGAAATCGATAGCCGTGTTCGCCGCCGCGGCTTCGGCCGGAGGCTTGATATCAAATGGCGTCTTGCTCTCCTCCAGAGCGGCGCGCACGAGTCGAGCAAGCTGAGCGGGGTCGCCGGTCCCCGCGACATGCATGTAAAACGTCGGCGGATTGGCGCGCAGCAAATGGTTGTGCAGGGCGGTGACCTGAAGACCCTCGGACAGCAGCTTGCTCATCACCGGGTTGATCTCGGTTTCGGTGAGGACAAGGTCGCCCATCATCATCGACGTGTTGCCCATGGGCTCAAAAGCGATCCATCCGCCGAGGGCGAAGCCAGGTTTGAGGGCCACTCCATCGATGGAAACGTTGAGGTCGCTGCGGGGCAGCCCATAGCGGTGCACTTCGCCCGAGACCGCTCCCGTCCGGGTCAGGATCGTATCGACAACGAACCAATCAGTTTGCGCCGCCTTCGCCGGCGTGGTGAGGCCGACGATAAGAGAGATCGATGCAAGGGAAAGAGCTCGGTTCATCCAGTGTTCCTTT
Organism: uncultured Alphaproteobacteria bacterium; assembly: GCA_963820095.1. Lineage (GTDB taxonomy): Bacteria > Pseudomonadota > Alphaproteobacteria > Rhizobiales > Beijerinckiaceae > Roseiarcus. Next base: position 72,221 of record CAWFZA010000012.1, read on the forward strand.
TTGTGCGAGTCGCCCCGAGCCGCATTCAGGCTTGCTTCCCTGGCTTGTTGGTGGGCCAGTTGTGGGTTTCGTCGCTGGCGTCACGAGCCCAGCGATAGAAGGCGTCATAGAGCGTCATGGCCGCCGCAAGTTGCTCGAGATCGTCGAGGTGCATCCGCGACAGGCCGAGGGAGGCGGCAAGGAGCCCAGGCGCTTCGGGCGCAAGATCAAGCCGCGCGGTGTCGGCGCCCCTCACGATCGCCGCGAGGCGATCGAGCGCTCCGTCTCGAAGCTCCAGTTCGTCGAGCATCGTGTCGAAGGTGCAGAGCTCGCCCCGGTGGCTCCAAAAAACCCCCTCGATATCGAACGGCGCGCCGTTGAACCGCTCTGCCGCCGACTGCACTTCCGCAGGCGCGACGAAAAGGAACACGGCTTCGGGATCGACGAAGCGACGGATGAGCCAGGGACAAGCGACGCGATCGATTTTCGGTCGCGAGCGCGTCACCCAGACCGTTCGCCCCTGCGGATCGCGCGGAGGCAGTTTGCTTTCCGGCACGAGCGGCAGGCGTGCTTTCGCCCAAGCGGCATGGCCGCCGACAAGAACTTCGGCTGAGGCTGCGCCAGCGTGGCGCAGCCAAGCAGCAACGCCCTCGCTTAGCTTCTGGCCTTTGTCGCAGATAACGACAGCAGAACGCCCTGCGAATTCCGGCGCCCAGGACGATACGGTCTCATGAGGCCGGCGAATGGCGCCGGGAATGAAGCGCGGGTCAGTGGCGAAGTCCTCCCTGGTCCGCACATCGATAAGCGCGGGGCCGCGCGGGACGCCGATCAGGCGCGCAAGCTTTTCTGTGGATATGCTGTTGAATGACGACATAATGCGCCCTCGAATAGAAACGGGCGCGATTCTTCAGCTGTCGCCTCATGGGGAGATCGCTTCCCCATGAGGCAACGATAGCCGAGCCCGCCTCCCTTTGTCAACGCGGCCGGCCGAGCCGCCAGCGCCGTCCTAACAAACATATCGGCTGTTGAGGACAAGCCGGCCGGCGGCCAACTTGCGGTCCGTGTCGAAAGCCGCGCCCGTCTTCCGAGCCTTTTCGCCGGGACCTCTCCCGTGACGGTCAACAATTCATTAATCCCATGAGCGCAGACTGGAATAAACGCTTCGTTACCCACGGATGTCCGTCGATGAGCAAATTCGAAAGTTCGAGCGCCGCCTTCGATCCGCCGGCGCTCAGCTCCTCGCGTGACCTCATTGTCGTGGTCGAGCGGCCGGAAGGTCCACCTGCGGGCGAGCCACAACGGGCCGCTGCGGATAGGCCGTTCTCGTCCCGATTCCGCGTGGCCGCCGCCGCGGCGCTGGCGATCATCGTCGCGGGCGCGTTGTTCTTGGAGGACCGCCAGCAGGCGAAGGCGCTCGCTCAGCAGGCAAGCGAAAATGCAGCGCTGGCTCATACCCTCAAATCGCTGAAGGTTCGGCTCGACGCGATCGACAGTGCGATGTCGGACGCCCGTCTGGCGGACCTCCGTCAATCGGTTGGCGAGATCAGATCAGGCCTTGTTTCGGCGCGGGAGTTTAGCGGGGCCTTGGCCCAACTCTCGCAACGGGTCGACAAGCTGGACCATGAAGCAAGCGCCCGGGTCGACAAGCTGACCGAGCACGTCGACCACGAGGCCAGCGTGCTGACGGCTGGGCTTTCCACTCGCATCGACAAGCTCGAGCAGAAGATCACCGCGCCTCCACCAGCGCCGCCGCAAGCCGCACAGGCCAAGCAGCCGCCGGCTCGTCCGAAATTCGACAACGTCGCGATGGACAGGACGAGTTCGATCGAACGGCCGAGACCGATTCTGCACGGATATGTGGTGCTCGACGCTCGCGATGACATCGCGCTCGTCGGGGGGCGTTACGGCGAACGTGAAGTCCGGCAGGGTGATTATCTCCCCGGCGCGGGACGCGTCGAGCGTATCGAACTCGGAGGTAACGGATGGATTGTCACGACGAGCGCGGGCCTGATCGCCTCTGCTGATTTTCCCCGCAACTGAACCGATTTATACCGCTCCACCCGCGGCGTGCGACGGCGTCCCATTCCAGGCCGTCAACCTGAGCCCAACGCGGAACGCTTTCGGTAAGCGGACGCCTGTGGTACCAAGCGGGCTTAAGGCTTCCGCGCCTGGCGCGGTCCCGGGGACAAGACCGCGCGTATGAGTGAACGGCGCACAAGCTTCAGTTATGAGGATCTCATTGCCTGCGGTCGTGGCGAGCTGTTCGGAGAGGGCAACGCGCAACTGCCTCTTCCGCCGATGTTGATGTTCGACAGGATTAGTGAGATTTCCGAAACCGGCGGCGCGAACGGCAAGGGAGAAGTCCGAGCCGAGTTCGACATCAAGCCCGATCTCTGGTTTTTCAGTTGCCATTTCAAGGGTGATCCGGTGATGCCGGGATGTCTTGGCTTGGATGCGCTTTGGCAATTGACCGGCTTCTTCCTCGGATGGCTTGGGTTGCCCGGACGAGGACGAGCCCTTGGGGTAGGCGAGGTCAAGTTCGCCGATCAGGTGCTGCCGACGATCAAGAAGGTCGTCTACGGCGTGGACATGAAGCGCGTCTTCAAGGGGAAGTTGGTCCTCGGTGTCGCGGACGGGTGGCTCGAGGGCGACGGCAGACGCATATATGAGGTCCACAATATCCGCGTCGGCCTGTTCAGTCCTTCGACCTCTATCTTGGCCTGACCTAGGCCGGGCCGGGAGGGCAAGAGAATGAGACGCGTCGTCGTCACCGGCATGGGCATCGTGTCGTCGATCGGCAACAACACCCAGGAAGTGACCGCGAGCCTTCACGCCGGCAAGTCGGGGATCACGCGCGCCGATCGATTGGCGCAACTCGGCTTTCGCTCGCAAGTCCACGGAGCGCCGACGCTGCGCGCTGAAGATGTGGTTGATCGCCGGGCGATGCGTTTTCATGGCGGGGGAACGGCTTGGTGCCATGTCGCGATGGATCAGGCGATCGTCGACAGCGGTCTTGCGCCGGACGAGGTCTCGCACCAGCGGACGGGCCTCATTATGGGTTCGGGCGGTCCCTCGACACGCGCCATTGTCGAGGCCGCCGACATCGCGCGCGCCAAGGGCCCCAAACGCGTTGGCCCGTTCGCGGTGCCGAAATCCATGTCCTCCACGGCCTCGGCTACTCTCTCGACCTGGTTCAAGATCAAGGGGTTGAGCTATTCGATCTCCTCCGCATGCGCCACATCCAATCATTGTATTGGCGCAGCCTACGAGCAGATCCTCACCAATCGACAGGATGTGATGTTCGCTGGAGGCTGCGAGGAACTCGACTGGACCTTGTCGGTCTTGTTTGATGCGATGGGGGCGCTGTCGTCCGCCTATAACGACACGCCTTCGCGCGCGTCGCGCGCCTATGACAGGAACCGGGATGGATTTGTCATTTCCGCCGGCGCGGGTGTGCTGGTGCTTGAAGAATACGAGCGGGCCAAGGCGCGAAGCGCCAAGATTTATGGCGAGATCGCGGGTTACGGCGCAACTTCGGATGGGCACGACATGGTCGCTCCCTCCGGCGATGGCGCTGCGCGATGCATGCGCCAGGCTCTGGCGGGGATCAAAGCCCCGATCGACTACATCAATCCACACGCGACCTCGACGCCCATAGGCGATTTGAAGGAAATCGAGGCCGTCCGCGAGATCTTTGGCTCGGGCGACAAATGCCCACCGATCTCGGCGACCAAGTCGCTGACCGGACATTCTCAGGGCGCGACTGGCGCGCACGAAGCCATCTATTCGCTATTGATGATGCAGAACGGCTTTGTCTGCGAAAGCGCGCATATCGATGAGCTTGATCCCGCCGTGTCCGATATGCCGATCGTGCGCTCGCGCCTGGACAACGTGAAATTGAGGACGGCGCTGTCGAATTCGTTCGGTTTCGGCGGGACAAACGCGACGCTCGTGTTCAAGCATGTGGATGCCTGAGCCCGGATGACCTTTCCGACTCCGCGACCAAGGTAAAATAACTCGATCCCTGCCTGTCTCCGACCCTCCCGAAGACCCGCTGGATGAGCGCCCCGCGAAGTTCGGATTGATGAGCGGCAAACGCGGGTTGGTGATGGGCGTCGCGAACGATCACTCGATAGCCTGGGGCATAGCCAAGGCTTTGGCCGCACAGGGCGCGGACCTCGCGTTCACTTTCCAGAACGACGCTCTGGGCAAGCGGGTCGCGCCGCTCGCCGCAGAGCTTGGTGCGGCGGAGCGTGTCTTTCGCTGCGACGTCGAAGACGTGACCACGGTCGACACCATGTTTTCCGAGCTCCGCTCCGTTTGGAGCAGACTCGACTTTTTGGTTCACTGCATCGGCTTCTCCGACCGCAACGAGCTCAAGGGGCGGTACGCCGACACGAGCCGCGAGAATTTCATTCGAACCATGGTCATCTCGGCGTTTTCATTCGCCGAGCTCGCCAAACGCGCCGCGCCAATGATGCCCTCGGGCGGCGCGATGCTTACGCTTACTTTCGGCGGCTCCACGCGCGTCGTGCCGAACTACAACGTCATGGGGGTCGCGAAGGCCGCCTTGGAGGCAAGCGTGCGGTATCTGGCGGCAGACTTCGGGCCCGAAAATATTCGCGTCAACGCCATTTCAGCCGGACCCATCCGCACTTTGGCGGGCGCGGGCATTAGCGACGCGCGTTTCATGTTCAATTTCCAGCGCGCCCATTCTCCGCTGCGGCGGACAGTCACCATTGAGAATGTCGGTGGCGCCGCCGTTTATTTGCTTTCGGGGCTCTCGGAGGGGGTGACGGGCGAGGTGCACTTCGTCGACGCGGGCTATAACATCATCTCCATGCCGCGGCCTGACGAAGTAAAGGATTGACAGTCGATATTCCGCTCGGCCCCTGAACTCCCGGTTCCGTTGGCCTGTTTTGGAGCGCCTTCTAACGCAGATCTTTTCTGTCTACGGCCCGAGGCATGGTCAGAATTGACCGCAAACATCTGAGACCCTCCTTTCCGGCTGCAAGCCTTGCCTTCTTGCGCGTCTGCATTGTCGCGCTGGGACTGTCAGGGGTCGCATTTTCCGCGGGCGCCGCCGGCAAGAAATCCATCCCGCCTCCGCAGCCGACTTTCCGCGAATTCATTAACGCGCTTTGGCCGAGCGCCCAGGAGCGTGGGATTTCGCGCGCGACTTTCGACACCGCTTTTGCCGGCGTTGCGTTCGATCCAAAGGTTGTGGCCAGCGCGCAATCGCAACCCGAGTTCGTGCGTCCCATTTGGGACTACATCGCAAGCGCCGTAACGCCCGACCGCATCGAGCGGGGTCGTGACAGAGCGCGTTCAGAAGACCTTTGGCTCGCCAAGGCCAAGGAGGCCTTTGGCGTCGACGAAGCTGTGCTCCTGGGCGTCTGGGGGATGGAGACCGATTTTGGTGGCTTTACCGGGTCGAACTCTGTCATTCAGGCTCTTGCGAAGTCTCGCCTACGTCCACTTACAGGGCGACTACTTTCGAGACGAATTGCTCTCGGCGCTTGCCATACTCGAGGAGGGCGACATCGCTCCGTCTCTCATGCGCGGCTCGTGGGCAGGGGCGATGGGGCAGACGCAGTTCATGCCCTCGAGCTATCTGACATACGCCATCGCCTTCCAGCGCCACGACAGACGGGATATTTGGGCGAGCGAAGCGGATGCTATCGGTTCAACCGCGAATTACTTGGCGAAACATGGTTGGGCAAGGGACCTTCCCTGGGGTTTCGAAGTTCGGCTGCCGGCAAAATTCGCGTTGACCGCAGCCAATTCATCGTCGCCGGCGCCGTTCTCGTCGTTCGCCGCTCGCGGCGTGCGGATGGCCGGTGGTTCTCCGTTGCCGGAGGCGGGCGAAGGACGGCTGTTGATGCCTGCCGGCCTCGATGGACCCGTCTTTCTCGTCACCAGCAACTTCGATGTGATCAAGGCCTACAACAACTCGACGGCCTACGCGCTTTCTGTCGGCTTGCTCGGCGACGCCGTGGCGAACAGCGGCGCTCTCGTCGCCCAATGGCCGGTTCACGACCGCGCGCTCACCACCGCCCAAATCCTGGGCCTGCAAGTCAAACTGAAGAAGATGGGCTATCCGGTCGGCGAGATCGACGGAAAAATTGGCGATACTCTGCGTTCGGCCGTGTCGGCCTTTCAGGAGCGCAACGGGCTTGCGCCCGACGGCTACGCCAGTCAGGCGTTATTCAGCCGGATTATCGCATTGCGATGACCCCCGGCGGCAAGCTTGTTTGGATGGGTACGCCATGCTAGGCGACCCGCGCGGTCCGGGTTAATCCAAGCGACCGCCAAGAGGCGTTCGGGTCGCTTGCAAGGAGCACTTTGAGCATGGCTGATCAGAACGGCAATGGCGCCGGCGCGCCGCAGGCCGGCCCGAGATTTTCGGTTCTCGCCCAGTACACGAAAGATTTCTCGTTCGAGAATCCCAACGCTCCGCGCACCCTGGGCCCGCAGGAGACGCCGCCCAACATCTCGATTCAGATCAATGTCAACGCTCGGCAACTTGGTCCGTCGGATTACGAGGTCAGCCTCATGCTCGAAGGCGGCGCCGGTCAAGGCGCGGATACGATGTTCAAGTTCGAACTCAACTATGCCGGCGTTTTCCGGGTCGAGAACTTTCCACCCGAGCAGGTTCAGCCGGTGGTTATGATTGAGGCCCCGCGAATCCTCTTTCCGTTCGCGCGCCAAATCGTTGCCGACGCAGTGCGTGGCGGGTCATATCCGCCGCTCTTTATCGATCCAATTGATTTTCAAGCGCTCTACCTGCAGCGATTGGCCGCAGCCGGCGGGCAACCCCAGCAACAAACCGCCTGATCGATTCTCCTCGTCCGCGGCCGCAAGCTGTCGGCCGACCTCCAACGATTTCATAAACTTAAGTGCGCTTTCGCGCTTTCGTTTGCTCAGGGATGCGGAGCAATTGCGCCCGAGCCCCGCTCCAGATAGCGAAACCAGAGCGGGTCTCCGCCCAAACCTTCGATATACCGGAAATGAGCGGTCATTTCCGCAGGCTCGATCAAAACGATCCTCAAGGGCCGCGGGCTGGAGCGAGGAACAGCCGCGGCAATGCGCGCCTCAGACGGCTCGAGCGCTTCTCCAAAGGTGAGCGACCGCTGACGGCCTCCGGTCAGCTCGCAATAGATCTCGACGAGGATTTCCGCGTCCAAGAGCGCTCCGTGGCGGACGCGGTGTGATCGGTCGATGCGGTAGCGGTCGCAAAGAGCATCCAGGTTGTTCGGGGCTCCGGGGTGCTTTCTTCGCGCGAGCGCTAGCGTGTCGACGACGCGGTCCATGCCAATCGCGGCTAGCCCAAGCCTCGCCAGTTCCGCATTCACAAAGCGCACGTCAAAGTCCGCGTTGTGGATGACGAGCTTCGAGTCTCCGATGAAGGCCAGAAAGTCGTCGACCACGCTTGCGAAAACCGGCATGTCCTTGAGAGTGGCGAGACTATGCCCGTGGACCCGCACGGCGTCTTGGGGGACATCGCGCTCCGGATTGATGAGCACGTGAAAGACCTTGCCCGTCACGCTTTGGTGGACAATCTCGACGGCGCCAATTTCCAGCACCCGATGTCCGTCGGCGGGGTCCAGGCCGGTCGTTTCGGTGTCGAGCACCACTTCACGCATCGCGCGTTCGCCCTCCCGCCATTGCCGCAACTGAGCGCACGAACTGACTGACAACAGCGCGCGTCAGCTCGAGCCTACCGCGCGTGTCGATCACGAAATGCGCCCGCCGCCTTTTCTCCGCATCCGGCATTTGCCGCGAAAGAATGGCTTCGAGTTTGGCCTCGGTCATACCCGCCCGCGATAGGACCCGCTGGCGCTGGACCCGCTCCGGCGCGCTCACCACAATGACCAGATCAACGTTCGCCTCCCCACCGGTTTCGAACAGGAGCGGCACATCGACGATGACGAGCCGCCGTCCCGCGGCGGCCGCGCGCTCCAGAAACCGGTCGCGCGCCTGGGCCACTGCCGGATGCACAAGACCCTCCAGGCGCCGCAGCGCTTCCGCGTCGGCCAACACCCGCGATCCGAGTCGCTCCCGATCGACCCGGCCCGAAACCACAACGCCGGGGAACGCCGCTTCGACTGCTTCGACGCCCTCTCCAGCGTAGAAATTGCGCACGGAATCATCAAAATCGAATATCGGAACCCCTAGCTCCGCGAACATGCCGGCGACGGTCGATTTCCCCATCGCAATCGAACCCGTCAGCCCGCCAATGATCACCGCCCAGCCCCGTGCGTTGCGATGACTTCGGCTTCGACCATTTCGCGCAGCGCCGGCGTAACCGTGGGCTTCCTGCCAAACCAGCGCGCAAAGGCGGGCGCGGCCTGGTGGAGCAACATGCCGAGGCCTTCGACCGCGCGGTGTCCACGAGCGCGGGCGGTTTGGATGAGGGGCGTCCGCAGTGGAACATAGACCACATCGGCGACGACCGCCCGCTCCGGCAAAAGCCCGATATCGACCGCGAGCGGCGGCTGTCCAACCATGCCCAGCGAGCTCGCGTTGACGAGCAAATCCGCGTCAGGCAATGCCATGGGCAAGTCCGCCCAGGCCGTGATTGTTGTCGAGGCGCCGAAATGCGCCACGATGGCTTCGGCTCTGGCTTGCGTTCGGTTGGCGATCGCGACGCACTCGAAGCCGCGCTGGAGCAATGCATAGACGATCGCTCGAGCGGCGCCGCCGGCGCCGATGACAACGGCCTGTTTTCCGGGTTCGGCCCAGCCAGGCGCCGCCTCGTCCATATTGGCGAGGAAGCCGGCGACATCGGTGTTGTCGCCCATCAGACGACCGTCCTCGCGCCACAACGTGTTCACCGCCCCGAGCGCTTCGGCGACGGGCGTTCGCTCGTCGCAGGCGCCAAAGGCCGCTTCCTTGTGGGGGACGGTGACGTTGACGCCAACCAGTCCGCCGTCGCCGATCCTGGCGGCAAACGCAAGAAACTCTCCCGGTCGAACCGCGAACTTTTCATAAGTTCCCCGGATCCCAAGTTCCTTGAGCCAGTAGCCATGAATCATGGGCGAACGCGAGTGCTCGATCGGCCAACCGACCACTCCGGCGCGCGGCGCATTCTTTTCCATCACAGCGAGATCAGATTCTCGCGGCGCATCCACGCGAGGAGATCCAACATCGGCAGGCCGAGAACAACGGAATGATCTCCCTCGATATGCTCGAACAGGTGAACCCCCAGGCCCTCCCCTTGATACACGCCGACAGAGGCCAACACGCCAAGCCCCGCGCGTTCGAGATAGCGCGAAATCTGATCAGGATCGAGAGCCCGCATTCGTAGGTCCGCATGATCTCTGTGGACGACAAGCGTTTGTCCGGCTCGGGCGACGCAGAACGCCGAGGTCAGACGATGCGCCTTGCCGGATAGCGCCGCCAGCGTTCGCGCCCCTTCAGCGACATCGCGCGACTTGTGGAAGACCCTGCCTTCGAGAGTGAGCGTCTGATCGGCGCCGACGCAGTAGGCGTCCGGACGCTTCTTGCTGACGGCGAGCGCCTTGGCCCGCGCCAATTCGGCGGCAAGATCGTCAAGCGCCCCGCCGCCGGCAAGATAGCGATCCTCGAGCGCGCGCTCGTCGACCTCCGGCGCGACGGACTCGGCGTCCAGTCCCGCGGCTGCAAAGAGGGCCCGGCGGCTCTCGCTCGTCGATGCCAGAACCAAAGGCCCGGCGCCCCGCCACAACGGCGGAAATGGCCTCGCCTCCATGACCGTCAACCGTTGGCGATGAATTTAAGGCGGTGCTCACGATAGAGATCGAGCACCGCCGCCGCGGTCTCTTCAATCGAGCGTCGCGTGACATCGATCGCGGACCACCCACGTTCGGCGAACAGGCGACGCGACGCGGCAATTTCCTCGGCGACCGCGATGCGGTCGACATAGTCGGTCTGCGAGTTGGCGTTGAGCGAAAGAAGCCGGTTTTGCCGGATCTGCACAATTCGATCGGCCGAAGCAATAAGGCCGACAATCAGCGGGCGGCGAAGATGGTCGATAGCTCTGGGCAAGGGGAGCCGCGGCACGATGGGGACGTTGGCGGTCTTGAATCCGCGATTGGCCAGATAGATGCTCGTCGGGGTCTTTGAAGTGCGGCTCACCCCAAGCAGAACGATGTCGGCGTGCTCAAGATTTTCCGGCGCCTGGCCGTCATCGCTGATCATGCTAAAATTGAGCGCGTCGATCCGTTTGAAATAGTCAGCGTTGAGCATGTGCTGCGCGCCAGCTCGCGGCGTGTAATTCTGTCCGAGATAGGACTTGAACAAGGTCAGTATGGGTTCAAGGACCGACAAGCACGGCGAGCCCGACGCTTCGCAGCCTGCCTGAAGCCGCTTGGAAAGGTCGAAATCGACCAGGGTGAAGAGCACGATTCCAGGCGCGTTTTCGATCTCCGCAATCACCCGGTCGAGCTGCGAGGGCGTGCGCACCAGCGGATAGACATGTTCGATCGACGCGACGCCCTGGTATTGCGCCGCGGCGGCCCGAGAGGCGGCGATCAACGTTTCGCCGGTCGAGTCCGAAACCAGATGAAGATGGAAGTAGCTGCGGCCCAACGCGGTCCCCAGGGTCAATTGCAGTGGTTATAGCCAGCGGCGCCGCTTGTGGACAGACGTGGATAACGGGGAAGGGACAGGCGGCAATTGAAGCGCCCCGATCAGAAGGGGATTCAAGAACCCACACCCGATTCCGTCGGGAAAGAATTGGAGGCCCAGCCGACGCCGCATTGGAATTGCGGGGACAATTTGAACGATCTCCATATGATGTTTCGCAAGGCCTCAATTTCTTAACGAAACGTTAACCACTCCGATCCTCGCTCGGGGACAGCCGCGGCCGTTACGTCATGTGTGACTGTTCAACGCTCTGCACGGAATCCAATATGCACAAACGGCGCCCCAAAGAAGAAGAATCAGTTCGAATCTTATTTGTATCTTTGACGCCACACGCTACCGCTTGCGCGAACGGAATCGACCTCCTAATGCCATCGGTCATTCGAGTGGCCGCAAGCTGCTCGCCAGCAGCGATTTCACCATGATACTCTGGGTTAAAGCTCTTCACGTGATTACCGTCATCGCTTGGATGGCGGGAATGCTTTATCTCCCTAGGCTATTTGTTTATCACGCCGACGCCGTGAAGGGCTCCGACGTTTCGCAAACCTTCAAGGTGATGGAGAGGCGGCTTCTCAAGGGGATCGTCAATCCATCGATGATTCTCGTCTTTTTGACCGGGTTCACGCTGGTTTATCTGACCGGGGATTGGCGGGAGGGCTGGTGGAAGGCGAAGTTCGTTCTGGTTCTGGGCCTAGCAGGCCTCCATGGCTACTTTGCGCGCTGCGTGCGAACTTTCGCCGAGGACGGCAATAGCCGGCCAGCTCGTTTCTACCGAATCTTGAATGAGGCGCCGACGGTGCTCATGATCGTGATTGTTGTTTTGGCGGTGGTGAAGCCATTCTAAGGCGCCTTGAAATCAACCGGCTCAGCCACAAATGGCGGTTGAAAAATTCCTCGAATACGACTATGAACCGTCGCCCGCTTGATCAACGCGGGTTCTTAAGCGGCATGGATCGCCCGATCCTTTTTCTGTCGCCCGGCCCTGACACGACCGACTTCCACCTCGAAATCGTCAGCGCCATCACCCATCAAGTCTCATGACTTTGCAGGTCTTTTGGGACCGGAAGTCCAAGGTAAGGTCCGCCAATGCGGGAAATGAAACTCAAGGAATTAAAAGAGAAATCACCAACCGAGCTCCTGGCGTTCGCAGAGGAGAACGAGGTCGAAAATGCATCGGCAATGCGCAAGCAGGAGCTGATGTTCGCCATTCTAAAACAGCTCGCCACCATGGACGTGGAGATTATCGGCGAGGGAGTCGTCGAAATCTTGCAGGACGGGTTCGCCTTCCTGCGGTCACCCGACGCCAATTATCTTCCCGGGCCCGACGATATTTACGTCTCCCCGTCGCAGATTCGGCGGTTGGGGCTGAGGACCGGCGATACGGTCGAGGGCGTCATCCGCAGCCCGAAGGAGGGGGAACGGTATTTCGCTCTGCTCAAGTGCAATGCGATCAACTTCGAAGATCCGGAAAAGACACGGCACAAGGTCCATTTCGATAATCTGACGCCGCTCTATCCCAATGAGCGCCTGAAGCTCGAGGTTGAGGATCCGACCCGAAAGGATCTGTCGTCCCGGGTCATCGATATCGTCGCGCCGATCGGCAAGGGGCAGCGCGCCCTGATCGTCGCCCCGCCGCGCACCGGCAAGACGGTGCTCTTGCAGAACATCGCCCAGTCCGTCACCGCCAATCATCCGGAATGCTATTTGATCGTGCTTCTCATCGACGAGCGGCCGGAGGAAGTGACCGACATGCAGCGTTCGGTGAAAGGCGAGGTGGTCTCCTCAACCTTCGACGAGCCCGCGGTGCGCCACGTCCAGGTCGCCGAGATGGTGATCGAAAAGGCGAAACGGCTCGTCGAGCATGGGCGCGACGTGGTCATCCTCCTCGATTCGATCACCCGGCTCGGTCGGGCCTACAACACCGTCGTGCCTTCGTCCGGAAAGGTCTTGACCGGCGGCGTCGACGCCAATGCCCTCCAGCGTCCGAAACGGTTCTTTGGCGCGGCGCGGAATATCGAAGAGGGAGGGTCGATGACCATCATCGCAACCGCGCTCATCGACACCGGCTCGCGCATGGACGAGGTCATCTTCGAAGAGTTCAAGGGAACCGGCAACTCAGAAATCATCCTCGATCGCAAGGTGGCCGACAAGCGCACGTTCCCGTCGATGGACATCACCCGCTCTGGAACCCGTAAGGAAGAGCTGCTTGTCCCGCCGGATATCCTCAAGAAGATGTATGTGCTGCGCCGCATCCTCAATCCGATGGGCACGGTCGACGCCATCGAGTTCCTGCTCGGCAAGTTGCGCGAGACGAAGACCAACGCGAATTTCTTCGAGTTGATGAACACCTGAGCCGCTTGCTGCGCGTCTCTGTATAACCCGACCCCAGTCCCTCGAAAGGAGCGGGCGTTCCCGTGGCCCAACCCACGCCGCCGACCCTCGCCGATCTCCGGGTGGAGATCGACCGGATCGACAAGCAAATGCACGAACTGCTCATGGAGCGAGGGCGTGTCATTGACCGTTTGATCGAGATCAAGACGCGCCAGGGCGGTGGCTCCGCCTTTCGCCCCGCGCGGGAAGCCTCGATGATGCGAGCGCTTGTCGAGCGCCATCGGGGTCTTTTGCCGCTCGACACAGTCGAAGGCATCTGGCGGGTGATCATTTCCACTTTCACCTATGTTCAGGCGCCCTACAGCGTTCATGCCGACGTTTCCGAGGGCGACGCCGCCATGCGGGAACTCGGCGCGATTTCACTTTGGCTTCACCACGCCCTGCGTGCCGCACTTCGGGGCGGGCGAGGTGATCCGCGCGGTCGGCGATTCGGTCGGCGATCTCGGCATGTTCGCCGTCGACGGCGGACCGGGGGCCGGAGCCTGGTGGACGAGGCTTGCTCCGCCGGAAGCGCCGAAGATCATCGCCCGGCTGCCGTTCGTCGAGCGGACCGATCATCCCGCGGGCATGCCGGTGTTCGTAATCTCGAAGCCGTTGGTCGACGGGATGGCGCGCGATGTGGTCCTGGAGTCGGTCACCCTCGACCGCTGGCGAACCGACGTTCCGCACGCCTTGCGCGCAATCGGAGCCGAAACGATCGGCTCAGCCGCCAGCGGAATGGGACTTGCACTTCTTGTCGCGCGACCGGGCGGCGCCGGCTCGAACGCGGTGAGCGAGGCTCTGCGGTCAGTCGGCGGCGCCGACGTCCGCGCTTCCGAGATCGGCGCGCATGCAGACCGGTTCGACGCCTCGACATTGCGCACACGCGCAAATTGAGGCTATCGAAGCCGCCATGACCCCCGCCGCTCCCGTCCGTCCTCAGCCCAGGGCGGCAATTCTCGAAATCGATCCTTATGTGCCGGGCAAGAGCCATGTTCCCGGCGTGGACAAGGTTCACAAGCTCTCATCCAACGAGTCGCCGCTTGGTCCATCGCCGAAGGCGATTCAAGCGGTGCGTGCGCTGGCCGACCGCCTCGAACTTTATCCAGATGGCGCTTCGACCGTTCTGCGCGAAGCGATCGGGTGGCGTTACGGCATCGATCCCGCCCGAATCATCTGCGGCAACGGCTCCGACGAACTGCTCGCGCTGCTGGCGCATGTTTTTCTGCACCCCGGCGAGGAAGGCCTCTATAGCCAGTACGGCTTTCTGACCTATCCGATCTGCATTCGAGCGGCGGGCGGGATTCCGGTGGTCGCCGAAGAGACGAATCGAACAGCAAGCGTGGACGCGATTCTCGCGAAGGTGAGCGCTCGCACGAAGATCGTGTATCTCGCGAATCCAAACAATCCGACTGGCACCTACATTCCGTTCTCGGAAGTCAAGCGCCTCCATGACGGCCTGCCGGAGCACACGCTTCTGGTCATCGACGCGGCTTACGCCGAATACGTCACCCGCAACGATTATGCGGCGGGTCTGGAATTGGCTCAGACGGCGGCCAACGTCGTTATGACCAGGACCTTTTCCAAGATCCATGGGCTTGCGAGCTTGCGTATCGGCTGGGCCTATGGCTCGGCGCACGTCATTGACGCGTTGAACCGGGTCCGCGGACCGTTCAACCTGAACGGGGCGGCGCAAGCCGCGGGCGTCGCGAGCCTCGACGATGCGGCGCATATCGAAGGCGCGATCGCGCACAACACGCGGTGGCTGCCCTGGCTAGTCGAGGAGGCCACCAAGCTCGGGATCGAAGTGACGCCGAGTGTGGGAAATTTTGTGTTGCTGACCTTCCCCAAGCAACCGGGACGGACCGCCGCGGACGCGGACGCATTCTTGAGCGAGCGCGGATTCATTCTCCGGGCGGTCGCGTCCTACGGCCTGCCCAATTCGCTGCGTCTGACGGTTGGCGGCGAAGAGGTGAACAAGGGCGTGATTGCCGCGCTCGGCGAGTTCATGCGAGGCAAAAGTGGTTGACCGGCTCGGGGAGCCGCTTGCCGAGCCGATCTTCGAAGAATTGGCGATCATCGGCGTCGGGCTGATCGGCTCGTCGATCGCGCGCGCTGCGCGCCGGCGCCATGCCGCGCGCCGTATCGTCCTCGCCGACCAATCGGTCGGGGTGTTGGAGCGGGCGAAGGCGCTCTCGCTTGGCGATATCGTCACCGACGATCTAGCCCATGCAGTCAGCGGCGCCGATTGCGTCATTCTCTGCGCGCCAGTCGGCGCCAATGAGGCGATCGCGCACGCCATCGCGTCAGCGCTCAAGCCCGGGACGATCATATCGGACGTCGGCTCGGTGAAGGGCGCCGTCGTCGCGGCGCTAGAACCGTCGCTGCCGTCTCATGCGCGCTTGGTTCCTGCGCATCCGGTCGCTGGCACGGAATATTCCGGGCCGGACGCAGGCTTCTCGACCCTGTTCATCAACCGCTGGTGCATTCTCACTCCGCCTGACGGCGCGGACATGGAGGCGGTCGAGAAGGTGCGCGTCCTTTGGGAAGCCTTCGGAGCGCACGTCGAAATCATGAGCGCCGCGCACCACGATCTCGTGCTGGCGATCACCAGCCATGTGCCGCATCTCATCGCCTATAACCTTGTGGGCGCCGCGGCCGACCTTGAGGAAGTGACCCAGTCGGAGGTGATTAAGTTCTCGGCCGGCGGGTTTCGCGATGCGACCCGGATCGCCGCGTCCGACCCCACCATGTGGCGCGACGTCTTCCTCCACAACAAGGACGCGGTGCTCGAGATGCTCGGCCGGTTCAACGAGGATCTGACGGCGCTGCAGAGGATGATTCGGCGCGAGGACGGCGACGGACTGTTTCGTCTTTTCACCCGTACGCGAGCGATAAGACTCGGAATCGTCGCCGAGGGCCAGGACACAGCGGCGCCGGACTTTGGCCGGCACGCCACGGAGACCGACGAGCCGGTCCCATGACAGTTTCGGACGTCGCTGCGCCCGTTTCAGAGGGCAATCTCTGGGTGTTCGCGTATGGGTCGCTGATGTGGCGGCCCGGGTTTGCCCATGTACGAAGGTGCAAGGCTCTGCTCCGCGGCTGGCGGAGAAGCTTGTGCATCTATTCGCATGTCCATCGCGGGTCGCCTGAGCGGCCGGGACTCGTGCTTGGCCTCGATCGCGGCGGCGCGTGTCCGGGTGTGGCCTTCGAGGTCGATGCGGCGTTGCGCGAATCGACGATTCGCTACCTTAGGGAACGCGAACAGGTGACTTCGGTCTATCTCGAACGGGTCGCCCCCGTTACGCTCGAATGTGGAGAGCGCGTCTTCGCTCTGACCTATGTCGCCGACCGCCTCCACAACCAATATGCGGGGCGACTTGACCGCGATGCGATGCTCAAGCACGTCAGCGCCGGCCAAGGCCAGTTCGGCCGCAATATCGAATATGTCCTCGAGACCCATGATCATCTTCGGGAGATCGGCGTGCGCGATCGTGATCTGGAGTGGCTCGCCGGGAAACTGCGCGAATCTCGGTAGGAACGTTCCCGGGTTCAGACCTCGGCGCCCCGCCAGATCGGCGACAGTCGCGGCGCTTTGCGGCCGACGTCGGTAGCAACTGGAGATGGAACTCAACGCCGGGGCCAAACGCGCGGAGCTCGCGTCGTCGGCGACATGACGGGGCGCCGCTGCGCCCTTCCGGTCGGGACACGGGGAGCTTTCCGGAGCCGGTCGCTGCCAAGGCGCAGCGCGGCCCCGAGCCCGGCGTCGTGAAACGCCGGACACTCCGACGCCGGATAAGGCGAGAAAACACACCGGCGCGCCGACCGCCCGATCCACGAACAAACCGGCGTACGGGGCGTTGAGGGGACTAGGCCGGGGCAGTCTCTCTCCGCATCGCTGAGCTTCGCTTGAGCCGCAGCATTGGCTTCTCGATGAAGACCCACGACGCAAGCGCGATCGGCGCGGTGATGGCCAGCGCCGCAAGCTATGCGCTTTCAGGAGGTTGTCCATTCGGCTTGAGCCGTGTCGCCAAATCTCAGCAATTCGCGGGAGGACCGAATGGACATGCACAAGAATGCGCCTCTGACGCCCAATGCTCGAGAGATGATGGTTCGCGCCGTGGTTGATGGCGGCTGTCCAGGCCGCCGACGCGCGCCGGTTCAACACGACGCCCTAGACCGTCGCCAAGTGGATCGAACGCGCTTTCGATCCCGCCGCTATGCCAAAGCGCTGTGAGGCTCGGTTCGTAGAGCTTGACCTCGAGCCTGCGCCATCGCCCTCATGGCGCCATGCGATCAAACCGCCCATCAGCAGAATCGCCTGACCCAGAACAACCGGCTGCCTCCCGCAATCTGGCCGCGGCGGCCTCAGGCGTGATGTCCCGCTGCGGGGAACCAAGCATTTCGAAGCCGACCATGAATTTCCGGACGGCGGCCGAGCGAAGAAGAGGTGGGTAAAAATGCGCGTGCATCTGCCATTCGGCATGCAACGCGCCGTCGGTCGGCTTCTGGTGGAAGCCCATCGAATAGGGGAATGGCGCGTCGAACAGGCTGTCATAAAGTTTGGTCAGTCGAGAGAGGGCCTGCGCTAGCGATGTCTTCTCCCCCGCTCTCATCTCGTCAAATCCGCCGATGCGGCGACGCGGCAGGATCAGGGTCTCGAACGGCCAGTTCGCCCAAAAGGGCACGAGCACGCAAAAATCGTCATTGCCAATGACGACGCGCTCGCCGTGCCGAAGCTCTCCCGCAAGATAGTCGAGGAGCAGCGGCCGGCCATGGTGCAGGAGATATTCGCTTTGGCGGTGGGTCTCTTTCTCCAGCTCGTTCGGCAGGTTGCGGGTGGCCCAGATCTGGCCGTGCGGATGAGGATTGGACGCGCCCATCATCTCGCCCCGATTCTCGAAAATCTGCACTGAAGCGATGTCTGGCAAATTGCCGAGAGCGATCGTCTCCTCGACCCAGACGTCGACCACTCGCTCAATGTCGGCGACCGCCATGCCAGATAGGGTCAGGTCGTGACGCGGGGAAAAGCAGAGCACGCGGCAGCGCCCCGTTTCGCCCTCGGCGACAAGCAGCCCCTCCGTTTCCACTTGCGTGGGGGCGTCGGCCTGTAGCGCCGGAAAATCGTTCTCGAACACGAACGTATGCGAATAGTCGGGGTTGCGGGCGCCGGCTGCGCGCGAATTGCCCGGGCAGAGATAGCAGTTGGGATCGTGGCTCAGCCCGGTTGGCGCCGCGCTCGCCTCGTGCTTGCCCTGCCACGGGCGCTCGGCTCGATGCGGCGACACCAAGACCCACTCGCCGGTCAGTTGATTGAGGCGGCGGTGCGAGGCGCCGCGGAGCCCATCAAAGCTCGCCACTCATTCGCTCCTCAGACCGGGATCAGGCCAGCGCCATCGGACGGCGCGCAGACGAAGATATCCGTATCCATGCCCGTCGCGATACGATAGCCGTCGGTCAGGATTTGCGACGCCTTGTCGACCGCCGACGCTTCGACGAGACTTATCGTGCAACCGCCAAAGCCCCCGCCTGTCATGCGCGAACCGTAGACGCCCTCGACCGTCTGGGCCAGTCCGACCAGCATGTCGACCTCGGGACAGGTGATCTCAAAGTCCTCCTGCATCGAGACATGGGAAGTGTTCATGGCGCGTCCGCAAGCGGCAAAATCTCCGGCCCCGAGTGCGCGCTCCGCTTCCAAGACGCGGGCGTTTTCCGTGACGATGTGACGGCAACGGCGGTAGATGAGCTCGGGCAGCTTGCGGCGCTTGGCTTCGAGCTGTTCAGGGGTCACGTCCCGCAACGCCTTGATCGGCCCGAGATAGCGGCTGAGCAGCCTCACCCCTTCCTCGCAGGCCTCGCGCCGCAAATTGTACTCGCCGCCGGCATGCTGATGGCGGACCCCGCTGTTGGCGATCAGGAGCCGTAAGTTGGGCGCAATGGCGACATGGCGTGAGGCGAGACTGCGGCAATCGATCAGAAGCGCATGCCCGGCGACGCCGCAGCAGGCGATATACTGATCCATCACGCCGCAGCGCATACCAACGAAATCATTTTCCGCCCGCTGGCAAATCTTGGCGATCTTGATCGGATCGAACGGCAGGTCGCTCTGGGTGAGCAGCGCGTGCGCGACAGAGACTTCCAGCGCCGCCGAGGAGCTTAGGCCCGCGCCAATCGGGACATCACTCCAGACGATGAGGTCCGCGCCGGAAAGCGTGAACCCGCCGATCTCCAGCATGAGTGCGACCCCAATGACGTAGTCGGACCAGTCTCCGCTGTGACCTTCAGGCGGCGCATCGAGATCGAACTCGCGCGTCTCGTCCATGATCATGGAATAGACCACAAGGCGCCGGTCGGGGCGTGGCGAGGCCGCGGTCAGAGCGGCGAATTCGAGCGCCGCCGGCATGACGAAGCCGTCGTTATAATCCGTATGCTCGCCAATCAGATTGACGCGGCCGGGCGCCCGACTGACTGTCGGCGCGCGACCGAGCCGATAGGCGAACTCGACCGCAAGGTCGCGCGCCTGAACGCTCATCAAAATTCCTCCCATAGGCGAAGTGGAAGCCTCGGCGCCGTCTGCGTCAAGCGCGATTGCACAGGCCTCACCGAGCGAGCCCAAGCGCGCGCTTAGCCCGCCTGAGGAGAGCAGCAGGCATGGCGCCGGTGAGCGAAAGGCCAAGGCCCAGCGCGGCAAAGTAAACGAGACCTCCGATCGCAGTCAGACCCAGGAGCCGCGCTTCGCGCGCCAAGCGTGGCAGGCGCTCGACGAGCGCGGCGAGGGGTCCGTCGGCTAGAGTCAGCGCAAGCGCAAGCGCGCCCGCGGCGAACAGCGTCGCCGCGGCGGTGGCAAGCAAGCGTGCATCCGGCGCCGTCCAACCCCGCCGGCGGGCGAGCGCGAAGACGCCGGCCACCTTGATCCAGAGGCCCGCCGCGGTCGCCAGCGCCAACCCTGGCGCGCCAAGCGGGCGAAACAGCGCGATCTTGAGCGCGACGTTAACCACAACGCCGACGAGCGTGACCTTGAGCGGCGTCGCCGTGTCGCCGCGCGACAAGAAACTCGCCGCTGCGATTCGATCGACGAACAAAGCTGGCATACCAAGCGCGTAGGCTGCAAGCACGCCTGCGGCCTCATGGGTCGCATTGGCCTTGAAGGCGCCATGCTCGAAGGCGACGGCGACAATCAGGTCAGGAATAAGGAGGAACGCGACGACGAAAGGGGCGCCGAGCGCCAGCGTCAACGAAGCGGCGCGGTTCTGGGCGGCGAGCGCGCCCTTCTCGTCCCCGAGGGCGACGAGGGAAGACATTTCTCTGAGCAGCACCGAGCCGGTTGCGATGACAATCACCCCGCCGGGCAACTGATAAAGCCGGTCGGCGTAGCTGATTGCGGAGAGGCCACCGGTCGGCAGGAGGGAGCCGACGATCTGGTCCGCCAGCGCGCCGATCTGATAGCTCGCGGAAATACCGATCGCGGGCCCCAGCATCCAAAGAAACTTGCGGATGTCGGCCGTCCAGCGTGGCCAGGTCAGACGCTCGAGAAGCCCGCGCCGGCGGGCGTCGGTCATCACGATGACGAGTTGGGTCACGCCGGAGGCGAGGAATCCCCAGCTCGCCATGACGGCGACGCCTGGCGAGACCTTCGGGAAGCAGGCGGCGAAGGCGAGAAACGCAATCATGCACACGTTTGCTGCGACGGGCGCAAAAGCCGGCGATCCCCACGCGTTGTTGGCGTTGAGCGTCCCCTGGTGGAGCGCGAAGACGGCGATGAAAGCGATATAGGGGAACATGATGCGCGACATCGCCACCGCTTGGGCGAACTTCTCGGGCTGATCGACGAAGCCGGGCGAGGTCAATCGCACGAGCAGCGGCATGTCGAGATAGACGAGGCCGAGCAGGGCGATCTGCGACAGGATAAGGAGGGTGAACACCTGGCTCGCGAATTCGCTCGCCTTCTCCGGCCCTCCCGCCTCGAGGATGCGGGTGTAGGTTGGCAAGTAGGCGGCGTTGAAGGAACCCTCGCCGAAAATCTGACGGAATTGATTCGGCAACTTGATCGCCGCGACATAGGCGTCGTTGAGCGCTCCGCCCCCGAGGAGCGCCGCCAGCGCCATGTCGCGCAAGAAGCCAGTCAGTCGAGAGGCGATCGTCCAGCCGCCGACCAGGAAGATATTGCGGTACATTGGGCCCGTTTAGCCGGATTCGCGGCGCGGCTGAAATGAGGACTTTTTTAGGACGAGCCGCCCAGCGCCTGATCGATATCGCGCCAGAGGTCCTCGACGTCTTCGATTCCAGCCGATAGCCGCAACAGATCGGGCGGACACGGGGAATTCGCCCCTTCGATCGAAGCCCGATGCTCGATGAGCAATTCGACGCCGCCCAGCGAGGTCGCCCGCTTCCACAGCCGCACGCGAGCGGCGGTCGCGATCGCAGCCTCGGCGCCGGCGCGGACGCGGATCGACAGCATTCCTCCAAATCCGCCCTTCATCTGCCGGCGCGCGACTTCGTGGCCTGGGTGGTGCGGCAGTCCCGGATAGAGGACGGTGGAGACCGAGGCGTGATTGGAGAGCCGACCCGCGAGCTCCATCGCGTTGGCCGCCGCGGCGCGCACGCGCACGTCAAGCGTTCGCAAACCTCGCGTCAAGAGGAACGCCTCGAACGGATGAAGGATCATCCCATGCGATTGACGGACCGTGCGCGCCCGCGCGCAAAGAGCGTCGTCCCGCGCAAAGCAGAGCGCTCCGGCGATAACATCAGAGTGCCCGTTCAGATATTTGGTCGCCGAGTGCATGACCACGTCGGCGCCGAGCGCGATCGGCCGGGTGAAAACCGGTGTCGCGCAAGTCGAATCGACCGCGAGGACCGCGCCCGCCGCATGAGCGGCGCGCGCCGCGCCCTCGATGTCGCTCACGCCCCATAGCGGATTGCTCGGCGTCTCGAGCCACACGAGCTTGGTCGTCCCCGGCTTCAGCGCCGCGGCGAGCGCTGCGCACATCCTCGGCGTCAACGAAATCGACGCTCAGTCCGAAGCCCGGCGCCTCGTTAAGGAGCCACGCCCGGAGCGCCCAATACATGGCTTTGGGCGCGATCACATGAGCGCCGGGTCCCAAGCTCAGCATGAGCGCGACCGCCGCCGACATGCCCGAGCCGAAGACGAAGGTGGTCGACGCGCCTTCCAGCGCGCCGATGACGGCCTCGGCTTGGCGCACGGTGTCGTTGTCGGGCCGGCCGTAAACATTGCCGCTGCGATAAAGATTGTCGGGGTCACGCTCGAAAGTCGTGGCGACATGAATTGGCGGCACGATTGCGCGGCTGGCTTCGTCGACGGCGCCCAAAGCCTGAGCGGCAAGGGTGCGCGGGCTTAAAAGAGGCGGCTCGGTCATAGCGCGAGACCCCGAAGCAGCTTCGGCGCGCCGCCCCCCGCGCCGCCCGCTTCCGCGATCAGCATGTCCTTGAGGGTTGGCGCGCGATCGACGATCCGAAGCCCAAGGCTCCGCGCGAAGCGGAGAGGCGTCAGATCATTGGAAAACAGGCGATTGAGCGCGTCGAGGCCGAGACCGCTGGCGGCAACATCGAAGCGCCGCTGGCGCTGGTAGGCCGCGAGGGGCCTAAGCGCGCCGGGATCGAGGCCGAGCCGCATCTCGCCGACGATCGTCTCGGCGAGCGCCGCCACGTCGCGCAAGCCGAGGTTGAGCCCTTGCCCGGCCACCGGATGGACGACATGCGCCGCATCGCCAACCAGCGCAAGCCGCTCGGCGACGAAACGTCGGGCAACCTGGAAGCGGAAGGGAAAGGCCTCGACGCGCGAGACGAGACGGATCTCGCCCAATTTCGGGGTGAAGCGATATTCAAGCTGGCGCGTCAGATCCTCGGGATCGAGGGCGAGCAGCGCCTCGGCGTCGGCGCGCCGCTCGTTCCAGACAATGCTCGACTGGCGGCCCGGGAGCGGCAGGATCGCGAACGGGCCGGCCGGCAGGAAATGCTGCTCGGCCCGGCCTTCGTGATCACGCTCGTGGGCGACCGTCGCGACGAGGCCGGTCTGGTCATAGTCCCAGCCCACCGTCGCGATCTCGGCGAGGCGAGTGAGTTTCGAGCGTGCGCCGTCTGCGGCGACGGCGAGGCGGGCGCGCAACGCGCGGCCATCGGACAGCCCAAGCCTGCCCACGTGTTTGCCGAGGTCCCAACTCGTGACAGACGCCGTGACACGCTGGACTTGAAGCCGATCGCAGAGAGCGGAAAGCGCGCCGACGACATCGTCGTTGAACGCCATATAAGCGAGAGGCGAGCGCTCTTTCGCCGCGATATGAAGGTGGGGCAGCCGGACGACGTCACGCACGCCCCCGTCCGTGATCGCCATCGACAGGATCGGTTGCGCCTGTCGCTCGATCGCCTCCCAGGCGCCGATGCGGTCGAGGAGGCGGCGCGGCCCATCGGCGATCGCGACTGTGCGCAAAGGCCTGGCGCTCGCCGCGGCCGGCGCCCCCGGATCGACGACGGCGACGGAGGCGCCTTCCTGCATCGCCTGCTTGATCGCCGCGGCAAGCGCCAAGCCGTTCGCGCCGCCGCCCGCGATGACGACGTCGAAAATGGGAGCCGGCTCGGCCATTGCGGGACGCCTCCTTCCGGCCGTTGTGGGACGGACGACAAATCCATACCGGCTCTCGGCCCGCCGCGCCATTTGCGAGTCCGGATTCCGTCTTTTCAAGGGGTTAGAGCATCGGACGGTAACCGGGGCAAATTGCCGGGCGTTGGTCAGGTTGGAGCGGGAGTGAGGAGGGTTGCGAGGTGTGGGACGGGGGTCCTGGAATGGCGAGCCGGTCGCCGAGATAGTCGAAGAAGGGGATTTTGAGTTTGATGCAGGCCCTGGCGAGGCCGAGCATGACGTCGCGAGCTTGTCTGCCCTTTTCGCTGACGGTTCCGCCGGAGATTTTGCGCTTGGTGACGAAGGCGCGGATGTCGTTTTCGGAAGCGTTTGCGTTGAGCGGAATGTCCGGCCGTTCGAGGACGCGCAGAAGTTCGTCTTTGCGCCCGAGGAGGCGCTTCAACAGACGGTCGAGCATCGCATAGCCGGTTCGGCGCTTGAAGATGCGATCGAATTGCCCGCGCAGGAGGCTTGCCTGTTGCGGGCTCGGGGCGCGCTTGTGCTGTACGCCTTCAAGCGCCGATAGAACCACCAGATCATCCGCCTGGCGACCTCGACGGCGTTGCTTTGCTTATCGTTGGCGGGAACAAGCTTGTGGACCAGGCGCTCGGCGTGGACCCAACAGAGCGCGTGATCGCCGAGGCGGAACTGGCCGGCGTCGTCGGAGACGATGACGGCATGTCCGAGCAGGCCCTCGGCCTCGATGGCTCCCCACAGCGCCGCTTCGCTGGTCGCCCGCACCGGGTCGGGCGTCGCTCTGAGATCGGCGATGCCGAGCGCGCACAAGTGCTCCCTCCATTGCTCGTGCGTGCTGAACGCCAGCGAAGCATGGCCGGCGAGCTTGTCGATGACGTCGCGCGGCAGATCAGCGCCGCGCATGTAGGCGATCGCCGCCGCGTTGATCACATAGCGGGCCCCGCCGCCAAGCAGACGAGAAAGGAAAGCCAAGCGCGATTTCCCGGACCCGGTGCGGAATGCGGCGAACCGATCGGAGCCGATGTGGGATGTGGGTGGTGAAACAGCCCTTGCCGGCATGGCGCGCGCCGGTGTCGTCGACGGTGATGAAGGGCGCGCCAGCAAGTCCCGCCCGCAGCACCGCTTCATCTTCGCTGCGGAAGCTGTCGAGCTTGGCGGTCACCGAGCTCAAGCCCGGCGACATCGTCATCCTCGACAATCTGCTGCGCAAAGCCGAGGCGCGAACCTTCGACGCCCTGATCCAGGCCATCGCAAGTGCGCTCGAAACCTTCACCCCCGACGAATGCGCAAACTATCTCGCAAACTCAGGATATCGCCGCCAATAATGAAAATGCTCTAGCTCCGACCGACGACGGTCTGCGCGATTTGAACCAGGCAAGCTCATAATGTTAATCTTTGCCGGTCCAACGGCGCGTCTTCTCCGGCTGGTTCGGAGTCTTCGGGCGCTGATCAGTCTGGGTCAAACACATTGCGGTAGTCGACCTTCAGCGCCGGATCCTGCCGCTCCTTGCGCAGGAAACAGTCGCCGACCACCAAAACCTCAATTTCGGTGCCCATGAGACAGCGGAATGCATCCTCCGGCGTGCAGGCGATCGGCTCGCCGCGCACGTTGAAACTAGTGTTAACCAGCACCGGGCAGCCGGTCTTGGCCTTAAAAGCCGAAATCAGCGCATGATAGCGGGGGTTTGTTTCGCGGTGAACGGTCTGCAGTCGGGCCGAGTAATCGACATGGGTGACTGCGGGGATTTCCGACCGCGCCGCGTTGACCTTATCTGTGCCCACCCGCGCTGCGTCCGCGTCGCTGAGCGGCGTTCTCCGTTTCCTGGCGACATCGGCGACCACCAACATGTAGGGACTGTCGCCGTCATGATCGAACCAGTCGGCGACGTCCTCGTGCAGCACCGAGGGCGCGAAAGGCCGGAAGCTCTCGCGGTATTTGACGCGCAGGTTCAACGTCTTCTGCATGGTCCGGCTGCGCGGGTCGCCGAGTATCGAGCGGTTGCCCAGGGCGCGAGGCCCGAACTCCATTCGACCCTGATGCCAGCCGACCGCCTTTTCCTCGATCAGCGCATCGACGGTTGCCTCGATCAGCTTTTCTTCGTCCATCACGTCAAACACCGCGCCGCACGCCGCAAGGCGCTGCTCGATATCGGTTTGAGTGAAATGCGGGCCGAGATAAGCACCCTGCATAGCGTCGAGCATATTGTGCGGCAGGCGCGGTTGGTTGAGGTGGAGGTGGTAGACCGCGAGCGCCGCGCCGAGCGCGCCGCCGGCGTCGCCGGCCGCCGGCTGCACCCAAAACCGGTCGAACCTGCCATCGCGGACGATCTTTCCGTTGGCGACGCAGTTGAGCGCGACGCCGCCGGCCAGGCACAAATGCCTAGCGCCCGTCTCGCGGGCGATGGAGCGCGTGAGCCGGAGAACGACCTCGTCGGTCACCGCCTGGATCGAGGCGGCGAGATCCATCTCGCGCTGCGTCAGCGGGCTATTCTCGTCGCGCGGGTCGCCGCCGAAAAGCTTATGGAAGCGCGAGCTCGTCATGCTGAGCCCAGTGCAATAGTTGAAATAACTTTGATCGAGCCGGAAGCTGCCGTCCGGCTTCACGTCAATCAGATTGTCCAGGATTGTCTGTGCGTAACGCGGCTCGCCGTACGGCGCCAGCCCCATCATCTTGTATTCGCCAGAGTTCACACGGAACCCCGTATAGGCGGTGAAGGCGGCGTACAGCAGACCAAGCGAATGCGGAAAATGGATTTCCTTCACCATTTGCAGCGATGTGCCACGCCCGAGCGCCAGCGATGTCGTCGCCCATTCGCCGACGCCATCCATGGTCAAGATCGCCGCCTCCTCGAAGGGCGAGGGGAAAAACGCAGAAGCGGCATGGCTCTGGTGATGCTCAGCAAAGAGCAGCCGGTTGTCGCAGTCGTAATTCCCGGCGAAGCGCTGAAGCTCTTGCCGCAGCAGTCGCTTCTGGAACAGCTTCTCCTTGATCCAGATCGGCAATGCGATGCGAAACGAACTCAAACCATGCGGCGCGAAAGCCAGATACGTTTCGAGCAGGCGCTCGAACTTGAGGAATGGCTTGTCATAGAAGACAACATAATCAACTGCGTCGAACCCTATCTCGGCCTCATTCAAGCAATACTGGATGGCTAGCCGCGGGAACCCCATGTCGTTCTTCTTGCGAGTGAAGCGTTCCTCCTGAGCGGCGGCGACGATCCGGCCGCCGCCGACGATCGCCGCCGCACTGTCGTGGTAAAAGGCCGAAATACCAAGTACGTACAACGTGCGGCCTAGAACAAGGTGTAGACGAACGGCGCGATCGCCGAGCCATTGCTTAGCACGACCAAGCCGCCAAAGACGGCCATCATGACGATCACCGGAATCAGCCAGAACTTCTTGCGTACCCGCAGGAACTCCCACAACTCCATCACAAAGCCCATGGACGCCTCGTCAGAACTGTTTCTTCATTTCGTCAGCCGCCGGCTCGCGCCCAGCGCGCTCGATCCAGTCGCTGGCCGCATCAGGCCGCAGTTTCAGGCGCAGGGGATCCACGCCCGCCGATCCCGCGTGATGCACGCTGCATTTTTCACCGTCCAGACGCGCGACTTCGGCTTACGAATTGTCGCTCCCCAAAAATCTCGTGCCCTCGCCGGCGTTTGGTTTCCGGCTTGCCTCCCATAGAAGCGCGTCACGACCGGCCGCGGCCGAGCCCGCGAATTGAGTGAGCGCAGTCGCTGAAAACACGATCAGATACACGTCGAGATGCGTCCTGTGGTTGGTATGGGCCCAAAATAGCGCTGTCACCGCCACAAAAGACGCAAACAGAAGATAAATTACACCGAGTTCGCGCCAACGCGCGCGGGTCAAAATCATGCCCCACACCCCGAAGATCGCGATCGGGACGTAGGAAAGACCGTAGATGGCTTCAACGGTAGGCGATCGAAGCGGATTGAGCCGCCAGTCAAACCCGGCCGCCAGTTTGCGCGCCGCGCCGAGAACCGCTTCGCCCGGATACGCGCGGACGTAGTTAAGGCCGCGACGCAGGAACCAGTCGCTCTTCGCCAGTTCGTCTGTGGACAGCGCGTCAAGCGTCTCCTTCTCCTCGCGACTGAGCGCCTGATACGCCGTTACGGTGCTCAGATCGATGCTCTCCGCGGGATAGTGTGAGAAGGTCTGTGCATTGTGCGCCATCCAGAACTGAATGCCGGCCTCCGTACTGAGAACGGGTCGGCCGAGCAAATTATTGTTCCGGGCGACCCAGGCGCCTACGAGCGCCGCAAGACAGAGGAAGCCGACCCCGCCCCGCAGCGCGCGCATTTTCCACGAACCGTCACCAAACAGCCCGATCCAGATGAGCGCCGCAAGTGCATAGGGCAGCATCGTCAATCGGCAAAGCGCATCGACGGCGAGCGCGACCCCAGCGACGCCCCAGACGATTGGATTCGCGCTCGCTTGCGCGCGCAGCAACGCGTAGACGCTGATCGCCGTCAACATCGTGACGAGGCTCGTTTCCTCAAGCGCGGTGTCGTGCACGACATAGTACGGGTAGATGGCCGCCAGCGCTGCCGAAAGGAGCGCGGCGCGCTCCCCGAATAGCCGTTTTCCGATCAGATAGGCGAACGCCACCGTCGTCGCGCCGAACAACGCCTGCGGCAGAACGACCCACAGATAGCTCCCCCCCGCCCATGCGGCTAGCGCCAGGAAACATGGATATACCGGCGGGCGCGCTGCAAAGCCGAATCCCTCGAGCCACAGTCCTTTGCCAGCAACGATGTTCTCGGCGAATTTATAGAAAAAGGTATACCCGTTGACCCAGAAGTCTGGCTCTCCAGCATGGATCCGGTAGACGACCCGGATTACGAAGGAGAATCCGCAGATCGCCAGCATCAGCGGATCGATGGAAAACCACTCGAGACGACGAGTCATGCCGCCGGGCTCCGCCGTGGCGACATTTGCCTACGGCCGCTCGAGGCGCTTGACACGTTACTTTGTCGCAATTTGTATGCTCCCCAGCAATTCGTCCGCCGTCTTGTATACTCCCCAGCAGTTCTACTGGTGTCGCGACTTCGACTTGCCGCGAAGTAGTGGACCGCCTCAGACAGGGCGCGCGAAAACGATATCTCTTCAAAACCGATAGAAGCTTGTCCCGGCGAAACCCCTCTGGGGACGGATAGCACTTACCATACTTGGGTCGGCGTTGGAAACCGGCTGGACCCCCGAGCCCTTCCATCCTCGTGGGGAAACGTCTCGCGGACGTATGAGCCCTATCCGATCGGCGGGCGGCCCTTGCCCCGCCGGGCGCAGCTCATGATTGACTGTTTCGAGCGCAAGGTCGACACTGCCTTCGATGTGCGCCGGCTTGAACCCCCCGGGCGCCCTCAAGGGCAGTCGCGCATGTGGCGCTTGCCGCTTCGGCGATGATACTTTCACGAGTGTCCTCGACCGCGATAACCGCGCTCATGACCTGGACGATATGTATGTCCTCGACGCGTCGTTCTTCCCGTCAAGCGCAAGGAGTTGGCCACAATTGTCAGGCTTGGATTGATGCCGCCCGCGCCGCCCACGAGGTTTTGCTGGAAGCGCAAAGCCGCCTTACCGATCGCGCGGCGGTTTCTCCGTCGCCGATTGGGTGTTGACGCTGGCGCGCGTAGCGGACGGGTAGCGTTTTTCGTGCGCGCGCCGGTGCGACAATGACTTCCCTCAGTTCCGACGGAACGGAGGCGAAGCCGACCCTGTTCGCCCGGATGGCGCCTTGGCTTCTGGCGATCTCGTCGGCGCTGATTGGAATTCTGCTCATCGAGGTGTTCTGCTGGGTCTTCGTCCCGAACCTTGGACGGAACGTGCCGGGTCGCGACAATCGCGTCGTCTTCTTCGACGGCGAAGGCCCAATATTTGAGAATCACGGAGACATATTCACCTACGCGCCGCACAATACGATCCGAAACGTGACGGCGTTTTTCTCGAGAGACGCCTTTGCCGTCGAGTACGACTACCGCTTTCGGACCAACAACCTCGGCCTCGCCCAAGACGCAGACGTCGCGCCGGGACGGAAATCCCTCCTGTTGCTTGGAGACTCCTTCACCGAAGG
This sequence comes from uncultured Alphaproteobacteria bacterium, assembly GCA_963820095.1. Taxonomy (GTDB): domain Bacteria; phylum Pseudomonadota; class Alphaproteobacteria; order Rhizobiales; family Beijerinckiaceae; genus Roseiarcus. The sequence continues at coordinate 101,896 of CAWFZA010000012.1, forward strand.
ACAGGGGGCCGAGCCATGGTTCCGCTTCGTGAGTCCGACGATCGAGCGGCTTGGGTATCAACCCGTCAACGGTGGGGTCCTCGGCACCGGTTTCCAGCAATGGTTAAAACTCGCCGGGTATTTGTCGTTGAAAAACATTGACGTTCGCAAGGTGCTTGTTCTTTTTATTTCCGACGATTACCAGCGGCCGGTTTGGAATGTGCCTTCCCCGGTGTTCAAGTGCATTTCGTCTCCGTCGGTCTGCCGAGTCGAACAGAGCTACTTCTATCGATTGCCGCCACCGGGCGAGATGAAGTCCTGGATCGCTCGGGTGCGGGATAGCCGCGGGCCCCTGAAACCCCATCTGAAACTCAGCGTATCCGCACTCTTGCCGGCCTCTTCCTCCGTGTATATGTATTTGAAGCAACTCGTGATTAACGCGCAGGCCAAGCGCGGCTCGCGCGCCGCGATTTCCGAGCTGGTCGATCGGTATGGCCGGGAAAACGTGGCTTTCCTTCATCTTCCGCAAAAGAACGAAATTGCTGGGGGGCCGAACGACCTTGGACTGGCCGCCCGCCGCGCGATTGAAGCGGCCGGCGGAACGCTATTCGACGGATTCAAACTATGCCAGATGACCCCTTCAGACTATTTCCCAAACGATGAACATCCAAATGCCCACGGCTATTCAAAAATTGCGACTTGCGCCGCTGAGGTCGCAAACAGCCTTGCTTCGGAGCGGGCGCAAGGCGAACGAGCGGAGATCCAATAGGGCCGAACTCGACCCGAAGGCGCGCGGCTCCCGTGCCAACCGCGCGTGGGATTGGTTCCCAAGATCGAGGCGCGTCTGTGGTTTGCCGCGTCAACCGAACAGTGGAGCGCCATCCCATGCTGCACGAGAATATGGTCCGCAACGAAGAGATCGTCGGCCCCACGAACCGCCGATTCGGGTTAACCTTGGGCGGGGTCTTTATTTTTGTCGGCCTCACCCGGGCCCTGTTCGGTCATGGCCATGCCATTTGGTGGCTCACTGCAGGGTTGGTCCTTGTCGTTCTCGCCGCCGTTTGGCCGTCCGGATTAGGACCGTTCAACCGGCTGTGGCTGAAGTTTGGGCTGCTGCTGTACAAGTTCGTGAATCCCGTGGTCATGACGCTATTGTACGTTTCAACGATTGTCCCGATCGGGGTGGTCATGCGGTTGTCCGGCAAGGATCCACTTCGCCTGAAGCCGAGTCCAGATGCTGAAACCTACTGGATTGTCCGCGATCAGCGTGGATCAGGGCCGGAGAATATGAAGAATCAGTTTTGATTCGGATTGATAGGCTTGGTGAGAATCAGGCGTGCGACCGGCCTCACCGTCCTCGGTTGGGCTGTTGCAGCGCCATCGCTGGGCTCAGTAGCGCCAAGCCGACGATCGGAAAGCGAAGTTTGCCGAGCAAGCAAGGGTCAGCGCCACATCGATCGCCGTCGGAAGTACCGGCCCGACGGCAGTGACGGCGCCCCGTTTCGCGGCGCGTAGTACGGTTTGCATACGTCCTGCCGGAAGGCGTCAAACCCGGCTTCCCAAAGCAGGTCCAGCGATCGCAGAACACGTGCCTCGCGACTGCGGCGTCTCCCGGCCATTTCGCCATCAGGTCATTCTGCGCAGCGCTCGACCGTCCCATCGCGATCGCCGACTTCTCCGCCGATTCAGCAAAGCCGACGGAATTAGCACTTCCCGACTTCGTCAATGGGGTGCTAAGCTTTCAGAATGCTGCAAGCAGGGTGAAGGATACGCGACCTCGCTGCTCGACCACCTCCATACCGATGGGTGAACCTGCGAAACACCCGCGCCACGAATCCTTTTCGCAGACAAGACTTGGGTGGAAGCCAATAGGGTGCGGTCACTTATTTCGGGAAGGCTGGGCGCCAGTTTCGGCATTGTCGGGCTCGCCATGTTGGTCGCGGTCGCGACCAACATGGCGCTGACCGTGCTTTCAACAGCGAAGCTCGCCTTCGCGCTGGGCGGCTTCGCCCTGCTGATCTCAACAATGATGGTAAAGCCCCCGCAGGCGTATTGGCTATTCCTGCTTGTACTGTCGATTCCGTTCGACATCACAAAATGGTTGTCATCGAGCATAGTCGATTCCGAGGCTCTCGGTAAGATCTATGGCGCGCCGATGAGCGGCACCACTGGGCTTGAAATCTATTTGTCGGACATGATATTAATTGCAATGTTGTTGCCTTGGCTTGCGCGCGTATGCTTGCGACGAACATCACTATATTTTCCGAAAATCGGGTACCTTTTTGTCTTTTATCTTGCGTGGGCTCTCCTCGTCTCGCTGCTCAATGCCATGTCACTTTACTTGTCGATGTTCGAGTTGTGTCGGCAGATTTTGTGGTTCCTGTATTTCGTTTATCTGATCAACAACGTTTCGACACCGCTGCAGTTTCGAAGCGTTGTTTTGGCGGCACTACTCGGGTTCATCATCAGCGCTGGGACCGTGGTCGTGTTCTTCGAACGGGGTATCGGAACCGACACCGTGGCTTTTGTTGGTCTGCATGATCAAGCGCCGGTCACCGGCTCAGCCCGACCATTTGGAGCCCAGAAAGGCCCGACGCCGGGACTTGGGACATTGACTCTTCATATTGACGAGCAAGGTCCAGGTTCCGCCTTCCATGGGAACGGATCGGAAGTCAAACGCAGTCAAGGCATGTTCCGCCATCCGGGTATAGCAGCGGGCTTGTGCGGTATGGTTCTGCCGGTTGTCCTCGCTTACCTTATGACTTCAAGAACTACTCGGGATACAGTTCTGCTTATCTTTGTTTACGCGTTAGGTGTTCTTGCCTTGTTGCTCACTTTCTCGCGCGCCGGTTTACTCGGCTTTGCCGTTGGCATGATCGCGTTCTTCGCCATTGCGGGCTGGTCGCGCTTGATTTCACGCTTGACGTTTAAACTCGCCTTTTCAACTCTGATCTTGCTCGGGACTCTTAGTATTCCGTTGCTGTCGGCATACTTGTGGTCACGACCGGAATCTTTCACCATGAGGTTTTATATGTTCGATGCGGCGCTTCAGGGCTATGCATCGCATCCGCTTCTTGGCGTCGGGTTCAATAATAGTACTGCGGCGATGAGAGCGCCTCGGCAGGAATTCACGGATATGGGCATCAAGATGGGGACGAACGAGCCAGCGGACAGTTACTATCTCGCGATCCTGACCGAGGTTGGGCCGCTGGGATCGTTCTTATACTTTGGTTTCTTCGCGAATATCGTGATGATCGCGCTCGGCTCAATGAGACAGACCGCGGTCGACATGAGACGACTGCAGGTCGGGATGGTTGCCGGTTTGACGGCCCTTGCTATTCAAAGTATTGCCGATGGCCCGCTGGCCGGTCACGCCGTCGGCGGTGCGCTATGGCTTTTCGCCGCGCTCATTGTCGCTATCCCCCGCCGCAGCAACCCCGCCGAACCACGGCCCGCCATGGCAGGCGGCAAGGCTGCGCTTGCCCAAGCTTAAGGAATTGAACACGGCCGAAAATATCGAATAGAAGATTTTCAAGGACGGAACCGCGGCTTGCAGCCGTTTGGATTGCAGGCGATCCCGGTGCTGTGCTCGTTGCTCCCGTCAGCGTTCATCACCCAAACGCTAGCCGCGCCGCCCTTTGTGTTCTGCTCAAAAGAGATCATGGACATATCAGGACTCCAACCGGCGTCTTGTCCTTCTAGCGGCTCGACGAAGCTTGTGAGTTGCGTCACGCCCGTTCCGTCCGCGTTCATGCTGAACACGTTCAGATTTCCGGTGCTGATCGTTGGTCGGATCGAGCTAAAAACCGCCTGATACTGGCCACCAATCTTAAGCAATCCGATGTTTGGATCGGAAGAGGCCGCGCCCGTCGCCATGCTCAACAGAGTCGGCGTTTGCGTGACGTGTCCGGTGGCCAGAGGAATGCTGCATAGCTGGAGCCCAGTGCCGCCCCACGATCCGCCACCGTAAGGGCCGCAGCCGAATATGACCGTCGCTCCGTCCGGAGTAACGTGGGCAGAAATATTAAAAAGGCTTACCTCGCTGCTGTTCGTCCAATTCGACGCCAGTAACTCCGTGTCGCCGGTCCCGTCAGTGTTGATGATACGCAAGTCTGAGCACGGAACGTTATACCAGTTAGTGCAGAAAACCGGACTTGGCGGTGAGCCTTGATATACGATGCTCGAGTAAACGATCTGACCGGACGGCGTCCAGGTCGGAGTGAAAGCTAAAGTAGTCGTCGTAACCTGAGTGACCCTGCTCCCATCTGGATTCGCGATGTAAATTTCGCTGTCGTTGCCACATTGGCGCTCAAACGCGATCTTCGAACCATCGAACGACCATTCGGGCGTCGTATCAGAGCACGTCCCGCTGGTGATCTGCGTCACCGCCGCGGTCGTTATGTCGCCGGTGCAGATGTGACTAACGCTATCCGAGCCGATGCAGGCGTAGGAAATGAAATTATAGCTCGGGCCGACCAAAGGGCCCGCGTTAATGAGTTCGCTGCCACCGCGTTGCGCAAGAGCCGCGCCGGCCGCGAGAGCGCTAACCAGCGCTAGCGCACAATAGCGGGTTCGGGATTTCATTCGGGTCGGCCGGGATCACTTTGCCAATGCTCCATGTCCTCGTCCCGATCGCGCCCTGCCAGCAGTTGTCGCAACAGTCAAGCTCGGTCCCGTTGTCCGCCATGCGCAAGCGGGTGCGCAGATAGGCGGCGCCGCGGATGCTCTTGACCTGTTTCGAGACGTCGAACGGCTCAACGCGCCAGCGGTAGATGGTGCGGTTCGCTCTCCTCTCCCTTTAATGGGTAAAAACCGAGAAAAAGACAACAGAGTCCGCCACCGCGACCGTTCTGGTGTCTCAATCTTATGGACCAGCCGAAAAGACCCGCATCGGCCGGCGCGGCCGCTCCTTGCGGTGGCCAAGCGCTTGCGCCGGCCTGACCAGCCCGGCCCGGCGCAGATGCAACTTCGTCCCCCGTGTAGCGGAGCTTGTAATTGTTCCGCTTTTGCATCTGTTCGTGGAAGTGCTGGACCGTGAAGTCGGTGGACTTGACCGGGTAGAGCGCCAGCATCCGCTTGAGCTCCTCCGCCGGCGCCCGCCTCGGCGACGGCCGCCCCGCCGATCCGACGAGAGCCCCCTTCCGCCTCGCTCCTTCCAGCGCTGGAACGAGCGAACGCTCATCCCCAACAGCTCCGCCGTCTCCGGCGCATCTCGCCTGCGTCCCAGCGGTCCAAAATCGTCGACAACCGCATCTTGCGGATTCCCTCGCGAATGCGCGCCGTGTCCATCAAGGCCCCTCCCCGGGACCTCCAAAGCACGTCACTTCACGAGCTACGAACTCGCGTCACGCGATCCGCTAGCGACACGCAGACCATGAACTCCATTGTGCAAATCTTAGACGGACGTATAATCGTCGCGGAACGATCGGGAACGCCATATGTCCAAGTCAGTCGTTGCAGACTACCGGGTCAGCAGGCGCGAGCACGGGAACTTCGGCTTGGGATTGACGCCCAGCGCACCAACGCCGGGACGGTGAGTGTGCTGATGCCCTGGATCGTCGCCCCGGCTCGCGGTGGCGCTCGTCGAGACTCCCTGCACTGGCAAAGTGGTCCGCCGATGTCCCGCTGCGGGACGAGTCCAGGGGCGCCCTGCGGAACGCGTACTGCGCGATGATGAGGACCCCTGCACGTTTTATTGGCCCACTACGATCGAATTGGCCTACCCCGGTTGAGACCGCTGGACGACGGGGGCATTGATGCACGATGACAAGCTCGCTCACGCGCCGCCTCTATCCATCGTCACCGTGACATTCAACTCCGCGGATCATATTCGCGGGTGCATCGCGTCTGTGTCGAGAAGCGTAGGAACGACGCCGATCGAGCACATCGTTATCGACAACGCCTCGCGGGACGAAACTAGTGCTTTGGTGCGGGCGGAGTTCCCGGACGTAGTGCTAGTGGAGAGTACCGTGAACCGCGGACTGACTGCGGCCAACAATCAGGGAGCCAAGCTGTCGAGGGGACGTTACGTGGTGTTTCTCAACCCCGACACAATCGTCCCCGACGGTACGTTTCAAACCATGCTCGGAATCATGGAGCGCCATCCGGACATTGGCGTTCTCGCTCCGCGGCTCGTGGACGACAACGAGCGGTTCAGCACGGGGATCATGGGAGACCGGGCTCCAACCGCATGGACCGTGATCAATGCATTCCTGCTGTTCAACCGCCTCTCTCCCGATCTTTTTCCGGGAGTCCTCCGGACGAAGGATGTGACGGGACTGGAGGACTGCGACTGGGCATGCGGGGCCTGCTTGATGGTGCGGCGAGAAGTTGCCGACAACTTCAGTTGGGGAGAGTTTGGGTCGGGGGATGATCTTGACTACTGTTTGCGCATCGGTGCGGGCGGCTGGCGAGTGTCGGTGACCGGCGACGCGCGGGTCGTTCATTTCGGGGGCCGAAGCTTCACTCTGGCGAAGCCCGGAACGTGGGCTGGAAGGCCGTCGAACATCGCTCGGCACCTCCGCGAACACAGTGGTCCTGTGCGCGCCGCGATAGGCATCGCCGGCATGCGGGTAGGCCTCCGCATCCGTGGCGCCATCCACTATGCATTGTTCCTGGCGACACGCGACCCGGAGCGCCTTTACAAGACCAACAAGACCCGGCAGTTCCTCGCCCACGACGATTACAGCGTGTTCCGGAAGGGAACGCGACCGACGCCGACGTCGTACGGCCGGTGAACCGCGGCAGCGTCAGTGCCGACGATCGCCAGTGCACAGTCTGCTTCGTGGCGAGAAGCGATTTCCAGTCGATGCCTGGCGGCGATACCGTGCAGTGGCGGATGTATGAGCGGGTGGTGCGCGAGGCGGGCCTGCGGCCCACCACCTGGTTCGACAATTCGCCCATCCCGCGCGCGGACGTCTACCATGCGTTGAACGTCGACCGCCCCCTCGAACTGTATCCGAAGCTCGCGGAGGTCAAACGCCGCGGTCGGCCGTTCATCCTCAGCACGATCCATCACCCAAACGAGTGGCTGACGAAATACTACAGGTCTCAGCTGTCAGCGGGCGTTTTCGGGCGCTTGTTTTACCGCTCTCCGCTGGGGCGCTCGATGCCCGCTCGGGAGACGATCAGGGAAATCGTCACGGTCGCACGGGATCGGCAAATCGCTCGCGTCCTCCATCTAGTCCCAAGCTGGCGGCGGCGTGTGCAGTGGCTCCTCAGGAACGCAGATCGGATCATGCTCTTGACCGGCTCCGAGGCAACTTACGTCCAGAGGGACTTCGACTACGAGATTCCGCGCCATCAACAGGTGGTTGTTCCTAATTGGTCGGAAGGGCTCGGGGACGAATCGGCTGGGAAACCGGAAGGATTTGCCGGCCTTCCGGAGCCGCCCGTGCTGGTCGTTGGTCGGATCGAGCCTCGGAAGGGAAGCCTACGCATATCTCGGCTGGCGGAGCGTGCGCGTCGTCACGTGGTTTTTGTTGGTCCGCCGCGCCATGGCTACGAGGCGTTCGCCAGCGCCTTTCAGACGGCGGTGCAGCAGAGCCAGTACTCCAGGTGGATCCCCGGCGTCCCCAGATCGACGCTGTCCGCATTCTATCGCCACAGCAGTTTTCTGCTAAATTCAAGCTTCATTGAGGTGAGCCCTTTGGTCGACGCGGAAGCCCTCGCACTTGGTTGTCCGGTCTCGACGACGAAATACGCCGTGCACCATGAACTCCTGCCGCCCGACACGCCACTTTGCGACCCCTATGATGAACTCAGCATTCTTGATCGGTTCCAGTGGCGTCCTGCCCGGTTCCCGCCACGGCAGCTGGTTGACAGAGAGATGTGCGCACGCCTCCTGGTGGACACGTACCTCGCGCTGGCGAGTGCATAGCGCGGGTCTAACGATCAATACCGCGGCGGTTCTCACAGCGAGCAGATCTGCCCTTGCTGGTTTGTCTTCCGGCGACCACCTGACCCATCCCATCCGAACCAACTCAAAGTGTTGAGGTTCGAAGCCTATGGCCTCTTCGATAATCCGGTGCGGGGGTCACATGGCAAACAGCAACCTTGGAAGCGGAATTCCGCGGCCGGAGACTTTCGACAGCAGGGCCGCCAATTGCGCAGAGACGCTGGAATGGGCGTCACAGACTGACTACTACCGCCGCAAGCTTCGGAAATAACGTGCTATTCCGAGGCCTCGGAGCAGTGTGCTGAAGGTTCTGCAAAATCGCTGAGAGCGAGAGGCGGTCATGGCAGGCTGGCGATGTCCAGTCACCTGATTCTCTTGGGAGAATTGCCGCCCTGACCAAGGTTCAATCTAGACTAAAGCCGCGATTGCCGCCGTCAATGATCTGTTCTCGACGAGCCCTGACGGGCTGCGCGAGATTGTGCGCGCGGTGATGCAGGAGATGCTGGAAGCCGAGATGACGGATGCGCTCGCGGCCGAGAAGGGCGAGCGCACCGGCGCCCGGCTCAGCTACTGGTCCGGCTATTACGCCCGCACCCTCGTCACCCGGGTCGGCAAGCTCGAGTTGCGCGTGCCGCAGGATTGGGATGGACGGTTCTCGACCGAGCTCTTCGAACGCTATCAGCGCTCCGAGCAGGCGTTGGTCGCGACGCTGGCCGAGATGGGAGCCTGCCCTCGGCTTGACCGGAGGGTGCAGGGCGTCTCGACCCGCAAGAGCCTGCCCCGCGAAAGCGGGGGTCAAGGCGATCACCGAGGAGCTGTGCGGCCACGCGCCTTCTCGGCTTCCGCCGTCTCCGCCATCAACAAGCGCCTGGACGAAAGCCTCGACGCCTTTGCCGGGCGCCCTCTCGAAAAGCCCTTTCCTTACCTCATTCTCGACGCGCGCTACGAGAAAGTGCGCGAGGGCGGCGTGGTATGAGCCAGGCGGTGCTGATCGCGATCGGCGTCGATTGGGACGGGCGCCGACAGATCCTGGCGGTCGAAATGGCCAATCGCGAGAGCGGCTCATCCTGGAACGACTTCCTTCTCGGACTGCGCCGGCGCGGCCTCAATGGCGTCGAGTTCGTCGTCGCCGACGATCACGCCGGCCTTCGCGCCGCTGTCCGCGAGGTTCTGACCGAAGCGGCCTTCCAGCGCTGGCTCACGTGCACTTCCTGCGCAACGCTCTCGACCACCTGCCACGCAAGGCCGACGACGACTGCCTGCAGGAACTGCGCTGGCTCGGAGCCTGTCCTTGGGCCGGCCGAAGGCCGGACCCGAGGGACCGACGCAATCATCGAGGAGGCTCGCCGCGATCTTTCCGCCTGGATCGCCAAATGGGGCGCCCGCTATCAAAAGCTCGTCGATTGGGTCGAGGAGACGATCGAGGAGACCCTCACCTTCTACAGGCTCCCCCGCCAGCACCATATGCACCTCAAGAGCACCAACATGCTGGAGCGCTTCAACGAGGAGATCAAACGCCGGACCCACGTCGTCCGCACCTTCCCAACGCTGAGGCCTGTCTGCGTCTCGTCCGAGCCTTAGCCGTCGAGACCCATGAAAACTGGCTCGAAGCCCACCGCTATCTCAACATGAACGATGTCACGGAGCACAAAAAATCCACTCTCCGCCATGCCGCCTAAGCCCAGCCCCCCAGGACCGCCTTTGCAGAACTTGACGCACAGAACCGTTCGGACGTCAGCCATATTCAAAGCCCGGGCAAGCTAAAACGGTTTTAGAACGGTTTTGTCGAACCGAGAGGTTTGAAGGTTTCTGTTCGACGGACCGCGACGCTACGCGACAAGCTTCGACAAACAAAGGGCTTCTTAGGCGGCGTCAGTCGCCCGGCGCTTCGCGTTGCGAGCCCAGTTGTCCACACGATGAGATGCAATTGGCCCCGTTGCGTCCGCGGACGGACCCGTTCAGTCTCATACCACTGGACACTCCGGCAATGCTTGAGTGACGGTTAATGTGTCGAAAGCCGCGCCAATCACGACAAAGCCTCACGTCCCTCCTCGGGCGTCGACACCAGTCTCGCCGCTTCTCTATTCGCGACCGACAGAGCGACGTCGAAGGGATCGCCGACAGCGATGCGGGCTGCAAGCGTTCCGACGAATGCGTCACCCGCGCCGTGCGTGCTTTTGACCACGACCTTTATGCCCGGGAGTTTCAGCGCGGGGCCGGGCCTGACAAAACTGCCCACGCCCTCGCCGCCCGCCGTCACGACCACTGACTTGAACTTCGCCGCCAGCGTCTCGGCTGCGCTCGCGGCTGTCTCCAGCGAGGACACATGGCCTCCGCCCAGCATCTCGGCTTCGATCGCGTTGACGACCAGAATGTCGACCAGATCAGCAAGACTGGTCGTGAAAGGACGAGCCGGCGCGGCATTCAGAATTGTCGTCATTCCCAAGTCCCGAGCGTGACGAGCAACAGCTTCATTGACACCCTCGGGGATTTCGTTCTGGAGCACGAGAACTTTGCCCTGCGACAGAAGCTCGGCGCCCGCCTGGAAAGGGGCAATGGCGAGGTTGGCGCCCGAGACGATCACGGCGCCATAATCGCGGTCGTCATCGAAGATCGCGACGCTCATTCCTGATCCGATCCCGCTGAGCACGGCGACGTTTGTCCTGTCGACCTTCGCGCGATCGAGGCCCGCCAAAAGCGCCGCGCCGAAGCTGTCGTCCCCGACAGCGCCCACCATGGCGGTCGGGACGCCTTGACGGCGCGCGGCGACCGCCTGATTGCCGCCCTTGCCGCCGAATTTTGGAGCCCACCTTCTCCCCGCGATTGTTTCTCCTTTGCGGGGACGGTCAGGGGCGTCGACCACTATGTCGTAGTGCAAGCTGCCCACCACGATGACCGCCGGCGACGAACTCGCATCTTGGACGGGCCGCCGCTCGGGTGCGACGCTCACGCTCGTCTCTCGAAATCACGACGGCGTTGCGGCCCGGCGTCCGCGACGCCCATCAGGCCTGACCAGAGGGGAAGCATTTTTCGGCCCAAGACCATCGGTCTCTCTCAGCTTCCGAACATCGCCTTGCGGACGATCGCCTGGGTGGAGACCGCGTCCTGAAGAGCGATCGCGCCCTGCAGTTCGTTATCGGCGTCGAGCCTGTCGACCACGCGCAGCATCGACTTCACGGTCGCTATGTTGGCCTCGCATTCCTTGATCGGATCGAGGCCCGTGAGGTCCGGAAAAGTGTCAAAGTAGATCGGACCATCGAACCCATCGACCTTGACCTGACGGAGCAGTTCGATTGTCTGGACGGAATGCACGGCTCCAACCATGAGGCCGTCGTCCCGCTTTGAATAGCCATCGTTCAGGTGCATGCCGAGAAGACGGCTGTGCCGGCTGATCAGCGCGGCCGCAAAGGCAGGTTGCTCGTCCGCATAAAGCACATGCGCGAAATCGAGCGTCACGCCGACATTCGGGAGATCAACTTCCTTGAGCGCAAGGAGTGTCGTGGCGCAGTTCGGCATGAGACTGTAAGAACGCGGCTCGTTCGGCTTGTATTCGATGCTCACAAGACAGTCCGGATCGTGCAGCGCAACCTCGCGAATGCCCTGGATCTCATCGGTCCAGAGCCGCGCATAATCGGCCTGAAAGGCGTAGTCGAAGCCGTCCTGCCCAAGCCACAGCGTCATCAGATTGCATCCAGCCAGCCGGGCGGCGTCGATGCCTCGTTTGGTGAGTTCAATGGCCTCGCGGCGGACCGCAGGGTCGGGATTGGTGAAGGCTCCGATTTTGAACGCGGGGTTCGAATAATAGCGCATTGCGAGACCGTTCACGGCCAAGCCAAGGTCGCGTATCTGTTCACCAGTCTGACGGGGATCGGGGCCCACATGGTCCGGATAGTTGAGATCCACGTCCGTTAGGCCTTCGACCTTGGAAGCGCGCTCGGCGAGTTCGAGAGGGCCCGGCTTGCCGTGACTTTTCGGCCAATAGGCGTCGGGCCTCGATCCGAACGAGTTCAGGCGGGTCGCAAAGCGCAGCTTGGTTTCGTCCACGAGATTTGCCTCAGAATCCTATCGGAAATGCGCGAGCCCGTCCCGCTCGGATCGGCCTTGCAAGCGGTGCTGCTGCTCCTGCGCTGGCCCGTGCGGCATGGCCTTCACGATGCCGAAGGCGATCCCATAGGGTCAAACTGGCGACATCGCGACGTCTAACGCCGAGCACCTCTATCATCGACGAGGACGCGCCAATCGATCCGCATAGACCGCCAGGATGACGACCACGCCCGAGGCCACATATTGCCAAAACGACGGGACGTTCATCAGCGTCAGTCCGTTCTGCAGCCCGCCAAGCGTCAGCGCGCCGATCAGCGAGCCAAGCGGATTGCCAACGCCGCCGAAGAGGCTTGCGCCGCCGATAACCGCGGCGCCGATCGCCTGCAGCTCAAAACCGTTTCCGCCGATCGGTTCGGCCGCGCCGATCCGGGCGATGAGCACAAAGCCCGCGAGGCTCGAGAGGAGGCCCGACAACGTATAGACGACAATCTTGACGCGATCGATGTTGATGCCGGAAAGCCGCGCCGCTTCCTCGTTGCCGCCGACGGCGACAATCTGCTCGCCTAACGCCGTGAAACGGACCAAGAAAAATGCGAGCGCCGCGACCACAACGGCCATGATGACAGGCGTTGGAACGCCGAGCAGCTGGCCGCCGAAGGCCGCACGGAATCCTTCCGGCAGTCCGTAGATGGGTTGCCCGTTGGTGTAGATGAGCGCTGCGCCTCGAAAGACGCTCAGTGTGCCAAGCGTCACGATGAAATCTGGCAGCTTCAACTTGGCGATCAGCACTCCGTTGATGAGGCCGCAGATCACTCCCACCGCGAGGCCGGCGACGATGCCGAGCGCCATGTTGTGGCTCATAAGGTCGGAAGCGACCATGCTCGACAGGCCAACAATGGAGCCGACAGAAAGATCAATGCCGCGGGTGATGATCACCAGCGTCATGCCCACCGCGATAACGGCGTTGATCGACGATTGCAGCATGATGTCGATCAGGTTGGCCGGCTGATAGAAGCTGCTCGTGAGCACGGAGAAGACCGCAAAAAGGGCAACGCAGCCGATCAGGACGCTCGCTTGCCGGAATAGGTCACGGTTAAGTGGAGGCGTAGTTGAGGCCGTAGTAGCGAGGCTCGAGGTCTTTGCGGCGCTTTGGATCATGACAGACCCCCTGCGGTTGCGTGACGCATCAGTACGTCCTCGTTGAGGTGGCTTCCGTTTTCGAGGGTTTGAGTGAGTCGACCTCGGTTGACGATGCCTATTCGGTGGGAAAGCAGCAGAAGTTCGGGCAGTTCGGATGAGATGACCAACACGGCCGCGCCTGCCGCGGCGAGCTGACGCAGCAGGGCGTAGATCTCCGCCTTCGCCCCGACGTCGACTCCGCGGGTGGGCTCGTCGAACATGAGCACGCGGGCGCCGGTCGCGAGCCAGCGCGCAATGACGACTTTCTGCTGGTTGCCTCCCGACAGATTGGCCATGGGAATCTGGATGTTCGACGGTCGTATCTGAAGATCGGAAGCATATTTCCGGGCCTCCGCGCGCCGCGCGCCGCCGCGCAAGACGCCGAACCACGCGAAGCGCTTCTGGTTGGCGAGGCCAAAGTTCTGTTCGACGGACATCATCGGAACGATCGCATGCCCCCGGCGATCCTCCGGGATTAGAGCGATACCGGCGCGCATCGCATCTTTCGGCTCCTTAATTTCGACCGCGGAGCCGGCCACTCGGATCTCTCCTCCCGTGCGCTCGTCGATTCCGAACACAGCGCGCATGATCGCCGATCGACCGGAGCCAACGAGGCCCGCAAGGCCCACGACCTCGCCAGGACGAACCGCCAAGTCAATGTTCCGAAGACGCGCCGTTGAGAGGTCTTGCAACTCAATCAGTGGCTTTGCATCGGTCCCGAGACGGGTCGGGCGGCCCTCCATCGCCAGCGACAGCTCGCGTCCCGCGATCAACTCGTTGAGCTGCGCGTCCGTATATCTCTCCACGGCGTCGGTCGCGACGACTTTGCCGTCCCTCATGACCGTGAAGCGATCGGCGATTGCGCGGATCTCTTCCATGCGATGCGAGATGTAGATGATGGCCTTGCCAGCATCTCGAAGGCCCCGGATCACCTGGAACAAGCCGTCGCGTTCCTGAGGCGTCAGGCTGGATGTGGGCTCGTCAAACGCGATGATGCGGCCGCCACGCGCCAGCGTCCGGCTGATCTCGACGAGTTGGCGATCGGCCATGCCGAGCTTGGAGACGGGAGTATCGACTCGGAGGTGCGGCGCGAGAGACTGAAGAATCTCGACAGCCGCCTCGCGATGACGCCCGCGCGGGACAATGTCGAGACCTGCCGTCTGGCCGAGAAATATGTTCTGCGCCACGTCGAGTTGCGGAACGAGGCTAAGCTCCTGGCTGACAAGTCCGATGCCAAGCGACAGCGCGTGGCGAGGACTCTCGATCTGAACAGCGCCGAGCGTGTCGATCTCGATCTCTCCCGCATCTGGCGGGACGATGCCGAACAAAACCTTCATCAATGTCGACTTGCCCGCGCCGTTCTCGCCGAGCAGTGCGTGGACCTCTCCACTTTGGAGGGTGAGGTCCACTTCGTTCAGCACACGAGCCCGGCCAAAAGTTTTGGAGATGCCGCGCATCGCCAGCATGGGCGGACGCAACGAGCTCGTCCCTGCTGACAATGCGACAGCGATCATTAACGTGAATCCTCAGTTCGCTTGTGGACTGGGGAATTTGGCGACGTTGTCCTTTGTTATGACTGCATTGGGCGAAACGACCCACGGCGGGACCGGTTGACAACCGAGCAGCCGCAGAGCCACCTCAACGCCGAGTTGGCCCTCCTCGAAGGGGAATTCGGCCACGGTGGCGCTCATCTCACCAGCTTGGACGGACTTCTTGGCCTCGCGAATCCCGTCGGTTCCGACGACCAGTGTTTTGCCCGCGGCGTTCGCGTTTTTCACCGCTTCGAAAACCCCGAGCGCCATGCCGTCGTTATTGGCGTAGATCCCGATGAGATCCGGATTTTGACGCAGAATGTTGCTCGTTGCGTTGAGCGCCGTCAGACGATCCCAGTTGCCCGGCTGGCTCGCGACCAGCTGCAAGTTCGGATAAGTGGCGAGCTGCTCTTTGAAGCCCTTGATACGAGCGCGCGCGTTAGGGGAGCCTGCGGCGCCTTCGATCTGGGCGACCTTTCCGCCGTCGGGATGAGTATCATGCAGAAAAGTCGCCGCCTCGGCGCCGATCTTGACTTGGTCGGTCCCGATGTAGGAGCTAGCCCCGGATGTTCGCGCATCGTCGATGATCACCGTCGGAATGTTCGCCGCGATCGCGGCCTTGATCACGGGTGCGAGGTTCGAGTCCGATTGCGGCGACAAGAGCAACGCATCAGGCTTCTGCGAGGCGACGGTCTGCGCGAGGTTGAGCTGCTCGACCATCGACGATTCGTCTTTAGCCGCCTGCACGTCGACCTTGATCCCATATTTGGCCGCCTCGCTCTTCACGCCCGCCGCGACGTCCTGCCAGAATTCGTTGATGAGTGTCTTGGTGACGTAGGCGAAGTGCAACTCCTTGCCCGGCTTCGGAATCGCGCCTAAAGACCCCAGATCAGAACTCTCGATCTTTTCTGCCGTTCCAGTCGGATAGGCAGAGCAGCTCTCCGCAGCCTGCGCCGCTCCGGAACCCATCGCGAGGACCAACAGGCTCGCGGTTGTCATGATCGGTCGAGCTAAAGTGTTCATAAGCTTCCTCCCGTTTTGCTGAGCATTGATCGACCGCGCTGATTAGGGCGCGTTTAGTCGGTACCTATCGTAAGATTGAAGTGTTCGGTCGTAGCCGCGACGAACATCTTCGAGTTTCTCCGAGCATTCCTCCGGCTATCAGGCATTGGCGCCCGGCGCCTTTTGCGCGTCGTTTACGGTTGACGTAACCCGACATTGGCACTCTTAGTTGTGCGGTTTGTTAAGAGCAATTTAGATGCTTTGCACAAAAGCTTAGAATTGCTAACGATACCGGCGGTCCGAGGGCACGCCGATGCAGCTACCCATGCGCGCGATTTGCGTCTTTCACGCCGCCGCTAAGGCAGGCAGCGTCTCGAAGGCGGCCGCGGAGCTGAATGTGACCCCCTCCGCTGTAACCCAGCAAATTCAGCTCCTGGAGGTGCAGCTCGGCACTTCTTTGATGGTCAAGGTCGGGCGCCGCATAGCGCTTACTGAAGCTGGCGAACGATACTTCACGTCGATCCGCGATCAGGTTGAGCGGATCACCGAAGCGACGGACCAAATTCGCGGATTCCGCTCGCTGATGGCGTTGAACGTGCGCGCGACGCCTACCCTATCGGCCAAGTGGCTGCTGCCGCGTCTCGGCTCCCTGATTGATCTCCACTCGGACCTGGAAGTGCGCCTGGACGGAACGAACGAGCCGACAGACTTCGACCGGGAATCGGTGGACGTCGAGATCCGGCACGGCGACGGACGATGGCCCGGGCTGTTTGTGGAGGGCTTAGCGGAGGAGGAATTCTGGCCGGTCTGCGCCCCTACCTACGCCAGCGCGGAAAGTCTCATGGCATCCGAGCTGCTCGGTCTGCGTTTGATCCATTCGGTGAAATCGCAGGCGCAGTGGCCCCGGTGGTTCGCTCTGGCCGGCGTCGAACCCGGTACGCGGTGGCGCAAGGTGCTTTTCGACCGCAGCCATATGGCGATCGACGCGGCGGCCGCGGGGCTTGGGATCGCACTTGAAAGCACGCTGATGACCGAACGTGAGCTCGCGCGTGGGGTGTTAGTGCGAGCTGTTCGAGATGCGCCGGAGGTTCGAATCGTAACGCAATGGATCGTCTGCCCCCGTGATCATCTGCGAAGGCGAAAGGTGCAGTTGTTTCTCGACTGGCTGCGCCAGGAAAGAGATGCGTGGGTGGCGCAACAATGACGGTCGATCGCCGCGCGGGTGAGGTTCACCGAGGCGAACTGCGACAGCTTCCGTGATGATCCTTTCCTGGATCGGCCAGCATCTCGCGGTGCAAGAGCGCATCCTCGTGCGCGCGAGAGCGGAAGCAGCAGGTCTACTGGTGCTGCGCCGGGAAGCTTGTCGCCTTAACCCCAATTGGGCGGACCACCTCTCGGATTGAGCTACTGCGCCGCAACGCTCTTCAGAGGTTTGAAGCGATTCTCCATTTGGCGGCGCACGGCGGCGACATCGCGATCGTTGACGAGGTCGACGTCGGCGTAGCTCACCACCTGATCCTTCTTGATCGGCCGCTTGAGGCGAACATTGTGCGCGAGCCCCATCGGCAGGGCGCCCAGCTTCAAGACTGCGAGCGGCTGGAATTGCTTTCGCCCAAACCGCGAAGCCGCCTTCGCCATCGAGCATTTCGCCGGACTGCATGTCCTTCTTCGCGGTAGCGACGGCGTCTCCCCTGAACTCCCTTGAGGAACCGGTCGCCTCGTTTCGTAGGACCGCCGACAGCACACTGACCGACGCTTCCAAGCCTATGAGGTGGAAAGGACGCCAGAGGGAGGCGTACCAACCCGATGGATCGGTCAGCAGGCCGTATTGTTTGAAGCAAGCGCGCGCGTATTCGCTGTGGGCCTTGAACGTGACAAACACGCCATATCTAACGTTATTGAAAACCTCACGACCGTCAGGTTCCTGGCTCGCGGCAATATCGACGAGACCCGAACGGGCCATCCGCCCGCCATCGGCGACCGGGCGGAAGACTCTCGCGAGGTCGTGGACACCCGCCGGCGGGAACGCGAGGCCGTCATCGGGACAATCCAGACCCGTGCCATTCGCGACGGCGGCCATTTCGATGGCGGCCTTCGTGCCGTCGGTAAAGGAATTGTAGAGTTTCGGATTGAGCCTATCTTTCTTGACCATCTCCTCGCTCCAGCCGAACAGGCCCCACACGGTGTCTGGGGTTGAGTAGCGATAGCGAGGTTCGAAGTTCATGCCCTTGCCGGCCGCCGTGATCTCGAAACCGCAGGAGCGCGCCCAATCCACGAGCTCGCAGATGAGGGCGGGCTGATCGCCATACGCCATCGAGTAGACAAGGCCCTTCTCCCGGGCCTTTTCCGCCAGGATCGGCCCGACCATGACATCGGCCTCGACATTGACCATGACGACATGCTTCCCGTGCTCAATGCAGGCGAGCGCGTGACGGGTGCCTGCCAGCGGATGACCGGTGGCCTCGATGACGCACTCGATCTCTTGACAGGCCAGCATCGCCTGTAGGTCGTCCGTAACGAAAGTCGTCCCGCTTTCAATCGCATCACCCGCGCTGCGGGCGTCGTAGCGGCCATCCGCCCAGCCGACCCGTTTGAAAGACTCACGCGCCTGCCCGACGTCAAGATCGACGACCACAGCCATATGCAGTCCCTCGATCCTCGGGATTTGGGATAGGATCATGGAACCGAACTTGCCCGCTCCAATGAGTGCGGCGCGCACGGGACGCCCGTTGGACGCGCGGCTCAAAAGCAAAGTGGAAAGATTCATGATTCGGTCCTCGCGCCACGGTCGTGCCATCAGGAGTCAAACTTGGTCGTGGACGGGAGGAAGGCGCCGCTGGGTCGACGACGACGCCTGCCGAGCTTCCTCCCGCGCGCTTTTCGGAGCGCAACCGTCAATGTCTGCTGGTCTAAAAAATAGGACGGTGATCAATTAGAGCAAGTTAGAAATTCGGCGCGGATTGTTAGAGCTACTAAAGCGCCGGCGGGTCTCGGCAGGCCATGCGACCGCAGACTTGAGCGTCAGACCTGCGGCAGCGATGGGCGTGCAAACGCCGAACGCGAAGGCGAAGATGGCGGCAAAAGTCGTCGATCGCTGATGGGCGCCGGCATCTTCGAGTGACATGACGTCGCCAGCTCGATGGACGGGGGGTCTTACCGACCCTTAATGACTAGCGTCCGGTGGCAGCGGGCGCCCTGCAACTCATCGATTACCGCTCGTCCACTCGCACGGACGATCACATTACGCTTGCCCAATTCGCCATTGGAATGGCGGCTGCGCACCGTTCACGATGTAATCGCGAACGATGCGATCCCTGTAGATTTTGGGTTTGTGGGAAGTGACCGTGCGCGCGTTCCGCCAATACCGATCGAGGCTTTAGACGCGAATTGCGGAGGCGCCGAGCGGGTCAAAGAGCGCCGAAGCCGCCTCAAGGACGGCGCGGAGATGATCGCCTGCGCCTGCACGATTTCGATTTCCGCGACTATGTCGGCCGAGGTCGCCCAGCGCCTCCTGCGCCCGCTTGCGAGCAGCTGCCAGATCGACGGCCGGATAGGCCCCGATCGTGAGTTTCTTCGGCGCACCGTCGATGCGATATCTTACCGCCCATGATTTTGCTCCAGAGGACTCGCGCGCGCCCTCGAAATAGACGCCGTCAGCCCTTGTATTCGACGATGTAGAGTCCGGCGTTGAAATCCGTGACATAGCAGAGCGCATTCTTGTCAACGAAGACGTCCGCCGAATGCAGGACCCTCGGCCGGTTCGGCCGCGGGTCCACCCACATTTCTTTGGGCATCGGAGGCACAAAGGCGGCCACCTCCTTGGGACGGAACTGGTCCTTGATGTCGTACACGCGCAACCCCGCATTCTGGTATGTGGAGAAGATCAGCTCTTCGCTGACGAAGCTCCCCGGCCGATTTTCGTGGACATTGTGCGGTCCAAAGTGGCCGCCGACCTTGAGGTAATCCTTGTCCGACGGTGGGGGGAAGGTCGAGACACTGATCGGATTGGCCTTCACCTGGTTGTCGAAGATCCAGATCGGCTTGAACCCGTCCTCCTGGTTATCGAGCACCGTCTCATCGACGACGACGAGCAGATTGCGCTTATCCAGCGGAAGCGCGTTGTGCGTGCCGCCGCCGAACGGCGGCGCCCAGACCTTGTGGACAAGAAGTTTTGGATTAGCCTTGTCCTTGACGTCGACGACGGCGAGACAGGCGTCGCGCCAGCTGCAATAGGCGATGTCGTCATGAATGATCGCGTGATGAAGGCCGAAGCGGCCATTCTTGGTTGGCCAGTTTGCCTTCTCGCCGGCCGCGACGTTCATGCCCGGCAGCCAGTATTTTCCGGCGAGGACCGGCTTCTTCGGATCCGCGAGGTCAATGGTGATGAGGATATAGTCGGAGAAACCGTCGAGCAGCGCCGAGGCGTAGGCCCAGCGCCCGCCGACATACCACAAGCGATGCAGACCTGTGCCCTCGACGGGCATGAAACCGATCTGTTTGGGATCCTCGGGCTTCGAGATGTCGTAGACGGCCATTCCCGCCGACCAGTTGCGCGCGACGGCCTCCGGCTTGGCGTGATGATCGACCGAGCCTTTGTAATAGGCCTTTTCGTCGGCCAGTTCGGCCTGAGCGAACATGTCCTTGTTGTGAATGACCAGCAGGATGTCGTCGTGCGCCTGCAGATGAAGCGTCCAGGTGTTGGGCGGCGCGGCGACGTGTTTCACATATTTGGGCTTGGCCGGATCGCGAACGTCGACGACGGAGAAGCCCTTGGAGAAGATGTGGCCGATATAGGCGTAGCCGTTATGCACCATGATCTGCACGCCGTCGGACTTTCCGCCCTGATCGCTGTGGCCAACGAGGCGCATATTTTTGGTTGCATAGTCAGGTTTCGGAAGGGTCGTCTCAGCCATCATCGGTCTCCGTGTCGTGCTCATTGATAAGTCGCCCGCGACCCGCGTGGACACAGGGTCGCGAACGAGTTCTGAACAAGAAGGCGGCGCCCGTGCGAGGCGCCGCCCCCTGGTGTGGAAAGACGCTCTCGCGCGCTTACTTCACGCCCCAGATCTTCTTGTATTCGTCGCGATAGCCGTTGCCGGGATCGAACCGGTTCTCCGGTCCGCCGTCCTTGTCGAGATTCTCGGCGGTGAAGAGGTGCACGTGGGGCACGAAGCCCGAGGGCTTGTCGCCAGCGAGCGCCCGGTTCATCTCGTCGACCATGATCCAGCCTTGCAGGTTGAGCGGTTCTGCGACGGTTGCCAACTGATATTGCTTGTCGCGAATGCGCTTGAACGCCGGCACCGAGCCGTCGCCCGACGAGATCTGCTGTGGATAGCCGTTCGCCGGATCGACGCCGGCGGCCTGCAACGAGGGCGCCGAGAAGTCATAGTAGAGGTCGTTGACGGCGATCGAGAAGGTCCACTTCTTGCCGTACTTCGACAGCAACGACGTCGTCAGCTGGCCCATGCGGTTAGAGAGGTCGCCGATTGGCGTATCGGCGACTTCGAGCACCTTGCACTTCGAATAGCCTTCGACGGCCGCCTTCGAGAAGTTCGTCTTGGCGGTGGCGATGGCGTAGATCGAATCCGTGAACAGGATCACGCCGCAGTCCGCGCCCTGCGAGGCCTTCAAGACCGCTTCGAAACCCGCAGAAGCCGCGACTTCCGCGGGATCGGTCGTCACGTTGGTGAACACCGACGGGATGTCCTTGTCTGGCCCGGCTTGGGGACCGGCGTGCCAGCCGACGACCTTGATGCCGGCGGCGGCGGCCTGCTCGAACAGCGGCGCCTGCTCCTTGCTGTCGATGCCGGCGTTGAGAATGCCGGCCGGCTTCATGGCGATCGCCTGCTGCAAAGCCGTGGCGCGACCGGGCACCGAGCCCTGGCCGTCGAGCTGGCGAACCTCCCAGCCGAGCGCCTTGGCAGCTTCCGTGGCGCCGTCGGCGGCGCCCTGCGCGCCGCCGTTGCGCCCGTCGGTGAGGACGATGACGACCAACTTCTTGCCGACGCTCTTCGGCCCCGAAGTCGGGCCGTCCCATTTGGTGACCGGCGCGGCGACGTTGGCGAGATATGCTTTCGCCTTCTCCAGATAAGCCGCGTCGTCCGCGCGCGCCGCGCTTCCGCAGATCGCCAGTGCGCCGACCGAGGCCAGCAAGCCCTTGAGCATCATGTTAGGCGTACCCATGTTTCTCTCCCATCCCTGACTGGCGGCTGTTTCGCGCCAGGCCGGCGTCGCCGGCGTTTACGCAAAGGCCTCACACGGCCCTGGCTGCGTTCGCGGATTCTCCGGCTCCCTCAGCGGGCGTGGTTTCGCGCTGCGGTTTGACGACGGTGCGCCGGCGCTGCGCGAACGCGGCAAGCGCGATGGCGACGACCAGCGTCGCGCCGTTGAAGAGGGGCTCGACGAAGAAGGCGCCGCCAAACAACTGGATGCCGGAGATGCCGACCGCGAGTATGAGAATGCCGAATATGCTGCCCCAGATATTGACGCGCCCCGGCTTGATCGTCGTCGAGCCGAGGAAGGCGCCGACCAGCGCCGGCAGCAGGAAATCCAGGCCGACATTCGCTTGGCCGATGCGCAACTTCGCGCCGAGCACGCAGCCGGCGAAGCCGGTGATCACGCCCGAGGCGACGAAAACGCCGATAACATATCTGCGCACCGGAATGCCGTTGAGCGCGGCGGCCTTTTCGTTGGCGCCGATCGCGTAGATGTACCGGCCGATCGGCAGCCGCTCGCTGACGATCCACAGAACGATCGCGAGCGCCAGCACATAGAAGGCCGGTATGGGGATGCCGAAGATCGAGGTCGAGTTGATCGCCAGGAAACCGGGGGAAAGCGAGCCAACGATCTGGCGCCCGTCCGTATGCCAAAGCGCGAGCGCATAGAGAATCGTGCCAGTCCCCAGCGTCGCGACAAAAGCGTCGACCTGCGCCACCTCGACCAGCACGCCGTTGAGGAAGCCGACGACCCCGGCGCAAGCAATCACCAGCAGGATCGCGATCGGCCAGGGAACGCCGTACTTCACCTGCAGGCTGATGGCGAGAATGTGCCACATCACGATGCCGAAGCCGACAGTGAGATCGATCCGGCCGGCCATCATCGGCAGGGTCGCGGCGAGCGCGAGCAGGGCCACGATCGATTTATCCGCGAGGATCGAACGCGCGTTGAGCCAGGTCGGGAACGTGTCGGGCAGCAGGATCGAGAACATGACGATCAAGGCGAGCGTCAGAAGGGGAAGCCCGTAGACCGGCGCCAAGCGCAAAATCCTTCGCCCAGGCGAAAGCCCCGCCAGTTCCGGCCGCGTCGGCTCGAGGGCGTTCGACTTAATGGACTGCATGCGCGCCTCCTCCTCGGCCGGAGGCGGAGGGAGGCGGCGCGGGGCGCCGGATGTTGGCGGACGCGGCCGCAAGCAGATTTTCCACCGACAGATCGTCCGCGGCAAGCTCGGCGACCACCCGGCCGCGGTCGAAGATCAGCGCGCGATGGCAAACCTTGGCGACCTCCTCGAAATCCGTCGACACAATGACGATCGCCGCCCCGCCCTGCAGCGCGACATCGAACAGACGATAGATTTCCGCCTTGGCGCCGACGTCGACGCCCGCGGTCGGGTCCTCGAACACGTAAACCTTCGCCGCGAGGTGCAGCCAGCGCCCGACCACGACCTTCTGCTGGTTGCCGCCCGACAGGAGCTCGATCGGCAAGGTCGGATCGTTCGGACGCAACCCGACTTGGACGCCGCGCGCCTGCGCGGCGCGGTTCTCGCGGGCCGGCGAAATGAACGAAAACAGGCTCAGACCGGCCGCGACGGGATTGAGGAACAGGTTCTCGCGCACCGTGAGATTCGGCATGATCGATTCCCCGACGCGGTCGGCGCAAACGAGATTGACGCCCTGCGCCATCGCTTCCCGAGGGCACGAAGCGCCCGCAGCGCATCCGTCGAGCAGGATCTCGCCGCCGGTGATCGGCAAAGCGCCGAACAACGCCCGCCCGATGCACTCCTGCCCCGCGCCGCGCAGCCCGACGAGGCCGACGATCTCGCCAGAGTGAATCTCGCATTCCACCGGTCCGACCTCGTCCACCATGACCGACTTGAGCGCAAGCCGCGGAGAACCATGACGCTCGGGCGGACGACGGAAGACCTGCGACGGCTCCCGCCCCACGATGAGAAGGATCGTCTCGCCCGCGGTCGTCTTCGCGACCTCCCGTTCCCCGGCGACGCGCCCGTCGCGCAGCACGGTCATGCGATCGGCAATCTCGAACACCTCATCGAGGCGGTGCGAGACATAGATCATCGCGACGCCGCGAGCGCGGAGTAGGCGCAACGCCGAGAACAGCCGCGCTACCTCGTCCGCCGGGAGGCTCGCGGTCGGCTCGTCGAGGACAAGGATCTCGGGTTCCGCCGCGAGCGCGCGGGCGATCGCCACGAGCGATTTTTCGGTGCGACTCAGGTTCTGGATGCGGATGTCGGGGTCGATGTCAGCGCCGAGCGCGTCGAGCGCGACGGCGGCTCGGCGGCGCGCCGCATCCTGGTCGATCATGCCGAAGCGGCGCGGAAAGCCGAGCGTCATGCAGATGTTTTCGGCGACCGTCATCCAGTCGATGAGGCCGAGGTCCTGATGGATGAAGGCGATCGGCAATCGACGCAGCGCATGGGTGACGTCGAGGTCGCGAAAGCTCACTTGACCGGCGTCGAGCGTGTAGACGCCGGCCAAAATCTTGATCAGCGTCGACTTGCCAGCGCCGTTCTCGCCCAATAGCGCAAGGATCTCGCCCGCCTTGAGGGTCATGCCGACGTCCGCCAGCGCTTCCGTGCCGCCGAAGCTCTTGAAGACGCCTCGCACCCGCAACAGCACGGTCGCGTCCGCCACCTGGGGCCGCTCGTCCGCTGAACCGATCGCGCCACCAGCGCGCTCGCCAGCTCCCATCGGTCGTTCCTCCCCGCGAAGCTATCTGTTCGCGCTGATCGACGCGCTCCGCACCGAAATGCCGCGATAGTTCAGCATCACCGACGGATTTCCAGCTCCCGGAGACCCCTGCGAGCGCAGAGACCTGTCGTGCCTCTTGGCGATTCAGCTAAGGGCAATTCCCTATAGCTGTCAATCTAAGTTCGGCCGGCAGCCACCGACCTCCAAGACATCAACTTTGAGCGGGACAAATTCCGGCTAGGCAATTCTTTTCACTCGACGCTACGACCTCGTGAGGTGGAGGTCGTGGATTCCCAACGACGCTGGCCTAGCCTCAGTGTGCTACCAACCGGGTCACCCAGTCCGATACTGCATCGCCGCTGCTCATGTCAGGCTGCACGAGTCCATCGACCATTAAGGTCGGTGAGACGTGAATGCCGTTCTGCCGCGCATATTTGGAGTGCCACTTGATCTCCCGGTCTAGATCCGGAATCGCGAAGGCGTCCGCCAAGCGCAATCCGCTATAGCTCTCAATGCGCGCGATGATGTCGTGCGGCGTCGCATCCATATTGGGACCGCTGCAATGGTGCGCAAACTCGAATTCCTCGCGATGCCCCGCGACGGCCGTCATGACGGTCTTGGCCGCTTCCTTGCCTCCTTGCATGGTAGACGCCGCCAAAATGCAACGGACGATCACGCCGGAATACATATGCCAAGGTTGCGACTGCAAACGGATCTTGACGGTAATTCGATCGTCGCCGGCAAGTTTCAGGGTCTCGTCAATTTTCCCAAAAGCCCTCGCGGAGAATGGGCAAGTGGGCTCGAGGAACATCTCGAAAACGCGTGGGCCGTGGCCCCACGTCAAAGGTTCAGCCTTCCAAGCCACGGTCCGGTTCATCGCGTTTGTTCCATCTCAACGGTCTGAGCTCTGTTGGCTCGCTGAGGCCTGTGCGGCGTACCAATCGAGAATCTCGGCTCCATTCATATGGACGACGCCTTGACGGCTATTGATGTCCGCATAAGCTTTTTCGAGATAGCCAATTCGGTGCGGCTGGCCCATGATGTAGGGGTGCAGCGCAACGGCCATGATCTTCACACGCTCCGCGCTCTCGTCTAGGTAGCGGTCGAGCGTATCGCGACACTTTGTGACCCAGTATGGCAACTCGTGATTCTGCAAGATCATGGTCGCGATGTCGTGGGTCTCGAAGTTGTAGGGCAACGTTACCAGCGGTCCGTGCTTCGTGCGGATCGTCGTTGGCTCGTCGTCGTAGACCCAATCGCCAATGTAGCGCACGCCCGCCTCGGCCAGCAGATCTGGGGTATCCAAGGTCTGGGTGAGTCCCGGACCCAACCAGCCGACGGATGGTTTGCCAGTGAACTTTTCGATTGCGGCCATCGCGCGATGGATCGTGCCGCGCTGATCCTCCAGCTTGTGCATCGGAATTTGATCATAGCCATGCGCCATGAACTCCCAACCCGCGTCTCGCGCCTGAGCGGCGACCCTTTCGTAATCCTCGCAAACCCGTGCATTGACAGACAGGGTGGGACGAATACCGAGCTTCTCAAACAATTTGAAGAACCGCCATACCCCGACGCGCATGCCGTATTCGTGCCAGGCCCAGTTGGCGACGTCGGGCAGCATAGCCTGACCGGACGGCGCCGGCATCGCGGTGCGCGGCATTGGACGCGAGATGTCCCACACCTCCAGGTTAATGATCGTCCAGACAATGACCCTGCCGCCGTTGGGCAGTTTGAGCGGGGGTCGGTCGACGATGGCGGAATACGGGCTTCTCTCGCTTGGAATCATATCGGCGTTTCCTCTCCCGAGCCCGAATGTGTTCAGGGGCCGTGTCAATTGTAGGTTTGCACTCGTGTCGACTGCAAAGCAGAGCGTTAAGGTCGTCGCCGCATCGCGACGGCCTCCATAACATGTCAAGCGCGCCAGATCTTTTACAGATCCTGCACGGCTATCGAGGCGTCCTCTATCACGCAGTTCTAGGCCGCTTGCCAAATGCAAAGTTAGAAAGGAGCACTTGAGAAGGTGATGGTCTCGTTCTTAAGCGGCAAAACGTTTCAGCTTCGAGAAAAAGTCTCTGAGGATGGGATCGCGCTTCACCATTGTCGCATAGCGCATAGGGGGGCGACTTCGATCGACGCTCCAAGTCGCCTGATCTGTCAGGATCGGCGTTGGCGCAAAAACCGTCGGCGCCCAGTCGGGATTCATGAGCCAGCCGACCGGCGCCATGTCCCAGATCTCCTTCGACCAGCCGACATGGTCGTCTGAATATTCCTTGAAGCGCGTCGCGAGAAACTTGCCGATCTCGCCGTGAGGCTCGACCCAGCGTTCGATTTCGGGGACCGTGCTGTGCAGGTGGGAGGTGACGCCCATGCAAGGGATCAAGACGAGCGGCGCGCCGCTGTCGAGGAGAACCTGTGCACCGCCTATATCCTGCCTTAGGTTGAATTCGCGCGTATCGGGCCACTCGAGGGCGTGGCCGCCGAGCCACACAACAATAACCTTGTCCGCGATGTCGGGCGCGGCGATGAGGGCGGAGGCCACGTTGGAGATCGCGGCGATTGCGATGATGCAAAGCGGGTCGTCCGGACTGCTTGCCCTCGCGCAGGCGACGAGATGGTCGACCGCTTCGGCCTTGCGCGCCTGCTTGGCGGAGCCGACAAAATCGCGCACGCCCTTGAAAACGAAACCGTCTGGCGATCGGCCCATGCGACCGAGGAGCCGAAGAATCTCGTCGTAGCTCTTATCCATGCCGTCGCCTGGGCCGGTCGACCTGGTATTGTGGAACGGCGCAGCGTAGATCGCCTCGAGAGCGATCCGGTCGGGCGAAAGCAAGGCCTGCACGAGCGCAAACTGGTCGTCGATCTCGTTGTAAGTATCGGTGTCGAGAACCGCCCGCACCCGGCCCGGACGAGGCGCGAGCATTCGTAAGCGATCAGCATCGGAAATCGTCATTGTCCCTCCAAGCTCGGCGACCACCTATCGTAGCCGCTTGCCCGTCACGCGGTCGAACAAAAACGCCCGCGGAGCGTCGAAGCCAAGCTCGGCCTTCGAGCCGGCTTCAATACCTCGCCGGTCCCGCAGTTCGATCGTCAGCGGCCGGTCGGAGTCCGATCGTGCGTAGCCGAAAGAAGTTCCGCCAAGGTGCTCGATGACGTCGAGCGTCACATCGAGCCGAATTTGGCCATCTCTCGAGAAGTGCTCTGGCCGCACGCCGACCAGAAATTCCGAGCTCGACGAAGCGTTGACGAGCGCCAAAGGGACCTCAACATTTTCGAACTGCGTCAGCCTTGCAATGAAGAGGCCGTCTCGAGTTCCGGCAGCCACGGCTGGCAGGAAGTTCATCTTCGGCGACCCAATGAACCCCGCCACGAACGCGTTGTCGGGATCGTCGTAAACCTCGAGCGGGGTTCCCACCTGCTCCACCCGCCCGCTCCGCAGGACCACGATCTTGTCGGCAAGCGTCATGGCTTCGGTTTGGTCGTGGGTGACATAGATCATCGTAGCGCCCATCGTTTGATGGAGCTTGGTGATTTCGAGCCGCATCTGCACACGCAATTCGGCGTCGAGGTTCGACAGCGGCTCATCGAAGAGGAATACCTCAGGCTTGCGGACGATCGCACGCCCAATCGCGACCCGCTGCCGCTGGCCGCCTGATAATTCTCTCGGTTTCCGCTTTAGCAGGCCTTCAAGGTGGAGGATCGACGCCGCTTCGGTGACCTTGGCCCGGACGGCGCTCTTGCTCATTCCGTTCATCCGCAAACCGAAGCCGATGTTCTCCTCGACGCTCATGTGCGGATAGAGCGCGTAGGACTGGAAGACCATCGCGACCTTGCGTTCCGAGGGGTCGAGATCCGTCACGTCTCGCGCGCCAATCCTGATCTCGCCGGCGCCCACTTTCTCGAGCCCGGCGATCATCCTGAGTAGTGTGGACTTTCCGCATCCGGACGGGCCGACGAAGACCACGAACTCGCCATCGTCGACGTTGAGATTCACGTCCCGCACGACTTCGACCGATCCGAACGACTTTGAAACTCCCTTCAACTCCAGTTCCGACATAGAGCGGCTCACCCCTTTATGCCGGCCCCGGACAATCCCTGGACGTAATAGCGCTGCAATGGGAGCAGGAGCGCGATCGGGATCAGCGCGGTTACGACCGCGACGGCGAAGAGCTGGTTCCAGATCGTGCCATATTGTTGCTGGAACGCCGCCATTCCGACCTGGATGACCTTGAAGTCCTGTGAAGGCATTGCGAGCAGCGGCCACAGAAATGCTTCCCACTGGAAGACGAACAGGAGCAGCGCCGCGCTGACACAGGTTGGAAGGGAAAGCGGGACATAGATCCTGAGCATGATGTTCGGCCAGCTCACCCCGTCCAGTCTGGCCGCTTCCACATAGTCGCGCGGGATCTGACGAAAGAACTGATAGAAGAGGAAGACGACGAGCCCGTTCGTGACTCCGGGGACGACGAGGGCGGCGATGTTGTCGAGCCAGCCCAATTGGCGCATCACATTATAGAGCGGAAGAGCGATCGCCTCGAATGGCAGCATGAAGCTCAGAATGACGAGCGAGAGAATGACCCGCTTGCCCTTGAAGTCGAAAATCGCGAATGCGAAGCCGGCCGCGCCGTTGAGGATCAGCCCCGCAACCGTCGTTAGCGCAGCGACCAGAAGCGTGTTGAGAATGATCGAGCCGAATCCGGCCTGCACGATGCCTTCATAGGCCTCGAGCGAGGCCGGACTTGGCGCGAGCGCCTTCGCCGTGAACGGGAAGACATCGGTGAAGACGTTCGCATTCGGCCGCAGCGACGAAACGACCGCCCACCAGAGCGGCAGCAGGAACACGAACGCGATCGCCGCATAGCCGAGGTGCGCGAGCCCGAGCCGGAAGCCTTCGCGAATCCTGACCTCGCTTGCGGCCAAGGTTCAGGCTCCCTGTTCACGGGCCGAGAGCAGCTTGAACTGCAGCCCTACCACGACAAGCAGGATCGCGACGATGACGACGACCATCGCCATCGCCCGACCCATGTCGCCGAAGATGAAACCTTGCTTGTAGGCTTCGTACATCAGAACATCAGTGGAGCCCGCAGGTCCACCTTGCGTCAGCATATAGATGGGAGCGAAAAGGAGGAAATTGATTGAGACATCCGCGGCGAGCACGAAGAGAAGCGCCGGACGCAGCAGCGGCAGCGTTATGAAGAGGAGGCGCTGCCAGGGTCGTACCCCGTCGACCCGCGCTGCATCGTAGAGTTCGAGGGAAATGTTCTGCAGGCCGCCAACGATGAAGATCATCCAATAGGATGCGCCTTTCCAGGTGGCGATGGCGATGACGGAATAGAGCGCGAGGCTGCTGGAAGTCAGCCAAGGCTGCGGCGCGACGCCGACCAGGTCCAGAAGGCCGTTGACGAGCCCGCCCTGGCTCAACATGATCCGCCACACGATCACGGCCACCGGCACCGATACGCCGATCGGAATCAGGAAGAAGATACGGTAGACGCTCGCGCCCGGGAACTTGCGCACATAGAGAAGCGCAAGCCCGAGAGAGATCGCGATCTGTATCGGGTTGACGAGAAGGTTGAACCAGAGCGTGACCTCGAGGGATCTCCAAAATACGTGATCGCTGATCAGCGACTCGTAGTTTCCGAGCCCTGCGAAAACTGCGCCGCCATGAATAGTTGTGTAGAAGCTCGCAATGACGGCAATCGCGATCGGGTAAAGGCGGAAAACGAGCAGGCCGAGCAAGGCGGGCGCCAGCAGCGCCACGAGCAAACCTAAAGAACTATGCCTTGCCATCGTCGAGGCCCTGCAGTCCCCGAAACGGTCCGGGAGACCGCACGGACCCGCTCTTCTATTGCGCCACGCGCTTCATCGCCGCGTCATAGGTCTCGACCGCAGTCGCGAGCGCGTCACCAACCGGAACGCCGTTCGACATGTCGGCGAAGGCGGTGCGGAAGGCGTCCTGCAATTGCCCGTAGGCGACCGTCGTTGGCCTCGGCTTGGCGGTGTTCAGGGCATCATAGACGCCAATCCGGAATACGTCCTGCGGGAACGCGTCGAACTCGGGCGACTTGCTGATCTGTTCGAGCAACGGCTTGTAGGCCGGCAGCTGCTTGTTCGCATCGAACCAGATCTTGGTGCCCTCGTCCGAAAGGGTCAGGAACTTCGCGAAGTCGGCGGCGATGTCCTTGTTCGCCGAATTAGCGGAAACGCCCATGAACCAGCTTCCGGTTGGGGTCAGAACCTTGCCGCCCTGGAAGTAGGGGAAGGCCGCGACGCCAAAGTCGACTCCGGCCTTTTGGAAGACGGCGAGATTCCACGTCCCGCCAGCGAAGAGCGCGAGCTGTCCGTTGGCGAAGAGTTGCGGCGGCTCGTCATGCGCGAGGCCTTTCGGGCTCACCCCCCATTTGTTGTAGAGGTCCGACCAGAACGTCGCGCCTTTCACCCACGCCGGACTGTCCAGATAGCCGTGCGCGGTTTTCCCATCCGGCGAGATCACGTCCGTGCCGAGCGACTTGCCCAACGGCTGGAGCTGATAGAGCTCGTTGATCTGGTCAAAGCTGAATCCCCACACGGCGGTCTTCCCGCCCTTGTTCTGGGTCAGCTTTTGCGCCGCCTCCGCGACCTGCTCCCACGTCCAGCGCCTAGACGAAGCGAGCTCGTTGGCCTGGGTCTGAGTGGCCGTCCCTCCCGGCGCGAGGCCGTCGGGTGGAGTAACGCCGGCGTCGGCGAAGAGCTTCTTATTGTAGAAGAGCACCTGGGCCGAGTTGTTGATCGGCAGCGCATAGAGTTTGCCGTCAACCTTGCCCGCGTTGACGGAGGAGGGCACGAGCGCGCTCGTATTGAGGCCAGGGTCGACCGGCGCCAGAAACCCCCTCGAGGCATAGCTCGCGATCAGCGGCACGTCGACATAGACGAGGTCGACGCTCTTGTCCTTCGAGCTGAGGCGCAGCTCGGCGGTCTGGAAATATTGATCCCACGGCGCCGACTGCATCTTGATCGTTACATCGGGGTGCTTGGCCTGATAGGCGTCCACGACTTTCTGGATCTTGGGCGCGTCTTCGGCCAGCATGAGCATGTTCAGGACGCGCTGCTGAGCGAACGCGCCGGTCGTCGTTAAGAGCCCAGTGACGGTTGCGACAAGCGCGATGGTCCAATGTCTCATTCGTGGTTCCTCCCGTTGTCGAAAAACGCCCGACCGGGCCCAACCGAAGCTTGGCCCGATGCCGAGTTCCAACTCTAAGACATGCATTTCGGTGGTCAATCTGCATCTCGCTGTTTGGCGAGCCCGAAATTTGGGGAGGCGTCGGTGGGCGCGACCCGGCCAGCGTCCGTGTCGCAAGCGTTCCTGTCTCGAAGGTTTCATTCTGCAGGCAACGCTGCTTTTCTAGGCATCGATTCGAGCGGCCCTGCTGGTTCGAGAATGTTGGACGCCGTACCCTTGCGCTACATGGCGGAAATAGGGCACGCTCGGGAAGGGTTCGCCGTGGCCCGCCCGTTCGCTCGGAACGAGGCCGGCCTTCAAGCCAACCCGAGGAGCGTTACATGAAATCAATCATCAGCGGCTTGGGTGTCGTAGCGCTGGCCATCGCTACGTTTGGGACGGCTGCCTCGCAGGCGCAGACAGTTGCGCTCGTCACGATCAACCAGCAGGCGTTGTTCTTTAATCAAATCAACGACGGCGCAAAGCAAGCGGCGGATAAGGCCGGCGCGAAGCTCGTCATCTACAACGCTAACAACGTCGCGGCGGCTCAGAACAGCGCGATCGAAGACTATGTCGCGCAGAAGGTTGACGGCATCGTGCTCATCGCCATTGACGTGAATGGAGTGAAGCCCGCGGTCAGCGCGGCCAAGACAGCTGGCATTCCCGTCGTCGCAATCGACGCCCGCATCCCCGATGGCGACAACGCAGCCTTCATCGGCGTCGACAACAAAGGCGCGGGCGAGCAGATCGGCAAATATTTCGCCGACTACGCAAAGACCAAAATGGGCGGCTCAGCCAAGGTTGGCATAGTCGGCGCGCTCAACTCCTTCATTCAGAACCAGCGCCTCGATGGCTTCAAGGCGGCGGCTCAAGCCGAGTCGGGAGTTCAAGTTCCTCGACACGGTCGATGGCCAAAACATCCAGGACGTCGCGCTGACCGCGGCCGAAAACCTAATGACCGCCAACCCCGATATGAACGCGCTGTATGCGACCGGCGAGCCGGCGCTTGTCGGCGCCATTTCGGCCGTGACCAGCCAGCAGCGCACCGACAAGGTCAAAGTATTCGGCTGGGACCTCACCGCCCAGGCGATCAAGGGCATTGACGAGGGATGGATCGTCGCCGTCGTTCAGCAAGATCCCTTCCAGGAGGGCGTGGCCGGCGTCGAGACCGTGCTCAAGATCAAGAAGGGCGAAAAGGTCGACCCGAGCATCGACATTCCCGTCACCATCGTGACCAAAGAAAACGTCGACAAGTTCCGCAGTCTTTTCAAATAGGCCCGCTTGCCCATCCAAAGCGGGACGCTTGTCGTCCCGCTTTCTCTTCCTCTGCGCACGAAAGCTCAAGCCAAGCGGATGTTGACCGCCGACGCGCCGGTCCGGGTCCAGATGGAGGACATCAGCAAGTCCTTCGGCGCCATCAGGTCGCTTGATCGCGTCAACCTTGTTCTGCGCGCGGGCGAGGTTCTTGGGCTCGTCGGCGATAACGGCGCAGGCAAGTCGACCCTGAGTAAGATCTTGTCCGGCGCCGTCGTTCCCGACTCGGGCCGGATTCTTCTCGACGGACGGCAAGTCCGTTTTACGTCTCCCGCCGATGCGCGCCGTCAGCGGGTTGAGATGGTTTATCAAGACCTGTCTCTCTGCGACACGATCGATGTCGCCGGCAACCTCCTGCTTGGCCGCGAGCCGCTCAGGCGCATGCTTGGCGTGCCAATCATGGACAAGCGCAAGATGCATGCGGACGCCGCGCACATGCTGGCGCATCTCGGCATCCGTATGCCGAGCACGCGGCTCAAGGTGGAGAATCTGTCCGGCGGCCAGCGCCAGAGCATTGCGATCGGGCGCGCGGTGTCTTTCGACCCC
Organism: uncultured Alphaproteobacteria bacterium; assembly: GCA_963820095.1. Taxonomy (GTDB): domain Bacteria; phylum Pseudomonadota; class Alphaproteobacteria; order Rhizobiales; family Beijerinckiaceae; genus Roseiarcus. The sequence goes on from CAWFZA010000012.1 coordinate 135,508, forward strand.
CTGGTCCTGATCATGGACGAGCCGACGGCCGCCTTGGCGGTCGCCGAGGTCGACGCCGTGCTCGATCTTATCGGCCAAGTGAGCGCCAGGGGCGTGAGCGTCATTCTCATCACGCACCGGCTGCAGGATCTGTTTGTGGTCTGCGATCGGATCATGGTCCTCTACGAGGGTCGCAGCGTCGCGGAGCGGCTCATTCGCGAGACCAATATCGAGGAGATCGTCAACCTCATCGTGGGGAGAAAATTCCGTTCGATCTCGGCGGGAACGCAGCCCGGAGAGGAGATGCGGTCCTGACGGCGGTTGCAACTTCGCCTGCGCTTCGCGATCGCGCGCGCTTGATCATTCACGACCACGGCGGCGTGCTCAGCATCGCGACGTTCTTCGTCGTGATGACGGTCACATTCTCACTGATCACCGACACATTCCTCACCCAGACCAATCTCCTCAACGTCTTGCGGCAGAGCGCGCCGCTCATGATCGTCGCCGTCGCCATGACCTTCGTGATCACGACTGCGGGGATTGACCTATCTGTCGGTTCGATACTGGCGCTGGTGAACGCGCTGGCGGCGATTTTGCTGCAAGCCGGCCTGTCCTGGCCACTAGTGATCGTGTTGATGTTGGGCGTGGGGATTGTCATTGGCCTCATCCAGGGCTTCTTCATCGCTTATGAAGGCATCCCGGCCTTCATCGTCACTCTCGCCGGCCTGAGCTCCATCCGGGGAACGGCGCTGCTCCTTACGAAAGGCTATTCGATTCCGATCGATCCTCAGAGCCCGTTCAACGCGATCGGGCGAGGCTGGGTCTTCGGCCTGCCAATGCCGGCGATCATCGCCGTCGTCGTGCTGGCCGCGGGCTTTCTCGTCTTCAATGAAACGACGTTCGGTCGCTATGTGACCGGCGTCGGCGCAAACGCCGAAGCGGTCCGGCGCGCGGGGGTCGACACGAAGAGGATCGTGCTTGCCGTCTATGCGCTGAGCGGACTCTCTGCCGCGATTGCGGGAATTATCATTGCGGGCCGCCTGGGAAGCGGATCTTCAAACGCCGGCGGCGGTTTCGAACTCGAAGTCATCGCCGCGGTTGTGCTGGGCGGAACGAGCCTGTTTGGTGGCCGCGGCACGATGCTTGGCACGATGCTTGGCGCGTTGACCGTCGCGGTGATCGGCAATGGCCTCATCCTCTATCATATGTCGCCGTTTATCACCCCTATTGTCGAGGGCTTCATCATTCTGATCGCGATTTGGCTTAACTTCCGCCTCTTCCGAACGGGGCGGCGGGCGAGCTGAGAAAGACGGGGAGGACATGGGGAAGCCGACGATAGGCGTGCACTCCGGACTTGTTCGGACCGTGCTTGGCCCCATTCCAGTCGAAGCGATCGGCGTCACGCTGATGCATGAACATATCCTGCTTGACGCTGCGAGCTGGTGGAAGCGCCCGTGCTGTGGCTCGGAGATCGCGATTGCCGAAAGGCCGATCGACATAACGATGATTGGCGACTTGCGAATGAATCCGTTTCTCAACCGCGACAATTGCGCCCTGCTCGATGTCAGGGCGGCGATCGAGGAACTCGACTACTTCGTCGAATATGGAGGCAAGACCATCGTCGATCCGACCAATCTCGGTATTGGACGCGATCCATCTGCGTTGCAGAGGATCAGCCGCCGAAGCGGCCTCAACATCGTGATGGGCGCAGGCTTCTACCTCGAGCCGTCGCATCCTCCTTATGTGAGGGACATGAGCGTTGAGAGCATCGCCGAGGCGATCGCTCAGGACTGCGGCCTCTCAGAGGATGAGCCCGAGGTCTGCGCGGGGATCATCGGAGAGATCGGGATCAGCAAGGACTTCACGCCCGCCGAGGAAAAGGTGCTGAGGGGCGCGGCGCGGGCGTCCAAGCTCAGCGGGGCTCCGCTCTCCGTTCATCTTCCCGGCTGGGAGCGTCACGCTCATCGCGTGCTCGACGTCGTTGAGAGCGAAGGCGCAGACCCTCGGCACGTTGTCCTCTGTCATATGAACCCGAGCCTGCACGATCCGAACTACCAGAAGAGCGTGGCCGACAGAGGCGCGTTCATCGAGTACGATATGATCGGGATGGACTTCTTTTACGCGGATCAGCAGGCCCAGTCTCCGTGCGACGAGGAGAACGCGGTCGCTATCTGCCGCCTGGCTGACGACGGTTATCTCAACTCGATCCTGATGTCGCAGGATGTGTTTCTCAAGATGATGCTCGTGCGGTACGGGGGTTTCGGTTACGGCTATATCCTGAAGCACTTTGTGCCGCGCCTCAAGCGCAATGGCATGGACCAGCACACGATCGATCGCATCCTGATCGAGAACCCGCGCCGGGTGTTCTCCGCCGAGCATCGCGCGCGCTGACGGGAGCGAAACCGAGAGCAGCCTCCGCGAACAACGCAATATGATGATCCACGTGATAGGCAACGCCGCGGTCGACAGCGTCATTCGGGTCTATAGGTTTCCGCGGCCCGGTGAGACGATCGTGGCTCTCGGAGCCTCTGAAGATCTTGGTGGCAAGGGCGCCAATCAGGCAATCGTCACGGCGCGCTGCGGCGTGTCTGTTCGCCTCGTCGCCCCAATTGGCGATGACCTCCTGGGCGAGCGCATCCGTTCCAGCCTCGCTCGCGAGGGCGTGCTCACGGACGGGCTGTCGACGTCGCCTCACGGAACAGATCGTTGCGCGATCACGGTCGATCGGCGCGGCGAGAATACGATTGTGAGCCTTATCGACGCTGCGCGCCATTTCGATCCGATCACGGAGACGCGGATCGAGTCGTGGATCAATCCGGGCGATAGGGTCGTCATGCAAGGGAATCTGCGCGCGAGCGTCACGCGCGATTGTCTCGCTCTGGCGAGGTCGAGAGGCGCAACGACCGTTCTCAACCCGTCGCCAACCTATGCGGCGGGGGACTACGACTGGACCCTGGTCGATCTCGTCGTGGTCAACCGAGGCGAGGCAATCGACCTTGCGGGTGGCGCGGCGGAGAACGCTGCCCGCCTGCTCCGCAAGAAAGGCGCTGGCGCGGTCGTCCTTACGCTCGGCGCGGATGGCGCTGTTTTCTTTTCGGCCGAAGATACATTTCACGTAGCGGCGCCTCAAGCCATCGCCATCGACACGGTCGGAGCGGGCGATGTATTCTGCGGCGTTTTGGTCGCCGCCACTGCACTCGGCCAGAGCTGGAAAGGCGCGCTTGCCGCCGCCGCCCGAGCGGCCTCGATTTCGGTTACGCGAAAGGGAATCCTTGCTTCTTTTCCGTCCCGGCAAGAAATGGCCGCAATTCTTGAACGCGCCGCGATCGACCGCCTTGAGGAGAACCACGAATGACAGAGGGCGGACACGTCGTCGCACGCGAACGCGAGAGCGTGCTCAAAAGCATATTCGGCCGACCGAAGTCCGTGCTGATCGGCGTCGTTCATCTTCTCCCGTTACCGGGATCTCCCGATTATTCAGGTGGCGGCGTCGAGGCGATCTACGCGCGGGCGCTCGCGGACGCGAGGGCGTATGCCGAGGCGGGCTTTCACGGCCTCATTGTCGAAAACCACGGAGACATTCCTTTTTCGAAGCCTGAAGACATCGGTCCGGAAACCGGCGCCCATATGGCGATCGCGACCGATCGCGTCCGGGCGGCGACTGGATTGCCTATCGGGATCAATGTTCTGGCCAACGCCGCCCTCCACGCTCTGGCGATTGCGAGCGCGGCAAGCGCGCATTTCGTTCGCGTCAATCAATGGGCAAACGCCTATGTCGCCAATGAGGGCCTGATCGAAGGCGCCGCCGCGAAGGCGATGCGCTATCGGAGCGCGCTTCAGGCGCAAGGCGTCAAGATTTTTGCCGACGCTCACGTCAAGCACGGCGCGCACGCGATCGTGCAGGATCGGCCGATCGCCGAGCTTGTGCGTGACGTCGAGTTTTTCAACGCCGACGTTGTGATCTTCACGGGCCAGCGCACGGGCCACGCCGCCGATCCTGACTATCTCCGAAAGATCCGAGCCGCCGCTTCGCTTCCAACGCTCGTCGGCAGCGGCGTTGATCCGGGCAACGTCAAGGATATTCTCGCCATCGTCGACGGCGTCATTGTCGCAAGCTCACTGAAGGTCGACGGGCATTGGTGGAACCCCGTCGATCGCGATCGGGCGAAGCAATTCGTCGCGCGCGCCGGGAAAGCGTCATGAGCGATACGTCCTCGTTCTCGGAGCAAATGCGCGCCCGCGCGGATCGAACGTGGAGGGCGATCCTCCGCCACCGCTTCTTTCGCGAAGTTGCGACGGACGCCATCAACGATCGCGTTTTCGCCCGATATCTCAGGATCGAATATGGCTTTGTCGACACCGCGGCGAGGTCGCTTGGCTACGCCGTCGCCAAGGCGCCTTCATTTCAGGAACGGCGGCGTCTGGGCCTCGGTCTTTACGGGCTCGTCACCGATCAGGAGCAGGTCTTTGTGGACGCCTTCGAGCGGAATGGGCGCGCCCGACAGTGAGCGGATCAGCCTCGCGCCGCGGGGCTCGCTCTTCCGCTGCACGGGCTGACGTGACCCCCGTTTTTCATCGAGCCATAGTGAGAAGTCCTGGGTTGATTGAGCCTTGGTTGTATTGGGTTGCAATAGGGCTGGGCGCGCGACCGTAAGAGTCTGGCGCGGCCAGGCCGGTCCCTCCGCGGCGCGCGCTGGCGTAGGCCTCAGGCGTCATCCAGCCGAGCTTGGAGTGCGGTCGCTCCTGGTTGTAGTCCCGTCGCCAGGCCTCCAGCACGACCCGGGCGTGCGGCAGCGAGCGGAACAGCGTCTCGTTCAGCAGCTCGTCGCGCAGCCGGCCGTTGAAGCTCTCGATGAAGCCGTTCTGCTGGGGCTTGCCCGGCGCGATGTAGTGCCAGTCGACGCCGGTCTGGTCGGCCCAGCTCAGGATGGCGTTGGAGGTCAGCTCCGTGCCGTTGTCGCTGACGATGGCCGCGGGCCGACCGCGCTGGCGGACGATGTTGTCGAGCTCGCGCGCTACCCGCAGCCCCGACAGCGAGGTGTCGGCCACCAGCGCCAGACACTCGCGGGTGCAGTCGTCGACCACCGCCAGGATGCGGAAGCGCCGCCCGTCGGTCATCTGGTCGGAGACGAAGTCCAGGCTCCAGCGCTGGTTGGCCGCGCAGCGGCGTCTCGATCGGCCGGCGCGTGCCGATCGCCCGTTTGCGCCCGCCACGGCGGCGCACCGTCAGACGCTCCTCGCGGTAGATCCGCTGAACCCGCTTCTTGTTGACCATCTGACCTTCGCGGCGGAGCAGAACGTGCAGCCGTCGATAGCCGAATCGTCGTCGTTCCTGCGCCAGCGCCTTCAGCCGGTCGCGCAGACGCCGCGTCGTCCGGCCGTGTCGCCCGGTAGCGAACGCTCGTCCGATCGTGCCGATCACTCGGCACGCCCGTCGCTGGCTCATCTCATAGGCGGCCTGCAGGTACGCCGCAGCCTCCCGATGCGCGGCGGGCGTCACCATTTTTTTCCCAGCAGGTCCTTCAGCGCGACGTTGTCCAGCATGGCGTCGGCCAGCATCCGCTTCAGCCGCCCGTTCTCGTCCTCCAGCGCCTTCAGCCGCTGGCCTCCGACACGTCCAGGCCCGCCGTACTTGGCCTTCCACTTGTAGAACGTCGGCGAGCTGAGACCGTGCTTGCGACACAGATCCGCCACCGCAACGCCCGCCTCCTGCTCGCGCAGGATCGCGATGATCTGCTCTTCCGTGAACCTTGATCGCTTCATCCGTCCGTCCCTTCCTTGGGTCGGACTCTAGCTATTCCTGGAGGAGTTTCAGGGGGTCACGTCAGGGCTGTTTCTCAAGGTGGCCGAGAAAGAGGGCTATGAGGAAATCCTCGCCTGCACATTGGCTGCGGAGTGGATGTATCTGACATGGTGCTCGGCGGCCAACCAGTCGCCCTCATCCAGGGCCTACATTCGGAACTGGGTCGCGCTTCATGCCCGCGGGGACTTTGCTGACCATGTTGCGTGGGTGCGCTCGGAAATCGACACAAGAGGACCGAAACTTTCCGAGGCGCGGCAGGCGCGGCAGAGCGCTCTATTCGAACAGACCTTGGAGGCGGAAATCGCTTTCCATGACGCCCCCTATGGCGGGTGATCCCGGTTCGGTTGACGCGATCTCCGTTCCGATGGGGCAGCGAATGCTCCTGGTTGATGCGGCACACCTTTGAAAGATCGACAATTCTTGCTTCGTTCCGGCTCGGCGATCGCCTAGCCCGGTGAAGGAATCCCAGCATCAATATCTATCGCACGAAGTTCTGATCGTAGGAAGGAAATGTCCGCGCTTAAGCTCGCGCTGAAGCCAAATCTCAAGCCAGCTTACGTAATTCGCCGCTGCCCTGTGCATGGCTGGCGGAGGCGCTCGAGGGACCCGGCGCCGCTCGTGCTAGACCTCTGAGGAAAAGCTACGCGCGCACCGCCATTTGGGCGCTCTCGATTGTCGGCCTGGTGATGATGCTATCGCGATTGATCGGTTGGTGATCGGCGAAACTCTGCAAAAGCAAATGATTGGAGTACACGGCCTATGGCGCCGGAACAGCGGCAGCGAACGAAAGGACTTATACTCATTCTCAGTGATCAGAACCGATGCGCCCAGGGTCGCATACCGATGGAGATGATGCGCCATGGCTGGCGTCGGAGTTTGTTCCAGGCTTCGCAGCAGTGGTCGACGATGTCGTCTGCGTCGAGGAAGACGCGGTTCGACAGCCAGTTGTCGCGCATGAACTCCCAGATGTTTTCGGTCGGATTTAGTTCTGGGCATTTGGCCGGGAGGGGGACGAGCGTCAGATTGTCAGGGATGTCGAGTCTGCGGGAGGTATGCCATCCCGCCCGATCGAGCAGCAGGACGGCGTGGCGTCCCGGCGCGACATCCTTGGCGATTTCATCGAGATGCAGTTGCATCGCTTCGGTGTTGCACTTGGGCAGGATCAACCCGACCGCCTTGCCTTCCCTTGGGCAAATCGCGCCGAAAATGTAGGTCGAGGCGGTGCGCTGGTCGCTTGGCGCCGAAGGCCGCGTTCCTCGCTTTGCCCAGCGGCGGGTGATCTTGTTCTTCTGCCCGACGCGGGCTTCGTCGGCGAACCAGACCTCTACTGAGCCGGGGTCGACGCCCTTCTCGCGCGCGATCTCTTCCAGGCGCGCGGGGAAACTTTTTTAAAATCCTCGACCGCGTTCGCCGCCTGCGCGTGATGGCGGGGCCGCGCCGAAAGCTTGCGATAGCCCATGCTCCGCAACTCCCGGCTCATCGTCTGGACCGAGACGGCGACCCGGTATTCCTCGAACGCCCATTGGCAGAGGTCGACAAGCCGCCAGCGCACGACGCCGTGCACGGCAGGGACCGGCCCATCTTCGATCATGCGAGCCAACGCCGCGCGACGCTCCCCACTCAACCGCGCCGTCTGACCCGGAGCCTTGCCCGCGATGAGCCCAGCGGCGCCATGGGCGTTGAACTTGAGAACCCAGTCCCGAATGATCTGAAGCGTCACGCCGCCGATCTTTGCCGCCTCCGTGCGCGTCGACCCGTCGTAAATCGCCGCCAGAGACAAGAGCCGGCGCGCCTGGCCGCTGTCCTTCGACTGCCTCGCCGCACTCCGAAGATCGCCTGCGCTGTAGTCTTCTCGAAGCGGGATCGGCATCGCAAACTCCATCGTTCGCAACACCGAATCAGATCAAAGCCGATTCGGGAATCCCCCTCAGAGTCAGGAACGAAAGGACTAAGCCTCGCAAAGAACGCAGGCGTTCAGACACGTGCAATCCGCCTCGACGGCCGGCGTACTCCAGACACGCCGGCGCTGAAAGAAAAGGTAAGACGAGACACACGGTTTGAATCGGAAGGCGCTGAATTCTTGGTGCTTGGGCAGCTTTTGATAAGACACATCCGTGCATACAAGGCCTGCACCAATTTGCGTGGCTATGATCCCACTGCAATGTCCGCACGAGGGAAAAAATCTGCCAGGATTCAAGTCAAGAGCGGATGGGCAACCGATGCCAATTCGTTTCCTATCAAGAAAGGGATTCATCCAGAGTTCGTTGTTCTGGTTAGACTTAATCGTGGGTATGAGTTTAGCGGGGCTCATAAGCGAAGTCTTCCGCCCGTCGATCCTGAATACTATATACTGCCTCGCAATGAGGCAGGCCCTTGTTGTAGTGAGATTGGTGGAGCAAGATTCCCTGGCGGAAGTTAGCCTTTGAGGTCAACCGGGATCGATGGGACTTGATCGAAAGATATCTCCAAGAGCGGAAGGCGCGGACGGCCAAATAACATGACTTATGACCTCATCGTGATCGGCTCCGGCCCGGGCGGCTATGTCTGCGCCATCCGCGCGGCGCAACTGGGCATGAAGGTGGCCGTAGTCGAGAAGATGAACACGCTTGGCGGGACCTGCCTCAACATCGGCTGCATTCCCTCCAAGGCGCTCCTGCATGCGTCGGAAATGTTCGACGAAGCAGGGCACGCTCTTGCGCCTTTCGGAGTCGTCGTCTCTCCACCGAGGCTCGATCTCGCGGCGATGATGAAGCACAAGGACGTGACCGTCGCGGCCAACGTCAACGGCGTCGCCTATCTGTTCAAGAAGAACAAGATTGACTGGGTGAGCGGCGAAGGGCGCATCGCGGCGCCCGGACGGGTGATTGTCAAGGGGGCCGACGGCAATGAGGCCCCCCACGAAACCAAGGCGATCCTCATCGCTACGGGATCCGACTTCGCGCGGCTGCCGGGCGTGGAGATCGACGAGAAGACGATCATCTCGTCGACGGGCGCGTTGAGCCTGCCGGAAACGCCGAAGAAATTGCTTGTCGTCGGCGCCGGAATCATCGGACTCGAACTCGGCTCCGTCTGGCGGCGGCTGGGGTCCGAGGTGACGGTGGTCGAGTTTCTCGACCACATCCTGACCGGGATCGACGGCGAAGTCGGCAAGTTCATGCAGCGCACGCTGGAAAAGCAGGGCTTCGCCTTTCAGCTTGGCCACAAGCTCGCCAAGGTCGAGAACGACGGGTGCGGGCATCAAGGCGACGATCGAGCCGTCGACGGGCGGCGAAGCCAAGACGCTCGACGCTGACGTTGTGCTGGTCGCAGTCGGACGGCGCCCGTATACTCAAGGCCTGGGATTGGAGGCGCTGGGGGTCAAAATGGAGCGCGGCCAGGTCGTTGTCGACGCGCGCTTCGCAACCAACGTTCCTGGGATCTATGCGATCGGCGACGTGATCCGCGGGCCGATGCTCGCGCATAAGGCGCAGGAAGAAGGTGTCGCGGTCGCGGAGCTGCTGGCCGGGCAGGCGGGCCACGTCAATTACGGCGTCATTCCCAACGTCGTTTATACGAGCCCCGAAGTTGCCTCCGTCGGCAAGAGCGAGGAAGAGCTCAAAGCGGAGGGCGTCGCCTACGCGGTAGGCAAATTCCCGTTCACCGCCAACGGGCGAGCGCGCGCAATGCGCCGCACCGACGGCTTCGTGAAAATTCTCGCCGACGCCGCCAGCGATCGGGTGCTCGGAGGGCACATCGTGGGGTTCGGCGCGGGCGAGATGATCCACGAAATCGCGGTTCTGATGGAGTTCGGCGGCTCCTCGGAGGACCTTGCGCGCACCTGCCACGCGCATCCCACGATGTCGGAAGCCGTCAAGGAGGCGGCGCTGGCGGTGGCTAAGCGAGCGATCCACATTTGAGGGGTGGGATCGCGGACGCGGCCGCATGTAACCAGGGTGTAACCCGCTGGCGCCAGAGTGATCTGATTTCGGTCACTCTTTGGGGGTTGTCGTTTTGAAAACTCAACTCTGGCGACCTGGAGGCGGTGACCTGCGCACGGCTCGTGCTTCCGAGCGCGCGCTGGCGCGACGCCGAAGCGCACGACCGACGGCAGGCGCGGTATTTTGGCTCATTCTCTCGGCTTGGCTATCAACCTTCGGCGTTCCGGCTCACGCCGATCCGAACGCTCTGTGGCGGATCGTCCATGGCGAATGCGTACCCCACATGGAAGCCGGGCTGGGTCCGACGCCCTGCGAACGCGTCGACCTCGATGGCGGAGTCGAGCAGGGCGTGGCGATTCTCAAGGACCGCGTGGGCGTTGGGCAGATGCTCGCCATTCCGACGCGACGGATCACGGGCATAGAAGACCCACAGATGCTCGAGCCCAATGCTCCGAAGGTGTTCGCCGTCGCCTGGAGCGCAAAGTCTCTTATTGAGGAGCGCCTTAAGCGCGAACTGCCGCGTGAGGCGATTGGAATTGCAATAAACTCGAAATGGGCGCGCAGCCAAGAGCAGCTGCATTTGCATGTCGATTGCATCGCCAAAAGCGTCGTCTCGGCGCTCGCCGATTACCGAGGCGCATTCGCCGATCAATGGCGGCCGATGACAGTTCCACTCGCAGGGGCGACCTATTTTGGTCGCCGTATTGTCTCAGCTGGTCTTTCCGATGTCTCGCCCGTGGAACTCCTCGCCGATGGCGTCGAGGGTGCGCGGGCGCATATGGAGGCCTATAGCCTCGCCGTGGTCGGCGCGAGCTTTGATGGGAAACCTGGCTTTATCCTTCTGGCTGACCAGTTTTCCTTGGAAGGCGGCGGCCACGCTGAGGACCTTCAAGATCACGATTGCGCGATTGCCCGTTCGACGCCATGATTGAACTGGACCGTTTGCGGGCTGAGGGACACACTCAAAAACACTGGGGACGCGCGGCGGTAGCGAGAATTGATCGGGGCTGCCGGTTTCCTGCGCCGATTGCTTGCGTGGGGCAACGAGACGACTAAGGAGGGGGGCGGCCACATGGGAAATTCATTCGGACGTCTCATTGCGCTCATGATTCTGATCACGGCGCCGACTTGCGCATATGCCCATGTCGAGATCGACATCGATCTTACATCGCAAACAATGACGGTCCAGTCGGGCTCAGGTGAGACCTATGTCTGGCCGATATCCTCGGGCAAGGCCGGTCATGCGACGCCGAATGGCGTCTTCCGGCCAAAAGCGATGTATGTCATGGTCCACTCCGCCAAGTATGACAACGCGCCGATGCCGCATTCCATCTTCTTCCACGGTCAATATGCAATCCACGGCACGAACGCGGTCGGCAAGCTTGGCCGGCCTGCTTCGCACGGCTGCGTCCGCATTTCGCCCGCCCATGCGGCGACCTTGTTCGCCATGGTGCGGAGGCAGGGGGCCGAAATTCGGATTGTCGGGTCTCCATTCAGCGATGTGGCCCGCAACGACAAGCGGCCCCGTTCGGCGCTGGGGTTTGCTCCAGTTCGTCGCACCCGGACGCTCAAAGAATGGGCGCGCGATCCGCTTGCAGAGTGAGTGGAGGAGCGCGACCGTTACGGAGGCATTAATAACGCGTCATCTCCGCCGAATTTTGCGCGTCCGGGTGTCGCGTTTTCTTTCTATTTAGGATATCAGGCCACCGTGAATCAAACCGGCGCAGGCCGTTTGAGGAGGCCATTGGTGCACAGACGTCAGTTTCTTGCCGGCGCCGCCGGTCTGATTGCCGGCTCGCTCGCCCCGCGCCTGGCGCTGGCCGACGTGCCGACCGCCTTTACGTTCGATATGGCGCCGCCGACGGACAATCGTGAGAAGTTCATCGCCTGGGGCGTGGCGCAACGGGGAGAAGATCCGAAGTTCCTGGGCGAGCGATTCGACCGCTTCGGCGTGATGGTCCGTAACGAGGATCTCTTCAACGATCGCGACAAACGTGCCTTCCTTTTGACGCCGCGTGAAAAATTCGTGCTCAAGCAGAATCTAACCCGCGCCTATGACCACGCTTTTCTCGATATCGGCTATGGCGTGACGATTTCGGGCCCTCACATCGTCGGCCGGATGACATCGAACATCGATCCCAAGGTGGGCGAGAGGGTACTGGAGATCGGCACTGGCTCAGGCTACCAGTCGGCGTATCTCGCGCACATGACCGATCAGGTCTACACGATCGAGATCATCAAGCCACTGGCCGAGCGCACCCGATCGATCTACGACGACTTAATCAAGGATGGCTACAAGGAGTTCGAGGTCATCAAGAGCAAGGCCGCCGACGGCTATTATGGTTGGGAAGAGGCGGCGCCGTTTGACAAGATCATCGTCACCTGCGGCATCGACCACGTTCCCCCGCCCCTGCTGCAGCAGTTGAAGCCCGGAGGGATTATGGTCATTCCGGTTGGGCCACCGGGAGCGCAGCGCGTGTTGAAGGTGATCAAGAAGCAACAGCCGGACGGAGAGATGACGGTCGCGCGCTCCGACATCTACGGCGGGCGGATCGTCCCATTCGTGCCCTTCACCAAGCTTGAAGGCGACCAGATCGTCGGCACACACAACAACTAAAGCCCGGCACGAATCGCTTCGACCGCGACGGCGCTCTTGGACTGAGGGCTTCGCCTGTCGCGTCTGGCCGGCCGCTGCGAGGCGCAATGAACGACGCGAGCAAAGTCTCGATCGACGACATCATCGAAGCTCAGGCCGAACCTGGTGCGGAAGCCGGTTCCTCGCGTCTTTGGCTCTATGTCGCCGTAGGCCTCGCTGCGGGCTCGGTGATAGCGTTACAGATCGACGTGATGCGCGTCTTCGCGGTGAGCAGTTGGGCGCACTTCGGCTCGCTGGTGGTGAGCTTGGCGATGCTGGGCTTCGGTCTGGCAAGCGCGGCGATGACCGTCGCCAAGGATTGGTTCGCCCGCAATTGGCGCTGGATAGCCACCATTTCGCTCGGCCTGTTCGGACCGCTCGCGGTCGGCGCCAACCTTTATGTGCAGCATCTCGGCTTCAACGCGATCTTCCTGGTCTCCGATCCGGCGCAGAAGTGGAAGCTGCTTGCGATTTTCCTGGCGGAGCTGACCCCGTTCCTAGCTGGCGCCTTCTTCCTTGGATGCGTCTTCCTCAGGAGCAACCGCATTTTCGGCCGCGTCTATTTCGCCGACTTGGCGGGAGCTGGACTGTGCGGCCTCGTTTTCCTTTTGGCGATGTATGTGTTTACCCCGGCCAATCTGATCGCTGCGCCATTGGCGCTTTGGTTTGCAGCCTGTTTGGCGTGGTCGTTCGGACCAGGAGGCCGCGCGGCCCTCATTCCGTTTTTGGTTTCCGGCCTGGTCGCCTTTGCCGGCCATTTCGTCGCGCCGCAAGCTTTTGGCCTCAAGACGCTCGCGACCAACGACTATAAAGGCGTGGCGTACGCCCGCAAATTTCCGGATGCGAAGAAAGTCTACGAGAGCGCTTCGCCCTTCGGCTTTCTCGAGGCCTATTCGAGTTCCTACCTGCATTTCGCGCCGGGCCTATCGGACAACGCCGGCTTCAATCTGCCGACCATGCCGGCCAACGCCTATCTCGGCCTCTATATCGATGGTGACGGTCCGATCGGCATCATGCGCGATCTGACCGATAAGGAAACGGCGTATTTTCATTACCTGCCGATGGTTTACCCCTACGTCATCAAGTCGGCGCCGAAGACATTCATCGTCCAGTTCGGCGGCGGCATCTCGACCGAGGTTGCGCTGCACGCCGGCGCCAAGGACGTGACGGTCGCCGAGGGCAACCGTGCGGTTCTCGAGGCCTTTCACTCTGATGTTATCCGCAAGTTCACCGGCGACATCCTGTCGAAGGTTCGCGTTATCGACTACGAGGGCCGCCATTTCCTTGCACACACGAACGAGCGCTTTGACGTCATCGACCTCAGCCTCGCGGATTCGGTTGGCCTTTCGAACCCCGGCGGCTTCGCCATCACCGAGAAGTTCTCCTACACCAAGGAGGCGATGGAGACCTACATGCGCGCGCTCGCGCCTGGCGGCGTGCTGTCGGTCACTCTGTGGAACAAGGAGGAGCCGCCAAAATCGGTCTTGAAGCTTTACGCGACGATGGCGGGAGCGGCGCGCGAGGTCGACCCCGCGCATCTGGCCAATTCGTTTTTCGTCGCTTCGATGTACCTGTCGACTGCGACAGTGCTCTATAAGAACGGTGGCTTCACGCCGGAGGAGATCGAAAAGCTGCGCGCCCATACCCGGGCCATGTCGTTTGACGAAATCTACTCGCCCGGCTTCTTCTACGATCCGTCCCAGACCGACAGCACGCTTGCTGGCTACGTTCAGCAGATATTCGCTGGGGCGGCCGGTGGACCGCCTGCCGCCCAGCCGGGAGAATCCGCGGGGACCGCTCCAGGCGCCGACGCAGATGCTGGCGCGGACTCTACTTCCGCCAAGGCCGATGACACCGCGCCGTCCGGCAAAGGCGACGACGGCATCCTACCGGCGACGGTCATGGGCCGGCTAGCCTGGCATTCGCTGATCACTGGGCAATGGCCGGACATCGCCGATCGCTATGTGTTCAATACCCGTGCGCTCACGAACGATGCGCCCTATTTCGCCGCCTACGTTAAGACCGTCGACCTGCCCCGCGTGCTCGATAGACTCGAGTTGCTGCAGGATGAGTGGGGCTATCTTCTGATTTGGGCGACGCTCGGGGTCGCTTGCCTGACGGCGACGGTGCTGCTCGCCATACCCCTGATCTGGGGCTGGCGCGCCGTCTTTTCGCGATCTCCTGGCAAGGCGTTGACCGTGCTCTATTTCGCTTGTCTCGGCGCGGGATATATTATGGTCGAGGTCGGCCTCATCGCGCATTTCGTCATGGCGCTTGGAAACCCGACCATTTCGGCGTCGGTGCTGATTACGGGCATGCTGGTGTTTTCGGGTGTCGGCGCTTTGACATCGGAGCGCGCCTTGCCGCACATGCGGATAGTCATGCCGATCCTATTCGTCGCCGTCGGCGCGATGCTGATTCTTTACGGGTTGTTTCTCGGTCAGGCGCTCGACGCGATCGGCGCGTTTCCTTATCCCGCCCGCCTTGTCAGCTGCTTTCTTTTGATCGCGCCGCCAGCCTTCTTGATGGGCTTCCCCATGCCGATTGCCATGACGACGCTAGGACGTCTCGGCAAGGATCATATGTTTGTCTGGGCGTGGGGTGTCAACGGCTGCTTTTCGGTGATCGGGGCGGCGGCTGCTCCCGTCATTGCAACTAATTTCGGTCTCGCAGCGGTGATCGAGGTCGCGGGCTTCGCCTACCTTCTCGCGATTCCCGCCTTCTACGGGGTCATCGCTTCGGAGCGGGAACAAGGTCCGGATATCGTCCCAGGAGCCGTATGATTTCAATCCTCCCCAGGTTCGCCGCGTTGACGCCGCGCAATTGACGTCGAGACGACACATAACAATTTTGCAACGAATTGACGACGCTGGGCGCGTTCATCAACCGCTCACAAAAAATTCATAATTACCAAGCCTTTACTTGCCAAGCCCAGTCGGGTTGGGATCGGCGCTCAATCCGCTTGTGCTGACCCGCCCGACGTCACCTTAGGTCAGGGACGCAATTTGACCGCGGCCGATTACAACCAGCCTGCGATCTTGTCTCTTAAATCAAGCGTTTGCATAAAAACATACATAATGTGTTCAATAATTGTCCACTCCCGCCGGTCTTGCAGCGCATTTTGATCTCAGACCCAAGGTTGCGTCGCCTCCTGACCCGTGCCATAGTCTTGACAACGTCAAGAAACGAGAGCAAATGCAGTCGCGTCTGGCATGTATGTGTAGGCAAGAGTAAGTATACAACAAGAACAAACGTTCAAGGCAAGAACGTAATACAGGGGCGGTCGCATCTAGTTCGGGCGCAAAATTGTGGCCGGTGTTCTTGTTGGCCCGTTTTCAAGAATAGATTGAACCCAAGGTAAATCCGCAGTGTGGGCTGCGGAGGGAGAGGCAATGTCTTATCAGAACTTACTTGGATATGCTGGAGATATTCTCGCAATCGACGCATATGCACTGCTTGAGGGCGAGTCGTCGTCGGTTCTTGTCGATGTCCGGACGCAGGCGGAGTGGACTTACGTTGGCACACCGGACATTCAGGCGCTCGGTAAGATGCCTTTGTTCGTGGAATGGCAAACCTATCCTTCGATGGTGGTCGACGCAAACTTCGGCGCTCGCCTTGAAGCACTGTTCCAGTCGCAGGGCGTCGAGCGAGGCGTTTCGCTCGTCTTCTTGTGCCGTTCGGGCGCGCGGTCGCGCCAAGCCGCAATCGCGATGACCAATGCAGGGTGGTCGCCCTGTTTCAATGTGGCGGATGGGTTCGAAGGGACGCTCAGCGACTCGCGCCGGAGAGGAGCGGTCAGTGGGTGGAAGGCGGGCGGGTTGCCCTGGACGCAGACATAAAGCGTCGCGCTACTCCCGTTCCACGGCATCGCCGCGACGTCGGCTGTCCACCCAACGCCCGAGACACGACCATGGATATGTATGACGAGCCCAACCCGGATCGCTTCGATCATGGCGGTTCCGGCGGGCCGCCTTTCGGCGAAGCATGGCGGCGCTGCTGTGACCGTTTGCGCGCCGAGGTCGGCGATGCTGTCTTCAACAGCTGGTTTGGAAGCCTTACTCTGGAATCGGTCGGATCGGGGCAGGCCCGGCTTTCCGTTCCAACGCGTTTTCTCAAAAGTTGGATCGTCACCCACTACGCTGGCCATGTGGCTTCGGTGCTGAACGCCGAGGTCGGTCCGGTCGGGCAAATCCTTATTTCGGTGCGTTCCTCTGCATGTCTCGCGCCGCTGGGCAAAAGTCCGCCCCTGGAGGGCGCCTTGTCCGATAAGATCGCGTCCAAGCCGCTGGACGGGCCAGTTGACCGCGTCCCCTCCGATCGCCGCCCGCTCAACCGAACGCCCATCGCGCTCGCGGCTAACGAGGCCTTGACCGGGTCTCCCCTCGATCGGCGGCTGACCTTCGCCACTTTCCAGGTTGGGCGATCGAACGAACTCGCCTTTAGCGCCGTGCAGCGCGTAGCCAATCCCAATAGAAGTGGGACGCCGGCCTTTTGTCCGCTCTACCTGCATTCGGCCGTGGGCCTCGGCAAGACCCATCTCTTGCAGGCCGTGGCCCATACCGCCGCACAACAAGGGCGGTCGGTCATCTATCTGACGGCCGAAAAATTCATGTATGGCTTCGTCGCCGCGCTCCAGTCCCAGACGGCGATCGCCTTCAAGGAGCGGCTGCGCGCGATCGACCTCCTCATCTTTGACGACGCGCAGTTCCTGCAGGGGAAGAACATTCAGGCCGAATTCGGTCACGCGCTCAATGCGTTGCTCGATGCGGGCCGCGAGGTGATCGTAGCCGCCGACCGTCCGCCCAATGATCTCGAATCGCTCGACGAGCGCATTCGCTCGCGCCTCAGCGTCGGCCTTTGCGTCGAGATTGGCGCGCTTGACGAGCCATTGCGGCTGAAGATCTTGGAGGCCCGAGTCGCCGCCGCGCGCACGGAGGAGGCCCATTTCGACGTTTCGCCGGCTGTTCTCGCTTTTGTCGCGCGCGCCATTCGCTCCAACGGTCGCGATCTGGAAGGCGCGGTCAACCGGCTGCGGGCCCACTATACGCCGACGGGTCCCGCGCTGACGGTCGAGGCGGCTGAAACCGCCATCCGCGACCTCATTCGCACGCACGAACTCAAACGGGTGAAGATCGAGGACATCCAAAAACTGGTCGCGAGCCATTACAGCGTCTCGCGCGCCGACATACTGTCCTCACGCCGCACCGCCGCCGTCGTCAAGCCGCGCCAAGTGGCGATGTTCCTCGCCAAGATGCTGACCCTGCGCTCCCTGCCGGAAATCGGCCGGCGGTTCGGCGGCCGTGACCACACGACGGTGCTGCATGCGGTGCGCAAGATCGAGGCGTTGTTGCAGACCGACACGATCCTCCGAGAAGAGCTTGAGCTTTTGAAGCGGATGCTCCAAGAGTGAGCCGATCTTGTCCGCCCGCGGGCAGCTGAACGGATGGAGGGTCATCCCTAGAATAGCGGTTCCGTCGATCATGGCGTGTGACGTGTTGTTCGCGGCGACCCTTGTTGAGAATGATTGTCTATAAGATCGTCGCCACCGAGGAGTGGGCCGAGGCCGAGGCGGCCGGCGCATTCGCGGGCGCCGCGATCGATCGAGCCGACGGCTTCATCCATTTTTCGACCGCCGGGCAGGCCCCGGAAACGGCGGCCAAATGGTTCGCTGGCCGAGGCGATTTGACCTTGGCCGCGGTTGACGCCGAAGCACTGGGCGAGAGCTTGCGCTGGGAGCCGTCGCGGGGCGGGGCCCTCTTCCCGCACCTCTATGGCCCCTTGCCGATGAGCGCCGTCGTCTGGTCGCGTCCCTTGCCGCTCGGCCCTGACGGCGCCCATGTTTTCGGGAGCCTCGAGGCGTGATCCTCGCCAAAATCGCGACCCCGGTCCTGAAGCGCCTGCCGCCGGAGACGGCTCATCGAGTGGCGATCAACGCGTTGAAGATCGCGCCGCCCCCGCAGGCTCCGCCGTCCGATCCCAGGCTCGGGGTCGAGGTCCTGGGCCTCAAGTTCCCCAATCCGCTCGGGCTCGCCGCCGGCTTCGACAAGAACGCCGAGGTTCCGGGCGCGATGCTGAGACTGGGCTTCGGCTTCGTCGAGGTTGGCACGCTGACCCCGCGGCCGCAGGGCGGCAACGCCCGTCCGCGGCTGTTCCGCTTGGCGGAGGACGCCGCGGTCATCAACCGCTTCGGCTTCAACAACGATGGCTTCGAACGCGCCCGGGCGCGGCTCGCGCGGCGCCCGCCCGGCCTCATCGGAGTCAATCTCGGCGCCAACAAGGATGCGGCCGACCGCGTGCAAGACTATGCGCTCGGCGTCAGGACCTTCGCCAGCGCAGCCGACTATCTGACCATCAACATCTCGTCGCCCAATACGCCGGGACTCCGCGACCTGCAGCGGCGCGAGGCGTTGGATGATCTGATCGCTCGGGTCGTCGACGCCCGGGACGAGACGGAGCCCCATCGGCCGCTCATGCTCAAGATCGCGCCCGACCTCGACGCCCGCGGGCTTGAGGACATCGTCGCCACGGCCCTCACCCGTGGCATCGACGGCCTCATCGTTTCGAACACCACGGTTGCGCGGCCGGCGTCCCTGACCTCGAGGAACCGCGGCGAAAGCGGCGGCCTGTCGGGCCGCCCGCTGTTTACACCGTCGACGCGGCTTCTCGCCCGCGCCTACCTCCTGACCGGGGGCGCCATGCCGCTCGTCGGCTGCGGCGGGGTCGAGGATTCCGCGACTGCGCTCATGAAGATCGAGGCCGGCGCGAACCTGGTGCAGCTCTATACCGGCCTCGTCCTCAAAGGGCATGGGGTCATCGACGAGATCCTCGAAGGCCTCAGCCGTTCGCTCGAGGCCCGGGGGCTGAACCGGATCGGCGAACTGATCGGCGCCCGGGCGACCGCCTGGGCCGGGCTCGAACGGGCGGACGCCGGAGACGGCGCGCACGCCAGCTAAGCAAGCCGCCTTGGTCGCTTCGCGTTCAGGTTCAGCCGCCAGCGCAAGCGGCGCACCGGTCGCTCACGCGGTTGATTTGGGTTTTCTTGGATCGTGGCCGTCGCGTTGCGAAATTCCCCGTTCGGAGCTATTGGATTCTCTTGGATTTTCTCGTCCGAATCGAGCCCTTTCAATGGGTTATAAGGGCTTTTCGTAACCGGGGCAAATTCCTGGGCGGAGGGGGGAGTCGAGAGTTTGAAAGTATGATTCAAGCTGGGGATGTCACCGAGCTCGAATGATTCGCTTGAGGGGCTTGGCGCGACCGAGCTGGTCGGGCTGGTTCGCCGATTGATCGGCGAGGTTGAGCGGCTTGGGGAAGACAACGAGAAGCTGAACGCGGCGCTGGCGGCGGCGAGGCTCGAGAACCAGCAACTTAAGGACGAGATCCGGCGTCTGAAGGGTCTGCCGCCGCGACCGCCAATGAAGCCGTCGGGCATGGAAAAGGCGACCGATCGTTTTGCGGCGGAGAAGCCGAGCCAAGCGGATGGGTCGCCGCCGCGCCATCGCGGTCCCGGCGTGTCGAAGTTGAGCATTGACCGCACGGTGACGCTGACGAGGTCGGCGCCGGCGGGTTCGCGTCACAAGGGCTATGAAGACATCATCGTTCAGGATATCGCGTTCAAACCCGAGGTGACGCTCTACCGGCGCGAGCGGTGGGCGACGCCGGACGGCGAGCGGCTGATTGCGCCGCTGCCGGCGAGCGTTGTGGGCGGCTGCGGCCCACATCTGCATCGTCTGGTTCTGACGCTGCATTTTCAGGGTCAGATGACCTGTGAGCGGATCGTGGCCGTGCTGACCGCTGCGGGCCTGGCGATCTCGAAGCGCCAGGTGGTGCGGCTCATGACCGCCAAGCTGGACCTATTCCGCGCCGAGGAGGAAGCCGCGTTCAGCGCCGGCCTTCGCGCCTCGCCCTTTTGTCAGCGTCGACGACACCGGGGCGCGCCACGCCGGCAAGGCCTGTTACACGACGCAGTTCGGCTCGGACCGGTTCACGGCGTTCCGCACCGGACCGAGCAAATCGCGCCTTATGTTCTTGCGCAATCTTTTGGGCGGGACGGCGCGCTATGCGGTCAACGCGGCGGCGGTGGCCTATATGCGCGCGGCCAATCTGGCGCACGGCGTCATCGATGCGCTGAGAAGCGCAGAAGTCCTCGAATTCGCCTGTGAAGGCGACTGGTGGGCGCATGGGCGCGCGCTCGGCCTGGCCGAGCTGCGGGTCACCCCTGATCCCGTGCGCGTGGCCAGCGAAGGGGCGCTGTGGGGCGCGCTCTGCGCCGAGGATCGGCTCGCCGGCGCCGTCATCCTCTCCGATGACGCGGGGCAGTTTCGCGTCGGCGACCACGCGCTGTGTTGGGTTCACGCCGAGCGTCTCGTCTACAAGCTCATCCCCGCCAACGACCGGCAGCGCAGCGCTGTCGAAGTCACGCGGCGGATGATCTGGTGGTTCTATCGTCAGCTCAAGGCGTTCAAGCTCGCCCCCGGCCCGCAACGCGCAGCCGAACTGAGAGCGCGGTTCGACCGCATCTTCAAACGCCGAACCGGATACGCCACCCTCGACAAGCTCCTCAAACGCCTCCGCGCCAACAAGGGCGAACTGCTGCGCGTGCTCGAGCGACCGGAGATTCCCCTCAACACCAACGCATCCGAAAACGACCTTCGCGCCGTCGTCACCAAGCGCAAAGTCTCAGGCGGAACGGTCAGCGACAACGGACGCATCGCCCGCGACGTCATGCTCGGCCTCGCCAAGACATGCGCCAAACTCAAAATCTCATTCTTCGACTATCTCGGCGCCCGCCTCAAAATCCCGGGACCGCAAATCCCGCCCCTCGCAACCCTGGTCGCGCCCGACCCAATTTAATCACCCCGCCCCGGCAATTTGCCCCGGTTACGATTTGGCGAGGAAAGTAATTTCGCGCGCCTGGGAGTCCGTGACGTCAGCAGCGCCACGACGGCGGCGCCTCGCTCTCGGCATGCGGAAGCGCTGGGTTGCTCATGGGCTGAAGCATACCGTTGTTTCGGATTTTCTGCAATAGAATTCGGCTCCTTTGGCGTTATCAGTTGGTCGTGGGCGAGCGGGGCAGCTGTCGCTCAGGGCGTCAACAGCGTCGTGGCCGGGCATGGCCGCGCTTGACGCAGCCATCCACGGGAGCCCTGCCAGGGCGCGCAGGTTTCCCAGTCTAAAAAGCGCGCCAACATAATCCAATCTTTCCACAGGGCACTATTGGCTAGACACATCTGTTCGGAAGTTATCCCGGACGGGCCGCCGCGGGCTCTCCGCGCGATGCGCGCAACCGCGGTTGTACACGGATCGAGTTGTGCAAGCCGACGCGAGCCTTCGGTCGGCCGGCTCGGACGGCGCTCCTCGTGCGGTCGATTCAGGTTTGCTCGCCCGCCCTTGCATTGAACCGGCGCTGAGATCCCCTTGCCTGCTTCTGGTGTGGAACTTGGCGCGCCCCGCGACGTTCGAGTTGGCCGAGCGCGATCGAAGGCCACAACGGGACACGTTTGCGGCGATGGGCCAAAAGGTCGAAGAGCACGAGGCCCGCGCGGCTCGGGTCTCGCACGCCAACGATCGCCAGCGGTCGGCCGCCCGCATCCGGGTCGGAACCTCTGGCTGGAGCTACCGATCTTGGCGCGGCCCGTTCTTCCCGACGCGGCTCGCGGCAAAACATCATCTTGAATATTACGCGAGCCAATTCGACACCGCGGAACTGAATGGCGTCTTTTATCGGACACCCACTCCCGCCGCCGTCGAAGGTTGGCGAGATCAAACCGGACCAGGCTTTGTTTTTGCTTGGAAAGCGTCGAAGTTTATCACCCACTGGAAACGCTTATCGCAAAACTCGGTGAGCAGCCTTGCGCTTCTCGAAGAGCGATTGTCGATTCTGGGCGATAAGGCGGGCCCCGTGCTGTTCCAGTTACCGCCCCATTTCGAAGCGGACGCGGGCCGCCTCGCGGCCTTCCTGACGCTTCTTCCGAAGGGACGCAGGTACAGTTTCGAGTTCCGCCACCCGAGCTGGTATGCGGCGGAAATCCTCGGGTTGTTATCCGACCGCAACATTGCGCTCTGCATTTCGGATCATCATGACGCGCCCGCCCCGTGGGAGCAGACCGCGGACTTCATCTATCTTCGAGGTCACGGGCCAAAGGGCCATTATGAAGGGCGATATTCATCCGCGATGCTCCGCGCCTGGGGCAAATCGATCCGTCTCTGGCAAAGCCGGGGTTGCGACGCTTACGTCTATTTCGATAACGACCAGAAGAGCGCGGCGCCCATGGACGCGCTCGCCCTATGCCGTCTGCTCGCGGATTGACGGGCGGCCCTGAAGCGCTCTCGCCAACGCGGGCTATCGCGCGGCGTCGGTCGATGCCCCCAGGGCGAGCGAGCGACGATCAAGTTGAAGTCTAAAAAACAGTATCGCGTTCCTGCCGGGCGGCTTTTGACGACGCGCCCCCAGCCCTCAGCGGACTCGGGTTCGCCACCGCAGCGTGGTGGCGTCAGCTCGCGATCGGCCCGCGCATCGCCTTTAGCGCCGTTTCTACGCGCCGCCAGATCTGCGCGTCGTCCTTGTCTTTCGTCCGTTCGCATTCGGCGGCGTGTTGCGCCGCTTCTGCGATCGCGCGCTGGCCATGCGCCTCCATCAGCTGACGCGCGTATTCGCTGATCATTGTCTCTTCCATGGGCGACCTCCTCGACCAAGACACGTTGTGGCGCCCGGCCGTACAATTCTCCCGGCGCAACCGGCCCGAGAGAAGCAAAAGATGACGGCGGGAGTGCGTCGCGCCGGTGGCGCCAATTCGCCTCACCGCTCACTTTCTATCCCAAAATGCGATGTGGAGTTCCAGTCCGATCCTAGCCTACGCAGGAGGCGCGCCCGCGCCGGCTGGCCGGGGTTTTTGTGTCCGGTTGGACGCCGGTGCGCTCCGGGGGGATGGAGGGTCGCGAGGAACGCCCAGGCCTCTTTCGTCCAGCGGGCGTCGGCGAGCGCGTGGTGGCGGCTTTCCTTCTGGTGCGGAAGCTCAGGATCGCCAAGCTCGATCGCCCATTGCTTGATGTCGAGGCAGAGCTGGGGAAAGTGGAACGGCAATTCCTCGAGGCCGCCGAAAAGCCAGACGAACGCGACCCAGTCATAGGCCGGGAAATAGCCCCAGAACACCGGATGCTCATCGCCGTCGGTGAAGTTGCGCAAGGCGTAGCTGATGTATTCGCGGCTCATCCCCTTGCCGTCGAGCTGCGGGCGCACGTTTTCGAGCGTCCATGGGTTCGCCTTCGACCAGTCGACCTCGCTGCTCTCCGCATAAAACTCCCGCCCGTTCTCGTCGACGAGCCCGATGCTGATGAGGTCGATCGTGAACGGATGCGCGATGAACTCGGTGTCGAGCCAGTATTTCATCAATGGGCGGCCCACGGCGTTGTGAGAGAATTCTCAACCGCCCTTTCTCGCACGAACTCAGGAACGTGGCAGCCCCGTCGGCGCTCACAGGCGCCCCGATAATCCACCTCCCGCCCGTCGCCATTGATTCCAAGCCACGAGTGACGGCTCGAGAGAATAGATGCGCGAAACCCGAAGCCCATCCACCAAATCGCTATCCGTACCAGCCCGACGCAACCATGGCTCCTGCAGCAGCGGTTGTCAAACCAATCGCAAGCGGGGAGAACAACCGACAAGTCGCTAGAGGAACCTCTACGGCGGTGACGAGCGCCCCAACACCTGCAGCAACGAAACAGCTCGCCACGTCCCCGACTATGTTCTCCCCTTGCATGACCCGATTGCGCCAGTAAGCGGCGCAATCGGGAAAATCAGTCCCGACTAAGGCAGCTAGACGTTTTGCTCTACGTCTTGGGTGACAGCACTCCAAATCGACATCACCGCTGGATGGCAACGAACCACCGCCACCATCACGTAGATTACGATGCGACGCTGTCTAAATCAGCGCCGGATATAGGCATGCAAAGGCAACGCTCAGCGCGACGCCAAAGGGCAAACCACTGAAAGGATCAAGCAAAGTGGAGTTGAGGCGACAGCGGCAAATCTAGGCCATGATATCAGGTATTAGCGGTATCCTCAGAGCTATGCCGAAGACTCAAACCTAACCAGAGGCCGGCCGCGCGGCGAGGACGAAGGTCTGCGCCCGCGTTATGGTGTCAGGACAAGCAAGGGAATCAAGACATGCGGGTCGCCGTGGTCAAAGCCGCTCACGATGATGAGGCCGGCGTCTGGTATGTCGAGCACTCCGACGTCGAGGGCCTGCATGTCGAAGGGGAGACCTTCGAGGCGTTTTGCCGCAATGTCGCGAGCGCAGTCGGGGATCTGCTCGAAGGCGAGGGCGGCGAGGCCCATATCGAAATTATCGCGCACGCCTCGATCCGCGCCCGCGTCGCCGCGTGAAGGATTTCGGCAAGCCCGTCCGAGACAAGTTGAGCGAAGCGAGCTGCACCTTTCATCGTCGCGGCAAAGGCGACCACGACATCTGGATCACCGGGCAAGGCAAACGCATTGTCGTCCCGATCCAACATCAGGTCACGCCACACGGCGAACGGAATCCTAAAGGACGCTGGCCTGCCCCGGCGTTCTGAAGGAGCGGACTTGCGCGCAGCTTCCAGGTTGAAGCTCGGATCGCGGCTCAAAACTCAACAATCGCGGCTGCCAGACGCGAGCGCCGTCGCGTGAACCCTCGGGCCCCTACCCCGCCTCGGCGAACTCCTGCGCCTGCGCGAGCTCGACCGACACGAGCTGGCTCACGCCCTTTTCCGCCATGGTCACGCCGAACAAGCGGTCCATCCGCGACATCGTGACGGGATTGTGGGTGATCGTGACGAAGCGCGTGTCGGCGCGCTTGCGCATCGCTTCCAGCAGATCACAGAAGCGCTCGACATTGTAGTCGTCGAGCGGCGCGTCGACCTCGTCGAGCACGCAGATCGGCGCCGGGTTGGTGAGGAACACGGCGAAGATGAGCGCAAGCGCGGTCAGCGCCTGCTCGCCGCCGGAGAGAAGGGTCAGCGTCTGCGGCTTCTTGCCCGGCGGCTGGGCGAGAAGCTCGAGCCCCGCTTCCAGCGGATCGTCGGATTCGATCAGCTGGAGTTCGGCGTTTCCGCCCTCGAACAGGGTCGAAAACAGGTCCCTGAAATGGCCGTTGACCACGTCGAAAGCGGCGACGAGGCGCTCGCGCCCCTCCTGATTGAGCGTGCCAATCGCGCCACGCAGGCGCTTGATCGCCTCGGTCAGATCGTCGCGCTCGGAGACGAGCTTGTCGCGGCTCGCCAGGACCTCGACAAGTTCCTCGTCGGCCCGCAGGTTGACGGCGCCAAGCCGCTCGCGCTCCTGGCGCAGGTTCTCGAGCCGGCGCTCGACCTCGAGGCCGCCGGGCAGCGGCTTGTCCGCCTTGTGCTCGGCGAGCGCCGCAAGGCCCGAAGGCTCGCAATCGAGCTCGCTCGCGATCGCGTGCCTCAGCTCTTCGTCCCGCGCCCGCGCCCCTTCGAGGCGCTCTTCGGAGGCGGCGCGCTGCTCGCGCGCGGCGCTCATCGCCTCGAGCGCCGCTCGCGCTGCGCGATCGGCGCCGGCGAGCGCAGTTTCGGCTTCAGCGAGCGCGTCGGCAGCAGCCTTGCGGGCCGCTTCCGCCTGGTCTTGTTCGTCCGCGAGGGCGCGGCGCGCGCGCGCGAAATCCGTCGGCGCGTCGTCGAGCGCGGCCTTTTCGCGCTCCGCTTCCGCACGGCGCTCGGCGAGTTCCGTGATCCGGCTTTGCGCCTGACGGCGGCGCTCATCCCAGGACGACCGTTCGGCCCCGATCGCGGCGCGGCGCGCGGCGCGCCCAGCGGTCTCGCGCGCGATCGATTGCGCCGCCGCGCGCGCTTCGGCGAAGGCGGTCCGCTTGCGGGTCGCGGAACTCGCGCGCCTGCTCGAGCGTCTGCGCGACGTCGTCGCCCGGCCCGAGCTCGCCAAGCGCGGCTTCGGCGGCGCCCTTGCGTTCGGCCGCCTCGTTGCGCGCCGCGCCAGCGCGCGAAAAGGCCTCCTCGACCACCGACAGGCGCGAAAGCGTCTGCGCCCGCTCGCGCTCGAATTGCGCAAAGGCGTCGCGGGCGGCGTCGGACGCGGCGCGCGCGCCGCGGGCCCGCCCACGCCATTCCGCTTCCAAAGCGGCGGCTTCGAGGGCGCCCTCGGCTGCGCTCGCCACACCGGCGCTCAGCGCCGCCGCCGTTTGACGCGCGGCCTCGGCTTGGCGTTCAAGCTCGCCAAGCCTGTTCTTTTCCGCGAGGCGGCGCGCCGCCGCGCTCGGCGCTTCGGCAGCGGCGACGAAGCCGTCCCAACGCCAAAGGTCCCCTTCGAGCGAAACCAGCCGCTGGCCGGGCTTGAGCTCCTGGGCGAGCCGGCGGCCATCGGCCCGGGCGACCACGCCGATCTGAGCAAGACGGCGAGCAAGCGCAGGCGGCGCATTGACGCGCGCGGCGAGCGGCTCGGCGCCCGCGGGCAGAGAGGGGTCATCGCCGGCAATCTCAATTAGCGACCAATGCGCGGGCGCCGCCTCGTCGACCGAGGCGTCAAGGTCGTCGCCCAGCGCCGCGCCGAGCGCCGCCTCAAAGCCGCGCATGACGCTGACCGCATCGACCGCTCGGGGCCAGGGGCCGTTGGCGTCCGACCCCAGAAGGTTCGCGAGCGTGCGCGCTTCCGTCTCCAGCCTCTGCGCCGCGCGCTCGGCTTCGGCGAGAGGCCCGCGACGCTCAGCCTCGACCTCGCGAGCCTTGACGTGGCGTTCTTCCGCCGCCTGCGTTTCGCGCTCGGCGGCGGCGACCGCTTCGGCCAGCTCGGCGACAGACCGAGCGCGCGCTTCGCGCTCTGTCTCCTCAAATCCCGCGGCGCTGAGCGCGCCGCGCTCGCGCTCGATTGAGGCGTATTCAGCCTCCAAGCGCGCAAGACGCCGCCCCTCTTCATCGACAGCGCCAGTCAGCGCCCGGCGACGAGCGGCAAGATCCGACGCAGCGGCTTGGGCTTCCGCAAGCGCGCTTTCGGCGCTGGCGAGGCTGCGTTCCGCGGCCTCCTCCACTTCCCTCGCCTGAGCGGCCTCGTCGTCCGCCCGGGCGCCCTGTTCCGCCAGCGCGGCGTCCTCGCCCGCAAGCCTGCCGATGACGTCCGCCGCGTCCGCGATGAGCGCTTCCTCGCGCTGAAGATCGCCGGCGAATTGCGCGATGCGACGATGAAGCTCGGCCTCGCGCTCTTTCGCGCGCTTCTCCTCGGTGTCGAGCGCCTCGCGGGCGAGGGCGATCCGATGCAGAGCCGCGGCGCGGCGCGCCTGCTCTTCGCGCAACGACGGCATCGCGGCCGCGGCGATCGCCTGCAGGCGCGCGGCTTCGGCTTGCGCGCGCGTGCGCTCCGCGACCTCGAGAAGGTCGGCGTCGAGCCGCCGGCGCGCGTCCGCGAACGCCGCCTCATGCTCGCGCCAGGCGATCAGCCGCGCGAGCGCCTCCTGGCGGCGAATCGCGCCCGCGAGTTCGCGGTAGCGGTTCGACTGCCGCGCCTGCTTCTTGAGGCTGTCGACCTGGGCGTCGATCTGCTTCAGCACATCCTCGACGCGGGTGAGATTGTCCTCGGCGCCCTTGAGCCTGAGCTCGGCTTCGTGCCGGCGCGAGTGGAGGCCGGAGACGCCCGCAGCCTCCTCCAGAATCAGCCGGCGCGCCTGGGGCTTGGCGGAAATGATCTCGCCGATCTGGCCCTGGCGCACCAGCGAGGGCGAGCGCGCGCCGGTCGAAGCATCGGCAAACAGGAGCTGCACGTCGCGCGCGCGCACCTCCTTGCCGTTGACGCGATAGGTCGAACCGGCGTCACGCTCGATGCGCCTCGTGACCTCGATCGTCTCGGAATCATTGAACGCGGCAGGCGCGCGACGGTCCGAATTGCTGAGCACGAGCCCGACCTCGGCGTTGTTGCGCGAGGGCCGCCTGCCTGAGCCCGAGAAGATCACGTCCTCCATGCCGGAACCGCGCATGTTCTTGAACGAGCTCTCGCCCATCACCCAGCGCAGGGCCTCGACCAGGTTCGACTTGCCGCAGCCGTTCGGCCCGACGACGCCGGTCAGCCCGGGCTCGATCCTGAACTCGGCGCTGTCGCAAAAGCTCTTGAAGCCGGTTAGGCGCAAGCGCTCGAATTTCATCGTCGCGACCCTTCGATTCGGCTCCGCGCAGGTGTTGCGCCGTTTCGTCACAATCGCCGGTCGCGAATCATTTTTTCGCGAGGCCGGCGCAGGGTTTAGCCGCCATATCGGAGTCGCGCAATCAACCCTGGCGCGAAGAAAACCTGTGCGAAACGAGGAAGCGGCGCCGCCGACGGCGCGTTAGGCCCGCGTCTGCCCGTCGCCGCGCACGCGATATTTGAACGTGCAGAGCTGCTCGACGCCCACTGGCCCGCGCGCGTGCATGCGTCCGGTGGCGATGCCGATCTCGGCGCCGAAGCCGAACTCGCCCCCGTCGGCGAACTGAGTCGAGGCGTTGTGCAGGACGATCGCCGAATCGACTTCCTTCAGGAACCGCTCGGCCGCCGCCTTGTCCTCGGTCACGATGCAGTCGGTGTGATGCGAGCCATAGGTCTCGATGTGGTTGATCGCCGCATCGAGGCTATCGACGACCCCGACTGAGATGATCGCGTCGAGATATTCGGTGCGCCAATCCTCCGTGGTCGCCGGCGTCACGCGCGAATCCGCCTCACGCGCCGCCGCGTCGCCCCTGACCGCGCAGCCGGCCCTGATCAGCGCGTCGATCAGCTTGGCCAGCAGGCAGGGGGCGACCGCGCGATGCACCAGCAGCGTCTCGGCCGCGCCGCAAACTCCAGTGCGCCGCATCTTGGCGTTGACGATGATCTTCAGGGCCTTGTCGAAATCCGCCGCCCGATCGACGTACACATGCACGACCCCTTCGAGATGGGCGAACACCGGAACGCGCGCCTCGCGCTGAACGCGCTCGACCAGGCTTTTCCCGCCGCGCGGCACGATCACGTCGAGCGCGCCGCCGAGGCCCTCCAGCATCTCGCCGACCGCCTCGCGCGCGGCGAAGGGCGCGCGCGAAATCGCCGCCTCCGGAAGGTCCGCCTCCTTCAAGCCCGCAACAAGACAGGCTTGAATCGCGGCCGAGGAGCGAAGACTGTCAGAACCGCCTCGTAGCACCACGGCGTTGCCGCTCTTGAGGCAAAGCGCGCCGGCGTCGGCGGTCACATTCGGCCGGCTCTCGTAGATCACCCCGACGACGCCGAGCGGCGTCGCCACCCGCTCGATGGTGAGGCCGTTGGGGCGGGTGAAGGTTGCAAGCACGCGCCCGACCGGATCGGGCAAGGCTGCGACCTCCTCGACCCCGCGCGCCATTCCCTCGATCCGGGCCGGGTTGAGCGTGAGCCGGTCGATCAGCGCCGCGCTCAAGTTCTTTGAGCGAGCGTCTCTGCAATCGAGGGCGTTGGCGGCGAGAATGTCGTTCGCCCGTTCGCGCAAGACCCGCGCCGCAGCCATAAGCGCGCGATTCTTCTTCTCGGCCGGCGCGTTGGCGACGTCACGCGCGGCGGCGCGCGCCTTGGCGCCGATTTCGCGCATCTCGGCGCGGACATCGGTTTCCGGCTCGACGATTTGAACGAGTGACATAGTCTCCCGGCTCCACGACTGTCTGATTTAGTGGGCGGATGGTGAAAAGACCATTCCCCGATTTGGCAATCCGGCCCTAAAATCGGCCAAAATTTGGCGAGCTGGCGATTTCGCCAGATCTTCTCGAAGAATGAACCTCGACAAGGATGAAACAACGAAGGTCGTTGTTTCATCCTTTGGGCCGGAACGCCATGCAAAACTCGGGGTTGGTCTCCAGCCGCGCGCCGCCAATGAGGTCGATGCAATAAGGCACGGCGGCGAAGACCGCGTCGAGGCAGGTGCGGATCGCCGCCGGTTTGCCCGGCAGATTGATGATGAGGCTCGAGCCGCGCGTGCCCGCGACCTGGCGCGACAGAATGGCGGTTGGGACCTCGGCCAAACTTTTCAGCCGCATGAGCTCCCCGAAGCCGGGCAGCATCCGATCGCAGACCGCCTCGGTCGCTTCTGGCGTCACGTCGCGCAGCGCGGGTCCCGTGCCGCCCGTTGTGAGAATGAGAGAGCAGTGCGCGTCGTCGGCGAGCCCGACCAAGGCGGCTTCGATCGCCGGCCGCTCATCGGGAACAAGGCGCCGCTCCGGCCGCCACGGCGTGGAGAGAAGATCCTTGAGCGCCGCTTCGATGCCCGGGCCACCCTTGTCCTCGTACGCGCCGCGTGAGGCGCGATCCGAGATGGTGACGACGCCGATGGGAATGTCGGCCATGGGCTAAGCTCAATCCTC
This sequence comes from uncultured Alphaproteobacteria bacterium, assembly GCA_963820095.1. Classification (GTDB taxonomy): domain Bacteria; phylum Pseudomonadota; class Alphaproteobacteria; order Rhizobiales; family Beijerinckiaceae; genus Roseiarcus. Next base: position 166,166 of record CAWFZA010000012.1, read on the forward strand.
AATCCACGCCCTCGGCGCGACGCCGATCAAGCGGCTTCAACCCAGCATAGCGCCATTCGATCGGCGATAAAATTCCCGTTCGCGCCGGGGCGCCAATCAGCGCCCGACTCCGGCCAGTGCGTCGATCGCCTCTTGCACGCTGCGGAAAACGTGGTCACGGCCGATCAGCGCGAACAATCCGAGCCGCGCAAAGCTCTCCTGCGCGCGGACGGATTTCGAGCCGCGCGACCGCGACGCCGACGCCCCGGCCGCGCAGCCGGCGAACGAGCTCCGCGAGCACCGTCGCCCCAGTATAGTCGATTTCGACCAGCGCATTCGCCTCGATCACGATCAGCTTTGGCGGCGGATCTCGGGAGGCGAAGCGCTCGATGGCGCGACGAAAATTGTAGGCGTTGATAAACGACAGAGGGGCCTGCAGCGCGATCACCCGGACGGCGGGAACGAACTCGCCTTGGACGTCCTTGTCGTTCGGCCACCAGACCGACGTGCCCGGAATGCGTTCAAGTTCGATCGCCTGAGCGCGGGTCGTCGTCCACACGCCATGGAGCACCGACAGCAACACGCCGACGGCCACACCCTGTTCGATCGGCAGCGCCACGATGGCGAGCGCGGTCACGAGGATCAGCAGAAACTCGGGGCGGCTTCGTCTCCACACGTCGACCATCACGCCAACGCGCACGAGACGGATCGCGACGAAGAGGAGAACGCCCGCCAACGCGGCAGAAGGCACATGCGCGAGCGCTTGGCCCGCAAACAAGAGAACGCCTGCCGCCACGGCGGCCGAGATGAGCGCCGCGAGTTGCGACGTGCAGCCCGCGTCCGCGACGACGGTCGTCGAGGGAGGGCTTGCGTCCACGGGGAACGCGCCGATGAAACCGGAGAAAGCGTTGGCCGCCCCGACGCCAATGAAATCCCGGTTCACGTCCGGGCCTTCCGCGCTATTGGGGAAAGCCCGCGTCGTCGCCGCAGTCTGCACCATCACCACCAGTGCGATAAGCACCGCGACCGGCGCGACGATGCGAAATTCGTCCCAGGAGATCATGGGCAGTGAAAGATGAGGCGCCGCGCCTGCGATGGATCCGAGCATCGCCACGCCTTTGGCGTCGAGACCGAAGCGCAACCGCCGCCAATCCGGAGAGGCAAAGGCCAATCAGCGCCCCGGGAAAGCGTGGACTTATGGCTTCCCCCGCGATCATGATGGCGAGCACGCCCAAGCCGACCGCCAATGTCCACGGATTGGCCGCTCCGGCTTGCTCGACGAGGGACAAGGCCTGCTCGGCGAGCGGACCGCCGGACGGCGCGACGCCGAGCACAGACGGCGCCTGCGAAACAAGAATGTGGCCGGCGATGCCGACAAAGAAGCCGGTCGTCACCGGAATGGACAAAAGATCGGCGATGAAGCCGAAGCGCAGCGCGCCCGCGCAAACAAGGATCAACCCGACCGTGACGCTGAGCACGGCCGCGGCCGCGGCGTAGTGGGTCGGTCCGGCTGCCGCGAGCATGGCCAGCGCGCCGGCGAAAATCGGCGCAATGGTCGAATCCGCCCCCACCGAAAGCCGCCGGCTGTCGCCGAACAGAGCAAACCCAATCGCGGCCGCGATCAGGGCAAACAGGCCGATCTGAGGCGTGAAGTTCGCAAGGCGAGCGGTCGCCATCTGCGAGGGAATGGCGATGGCGGCCAGCGTCAGGCCGGCGACGGCGTCGGCGCCGAAGTCGCGAGGACGCCACCCGATGAACGAGCGCAGGAGGAACCAGTGGCGCCTTCGCGGATGCGCCTGCGTCGGAAGTCTCTTTGCCTGACTGCGTCACCTTATTCCCACGCCTTCAGGCGCCGAAGCGCTGACGATAGTCTTGCGGACTCACGCCCTGGAGGCGCGCGAAATTTCGCCGCATCGTCTCTTCCGAGCCGAAACCGCAGCGTGTTGCGATTCGCTTGGCCGACAGCCTCGTCTCAGCGAGAAGCTGACGCGCCGCCTCGACCCGGAGCCTCTCGATGGCCCGCGCGGGGGTCAAGCCTCGTGGCCTCGCGATAGCGGCGCAGGAAGGTTCGCTCGCTCATCCCCGCCTGCGCTGCAAGACGAGAGAGGGGCAAGTCCTCGCCGAGGTGTTCGGCGAGCCAACCGTGCAGGTTAGCGAAACGCTCGTCCGCGGACTGCAGCGAGAGCGCCGCGCTGAACTGCGCCTGCCCGCCCGGCCGCTTGAGGAACACAACCAACTGCCGCGCGACGGCAAGGGCGAGCGCGCGACCGAGATCTTCTTCCACCAGCGCGAGCGACAGGTCGATGCCGGACGTCACGCCGGCCGAGGTCCAGACGGGGCCATCGTGCACGAAGATCGGATCGGGCTCGACCGTCACGGCCGGGTAGCGCCGGCGAAGTTCGTCGCAATATTCCCAGTGGGTGACGGCGCGGCGCCGGTCGAGCAGGCCCGCTGCCGCGAGCAGAAAAGCGCCGGTGCAGACGGAGGCCGTCCGCCGTGCAGCGGCGGCGCGAACCCTCAGCCATTCGACGAGGCGCGCGTCCTCGGCGGCCTGCATGACGCCCCGTCCGCCCGCCACGATCAAGGTGTCCAGCGGTTCCATCGGGTCCGGCAGGGGATCGGTCGCAAACGCCAATCCAGACGTGGCGCGGATCTGGGCTCCCGCGGGCGCAACCACCCGAATTCCGTACGGCGGCGGCGTCCGGGGCCGCACAGCTCGTTCATTGGCCGCGGTGAACGTTTGGATCGGCCCGGCCACGTCCAGCATCTGCACGTTGGGGAAAGCCAGCACTTCGACCTGCCGCAGCGCGGTTGGCGGGATTTGTGGGGTCTTTGGCGACATCGCCAGACCATGCCCGGCTAAATCACGGATGTCGAGTTCAATCGTCGAAGCCAAGGAGCGGACAGATGTCCATCTTCCAAGTCCAAACCATCGACCGAGCGCCGGAAGGCTCACGGGCGCCGCTCGAGAAGCTCGCCCATACGTTCGGCATGATCCCGAACGTCGCGGGCGTCATCGCCAATTCGCCTGCCCTGGCCAACATCTTCGTGCGCCTATTCGAGGGCGTTCACGCCGGCACATTCACCGAAGCCGAGATCCAGACCCTGCTTTTGACCAACGCGGTTACCAACGACTGCGCCTGGGCGGTCGCCTTCCACAGCTATCTGGCCCTGAAGGCAGGCCTCGATCCCGCCGATGTGCAAGCGATCCGCGAACGCCGCGCGCCGCGAGAGCCGCGTTACGCAGCCCTCTCGGCTTACGCGCGGAGCCTGATCGAAAAGCGCGGGCAGGTTGGCGACGCGGCGGTCATGACCTTCCTGGCCGCCGGCTTCAAACCGGACCAGGCGCTGGAAGTTCTGGCGGTCAGCGCCGCGTCCACGATCACCAACTATGCGCTGAACATCGCCGACCCGCCGCTCGAGCCGATGTTCGAGGAACACATCTGGCGGCCCGACGCCGCCGCGCTGGTCACCCTCTAACAAGACGAGCGCGCCATGATCGCCGAAAGCATTCACCTGAACATCGGGTCGCTCCTATTCGAGAACCTCGACCAGATCGACCTCACGGGTCCGTATGAGGTGCTGTCTCGCCTCCCCAACGCCACTCACCGCATTTATGCGACGTCGGCCGAACCGGTTCGGGACGTGATGGGATTGCGAATCGTGCCGGACGCGACGCTCGCGGAAGCGCCGCAGCTCGACATCCTGCATGTGCCTGGCGGCCCGGGCCAACAGGCCCTGATGGAGGATGAAGAGGTCCTCGGCTGGCTGCGGCGGCAAGCGGAAGGCGCCAAGAAGGTTCTTTCCGTCTGTACGGGCGCCCTGCTGTTCGGAGGGGCAGGTCTAATCCATCGCAAGCGGGCGACCACGCACTGGGCGTCGTTCCATCTCCTGCCATGGTTCGGCGCCATCCCGGTGGACGAGCGGGTCGTGGTCGACGGGGATTGGATCTTCGCCGCCGGCGCCACCTCCGGAATTGACGCCGCCCTTCGGCTTGCCGCAGAGGTGCGGGGCGAACCGGCCGCCCACCTCATCCAGCTTGAGATCGCCTACGCGCCGGAGCCGCCGTTTCAGAGCGGAAAGCCCCACACGGCCCCCGCTGAGATCGTAGAGAAGGCGCGTCGAAACTCGGCCGAACTGATTGCGCGACGCGAAGCAACCGCGCGGCGGACAGCCGCGAGGCTTGGCGTCGCTGAGCTTCATAAAACAGCTTGAGCGGGCGCGGAAAGAGAGGAGCGCTTTGCGCTCGTCGCCGATCGTCAGCCCGGTCGCGTTGCGAACTCGACCCGGATGCCGCCCGGCATGGCGCAGATGAAGTGATGGGTCGTCGAGCCCGGGCGGACAGGCTCGGGCGTGAACTCGACCACAACCCCTCGATGGTTGCGAACCCGCTCGTAGACCCTGGCAAGGGCCGCCTCGTCCGCGACCGCCAGGGCGAGGTGGTGCAGGCCGATATTGGTCTTGCGGTTGAAGGCGACCGCGGTTTGAGGATCGTTGACGCGCCAGAGCGTGAGGGTAACGGTTCCATCGGAGACGAACACGGTCGGGTAGGCGTCGTTCCGGGCGACCTCCTTGAAGCCCAGAGTTCCGCAGAAGAAGCTCGTGGCCTCGTCGAGGTCGCGAACGGCAAGGCCGACATGGTGCACGCCGCGCGTCAGAGCCTCAGCCAAAGTTTTGTCCTTTCAAGTTTGCGACTCGAGATCCCAGAAGTCGCAAATCGCATACCATGTGAAACCGGTCGGCCGGTGAGCCCTCTGCGGTCGAGCGACTCACGTTCACGGCGCACTCGAAAATTTACTGACCCGCCGAGCCGCTGTCGGTCGCTGCTCTGACGCTGGCGGCCGCGCCGCGCTTTGGGGATGGGCGGCGCCTGCCTCATCGGACGGCCATTCAGCCGCCGGTCCCGGCTTCGCGCCGCAAGCGCAGAGTAGCGCACGGGCGGCGCATAGACCGACGCAATGCCCGGAGCGTCCGCTTCGAATTTATGTGAATTGGAGCATGGCCGGGTTGAGGGCGACCATTGTGGGGGTCACGCCCGTGAGCGTGAGGCTGTCGCCGTGGGTGTCGGAGATGATGAGGCCCGATCCGCTCCTGCTGGCGTGGGCCATCACGGCCGCCAGGTCCTGCGCCTGCGTCATGCCGGAGGTCAGATAGGAGAACGCCGACTTCGCCAGCTGGATCGAGTCCGGACTTCCTCCCGAGGCGGAGAAGCCGTTGATCGTTTCCTTGCCGAAGCCCGAGCTAAAGATGAACTGCTCCCCGCCGTTGGTCGTCGCGTCGATGGTCTCGACGGCAGCGCGGCGCCGCCTGCCAGATCAAGCAGGACTATGCCTAACGATAATGAAGGTGTAACCGATCCCAGCGGCGATCAGGACGACCGCCAGGAGGTTCATGAGCAGGTCATTTCCGGCGTGGTTGCCCACCTGATTGGCGATCGCGAAAGCCGCGGCCGGCAGCATGAAATGCGCCAGGACCTTCATACCTCCTTCAGTGAACATGAAGTAGGTGACGACAATGCATAGGAAGCATACGACGGTAACGAAATCATAAACCGTTTGCATTCGACGCGCCCAATTCTTCGGTCACGGACAATTATCAGTCGTACCGGTTACCGACCCTGCTCCAAAAACGTAAAACAACCGCCAACCTGGCGGCGCAAGAAACGTCTGCCAAGCTTCACGTCGCGCCGGGGGGCTTCGTCGTCCGCCCTCAGGCGACGCCTTGCGCGCTTCTCGATCCGAACACCCGTCCCGCGAGGAACTCGGCGCCGATGAGGACGCGATCCAGAAGGAAGAACAGGACCAGGGCGAAAACGAACAGCGCTATGCCTGTGAGGTCGTGAAACAGGCCCTCAATGGTGTCCACTCCGATGTAATAGGCTCCCAGAACCAGGGTCACGACCCGAAAGACATTCGCAAGGACGGTAATTGGAACGATAGACAGGATCAAGAGCAGCTTCCTGACCGGGTGACGGCCAACAAACTCGTGAACATAGAAAATGCCGATCGCGGACAAGGCAAAAATCGAATTGACGCCGGAACAAGCATCTTTGACCATAAGCTCGTAAGAGCCAATCATGATCATCACGCCGTTCTGCGCCACCGGATAGCCGAGATCGTAAAGCATGTTCGACACGATATCGGAGATCCAGACCTTGAGCGGCACGGTGAACGCGTCGAGCAGCCAGTTGGGCGGCGGCACCGAAAAGATAAGAAACGCAAGCGGAAAGGCGAAAACGCGGGCCAGCGCCCAACCGCCGATGAGCAATAGGCATCCCAATAGCACCGGAATCTGGGTCGCGACCTCGATCATCGGAATGTCTTGGGACCGGGTGAGCACCATCACGAGGAGGGACAGGAGCAAAATAATCCAACCGGCGATGAGCGCCGGGCGCAGTTCAATGGTCTTGAGCCTGTCGCGCTGCTGCCAGGCGAGCCAAGCCGCGGCCAGCATGATGAGAGGGCCGTGTCCCTCCTGCTCGGTGCGCCAGGCGCCGTTCGCGAGCCTCAGATAGGTCGGCAAGTAGGCGACGAGGAAGGACGCCGCAAGCGCGGAAAGGAAAATGAGATTGACGCCGCGACCTTCGGCGCGGGCCAGCAGGGAAGCGGGCCGGACGGATTCAGTTTTAAGCGACTCGATTGACATGCCCATCTCTCTCGCGTCCCCGAGCGCACAAGCCACGCGCCCCAGGCGACCAAAAGCTCCGCAGCGTTCCCGTCCTAGTGCGCATTGTCGCCTGTAAACACGACCCGAGCGGTCCTTATCATGACGGAAAAGTCGAGCCAAATACTCCAGTTGTTGATGTACCAAATATCAAGCTCGACCCGACGCTGCATCTTATCGAGCGTATCCGTCTCGCCACGGGCGCCGTGAACCTGCGCCCAGCCGGTAATACCAGATTTCATGTGGTGGCGGAACGCATATTTCTCGATTGCGGATGTGAAATGGCGTTCATGGGCGGACGCGTGCGGCCGCGGCCCCACCAGCGACATATCGCCAATGAACACGTTGAGCAGTTGGGGGAGTTCGTCGATGCTGTACCGACGCAGCCACCGGCCGACCCTCGTCACGCGCTTGTCGGTCTTTTGCGCCTGCTGAATGACGTCTCCGTTTTCCATGACCGTCATCGTGCGGAACTTGTAGATTCGGAACGGCCGCCCGTTGAAACCGTGCCGGGTCTGTCGAAACAGGGCCGGACCAGGCGAATCCAGCCGGATCGCAATCGCGGCGGCGATGAGGATCGGCGACAAGATGATGAGGCCCATCCCCGAGAGGATGACGTCGATCACCCGCTTGGCCACCTGCTCCGTCGGCGAAAGCGCCGCCCGCTGAAGCTCGATCGCAACCGTTTCGCCGATGTCGTAGCGCGCGCGCTGAAACAAGAGCGCCAGCGTTCCGAATGGAATCAGCGTTACCGGCAACGGCAATACCCGGAGCCGGCGGGCGATCCACCGCACATTCGACATGTGCTCGGGATCGACGAACAGCATAACCTCTTGAACATCGGATGTGCGGCAAAGGGAAATGACGCTCTCGATGACCTCTGTGCCGTCCGCTTCGTTATCGGAGATCTGGAAATGACCCACGGCATCGTAACCATGCCGGGTCAAAGTCTCCGAGAAGTGCGGCGGCACGCGTTCCTCGCAGGCGATGCTGACGATGGTGCGCCCCCGCAGCGAGCCGCTTTCCAGTGCGCGCGGCAGTGCAAATTTCCACGCCGCCCTATGCGCGAGAAGCGTTACGACCCCCGCTGCCCAGAACAGCAGAACGTCGCCGCGCGAAAGGTCGTGGCTCACGCCCCAGCTGAAAACGCCCGAAGCCAGAATCAGGAAAGCTCCGCACCAGGCGGCCAGAACCGCCCGAGCCTGATCCTCCCACACCATCAGGCGAGTGGGGCTGTAGAGCTTCTGCACGCGCATCGCCGCGACGAACAGGATGGCGACAAAAATGGCCGCTGCAAGGGTGTGAGAATATTCGCCTGCGAACTCGTCTGGGACCTGGTGGTAGACCGTCTCGGCGAATGTCGCGCTGCCCAGGATCAGCGCCAGGTCGACGCCCAACGCAACCGACGCGATCGACCCATAGGCGATCGGCAGGCGCCACCGGCGCCCGCGGGTCGGGACGGGCTCGTTGACCACGCCCGTGAGGCCACGCGCCGATTCCGGCGCGGTTTGCGTCTCAGTCGTCATTCACGGGCTCACCATTCACCGACGAAGGGCGCCCAGCCGGTCATTGAAAACGCCGCATAACGCTGGTCTTCGCACATCCGCGATCCCTAGTTGGATAGATCAGCGACAATGGTAAACCGCCTACCGCTGCCGTCAGGCGTTCGCATGGCCCCGCGAACCGCGGCGGGCGTCGGCCGCCGCCGCAATGACGAGGCGCAGTGTAAGCCAATCTCGATCCAAGACAAGCCGTCCGGCGGGAAAGCCTGCTTGACGCCACGATGGCGCGCCCAATTCTCCAACCAGCAGAAGCGCTTGGGCCGTCGGAAATTTTGTCCATCCAGGCTCCCGCGTCTGGACAAGCAAATCTTGCCGGGCTATGGGATTGTCCTGTCGCCACCGGCGGTTTGATTAATAAGAATATGAACACAAACTGGTGCTCCCATGTTTAGCGCGCTGGTGGTCCTGTTCCGACTTGTCGCCGGGCTGGTTATACTGGCCGCGACGTGGTTTGTTCTCGATATGATCCACGATCGCAACACGGAAATTATCGTGGCGACAATCGGGTTATTATATTCCTTCATATTCCTTATCTCAGGCCGACTGCAGTATTTTGGTCTGACGGTATTCTCATTTCTTGGAAGGACATCCTCCTATGTTCAGAAGATTCCCTACGACCACATGATGCGCGACGAGGTGGGACTGCGAAGCCCGCGAGGATCTACATTTCTCAATGTCATTTTTGCGGCGTTGATCGAGCTCCTCTGCTTGTTTCGTCTCTTCTCCTCGCTTTTGGGCCGAGGCTGGAATATCGTCGCCGAACCGATCCACACGCTCCTCCAGTCGGCCAGATTCTAAATGTTTGCTTGAGGTCCACTTCGATTTGCCTTTTCCTCATTCGAGCCGCGCCCACTGTCCTGAAGCCCGCGGCGCGCAGGGACCGACGTAGGTCGATATCGGCCGCGACGAATGTCTTCGGCCTCTGTTGCGCGTTATTGGCGGTGACGCTCACGGCGACCCTGGGCCAGGCGCAATCGGACCGTGGCGACCTCAGAACGCTCACCGCGCATATCAACCGTACGCCGCAGCAGGCATGGCCGGGCTACGGTGTCTACCTGGGCAACGGCCTCATTCTGACAGCCGCGCATGTGGCCGGAGACTTCGCGCAAACAAAGCCCCATGTCGTCATTGCAGGACAGGACATGCCCGCCTCGCTCGTCAAGGAAGGCAGTCTCGACAGTGTGGATCTGACGCTTCTATCGATCGATGGAACGAAGCTTCCAGTCCGCCTGCAGATGCGCCGGACTCCCCTCTGTCCGCACCCGCCCTATGCTGGCGAAAGGGTTATAGTCGCCATTCCCGAAGGAATAGCTCCTTCTCGTGTTTTGCCGCCCCAGGCGATTCCAGCCGGTCTGCGTGGGCGATTCGGCACCGCCATCGCCGATGTCGCCACAACCGGGAATTCCGGCTCGGGTGTATTTGACGCCGCAGATCTGTGTCTCCTGGGTATCATAAGCCGCAAGATTTCGATCACGCAGCAACCGTTGAGAATAGGCGCTCCGGCGCATACGAGAGACATTGCCAAGTATTTTGTCCCAGCGGCTCAGATTAAAGCCTTCATTCCCCAGAATGTCTCGTTTTAGATTGTATTAGGCTTGGACGGAGCGGACCGGCAGAAAAGGAGCTGAGGTCGGTCAAATTTGGTTGATGACGCTCCGGGCCGCCAAAAAAATGTTATGGGCCCATAATCCCACGAGAACCGGCGCCTAAAACACGCCGCGCGCCGGGGAGGCGCGGCGCCGCCGCCGCGTGCGCCCGTTGAGCGAAGACGCTTTGCCGGCGCGTTGCTGGGGGAAGAAAGGCTTTCGGGCGATGAGATTCACTCGGTTGGTGTGGATCGCCGTATTGGCGTGCGTCGCCGTCGCCGCCTATGGCGTTTACGCGCCCGACACGGCAGACCGCTGGGTTCCGGCCACAGGCCGGCTCGCCCATCAGTTGCACAACAAGATCTGGACCTCGGCCCCTCAGACCGCTTCGGCCCAAGGACAACCCCAGCCGACACAACCGACCGGCCCCGCGCCGATTGTTGTCACCGTAACGCCAGTCAGGCGGGCGGATTTTCCGGTCGTCCTGCAGAGCATCGGGCAAGTCCAAGCCTACAATACAGTTCTGGTCCGCGCCCGGGTTGACGGCCAGATCATGAAGATCGCGTTCAACGAAGGCCAGATGGTTAAGCGGGGCGATCTTCTGGCCCAAATCGACGCAAGGCCATTTCAGGCCGCGCTCGACCAGGCCGTCGCCAAGAAATCGCAGGACGAGGCCAATCTAGCCAACGCGAAGCTCGATCTCACGCGCTTCGCCACGCTCGCCAAGCAGGACTTCGCGACCAAGCAGCAACTCGACACGCAGAACGCCATGGTGCTCCAGCTGACCGCCTCGATCGCCGCCGACGCCGCGGCGATCGACGCGGCGAGGACGCAGCTTGACTATACGACCATCAAGGCGCCGATCTCCGGCCGCGCCGGGTTCCGCCTTATCGACGAGGGCAATCTCGTTAGCGCGGGGCAACAGACCGGTATCGTCTCGATTGCACAATTGCAGCCGATCTCCGTGATCTTCGCCGAGCCGCAGGAGTACGTGGCGCGGATCAACCAGGAGTTGGCCTCCGGCTCCCCAAAAGTCGCGGTGATGGACGCGGAGGGCCACAATCTTGCGACTGCGCGCCTTTTGATTAGCGACAATCAGGTCGATCTCGCCACCGGCACAATTCGGCTCAAGGCCGAGTACGACAACAAGGACGATGCGCTTTGGCCGGGGCTGGCGGTGACCACAGGATTGCAGCTCGGCGTGGAGAAGGACGTCTTGGTTGTCCCCTCTGAAGTGGTGCAACATGGCCAAAACGGGCTCTATGTGTTTATCATAGACGATCAGAACCACGCCCAGGTGCGTCAGGTGAAGATCGCTCACCAGGACACGAAGACGGCCGTCATTTCCGATGGCCTGAAGGATGGCGACCGGGTGGTGACGTCGGGTCAGTTCCTGCTTCAGCCCGGGTCGATCGTCTCGATCGACACGGGGAGCGGAACTTAAGCCCATGTACAAGGGCCTCTCCGCCCCCTTCATTCACCGTCCGATCGCGACCACGCTGATCATGGTCGCGGTGCTTCTGGTCGGCCTGGTCGCCTTTCCGTCACTGCCGGTCGCGCCCCTGCCCCAGGTCGACTTCCCGACCATCACCGTCTCGGCTTCGCTGCCGGGCGCTTCTCCGGACACGATGGCGACCTCGGTCGCCCAGCCGCTCGAACGGCAGATCGCGCAGATTCCGGGCGTCTCGCAGATGACCTCGACGAGCGCGCTCGGCGTGACGGCGATCACCGTCCAGTTCGATCTCAACCGCAATATCGACGCCGCCGCCAACGACATCCAGGCCGCGATCAACGCCGCCGCCGGGCAACTGCCAAAGGATTTGCCGAGTCCCCACCTATCGCAAGGTCAACCCCTCCGACACGCCAATCCTCATCCTGTCCGTTCAGTCGGATGTCGCGCCGGTTATCGACGTCGACGACGCCGCCGAAAATATCCTCGCCCAGCATCTCAGCCAGATCTCGGGCGTCTCGCTCGTGCGCGTCGGCGGCCAGCAGACGCCCGCCATACGGATCCAGATTGATCCGGCCAAGCTGGTCGAAAAGGGACTTCAGCTCGAGGATGTGCGGGCGCAGATCGGCATCGCGACCGTCGACAGCCCCAAGGGCGCGCTGATCGGTCCGAAGCAGACCTTCACCATCCAGGCGAACGACCAGCTGACCCAGGCTAAGGACTGGAACAACGTCATCATCGCCTATCGCAATGGGGCGCCGGTGCGCGTGCGCGACGTTGGCCAGGCGGTCGCGGGGCCGCAGGACTCGACGCAAGCCGCCTGGAGCAACGGCAAGCCGAGCGTCTTTCTGGTGGTGTTCAAGATTCCCGGCGCGAACGTCATCACCACCGTCGAGGCGATCAAAAGCACTCTGAAGACGCTGCAGGCTTCGATCCCGCCGACCATACACGTCAGCATTCTCTCCGATCGAACCACCACCATTCGCGCTTCCGTCCATGACGTCGAGATCACGCTTGCGCTCACCATCGCGCTCGTGGTGATGGTGATCTTCATCTTTCTGCGCAGCGTCTGGGCGACGATCATTCCCAGCGTGACGGTGCCGCTGGCGCTCCTGGGCGCCTGCGCCCTCATGTGGGTCGCGGGCTACAGCCTCGACAACCTGTCGCTGATGGCCTTCACCATCTCCGTCGGCTTCGTCGTCGACGACGCGATCGTGATGCTCGAGAACATCACGCGCCACATCGAAGAGGGCGAAGAGCCGTTTCAGGCGGCGCTCAAAGGCTCTGCCGAGATTGGCTTCACCATCATATCGATCTCCGTCTCGCTGGTCGCGGTCCTGATTCCGCTCCTGATGATGAGCGGCATCATCGGGCGCCTGTTCCGCGAATTCTCGGTCACGATCGCGATGACGATCTTCGTCTCGGCCTTCGTCTCTCTGACGCTGACCCCGATGATGGCGTCGCGTTTTCTCAAGAGCCGCGATCAGCAGCGGCACGGCCGCATCTATAAACTGAGCGAGAAGGGCTTCGTCGCGCTCGCCAGCGGCTACGAGCGCGGCGTCGATTTTGTGCTGCGCCATCGCTTTCCCACGCTGCTCATCTTCATCGGCACAGTGATCGCCACCGGCTATCTGTTCGTCGTCATTCCCAAAGGATTCTTTCCGCAGCAGGACACCGGCATTCTGTTCGGGACGACCGAGGCCGGACAGGACGTCTCGTTCCACGTCATGTATCGCCTGCAGCAGGAAGTGGGTCGGATCGTGCTTGCCGATCCGGCCGTCGACACAATGGCGATGGGAATTGGGTCCGGCGTCGGCAATTCGGCGCAAAACAACGGCCGCATGTTCATCACGCTCAAGCCGCGCGACGATCGCGACGTCAGTGTGTTCGACGTGATCGCCCGATTGCGTCCGAAGCTCGCTCAGGTGCCGGGCATGCGCGTCTATTTGCAGGCGGCGCAGGACGTCACGGTCGGAGGGCACTTCACCAAAACGCAGTTCCAGTACACGCTTCAGGACGCCAATTTCGAGGAGCTCAACGCCTGGGCGGCGAAGATTCTCGACAAGCTGAAATCGCTGCCGCAATTGCGCGACGTTGCGACGGATCAGCAGAGCTCGGGCACGACGCTAACCCTCAAGATCGATCGCGACATGGCCTCGCGCTACGGCATCCAGCCGCAGCTCATCGACGACACGCTGTACGACGCCTTTGGCCAACGGCAGGTGACGCAATATTTCACCCAGGTGAACACCTATTATGTGATCCTGGAAGTGTTGCCGCAGCTTCTGGGTGATCCGGCGACCCTCGACAAGATCTACATCCGCTCGCCGACGACCAATCAGATGGTGCCCGTCAGCGCTTTCGCCAAATGGACGACGGCTCCGGTCGCGCCGCTGTCGATCAGCCACCAGGGACAATTCCCCGCCATCACCATCAGCTTCAACCTCGCGCAAGGCGTGGCGCTTGGCCAGGCCACCGAGGCGGTTCAGCAGGCGATGCAACAGCTCCAACTGCCGACGGGCCTGACGGCGACCTTCCAGGGCAACGCGCAGGCGTTCCAGGATTCGCTGACCAGTGTGCCGCTGCTCATCCTCGCGGCGCTGGTCTGCGTCTATCTGATCCTCGGCGTGCTCTATGAGAGCTTCATTCACCCGCTGACCATCCTGTCGACGCTGCCGTCGGCGGGCCTCGGCGCCCTCGCCACGCTCATGCTGTTTGGCTACGAATTCAGCCTCGTCGCCCTGATCGGCGCCATCCTGCTGATCGGCATCGTGAAGAAGAACGGCATCATGATGGTCGACTTCGCGATCTCCGCCGAGCGCGAGGACGGGCTTACGCCGGTCGAGGCGATCCGCAAGGCGGCGCTGATGCGCTTCCGTCCGATCATGATGACGACCATGGCCGCTTTGCTTGGCGGCGTGCCCTTGATGCTGAGTCACGGCACCGGCTCGGAAATGCGCCAGCCGCTCGGCTACACGATGGTCGGCGGCCTGATCGTGAGTCAGGCGCTGACCCTATTCACGACCCCGGTCATCTATCTTTATCTGGATAGGCTGTCGCGCTGGCTGTCGGGATCGAAGAAAGGCAGGCCCCCGGCGCCCGGTGCGAAGCGCCCGCAGCGCGAGCGGGAATGGGAGCCTGCGCAAGCCGCGGAATAGGCCGGCGCGGACGAAGGGCGCCGATAGGGGCGGTCTCTCAGCCCACAGTCGCTACCAAATGTATGGGGCGAGGCGGGTGTGAACCCGTGCGCGGCGATGGTCTCGGCAGGGGATCAAAGATCCCTGGCGATCCAGAACGCCAGGGCCTGCACCGCCGCCGAAACACGGACATGATTGGATTGCGCAATCGTCGCCGCATCCATCGCCGAAACCCAATATCTCGATGTCGCCCGCACGGGCCGCTCAACGCCCGCGACTGTCGCGACGCCGCTAATGTTGTCCCAGGCCCTGCTGTCCTTGTTCGGCCCGAGAGTGAGAGAGTCTACCCGGACGACCAACGCGCCGTCTTTCGGCGCCAGGCGACCGGACAGCGCCTCAGCGAGCTGCCGCGGCAGCTCCTGCTCGACCCAGGTCGCCGTCGGGTCCCCCGCGATCGCGCGCAGCGGCGTAACATCGACCACGATGTTGCGGACCGCGACGCGCGACTGCGCCAGCGCCGCCCCGCTTCTCATTGCCGCACCAAGGGCAAGCGCGCCGCAAGCCACAATCGCGGCGCGACGGTCGCATTCAAATCTCGACATCAGGCGGTCTCCCATCCGAAAAGCGAGTCCGCCGAGATCTCCGCGGATGCTCGGACGCGATTCCTATTATACGTCCGCATCCGGTTATGGTTTCACTGCGGCCGCAAGAAAAAGAACCGCCAGGTGTCGGGCGGTTCCTTTCTTGCCTTTCCCTCAGACGATGGCGGTGGCTCGGCGTCGGCGCGCCGCGAACAGAGCGAGCGAGCCAAACCCGGCCAGCATCATGGCCCACGTGGACGGCTCGGGGACGGTTATCGCGCCGAACAAGCCATGCGTCTCGCCGTCAATGCCATCGGTGAAGTAGAGGGTCATCGGGTCGCCGGTCGGACCCCCACCGCCGAACATCAGATCCCAAAGTCCGCCCGGCGTCTGGCCGGGGCCGGGATCGACATCGATCGAGCCGACCAGGGCTCCCGTCGTCAGATTGAAGGCATTGATTCCACTGTCGACGGAGCTGAAGTTTCCGACCAGCAAGTCGCCGCCGAATGCGCCGAAACCGACGGGCGCAATGGCCATGCCCCATGGCGCCGCGAGCGCACTGCCCTGTACCAAGTTCTGCAGCAGGTTGCCGTTTTCGTCAAAAACGGACACCCATCCCTCGCCCGCCGTCGCGTTTAGCTGCGCGTCGCGTCCGGCTGGCGCGTAGGTCACGTAGACCTTGCCGCCCATATCCTCGACATTGAAGGGAACAAACCCGGCGGGCAAGGTCGGATTGAGGAATCCGCCCGGGACGCTGCCCGAACCGAAGGAGCCATTGAAAACGTCAATGGCGCCGGTCGCTCCATTGGCGGCGAAGAGCATTGGAGTCGGATTTGAGCTGCTTGTGATCGTCAATCCGGTGTAAAGGGCGGAGCTCGATGGCGGCGATACGACGGTTGCTGTGGGACCCGTAGAACCGTTCCACGCCGAGATTGAACCGTTCAGATTGGCGAAAATGAATAATGAGGGCGCCATATTGCCCGGGCCGCCAATCTGAAAGGAAGATGTGCCGTTTGCGACGATCCCGGTGGGTCCGCTGGGTACGCCCCCTCCGGGCACGTTCACAAAGTTCGTCCCGAAAGGAAGGTTCACCGGCGCGACGCCAGTGCTGCCGGAGACTGAGAAGAGACTTGATGTGCCCGTGCTCTGATTATTGATCCAAAAGGGAGATCCACCCGAAAATGCGGCCACGCCCCATGTGTTGACCAGGTTCGAGTCCGTCAGGGTCGCGAGCCCTGGGATGTCGGAAACCAGGTCGGTCTGCCTGAATTGCGCTTGCGCGGTCCCGGCGCCGGCGCATAACGCGCCGAGGGCGACGGTCGTCAATATGAAAGCTTGAGACGATGACTTGCTCATTGCAGCATTCCCCTGTGTTTC
Organism: uncultured Alphaproteobacteria bacterium; assembly: GCA_963820095.1. Taxonomy (GTDB): domain Bacteria; phylum Pseudomonadota; class Alphaproteobacteria; order Rhizobiales; family Beijerinckiaceae; genus Roseiarcus. The sequence goes on from CAWFZA010000012.1 coordinate 182,501, forward strand.
GGAGAACAAAGCGGCTCGCCGGGCCGGTCTTATGCAGACCGTCCATTATTCCATTGCGCCAAAGTCGCGATCCGCCTGTTTCGACTGCGAGAGAACACCGGGCGCCCAGATTTATTCGGGGCGGAATCGGAAAGCGCTCAGTAACGAACGCGTGATCGCTTGGGTCTTGGCAAACGAAGTCGGCGCGTTGCTTTTCAGGCGCGGCGATGGTTGGTGGGGCAAACACAAAAAAATCGGGCCTGTTCCGCATCTCGCCGGTGGGGGCCAACATCGCGTGGCTTGTTGCGTTAAGGTCGAAACCCACGTCGGCTGCTTGCGCCGGGGACTTCGGCAGAGTCTTGCCGTGCAAAGGATCCCGCGCGCGATCGCAGTGCGCCAATTGCTGATGTTTCGTCGTCGACTGTCTCACAGACGGGTCGGTCGTTTGGTCGGTCGCCGGGTTCCCGCGACGGCGTCCTCGACCAGACGCAACAGGAAGCCCATGGGCCGCGAGCTGACATGTGTTTCAGGGAGCCCACAAAAGAAAGGCCGCCCGTGGGCGGCCTTTAATGCTTCCGTCTGAACCTAAAGCTATGCCACCAGGGCGCGCGCCCTACCGCCGCGGCGGAACGCGGCGTAACCCAAGCCGGCGAACCCGAGCGCCATCATCGCCCAGGTCGAGGGCTCAGGCACGCTTGAGCCCATGTCGAACTCGAACGCGTTTTGCGTCGAGCTGGCGGTGAAGAAGACGATCGGCCCGGCGGTGTCCCATATATTGAACCACTGATTGTCGTTGGCGCTGGTCCGACTGCCAAATCCATTGACGCCAAAGACCCCGACCGCCGCCAGGTCCGAGCCGGTGACGCTGTCCACGGTGTTCGCCAGGGTATGCACACTCAGCGTGTTGTCATAACGAGGCGTCCCATCGGGGTTCGTCATCAAAGCGTCGATCGAGCCCCAGTAGATATTGAAGGAGTTCGGATACGTGCTCCCGACCGCGGGGTTGAAGATGACTTCGGCGCCGTTGAAGCCGAGGGGATTTATGCCGTTCACCCCCCAGAGGTAGTTCGAGGTGTCGCCGGCCGGCGCGGCGGAGATGCCGGACGAGCCGTTCGCAACGCCGCCGTCGCTGGAAAGCTGGATTGCGCCGCAATAGGCGGAATCGCACACCGACGAATTCTCGAGGAACCCTGTCGGTCCGGTTGGAAGGTTATTGAACGTTGAGGGATTTTCCGGCGAGACCTGCGTGATGATCAGATTGCCAAAAGTCCACGACGCCGCCTCGGCGCTTGTGGCCAAAGCGAACGACGCAACCGTCGTCGCGAGTAGAAGAGCTTTCATGTCAACCCCCGATGTGAAAAGTGGAACAAACTTTTAAATGTCCCCTTAGGGGACAACCTGGATTACCTACAGAACGAGACTGTGTCAACACGAATTGGTAAGGTCCGGATCGACAAGGGTTCGACTGGCCGGCGTTCGAGCCTGTGTCGGCGTCGATTCACGCTTCGGCCCGAGGCGCGCCCGGCCACCCTCCGGTCGTCGAGCATCCGCTGCGGCGTCCCGCGCCGTCAAGGGACGATGAAGCGGGTACGGCATGAGCCGCGCCCGCCACCTGGACTCCGGGGCAACGGCTGAAAAATGTTGCGCAAAGCGCACTTAGGTCGCTTAATTCGTTCTACAGCGTAACTTTGTGCGCGCTTCTGAATTCGTAGCGATCGCCGTCAGGCCCTTCGCGCCGCATGCCGCTGGCGCGCCTTGGCGGTCGCCGCGGCGCGGAGCGTCGTCGCGACATCGACGATAGTCGCGGTCTCGCCCCTGAGATGAGCCAGCGCCAGCGCTCTTACCTCCTCAGCCGACCACAGCCGGCCCGTGAGATCGGCCGTGTCGACCGCCCGGCACGCGTCGGCGACAACAAACAGCTGATAGCCGAGGTCGGCCGCGTGCCGGGCCGACGCTTCGAGCGCATGGGTCCCGAGCGCGCCGCAAAGGACCAGCGTCGTCGCGCCGACTTCGTCGAGCCTGGCTTCGAGGTCGGAGCCGAAGAAGGCGCTCGCCCCTGTACGAACGATAACCATCTCACCGTCGAGCGGCGCGAGAGGAGAGCCGGGCGGTCGCCGTCCAACGTGAGCAAGCGGCAAAGCCTCCGCCCGCCAGGCAGCGACGAGCGCGGCGATGTTCGTTTCAACCTCGAGAGCATCGCTAGCGCCGGGACGCTGGTCCCCGATGGCCTGGGCGTCAATGATGAGAAGAACAGCGTCCGCCGGCAAGCGCATGGGTCAGGGCCGCCGCGGCGCAAGCGCCCAGTAGTCAAGCTCGAGCACGACATGGGGTTCGTAGCCCTCGTCCTCGCGCCAGGGAAAGTCGGCGCAAGGACGGTTCTTGGTCGCGATCGTGCACACTCGGAGCGCGCCGACATCGTCGCGGCCAGGCAGCGCCGCGGCCTCGATAATCTCGCTCCAGGCGAATACCGTGTCACCGGCGAAGAGCGGCGCGACATGCCGGCCGCCGTTGATCGCCGCAATATGAAAGGCGTTGGCGAGACCGTTGAAGCTCAAGGCTCGGGCGAGGGAAATGACATGCCCGCCATAAACGAGGCGGCGTCCAAAACGCCCATGCCCCTCGCTGAACTGGTTGAAATGCACTCTCGCCGTATTCTGGTAGAGCCGGGTCGCCGTCTGGTGTTCTGCCTCCTCGACCGTGACTCCGTCGACATGATCGATCCGCTCGCCGGCGCAATAGTCCTCGAACCGATGAGGGGAGCCGCTGAGCCCCTCGTCGAATGCGGCGCGATCGATGCGCGGGCAGGCTGCGCCGAGATCAACGACGCTGACCGCCTCGGGCAGTTTGGGAACATGGGTCTCGGGCGCGTCCGAGCCAGCGTCGCGCTTTCTGACCATCACCCAGCGCACATAGTCGATGACTGTCTCGCCTCGCTGATTGAAGCCCTGAGAGCGCACGTGGACCACGCCAGTCTGCCGGCTCGAGTTCTCCTTGAGCCCGATCACCTGCGAAACGGCCGAGAGCGTATCGCCGGCAAAAACCGGCTTCAGGAACCGGCAATCGGCATAGCCGAGATTGGCGACCGCGTTCAACGACACGTCGGCCACCGTCTTGCCGAATACGACATGGAAAGCGAGCAGATCGTCGATCGGGCTTTCCGGATAGCCGATGGCGCGGGCGAAGGTGTCGGCGCTTTGCGGCGCGAAGCGCGCTCCGGTCAGCGCGGAATAGAGCGAGGCGTCGCCGCTGGTGAGCGTGCGCGGCGTCGCATGGCGGATGGTTTGCTCAAGGCGAAAATCTTCGAAAAACCGGCCCGCCGCGGTCTTGGGCGCGTAACGAGCCGGCATGTCCAAGTCAGAAGACGTTGGGATAGACGTAATAGACGATGATCCTCTCGATCAGCATGACGGCGAGCAAAAGGATGATCGGCGAAATGTCGACGCCGCCGGTATTGGGCAGAAAGTTGCGGATCGGACGCAGGAAAGGCTCCGTGAGCGCCAGGAAGAGATTCCAGACCGCGCGCACGAAATCGTTGCGGATGTTGACCACGCCGAATGCAATCAGCCAGGAGAGAATGGCGCCAGCGATGATCACCCAGGTGTAGAGATTGAGGATAACCATCACGATGTCGAGGATCGCGCGCATGAATTCTCCCAAGCTTCGAGGGGCGCCCTTGAAGCGGAGAAGCCCCGACCGCCTGCGCCGATGTCGTTGACACAGATCGGACGCGCACGTAAACACCCCCGCGCGTCGGGGCTGTAGCTCAGTTGGGAGAGCGCTGCAATCGCACTGCAGAGGTCAGGGGTTCGAATCCCCTCAGCTCCACCAGGAAGTCGCCGCGAACCGCCCTGGGTTCCCGGCGCCCACAATCCCTCGACTATTTAGTGCGTTAGCGCGGAAGCCAATGGTCTGCGGGGTCTATTCTGCTGGGACGACGGGCCTTGGCCGGCGAACGCGGAAATGAGTCTCCGACGCCGAATTTTGGGTTCCCGACTGCGCGGCTGGACTGATCAGCGAGATCGCGAAAGGTTCGGATTGCAATCAGCGTTCGGCGGGCGCCCTTAGCCCCAAGCGCCGACCATTGGTCAGGCCACGCCATTGGAAGGTCCATCAGGCGCTTGACCCCAAAGCCGCGAGGCAGTCGACCGTCGATCGCCGCTTTGGCAAGGTCGGGGCAAAGGAAAGCGAGCGAGATGGTTCGGCGGATCCAACGTTCAGTTTTGCCTTCGCGCGCGGCGAGCGATTCGATGTTTAGGTTGGGACTGGTGGTCAGTTCGTCGAGCCAGCGATGAGCGTCGCGAAGCGCGTCAGTGAGGACCGCGCGCGCTTCGGTTCTCATCGGGCGCGTGGCGGAGGGTCTGTCGCCCTCGCCTTGGATGATCTCGCGGCGCCGGTGGGGCGACGGCGGCGTCCAGGGGATGATCAGGATGCGATTCTGATCGTCACTCGCCATCCCCTCGGCTAGCTCGATCTCGATCGTCGTTCGAGACACGACCACGCGCTCGATGGCGGCGCGTAGGGTTGCATCGTAGTCGGTCGAGGGCGCCGCTGGAGAATTGGTTGACGCGCCGCGGCCGCTCGCCCTCGGCTGATGCAGTTCCCGCCGACCTTGCTGATTGGAAGCGGGCGAGGCCGCGCGCACCGCCTCGGCGACCCTCGCTTCGATCTCCAGCGCTGGCGCCCGGGCGACGGATCCCGCCTCGTGTTTCCGTCCCTGGAGGATCGCCTGCGAAACATAGTAGCGCCATCGTCGTCCGCCCTTGGCCGCGTGGCTCGGGCTCATCCGGTTGCCGCGGTCATCGAACAGCTTGCCGGCGAGGAGTGCGTCTGAGTTCTGGCAATTGCCTGCCGTGCGCTGAGCACGCTCCGTAAACAACCGCTGCACCCGGTGCCAGGTCTCCTGATCAACGATGGGATCGTGAAGACCATCGTGAACTTGGCCCTTGTGTGTCAGCCGCCCAAGGTAGATCGGGTTCGATAGGATCTTGTAGAGATGGCCCCGACTGATGAGCCCGCCGCCTATGGCCTTGCCCGTCCCGTCGGTCCGCAATGGCGATCGGGCGTCATCGAGGTCGAGAATAGCCTTCAGCCGCACGACGCTGCCGATCTCGAGATAACGGCGATAGAGATCGCGCACGAACACGGCATGCTCCTCGACCACATGGAGCGCCCGGTTCTCGATCCGATAGCCGAGCGGAACCACGCCCCCCATCCAGATGCCCTTCCTCTTCGATGCGGCGATCTTGTCCCGGATCCGCTCACCGGTACACTGGATGTCGGACGGGGTATTGAAATCCATGCCGACGGTGCACTCAATGTTGTGAGAGGGTGTCTGGAAACTGTCGACATCAGCTTGTGCAGGCAGCGGCGCCATCCCGATCAGTGCTGCAATTCCAATGAAGAAGGTCCGAAACTCAATCATCTGCACCGCCCCAACGAACTCCTCAAGCAGAACGGCACGACGGTTAGTCTGTCGATGTCTGCGGCCAAAGCAAGCCCGGAATGCACCTAGCCCGCACAATCTAGGTTTGGTTCGTAGGAGAGATACGAGCAGCAGCGGGCAATCACGCCAGCTGGCGGGCAAAAGCTGCCAGAAGGGCTCTGACGGGTCGCAATTCCTCATCTCCTCCACGATGGCCCCATGCTGCCTCACGCGCTTAGACTGGTGCGCGTCCATAGGCATCAAGCTGTTGAATTTGTTAGTTGAATCGCCATTTTGATAAGTGCGAGGCCCGGCGGTTTCGGCTAAGCTTTTGGATCAAGCCACTGAGTCTAAAAGCAAACCGTCACCGCCGGAGCCGGCAATGCGTCAGGAACGCGCCGTCCAGGCCAGCCTATTCGATCTCTTCGCCGCGCACGAGATCGGCCGCGAGTTGAAGGCGATGTCGCAGTGGCTGGACGAGCATCGCGAACTTATCGAGCTGGGGGTGGGGATCTGCGTCGGCACGGCGTCAAGGAGACCGGGCGCGAAGGCCTGCCGGCCGAGTTGGTCCTGCGCTGTGCGCTTCTCAAGCAGCATCGCCAACTGAGCTACGAGGAGCTGGCGTTTCATCTCGAAGACTCGGCTTCGTTTCGAGCCTTCGCGCGGCTGCCGCTGTCCTGGACGCCGAAGAAGTCGGCGCTGCACAGGACGATCAGCGCCGTTCGCGCCGAGACCTGGGAGGCGATCAATCGAACTCTGCTTGCCAGCGCGCGTCAGGAGAAAGTCGAAACCGGCAAGGTCGTGCGGCTCGACAGCACCGTCACCGCCGCTCTCATGCATGACCCCAGTGACAGCAGTCTTCTCTGGGATGGGGTCCATGTGTTGGTGCGGCTGTTGCAGACGGCCGACGCCCTGATCGGTGGTCTCGAGTGGCGCAATCATCGGCGCGCGGCGAAGAAGCGGGCGCGCGCGATCGAATACGCCCGCGATCGACTGAAACGGGTCCAGCATTATCGGGAATTGATCGCGCAGGCCCGCTCGACCTTGGCCTACGCCAATCAGGCCGCGGCGCAGTTGTGGCGAGCGGCGGACCCGATGGCCGCCGCGCCGTGGCAAGCCGAGTTCGGCCACTACCGTCCGCTGATCGAGCGGATCATCGCGCAGACCGAGCGTCGCGTCCTTCATGGCGAGGCGGTCGCCGCCAACGAGAAGATCGTCAGCCTGTTCGAGCCGCACGCCGATATCATCGTCAAGGGCGCTCGCGACGTTCAATACGGTCACAAGCTCAACCTGACCACCGGTCGAAGCGGCTTGACCCTCGACCTGGTGATCGAAGCCGGCAATCCAGCGGACAGCGAACGGTTCTTGCCCATGCTCAAACGCCATATCGCGTTCTATGGCGGGGCGCCCCGCCAGACCGCCGCCGATGGTGGTTTCGCAAGCCGCGACAACCTTGCCCAGGCGAAGGCCCTCGGCGTCCAAGACGTGGCCTTTCACAAGAAAGCCGGCCTGCGCATCGCGGACATGGTCAAAAGCAACTGGGTCTATCGCAAGCTGCGCAACTTCCGGGCCGGCATCGAGTCCGACATCTCGTGCCTGAAGCGCGCCTACGGTCTGGCGCGTTGTCTCTGGCGCGGGCTCGACCACTTCACAGCCTACGTCTGGTCATCAGTCGTCGCCTATAACCTCCAGGGCAAGGAAGTCAGGTTAATGTCGGTTTACGGTTGATGGAAAAGGGGACTCGATGGGGCGGCTGATTCGGAGGCCGCTGCATGGACTTGTCGCTGGGTGGGTTTGAGGAGCGGTCGCCGCTTCGCCGACTTCTGGATCATTTTTCGCTCATCGAGGACGCCCGTCAGCCTCATCGGGTCGCCTATCCGCTGGCTGAGGTGCTGTTTCTTGCGGTGTGCGCGACGGTCGCTGACTGCGACGATTACGAGGCGATCGCCGACTGGGGCGATGAGAACCTCGATTTCCTGAGACGGTTTCTTCCCTATCACCATGGGGTTCCGACGGGCCGGTGGCTGACGATCCTGATGAACCGGCTGAACCCGGCGCTGTTTTCCACCTGCTTTACGGCCTGGGTCCGGCAGACGTGGCCGGAGCAGCCGGATTTCGTGGCCCTCGACGGCAAGACGTCGCGGCGTAGCCACGACCGCGCCGAAAACATGCCGCCCCTGCATCTGGTCTCGGCCTTCGCCACCACGCGCCGGCTTGTGCTGGGGCAGGAGGCGGTGCGCGACAAGAGCAACGAACTGACCGCGATCCCCGCGCTGCTCGAACGTCTGGCCAGGGAGGGCGGCCTCGATAGCGCGCTTGTCACCATCGACGCCATCGGCTGCAACGCCGCGATCGCCCAAGCCGTCCTGAGCGCCGGCGCCGACTACCTGATCGCCGTCAAGGCCAATCAGCCGACGCTCATGGGCGAGTTCGCTCTGTTCTTCGCTGACGCCGACAGGACCGCTCTCGACCGCGACGAGGAGGTCGGCAAGGATCACGGCCGCATCGAGACGCGCGCCGTCGAAGCGGCGCGCCAGGTCGAATGGCTTGACGGAGAACGGCGGTTTGCCGGCGAGTTCCGCATGCCCGGGGCGGCCACCATCATAAGGGTCAAGTGCCACGCCGAGTTGAAGGATCGCAGCCGCTTCGAGACGCGCTATTACATCAGCTCCCGGCCATTGACCGCCCAATGCGCGGCAAAGGCCATCCGCGGCCACTGGGGGATCGAGAACGGGCTGCACTGGGTGCTCGACGTCGATTTCCGCGAGGACCAGTCGCGGTTGCGCAAGGGGCACGGCGCCGCGAACATGGCGGTGGTTCGCCACTTCGCCTTCAAACCTCGTCCAGTCCGCCCCGGAGCCGACCCGCCCACCGCGAGCCCTCGCAAGGCCACGAGCCAAGCCGGCCCAAAACCCGAGCAAAACCAGCCTCCGACGCCGCAGAAAATCCGCCGCAAGAAACCCAGCCCGCCTCCTAACCCTCCTCGCTATTAATCCCCGATAACCTCAATTCGTTGCCCTGCTATAACCTCGCTGTATTTGCTCGTCTCAGGCAAACCTGACACTTTCCTCCGTCGAGCCATTCCGACCCCGGCGGTCGCCGGATCGATCCATCATTGAACCCTTGCGCTCATCCGGGCCGAGTAGGCCCTCGCCAAAGGCAAATGCGCTCGAAAGCCCCCGCGCCCACATCCGCTTCAGCCCCAATGAGATCGACTTCCGCCGAAAAAACATATGTCACTAGTCTAACGATGATGTTCCTATTCGATCGGACCGTCAAGCGATTGGCCAAGAGATCCGGCGGCCTGTGTTCGGAGATTTGTCCCTGGCGGCGAGGCCTAAATATAACTTGCGGCCGGCTTCCACCGCGATTGCACGCTCCCCAACTCCCGGAACAGAACGGTTGAGCCAACGACGAGGTCTGCCAGTTCGGCCTCATCGGTCATCGACCCCCCGCTCGACGGCTCGCGGACGCGCCCGAAGCCGGCGACTTCCCGAACCGTCACGCCCGGCTCGCCGGCGTTGCCGGCTCAACGCCACCACGGAAGGCCCGGAACCCGCGAGTTTCATTTTTTGCGGCGGCGGTACGCCCGGAGTCCGCCGAGGCCGAACATTCCGGTAGCGAGCAGCACCCAAGTTGAGGGTTCAGGGGTCGCCGCTGGCGACGACAGAGCGTCAATCGTGGGATCGATGGCCCCCGTGGAGGGATCGAATCCCGTGATCGTCAGCCCAGGGACGTTGTCCGCGAAGCTGATGTCCTGCAGCATGCTCCCGCAGTTCAATTCGGCGCAGAAGGCGCCGCCGCCAGTCAGTCCGAGGAACGTGTTGAGGTTCATGAGACCGTCGGCGATGAATTCCTGCGCGTTGGCGCCCGCCATAAAATCGAAGACGAACGTGGTATCGGAAATGCCGATCCTGAAGCTCGGGTCGAAGGACAGGGTCGTCTCCAGGAAGCCACCATCCCCACCGGGGTCGATCTCGAAGACGATCTTCCCGCCCGTCTGCTCGTAGTCGCCGACGACTTGGAGCGAGCCGCCCGGCCCATCCCCGGCCGTCAGCGTCCCCCCGCTCACCGAGACATCGCCGACCAAAGAGCCGCCGCCGCGAAAAACGCCGTCCCTGATGTCGATGCTTGGCGGATCGAGCACGCCGCCGTTCAGGAGCGTCGTCGTTCCGCCCGCCAATTGAGTGAACTTGCCACCCGCGCCGGCCACATGCATCGTGACCCCGTTGATCGTGAGATTGCCGCTGTTGGTCACGGCTCCGTTTACAAACACTTGGCCGGCGTCGGTCAGCTGAGCCGACCCCTGGATGACCAGCGTCGTGGATGTGAGCGAGCCCGTCACCGATAGCGTTCCGGTCGAGACGGTCGTTGTGCCGAAAAGCGAATTGCCGCCGAGCGACCAAGTCCCGGTGGCGTCAGCGGTCAGTGTGTTGAAATTAGTAAAATTGTTGTTGGCTGATCCTTGTCCTTGAAGGATTAAAGCATTGCTCGCGCCCGAAGCCGCACTCCCGTAGGCGTTCCCGTTGAGCGTGGAGCCCGTTTGCAAGGTCAGTGCGTTCGCCCCCGATCCGGCGAAGATGACCGAGGCCACTCCCCCGCCAATCGTTCCCATATTCGTCACCGTGCCGGCGCCCCCCTTGATGTAGACGCCGGCGCCGCCGCCGCCGATCGTCCCGCCGTTCTGGTTGTTCGCCATCCCGCCCGAGCGAAGGTCCACACCCACGCCGCCCGTGGCGTTGATGCTTCCGGAGTTCGTTACGGTATTCGTCGCCGCACTCCCGCCTATGATTTGGATGCCGACGTTCACGCCCCCGATCGTTCCCCCGCTCTGGTTGTTCACTGCGCCGCCCGAACCGAGGCTGACCCCCACGCCGTTGGCGCCTGTGCCGCCGATCGTTCCGGTGTTGGTCACCCGGTTGGTCGCCGCGCTTCCGCCGCCGACATAGACGCCGAAATTCGCGCCCGTGATGGCGCCGCCGCTATTGTTGGTCACCGTGCCGCCGCCGAGGAAGGCGAGCCCTCCTTGACTACATCCCCGTGATCGCGCCCGAGTTCGTCGCCGAGCCGGCGCCCCCGGCCGCGGAACGCCAACGCCTGCCGCCGCCGATCTTCCGTATTGGTAACCGTGCCGCCGTCGCCCAAGGCGGCCCCGCTGCCCGAAGCGGCGGCGCCATAGACATCACCCGCATTGTTCAACGTGCTCGTCCCACCCGTCAGGAAGACGCCGAAGGCAGCGCCGGTGATCGTCCCGCCGCTCTCGTTTTCACCGTGCCGCCTGGGACCGCAGACCCCCATGCCGTTGGCCGCCGTCCCGCTGATGCTCCCGGCATTCGTCACCACGTTGGCCGCCGCGCTTCCGCCGCCGACATAAACGCCCGCGCCTACGCCGCTGATCGTCCCGCCTCTCTGGTTGGCGACGCGGCGCCCCCTCCCTTGAGGGCGACGCCAAAGCCGGCCGGGCTGGTCAAAATCCGCCCGCCATTGGTCACCGACCCTGTCCCGCTGGCGATCAGGACGCCGCCGACAGCCCCGCTGATCGTCCCCCCGCTCTGGTTGTTGACCGTTCCCTGAGAATTTGGAGCCGACGCCTATGCCAGAAGCCGCCGTGGCGGTGATTGCCGATGAATTGGTGACCGTGCCGCCGTTGACCAAATAAACGCCCCGGTTGCCGCTCCCGGTGGCGTTGATCGTTCCCGTGTTGTCGACGGCGCCCCCATGGAAGAAAATCACGCCAGCGCTCCGATCGGCCGAAACGAGGAGCGTTCCGGAGTTGGTCACCGTCCCCCCATTCAGCGTGTAGACCGCCAAGTCCAGTTCGCCCCGAGGCGAAAATTCGACCCGAATTCGTCACTGTGCCGCCATTCATGATGGCGACCGCCGAGGTGTTGTACCCCACGTTTGTGATCGTCCCGGCGTTGGATACCGATCCGCCTCCTCCAACAGATACCGTCACTGTGGACAGCCCCGATTTCGT